>NZ_JAWGOQ010000027.1:0-69931 GCF_032555305.1 Enterococcus sp.
TTTGGTTTATTAATTTTTTACTTTCAATAAACTACTCCACCAGACAGTATTTCAAACTGGTATTTTAAAATCCTGCAAAAGCTATCAGATAAACACGTATCAAGAGTCCAAATTGTTGTTTTATAGCCTTTAAGCAGTGATTTATTGATGATTTGACAGTCCGTATCTGACAATTTTGACCCTAGTTAGTTACAAAAAAAGAGCCTTCAGCAGAAAAACTGAATGCCCTTGCGAATCCTGCTATATTTGAAGCTTCTTCTTACAGCTCCAACTGTTAAAAACAAAAAAAGTGAGCTGCATCTGCAACTCACTGAACGACTGGGGTAGCTGGATTCGAACCAACGCATGAGGGAGTCAAAGTCCCTTGCCTTACCGCTTGGCTATACCCCAATGGTGGAGGAGAGTGGATTCGAACCACTGAACCCTAAGGAACGGATTTACAGTCCGTCGCGTTTAGCCACTTCGCTACTCCTCCAGCTAGGTTTTTTATTATTTAAAAACCCGACTCAGTTATAATACCTAATCTTCAAAAAAAATGCAAGTACTTTTTTCAAAAATTATTCATGTAAATTCCAGTTGCGAATTAGGGCTTCAATACCATCATCTAAAGTCTTGAAATTCCCTAGTAAAACCCCGTCATTAAAGGCTTGAAAATTTTTATTTTCAGGAATAATCTCGCCAATCATTTTTTTGCCGATCACTAATTGCGTGACAATTTGTTTTTCTCCATTGATCAGGCGCTCTTCTTCTTTGACCTGAACCTGGATATCTTTGTTCTTTTTAGACATGTCTTCCCCTCCGTCCTGAATAAGTTTATCATACAACAAAAGAAAAGGACAACTGATCACTCAGTTGTCGCTAAAGTTAAGGTTGCGTTATCGCGGCTCGCAAAACTTCGTAGCCATTGTCTGTCAGAAGCTGTTTGATTTTTTCTGTCTCTTTGCTGGCTAATTGGATCTCAACAATCGTTGCGTTGGTTTGATGATCAACGATAACCGTCAAGATGCTGAAGTCGTTGTCAGCTAATATTTTCGCGACTCTGGCTAGGACACCCTTTTTATCTTCTAAGATTTTTAGTTGAACGCGGGTGCCACCTTCATGATAGCCCGTCAATTTTAAGAAAGCATCGAAGATATCATTATTCGTGATGATTCCCACCAATTTTTCGTCCTCTAGCACTGGCAACACATTGATTTTGTTTTGACGCATCAAGTAGATGCCGTCTTCCAATTCCGCATCAGGTGCGATCGTTTTGACATCCTTGATCATCACATCTGCTACGACTGTTTTGTTCAATAAATAATTGACTTCATGAACACTCAAGCTCGTCGCTTTTGAAGGCAGAGCCTCTTGGATCGTTCCCTCTGTGATCAAACCGACTAAATGATCGTTCTCAACCACTGGCAAGCGGTGAATATCATATTTTTTCATTAAGTCAACGGCATCAAAAATCTTGGTTTTTGGCGCGACCGTTACTAAGTCTGCTGTCATAAAATCTTTTACACTCATGTTTTATCCTCCTAGATAAGCTTTCTTCACTTCTTCACTTTCTAGCAATTCTTGACCGGTTCCTGATAGGACCACTTTTCCGGTCTCCAATACATAGCCTCGGTCTGCAACTGAAAGAGCCATTTTAGCGTTCTGTTCAATCAATAAAACGGTCGTTCCTTGTTTTTGAATCTCCTGGATGATATTAAAGATTTCTTGAATAAAGATTGGTGCTAGCCCCATTGACGGCTCATCTAGCAGCAATAAACGCGGCTTAGACATCAAAGCCCGACCCATCGCCAACATTTGCTGTTCCCCACCAGAGAGCGTTGAAGCATCCTGATTCAACCGTTCCTTCAAGATCGGGAACTTCTCGTAGACATGTTCGTAATCTTTTTGCATATCCCCGTCTTTTCGCAGGTAAGCACCCATTTCCAGATTTTCCAAGACTGTCAGTCCTGGGAAAACATGGCGCCCTTCAGGCACTTGGGAAATCCCTTGAGCAACGATTTTTCTAGGCGCTTTCTTTTGGATCGCTTCCCCTTCAAAGGTGATCGTTCCTTTAGATGGCTGATTCAACCCTGAGATTGTACGTAAAATGGTCGTCTTTCCCGCACCATTCGCTCCAATCAGCGAAACGATCTCGCCTTGATTGACTTCAAAGCTAACATCACGTACCGCTTGGATCATGCCGTAATGAACCGAAAGATTTTCAATTTTCAGCATTATAGCTCACCTCCAAGATAGGCTTTGATCACTTCTGGATTGTTTTTGATTTCTTCTGGATTTCCTTCGGCTAAAATGCGGCCATATTCTAAAACATAGATACGCTCACAAACATCCATAACTAAGCTCATATCATGTTCAATCAAAAGAATCGTGATCTCAAATTCCTTTTGGATCTTTCTGATCAGCATGGTTAGTGCCGCTGTTTCCTGCGGATTCATCCCTGCTGCCGGTTCATCCAAGAAAAGAATCTTCGGCTTTGTTGCTAAAGCCCGCACGATCTCTAAGCGTCGTTGTTCCCCATAAGGCAAATTCCGGGCTAAGTTCTCAGCTTTATCCTGTAAATCAAAAATCGTTAATAATTTCACCGCTTCTTCCTTCAGGGCTTCCTCTTTATTATAGAAGGCCGGCAAGCGAAGAACACTGGAAAAGAAGCCCTCTTTATTTTTACTATTCATAGCGATCAAGACATTGTCTAAAACAGAGAGGTCTTTGAACAAACGAATATTTTGAAACGTCCGGCTCAAGCCTAAGTCAGCGATCGCGTATGGCTTTCTTCCATTCAAACGCTGATTCTGTCCATCGACTTCTAGTAAAACATCACCTTCACTTGGTTCATAGACGCCAGTAATCAGGTTAAACAATGTCGTTTTCCCGGCACCATTCGGCCCGATCAAACCAACTAATTGATTCTCTTCTAATGCGATATTGACATTGGAGACCGCCGCCAAACCGCCAAAGTTTTTGGTTAAATCTTTAATTTCCAACAGAGGCATTCTGGTCATCTCCCTTTTTAAACTTGTTCAAAATTTTCTTGACGGATAGCTCTTTCGTTCCTAACAATCCGCCAGGCTTAAAGATCATCAAGATAATCAATGCCAATGCGTAAATAATCATTCGTAATGTTCCGAAATCTTGCAGATACATATTGATGATTCCTAGAAGAATCGCCGCAATAAAGGTACCTGTTACACTACCAATCCCGCCTAATACTACTAGGATCAAGATATCAACGGATTTCGTAAAAGCAAAATCCTTCGGTGCGATCGATTGCAAATAGCCTGCATAGAGTGAACCTGCGATACTAGCTGTCATAGCACCAAAGGTAAAGGCCATAACCTTATACTTGGTTGTATTGACCCCCATCGCTTCTGCTGCAATCTCATCTTCACGAATCGCCATCGTTGCACGCCCTGCACCTGAACGAATATAGTTAACGATAAACAGCGTAGTAATCGCCATAAAGCCATAAACCATCTGCCAATCAACAAAAGGCTCGATCCCAAACAAACCTGAGGGACCATTGGTGATTTCCTTAAAATTAATCAATAAAATTCGAATAATTTCCGCTACACCCAACGTTGCGATGGCTAGATAGTCACCACTCAAACGTAGTGTTGGGATACCTACCGCCACAGCAACGAGACCTGCAATAATCACACCGACAGCCATCCCTAAGAAAAAACCGCCGTAAGTTGGTGTATTCATTGAAATAAGTGCTGCTGCATAGGCACCAATCGCCATAAAACCAGCATGACCTAATGAAAACTGACCAGAGAAACCAATGATCAGGTTCAATCCGACTGCTAGAATCACATTGATACCGATCTGAACTAAAATATTATCTAAAAATAGATTGACCATCCCAGCTGAATAAGCGATGTACAGTACCGCATACCCAAGCACGATCAAGGCTAGCCAAATCAAATTGTATTTCAAATTCTTTTTCATTTGACTCACCTACACTTTCTCTTTCACATGTTTGCCTAAGATGCCGGCTGGACGAACTAATAAAATCAAGATCAATACCGCGTAAACCACTGCATCTTTGAAATCAGAAAAACCTAGCGCGGTCGTGATCGTTTCGATCAAGCCGATTACAAACCCGCCAATTGCAGCTCCCGGAATAATTCCGATCCCGCCTAATACCGCGGCGATAAATGATTTCAAACCAGGAATATAGCCCATCATCGGATCAATCGAGTTATAATACAACCCGATCATCATACCGCCGGCCGCAGCTAGCGCTGATCCTAAAGCGAAGGTAAAAGAGATTGTCCGATTCACATCAATCCCCATCAGCTGCGCAGCATCCGTATCAACACTTACAGCCCGCATCGCTTTACCCATTTTGGTTCTTTGAACGATCAAATTTAACGCGATCATCAAGAACAGCGATAATCCTAAAATCAATAACTGAATATTTGTAACCCGTAAGAAACCAATATTGAAGACCTGCATTTTGATTACCTGCGGAAAAGGTCTTGTCGTCGAACTGAAGAAATAGATCATTGTATTCTGCAATAGGTAAGACACACCGATCGCCGTGATCAATGCGGCGATTCGAGTTGAATTTCTTAACGGCCGGTAAGCTAAGAATTCAATCACAACACCTAAGATCGCACTGCCAGCCATCGACAAAACTAATGCTGGGAAGAATCCCATATTGAACTGATTAATCAAAAAATAGCCGATAAACGAACCGATCATATAAATCTCGCCATGGGCAAAGTTAATCAATTTTATTATTCCATAAACCATAGTGTAGCCCAGCGCCATCAGCGCATAAACACTACCTAGGAAAAGCCCATTGACGATTTGCTGTATAAATACTTCCATCTTTATCACATCACTTTTCAAATAAATAGATTGGTCTAGACGACCTTAATTCTTAAAAAGGAGTGTACCAAATACCATTGGCACACCCCCTTGCCTGCTTTACCCGAGTAATTATTGATTAACGGTTTCAGCAGAAGATTCTTTTCCATCTGTTAGACCAAGTACAACTAGAGGTTTCACAGGATTATGCTCTTTATCCATTGAGATCTTACCAGTAACGCCTTCGAAGTCTTTCAAGCTTGCTAATCCTTTTTTGATTGCTTCAGGTGTTGCTTTGCCTTCTTCTTCGATCGCTTGTTTGATCATATAAACAGAGTCATATGCTAATGCGTTGAATGAAGATGGTTGTTTGTTGTATTTCTTCTCAAATGCTTCTACAAATGGCTCAACCTTATCTGTTGCTGGAGCTTTTGTTGAGAAGTGACCAGTGTAGTAAACATTTTTGACATTGCTAGCACCGGCAGTTTCTACAAGTTTTTCATCTCCAAAGCCGTCTGCACCAATGATTGGCTGCTCAATACCCATTTCACGTGCTTGCTTAATGATCAAGCCAGCTTCTGTATAATAACCAGGAACATAAATGACGTTGAAGTCTTTATCTTTGATCTTCGTTAACATTGCTTGGAAGTCTTTATCACCCGCTGTGAAGTTCTCTTCTGCCACAATTTCACCTTTATAGGTATCTTTGAAGGCTTTCTTCAATCCGATTGCATAGTCACTTGAGTTATCCCCTAAGATTACTGCTTTGTCCGCTTTTAAGTTGTCCTCAGCATATTTTGCCAAAATGACCCCTTGCGAACTATCTTGGAAACAAGAACGGAAAATGTATTCTTGCACTTTCTCTTTTTGAACAGTGATAGCATCGTCTGTCCCAGAAGGAGTGATTGCTGGAACCTTCGCCTTTGTCAAATTCGGTAATGTCGCTTTCGTCGCTCCGGAGGTTGCCGGTCCAATAATTGCAACTACTTCATCTTTCGTTGTTAAGTTCGCTGCAACCGAAGCTGCTTCATTATTGTCAGACTTATTGTCTTTCGAAACGTATTCGATCTTTTTGCCATCGATCCCGCCGTCTTTATTGATTTCTTCAACAGCTAATTTGACACCTTCATTTTCTGCCTCACCATAAGCTGCTACAGCTCCTGATAATTCAAAGTTTCCGCCGATTTTGATTGTATCGGCATCTCCTCCGCCACCACCATCACTGGCTTTAGGTGACCCACATGCGCCTAATAGGAACAACCCTGCTGCTAATACAGCTACTGTTCTTTTCTTCATCCTGTTACCCCCTAATAAAATAATGATAATTTGTTAAGATAATAAAGAATATATAGGAAAAAACTCTCACTGTCAATTAAATTTTCTGAATATTTTAATAATTCGGCAATACTCAAACAATTTATAGCGCTTACAGTACTGAGAAAGCCTTATCAAATAACGAAAAAGAAATCTCATTAACCAGTAAATAGTCAATAAGATTTCTTAAAAATAACTATATTCATTTAACTATCCGTGCTCTCAACGATCAAATCCGCCAATAACTCAAAGTGAAAATACGCTCAATTTCCCTACTGTAGGCTTTCACTTATTCATATAAGAAGGAAAAAGCAGATGATTTTTTCCACACCTATACAATAACTTCACAAACGTATTTCAGCTTCTTGAGCACTGTTTGACAGGAACGCTAACGAAGATCATCCACCAAAATTTTTCTTTCAATTAAATAGTTTGAAATTTTGCCTTTATCTCTCTAATGATTCTTCACTCATTTTTTGATAATCTGGTTCTTCATGATCTACACGATTTTTCCGCAATGAAAATTTTACTGGCACATAATCAAAGCCCGGCTTTGCAAACGGATGACAACGTAAAATTCGGGAAATGCCCATAAGAAACCCTTTGAAGGCTCCATGAACTTGGACTGCCTTAATCATATAATTCGAGCATGTTGGGTAGTAACGACAGGATGGCTGCGTCAACGGCGAGATAAAACGTTGATACCCATGCACCAGACTAATAAGACCTTTACTGATAATACTCATTCACTCACCTCAAGATATCAACAATTGATTAAAACCCTTTTCCTCATCCTATTCTACTGATCGCGCAAAATAAAGCAAGAATTTGAAAAAGGGACCGCACCAAAAAATTGATGCAGCCCCTTATGAATAATCGCAGTCAGATTTTGTCCAATGACTAATGAACAAACTCTAAAATATGACGCCAAACACCTGGCAATAGTACTTTAAATGGATTTCCGCCGCCCATTGCGCCGTAACCAATCATACTGCCGACTATGAATAATATGACACCAGCAAGTAAAATCGCTACGATGCGTATCAAACTACGTAAAATATGTTCACCTGAACTCATAAATCCACTCCTATTCCCACACAGAGGTATTTGTCTTTATCTTACTAAAAACAAAATGACCATCATATTGTCCATAACTCTGTTGTTCTTCTTAATTAACTGTAGTCCTCTACACTCAGACGTAATAACAGTTAAAAGAAGAACAAAATCTTATGCTAAAACAGTTGTTTTGTCAGCTGTTTTTTTGCTTTCATTGTCTACACGTTCCACGTCTGCGCCCAAGCGTTGCAACTTCGTATGGAATTGATAGTAGCCGCGATCTAAGTATTTCAAATTGCGTACACGTGTAATGCCATTTGCTCGCAAGCCTGCTAAAACCAAAGCTGCTGCAGCACGCAGGTCAGTGGCATATACTTCTGCTCCTTGAAGCTCTGAAGCACCTTTGATCAATGCAACATTGTTGTCAATTTTGACTTGTGCATTCATTCTGCGCATTTCTTCTAAATGCTGGAAACGATTTTCAAAAACAGTTTCTGTCGTAGTGCTGACACCATCGGCAACTAATTGGATAGCTGTCATTTGTGCTTGCATATCTGTTGGGAAACCTGGATGAGGCATCGTTTTGATATCAGTCGCTTTTAATGTTTTAGGACCAATGACACGTAACCCATCATTTTCTTCTGTGATCTTAACGCCCATTTCAATCAATTTGGAGATCAAAGGACGGTTGTGTTCTGGGATCGCACCGTCGATCAAGACGTTTCCTTCTGTCATCGCAGCAGCAACCATAAATGTTCCAGCTTCGATACGGTCCTGAACGATTGGATGAGAAACAGCATGCAGGTGATCAACACCTTCAATACGCATGGTTTCAGTACCCGCACCATGGATGCTGGCACCCATTTTATTCAAGAAATTCGCTAAATCAACGATTTCAGGTTCGCGAGCAACGTTTTCAATCACAGTGGTGCCTTTAGCCTTCACAGCAGCCATCATGATGTTTTGTGTTGCACCGACACTTGGGAAATCTAGATAGATTGTATCCCCAACTAATTCATCAGCAATGGCTTCGATATAGCCATTTTTTTGGATAATCTTCGCGCCTAGAGCTTGGAATCCTTTTAAATGCAGATCGATTGGGCGTTTGCCGATCGCACAACCACCTGGCATTGCTACTTTTGCATGACCGTTACGAGCCAATAAAGGACCCATTACAACGATTGAAGCACGCATCTTACTAACGTATTCATATGGAGCTTCCACGTTCAATTGACGTGTCGCATCCACTGTAATTTCTTTCGTTTCTTCATTAAATTCAACATCTGTATTCAAATACCGAATCACTTGATTCATGGTAAAGACATCAGATAAAATCGGAACATTGCTTAAAGTAGATGTTCCTTCCTCAGCCAATAATGTCGCAGCTAAAATTGGCAGCACAGCATTTTTTGCGCCTTCGATATGTACTGTTCCTTTTAATTGTTTGCCACCACGAACGATGATCTCTTCCATTGTATTCCCTCCAAAAAATGCTAGTCGCTTTTCCGCGTATATGTACCTTAACTAAATGTCAAAAAGATATTTTTACACAAAAGAATGATTTCTAAGAAGAATGTACTGCAAGTAAAACCTAGGGCGATCGCTAACATGAGGATCGCAAGTCGAACCTGAGTTTCTTTGAATGCTTTAAAAAGATTCTCTATCCGCAATGACCGTAGAGCCCAAAAGGCTAAATAGATAAAGGAAAAATGCGAGACGATTCTCACGATTGCATCAATTCCATAAACTTGCATAATTCGTTTCCTTTCAAAAAAATCAACAGTTGGATTATATCATAGAATCAGATAAAGAAGAATACTTTGATCGCCCAAAGGACTATACAGAAACTTTTAAAAAACTTAATATTTATTTTCTGTTTCCTACTGTTCAAAAGTAATCTTTTTTATACACAAAAAGACCTTTAAAAATTTCCACCCTGCTCTTTTGGTCAAAATATCAAAAAAACAGTGGCTATTTTTGGTATTTGAAATTCTTGAAAAACGACCGTTTTCAAGTGATTTCTTTATTCTAACCGAGGATAAAAAATTGAACAATTCCGAAAAAAAGAGCTGCGTCAGCCACAAACCGACACAGCTCATTAATAAATTTTTTAACGGTGTTTGGAAACTTTGATCCGATTCATCGCGCGGTGCAAGGCAACCTCGGCACGGCTCAATTGATCCGTATCTTGTTTTTCCCGGGCTTCTTGAATGCGCGCTTCCGCCCGTTGTTTTGCTCTTTCGGCACGAGAGACATCAATATCGCGTTCACGTTCGGCCGTATCAGCGATGATCGTCAATACGTTGTCCCGAACTTCCATGATTCCACCGTTGACTGCGATCCAGTCCACGTGTGTATCAGAATCCGTTCGACGAACACGAACTTCATCGATCGCAAGAGGCGCAATGATCGGGGCATGGTTCGGTAAAATACCGATCTCACCAGCGACCGTTTTAGCAACGACGATGGTTGCATTATGATCATAGACGTTGCCATCTGGAGTAACAACGTTCACTTGTAGAACTTTGTTTTTTTCTTGTTCCATCGGGCACCTCTTTCTAGTAGCCTAAAGTTTTCGCTTTTTCGATTACGTCTTCGATTGTACCGACACTACGGAAGGCATCTTCAGGAAGATCGTCGTATTTTCCTTCAAGAATCTCTTTGAAGCCCTCAACAGTTTTTTCAACTGGTACATATGAACCAGGCTGACCAGTAAATTGTTCAGCAACGTTGAAGTTTTGTGATAAGAAGAATTGAATACGACGAGCACGAGAAACGATCACTTTTTCTTGGTCAGACAATTCGTCCATCCCTAAGATCGCGATGATATCTTGTAATTCACGGTAACGTTGTAAGACACGTTGAACTTCAGTAGCTACACGATAATGTTCTTCCCCAACAATTTCAGGCGCCAAAGCACTTGAAGATGAAGCCAATGGGTCAACGGCTGGGTAAATCCCTTGTTCTGTTAATTTACGTTCCAAGTTGGTCGTTGCGTCCAAATGGGCGAAGGCTGTTGCTGGCGCAGGGTCAGAATAGTCATCGGCTGGTACGTAAATGGCTTGAATAGATGTAATCGAACCTTTTTTCGTTGAAGTGATTCGTTCTTGTAATTGTCCCATTTCAGTTGCCAAGGTTGGTTGATACCCAACGGCAGATGGCATACGACCTAGCAAGGCAGAAACTTCTGAACCAGCTTGCGTGAAACGGAAGATGTTGTCGATAAACAACAGCACGTCTTGTCCTTCTTCATCACGGAAGTATTCAGCTAATGTCAAACCAGTCAAGGCAACACGCATCCGCGCACCTGGCGGCTCATTCATTTGTCCAAATACCATGGCTGTTTTCTCGATAACGCCAGAGTCTTTCATTTCATAATATAGGTCGTTCCCTTCACGAGTACGTTCCCCAACACCGGTAAATACGGAAATCCCACCGTGTTCTTGGGCAATATTATGAATCAATTCTTGGATCAAGACGGTTTTACCAACACCGGCACCACCGAAAAGCCCGACTTTCCCACCTTTTAAATAAGGTGCTAATAAGTCGATAACTTTGATCCCTGTTTCTAAAATTTCATTACTTGTGCTAAGTTCTTCAAAGGTCGGAGCCTTTTTATGAATACCGCTGCGCTCTGCATCTTCTGGAAAAGGTGCTTCTTTATCGATCGTTTCACCTAATACGTTAAACACACGACCCAAAGTATCTTTCCCTACAGGAACAGAAATAGATTTGCCGGTATCGACAACTTCCATCCCACGTTGCAGACCATCAGTAGCTTCCATGGCGATCGTGCGGATAACACCATCACCAAGTTCCAAAGCGACTTCAAGAACAACTTTTGTTTTATCTTTTTTATAAACAATCAACGCATTGTTGATGTCTGGTAAGGATTGATCTAAAGAAAATTCCACGTCGACAACGGGACC
This sequence comes from Enterococcus sp., assembly GCF_032555305.1. Classification (GTDB taxonomy): domain Bacteria; phylum Bacillota; class Bacilli; order Lactobacillales; family Enterococcaceae; genus Enterococcus_A. The sequence goes on from NZ_JAWGOQ010000027.1 coordinate 11,112, forward strand.
AATAACTTGAACAATCTTGCCTGAACTCATGTTTTTTCCTCCAATCTCGAAATTATTCTAATGCGGAAGCCCCGCCGACAATTTCAGTAATCTCTTGGGTGATCGCCGCTTGACGGGCCCGGTTGTATGAAATAGTTAGATCATCAATGATCGCACCAGCATTATCTGTCGCTGTCTTCATTGCTGTCATCCCAGCTGCGTGCTCTGCTGTTTTAGCATCGACAATCGCGCCATAGATCAAGCTTTCAGCATATTGCGGAAGTAATTGATCGAGGATCGCTTCTTTTGAAGGTTCAAACAAATATTCTTCACGATATTCTTGTGCTTCACTTGGATCCAAGTCAGAGATCGGCAGCATTTTTTCAACTCGAAACTGACTAGATAATGAGTTCACGTGATGGTTATAACAAACGTATAGTTCATCGAAAACTTGATTTTCATACATACTGGTCGTCATCGAAACGATTTTTCGCACTTCATCAAAGCTTGGCTGATCAGACAAATTGCGTAACTCATAAGCCAATTTAACGCCGCGAGCTTTGAAAAAGTCTGCTCCGGTTCCACCAATGGCTAACAAAACATATTCATCAGCAGAATCATGATCATCTTCAAGCATCGCCATGGTTTGTTTTAAGATCGAGCTGTTATAGCCTCCAACCAAGCCGCCATCAGAAGTAATCACGATATAACCAGTTTTTTTGACTGGACGATTCAGCAACATGCTGTGATAGTTGATACCGCCTAACTCACGACCAGAATTCGCCAACTCTGTCAATTCGCTCGCTGTCAAGTGCGTTAATACTTCACGTACTTTCGAAGCGTAGAGCTGAAATTTTGCAGAGTAAGCTTCTGATTTCGTTAATTTAGATGCTGAAACCATTTGCATAGCGTTGGTGATTTGACTTGTCTTTTTCGTCGATGCAATCCGTGTTTTAATTTCATTTAAGGATGCCATGATCTTTTTTCACCTCGATTATGCTTTTTCTTGGTTCGCTGCAGAAGCGTCAAAAATGTCTTTGAATTCTTGGATCGCTCCATCTAATTTATCTGTATCTGGCAGTTCTTTCGTGTCGCGAATCGTTGCAAAAATATCTGAATGATTTGTTTCCAGATATTCGAATAATTGCGATTCAAAATCCAAAATACTGTTGACAGGAATACTATCGAGTACCCCATGAGTCAAGGCATAAAGAATCACAACTTGTTTTTCGACAGGAAGCGGTGCATGTAATTTTTGCTTCAGCACTTCAACTGTTCGACGTCCACGATTCAATTTAGCTTGTGTTGCAGCATCCAAATCTGAACCGAATTGTGTGAAGGCTTCTAGCTCACGATAGCTTGCAAGGTCTAAACGCAGAGTTCCGGCAACCTTTTTCATTGCTTTAATTTGTGCAGATCCACCAACCCGGGATACGGATAAACCAGCATCAACGGCTGGACGAATACCCGCATAGAACAAATCATTCTCCAAGAAAATTTGTCCATCAGTGATTGAGATTACGTTGGTTGGAATATATGCTGAGATATCTCCAGCTTGTGTTTCAACAAATGGCAAGGCCGTCAATGACCCGCCGCCTAATTCATCTGAAAGTTTTGCCGCACGTTCTAATAGACGTGAGTGCAAATAAAAGACATCCCCTGGGTACGCTTCACGACCTGGCGGACGACGTAATAGTAATGACAGTTCACGATAAGCAACAGCTTGTTTTGACAAGTCATCAAAGACGACCAAAACGTGTTTGCCGTTATACATGAATTCTTCACCCATTGCTGTTCCAGCATAAGGCGCGATAAATAATAGCGGTGCAGGTTGTGAAGCACCTGCTGTTACGACGATGGTGTAATCCATTGCGCCGAATTTACGAAGTGTTTCAACTTGCGAACGGACAGTTGACTCTTTTTGTCCAATAGCGACATAAATACAGATCATATCTTGACCTTTTTGGTTGATGATCGTATCAATCGCGATTGATGTTTTACCTGTTTTACGGTCACCAATGATTAATTCACGTTGTCCCCGTCCGATTGGTACTAGGGCATCGATGGCCTTTAAGCCTGTTTGCATTGGTTCTGATACTGATTTACGTTGCATAACGCCGGGAGCCATTGCTTCGACTGGACGTGTGTTTGTTGTTTCAATTGGACCCATTCCATCTACTGGTTGACCAAGTGGGTTCACAACACGTCCGATCATGTTTTCGCCAACAGGCACTTCCATGATCTTACCGGTACGTTTTACTTTGTCTCCTTCACGAATGGACTCAAATTCACCTAGAACGATGATACCGACATCATTGCTTTCTAAGTTTTGTGCCATTCCGTAAGAGCCGTTAGAGAACTCTAATAATTCCCCGCTCATTGCATTTTCTAAACCGTGGGCACGGGCGATCCCATCCCCAACGTAAGTGACTGTTCCGATTTCCTCAACAGACAGCTTATTATCGTAATTCTGAATCTGTTCTTTGATTAAAGCACTGATTTCTTCTGCTTTGATGGCCATTCATTTCACCTCTTCTTCTCTACTTTTTACTAAGTGCTGCTCGTAGACCATTTAATTGGCTGGCGAGGCTGCCGTCGATCACTTGATGATCGGCTTCAACAATGACACCGCCGAGAATTGATTCATCAACTATCGGGGTTAACGTGGCCTTCTGGTAGCCAAAAACATCAGCGACTTTTGCTTCAAGCTCTTGTTTCTTTTCTTTAGAGAGCGGTACAGCCGTAGTGACTGTTCCATGTGCGATTTTATTTCGTGCATCGTAACGACGTTCAAATTCTTCGATCATAAAGGGCAGATCGTCGCTGCGATTGTATTCAAAAACTACTAATAGAAAATTTTTGACCATGCCGTCAAAGCCGCCGGTAAAAGCATCCATGATGGCTTTCTTTTCTGCACCTTCTAAGCGAACATCGGTCAAAATATTTCCAAGATCAGGAATTTCTTTACAGATTTCCCGAACAGTCAACAGCTCTTGATAAACAGCATCGGCAGCTTCGTTTTCGATCGCCAGTTCAAACAAAGCTTTGCCATAGCGTTTACCGACTGTGTATTTATCAAGCTTCATGTTTCGTGTTTCCCAACTTATCCATGTAGTTGTCGATCAAATCTTGATGAGCATCCTGTGAGAGCTCTTTACTCAAGATTTTCTCTGCGATTTGCAGGGATAATGCCGCCACATCATCTTTAACAGAAGTCAACGCGTTTTCACGTTCATCTTTGATCTCCGCTTGCGCGCGATCTTTCAGACGAGTGACTTCCTCTTTGGTATCCTTGATGATGTTTTGACGGCTCAACTCGCCGCTTTCTTTCGCATTTTTGATAATATCTGCCGCATCACTACGAGAACTTGCTAACTGAGCTTCACGTTCTTTTTCCAGCTCAGCTGCTTTAGTCCGAGATTGTTCGGCAGAATCTAGATCATTGGCGATCTTGTCTTCACGTTTTTTCAGGATGTCTTGAACGGCACCCCACGCGAATTTCTTTAATAACGCCATTAGAATCACGAATGATAACGTAACGACGACTAAATTACCGAGCGTTGTATTGACAGCCTCAGCAACAACTAGATTCAGCATACTCGGTCTTCCTTTCTGTTCTTTCTCATTACAGAACCCTTTGTACGGCTCTGTCGTTCATCTCTTGGACGAAATTCAACGAAAAAGCGTTAATTTTTATTGGAAAACCATCAACATACCTAGTACAACACCTAGAATTGGCACAGCTTCGATCAAACCAACACCAATAAACATTGTTGAACGAATTTGACCTGACATTTCTGGTTGACGTGCCATAGATTCAATTGCTTTTGAGATTACTTGTCCGTTACCATAACCAGCCCCGATTGCGGCTCCCATGATTGCGATTCCTGCACCGATAAAGTTCATAATAAATTTCCTCCTAAAAGTGTGTTAAATTTTTTAAATTATTCTACCTCGATTTTATGACTGATATAAACCATAGATAGAGTAGTGAAAACAAATGCTTGGATACTACCGATAAATAGTGAGAATGCAATCCAAATCATCTCAAGCGGAATAGCGAATGGTAAGGTCCACCAGCCTGCGCTTGTGACCATGCTTGCGATTAGTGAAAGCAATACTTCACCAGCAAAAACGTTCCCGTAAAGACGTAAGCCTAACGTGATAACGTTCGTAAATTCTTCCATCAATTTAATCGGAAACAATCCTTTTGGTGTGAAGAAAGAATTTTTTACGTACCCGCCAAAACCGAGTTTTTCAGTTCCTAAGTAATTGGCTAGGACCAATACGAGTAATGCCAATCCCATTGTTACAAAGGGGTTAGCTGTCGGACTTTTCCAATAAGTCACCTCATCACCTGTAACGATTTTCGTGACTAGTCCGATTTGGTTTGCTACAAAAATAAATAAGAACAACGTAAATGAGAACAAACTAAAATTTCTGACTTCTTTACGAGGCATGTTGTCACCAACGATGTTCGTAGTAAAATCAATGACCCACTCAATTGCGTTTTGCTTTCCTTTGGGCTTCAATGATAGGTTGCGTGTAAACGCAAAAACAAGGAAGAAGACAATCACACATGTCAAAATAATCATTGTCGTTACCGTACCATCGAACCATACGGGACCTATATGGAAAACCCAAGATTTTTCATCCAATTCAGTTCACCTCTCTTCCCAGCGACTCGCTTCAACTCGTGCCTGCTTAGCGCTGCTCCTCAAAATACTATCGTATGTTACCACCAGAGAAAGAAAATTTCAAAGAATTTTCCTAAAAATTTTCGAATAAGTCAGAGATATTTTCTCTAACGTTATTTAATCCCTGCTTATTCCCCTCTAGCCGTTGGTTTAGCCCGTAAAATGGCTATTATAGATTGTAACTAATCGTATCAAAATCCATTGTGAAGTAAAGAAATTCTCACTAAATATGCGAAAAAGAATATTTTGCTAACGAGAATAGTTTTTTAGCGTCCGGCTGATTTGCCGATCCACATCTTTGCGCTTCAAAGTTTCTCGTTTGTCGTATTGGTGTTTCCCTTTAGCGACACCGATCAAAACCTTTGCATAGCCATCTTTCAAATAGACTTTTAGCGGAACCAATGTTATCCCGGTATTTTTGACCTCATTAGCCAATCGCGTAATTTGTTTTTTATGCATCAATAGTTTTCGCGTACGTACAGGATCGTGATTGAAAATATTGCCCTGCTCATATGGGCTGATATGGACATTGTATAAAAAAGCCTCGCCGTTTCTAATCCGCGCAAAGCCATCCTTCAAGTTGATCCGGCTATTGCGGATCGACTTGATCTCCGTTCCCTGCAAAACGATACCCGCTTCGATCGTATCGATGATCGTGTAATCATGCCGGGCCTTTTTATTTTGTGCCACTAATTTGCCTTCAGCTTTTGGCATATTATCCCTTCTTTCTGCCTGGTTTCTTCTTTTTAGCTACTGCTTTATAAAAAGGCTTCTTGCCTTTTTTCTTTTTCTTCTCTTTGCCAGATTTCGGACGATCAGAATTTTTACCGTAGTTCTTTTCAGAATTTTTGTTATTCTTGCGTCCACCAGTTGGTTTGCGTCTTTGATTGCGACGATTACCTCCTGGCACTTCCAATGCAGGTATCTCTTCTGCTTCCAGCAGTTCAAAGTCAATTTCTCGTGTTTCGGGATCAGATTTTGTCACTTTTACTCGAACCTTTTGACCAATCTTGAAGGTTTGACGTGTGCGCTCACCTACTAATGCTAACTGATTTTCAATGAAGTGGAAATAGTCTTGTTTTAATTCGTTTAAGTGAATCATGCCTTCGACTGTATTCGGCAACTCAATAAAAATTCCGAACTTCGTTACAGAACTGATGATGCCGTCAAATTCTTCCCCGACTTTGTCCGCCATGTACTCCGCTTTCTTCATACTGTCAACTTCACGTTCAGCTTCCACTGCACGTCGTTCCATCTTAGAGCTGTGATCAGCGATCTCAGGCAAACTTTCCGCCCATTTTTCTTTCGTTGCATCGCTTTGATCCTGACTATAGGTCCGAATCAAGCGATGGACGATCAAATCGGGATAGCGACGAATCGGTGATGTGAAGTGTGTGTAATATTCCGCGGCTAATCCATAATGTCCATAGTTGTCTTCAGAGTAACGAGCCTGCTGCATACTCCGAAGCAACATCGTGTTGATTACTGCTGCCTCAGGTTTATCCTCCACATCGTGAATCACCTGTTGTAAGTCCTTCGGTGTGATGGTATTCTTGGTCCCTTTGACTAAAATGCCCAACGCTGCTGCAAAATCAAAGAAGCGCTGCATTTTTTCTTCCTTCGGTTGTTCATGGATTCGATAGATGAATGGTAATTTCAAACGATTGAAATGTTCAGCCACGGTTTCATTCGCCGCTAACATGAATGATTCAATCAACCGTTCACCAACGCCGCGTTCCCGAAGTTCAATATCCATCGGATGGCCTTCCGGATCAACGATAATTTTGGCTTCACGATCTTCAAAATTGATCGCTCCGCGGCGATTACGACGTGTCTCAAGAATTTGATGTAATTCTTTCATTAAGTGGAACATTGGGACTAAATCATGATAACGTTCGATTGTTTCTGCTTTTCCCTCTTCCAAAATTTCATTCACAGCGCTGTAAGTCATCCGTTCGCTTGTCTGGATAACACTTTGAAAAATTTCATGATGCAAAATCGTTCCACTTGGATCGATCTCCATTTCACAGCTCATTGTCAAGCGCGGCACTTGTGGATTTAAGGAACAAATTCCGTTTGATAATCGTTGCGGAATCATCGGAATCACCCGATCTGTTAAATAAACACTTGTCCCTCGCTCAAACGCTTCTTTGTTTAATACACTCTCTTCCGTGACATAATAAGAAACATCCGCAATATGCACGCCTAAGAAATAATTGCCATTATCCAGCTTGCGAACCGTTACTGCGTCATCTAAATCTTTGGCATCAGCACCATCGATGGTAACAATCTGTTGGTCACGTAAATCACGTCGACCAACCAAATCGGATTCCGCGATTTTGTCAGGTACTTGTTCAGAGGCTGCCTGAACCTCATCTGGAAATTGCGTGGGGATACCTTGAGCAATCACGATCGATAAAATATCCATACCGGGATCATTTTTATGTCCCACTACTTTAGTTACCATACCTTCCAAACTCGTAGCGTAGCCCTTTTCCGGATAATGTGTGATCTCTACGATGACAATGCTGCCATCAACAGGCTGAATTCCTTCTGCTGCAATAAAGATTTTAAATTGCGCGCTCTTCTTATCTTTCGGTGTCACATAGCCGAATAAATCGGATTCCGCAATCTCATCAACATCAAAGGCGGTGAATTCACCGACGATTTGTTGGATCTTTCGTTCCTTGATAGAAACGACTCGACCTTCCGCCCCACGATCAGAAAAAAGATCTGCTGTCTTTTGAATATCGATCATGACGATGTCACCGTCCATCGCGAAGTTTGTCGCTTCTTTTGGAATAAAGATATCCGGTTCTTCTGGGTCAATCGTTACAAAACCAAATCCCCGTTCATTACGGCGAAAGATTCCTTCGATTTCGATTGGTTGGAATGGCAATTTGATTTTGCCTTTTTTGTTAAACTCCACTGATTTTTCTCGTTCCATCTGTGCCACGGTTTGGACCAAAAGTTTGAAGTCATCACTCTTACGCATATCTAAAACTTCTGCCAACTCTTCCATTGAAAGGCTTTTTTTGTTGGCTGCTTTCAATCCAGCCAGTATTTCTTCTTTAATTGTTTTTCTCTCCATTATTTTCTCTCCAGCCAAGACCGGCTAAAAAATCTGCCACGTCTTGTTCTAATTGTCTTCGTTCCGGTCCCACCGTGATTACGTGTCCACTTTTTGGGTACCAGTTCAAGGTAAAGGATGTCTGCTGCAAATGGGCTGCCGTTTGGAAGACACCCTCTGCTTCGATCATTTCATCTTGTCCCGCCTGTGCCATGAAAAAGGGGCAGTCGATTTTATCCAAATCGTTATAAGCGATCTGAGCTAGCTTTTCTATCGTTGCCAGTTGTTTTTCTACCAAAGGGCGATAACTTTCGATTTTTTCTTCCGTTGCCTCCATGCCGTTCCGTTCCAAAACTTGTTTAGCATATAATAGGAAGTTTTTCGTCACATTGGTTTTTACTGGTGCGATCGGTGAACAGAAAAAGCCACCACCAATAAAACTCTCTGGCATCGCACTTAACAGGCGTGTCGCAAAGGTACCTCCCATCGATAGACCTAAAACAGCAATATCCTGATAGCCCTTATCCTGTAAAAACGCTACGGCTTGCTGACTATCCTGCCACCATTGTTCAGAGGATTCTTCTAAGATGTCCAGTGGTTCCGCTGTCCCATGACCGGTAAAAAGAGGCGCGTAAATCGTATAATCAAGTTTTTCTAAAGAGCGTGCCAGCATCCGTACATCATTTGGGCTTCCAGAATAAGCATGCAGTAATAAAACCGCTCGTCTCCCATGAGGTAAAAACAGCGATTCAGGCATTTGGACCATGATCTTTCACTCCTAAACATTTTCTTTCATTTTCCTTCTAATATTAACAAAATCGTCCTATCTACTCTATCTTCAAGTGTACTTGATTTAGTGTAAATACAAAATAAAAAAGACCTCTCAAGTGAGAGGCCGGTTTTTATTTGCTTGATAAAAACATTAATACGAAGAGCAAAATCATCCAAATCGCACCTAAAACGGCGGTTGATCGTTGCATCACAGCTTCAAAGCCGCGTGCTTTTTGCTTTCCGAACAATTGATCTGCGCCGCCAGTAAAAGCACTTGCAGCACTATTTTGTTTGCTAGGTTGCATCATGATCGTAATGACGATGATCACCGATAAAACTAAGATAACGCCCAAAATAAAATTATACAAAAGCTGACCCTCCTTATTTCCAAACTACCTCATTTTTTACTTTAGCACAATTGAAGTCGTTTGACTAGGGAAGTTCCAAACTTATTTTCTTAAAACATCTGCATATTCTGATTTTTCCTCAAACTCTTTTTTAGCGAATGGGCAAAGCGGAATAATCTTTTTCCCTTCATTACGAGCTTTTTCTACACCAGCAGCGACCAATTTTTCTGCTAAGCCTTGACCGCGATAAGTTGGATCAACAAAGGTGTGGTCAATAATCATGATTTCTGGACCCGCATTCGACCAAGTCATTTCTCCAGCCTCTTCATTTGCATCATTTAATAAGACAAAACGTTCTTTTTCTTCTTTGATTTCCATTATGATTCTCCTGTTCGTTAAAATTTATTTACTTTTTGATGATATATTTCAAGGCGCCGCTTGGGCATGTATCCACGACATAGCTGGCATTTTCAACGCTGCCATTATCAGGGATGATCCACGGTCTGCGACCCACCTCAAAAATTTCTGGATTTCCTCTTACACAATTTCCAATGTGTGCGCAAATATCTTTGTTGTAATAAATATCAACGCCCTCACCATGATATTTGCGATAACCTTGGGCCACTAATTCTTCTTCGTTAACCGGCTCTTGATCAAATTTACTTCCGTCCATTTTCTATCACTTCCTTTAACTAAGATTATAATGGGAATCAAGAAAAAATTACACTAAAGCGTCTTATTAGGTTAATAATCCCATTAGCGTTTGCATGGCTTGATGAGCATCCGCTTGGTCTGGAAAGGCTAAGATAAAGCATCGCCCACCTACTGTTTCTATCACTAATTCAAATACTCCGGCTTGTTGGCGGATCGAAAATGGTTTTAAGCTGTCCGCCGTGTAATACACATTTCTCGGTGCTTTGGTTAATTCATCTTCCTCCAGCACATGTAAGCCACGATTAGAAAAAATCAAAAAGTGTTCTCCCTGATCTTCGTATATTGCCAATTGATTTAAGCCATCCTCTGGAAATAGCGCTCTTAACTGAGCCTGCAGCAATAAAAAACTAGTCTCCTTCATGTGCCGCTCCCTTTGCTTGAATACGAGGAATCTCATTTTTTAGATAGGCTTGTCCTAACTCATAATAATGCTGGGCATTTCCTCGATTTTTTTCGATTTCTTCTGGTGTCAATGGACGAATCACACGAGCTGGGGAACCAAAAGCTAACGAGTTGGCAGGAATAATTGTCCCCTCTGTCACCAGCGAACCAGCACCGATCAAGCTATTTTCTCCGATTTCCGCATGATTCAAAACGGTTGTTCCCATACCGATCAACGCACCTGAATGGATAGTGCAGCCATGGATAATGCAAGCATGACCAATCGTCACATAATCTTCAACCACGGTTGGTGCATCATGATCTACGTGAACGATCGTCCCATCCTGAACATTTGTCATTTTCCCAATCGAGATCGTATTGCTATCTCCTCGTAAAACACTTTGAAACCAAATCGTTGAGCCTTCGCCCAATGCGACATCACCATAGACGTCCGCGCTATCTGCAATAAAATTTGCCATCTTCTATACCTCACTAAAATCTGCTATTTTGATAGTATCTCATTTTAAACTCTCACCTATGAGTATAGCATTTATCGAGTGTCTCTTCCTTATTAGCTTGTTCCGATTGAATAAAATCATTTTTCATATGCTTACAATTCTGCGAGGCAGTTTTTTTCTGTACCCTTATGATCAGTCTCCTTGCAGAATACAAATCAAAAAAAGTGATACTCAAAAAGGCAGCACTAGCTAGTGCCGCCTTAAATCCTTTATTCCGCTTCTTCCATAAATTGACTATTGTATAGCTGTTCGTAGAATCCGCCTTGCGCTAATAATTCATTGTGAGTACCATGTTCGATGATTTGCCCGTTTTTCATAACTAAGATATGATCGGCGTCACGAATCGTAGATAAACGGTGGGCAATCACGAAGCTGGTGCGTCCTTCCATGACACGATCCATCGCCTTTTGAATCAGACCTTCTAGCCGTGTATCTACCGAACTAGTGGCTTCATCTAAAATCAGGATCTTAGGATCGGAAATAATTGCCCGGGCAATCGTCAGTAACTGCTTCTGACCGAGAGAAACATTGTCGCCTTCAGAATTGATCTCCATCTCATAACCACCCGGCATTGTTCGAATAAAGTGGTCGACATTCGCAGTCTTCGCGGCATCAACAACTTCATAATCGGTTGCGTCTAAACGTCCAAAGCGGATATTATCGCCGATCGTCCCTTCGTACAACCATGCATCCTGTAAAACCATACCAAACAAAGAGCGGACATCCGAACGATTCATTTCTTGGGTATTTACTCCATCGATCAAAATTCTGCCACTATTAATATCATAAAAGCGCATCAATAAATTGATCAAGGTTGTTTTACCAGCGCCCGTAGGACCAACGATCGCCACGGTTTCCCCAGCCTTGACTTCAAAGCTTAAATCCTCGATCAATGGTTTCTTTGGATCATAACTGAATTGAACATGATCAAAGACCACATTTCCCTGTACTGGTTCTGGTAATGGCAGATCCTTTTCATTTAATACTTCTTCGGGTTCATCCAAGATTTCAAACACCCGTTTAGCAGATGCTGAAGCACTTTGGATCATTGAGGACAACTGAGTGATTTCTCCCATTGGCTGACTAACTTGCCAAATATATTGAATGAAGGCCTGCAGCTGACCGACCAAAATCACACCATGAATCACGTTCCAGCTACCTAAGATTGCCATCGCAATGTATGTTGCGTAAGCAGTCAACTGAACCAACGGCTGCATCAAGCTTGAAACAAACGCTGCCCGAAAGCCAAAACGACGCAATTCGTGATTAACCGCGCTGAAGCCGGCTAATGTTTCTTTTTCTCGTCCGTACAGCTTCAGAACACTGAAGCCCGTCATATTTTCTTGTACATACCCGTTCAATTCTCCCAGTGAGTTCTGCATTCCCTGGAAATCCTTTTGCGAAACTTGGACGATTTTTCGCGTGATGATAATTGATAGTGGAATCATGATCATTGATATCAAAGCCATCATTGGATTGATATAGAACATCATCGCGACTGCTAATAAAATCCCTAAAACCGCATTGATTGATTTGATGATCGCCTGCTGCATCGCATTGCTGACTGCATCCACGTCATTCGTCACACGAGACAAAATATTTCCCTGTTGATTGCGGTCAAAATACGATACCGGCAAACGATTAATTTTGGCTTCAATATCCTCCCGCAAATCTCGCATCGCTGATTGTACAACGTTAGCCATCAACCAGCCTGTTCCGAGCTGGGTGCCGCAATAAGCAATGCCGACAATCACGATCACAATCAACCACTTGAAAACATAGTCGAAATTGATTCCTTCACCTTGTGCGATATTTTTACTGACTTCCGTAGTTGGCAGACCTGTTAGATAAGGCATCCATGTTCCTAAAACTAAGGTTGCCACCGCGAGTATCAGCACAATAATAAAAGATTTTTTGTATGGATTAATATAATGCATTAAACGTTTTAAAGAAGAAATGCTTTTTCTCATGCCAATTCCTCCTTCGATAATTGCGAAGCAGCAATATCGTAATAAATCGGACATTTTTCCAACAGCTCATGGTGCGTTCCGATACCCACGACGTCTCCTTCATTTAAAACAACGATTTTATCCGCGTGCATAATCGTTCCTACTCGCTGAGCGACGATCAGCACGGCAGATTCAGTTGTTTCTTTCTTCAACCGAGCTCGCAGCTTCGCATCTGTTTGATAGTCCAATGCAGAAAAGCTGTCATCAAAAATATAAATCTCTGGACGACGAATTACCGCCCGGGCAATCGCCAATCGTTGCTTCTGTCCACCAGAGAAGTTACTTCCGCCCTCTGCTAATTCTTCCTGATAGCCATTCGGCTTTTGCGAGATAAATTCTGCAGCCTGTGCAATTTCAGCCGCCTGCTCCATCTCAGCCTGTGTGGCATCCTTTTTCCCGTAGCGCAAATTTTCCTCGATTGTACCTGTAAAAAGTTGAGCCTTTTGCGGGATATATCCGATTTTTTCTCGCAGATCCTTTAAGCGATAGTCTCGCACATCAAGTCCGTCGACCAAAACCTGTCCTTCTGTCACATCATAGAAGCGAGGAATCAATTGGATCAACGTTGATTTTCCCGAACCCGTACTCCCGATAAATGCCACCGTTTCACCAGGCTTTGCTGTAAAGCTGACATTGCGAATTACTGGGCTTTCTGAATGACCGGGATAAGCAAAGGTCACATTCCGAAATTCCAATGAACTTTTTTCCGTTGGTACTGCTTTTTTTTCAGGATTATCCTTGATTAATGGATCCATATCAAATACCTCTTGAATCCGTTCCGCTGAAACATTCGCCCGCGGATACATCATAAAGACTGTCGCAAACAACATGAAAGAAAACAGCGCATGGAAGATATACTCAATGAAGGCGATCAACGTTCCGACTTCCAGAGATCCCTGATCAATCTGAATGGTCCCGTTCCAAATGATCAGGACCATGACAATATTAAATAGAAAGAAAAAGCCCGGCTGTGCAACGGCCATCAAATGAAATAGACTTTTCGAACTATTCGTATAAGCGTCGTTCACTACACGAAACCGCAGCTCTTCAAACTTCTCATTAACAAAGGCACGAATCACACGCAAGCCTGAAAGATTTTCTCGTAAGATCCCATTGATATCATCCAAATTGTTTTGCTGTTTGGTAGATAGTGGTTCTGAATATTTTGCGATTAAGATAACCGCTAATAATAATATCGGCAATGCTAACAAAACATACATTCCTAAACCAGGACTAGTTCGTATAATCAGATATAAACTCATCCCAAACATCATTGGGGTCATAAAGCCTGTAGTCAAGATATTTTGCATAAACAGCATAATTTGATAGGCATCATTTGTTGCTCTGGTAATCAGTGATGGGACACCGATCTGTTCATACTCCGAATGAGAAAAAGTTTGAACCTTTTCAAAAAGATCATCGCGAATCGCCGCGACCATTCGAGAGGTAATTTGAGAACTGAAGTAACGCAATGAAATACTCATAATGATCCCAACCACAGTGATCGCAATCATTAAGATCCCCATCTTCTGCACATAAGTGAAATCGTTATTTCCAATCCCCTTGTCAATCATCATCGCCAAAATCGTTGGCAGCCCCAACTCAATCAAGATAAATCCAAAAACACTGATGAAATCAAACAATAATAGCTTTTTGTAACGCAATGTATACCGCAACATCAACTTCATTTTCTCGCCTCTCTCTATACCGTAATGACTCCAATATAGCATAAATTATTTACTTCTGCCTGCTTCCTAATTTGTTTTTTTATTTTTGTTTTTTAGACTTTCAGAAATTTTCTAAGGAATCCTCATTTCACTTCCTAGTTTCTATACTTCTTATTTATTCTGTGATAAACTACAGGTAATTGTTGTAAGAACAACCCAAAGAACGGTGAAATTGTTTTTTCAAGCAAGAAGCAAAGACGAGGCTTCTTCTCAACGCTTTCGCACAGGCTAAGACGTTGAGTATAAAAAAATAGGCGGCAGCAGCCCCTCATTTTGTCGTGGAAAAAATTGCTATAAAGCAAATAAAGGAGATAGATTCATGATTTACAAAGTTTATTATCAAGAAACCAAAGAACGGAACCCAAAACGTGAGCAAACACAATCATTGTATGTGGAAGCAGAGAATGAAGAAATGGTTCACAACCTATTACGCGAGAACACCCCATATAACGTGGAATACATCCAACTTTTAGAAGGCAATCATTTAGAATATGAAAAAGAAAATGCCGACTTCAAGTTAATGGAGTTCTAGCATGAAACTTTCGCTAAAAAACAATGAAACTGGTGTCTTTGCCATTGGTGGATTGGGCGAAATCGGAAAAAATATGTATGGGGTTCAATTCCAAGACGAGATCATCATCATTGATGCCGGAATAAAATTTCCGGAAGATGATCTTTTAGGTATTGATTATGTCATTCCCGATTTTAGTTATGTTGTCCAAAACATCAACAAAGTCAAAGCGTTAGTCATCACACACGGACACGAAGATCATATCGGCGGTGTCCCTTACTTACTGAAACAAGCCAATATCCCAGTTTATGCAGGAGCTTTAGCATTAGCCCTGATCAAAAACAAATTGGATGAGCACGGTTTATTGCGGGATGCAGAGCTGCACGAGATTGATGAAGACTCGGTCATTCGTTTCCGCAAAACATCCGTTAGCTTTTTCCGTACCACTCACAGTATTCCCGATCCATTAGGTGTTGTCGTTAAAACTCCTTCTGGCAACATCGTGGAAACTGGCGACTTCAAATTCGACTTTACTCCTGTTGGTCAGCCAGCGAACTTACACCGGATGGCTAAACTTGGTGAAGAAGGCGTGCTGTGTTTACTTTCTGATAGTACCAACGCGGAAGTGCCGACATTCACTAAATCTGAGCAAACGATTGGCCAATCGATCTTGCGGATTGTTGAAAAAGTTGAAGGACGGATCATTTTCGCGACCTTCGCATCCAACATTTCTCGTTTGCAGCAAGCTGCTTCGGCCGCTGTTGCCACTGGACGGAAAATCGCGGTATTTGGACGTAGCATGGAGAATGCGATCGTCAACGGTCAAAAATTGGGCTACATCACTGTTCCAGATGGAACATTCGTAGATGCTCATGAAATCAACAATTTGCCTGCAAACGAATTGATGATTTTATGTACCGGATCACAGGGTGAACCAATGGCTGCCCTTTCTCGGATTGCGAATGGTACCCACCGTCAAATCCAAATTCAACCAGATGATACCGTGATCTTCTCAAGTTCGCCGATCCCTGGAAATACAACCAGTGTCAATCATCTGATCAACTTGCTCTCTGAAGCCGGTGCAGAAGTGATTCATGGGAAAGTCAATAACATCCACACTTCTGGACACGGAAGTCAACAGGAACAAAAGTTAATGCTGCGCTTGATGAAACCGAAATACTTTGTTCCGATCCATGGGGAATTTCGTATGTTGAAGATCCATACAGGTTTGGCACAAGATACCGGTGTTCCTGAAGAAAATTGCTTCATTATGGAAAATGGCGATATGCTTGCTTTAACCGCTGATAGTGCGCGCCGTGCTGGTCATTTTAATGCCAGCGACGTCTATGTCGACGGCAGTGGAATCGGCGATATCGGAAATGTCGTTTTGCGTGATCGCCGAATTCTTTCGGAAGAAGGCTTGGTCCTTTCTGTAGCAACTGTCGATATCGAGAAGAAAGAAATCCTAGCTGGTCCAGACATTTTATCTCGCGGATTTGTCTATATGCGTGAATCTGGTGAAATGATCAATGAAGGCCAACGGATTTTATTCCACGCATTGCGAGAAGCATTGAATGAAGCAGGCTGTACCGAAGCAAAACTAAAAAATGCAATGGTCGCCGCTCTGCAACCATTCCTCTTTGATCAAACGGAACGTCATCCAATGATCTTACCAATGATCATGACACCTGATAATTAAGCAAAACATCTATCTGATTCCTCAGATAGATGTTTTTTTGGATAAAATCCCTATTATTTTTGATTAATGAAAATAACTAGCGATTTTTTTGCAAAAAAAAATATTATTTTTCTGAAATTCTCAAAAAATCGATTGACAATTAATCCGTTTATTTGCACAATGAAGGTTAGTTAGAAATAAATAATAACTAACTTTAGTTATTTTATGATTTATTTAATCTAGAATAAAGGAAGATAAATTATGGTAAGAACACAACGCGTTCAACGAAGCCACATCATCGACGGCGCTTATCAGCTGATTATCAATGAAGGCTTCAAAAAATTTCATGCCCGTAATATCGCACAACACATCGCTTGCTCGACTCAACCGATCTATCGTGAATTTACCAATCTGGCTGAACTGAAGTCCGTTTTGACCAATCGGATCTTAGTGAAATACACTGATTTTTTAGAGGATCAGGAACCAAAAACGCTGCAAGCACTATCAACGGCGATCACAAATTACGCGATGGATTATCCAGATGAGTTTCATCGCTTTTTCCTTCAGGATTCTGACACAATTCAATTAGTCAAGCAAGTAACGAGAGAAAGCTTTGCCGCGATTCAATCTGAAAAGAACAAAGGGCTACTTTTTGATTTCTTTTGGCAATACTGCATCGGAAAAGCGGCTCTGGCTATTAATAATGCCAATCATACCGACAATTTGGAAGAAGATCGCTTTTTCCAATTATCAATGACGGACTGATCATCTGCGGAAAAAAACTGCTACACTTTGATTCCACTAAAAAAGCCTTAGAGAAAAATCTCTAAGGCTTTGTCATATTATTGCTTATTCACGTTAGCTGCTTGAGGTCCGCGATCGCTTTCTTCAACATCGAAAGTTACTGCTTGTCCTTCTTCTAATGTTTTGAAGCCGTCGCCTTGGATAGCTGAGAAGTGTACGAATACATCGCTGCCATCTTCACGAGTGATGAAGCCAAAACCTTTTTCTGCGTTAAACCATTTTACTGTTCCGTTTTCCATGAATAAAATCCTCCTCGTGCCTAAGCACTTATTAAGTATGTGTAACATTGCCAGCTTACGAAAAGGAAAACATATGTATACCAACTCGCAACTCAAACAAAATTACAATAATAGTTTACCACTGTAGTTATTCTATGCGCAAGGGTTTTCAATTGCTACTTTAAGTACTTTTCTTCACGTAAACTGAAATATTTGGTTTCTCCGACAATAATATGGTCTAATAACTCAATTCCCATCATCGCTCCGCACTCCCGAACACGCTCAGTAAAATCTAAATCATTTTGCGAAGGCGTCGGATTTCCCGATGGATGGTTATGCCCTAGGACCACTCGTGCTGCACTGATCCGCACCGCTTCCCGAAATATTTCACGTGGATGTGCGATCGATTGGTTCAATGATCCGATAAAGATTGTTTTTTGCAAAATGATTTCATTTTTAGTATTCAAGAAGAAGGCTACTAAATGCTCCTGTTGATAATCCTTCAATTCTGTGATCAGAAACTGTCCCAATG
This sequence comes from Enterococcus sp., assembly GCF_032555305.1. Classification (GTDB taxonomy): domain Bacteria; phylum Bacillota; class Bacilli; order Lactobacillales; family Enterococcaceae; genus Enterococcus_A. Next base: position 29,068 of record NZ_JAWGOQ010000027.1, read on the forward strand.
AAAGACTCGATTGGATTTTCCCCATCTTTGGCTGCAAAGCTCGATTGATCCGATACCCGAATTCCATCATCGCCTTTAATTCAATCGCCCTAGTCTCACCGATTCCTTTAAATTGCTGAAGCTCCTGTAATGTCGCGTGTTTTAAATCATACAATGCCGGGTATTCCCGTAAGATGCTGCCGGCCAGCTCCATGACATTTTGCTGTCGTGTTCCACTTCGCAAAATAATTGCCAATAATTCTTGATCTGATAAATGTTTTTCGCCTTCTCTTAGTAAGCGTTCCCGTGGCCATGAGCTTTCAGGCAGCTCCTGTAATAACAAACTTTTCTCCATAAAAAAACTCCTTTGCTGCTTTTATCTAAAGTACGCAAAGGAGTTGCTTTTTTATGCTTCTAAATAGTTGATCACTTCATGCAGAGAGGTGAAAACGGCTTCTGTCTTTTCCTTCAAATCTTCAGTCGGCGGTAAAATATCTGGTACCATTACTACTGGAACACCTGCCCCTTCAGCGGCTAGAATCCCATTTTTTGAATCCTCTAACACTAAACCATCCGCAGGATTAATTCCTAAACGATCCGCTGCAATCACAAAGATCTCTGGATCTGGTTTCGCAAATTTTACATCTTCAGCTGAAATAATATCAGAGAATTTGTCACGAATCCCCGCATGCTCTAATAAAATCTCAATCACAGGACGTACATTGCTGGAGGCTAATACCCGCGGAATATTATTATCCTCTAGATACGCTAACAGCTCATGAACTCCCGGTTTCAAGTCGACTTCGCCGGTTTTGAAGCGGTCGTGAGCCATGCCCCAGCTCTCGTCGATAAACTTTTGAACCGTCTCTTCACCATGATCCGCAAAGATCTTATGCATATCTGCCCAGACCTCTTCATCTGAGATACCAATGTATTTCGCATAAATCTCTTTAGTGAAAGGCAGATTGTATTTCTCCGCTACCACTAAATTTGCTTCACAATAAATTGATTCCGTGTCAAACAGCAAGCCGTCCATATCGAAAATGATTCCCTTAACTTTTTTCATCTGTACCTCCTAAGGTTAATAATAATTGACGTACTTCAGAAACGAAGTACAATGATCCCGTAATTAATAGTAAATCATCTGCCCCCATATCCTCCAACAGCTCTCCAAGACCAAATTGCCATAGAGAGACAACCTCAAAGCGGCTGTCTAAATGATCAAAGCGACTTAGATTCAGCGCCTTCGGATATTCAAAGGTTGTTAAGTAAATGTGCGCGTTGGGAATTTCTGATAGCATCGCTAACATCTTATCGACATCCTTCGTTTCCAACGCGGAAAAAAGAATCTTTATATTATAGTCGCGGAATTCACGTTTCATATTTTCTACTAAGCGTTTGATGGCGTGCCCGTTATGCGCTCCATCCATCACGATCAATGGTTCTTCGCTAATTTTTTCCATCCGAGCGGGCCATTGCGCTTTCGCTAATCCCTTCTGAATGGTTTTTTCTTCAAAAGGCAAGCCCTTTTGCTCACAGTATAGATGATATAATTCAATCGCAACTCCGGCATTTTCTACCTGATGACGGCCTAATAGCGGAACCTTCAATGAAGAGAGCTTCCCTGCTGAATCCGTAAAGCTGAACAATTCACCCCAATTTGCATCAGGGCGCAAATAATCTACTTGATACTCTTCGCCATAACGGTAGATTTTAGCTGTTTCAGCAGCCGCTTTCTCAACGATCTCGATTAGTGGTCCCTTGGTAATTTTTCCTGTAACTACAGGAGTATTTTGTTTTATAATTCCGGCCTTTTGCTGTGCAATTTCATTTAAGGTATCGCCTAAAACATCCATATGATCGTAGCCAATTGTTGTGATCGCAGTCAAGATTGGTTCGACCACATTGGTTGAATCCAGCAAGCCACCTAAACCAACTTCAACGATCGCAACGTCGACCTGCTCTGTTGCAAAATAATCCAGCATGATCGCCGTCAGAATCTCAAATTCTGTGATGCCGCTGATTTCTGGGTCTTGGTCAAGTTCGTCAACGATCGGCTGATATTTTTCTACGTAATGAATCAATTGACTGTCTGGGATCGGCTTTCCATCAATCGCGATTCGCTCGTTGAACTCTTCAACATAAGGAGATGTAAAACTGCCGACAGTAACACCCGCTTCGATTAAGATACTGCGTAAATAGGCAACCGTCGACCCTTTCCCATTTGTTCCGGCAATATGGATCACTGGAACTTTTTTTTCAGGATTCTGTACTTTATTCAATAAAGCTTGGATACGATCTAAACCTGGGCGTGACCCAAATTTTTTCCGACTATGGATCCAAGCGACTGCTTCTTTTATCGTCAACATTATTCGCCTCATTTATCTCATTTTTTGCATGCCTCTAGTATAGCAAAATTTCTCAAAGAAAGATTGTGCAGCACAGACTAAATCTTTTAAAAAACGAAAAACTCTTAACTATTACTACTCTCATTTCTCATACTCGTCAAAAAAATGGACGCGACCATGGTAAAGTCACATCCATTATTTCGTTTGAATATTTTAAGAGATTGTCCGCAAGCTTTCGATCCGTTCTTGGACAGCCGCTTGTTTTTCTAAATAATCTTTTTCTTTCGCCCGTTCTTCAGCTACTACGTTCTCAGGTGCATTTGCCACGAAGCGTTCATTTGCTAATTTCCCTTGAACGCGTTTCACTTCGCCGTTCCATTTTGCTAATTCTTTTTCAAGACGTTTGATCTCTTCTTCAATGTTGATCAAGCCAGCTAATGGCAGATAGATCTCTGCACCAGTCAATACAGCAGACATCGCCAAATCAGGTGCTGTAATGTCGCTTGCAATCACCAATTTTTCTGGATTACAGAAGCGTTCGATGTAGCTGGTGTTTTCGATTAAGAATTCATCGACTTTTGCATCATTCGTTTTAATCAATAAAGTGATCGGTTTTGAAAGCGGCGTATTTACTTCAGCCCGAATATTCCGAACCGAACGAATCAGCTCTTTCAAAACTTCCATTCCTTTTGCAGCTGTTTCATCATTGTTTTCTGGATGAACCACTGGATAATCTGCAACAACTAATGATTCGCCAGTATGAGGAATCTTCGCCCAAATTTCTTCTGTCACAAATGGCATGATCGGATGTAATAGGCGCAAGGTTTGGTCCAATACATAAACTAAGATACTCTTTGTCGTTTGTTGAGCCGCTTCATCTTCCCCATAAAGAATTTCTTTACTCATTTCAATGTACCAGTCACAGAAGTCATCCCACATGAAGTTGTACAATTGACGCCCAGCTTCACCAAACTCGAATTGATCAAATAGGTTCGTCACTTTTTCAATGGTTTCATTCAAGCGCGTCAAGATCCAACGATCTGCCACTGTTTTCTCACCAGAGAAGTCAATATCCTCAGCTGTAAAGCCTTCAACATTCATGATTACGAAACGAGAGGCATTCCAGATTTTATTAATAAAGTTCCAAGCAGCGTCCATTTTTTCATAACTGAAACGCACGTCTTGACCAGGTGCAGAACCGGTTGATAAGAACCAGCGTAATGCGTCGGCGCCGTATTTTTCAATGACATCCATAGGATCAATCCCATTGCCTAATGATTTACTCATCTTGCGACCTTGCTCGTCACGGATCAAACCGTGAATCAAAACATTTTTAAATGGACGTTCATCTGTAAATTCCAAGCTTTGGAAGATCATTCGGCTAACCCAGAAGAAGATAATATCGTAACCAGTAACTAACGTGCTGGTTGGGAAATAGCGTTTGTAGTCTTCGCTGTCTTCATCCGGCCAGCCCATTGTAGAAAATGGCCACAACGCCGAACTGAACCATGTGTCCAATACATCTGGATCCTGCTCCCAATTTTCACTGTCAACAGGAGCTTCCATGCCCACATACATTTCGCCGGTTTCTTTATGATACCAAGCTGGAATACGATGGCCCCACCATAATTGACGAGAGATTACCCAATCGTGAACATTTTCCATCCAGGTCATAAATGTGTTGTTGAAACGTGGCGGGAAGAATTCCACCGCGTTATCCGTATCTTGATTTTTTACTGCTTGATCAGCTAGCGGCCCCATCTTAACAAACCATTGAGTCGATAAACGCGGTTCTACAACAACGCCAGTACGTTCTGAATGCCCAACGCTGTGAACCATTTTTTCAACCTTGATCAGACGACCGATTTCTTTCAAATCGGCAACAATCGCTTTACGCGCTTCAAAACGATCCATTCCTGCATATTTGCCGGCTAGTTCATTCATACTTCCATCTGCGTTCATTACATTGACCCGCGGTAAGTTATGACGATTACCAACCTCAAAATCATTCGGGTCATGGGCTGGTGTAATTTTTACCGCCCCTGTTCCAAATTCACGTTCTACATAACTATCCGCAATAATCGGAATCTCTTTTTCAACTAATGGTAAAATCACTGTTTTACCGACTAAATCTTGATAACGCTCATCATCAGGATGTACAGCAATTGCAGTATCCCCTAGCATGGTTTCTGGACGAGTTGTCGCAATTTCCAACACGCCGCTGCCGTCAGTTAACGGGTAAGAAACATGATAAAAGGCACCCTCTAAATCTTTATGGATCACTTCAATATCAGATAACGCCGTTTTTGCTTGCGGGTCCCAGTTGATGATGTATTCTCCACGATAGATCAAATCTTTTTCGTATAAAGAAACAAAAACTTTGCGAACCGCATCAGACAATCCATCATCAAGCGTGAAGCGTTCACGGCTATAATCAAGAGATAAACCTAGCTTCGCCCATTGCTCACGAATATGTCCAGCGTATTCTTCTTTCCATTCCCAAACTTGATCGACAAATTTTTCACGACCAAGATCATAACGGGAAATACCTTGTTCTCTTAATTTTTCTTCAACTTTTGCTTGTGTTGCGATACCCGCGTGGTCCATCCCAGGTAGCCATAAAGTGTCAAAGCCCTGCATCCGTTTTTGACGGATGATCATATCTTGTAACGTTGTATCCCATGCATGGCCTAAGTGTAGTTTTCCAGTTACGTTTGGTGGCGGAATAACAATCGAATAAGGTTTAGCTTGTTTATCCTCTGATGGTTTGAATAAATCTTGATCTAGCCATTTTTGGTAGCGTCCCGCTTCAACTTCTTGCGGATTGAACTTTGTTGGTAAATTTTCAGTCATATTGGTTCCTCCTAAAATTAATGAATAAAACTTCGATACAAATTTTCTTTAGATGAAACAAATCGGGGCAAATTCCTGCACAAAAGACTATTTTTCGAAAATTTCGAGAAATAACCTTGATTGTCATCGCATACGATTTTTTTAGTCACGATAAAGCCCGCAGTCGACTCAAAGTACAAAAACAGAACTGACAGCTAGCTCATAGTAGATGAAATCATTTTCCAAAAAAACTGAAAAATGAATCTATCTTCGTACGCATACGATCAGGCTAAATTGGCTGTACACTAATTTGTAAAAAACTATTATTAAGTTTCAAGCATGACAAACTGCAAAAAGCCTGACTCGCAAAAAAGCCCTAAAACACAATTGTGTTCTAGGACGTAAAATACGCGGTACCACCTAAATTGCAGAAATAATCTGCCGCTCAAACATGTATAACGGTCATGTGCCGTGCGTTCCTACTTACTTCAGATCGCAGAACTCCCAAGCTACCTTCCATGAGTCAAAGTGAAAATGTTTCAGCCAGGCATCTTCTCTCTACTACTTTGTTGCTCATGTACTCCTCTTGATCATCGTCTGACTCATTCTACAATGAAGTCAGAAACTTGTAAAGCCCTACTGTCTGTCAAAGTAAATCAATGTCTGCAATTCTGAGGTCAAATCAATATAATGAACATGGACATTCTCAGGTACTTTCAACGGATCTGGAGCAAAATTTAAAATAGCTGTAATGCCGTTAGCCACCACTTGATCAATCGCCTCTTGAGCATTTTGACTCGGGACAGTTGAAATCGCAACCGTGATATTTTCTTTAGCTAACACATCATTTATTTCATCAATCGAATAGATATGATAACCACAAAGTTCTTTGCCGACCTTTTCGGGATCATTATCAAAAGCACAAACAATATTCAAATTTTCATTGCGGCGAAAGTTGTTGTTCAAAAGTGCTTGCCCTAAATTACCGCAACCAATTAAAGCGATCCTTTTTTCTTCCTTTGTTTCCAGCATATCACTAAAAACCTTAATCAAGTCATTGACATCATAACCGTATCCACTGCGCCCAAGTTCACCAAAGTGAGAGAAATCACGACGAATCGTCGCAGACCCGACTTGAGTCATTTTACTAAGCTCGGAAGATTTGATGCGGGTAACCCCATTTTTTTCTAATCCTTTCAAACAACGCAAATACAAAGATAATCTTTTAGTTGTTGCTTTCGATAACTGTGGCTTTTGAATGATCCGTTCCATGATCGTACTCCTTGTTCGTTTTAATGTAATAATTTTTTTCAAAAATTAGGTTGATTCTCACGCCGTATACCATTCCTCTAACCTGCTAAAGTAGGAAGGGAAACTGGCATCCTTGTTCGTTTTAGTGTAATAATTTTTTCTAATTAGTTTGACACACTCTTTGTTAAACACTTCACATAAATAATTCTAACATGTAAAAAAAGCAATAACAATCTTTTGCAAAAAAAGAGCAAGAAAGTGTCCTTTCTCGCTCAAATTTCTATAAAAAGTCTGCAAATTCTGTATTCTTTTCTACCTTAGCAGGAGTGATTTCTTCAATCTTCAATCCAGCTAAGCAACGAGCCATCAATCCTTCGATGTCGAAGCGCTCTTCTAGTTCCAAAACTTTTTCTAGTTTTGGCCGCGTCTTCGGTTGAGGTGGCGCAAAAATTGTACAGCAATCTTCAAAGGGCTGAATTGCTAACTCAAAGGTATCGATTTTTTCGGCCAATTCGATAATTTCGGTTTTATCCATCGTTACAACTGGACGAATGATCGGCGTTGTTGTCACCTCATTGATAGCTACCATACTATGTAAGGTTTGTGATGCTACTTGCCCAAGTGACTCTCCATTAATGATCACTAACCCATGGCGCATTTCACGAATCGCATCTGTCAAACGCAGCATCATCCGACGTGTCAATGTCATCCAATAGCCTTGCGGACTATGGGCTTTGATTTCCTCTTGAATCTCTGTGAAAGGTACTTCGATAAATTGAATGCCACCCACATAGGGTGTCAATTTTTCTGTTAGGTCTTTCGCTTTTTGTAACGCTTGTTCACTAGTATAAGGAGGGCTCGCAAAGTGAACCGCTTCGATCTCCACTCCTCGTTTCATCGCTAAATAGCCAGCCACCGGAGAATCGATCCCGCCAGACAGCATCAGCATTCCGCGTCCGCTCGTGCCAACAGGCAATCCACCGGCACCCTTGATTGTTTCATAAGACAGATAGGCACTGTCACGGCGAATCTCAACGCGTAGATTGATATCTGGACGTTTCATCTGGGCCTGGATTTCTGGGCAAACATCCATCACTGCATCCCCTAGAAATTGCTGGATACCATGACTATCTAACTCAAAGCTATGGTCACTGCGTTTTGCCGTGATTTTAAACGTTTCTTTTCCTGTATAAATTTCTTTCATAATTTGCTGCGTCATCTGTTTTAAGGCATCCAGATTTTTTTCCACTCGAATACTCGGTGAAAAAGTTTGAATTCCAAAAACTTTTTTTAGTTTCGGTAAAACTAAGCTGCTGTCTTCGCCATTTAGTAAAATATGCATCCGATCACGATCCGCTTGAATCTTTAGATTAGGAAACTCTGCTAATGCCCCACGTACATTTTGTGCTAAACGCATGATAAAGCTACGACGATTTTTGCCTTTCGTCGATAGTTCACCGTAACGCACCATAATTTCTGTATATTGCACGATCATTCTCCTTTAATTAATTTTCGAAAATCTTTCGTAAAGATGATTGAATACCACCATAAATTGCTCTGCCTCTGCCATCGTATTCGCTTCATCTAAGCTGACACGCACAGCTGTTGTCGCGATTTCATGAGGTACATTCATCGAGTGCAGCGTTGAACTGTCCACTTTTTTTCGACTAGAACAAGCACTCGTAGTTGAGACGAAAATCTGTTTTTCCTCTAAAGCGTGAACTAATACTTCTCCCCGTATTCCTTTGATCCCAAAAGTTAAAATATGAGGGGCAAAGTTTTCGTCACCAGAGAAGATTGTTACTTTATCATAGGTCGCTAAAGCTTCCTTTAAATATTGGCGAATGACTGCCGTATGGTTTGGGCGTTCGGCTTTTTTCTCGATGTGCAGCCGCAACGCCCGACTCATAGCAACGATCGCTGGAAGATTTTCGGTTGTTGCCCGTTGTCCGTTTTCCTGTCCGCCGCCAGTTAATAGTGGTGCCAACTTTTTGCCAGCTTTCCAATAGATAAAGCCGACGCCGCGCGGCCCATGGAACTTATGAGCGGAAAACGTCGCAAAATCGACTCGAGGCGTTAACCATTTTGCTTGTTCCACTTTTCCAATCGCCTGTACAGCATCTACGTGAAAGTGAATGGTTGGATAGTTTTCCAAAACTTCACCGATAGCTTCAATCGGTTGGATTGCTCCCATCTCATTATTGACTCCCATAACAGAAACCAAGATCGTTTCAGGACGAATCAACTCGGCCAATTTATCGACTTGGACAAAGCCGTTACTGTCCACGGGCGCAACGCTGACTTCAAAACCAAGTTCTTTCAACTGGGCTGCCGTGCGACTGACTGCTGGATGTTCTACACTAGAAATGATGATATGGTTTCCATACTCCCGCTTTGCAATGGCTGTACCTTTTATCACCCAGTTATCGCCTTCTGTACCGCCGCTGGTAAAAAAGATTTCATCGGCTTGCACATCCAATAATTCTGCGATCTGTTTCCGCGCTTGCTGCAGTAAGCGGTTCGCTTGTGTTCCTAAGTCATGCAAGCTTGAGGGATTCCCCATGATGCGTTGACTGGTTTTTACATATGTATCAAGTGCTGATGGATAAATTGCCGTCGTCGCACTGTTATCAAAATAAATCATTCTCTGACCTTCCTTCAAAAATTCTTTCCTATTATAGCGAGAATGCTATTACACTTCAAGTAATCCTTACAAATAAGAAGAGTTTCATAAACTATCACTACTAATAACTTGCTACTTTCTATGAACTCATTTAGGAGAAGGGTTCTTCCCAGTGTATACCATTTCGTTATATAGTATGTTTCGAATACCACAAAAAAATAGAGTGCGCTCACACTCATATAAACTACAATTACAGCAACTAGCAAAAGAAAAAGCCGAGCATATCGCTCGACTTATACTAAATCTCGGTTATTAAAATAGAAATCTTCGATTCGTTTGAACGCCCCTGGCTCAACTCGCTCTAAAGCCGTACCGATTTCATCCAATGCATCTTGGTAACGATATTCTTTATTGAACAATTCTAAACTGTTTTCGATCGCAGCCTTGATCTCAGGATGGGTATGACGGTAACGATTCGCATATTGCATCATTTGTTCTGTTAATGCTGCTGCATCGACTAAATCATAAGTCTTTTGATCCAACATCTCCATGTCTTCATCACAAAGGCTGACTAATTTATTGATATCCTGCATGTTAATGCGGATCTTATTCAATGATTTGCTTAACTCTTCCACACGATCCGTTGCCACAAAGAAGAACTCTAAGTAATCACCTGGCAAACCAGGCAAACGTTGCTGCTCTACATAACGTTTCAAGTTACGTAAACGGAATTCATATTTCTCGATTTTTTCAGAGGCTTCTTTTTCACCTTTGCGTAAATCATGCAAGTCATCATCGATCTCTACTTGTTTTGTTTCAATATCGTCTAAGACTTTAAATGCATCTTTGTAAAAGACTTGAACTTCCGAAAAAGCGAGTTCGTGTTTGTCGATCTGTGGTTCCATGTTGCGGTTGCGACGTTCTAACTCCTCGATCTCCGTTTGGAACCCGCGAGCACGACCTAATTCATTGTTGTTTAGTGCGTAGCTTTGAGAAGTGTGATCCAGTTCAACCATCAATTGATGGTTGTTGTGAGAAGCATGGGTGATATATTCTCCAATCGTCTTGCGATTCGTCAAAACATATTTTTTCGCTTCAAACTCTTTTTCTAATACTGCATACAAATCATCAATCAACTCAGCCGTTTCTTTGTTGGCAGTTTCAACTGTTCCAAGCTCGATTTTCTCTAGATCCTCTAGGGAACGCTCAACATGTTTTTTAACTTTATCTAAGCGTTCTTCAAAATCATCTTCTGGTAAAACAAAATTGTCTACCATCATTTTCTTGTAAGTCTTCTCTAATTCTTCGATTTGGCTTGGGAAGGTTTTTTCTAAATCTTCATAAATCTCAGGAACTTTTTGCATTGTTTCTTGCACTTCGTAAGTATGCTTTTCTGCATCATCTAATACTTCACGTGCTTCGATTGGATCACCTGAAGTATTCAAGGTTACAAATTGAGTAAATTCGATTTCGACATTTTTAACTTGTTTTTGAATCTCTGGCAAAGCAGGTCCAAAGCTGTCTTTCTTTTCCTTAAGATCCTTTTTCAATTCCTCAAAAACATCTAAGGCCTGTTGGACGGCTAATGAGTTGCGTTCTTCTGTCTCACGTAATTCCTTCAATCCGACACGAATACCTTCAACTTCTTCTTCCATCTCACTCATCGTGCGCTCAGCACTTTCGATCGCTGATTTGCCTTTCATAAAACGGAAGGTTTCATTTTGACTCTCAACTTCAAAAATTTGGCTTTCCAATTCAGCGAAAGATTTCGTCGAGACATCTGTCCATTTTTGGTTCCATTCACGGAAAGTATTCTGACTTTGGCCGACAAGGTGCATTTTTTTCACTTCATCGACTTCTTCCACGACAGGAAGATCGAATAACGCTTCTTTCCTTTTATCAAGTTCTTTTAAGCGTTCTTGATTTTTTTTCTTCATCAGATAACCAATCAAGTATAAAACGGCAGCCAAAATGACTAAGCCGATAACGATCCCTATGATTACATTACTTCCCATGTATGATTTTCCTTTCAACTATCAAGATTCAGTTTATTTAATGGTTCACTATTATCTGTTTTTTGGCGAAAACATCTAACGTAGATTATAACACAAAAGACTTTCCTCTTCACTAGCTAGTTTCCAAATCGCTACGAAATGTTTACCGCACAGTCACTCCTCATACTAGCATTTTTTAGAGACCGCTTCAATTACTATAAATTTAAGAAAATTGTAATTTTATTAAATTTTCTATTCGGGAATGCGCCGAATCCCCTTGAAATTGCACGACTTTTCAGATAATATTAAAGCCACATTAAAATAAGAGGTGATTAAAGTGAAAGTGATCAAATTTGGCGGAAGCTCGGTAGCTTCGGCTGAACAACTAAAAAAAGTCTTATCGATCGTTACTGACGACCCTGATCGTCGTTTCGTGGTGGTTTCTGCTCCAGGAAAGCGAACCAATAAAGACAAAAAAGTCACCGACTTATTGATTCAATTTTATAATGCTGTTGTCTACAAACATGAAACTGACGAATTGATCCGTGAAATCGTGGCTCGTTATACTGAGATTGCGGCAGAGTTTCAGGTCGATGACAATATTGAAAAAAACTTTAGTGCTGAATTACGGCAGCTTCAAGAAAATTATGATGAAGCGGATCCATATGCCTTAGACAGCTTTTTAGCAAGCGGAGAAAACTTGAACGCGCAATTAGTTGCTGCATGTTTCTGCAAGAGCGGGACAAACGCCCGCTACATCAATCCAAAAGAGCTCGGCATCACTGTTTCTAATGAACCACAAAACGCCCGGATCTTAGAGGAATCCTATGAGAAGATCTATAAATGGCGCGATTCTGATGAAATATTAATTATCCCTGGGTTCTTCGGCTATACAACTGATGGACATCTTTGTACCTTTTCTCGAGGCGGTTCAGACATTACCGGTTCAATCGTAGCAGCTGGGCTACAGGTCGATATGTACGAAAACTTTACGGATGTGGACGGTATTTTCGCAGCCAGTCCTAAATATATTCACGATCCTGAACTGATCGAATACGCGACCTATCGTGAGATTCGTGAATTGACTTATGCCGGTTTTACTGTCTTTCATGATGAAGCGCTGATGCCAGCCTTCAAGGCACAGATACCAGTAATCATCAAAAATACGAATAATCCGGACTGCCAAGGGACATTGATCAAAAAATCATTTGATAATGAAAACCGTAATGAAGTCGTAGGCGTTGCCAGCGACGGCGGCTTCTGTGGAATAACTGTTGGCAAATACCTGTTGAACCGAGAAGTTGGGATCGTTCGGCGGATTCTGCAAATACTGGAGGATTTAAATATATGTTTTGAACATATGCCGTCAGGAATCGATGATATCTCAATTATTTTACGTGAACGTCAATTGACTCGGGATATCGAGGCAGAATTAATGAAACAAATCGAAGAAAAGATCAAGCCTGACCAGTTGTCAATCGAGCATGGCCTTTCAGTGGTCGCACTCGTAGGTGAGGGAATGCGTGAAAGACCTGGCACTACTTCTGACAGTACCGCGGCTCTAGCTCGCAAAAATGTGAACCTGCGAATGATTTCTCAAGGTGCAGATGAACGCAGTATCATCTTCGCAATCCGCAGCGAACAAGAACGTTTGGCTGTACGATCACTGTATTACACCTTTTTCGATTAAAACATTGTATTAAAAAGGAAAAGCCGTTACTCTGCGGCTTTTCCTTTTTGCTTATCTATTTCGTCTTTGATTAAAGGCTCGGGAGCATACTTGTCTTGCCAGTCTTCCGGCTTCATCACCTTATTTGTTACAGGATGGTACCGGGGCTTGCCATCTGGAAACAGCTTGCCCATATTTGCGCGATGAACAATCTCAAAAATCGGTTGAGGGTCAACACCGATCAGCGCAAATGATCCATAAGTAAAATAGAGCAAATCCGTCAATGCATCGACTTCTGTAATCAGCGGATCAGCTATTTCTTCACCTTTTGCTAAAACTTTTTTCTTCGCCTGATCCACGCTTTCGTGGAGTTTTTCCACTAAATCATTAAACTCCGCTTCATCACCTTCAGCTACTCCATATAAGAATTCCACAATTTCTTCAGCCTTAAAACCCGCACGAAAACTTCCGCGTTCCTTGGAAAATGCTGTTGGCTGCTCTGGAGGAGCCGGTGAAAACGTCTCATGAAATTCGCGTGCCATTTGGTAAGGTTCATTCATTGTCATTCGCTCCATTAAATAATCTCAAAATGCTTTAATGCTTGGTAAATGCCGTCTTTTTCATTCGTTGCGGTCACATAATCAGCCTGTTCTTTGACCTCAGGCAACCCATTTCCCATCGCCACTCCAATCCCGACTTTCTGGATCATCTCAATGTCATTGTAATGATCACCAAAGGCCATTACCTCTTCTGGAGCGATTCCGGCAGCTTTAGTAAATTCCAAGATTCCATGATACTTCGAACCATTTTTAGGAACAATATCAACAGAATAGGGGTTGGAACGCTGGAAGGAACAGTCCGGCAATAATTCCTGTAAGCGTTGGGCTTCGTTTTCCGCACTAAAAAGAACACATTGATAGATGGGTTCCTGTAAAATCGATAGCTTTTTATATCGTCCTTTTTGACGATTCGGACTAAAGGACTGTAATAATCTGCGTGTCGGTCTGACAGGAAACCACCTAGGCATCCAGCCAGCAATTTTTTTCAGCAAAGAATTTTGCGACCATTTCATCAAATGACTGCCATCAACTCGTTGCCGCCCGCCAAAAATAATTTGGCGATGCTCATCATCCGCAAAATTAACGATCCGCTGCAATGTCTCAGCTGAAAAAGGACGCAGATAAATATCCTTTTCCTTTGTGTACACCATCTGTCCGTTGTACATAACAAAGACATCCAGAGGTACTTGTTCGATCCGTTCTTCGATTTTCACCGGGCCTCGACCCGTTGCAACACCGCAAAAAATCCCCTGCTTTTGGGCTAAACGAATCGCTTCACGTGTACTATCTAATATTTTTGAATCACCTGTAATCAAGGTTCCATCAATATCAAAAAAAATGGCTTTTATCATGTGTCTCCCTCATTTAAAATAGATCCATTTGACTTGGATTTAATCCTTCATAATCCAACGCTAAAATTTTTTTCAACTGCATCGCGTTATCCGCAGCATCCCCACCGGAATTATTGTTAAAAATGACACCGACCTCAGCAGTTTCTTTTGCAACTCGCTGGATTTTTTCACCTAATATCTTCAACTCAGCTTCATTGTAGCGATACAGTGTTCGTTTCTTACGCCAGTCGCCTGTTCGGTCATTCCAATAAGCCTGATTCCTTCCATGAAAACGAAAAAGGCTGAAATTCTTATTTGTCACTGTGGTATCTAACGGCACTGTATCTGGCAATTGCGGTTCATCTACCATTACTAAACTGAAATTCAAAGATTTCATTAGTTGCTTAGTTTTTTCGACAAATTCTTTAGCATACCAGCTATAATCTCGCAACTCGATCGCCAGCGGCAAATCATCAAACAATTCCCGCAGTGTTTCTAAATAAGCAACGTTTTCTTTCGTACACTTAAATTGTGCCGGAAATTGCGCTAAAAAGCAAAATAACTTTTTACTTTCGATCATTGGCTGCATAGTTTCCAAAAAATGCTTCTGCATCTCCACCATTGAGGAATAGCTATCCTGCCATTTGGCTTGACCAGTGAATCCGCCGTATAGCTTCACCACAAAACGAAAATCCTCTGGAACTTGTGTCAGCCAGTTTTCAACAGAACTTTTCCTAGTAATACCGTAATAGTTCGTATCTAATTCTACCAGTGGTAAATAACCAGCATACTCATATAGAGAAGAGGTCTTTTTACCAGTCAAACTGCTATGTTCATTAAAAGAAGTTAATCCAATTCGAATCATAGTATCCTAGCCTCCTCCTGCTTCATAGTATACAATAAGCATAGCAAAAAATTAGCTACAATGCGCTAATAACGAATGGAGTAATGAAGATGAAACGGATTCTAATTTTACATACAGGCGGAACGATCTCAATGAGTCAAGATGCCGACGGTGCGGTGCGACCAGATAAAAAAAATCCATTACTAGCAGCCGGACAAGAATTACGTTTGCCCGCTGATATCGAATTGATCGTGGAAGATTTTTCAAACCTGCCTTCTCCCCACATCACTGTTGAGACAATGTTCCAGTTAAAGGAGCGGATCAAAGCAGCAAAACAAGAAGGTTTGGACAGTGTCGTCATCACTCATGGAACCGATACTTTGGAGGAAACAGCATATTTTCTAGAAATTACAATTGGCGATTTAATGCCTATTATTTTAACGGGCGCGATGCGTTCCATCAATGAACTGGGCAGTGACGGCCTCTACAACTTTGAATGTGCCATCCGAGTAGCCGCATCTGAAAATGCTGTTGACAAAGGTGTTCTCGTCGTTATGAACGATGAAGTCCACAGTGCTCGTTATGTGACCAAAACACACACAACCAATGTGGCAACCTTTAGAACGCCAACATTAGGACCGATCGGTTTAGTAACCAAATCAAAGATTCTTTTCAAACAAGAGCTGCCTAAAACAACTCGGTATGATATCGACAGCTTCGATGCCATGATCCCAATCGTTAAGGTATTTGCTGGCATGCAGGGAGATTTCTTTGAAATACTTGATCAAGGTATCACTGTCGATGGTCTAGTAGTCGAAGCCTTGGGAGCAGGAAATATGCCGCCGCAAACGTTGCCGCCATTTTATCATTTATTGGAAAAAGGGCTGCCCATCGTATTGGTTTCCCGTTGTTTCAACGGGATCGCTGAACCAGTATACGATTATCACGGCGGCGGAGTCGAATTGGCCCAGCATGGTGTAATCTTTTGTAACGGGATCAATAGTCAAAAAGCGCGTTTAAAATTGTTGATTGCATTGAATGCTCAGCTTTCAAAAGAAGAATTGAAACAATTTATGGAAGAATAAAACTCTGCATACAGAAATTGAATTCAAACAAATAAAAAGAAGCTGGATCGAAAAAATTTCGATTCAACTTCTTTTTTGCCATAAAATATTGGCTTCGCACGCAAGCTGATCCCCAAGACGGATCTCGTGTCGAGTCTTGACTTCGTCATCCTCGACAACTTCATAGAAGCTCTCGATATCATTGCCATATAATACCTCTTTATCAAACTTCACATTCACATAAGTAGGTTCATGCCGTGTCATAAAATCATACCCAAGCACATCAATCAGCCAGTTGAAATACATCGCGTTGTTGACGTGATGATTACTGTCGAGATCGTAATAGCGTACGTGATACAATTGATGCTGTTCCCCTTCGACTTTTTCAATTTTTGGCCAGCGGCGAATTTTTTTGACCTGCGGTGATTCATAAGGTGCCATCAGTTCCGCGTCAACACTGCTCATTTTCCGATTTTCAATATCCATCAAGACAAAGGACATATCGATCTTCACTAATTCAGACTCGTTGGCATCGTAGACCCAAAAGCTGCGGTAACAGAAATAACGATTGAATTCTGTTGGTTCAGTCACGATCGTAATCTTTTCGCCAACCTGCGGTAATCGATTGATCATTACTTCCGTTTGCGTGATCACCCATGTAATCCCTAAACTATTAAGATACTCAGTTCCCCGCTCCAACTCATCACTTTGATCCGATGAGGCTTTGATAGCAACACTCAACAGCGCAGGAAATGTCATATTTTGATTGATGTCGCACTCGTAATATGCGACCTCGTGATGCAAGGTGTATCTTTTTCCCAATTACTTTCCTCCTAAAGCTAAGACACGATCTACCGCATCTCCATAGCTCTCACCGAACATATTCAGGTGGACTAGTAGATAATAGAGTTGATAGATCGTTAGTCGATCTTGCCAACCTGTTCGCATCGGTGATATTTCTTGATAGCTGTCGATAAATTCCTGACGAAAACCGCCAAAAAGCTGCGACATAGCAAGATCCATTTCTCGATGTCCGTAAGAGACTGCTGGATCGATAAACACAGGTTGTCCATGGGTATCAAAAAAAGTATTGCCACTCCAAAAATCACCGTGTAACAAGGTTGGTTCAAATGACATTGTACCCCATTTTTTATAAACCCACTCTTTAAATAACTGATAATTTTTTTCTCGACGTGTGGTCCAATGATTTCGACCGTTCGCGATCTTAATCTGAACCTCTAAACGATTGGTAAAATAAAAATTCCACCAATCATTCGAACGCTTATTGATCTGAGGAAGCAGACCCATGAAATTGTTTCTCTTATACCCAAATTGATTTGCTTTGATCTGATGAAGCTTGCTCAGTTCGTGTGCCAAATCTTTTTGGTCTCCCTCGCCAGGTTCGATCCATTCCAGCAGCAGAAATGCCTCGTCCTCAAAGCTCCCATGTTGATAAACTTTGGGTACGCGCACCGTCGTACTTAATTCCGCCAAACCATCAACCTCTGCTTGAAAAAAATCTGCGGACATCTGGGGATGATATTTCAAGAAGAAATCCTGTTTTCCATCTGTCACCCGATACGCCTGGTTAATATCTCCGCCGCCGATCGGTACTGCCTTCGATTGTAACTGTAAATGCTTTAGCAATCCATCCATCTCGTCAGCTCCTTACAACAAATATATTTTTTTCAGATCTTCAATTTCTTGTTTGGTCACGCCGATTCCTTCATGAATGAAGTTCATCATCGTGCCGTAATGTTCCTTGATTAGCTTGAAGCTGGTTTGTAAATAAGCTTTTTTAGCTGACATCATGTCTTCGATTCCAGTCAAGGATTCTGCTGGAACACCGGCATTTACAGCTTTTTGATACATTTCCTCGACAGCTTTCTTTAAGTAACGATTTGTTGCCAAATAGTCTTTTGTGATCGTTGTTTGATTCACATCTAAGCTGCTTAATAAAAGCATCGCTCCGAAACCTGTCCGATCTTTCCCAGCTGTACAATGGAAGAGTAAGCTTTCCTTCTCACCTGAATTATCAAGCACCAAATCAAAAAATTTGCGGTATTGCCCCCGTACATGATCGTCAATCACAAAGTGTTTATAAACCTCGACCATTTGCTTATACGCATCTTCCCCGTTCTGCATCCGGCGCATCATCTTTTTAGGTGAAGCTGAAGCAGTTTTTGTTTCCTCAACTGGAAAAATTGGCAAGAAAATATTCTTTGCTTCTGGAATTTCTTGATCCGGTTGAGAATCCCGTTCCTCGATTGAACGAAAATCAACGACCTTTTTGATTCCATATTCGCTTAAATATTTTTTATCTTGCGTATCGATATGATTGATTCCTGCCGAACGAATCAATTTGTGATGAGCGATTTTCCGGCCATCCTTCGTTTTATAACCACCCAATTCCCGCATATTTTCTGCGTGCCGAACAGCTAAATGTTTAGACATCCAACCAACCTCCTTTTTCATTTTTTGAGTACCCAGTCTTGAATACTGTTTTTCTTAATGAGCAACTTATAAAAAGTTGAACTGACATCCTTTTTGCTAAAAGTATAGCATAACCAAAAAGAAAACGCTTTTGTTACAAGCAACAAAACAATGGAGAACAGGTTATTTTACCATTGCTCCTTATTCGATAAAAAAGAAATCTTAGATAACAACGGCTATCTAAAATTTCTTTTCGCTACTATACTATTATATTTCTGACTAGATTACGCCAACGCCCCCATAGGGTCCCAGGGAGCTAAAACAGTTGGTTCTGCTTCAAAAGCGGCTAATTGTTCTTCTGATAAAAATTCTTTACGAACGACGATCTGATAAGTATACTCGTCCATCCATTCATCACTCATAACAAAGAAGCCTTTCTCGCCAACCTTTTCACCCCAGCTGTTTTCGACTTTCCATTTTTTCGCTTGACCATCAATTAGATCAACACCAGTCAAAACCATCGCGTGAGTCATCAAACTTTCTCCATAGTCTAACCGTTCTGCCTTAGTCATCGTCAAATCAACATCAAACAGATCTTCCACATCATACGCATCTAAAGCCATGATCCCACTGTCTCGAGTCGATGATTGACCAACATCGCAGCCGAACCAGACGGATTCACCTTGTTCCAGCTGCTTTACAGCTAATTCTTTGAATTCATCCATTTCAAGATTCAAATATTTAACTTGTTTACCACCGACGACATTGCCTAACATGTCGACCGTATAAGACTTCATGAAGGGCTTGTCTTCAGTTGGCGCATTTATGATACTGACATACTCATCCAAGTCAACACCGACGTATTTTTCATAAAAGCTTTGCGGTGTTAAGTTTCGATCCAAATGATAATTCTTTTCTTCATCGCGATATTCGAAATCAAATTCAGTTGGAGGTGTTCCCAATGAGATTGCTAAAAGATTGTAAACCTCTTGTAGCATGGCTTCGCGATTTGCTTGAATTTCTTCTTCGGTCGCTTCTTCCGCCACCATCTGGCGCAATAAGACAGCGTGTTTCCGTAATAGTTTATTTAAGTAATTGTTTAAATCACGTGAATTTGAACTATTGCTGCTTTCTGGCATTACACTTTTCGGAACGACACCATATTTTTGAAAAAGTGAAACAATCATATCCCATTGGCCGCCATCTTGTTGTGGTACCTGCAGTAAAAAGGCCACTTCGCGACTTGTCGTTGGCTGCTCTGCCGTATTTAAAATATTTTCATAGAAGTAATTTGCCTTTTCGTATTTATCCCAAAAGAACGTATAGTTTTGAGAAAGCTCAAAGTCCTTCAATTGGAATGATGTCAACATTTTATGACGGAAGATGTTAAGTGCTGCAAACATCCAGCAACGCCCCGATTGTTTTTGATTCGCTACTTTCCCTGTTGCAAGATCGATAGAAAAAACTGGGGTATTTTCAACATGTGTCTGCACATTCTCTGCAGAGGCCCGAATACCGTTTTTCACTACGCCTCGTTGCAGTGCGACTTGTTTAGAATTTTTTTCAAAAGCTTCGTGAAAAGCTTGAGTTCGTTCATTAGTAATTTTTGACATAAATTTAGCCTCCTTGCCCTTCATTTTACGCTTAATAGGGCAAAGAGACAATTAGTTTACAAGCTCGGCTGTAAAACTTGTTTCCCTTTTTTTATCCACTGTCCGACACGTTTGCTTGATAATAGTACAGTCAGCAGCATACTGCCAATAAATAATAAAAGGACTTCTAACGAACTGATTTCAAAATCTAGATCTAAGGCTCGAAGTCCCTTTACTAGAAAACCGTGAAGTAGGTAAACGGTCAACGTATTCTTCCCCCAACTAGAGAAAAAGTGACGTTCTTTTGGAACCAATAGTAAGAACGCAACGATCCCAATCAGACCTGCTGCCATAAAGATCAAACGCTGTGGTCCACCAAGCAACGGATGATTCAAGTAATCTTCGTAGGGCTTGGAGCCAAATACCCAATACTTGTTAATGAAATCATTTCCTTGGATAAATAAGAACAGTCCACCAAATAGGAACAACGCGACCCATTTTTTAGGATAACTTTTTAACTTTTCAATCCAACTTTTCGGAACTGCATATCCTACCATAAAGTATGGGAAAAACGTTAGCGTCCGTTGGATCGCCAAGTAGCGATCAAAGACCGGAAAATAACCGACTAACAATGCCACGATCACACTGCCGATCAGGACTTTTTTTACAGAATACTTATTGATCAAGTGTAAGAGAACATTCCAACAGAACAGACTTAATAAGAACCATAGCGACCATTGCGGAATTCCTAGATCGAAACTAAAAGAATCCTGCAGACCAATCAGCGTGTAATAGCCGGAATAAAGTAGTTGGAAAAAGATATATGGAAGCAGCAGCTTTTTTACTAAACTCATAATGGGTTTGGGACCGCTTTTGGCGAAGTACCCCGAAATTAGGATAAATGCCGGCATGTGAAAGGTAAAAATAAAGTAGTATAAATCGTTATATATGGGATGGTCATTTGCAAACGGCTGCAGAAAATGACCAAACACAACTAAGATCATCAAGAAAAGTTTTGCGTTGTCAAAAAAGGCATCGCGTTTTTCCATCGTTCTCCTCCTCGTAATAAAGAATGAATTTCCATAGAAAAAATCATTCGATTCGAATGCTGTATACCATTCAACTAATGCGTTTCCCTGCTATTTTACGAGCTAACTCGTAAATAAGTACGAATTTTTAATTCGTAAGATTCTCGTGCGCATACTATTCTTCTAAATACGCTAGTCTTCTCTAAAATTATGTAGATAAATTCTTAAAAGAATTTATCTGGACTTTCGAAGACATATCATTCTACTAACCTACTAAAGCAGGAAGTAGAACTGACAAAGCGTAAAGAAGAACTGGCAAAGTTGAACGAACATCCTCACTAGTCAGTATAACGAGGATTTTTGAAGGGTTCAAAGGGATTGAACTAGTTTAAAAAAAAGGTCACGCTTTCCTCAATATTTACCTCATAATTAAGCTTTTTATTCATAAAAAATTCACTTTTTAGGTGTAAAAAAATAGAGACGATCGATTGATCGTCTCTGAGAACTCCGGCAGTAGGACTCGAACCTACGACATCATGATTAACAGTCATGCGCTACTACCAACTGAGCTATGCCGGAAGAATACTTTACTATAATATCAATTTTTATTTCATGATGCAATCCTAATTTTGCATATTTATGAGCATTTTTTTGAGCTTTAAAAGTGAAAGTACTTTAGTACAAGCTAGGAGAATCTTTATGCCAAGACGCCATCGGAAAAGAAGAAAAAAAATCAAACTAAAATTCACTATATCACTCCTGCTGATACTTATCCTAATACTAAGCGGAGTCTACGTTGATTACGTCCGAAAAGAACATCTTGCGTCTGAAAAGGCAGCGCAAACAGAAAACTTGGCGCAAAAAACAATTGTAAATTCTCAGCCTACTGAACCAAAAAATAGTTTATCAGCCAGCATTGAACAAGCTTTAGTCGAAAAAAATTTCAGCGGAACAGCTCTGGTTTTTAAAAACGGCCAAATCATTTTAAATAAGGCATATGGCTGGAAGGATCAGGCAAAAAGAATTCATAATACGATCAATACTCAATACTGTATCGGCTCAGTCCAAAAAGGTCAAACGGCTTATTTGATTATGCAGGCTGTCAAAGCTGGCAAACTAGCCTTAGACGAAAAACTCAGCTCCTTTTTCCCACAGATTCCTAACAGTAACAATATTTCTATTAAAGACATGCTGAATATGAGCTCTGGCCTGCGTGTCAACGAAAAAAAAGTGGCTGCTTTAAATACAACCAATACAAAAGAGATTCTGTCTGAGACGATTCGCCAAACAACCGTGGCACCGAACGCTGGTTATTCTTATCAGCCAGTTAATTATGTTTTACTGGCAGGAATTTTAGAAAAAGTATATCAAAATGACTATAACTCACTCTTTGAAAAACTGCTAAAAAAACCAATGAAGTTAAATGAGACCAGTTTTTATTCAGAAACTAATAAAGAGCAAGCCCTCTCCTACTCACAGAGTGCTATTGGACCGATCTACGCACCAACAACCGTATCTTCTTATGCCGATGAGTTTGGGACAGGAAATGTTTTTATGTCAGCTGAAGATTTATATCACTATTTTCAGAATCTCTTTAATAATCAATTTTTGACTGATCAAGAGCGAACGGAATTGTGGCATACTTATCCGGGTGAAAAATACGCTAGCGGAATTTATAACATGTCACTTAGCTACCATGCACGAGGTGTTAAAGCACGCTTTGAAACAGTTGCTGATTTTTCTAAAGATGGTCAAAGCGGGATTATCTTGCTATCAAACGTATGGAATCAAGCAAAAGGATACAATGATCTTGCTTCCAATTTATACAACAAAGTCGTCGCTTATGAACCAGCGACGACTTTGTTATAAATAAAGCTTTCAGACGATTGAATACCTGTTTTTTTTCTGCCAAAGCAGTTGACAAATAGTCCTTACTTCGCTATTCTATATCTTGTGTTAAATAACTATGCCGCCTTAGCTCAGCTGGTAGAGCGTTTCCATGGTAAGGAAGAGGTCGTCGGTTCAAGCCCGACAGGTGGCTTCCTAGGAACGTTGAGAAATCAACGTTCTTTTTTTGTGCTTAACATGGCTTTTACTGGCTGCTGTATAGAAGTTGACAAGTGACAGCCCCAATAGAATACCGCCAAAAACATCGGTTACCCAATGTGCGCCAGACAAAATTCTTCCAATAATGATCCCAAACATTCCTATCAGGCTCACATAAGCGATTATTCGTTTGAATCTCCCCTCATCTTTTTTCAAAACATAAAAAGCTGACAGTAATACCGTGATCGCAAGAAAGGTATGGCTGGATGGATAAGAGGCCTCTAATTGCCCCTCCACTAAAATTGGCCGATAATTAATGACGACTTTTTCAAAAAGAATATAAAAAACAGCAACCCCAGCATAAAGAAATCCTAAATTGAGAATTTCTCGATCAACCAGCGTAAGTTTCCTTCGCCCACATAACTGCAAAAAGCCGCGTAAAGCAAAATATCCCATCATCAGTAATGGAAAAAACCCCAATACTTCTGTCACTTGATACCAAAATGAACTAACTCCGATTTTTTTTAACAGATATTGATTCATTGTCGCGAATCCTATCTCCGAATTTCGTGGCCCAACTTTCTGTACATCGATCAGGGTCAAACAAATCGTGTATAAAATAAACAGTAAAAATAATCCTATCGGTGTTTTTAATTGTCTCGTCTTCTCTTTCATAATCCTCTCTCCTAACTCATCTATTTGGAATCTATCCAAACTCAAAGTATCAGAGACCCTTACAGACAAAAAGAAGCGCATCGTCACAGAGAGGTGACGATGCGTGTCAATGGCTATTTAATAGGAATACACCCTTGATTGCCAAGATCATTAATAGATAAGCAGCCGGATAAGGATGCCTTGTCATAATAAAAAGGAGGATGCCGAATAAGGTTGAGATTAGCGAAATAGTTATTACAATTCGCTGCTCTCGTCTAGAAACAATCAATTCATAAATTCCATACAGCATAGTTAAAATAACAAAAAATGAAAGAATGATCTTCAAGGTCAACGTTTCAGGAGACAACTGCCACATGTTAACAAATGTGATCCGTTCCCCTTGGGCTTTCCCAAAAATAGGTAAAAGGAGCAATAAACCCACCATACAATCTAAAATTCCCATTAACAGATGTTGAAATCTTTTTTGCTGCTGCGCTTTATCTTTTTCCGCAATAGAGATCAATTCGCTATTGGAAAGCAGCTCATCGATCGAAATCTCAAAAACCTGAGAGATTGCTTTCAACGATTCAATACTAGGAAATCCTCGTCCTGACTCCCATTTCGAGATTGCGGTTCTTGAGATGAATAGTTTTCCAGCTAATTCTTCTTGAGTCCATTTTTTATTTTGGCGTAATTGCTTCAATTTCTCGTTAAAATCCACATTGATTCTCCTAAATAAACGAAATTTATATAAATCATACCATAATAGAAAGAAACTTTTGCAGACAGAAAAAGCCAGAGAATAATTTCCCTGGCTTACTCGTTTAACGATAGTTTCGTTCGAATTTATTCATCCTCGTCATCGTCGTCGTTGCTGATTCGCTCATTCACATGACAAATATTGCTTGTGGCAGCTTCGACTAATGCAAGCTCTGAACCGATCAATTCGCTATTGATGAAATCAATCACCATCGGCATATTCATTCCTGCGTATAAATCAATTGCCTGACCTTCTAGGATCATACGAGACACTACATTACATGGAGTGCCGCCCATCAGATCTGCAAGTACAATATAATCATCCAGCTCAGCGATAACTGCTTCAAATTTTACTCGAAAATCCTCCGCTGATTCTGAAGGAAGCAAACTGACTGTATGAATACTTTCCTGCGGCCCCATGATCATTTCGGTGCTCTTTTTTAATTCCTCACAGAAGAGTCCATGACTCACTAAAACTAATTGTTTACTCATTGATTCGCTCCTCGTTCATTCGAATATCTATATTTTACCCTGCATTCTATTTAGAAATCACACCTAAAGCTGACAGTGCAACACAGACTACTAATACAATAAAGATCGCTTTAGTAGAAGTCATGTTCTTTTTACCAAGCATCCAATAAATTGCAGCTACAATACCCGCTGGCAACAAACGCGGTAAAATCATATCAAGGTTGTTTTGCATATTCAGCGTCACATCACCAATACTTGGTGCCCAAGATAATTTCACATTGATCATAGTAGCAACCAATGCTCCCACCATGAAGACCCCTAACAGGGTTGCAGCATCAGTCAAGGCAGTTAAACGATGTTGCATCGTGGTAACCAAAGAGATCCCTTCACGATAAGCAAACTCCAACTGTTTCCAACGGAAGATCATTACCGCGATTTGTGCGATGATCCAAATGAAAATCCCGGTTGGGTTCCCATTGATTGCCATATTGGCTGCTAAGGCTCCAAAAATCGTCGGAATTAGTGCTGCAAAGATCGAGTCACCAATCGCCGCAAAAGGTCCCATCAACCCCGCTTTTAGACCTGAGACAGTATCTTTCCCGCCAATACCTTCCTTTTCCTCGATCGCCAAGTCAATCCCGGTGACAATTGTATTGAAGAAGTTTGAAGTGTTAAAGAACTGTGTATGGGTTTTCATCACTTCTTTTAGTTCAGGAGTATCGTCACCATATATCTTGCGTAATTGTGGCAAGATTGTATAAAGGTAGCCAGATCCTTGCATCCGTTCATAGTTCCAGCCTAATTGGAAAGTGAACAAGCTTCTGCGATTGATCTGCTTAAAGTCTTCCTTCGTTAACTTATAATTAGATTTCGTCATCTTCAATCTCTCCTTCATCTGAATCATTCGAAGCAACATCTTTAGGGGCTGGAGAATTTGGTATCATCTGCCCATTTTTGTAGCTAATTGCTGCTAAAGCAAATCCAACTAATGCGATTGCTAGCATTGGAAGTGAATTGAAGATTCCTTCGAAGTTCTTCACAACTCCCGCAACACCCGTTCCTAAAACTTGCATATTAGTAAAGACTGTTCCCAGTAACGCTGTTAACGTGAATCCAAGAATCAAGTAAGGGAAGTGTTTTTTCACAGGTAAGTAGCGTAATAGAATGGCAAACCCAACTGCTGGTAAAACTGCTCCGGCTACAGATAATCCATCACCTAACCACTTCAAATCACCATTCAATACAGCAACAACTTTTTCTACCAAGCCGCCACCAAATGCTAACGCTAGAAAAACGGGAATCATACGAGAAAATGACCAAGGAATGGCACCCATTAAGAAGTTTCGTTCAATCCCTTTATAATTCATGTCTTCGACTAATTTATCAATTCGATGTGCAAAATACGTATTGGCAAAACGAGCCAAAATATCTAATTGGATCATCAAGCTGGCAACTGGAACTGCAATTGCCGCGATTGCTTGCTCTGGATTCATTCCTAAAGCCACAGAAAAAGCTGTTGCTAAGATTGTTCCTGAGTTGGCATCAATTTTTGACGCCCCACCAAAAGTACCAACACCAAGTACGGTCAATTGCATACTACCACCAATAATAAGTCCGGCTTTTAAATCCCCCATCACTAGACCGGCAAACAATCCGGCAAACACTGGTGCACTAAGTGATGAATAAATTTGTAACTCATCTAAAATTTGATACCCTGCATATAATGTTAATAATAAGATCTGCCACCATAAGATATCCATTTATTTATCCTCCTATTTCGCTAATAAACTCATAAAGTCTTCTGCTTTATCACTTGGAACCATTTGTGCGATCAAACGTACTCCTTTGGCGTTTAATTGATTAAATACTTCCACGTCTTGATCAACGACATTAATTGATTTAGTTATTGAACGTGTCTCATCTGTTTGCGACATATTTCCAACATTGATTTCTTCAATTGGCACACCTAATTCAACTAGTTTCAATAGACGGTCAGGTTTGCGGGCAATGATTAGTAAACGTTGCGAATCATACTTGCCAGCTAAAATATTGTTTGCAGCTTTTTCTATTGGCAAAACACTCAGTTTCACTCCAGCAGGTGTCGCTAGTTTCAGTCCACTTTTTTCAATGTCGTTTTGTGCGACATCATCGTCAACCACCATAATGCGTGAAATGTTCAATTTCGTTGTCCATAAATTTGCTACCTGTCCGTGAATCAAACGTCCATCAATTCTTACTCCGATAATGCTCATGTTTATCCCTCTTCCATTTCTTTATATAGTGGTTCTTTTATTAAACTTATCTCAGGTTGATACATGCCTTCGGTCTCAAAGATAACGATTTCATTTGAGCCCTCTTGTAATAATCCTTTTGGAATATACAGTGAAAGCGTCGGGCCTACTTCCCAGAAACGCCCGATATTTGTTTGGTTAATGAAGACGACTCCTTTACCAAATTTTGCTAAATCAATGAAAGTATCCTCAATTTCATCCAATATGAATTCATAGCGATAAAAACTTGGCTGATTTGGTTGCCATTCTTTTGAATAATCTACCTTTTCACAGGAGTCCAGCGGTAAATTGTATTGTTCCCAATTGGTAATAAAATGCAGATCTGCCATCACTCCAGTGCGGATACCTTTTTTCTGCGTATCAGCGAACAATTTGTGTCCGTAATTGACTCTACCCATGTTTTCAATCAAAATATCGATTTGATTGTTCGGCTGTTTCAGCGGAACTCTGATGTCTTCTCCGATTTCCGTCTGATATTGTGTCGCTTTCAGCTCCCCATTTAAAAAGAACTGGCTACGGTCACGACCGTCAATTATTCTGAATCGTTCTTCGTCTGCGTCCTTTTCAATCATTGTGCGATAAAGTAAGTAACCAGTATTTTGTCCTAATTCCTCCATCGTTTGAGGATACTGTGATTGAATCGGTTTGCTGATAGTATCTAACGTTGCGAAAAGACTTACTTTGTCGGTTAAGGGAATGCTTTTCTTTTCGATCGTTTGCTTAATCAGTGGCTCCATTTGCTGAAGCTCAGGAAAGGTTTCGTGAACCATCTTTTGTAACGCATAATACTTCTCAGTTGGATTCCCTTGTTCGTCTAATGGCGCGCCATAATCATAAGAGGTGATCTGCGGCAGATCGATCACTCCGCGAGCAGAACAGCCATTCATAAAACCAAAATTCGTTCCCCCGTGAAACATGTATAAGTTGATACTGCCCTGAATTAAGACTTCTCTGACTGCCTCCGCTAGTTCTTGTGCATCACGCTTAATGATTGGTTCCTTCCAGCGGTTGAACCAGCCATCCCAAAATTCCATACACATCAACGGCCATTTCTTGTCGTACTCATCGAAGTAGCTTTGCATGGATGCAAAATTTTCCTTTGCTTTAGAACCAAAATTTCCAGTGACTAAAATATCTTCTTCGATCATGCTGCCAGCCCTCAGTGTTGCGCGCCAAGGACCATCTGAAGTAAAGAATGGCACCGTGATTCCTCTCTCAATCATCAAGTCACGGACTGAACGTAGATAATCTTTCTCTTCTCCGTAAGACCCATATTCATTTTCAATTTGGATCATCAGGATATTTCCGCCATTGGAAAGCTGGTGAGGTACGATTTTTTTCATCAATACATCGTAATACTCAGCGACATGTTTCAAATAAGCGGTTTCATTCGTTCTGATACGAATTTGTTCATTTAATAGCCACGCTGGAAAACCACCAAACTCCCACTCTGCACAAATATAAGGAGACGGTCGAACGATTGCATATAAACCTAAATCTTGCGCAATTGATAAAAATCGTTCCAAATCTAAAATGCCATCAAACTGAAATTCATTCTTTTTGGGCTCGTGTAAGTTCCACGGGACATACGTCTCAACGGTATTAAATCCTAAAGCCTTCAGATTATAAAGTGAATGATACCAATCTGAAGGATCCACACGGAAATAATGAATCGCTCCGGATAATATCTTAAATGGTTCCCCATTCAGAAGAAAATCTTCTTTAATTTCAAAAGTATTCAAGTGGTCACCCCTAATTCGTGTTTAGATGAGCTAATTTTTCCTCCAGAAAAATTAGTCCTACGCTCATGCCGTACTTTGTTCTTAAACTTCTGCAACTCTCAGCTGCCAACTAGCCCCCTGATAAAAGAAAACAAACTCATTTGAAAGCGTTTTTAATATATTAATATATTAAATTATTTTAAATAGAAAGTCAAACGCTTACCAAACCTTCTTAATGTGTTAAAATCAAGCCATAAAGGGAAATCGAAAAATTTCTAATGAAAATTTTATTCCCTATTCATTTTTCGGAGGAATACTATGGCAATCCCAAAATACCAAATTATAAAAGACGAGTTGAAGCAGCAGATCATTTCCGGTAAATTCGAAAATGGTGACAAGTTTTATACGGAAGCTGAGTTAGCAGAAATGTTTAAAGTCAGCTCCATCACTGTCATTCGAGCATTAAATGATTTAGTCAAGGACGGTTTCATTGTTCGCCATCAGGGGCGCGGTTCTTTTGTTTCAAGGGCCCGGAAAGGAAAAGTAGTGGAGTTTTCCGATATTGAACTATTTCCTATCAATGATGATCATGTACAAGTATTATCAATCACCCGTGGCAATGACTCAGAATTTTTAGGTAAATTAGAGTTACCTAATAATGCTTATTATTATTGTATTGAACGATTACGTACAACTGAGGATATTCCTTACATTTATCAGCGAACCTATCTGCCTGAACAGTACGTAAACTCGAATTATTCCGAACTAAGCTATTACAATTCGATCTACCAACGCTTCAAACTGGATTACAATATCCATATGAATGAAGAGGATTTTACTGAAACAAATGAAATCAAGTTCCCAACCCCAACTTTTGAAGCTGAAAAGCTGCAGATTTCTACTAATGAACCGTCAGTTTTACAAATTCGGGTGACTAAACGCAAGGACACTCAGCAAGTATTGGAATACGTCGAATCTTACAAAAAATGGGATTTCTATAAAATCGAACTTGTGTCTAAAAATCCTTGACCTTTAGATCGAGCTATTGCTCGATCTTTTTTACTTCAATATTCTCAAAATGCTGCTGAACATTGATCGGATCAACATGACCGGTTTTCTTTTCTTGAGCATTAGCCATTCCAGCGGCCATACAAATTTTCAATAGTTCCTCAGTGTTCATCCTCTGAGATAACCCATAAGCAAAGCCGGCTATTGTCGAATCACCGGAGCCAACAGGATTTACGACTTGGATCGATGGAATCGTTACTCGGTAAAAGGCATCCTGATGTTTTGCGATTGCTCCCGCTTTGCCTAGTGAAACAACGATCCATTCGATTCCTTCAAACAACGGCTGTGCCAATGCTGCCTGAATTTCTTCAAGCTTTTCTAGAGAAAATTTTTGCCCCAGTAAGTCCTCAAGCTCTTCCAGATTTGGTTTGATCAAATACGGTTTTTGTTCGCCTTTTAGAATTTGTCTTAAACTTTCCCCAGACGTGTCCGCCAGAACCTTGACCTCTTGCTCTGCGGCTGCGTGGACTAATTTTTGATAAAAGTTCTGTGGGAATCCTTTAGCTAAACTGCCCGAAATAGTCACGATAGTTGCTTTTTGCAGCAATTCTTTGAATTTCTCAAAAAATGCGGTTTGTTCTTCAGCTGATACCGTTGGACCCGCTTCCAAAATCTCTGTTTGGTTGCCTTCGTGCAGAATAGCGATCGAGTCACGGCTTTCTTCTTTGATCGGTGTAAAGTCCTGCTTGATTCCTACTTTTTTTAACTCTTCTGCGATAAACGCTCCGTGAAAGCCGCCAAGGACACCCGTAGCTAAGACATCGCCACCTAAATCATGAATCACTCGGGTGACATTTAATCCTTTGCCGCCAGCGGTTTTACTTACCTGATTCGTTCGATTAACGGTGTCAATCTTCAACGTTTCCAGAGGATAGGAAATGTCGATTGAGGGATTCATCGTTACAGTTACTATCACGATTATGCCCCCTATTTAATTGCTGCTTCTTCGGCAACTTGGACCTTGTCATGCCAAGAACTTGCTGTTTGTGCCAAAACCTTGTTCAAGCTTTCGATATTTTCACGACCCGTGCTTTGCAGCCATTCACGTGCAGCTGCTTCTCCTGCTTCAATGAAAGGTTTTACGCCATTTTTCCAGGTTGCACGTCCACACAGGACACCATTAAAGGTTGAGCCTGCCTCTTTAGCGAAGACTAAGGTTTGTTGGAATAACTCCGTTGAAACGCCTGCACTCAAGAAAATAAATGGCAATTCTGTCGCTTGGCTTTGTTCCAAGAAATAATTCGCCGCTTCATCTTTGGTATAAGCGATTTCCCCAGAACCGAATCCTTCAACATAGTTCATATTGACCGGCACTTCTACTTTTAGAACATCAACTTTGTATTGCGGCTTCGAAAATTCTTTCATCATATCGTTCACTTTATGCGGTTTCACTTTCGCATACTCAAGCGAACCAGCATCCGCGTTTTGCGCATCATAAGAAACCAATTCTAAATAGAACGGTAGATCTTCTTCAGCACACTCGCTGCCTAAGCGTTCGATGAAAACATGCTTTTGATGATTGATTATTGGGTCTTCATCCACATCATAATAAAGTAAGAACTTAATGGCATCGGCGCCTTGTTCTTTCAACCGCAAAACAGACCAATCTGCTAGTAAATCAGGCAAACGCCCTGGAGTTGTCGCATCATATCCTGTCTTTTCATAAGCCAAAAGCAAGCCGGCTTCTTCATCACGTGCTTTTGCAGCTGGCAATCCGTACTCTGGATCCAATAGGATTGATGACGCATAAGGTGTTAATTCACTAGAAACCAGCTCCTTAAACCCTTCAATGTGTTCATCTGTCGGTTCCACATCTAGCGCCTTAATCATTTTCTTTAGTGCGCCTCGTTGGTCGATTGCTAAAGCACTGATAATTCCGTCTTTCGTAGATAAGCGATCCATCGCCGCTTTTTTACCTGTTGTTAATGTAAGCATGATTCTTCCTCCCAGTGATCGTTACTTATATTCGTGAATTGTTACGCCTTTAACGACACGATTGACTGTGCCTGTTGGTGATGGTGTGTCTGGTGTATTGCCCACTTTGATTGAAGTCAATAATGCCACTGTTTGAGCTACCATAATATAAGCCAAAGCTAGATAACCATCCGGTAACAATGGTGTTTCCGTTGCAAACTCAAATTTATCGCCAGAGAAATTCCGATCGCCTGGTTGCGTAATCGCAAATACGCCGGCAGCGATCTCATCACCATGAACTTCTTCCAAGATGTCCAAGTCATAGTCACGTGTATAAGAATCATTGTTAATGAAACCAAACATGATTGTCTTTTCATTGATAAATGATTTTGGTCCATGACGGAAGCCCATAGACGAATCGAAGACGGTTGCGACTTTTCCAGCGGTCAATTCCAAGATTTTTAATTGTGCTTCGCGAGTTAATCCAGCTAGACTGCCAGAGCCTACATAGACGATCCGATCAAAATCAAGTTCGACGATTTTTTCGATTTCTGTTTCACGAGTCAAGACTTCTTTACCTAATATGCTTAAACTCTCGATATATTTTGCTTTATCTTCTGTTGCTGTTTGGTCAAAGGTTAATAATGCACCTAATGTCATACAAGAGAAGCTGCCTGTCATCGCAAAGCCATCATCATTTGAACGAGCTGGCATCAAGAATGTAAAGCTGTTTGTTTTTTGCTTACTAATCTGAGCCAGTTTCCCATCTTCGGCACAGGTAATCGATAAATGATGGATCGTGTCAACGACTTGATTCGCGATCTCAACAGCAGCCAAGCTTTCGGGACTGTTTCCGCTTCTCGCAAAAGAAACAAGCAAGGTCGGTTCCTCTTTGATTAGGTATTCTAGCGGTTCAGCTACAATATCGGTTGTCCCGATACTTTCAAAGCTGAATTCTTGGAGATTTCCCTGTTTACGAAGATAAGGAACCACTGTATCGCCAACATACTGCGAAGTTCCAGCACCAGTGAAGATCACCCGTGTCCGCTGACCTTGAGCTTGATTTTTAACTTCTGCTAGAAAACTTTCTAATTCCGTTTGTACTGTTTGATAAAGCCCAATTGTTTCCTCCCAAAGCTCTGGCTGTTGGCGGATCTCACGAGTCGTGATCTCTGCACCCATTTCTTCCAAATTTTCTTTTTCTACTGTAAACATTTCTCTATCTCTCCTAACTATTTCGAATATGCCGAATCTGATAATGAAATTGATCTGCGCGTGCCACACTCAAAGTAAATTCAATAATTTCATTTTTCATGTTATAGGTTTGACGAACCAAGTGAAGAACAGGTGCTCCTTCTGGGATCATCAACTGCTTCGCGTCATCCTTTGAGGCAATACTGGCATACAATTCTTCATCTGCAAGACGTACTGTTTGATCAAAGTCCTCCGAGAAAAGGTCATAAAGCGGCTTCCTTCGTAAAAGTTGATCATCCAACGACAAGAAAAACTTGACTGGTAGATACGTATCCTCGATCATCAACGGTGCACGGTCAGCAATACGCAGGCGACTCAGTTTAAAAACTGCTTCTCCTAGCGATAGATTTAGACGTTGAGCAATAAATTTATCTGCTTCGATTTTTTCAAAAGATAAGATTCTAGTCTCCGGATTTCTTCCTAAACTTTTCATTTGCTCAGTAAAACTATAGGCACCAGCCAGGTCAGCTGCCTCCTTTTTGATATCAGAAACAAAGGTGCCCTTTCCGTGACGCCGATAAATATAGCCACTGTTTTCCAATTCCTGCAGGGCTAAGCGAACCGTCGTTCGACTAACTCCGTATTGGGCTGTCAATTCTCGTTCGGACGGCAGCTTATCATGAGGAATCATGCTTGTCTCCATCCGATTCTTCAACAGATCAACAAGTTGGTGATACAAAGCTTTGTTTTTAAAAGAATTTTCCATGGGATTCTCCTTATTAACTGGTTATAACCACAACCCAATGGTAAGGTGGTTTTTTTAGTTTTGTCAATAATAAATCTTTAGAAAAGATATACATCCTTCTGAAATGTTGAATTATCAATGAATAAAGCTTTAATTATTTTATTTCATTCTTCACAAGCTTAAAAATTCAGTCTAAATTTATAGCAAATGACTCAAAAATCTAATACCAGTTAAAATAATTGGCCTTCTCAAAAAACAAAAAAAGTGCTAACTAGCTAGTCAGCACTTACTTCATATCTATTTTATTACTAAAACACTAAAACAGGCGTCCCTACTTCAAGTATGGGATAAAGTTCATCCATTTTAGCAGGCGGTGTATTGATACAGCCATGTGAGCCGCGATATAACCATAAATCTCCACCATAAGCGTATTGCCAATCGGAATCATGAATCCCCACACCCGTTTGATCAATCGGCATCCAATAGCGAACGGGACTAGCATATTTAGAGCCATCTTCATTCAACCCGCGTAATACTTGATTGGTTGATTTACTGGTAACGTAGTTTAGTCCTGGCGGCGTAGGTGTAGACGGTTTTCCGCTGACAATATCTGTTTCAAATTGGAGCTCCCCTTCTTTGTAATACCACATATACTGATTTTGCAGATCCACTTCGACATAGGTTTTCCCTATGCTGGTCTGTACATTCGGCACATCACTTACAATCAGCGGCACACGATTAAAATCCTCACCCGCTAGAATTTTATCGCTCAGGGCTTTTACTTCAGCTGGAATGTCGATCGACCAGCTATAGATCCCTGCCGGAACAGTAACCGTTCCACGACGAGTACTGTTGAATTGTGTTGGGTTCTCCACAGTATTGTACTCATTATTCAGCTTCGTTACAAAAGCAGTCACTTTCTCTTGATTCAGCAATACTTCAGCTTTTTCATTCGTAGTTAACCAGCTGCTGAGTTCTTCAGTTGAAATCGAGACTTGTTTGCCGCCGATTGTATACGATGCTTTCAAATTGGCCAGTTGATTCATTCTTGCTTTTTGTTTTTTTAGAACACTGTCTTCTTTAGTTAGAATCGGCTGCGCGTAATAGGTCTCTGCATCCAAAGAATCTTCGCCATTCTCCAAATATTGGATTAGGGCGCTGGTGGCTGCCTCAATATCAAATGTCGTTCCTTGTTTTTCAGGCAC
Organism: Enterococcus sp.; assembly: GCF_032555305.1. Taxonomy (GTDB): domain Bacteria; phylum Bacillota; class Bacilli; order Lactobacillales; family Enterococcaceae; genus Enterococcus_A. Next base: position 64,183 of record NZ_JAWGOQ010000027.1, read on the forward strand.
AATCACAAAATTATCCTTTTGCCATTCCACGGTCGCATTTTTGGTTGGAACTCGGCTCGCATTTTTCTGAAGGAGAACTGTCCGTAAATTCTCGACTAATTGATTGACTTTCGATTGATCGTATTCCTTAGACAACTGATGCTGACTGCCTAATAAGCTATTAATTCCCCATGCAAAGGGCTGCTGCTGCTGTTTGATCTTATTAAGATCATTCAGATGGTTGTTAGACCAGCCATATTCACTCCGTTTAATTTTCTTCCACAATGAATTATCTAACTGAATGATGAACGGTGCTTCTGATAGTTCAGTATTCAACTTTTCATTCGCTTGCTCAAGCGTCAATCCGCCCACATTGATACTGTTGATTTTCGTTTTCGGCAACAATCGTTCCGCATAGTGAATACTCTTAAATGAATAGAAACTAACAAATAAAAGTAAAACCACCAAACCAAAAATAACTATTTTTTTCGTCTTCTCCTGCACAAAATCCTCCCCAAACCTTTTCAAAACGTCTCCTCACTTTTCTTGATAAACTTTTCGTTCTTTCATGACAGTTACCCTTACTGTCAAAAAATTATAACTTTTACTACTATCATATTCTATCAAAAAAATAACCATCAATGTCCGTAAATTTATGATTTTTCTGTGAACACACGGTTTTTCTCGCGATATATATCTTTATTTAATATTTTTAATATAAAATCTACATTCAATTATCTTCAAAATAATATACAGAGCCACAAAAAGAAACTGAATATATGCATCAGGTCCTGTTTTTGTATTATAACTAGGTTTCGAAGACCACATGAAAGAGTCGATCATCCATCCTGCGCTCAGGCTGATCAATCGCCATTAGTATTTTTTCAGCATAGGCTTCGCCAAGCTCCTTATAAGGTTGACGGACACTTTTTATCTGCGGACGAACAATCTGGGTGACTTCTCCTCCATCAAAACCCACAATTGAAATCTCTTGATCCAGTTTTTTCCCACTATCATAGACTGCCTGATAACAGCCGATAGCTAACATATCGTCACAGCAAAAAATTGCAGTGACATCAGTCTCGTCTAATAATTCAAGGGCTCCTTGATACCCTCCCGCAATCGTCAACGGTTTCTGCTTAATAGAGCTTTCTTCTATTGATAGGTGGTTTTTACTCAATGCATCTTGGTAAGCATCAAAACGTTCCGCCAAATGATAGTGTTCGGAATTATCCATAATTATTCCGATTTTTTTGTGCCCTTTTGAGATCAACCATTCAATTGCTCGATAAACACCCGAGTATTCATCAATTATAACTGTTCCGTAGTATCCCTCGTTCAGACCACGGTCGGCAAAAACCACAGGAACATCATGAAAGCGACCGAATTCAATAATGTTCTTTCTATTGTAGTCATTCGGTGTGAACAGAAAAATCCCCTCAACTGCGATCCTCGCCAGCTGATCCAACAGTTCTTGTTCCTTGTTAAAATCATGACCTGATTCGCAGATGATCAGATAATATCCCTGTTTTTCCAATTGATCTCTGATCTCTCGTACGATCGCAGATGCAAACTGCTCTGAAAAATCAGGAACGATTACACCGATCGTTTTAGATTTTTTTGCAATAATATTAGAAGCAAAATAGTTTGGCGAGTATTTTTGTTCTTCAATCACTTTTAAAACTCTTTGTTTGGTTGCTTCGCTAAAGCGCCCACCCTTCTGATTAAGAATCTGGGAAACGGTCGTAACCGACACCCCGGCTAGACGCGCAATCTCTTTGATCGTAACTTTCATTTTTCACCTCATTCAAAATTGGCTTCGTTTACCTTTTCTTAAGGAAATTTCAGTACTTTTCCTTGTTTATTCTTCGTTTAATTTTCAGATTAATTACAACAAAATTTCAACATTGCAACTTTGATCAGCGCTTTCAAAATAGGGCACGAAAAAAAACGGCTAAAAACCTTATCGGCACGCTGATTTTAATTATTCTTAAAAGAGATTAAGTATTTCAAAAACACACGTTCGCTTATTTATTGTCATATTAATACATTACACTGTAACGTATTGTTACTGCTTTATAACCCACGCAATGTGAAACGATGGTAAAGTATCACTCGTAGTCGAAATGACTGATTTAAATTAAAAAACTTTTTTGGAGGAAATTACATAATGAAATTTGGAAAGACTCTTGTACTTACAACGTTACTAACAGCCGGTGCAGCATTTGCACTAGGAACAAGCGATGCTCAAGCAGCTGAAAACTACACCGTTCAATCTGGTGATACGTTATCAAAAATCTCAATCAAATTCGCTGGTGACAACAGCTTAATTGATTCAATCGCTAAAGAAAACAATATCTCTAACATTGACATGATCATGGAAGGTCAAAACTTGACGATCGACACAGATGCAAAAGGCAATACAACAGTAGCAACTGTTCAAGAGCAAGCTGCTCCTGTACAAGCAACGCAAGCACCGGTTCAAGAAGCTGCGCCTGTACAACAAACAGCACCCGCACAGCAAGCCGCTGCTCCTGCTGCTGAAGCTTCAACACCTGCTAGCACAAACGCAGCAAAAGAATGGATCGCACAACGCGAATCAAGCGGTTCTTACACTGCAACTAACGGTCAATATATCGGACGTTACCAATTATCTGCTTCATACTTAAACGGTGACTACTCAGCAGCTAACCAAGAACGTGTTGCTGACCAATACGTGACTTCTCGCTATGGTTCATGGGAAGGCGCCCAAGCATTCTGGCAAGCAAACGGCTGGTACTAAGTCGAGATACAGACTAAAAATCCCTCATTTGAGGGATTTTTTTAGTTAAAAGCTTTGTTTTACTGCGTCCGGCAGCTCATCGACTGCAGCAATAATTATATCTGCCTCTGCTTCAATCATTTCTTGCTGATCTCCGAAGCCATACAAAACTCCGATGCTCCTTAAAAAGTTTGCTTTAGCACCTAAGATATCGAATTTACGATCGCCGACCATTACTGCAGAAGTTCCTTCCAATTGGTCTAAAGCATAGGCGATCACATCTGTCTTCTTTGAACGTTTTCCACTTAGATCCGCACCAAAAATTCCTGAAAAGTATTTTGATAACCCAATATTCTCTATAATCTGCTTAGCATAGAACTCAGGCTTAGACGTAGCCACAGCCAAATAATATTCATTCACTAACTTAGCTAGTACTTCCTCAATACCAGAATACACAGATAACTGTTTTATTCCTTCTTCCCCATAGTATTCGCGATAAACCTTCACAGCAGCATTTCCTTCATCCTCAGTTAAGCCGTATAGCTCATGCAGCGTGTCTGTTAAGGGCGGTCCAATAAAGCTGTTCAGCGTCTCCCCATCAGGAATCGGCAAACCTTTCTTTTCCAGCATATAACGAACACTATTCAAGATTCCTTCACTAGAATCCGTCAATGTTCCATCTAAATCAAACAACACAATCTTTTTCATCGTCTACCTCCTGACTACATCCTACTGATTCCTAAAACAAATATCAACCTAAGGCAATATTCTTGCTAAAAAAAGTTATTACACATATACTTACTTTTAGTAAGAACTTAGGAGGAATTTATTATGGATACACAGATTCGCGGATTACACCACGTTACAGCTATGACTTCCAGTGCCGAAAAAAACTATCGCTTCTTTACGGATATTTTAGGCTTACGAATGATTAAAAAAACCGTCAACCAAGACGATATCGAAACCTATCATTTATATTTTACTGATGATGTCGGTGCTCCTGGAACAGATATGACATTTTTTGATTTCCCTCAAATTCCAAAAGGAACAAAAGGAACCAATAGCATTTCTCGAACAGGCTTCCGCGTTCCAACCGATGCTTCATTGGACTATTGGGCACAACGCTTTTCCGATTTAGATGTTGCTCATGGAGAAATTAAAGAACGTTTTGGCAAGAAATACTTAGAGTTCCATGATTACGATGATCAATGGTTCCAGTTAGTTTCAGATGAAAAAAATCAAGGAGTCTCAGGCGGAACCCCATGGAAAAACTCAAATGTTCCAGCCGAGCATGCAATCTTCGGCTTAGGACCAACGATTGTTACCGTGGCTAAATTTGAACATTTAAAATTAGTTCTAGAGAATTTATTAGGTTTTAAAGAAACAGCAGCTGAAGGAAGCTTCCATCAATTTGAAGTTGGTGAAGGTGGAAATGGCGCTACGATTATTGTTGATGATCAGCCAGATATGATTCCTGCTCAAGAAGGTTATGGCAATGTTCATCACTTAGCATTGCGTGTTGCTGACGACGAAGCACTGCGCGATTGGATCGAAAAAATCAATGCCTTAGAATTTCCTAATTCAGGTTTTGTTGATCGTTTCTACTTCCAATCAGAATATTTCTTAGCTGCTCCAAATGTATTGTTTGAACTAGCAACAGACGGACCAGGTTTCCTACAAGATGAAACGTATGAAACCGCAGGCGAGATTCTTTCTTTACCGCCTCATCTACAAGCAAAACGTGAAGAAATCGAAGAATACGTTCGGCCTTTCGATACCTCTGACGCCAATAAAAAACGTCAATAAGGAGAAAGTCATGATCTTTTATTCAGCTAAGGAACTAACAACTAAACAAAATTACAAATTTTTAACTGGCAGCGTTATTCCACGTCCAATTGCTTGGATCACAACAATAAATCAAGAAACAAAAGTGGTAAATGCAGCGCCTTTCAGTTACTTCAATGTCGTAGCGAAAGAAATCCCGTTAGTCAGCCTTTCAATCAACCGAAACAAGGGAAAAATGAAAGATACTGCTCATAATTTGCTTCAACAAAATGAAGGTGTAATCCATCTCGTGAATGATGACGTTTTAGCAGTAATGAATCAGTCCGCAGCATCCTTGTCTGCTGATCAAAGTGAATTGAAGCAGACTGATCTCGTTACAGTCGATAGTAAAGAAGTAGCTGTTCCAGCTATCCAAGAAGCACCTATTCGATTTGAAGTACGCTTGCATCAATATATTCCTATTATAGATCATGAGGAAAATATCATCAGCGATCTGTTTATTTTAGAGGTTTTGAATTATCATTTTCAAGATGCACTATTTGATCAGGAAAATGAGTACATCGAACCACTAGCTTTTGATCCATTGGCTCGGCTAGCAGGCAATACTTATAGTCATATCGCACAAACTTTAGAACTCGAAAGACCAAAATAAATAAGGAGTGGGCTCAGCAGAGCTCACTCCTTATTTTCACGCAAATCTATAATTTGTACATTCCCGTCAATCATGCCGCTTGGACCTTTTAACTTAATCAAAGACATCCGTGGATCAAAAGTTAAAGTCATTTCATCTTCTAAATACAACTTTGAGTGTTCCTTGATTGAAATATTGCCGATGTTACTTTCAACATCCAATGTATAATCAGAATGATCTTGATTTTTATCTAAAACCAATAAACGAAAACTGATGTTCAATGCACAACTACCTGATTTTGAATAACGACCAACACCATCATCCAAGTCTAAAACGATCCGACTATATTGATACTGCTTTAGACGTTCTACTAATTCATCTGCTATAGTTATATACATACTTTTCATCACCTCAAAGTAAGCATAGCACGATTTCATCAATCATCTAAATACTTTGCTCACAACAAAAAAAGACAACCTCAAAGGATTGTCTTAAAACTCCGGCAGTAGGACTCGAACCTACGACATCATGATTAACAGTCATGCGCTACTACCAACTGAGCTATGCCGGAAGAATAATCAGCGCGGCGACGT
>NZ_JAWGOQ010000028.1:0-68896 GCF_032555305.1 Enterococcus sp.
ACTAACAGATCATTATATCAAGTATAGTAAGGTTTTAACCTTACTATACTCCATTTACATCACAGGAGGGATTCGAACCCCCGACCGTCCGCTTAGAAGGCGGATGCTCTATCCAGCTGAGCTACTGTGACAGTAGTTTTGCAACAAGAACTATTATAGAAAAACTACCCTTGCTTGTCAACCTAATTCGTTATTTTACTGATTCAAAAAGATATTCTCTGATCAACTTCAGCGTTTTAGGATTTTCGATCAGCGAACCATGGTCAGCTTGTTCCTCCACGACGATCTCTTTATATTTTTCACTATCGCCATAAATCATGCGTCCAGCAAGTACACTGGTCAGAGGAACAGTAGTGTCAGTATTCTGATTATCGACATTTCCAGCAATATTATAGACGGTAATATTTTTCGGAATGTTCTTTTTGTTCTTCAAATAATAGGTCAGCAGATCACTCTTCGCTTTAGGCTTTGTGAAGGTCGAACTGTTTTCATTATAATCCCACGAAGTATCGTTGTATGGGGAACCTAGCGTGATTAAATGATAAAGTGCTGGGTCATCAGCTTTTTGTTCATTTTCCAAGTAGCCGGTGATGATCAAGCCGCCGTTTGAATAACCTAAGTAATCATAGGTATTAAAGGTGTAATGCTTTTCAGCATACTCTAAAGCCTTTTGGAACCAGCGAGATTGTTTCGGCAGCGAAGGATCGGAACCGTCTTCGAAGGCGACAGCGATGACCGGGCGCTTAGTGTCTTTAGTAAATTGGCCGGATGAGGTGATGGAATCATCCTTATTCACCGTGATCTTTACTTCATCGACGCCCTTTTCGGTTTGCTTTAAAGAATCGACCAAACTATCGAAGCGGTCGACATCACCGTTCGTTCCAGGAACCATGATGACCGGCGCAGGTATCGCTAAAGGATTGTTTGAATTTTTGGATGCATGGACGTGGTCTTTGGTTTTGAGAAAAAGAAAACCCAATAAGCACACGGCTAGGATTGATATAACGATTCCTATTTTTTTGCTGCTCACAGAAAATTCCTCCATTTCAGTTCACTAGTGTACGCCGATTTTTCTCAGGTACAAGTAAAATGGCGAAAATTCAAAAAAGTTTCAAATTTTCGCCAATCTTCTATTTATTTTTTGAAATCAATGCGACACCATCACCTAAAGGCAATAAAGTCGAGGCTAATTCTGGTGATTTGGTGACTTCCTCTAAAAATTCATTCAAATGCCGATGAATCGAACGGTTTTTCCGAGGGATTTCTTCGATCGGCTGCAAGACTGTTCCTGCTTGGAAAATATCATCCACCATTAATACACCGTCATCTGATAAGAGGCGCAAACATTCAGGTAAAAAGGTAATGTATTTTGATTTTGCACTATCCATAAAGATGAAATCGTAGGGACCTTCTAATGTGCTGAGTAAGTCAGCTGCATCGCCTTCCAATAAAGTAACTTGTTCTGTTAATCCTAGCTTTGCAAAATTCTTCTTTGCCTTTTCGATCATAACGGGGAACCGATCGATTGTGGTAATTTTTGCCTCTTTCCCTAGTGATTCAGCCATCAAGCTAGCTGAAAAACCAATCGCGGTACCAATTTCTAAAACGTTTTTCGGCTGTTTCTGCTTCAGTAAAAATTGTAGGAAAACAACTGTTTCGTGGGGGATTACAGGTACACCATTTTCATGAGCAAACTCTTCTAATTCTCCTAGTGATCCAGTTAATTGTTTTTGCTCTGTGCGTAAGTAGTGCAAGATGTCTTCATTAATAATTGGACGGTACATCATTTCGTTGCGCATTATTCTTCCTCTTTCTCTAGTAAGTTTCCTAAATTTAACCAGTCTTCCTTGATTTTTTCACTCAATGAACGATTATAAAAAATCGCTGCCGGGTGAAAAAGAGGGACGACTGTATATTCTTTTTTTGATCGCTGATAGCTGTTTTGTTCTTGATTAAGCTCTAATACAGGTCCATGATATATTTCGCCATGTCGTTCGCTAATCTGCCATTTTGATCCCAACAGCCGCTGTAACCCGATATTGCCTAAAGTCGCGATGATTTTTGGCTGAATAACTGACAGTTCGTAATCCAAAATCGGGGCATGAGCTAAGATTTCTTTTTTACTGGGTGTTCGGTTCGGGGAAACAGTTTCGTGTTCTTGTGTCCGCTTATTCACGCGCTCGACGATTTTAAAGGGACGACTTCTGACAGCACTGGTAATATAAGTATTTTCCCGAGTGAGTCCGATCGATGCCATCGCTTGGATCAATTCCTTACCGGCAGCCCCGGAAAAGGGAATATGATTGACGACTTCATTACGTCCAGGAGCCTCGCCAACCAACATCAGTTTCGGCTGAAGCGGACCTTGTCCAGCAATAAATCCTTCAAGCTGAAAATCTTTTGAACGTTCAGTAACGAACGTGACTAGACTTTTTGGGTACTCCATTTTCCTCGCCTCACTTTGTCATCCCTCTAATAGTAGAAAAAAGCAGGGCAGGCGTCAATAATTAATCATTGACTTGGCCTATCTTTTTTAGTAAACTATGAATGTTGTAATTGTGGAACCCACAGCTACAACCGCACAGAACAAGTTCTTAAGTACTTCGGTCACTTGGGATGGCGAGTCTAAGTATATATTATAAGGAGGTGCCACAAGCATGTACGCAATCATCAAAACTGGCGGAAAACAAATCAAAGTTGAAGAAGGTCAAGCTGTCTACATTGAAAAATTAGACGTTGAAGCTGGCGAAAAAGTTGTCTTCGACCAAGTTGTTTTAGTAGGCGGAGAATCTACCAAAGTAGGAGCTCCTATCGTTGAAGGTGCAACTGTTGAAGGAACTGTTGAAAAACACGGCAAACAAAAGAAAGTCGTTACTTTCAAATACAAACCTAAAAAACATTCACACCGTAAACAAGGTCATCGTCAACCTTACACTAAAGTTGTCATTGACTCAATCAAAGCATAAAAAAGAAGGTGCCTAAGTTGATCAAAGGTACATTCACTCGAAATCACGCAGGTCAAATCAGCGAATTTACGTTGACAGGTCATGCTGAAGCAGGTCCTTACGGTAGCGATATCGTTTGTTCCGCTGTTTCTGCATTAGCCATTAGTACCGTAAATAGCTTGGATGCACTAGCAGGTGTCACTCCGAACATCGAGACCAATGATACTGAAGGTGGTTACCTTCATGTAGTCTTGAACTTAGATGAATCGATGACCCAAGAGCAGATGAATATCTCGCAAATTTTGCTGGAGCATTTATTGTTAGGCTTGCAATCAATCGAAACAGAGTATTTGGATTTCATTGAGATCCATACAGAATCTAAATCATAGGAGGTGCAGCTCATGTTATTGAATATGAACTTACAATTATTCGCCCACAAAAAAGGTGGCGGTTCAACTTCTAACGGACGTGACTCAGAATCAAAACGTTTAGGCGCTAAACGTGCTGATGGTCAAACTGTTACTGGTGGATCAATTCTTTATCGCCAACGTGGTACTAAAATTTTCCCTGGTGCAAACGTAGGTATCGGTGGCGATGACACATTGTTTGCTAAAGTTGACGGCGTAGTACGTTTCGAACGTAAAGGTCGCGACAAAAAACAAGTGTCTGTATACCCAGTCGCTCAAGAAGCATAAGACATTCGAAGTCCTAATCCTGATTTCAGGATTAGGGCTTTTTTTTCGCTTCTTTCATCAACTTGGGGTAGTATTTTACTAATGAAAGAAGTTTGAGGTGTTTTTATTGGCTAACAAAGAAAAAACGATATTGATTTTCGGAAGAATTGCTTCAACCTTATCGGTACTGATGTATGTATCCTATATCCCGCAAATTATGAATAACTTGGCAGGGAATAAAGGGAATCCGATTCAGCCGATGGTAGCGATGGTCAACTGTATTTTTTGGGTGATCTATGCGTCCATGCAAAAGAAAAAGGACTATCCCATCATTATTGCGAATGTGCCAGGTGTCTTTTTAGGCGCACTTACATTCATCACAGCGTTAATGTAAAACGGAGATTAGGTTTTAAAGAAGTAGTTAGAGTAATTTTTTTACTTTAACTGCTTTTTATTTTGTCACAACGGCAGATTAATTTTTTCGTGAAACAATAGTATTTATCTAACTATTTTTATTACATATTTGGTTCTAATTGGGGAACCATGTTAACTGCTTCATTTTTATTTATAATCGCCCAAAAACACCTTCTGTTTTGAATAAATCTGGAAAAACTGTTTCTGGAATGTCCGTTGTTTTCCCTTGTAGAAAAGGCTAGAATGGAGAATAAGAATATCAAATTCAAAGCTGGAGGATAGAATGAAAATTATTGTTTTAGGTGCTGGTAAAGTCGGTAAAGCATTGACTCAGCATTTGTCCGATGAGGATTATGATTATGATGTGGTCGTCATTGATTTGTATGCAGAAAAAGTGGAGTCGATCGTCAACCAATTCGATGTATTAGGAGTGGTAGGAGACGGTGCGACATACGATATATTGATGGAAGCAGGTGTCGACGATACAGACATCTTTATTGCGGTGACGCAGTCGGATGAGTTGAATATTTTAGCTTGCCTAATGGCGAAAAAAATGGGCGCGAAAAATACTATTGCCCGCGTTCGAAATCCGGAGTATTTGAAACAGCGTTCCTTTATGCGGGATCAGTTGGGATTATCAATGATTATCAATCCAGAATTAGAAGCAGCGAATGAGATTCGCCGGATACTATTATTTCCTTCTGCATTTAAAGTGGACACCTTTGTTGGTGGGAAAATTGAGCTGGCGGAATTTCGCTTGAGGGAAAATGCGCGATTGATCGGCGTCTCGTTGAGTCGTCTAAGCAAGGTATCTAAAACAAACGTCTTGATTTGTGCCGTACGGCGAAAGGATGAGCTGATCATTCCTGATGGCAATTTTGTGTTGGAACAGGGAGACCGGATCCATGTGATGGGACAGCATCGAGACTTGGTTCGTTTTTGTCAGGATATCAATCTGTTTGAACAAAAGACCAAGCGGATTATCATTGTTGGCGGTGGTCGCATTTCCTACTATCTAGCGCGCCAATTAAGTGAACATGGGATTCAAGTCAAGATCATTGAGAATAATGCGAAACGGTGTTTGGAGCTTTCTACTAAGTTGCCGGACGCTACAATCATTGAATCGGACGGCAGTGATGAGGAAGTTCTGATTGAAGAAGGGATCGAATCAGTCGATGCATTTCTGGCATTGACCGGGCTTGATGAAGAAAACATCGTGATTTCCCTATATGCGAAACAGATGAAGGCGAAGAAAACCGTAGCCAAAGTGACCCGGACGAACTTCATGAATGTCTTGGATCAATTAGATATCGATAGTGTGATCTCGCCGAAGAATATTATTGCAACACACATTTTGCGCTATGTTCGTGCGAAAAATAATAAGGATGACGACAGCAGTGTTAAGACGCTGCATCATTTGTTCAGTGACGAGAATGATGATGTGGATGCGATGGAATTTATCGTAACTCCACAAACATCGTTTTTAAACAAAAAAGTCTCGGAAGTGAAATTGAAAAACAACATCTTGATAGCGGCGATTTCTCGGGAACGCGGCTTTGTCATTCCGAAGGGCGACACGGAGATCCGCTTAAAAGACCATATCGTGATTATTACGACGGATCGAAAAATTTGCAGTTTGAATGATCTGGTGAGGAGATAGCGGTGAAGCACAATGAATAAAAAGATGGTTATTTTTACTATTGGCAAATTGTTGAAAGTAGAGTCCATTCTGCTGCTGCTGCCTTGTATTGTCGGATTGATTTATCGAGAAAAGGAAGGGCTATCTTATCTGATCGTAGCGGTTTTGGTATTTATAGTCGGTACCTTGCTGAGCTGGAAAAAGCCTAAGAATCGCAATATTTTTGCTAAAGAAGGTTTTTTTATCGTTGGAGTCAGCTGGGCGCTGCTTTCGTTGTTCGGCTGCTTTCCCTTTATGCTTTCAGGGGAAATCCCATCATTGGCAGATGCTTTTTTTGAGACAGTTTCTGGTTTCACAACGACCGGTTCATCTATTTTGACGACACTAGATAATATCAGTCAGGCAAGTTTGTTTTGGCGCAGTTTTACTCACTGGGTCGGCGGTATGGGGATATTGGTATTTACCGTCGCGTTTATTCCCATCGCTTCAGGCAGAACGATGCACATCTTGAAAGCTGAGATGCCGGGACCGATTATCGGAAAGCTAGTATCGAAGGTTAGTGTGACCGCGCGAATCTTATATGTAATCTATACAGTATTGACATTGATACAGATTATTCTAATGGTGCTGGGTGGAATGCCGGTCTTTGATAGCATTCTGAATTCCTTTGCGACAGCAGGGACCGGAGGCTTTTCTATGAGTAACGCTGGGATCGCTGGCTACAATAGTGCCTATATCGATGGTGTTATCACCGTCTTCATGATTTTGTTTGGGATCAACTTTAACTTGATCTATTTCTTTATTATTGGAAAAATCGCTCCTGTATTGAAAAGTCAGGAGTTGCGCGGTTATCTGGGGATTATCGCAGCATCGACGATATTGATTACGATCAATATCTCGTCGCATTACCCGTCTTATCTCAAAGCTTTTCGTTACGCGGTATTCCAAGTTGCTTCGATCATCACGACAACGGGCTTTACCACAACGAACTATGATCTATGGCCAATGTTTTCTCAGGTGATTCTGCTTCTGCTAATGTTTGTTGGGGCCTGTGCTGGCTCCACTGGCGGTGGAATCAAGGTCTCGCGGATTCAAATACTGGTCAAGCATGCATTTCAAGAAATGAAAAAAATCGTTCATTCCCGCAGTGTCACATCATTAGAGTATGAAGGAGAAACGATTGCACCTAAGACCATCGGTAATATCCATGCTTATTTAGTCCTTTACCTTCTGGTGTTTGTTGCGTCATTGTTGATCCTCTCATTAGAGAATATCAATTTCCAAACGATGTTTTCAGCGGTTGCAACATGTATCAACAATGTCGGGCCAGGATTCAAAGCGATCGGACCAACCGGGAATTTCGGATTCTTATCTGATCTTTCCAAATGGACACTTTCCTTTGCCATGTTAGCAGGCAGATTAGAGATGTTTCCGGTTTTATTGCTCTTCTCCAAATCTTTGTGGAGGAGTTAACTATAGTTACTTAGAAATCTTATCTCTTTTTTGGGGATAAGATTTTTTTGGTTTGCACAATAGCAAAAATGTTTCGGTTTCTTTTGTTGAAAATAAAAACTATACTTTGATTGGCAAAACGTCAGGCTAATAACATTCATTTTTAATTCTGAAAAAGAACCGAGGTTATCTTCGCTATATAATAGAAGAAACGCGACTCAAAACAAAATACGACCATAATCAAATACTAAGATATTATAAAAATCATTAAAAATAGTTAAGGTGTGAAGGGCGAGAATCCCAAAAACTTTCAAATTTAAAAAATATAGTGTATTATTTATTCTCTAAATATTTGACTTTTTAATAAAAAATATAGATGATGAATACATAGGAATACACTAATAAAGAAGGTGACTGAATGGAACGACGGATTGACCGCATTTATCGCTTTGTTTCAGAAAATGCAAACGTAACGACAAAAGACGTAGCAGATTCATTGGATATTCAACGGACAAATGCCAGTAAGGATTTAAATCTTCTAGTCAAGGATGGGCACCTAAGTAAGAGTGAAGGAAGACCTGTTCGCTATTTTGTTTCGAACCAATCAGCCGAAACGTCGTTTGATACCGAAGCACCTCACGCGCAAACAAGAGTTGTAGAACCGCCGGAGAAGAAAATTCTTAATCAAAACACCGGCAATGTTTTTACACAAATTATCGGTTCTACCGGAAGCATGCGCAATGCTGTCGAACAAGCCAAAGCAGCGATCTTGTATCCGCCGCGCGGTTTGAATTGTTTGATCACAGGCCCGACTGGTTCGGGTAAAACATTTTTCGCGCACGCAATGTTTCAATTTGCACAAACTGAAGGGGTAGTCGAACCAGATCGAGAACTAGTTGTTTTCAACTGTGCTGACTATGCCAATAATCCGGAATTATTAATGAGTCATCTGTTTGGATATGAAAAGGGTGCCTTTACTGGTGCGGATACAGAAAAAGATGGACTGATTCAACAGGCCGACGGCGGAATGCTCTTTCTAGATGAAATTCACCGCTTGCCGCCGGAAGGGCAGGAAATGATCTTCTATTTTATGGATCACGGAACTTATAGCCGTCTTGGCGAAACTGGAAAAAATCGTTTTGCAAATGTTCGAATTGTTGGTGCAACAACGGAGGACCCTCATTCAGCATTGCTGGATACCTTTGTCCGCCGAATACCAATCAATATTCAAATGCCCGCCTTTAGTAATCGACCAGCGGCGGAACAGTTGGATTTAGTACGGGTAATGGTGGCGATGGAGGCCAATCGGATTCAACGAAAGATTACGTTGAACGAAGATGTGGTAAAAGCCTTATTAGGCAGTGTCTCTTATGGAAATGTTGGACAGTTAAAATCAAATGTTCAGCTAATTTGTGCTCGCGGCTTTATGAATCATATGATGCAAGAAGAGATTCATATTACCTTGAATGATTTGACAGAGGGAATCAAAGCCGGATTAGTTCAGCTTTCCGCTGATCGAATCAAATCAACCGATATCTCGCCGTACCTTGAGCCGGAAATGATCGTCACACCAAATGAAATCGATGAACTGATCAAAACGGATACGTATGAACTGCCATATAATTTATATGATATTATCGGCGATAAAGCCGCTTTGTTAAAAACGGAAGGCCTAGATCAAGAAACAATCAATCATTTTATTTCTACCGATATTAATGTACATTTGAAATCATTTTATAAAGATCATGGCTTTAGTTTTGATACAGAGACCCGTTTAACTGAGTTTGTTGATAAGCATGTGATCGAGATCAGCAATCAAATCGCAGTACTAGTTAGCGAACGACTGGAAACACATTTTCAACAAAACTTTATTTATGCCATGAGTCTGCACATTTCTTCCTTCTTGAAAAAAATTCATGTGGGAGAAACACGCGAGACCAATGCCAATATTCGAGAAATGGCAAAAGACTACCCAACAGAGTTCGCAGTAGCTCGTGAAATTCGTCGGCTAGTCGAAAAAGAATTTCAAGTCGTGATTCCTGACAGCGAAGATTACTATTTAACTGTTCTACTGGTCTCCTTACGAGAAGATCAATCATCTGGCAGGATCGGTGTGGTCGTAGCTGCTCATGGAAATAGTACCGCGACCTCGATGGCGCAAGTTGTTCGTGAGTTATTGGATGTCTCTAATATCATCGCGGTAGATATGCCGTTAGATATGCATCCGCGAGTCGCCTATGAAAAAATGCGTGAAGCTGTGACCCAGATTGATGAGGGCAGCGGGGTATTGATCATGGTAGACATGGGTTCATTGGCTACTTTTAATGAAGAAATTGAAAAGGATACCGGGATTGAAGTTTGCACCTTAGACATGGTCACGACCCCGTTATTGATTGAAGCCGCTCGAAAATCAAGTGTATTGGGTTCCGGTGTAGATGAATTATATGAATCGCTGCAAGGTTTCCGTGGGTATGGTCATGTTACGACAGAAAAGGAAGAGCCGCAGGAAAAACAAGCAATCTTAGCTATTTGTGCTTCTGGCGAAGGAACAGCTCAGCGTTTGAAGGAAATCATCGAACGTCCACTGCAGCAGCGCAACTTAAAACATATCGACGTTTTGACATTAGCTGTTGCTGATATCAAAACGAAAGTTCCTGCTTTTAAAGAAGAATACAAAATTTTAGCAACAACAGGAATTATGGACCCGAAAGTCGGCGCGCCATACATTCCAATGGAGAAATTCATTAATCAAAAAGCAGATCAAATTTTAGACGAACTATTGCTGGAAAATGATTTGTCAGAGCAGGAAGAGGTTGTTCTTGATGCAAACAAGGCACGAGAATTGTGTATCAAGTTTATGGAGGAAAGCTTTACCTTCATCAATCCGAACAAACTGATTGATCCGTTATGGCGTTTAGCCAAAACGGTCATCAGTAATGATGGCGATTCATCTGATTATGCATTGATGGTGAATTTCGTCATGCATATGGCTGGAACGATCGAACGAGGAATATTGCAGCAGCCATTGAAGGTGGACGATGAATCGAAACGAATTTACCAGAGCGTGACTGATAATGTTGTAATGAACCGCGGGCTTAATGAGCTAGAGAGCCAACTGCGAATCACGATACCAACATCAGAACGATACTATATTTATCAATTGCTTAAGAATAATGAAGAAATTCTAGCATAAACGATACACAAAAAGGGATACAGTATACTGTATCCCTTTTTGTGTATCGTTATAAATGCGATAACTAAAGAATTCCTTGCTAGTGTATTTTGGCACGGTACTTGCTTTATTATAAGTGAGTACCTATGCAATACTGTACTCAAATAATGTAGTGCAAGTCTTTTAGCATCTGAGCCTTGTAGTCGCAGGAGGTGGTGGGATGGTAATGGATATCCGACTCACTCGGATCGATGATCGTTTGATTCACGGACAGGTAGCGACAGTTTGGTCCAAGGCAACAGGGATCGAGCGCATCTTAGTGGTAAGTGATGAGGTTGCTAACGATGAGTTACGCAAGTTCCTACTAAAACAAGCCGCTCCACCAGGAATCAAGTCCAATGTTGTCACAAAAAGAAAACTGGTTGAAGTGTATCAAGATCAATTGTTTGATGGAATGAAAGTCATGTTGTTGTTTGCTTCCCCGCAAGATGTAGTAGAAGTCGTTGAGGCAGGTGTTGATTTGAAATCGGTCAATATTGGTGGCATGCGATTTAGCGAAGGAAAGAAAATGATTACTAATTTTATTTCCATGGACGATAACGATGTCCAGTGCTTTGTTAAATTGGCAAACGCCGGAGTAGAGTTAGAAATTCGTCAAGTACCGACAGACCGTAAGACAGATTTGATGCAACTGATCAAAAAAGAAAAGATGCTGCAATAACTTAATTTTGGTTACAGGTTTTTTTAAAAGAACTTATTTATATTTTGAGCTGTAACAATACTAATAGGAGGTAAAAAGATGGTAGGAATTATCATTGCTAGTCATGGTGAATTCGCTAACGGTATCTTGCAATCTGGAGCGATGATCTTTGGAGAACAAGAAAATGTCAAAGCAGTAACTTTGATGCCGAGTGAAGGACCTGATGACGTTAAAGCAAAAATGAAAGAAGCAATCGCCTCTTTCGATAACCAAGACGAAGTATTGTTCTTAGTCGATCTTTGGGGTGGAACTCCTTTCAACCAAGCAAACAGCTTGTTTGAAGAACACAAAGACACATGGGCAATCGTTGCTGGTATGAACTTACCGATGTTGATTGAAGCATATGCTTCACGTTTCTCAATGGAAACTGCACACGAAATCGCTGCACATATTTTAGGTACGGCTAAAGAAGGGGTTAGAGTTCGTCCAGAAGAACTTGAACCTGCTGAAGCAGCACCTGCTGCGGCTACTCAAACAGCAAGTGCTGGAGCACCTGGTAAATTCTCTTATGTATTAGCACGTATTGACTCTCGTTTGTTACACGGACAAGTGGCGACTGCTTGGACTAAAACAACTGGTCCAACTCGTATTATTGTTGTTTCTGATGATGTTGCAAAAGATGAACTACGTAAGAAACTAATCCAACAAGCTGCTCCTCCAGGTGTTAAAGCCCATGTGGTGCCAGTGAACAAAATGATTGAGCTTGCAAAAGACGACCAACATTTTGGTGGACAAAAAGCATTACTTCTTTTTGAAAATCCACAAGATGCTCTTAGAGCAGTTGAAGGTGGCGTTGAATTAAAAGAAATCAACGTTGGATCAATGGCTCACTCACCTGGTAAAGTACAACCAAACAAAGTTTTAGCATTCAGTCAAGACGATATTGATACATTCAATAAGTTAAAAGCTAAAGGTATTACGTTTGATGTACGTAAAGTGCCAAATGATTCAAAAGGCAACATGGATGAAATCCTTAAGAAAGCTCAAGACGAGCTTAATAAGTAAGAATAGTCCAAATTATCAGAAGAAAACGGAGGATTAATAATCATGGAATTAAATATTGTTCAAATGATTTTAGTCGTTATCGTAGCATTCTTAGCTGGTATGGAAGGTATCTTGGATGAATTCCATTTCCATCAACCAGTTATTGCATGTACGTTAATCGGCTTGGTAACAGGTAACTTAGTACCATGCGTAATCTTAGGTGGTACATTGCAAATGATCGCTTTAGGTTGGGCAAATATCGGTGCAGCTGTAGCGCCAGATGCTGCATTGGCATCTATCGCATCTGCAATTATTTTAGTATTAGGTGGACAAGGTCGCGCTGGAGTATCTTCAGCTATCGCAATCGCTGTTCCTCTAGCTGTAGCTGGTTTATTACTAACAATCATCTGTCGTACTATCGCAACTGCATTCGTACATTTAATGGATGCCGCTGCAAAAGATGGAAATATTCGTATGGTTGAATTATGGCACATTATTGCTATTGCAATGCAAGGTGTTCGTATCGCAATCCCTGCTGCATTGATCTTAGCTGTTGGTGAAGGTCCAGTACGCGGCTTGCTAGAATCTATGCCAGCATGGTTAACAGATGGTTTAGCAATTGGTGGTGGCATGGTTGTTGCCGTTGGTTATGCAATGGTTATCAACATGATGGCTACTCGTGAAGTATGGCCATTCTTCGCAATCGGTTTTGTATTAGCAACAATTTCTGAAATTACTCTTATCGGTCTTGGTGCTATCGGTGTAGCTCTTGCTTTAATTTACTTGGCTCTTTCTAAACAAGGCGGTTCAAGTAACGGAGGAAGTTCAAATACTGGTGACCCATTAGGCGATATCATCGATAACTACTAAGAAGGAGGAGAACACGAAAATGGCAGAACAAGTTAAATTAACAAAAAAAGATCGTATTTCTGTTTGGATGCGTTCGACCTTCATTCAAGGGTCTTGGAACTACGAACGTATGCAAAATGGTGGTTGGGCATTCTCAATGATCCCAGCGATCAAAAGATTATACAAAACAAAAGAAGATCGTGCCGCAGCTTTAACGCGTCACTTGGAATTCTTTAATACTCACCCATATGTTGCTTCACCAATCATCGGGGTTACTTTAGCGCTTGAAGAAGAACGTGCAAATGGTGCACCAGTTGACGACGTAACGATTCAAGGGGTTAAAGTTGGTATGATGGGACCTTTGGCAGGTATTGGGGATCCAGTATTCTGGTTCACTGTTAAACCTATCTTGGGTGCGTTAGCAGCTTCTCTAGCAATCAGCGGAAACATTCTTGGACCAATCATTTACTTTGTTGGTTGGAACATTATTCGTATGGCATTCATGTGGTATACACAAGAATTTGGTTACAAAGCGGGTTCTCGTATTACTGATGACTTATCTGGTGGTCTTTTACAAGACATTACAAAAGGGGCGTCAATCCTGGGGATGTTCATCCTAGGCTCTCTTGTTAATAGATGGGTATCTATCAGCTGGGCACCAGTCGTATCTACTGTCAAATTAGATAAAGGTGCGTATATTGAATGGGATAAATTACCTGCTGGTGCACAAGGGATCAAAGAAGCCCTAACACAACAGGCAAATGGACTTTCATTGGACAGCTCAAAAGTAACTACTTTACAAGATAACTTGAATTCATTGATTCCAGGACTTTCTGGCTTATTGCTAACACTATTATGTATGTGGTTGCTTAAGAAAAAAGTTTCTCCAATCGTTGTCATCCTTGGCTTATTCGTGGTAGGTATTGTCTTCCACTTAGTTGGCTTGATGTAAACATTGGTAAAATGCTCGGGTTGATTCCCGAGCTTTTTTTACATAAAATAGGTATAACGAATGTTTCATAGCAATTGAAGGAAAGAAGTGGAGTAGATCAAATGGTTCAATCACTCAATACAAAAGTCGATTTAGTCGTAAAAGCGACTTCGTATCAAGGTTTAACAGATTACGGTAAAATTATGATTGGTGACAAGGGTTTTGAATTTTACAATGAACGCGACGCGAATAACTTTATCCAAATCCCTTGGGAAGAAGTGGACTATGTGATCGCTTCAGTAATGTTCAAAGGAAAAAAAATTCCCCGTTATGCGATTCAAACAAAGAAAAACGGGACATACTCCTTTGCTTCGAAAGAACCAAAAGAAGTTTTGCGTGCCATTCGCAAGTATGTTGACCCAAGCCATATGGTCCGCTCGCTCAGTTTTTTAGACGTAATAAAAAGAGGAATGAATAATATATTCAAACGGTAATCCATCAAATAATAATCGGAGACAGGTCTATATGATCTGTCTTTTTTTGCTCAGTTCTAATGGATGACAAACAAAAATAAATAGAAATCATTATCATGATAGAGTTACCCAATTACCCTTTCGCAATTGAACAAGCCTTAAAAAAGAAGTCTTTTCAATTTTGGCACAAACTTCTGTGCCAAAGCTCTATCTTCTATTTCTTGAAAGCGGATACCTGGGGATATATGATAAATATGTAAACGAAATCATTTTATCTTATTTCTAAGGAGGAAAAGGAAATGGAAATGCAAGCTACTGGACAAAAAGGTGGACTCAAGGCGAGAGTCCAGCGTCTCGGAAGTCATTTGTCAGGAATGGTTATGCCAAACATCGGCGGCTTTATTGCTTGGGGTGTTATCACCGCATTATTCATCCCAGATGGCTATATCCCAAATGAATCACTTGCTACATTAGTTGGCCCGATGCTTTCTTATTTATTGCCATTATTAATCGCTTATACAGGCGGCAGCATGGTTCATGGTCAACGTGGTGCGGTAGTCGGAGCAATCGCAGCGATGGGGGTTATCGTTGGATCGGAAGTTCCAATGTTTATCGGAGCGATGATGATGGGGCCTTTAGGCGGCTGGTGTATCAAGAAATTTGATGACGCTTTCCAAGATAAAATCAAAGCTGGATTTGAAATGCTAGTCAACAACTTCTCTTCTGGATTAATCGGTTTTGCTCTAGCGATCGTCGGGTTTTATGCAATCGGACCAGTCGTAGGTTCGCTAACAAACATGATGGCGGCTGGTGTTGAATCAATCATCAACATGCATTTATTGCCATTAGCAAATATCTTTATTGAACCAGCGAAGATTTTATTCTTAAACAACGCAATCAATCATGGGATTTTAACTCCGTTGGGAATTGAACAAGCAGCAGAAGCAGGAAAATCTGTTCTATTCTTATTAGAAGCAAACCCTGGACCGGGTCTGGGAATCTTATTAGCCTTCACATTATTTGGTAAAGGCGCGGCGAAATCTTCTGCACCAGGTGCGATCATTATCCAATTCTTAGGTGGGATTCATGAAATTTACTTCCCATATGTAATGATGAAACCTCTTTTATTCCTAGCCGTTATGGCTGGTGGGGTTGCAGGAACATTTACTTTCCAATTGTTAGGCGCAGGTTTACGAGCAGCAGCATCTCCCGGTTCGATCATCGCTGTAATGGCTATGACACCACCAAATGCTATCTTTGCTAACTTGGCTGGGATCGTTGTAGGATGTGTTGTTTCATTCCTGGTTGCTATGATCATTATCAAATCTGACAACAGTG
The DNA here is from genome assembly GCF_032555305.1 of Enterococcus sp. Classification (GTDB taxonomy): domain Bacteria; phylum Bacillota; class Bacilli; order Lactobacillales; family Enterococcaceae; genus Enterococcus_A. Next base: position 15,632 of record NZ_JAWGOQ010000028.1, read on the forward strand.
AAGAAGATGATTTGGCTGCTAACCAAGCGGCAATGGCTGATGCAAAAGCACAAGCAAAAGGTCAAAATGCAGTAAAAGCAGACAACCAAGAAATGTTCGGCAACATTAACAAGATTATCTTTGCTTGTGATGCTGGTATGGGATCAAGTGCGATGGGCGCATCCGTATTACGCGATAAAGTGAAAAAAGCAGGTTTGACTTTACCAGTTTCTAACTCAGCAATCAACAACTTAAGTGATGATCCAAATGCTCTGATTGTAACGCAAGAGGAATTACATGACCGGGCTTCTCAAAAAGCGCCAAGTGCAACCTTCGTCCAAGTGGAAAACTTTATGAATTCACCGCGCTATGATGAAATCGTGGATCGTTTATCTTCTGAACCAGCAGGTGACAGCGAAAAAAAGCCGCTGACAGATGATGTGGTGCAAGGCTTAGCCGACTATTCGAAAGTCGATCACATTATCTTTGGTTATGAACAAACAAAAGGTTCTGCTAATATGGGCGCGACGATCCTGAAAAAATTATTGAAGGATAATGGTTTGAATTATCCAGTAACAGTTGCACCTATCAATACGTTGCAGGATGAAACAAGTGCCTTAATCATTACCAATAGTGATGAAACAGTCAAAGCTGAACAACAAGCACCAAGCGCGACACATGTACCATTGACCGATTTAGTTGCTTCAGAAAAATATGACAAGGTCATTCAAAACTTAAGGAAATAAGTAGTCTTTTATACAGAATCGTATTACTCTTAAAGCAGTGAGGATTCTCACTGCTTTTACCCTTTTTAAATTATTGGAGGAGATATTGTGTATTTTTCGATTCGCGAAAAGAAGATACTTTCCCTTTTATTAGATTATCCCAACGGTATCACACCAGAGGAATTGCAAGATATTCTACAGGTCAGCAAACGGACTGTCTATCGCGAGATCTCAAGTATTGAGAAGACGATCAAATCGCAGGATATCCAAATCATCAAGCCCCGTGGCGAAGGTTATCGAATCGTTGGGGAATCATTGAATCTCGAACGGCTGCAGCAGCAACTAGGTGAAAAACAAGCAGAGCTGTTTACGGATAATGTTCAGCGACAAAGTGCGATTGTTTGCTCCTTGCTATTGATGGATGAGGAAGAGACGATCGAAGGCTTAGCCATTGATTTTAAAGTTAGCCCTGCGACGATTACCTCTGATTTGGCAACCATTGAAAAAAGTCTGATCGATTATCGGTTAGAGCTGCAGCGGTTAAAAGGTCGCGGCATTCGAATCGTCGGTCGTGAGAAGCAGCGTCGCCAATTGCTAAGCAACCTGATTTATAACGGTGTCAGTGAATTTGATTTTTTCCAATTTATTGATTCGTTAGACGAAGAGAAAACTACTACCGATAACTTCTTTTTGAACTTATTGAGCCAATCGAGTTTACTATTGGCCCGAACGATTTTTGAGCAAATTTCTCAACAAGCTTTTGAACAAGTGACAGACAATCAATTACAGCGAGTCTTGATTTTATTAGCTTTATCTATTGATCGAATGTCGCAAGATCGGTTTGTGGAAGTAGAGCAAGAAACGAAAGCAAAACCTGAGAGCATGCAGATCGCTAGTCAGATCATGATCAAGGTGGCTACGACAATCAAAAAATCAATTCCGCCGCAGGAGGTCCGTTTCTTTGCCTTTCAATTAGAAGGTGTGAATTACAAGAAGCCGCAAAACATTTTTATTGATAGTTTTGATGTGGAGCTTTCTTATAAAATCAAGGAACTGATTCGTCTAGTTTCAGAAACAACTGGTGTTGATTTTCGCAAAGATGAACAGCTCTTCAATGATTTATCCGCCCATATGTCCGCGGCTTTGAAACGAAATCTGACGGTTCTCCAAGGCGCAAACAATCCATTACTACAAAAAATTCGTGATAAGTATCAGGACTTAACGACAGCCATCATCAAAGAATTGGCGGTTGTTTTTCCGGATCATCAATTCACTGCGGATGAATTAGGCTATGTTGTGATTCATTTCGCCACATCGCTAGAGCGGCATCCAAGCGGTCGCGCATTATCCGCTTTAGTTTTGTGTTCCAGCGGTATAGGAACGGCACGAATATTAGAAAGCCGTGTCCATAAATATTTAACTGAGATCGAAAAGGTTCAAGTGGCCAAAATCTCAGAAATGAATCAACTGGACTATAAAAGCTATGACCTGATTCTAGCGACTGTCTTTTTACCAGGATTCAATTTGCCGTATAAAGTAATCTCGCCGCTGCTTTTGGATGATGAGATCAAGGAAATCAAAGAATACATCCAGACACTGCATCCTGAAAAGGTGAACGAAGTCATTGATGAACCGGAACAAGAGCCTAGCGAAGCCTTTGATGAAATTTATGAAACGATGCGGATTGCCAATAATCTGTTGCAAAACTTTGACGTGAAGTCGATTCACGCAAAGGAAACGATTGAGCTGACTTTAGCAGAAATCATCGATCAGTTGCAGGGTACGATCGTCTCTGATGCCACAATAGTGACAGACAAAGTGATCAAACGGTATTTAGTCGCTCCGATCGGCGTTCCGAATACCAATTTTGCGCTGTTTCATTGCGCAGATAGCCATGTTAAGGAGCCGCTGTTTACCATTTATGATTTAGATCAGAAATTTTTGATCCAAGGAATGGATAAAAAAAGTATCGAATTGACGCGAGTGTTGTTGCTTCTGGCTCCAGATCCAATGCCGGAGAGTCAGCAAAGTCTATTAGGAAAAATTAGCAGTTCAGTTATCGAAAGTGATTTAAACACTGAAATATACAAATTTGGCAACAAAGAAATTATCTATCAATTGTTGAGTTCTTTGTTTGTGAAAGAGATTCGAGAAAATTAACGATAGTTTAAAAAATCGGAGGGATTAGGAATGGAATTACAGCCAGAAATGATTTTATTAGACCAGAAATATGCCAATAAGGAAGACGCGATCCGTGCGAGTGGACAGCTGCTGGTGGATGCTGGGTGTGTGGAAGAAGGCTATGTCGATGCCATGATCGAGCGAAACAAGTTAGTTTCTGTTTATATGGGAAACTTTATCGCGATCCCTCATGGAACCGATGAAGCAAAACGTTATGTGAAGAAAAGCGGTATTTCAGTGATCCAAGTCCCAACGGGCGTTCATTTTGGCAAGGATGACACAGAAGATGTGGCGATGGTATTATTTGGAATCGCTGGGATTGAGAATGAGCATTTAGATATTCTGCAGAAGATCGCGATCTTTTGTTCGGATGTTGAGAATGTGGTCAAATTAGCAGATGCAAAAACAAAAGAAGAAGTCATTGGCTATCTTCAGGAGGTAGAATAGGATGCAAGCAACACACTTTGGCGCAGGAAATATTGGACGTGGATTTATCGGAGAAATTTTAGCAAAAAATGGCTTTTCCATCGATTTTGTCGATATTAATGAAACGATTATCAACGCTTTGAATGAACGAAATGAATATACGATCCAACTGGCAGATGAAAGTCAAAAAGAGATCCATGTATCCAATGTGGATGGTTTGAACAATCAAACCAATCCCGAAGCGGTGATTGAATCCGTCAGCAAAGCAGATATTGTAACGACAGCGATCGGACCGAATATCCTACCGTTTATCGCGGAGTTGATTGCGAAAGGAATTCAAAAACGCTGCAACGAGGGTAATACAACAGCTTTAGATGTAGTAGCCTGCGAAAATATGATCGGCGGCAGCCAGTTCTTATTCGAAAAAGTTCAAGCGTTCTTATCGGCTGAAGACATGGCTTTTGTAGAACAATACATTGGATTCCCCAATGCAGCAGTTGATCGTATTGTTCCGATTCAACACCACGAAGATCCGTTATTTGTATCAGTGGAGCGTTTTAGTGAATGGGTGATCGATGCAACGCAAAGTAAGAATAAAGAGTTGCGCCTCGAAGACGTAGAGTATGTAGAAAATTTAGAACCCTATATCGAACGGAAACTATTTTCGGTTAACACTGGACATGCAACAGTTGCTTATACCGGAGCCTATGAAGGGTACAAGACGATTGATGAAGCAATCGCAGATGATCGTGTGTTAGCAAAACTACGCTCAGTTCTTGGCGAAACAGGCAGTCTGGTGATTGATAAATGGAATTTTGACAAGGATAAGCACCTTGCTTATATTGATAAGATCGTCAGCCGTTTTGAAAACAAATACATTTCAGACAGTATCAGTCGGGTTGCGCGGACACCAATTCGTAAATTAGGCTTTGATGAACGCTTTATTCGCCCGATTCGTGAGCTAAAGGAACGTGGATTAGAGTATTCAAACCTAGTTGATGTGGTAGCGATGGTTTTGAAATACAGTGATCCGAATGATGAACAAAGTGTTGAACTGCAGGGATTACTAAAAGAAAAATCCGTTGCAGAAGTGCTTCAGCAAGTAACCGATTTGCACGATGATGAATTGATCGCGGAAATTGTAGCAAGATATCAAGATTAGCTCCTCCCCCCCTAATGCGGAATAATTATCCGTGTTGGGGGATTTTTTTTGTTTGAGCGCGAAATTTTGTTTCAAAATGAATCATGTACAAACTATCTTAATTTTTAATACGAAAGGTAGTTTTCTAGAAAAAATGTCGCAATAGCGTCATTTAATAGGCGGGAATCAAATAAATTAAATAAACAAATAAGGAAACATTAATCAGATTTTCTGGTGAAATAGTTCGTGTTTTTGTCGAAACACTCTTGATTCTTTCCTTTTAAAACGATATTATAAACAAAGTTGAGAAATTTCATTTCATGGAATTCTCTAAAAGGTTGAGAAAGACCAATGGATATAATCACACTTTTTGCAGACCAACAGGACAGAAGGGCTTTACTAAAAGAATGATTTTAACCACTTATTTTTTGATTTAAAACAAGGGGGAGTTAAATGACGACGTTTGCCGAGTATTATCATCACTTAAAAGCATTTACGGAGGATTTATTTTTACATCCAGAATTAGGCTACAAGGAACACCGTACATCAGAAAAGGTGATCAGAGAATTAACCCGAATCAATCCAGCGATTGAATTGTCAAAATTTTCAGAAACTGGGATTAAGACCTTCTTATCGACCGGTAAGAAAAGAACCATGGCATTTATCGCAGAGCTAGATGCGGTTTATGCTCCAACACATTTTCAAGCAGATACTGTGACGGGAGCGGCTCATAATTGCGGTCACTTTACCCAAGTCGCTATCGCGCTAGCGCTGTACGATCATTATGTTAAAACGGAAGCTTACAAGGACTTAGATTTTAATCTGTGCTTTATCTTTGTACCAGCAGAAGAATACTTGGATTTGGATTTCCGTAAGGAGCTTCGAGCTGCCGGTAAGATTCAGTTCTTAGGTGGCAAACCAGAAGCGATGTCATTAGGTATTTTTGATGACATTGATTTTGGCGTTTGTGTGCATGCGATCGGTGAAGTCTTCGAACGACCGACAATTGAAGTGAATTGTGATTTAGCGGGCTTTTTATATAAACGTTATCATTTTTCTGGCAAGGCAGTTCATGCAGGATTTGATCCTTTTTCTGGAATCAATGCGTACAGTATGTCGACGTTGTTCAATACAGCGATTGGTTTGAGTCGTCAACAGTTTAAAGATACGGAATCGATTCGAGTAAATCCGATCGTAATGGATTCTGATATGTCGACGAATGTGATTCCGAATCATATTACAGTTGGAACTGATTTGCGCTGCAAGACGTTGGAATATATGCCGGAGGTCGCACGTAAATTGGATCATGCAGCTCAAGGAAGTGCGTATGCTTTGGAGGGTGAAGTGGCGATTGAAACGGAGATGGGCTACTTGCCGTTTGTTCAGGATCGCTATTTAAATAGCTTCGTAGAACGGACCTTTGCGAAATTTGACAAGATCCCAGATATTATTGACGATCGCGGTGGGATCGCTGCGGCTGGTGATATTGGTGATTTGGCTTTTATGATGCCTTGTATTCAAATCAGTTATGGCGGATTTGAAGGAACGATTCATGGCGATGATTTTAAAATGATTGATCCTGAATTTGTCTTGGAAACTTTTCCAGAGTTTTTAACGGAAGTATTCAAAGAAATGGCCGGTAATTTGGATGAAGCCAAATTTTACCGTCGTTCATTTGAAGAATATAAAGAATTGATTGATTCAATCGGAGGGAATGTATGAAAAAGCAGTTAGTGTGGTTAGTTGGTTTTGTTGTGGCAGTGGTAACCGTCGCGGAGTTGATCGGGATGCAATTTATTTCGTTAGGAAATACAACGATTACGGTTTTGCCATTAGTATTTTCTGTATTGTTTGCGATGCTGTTCGGATTGCCGGTAATTCGCAAGGGTCTTATTGCCAAGATTTATTCAAAAAGCAATATTCAGTTTTCAGCAAAGTATTTACTGTATATCATGTTGCCGTTGATGGCACGATACGGTGCTGATGTCGCACCTAGATTGAAAGAAATTTTGACTGTTGGGTGGGTTTTCCTTTTCCAAGAATTGGGCAACGTTGGAACGGTAATTATTGGATTGCCTGTAGCCCTCATGTTAGGTTTGCGTCGAGAAGCTATTGGGGCAACATTAGGCTTGGGACGTGAAGGGGAATTGGCGTACATTTCTGAAAAGTATACGTTGGACTCAGCTGAAGGTCGCGGAGTATTATCACTCTATCTAATTGGTACATTGTTTGGTTCAATTTTCTTTAGCATTTTTGCGCCGATCATGGCGGGATTGGGTTTTGATTACCGCGCACTGGCAATGAGTTCAGGTGTCGGTTCTGCTAGTATGATGACAGCAGCGTCCTCGTCATTGATTGCACTGATGCCAGAAAATGAAACGACCATTGCGGCATATGCAGCCGCAAGTCAATTATTAACAAGCTTTTTAGGAACCTACACAATGGTCTTTATTGCCGTGCCGTTACAGCGTTTCATGTACAACTTATTAACAGGAGGGTCACGTCGTGGAAAAGAAACAGTCTAATGAATACATCAAAATATCACTGGTTTTGTTGCTAAGTATTTCCTTGATCTTGTTTACTCAAGGAATCAAATTGCTTAAGAATCCAGCATCTACGCCGATTACTTTTAATACGATTCAAGGTTTGGTTGTTTTGTGGGCTTTTTCAATGATTGGCGTATTTATCTCAACCTTGGTAAAGAAAACCAATATCAAAATTTTGGCTGATTTTCCGATTTTAGGTTGGGTCTCTCTGACATCTTTATTTTTCTGTCTGCTCTCTGATTTTTTTGTACAAGCGATTGCGGGCGTTGACTTTTTATCAATCACCACTCCGATTTTGGCTTTTGCTGGGCTTTCGGTAGCGGATAGTCTGATGGATTTACGGAAAACCTCTTGGAAGGTAGCGATCGTTGCAGTCTTTGTTTTTATCGGTACCTATCTAGGAAGTGCCGTCATTGCTCAAATCGGCTTAATTTTATCTGGAAAATAAAAAGAGGAACAATTGTCTCCAATACGGAAGAAATTCTGTGTTGGAGCTTTTTTTGCTTTTGAAAAGGCTTTACCTTTCAAGGAAAATTACGGATAATATCCTTAAACAGAAACAGTAGAAAAATTTAACATTTTGGTCTAGACTTTCTTATTGAAAAATTCGTATGTCGGTGTTAGAATTGGTGTATACCAAATTAATAAAGGAGCGTTTACCCATGAAAGTAATTCGTGTGAAAGATGCCAATGAAGGCGGAAAAAAAGCATTTGAAATCATCAAAGATGGAATGGAAAACGGCGTTAAAGTATTAGGACTAGCAACAGGCAGCACTCCTGAAACCTTATATAAAGAAATGACTTCAAGCGATTTAGATTTTTCAGACATGACATCTGTAAACTTGGATGAGTATGTTGGATTAGCTGGCGACGATGTTCAAAGCTATCGTTATTTCATGAACGATCAATTGTTCAACAAAAAACCATTTAAAGAAACATTCGTACCCAACGGCAAAGCAGAAGATTTAGAAGCAGAATGCAAACGTTACGATGGCGTAATCGCTGATCATCCAATTGATTTACAAGTATTAGGAATTGGCCGTAACGCCCACATCGGATTTAACGAACCAGGAACTCCGTTTGATGTAACAACTCATGTAGTTGAATTAACAGAGTCAACAATCGAAGCGAACAAACGTAATTTCGATAAAGTGGAAGATGTTCCAACACATGCATTATCAATGGGTATTGGTTCAATTATGAAGAGCAAAAAAATCTTGCTAATGGCTTTTGGTGAAGATAAAGCACAAGCAATCAAAGATATGATCGAAGGACCAGTAACAACAGATGTGCCAGCAAGTGTTCTACAAAACCATGCTGACGTAACAGTGATCATCGACGAAGACGCAGCAAGCAAATTATAATCAATCGTATAAATGAAGTACTGAGGATAGTCTCCTTGGTACTTTTTTTTGCCAGTTCCACTTTTCATAGTTTGCTTAGTGAGAGCGAAAATGATGGATTCTCAATGAGTCATTGATTAAGAACCTAGTGGAATGGTATGCGTACGAAAATAAAATCATTTTTCTGATTTTTGAAAAATGATTTCCTCTACAATGAGCTAGCTGTATGATAAAGATTGTATAGTGATATACTTGTTTTAGGAGAGTGATCTTATGAAAAGGTGCATTGTTAATACTGGAATGGTTATCTAACGAAAAAAGAGGAGGAGAGAACTATTCCAGTAAAAAAGCTTTATCCCAGAAGTAATGATCAAGAAACGATTTATTTGCAGGCGGCAATCACGCGTCCGAATATTTCGGTGGGGGATTATACGATCTACAATGATTTTCGTTCTGATCCCCGTGAGTTTGAAAAAAATAATGTATTGTATCAATATCCGGTCAATCATGATCGGTTAATAATCGGTAAATTTTGTTCCATTGCTTGCGGTGCGACTTTTATTTTTAATAGTGCCAATCATCGACAGTCCTCACTTTCGACCTACACCTTTCCTTTGTTTTACGAAGAGTGGCAGGTGGATAAGAGCCAAGTAGCTTCTGCTTGGGACAATAAGGGTGACATTGTCATTGGAAACGATGTATGGATTGGATACGAAGCGACTATCCTGTCTGGGGTCGAGATTGGCGATGGGGCAATTATTGGGGCGAAGGCCGTGGTAACAAAAGACGTTCCCCCCTACAGTGTAGTTGGAGGTGTTCCAGCTAAACAAATTAAGCAGCGATTTGATTCAGAAACGATTCAGAGACTGCGGCAGTTGAAATGGTGGGATTGGCCGCACGAAAAAATAAGACAAGCGATCCCGTATTTGAAAAATGGCAATATAGATCGATTGCTTGGGTAAGAAATTATAGCTCAGCCGTCCACGGCTGGGCTTGCTTCTTTTTGCTCCTTTGGCTATAGTGAACACTAGAAAAGTTAGGCGGAGGGCGTTATGCGTTTAGATAAATTTTTAGCTGAAGTCGGTTTAGGAAGCCGCAAAGAAGTCAAACAGCTGATCAAAAAGGGTCAAATTACTGTGAATCAGCAAGTCGAAAAATCAGATAAAAAGCAAGTGGACCCAGAAAAAGATAGTATCGTGTTTCAAGGGGAACCCTTGCATTACCAAGAATTCTACTATTATTTATTACACAAACCGGCTGGGGTAGTAAGTGCAACGGAAGACAATCGCGATCAGACAGTGATGGACTTATTTTCAGCAAGTGATTATCGTAGTGATCTTTTTCCAGTAGGGCGTTTGGACAAGGATACCGAGGGCTTATTATTAATTACGAATGATGGCCAGCTGGCCCATGAATTATTGTCACCGAAGAAACATGTGGAGAAGGAATATTTCGCCGAGGTTGATGGAGTGATGACAGCTGAGGATCAGAAATGTTTTGTCGCTGGGATTACTTTAGATGGAGAATTGACACTACCCGCAGAGTTGTTGATTGATGAAACAACGGAGGAAAAATCAAAGGTTCGAATTATTTTGCATGAAGGAAAGTTCCATCAAGTGAAGCGAATGGTTAAGGCCTGCGGGAAAGAAGTCGCTTATTTAAAAAGAATCCGTATGGGGAATCTGGCTCTGCCGAAAGATTTGGATAAAGGAAACTATCGACCACTGACTGAGGATGAATTGCGAGGACTAAAAGGTTAGTGACTCTCTTTTTTCGCCACCGTGCTATACTAGAAGAGTAAAATTTCCAGTCATAAACGAGGAGGTGGTGCACATATGGATTTGAAATTATCTGTTTATGAAATTATGTTGCGCTTATTTTTAGCCATGATCATGGGTGGCGCCATCGGGATTGAACGAGAATATAAAAATCGACCAGCGGGTATTCGGACTCATATCTTGGTCTGTATGGGCGCGACGATCATTGCTTTGATCCAAGTTGAGATTGCGGATCAAGCATTGCGCTATGCCGCGGCAAAACCAGAATTTGTCGGTGTTGTCCGAGCAGATGAAGCAAGGTTGATTGCGCAGGTCGTCAGTGGGATTGGTTTTCTTGGCGCTGGAACGATCATGGTCAGTAACCGATCAGTAAAGGGCTTGACCACAGCGGCATCGATCTGGGCTGGTGCAGGTTTAGGGATCGCCATCGGCATGGGCTATTATACGATCGCCATTTGTAGTTTTGTCGGGATTATTTTAGCATTGACAGTGGTGAAGCGGATCATCAAGATCAATGCTATTAAGAAGCTGGAGATTCGCTATATTCATCGTGAGGCGACCAAAGAATTCATCATGAACTATTTTGAGAGTAAAAAAATTGAAGTAGAAGATGTCGATTTCGATGTGGATTTCATGGATGACTATCGTATTTATACGAATGTCTACACGATCGATTTGCCGCGGGGCATGAATTATACTGACGTGATTGAGGACCTCTCGATGTATAAGAACATCACCAAACTTCGCATGATCAATGTATAAATAGGAAGATAAAATCATTTTGCGATGATTTTATCTTCTTTTTTTGTTTAAACTCGTATTGTCAGAGCATCTGTTCATTGATAGAGTTAGAGGTAGTGTTAGTGAAATGGAATACGTGATCATTTAGGAGGAAAAAATGGGGAAAATTCTGTTGTTAGAAGATGATTCAAATTTGAATAATGGAATTCAATTATGCCTGACTCGAGAAGGATATGAAGTCGCGGCATGTTTAGATATTGCTTCAGCAGAACGGGCTTTTCAGCAAAATGAGATCGACTTAATCATCAGCGATCTTTCTTTGCCAGATGGCAGCGGCTTGGATTTTTGTCAGAAAATTCGGGAGCAGTCGAATGTCTTGATTTTGATGCTGACATCCTACAATCAGGAACACGATATCGTGACGGGCTATGTGCATGGAGCGGATGATTATATGACGAAGCCATTTAGTTTAATGGTTCTTGTATCGAAAGTACAAGCGATGATGAAGCGGGTGGTTCGGAATCAAGGTCAAGAGTTGGTTTCCGGTGAATTGTCGGTGTCATTGACTGAAATGAAAGTCAAGCTGCAAGGAGAGCTTCTACCTCTAAGCAAGACAGAGATTCAATTATTGATCCTGTTTATGGAAAATCCGAAACAGATCTTGTCTTCAGATCAATTACTGGATCAGATCTGGGATACAAAAGGGGATTTCGTCGATACGAATACCGTATCGGTCAATATCAGTCGTTTGCGACAAAAAGTTGGCAAGGAACGAATCAAAACTGTCCGAGGAGTGGGGTATTTATGGATCAACGACGTTCAAAAAAAATAATTCTGCTTTATGTGTTGATCTCCATAAGCAGCTTTTTGCTGTTTATTTCGCAGAACATCAAAATGTATTCAGAGCTAGAACAAGATCGCCAAGCAACACTGGCGCTGCTGAATACGGAAGCATCATTTTCCGAAGCAACATTGATTGAAGTCTTTGAAAAGCAGAAAACCTCTGAGTTAGTGACCGAGGGGAAAACGTTGGAGGAAAAATACGATTTGGTGGATAACATGAATCATCCGATTCTTCTACGTGCTTTCTTCATTAGAAATCTGCGACTCTTCTCGATTTGTTGGCTCCTGCTTTCGTTGCTTTTCTTTTGGCAGTTTCGAGCGAAATGGAAGATTGAGAAAAATCTAGATGAGCTGACGAAGGAATATCAAGAAACGACTGAACATAATGAGTTAATGCTGCAACGAAGTTTAAAGGAAGAAGGAAATTTAAAATCCAGTATTACGGATATCACCCATCAATTAAAGACGCCGGTCGCTTCATTGAAGTTAAGTTTGGATATTGCGCTTTCGGATCAATATGAAGAACATCAGCGGAAAAACTTTGCTGAACAAGCAGAGGTTCAGATTAATAAGCTCGACTTGATGCTGGACGGTTTAGCTAAGATATCGCAATTAGAAACAGATCTGATCCAATTGCAGCCGCAAAAGCTTTCCCTGCAGCAATTGGTCAATAAAGCTGTCAATAGCGTGATTATGAAAGCAGTTGAAAAGGAAATCGAGCTGGAGGTTGATTTGACAGAGGATACCTTTGTATTGGTTGATGAGAAATGGACCTTGGAAGCGTTAGGGAATGTGTTAGAAAATGCCATCAAATACTCGCCGAAGCAAACGGTGGTAACACTTCAGGCTTCGTCGCTAGTAACGTATGTGCTAGTGGAAATCAAAGATGAAGGTCCGGGAATTGCCAAAGATGAGCAAAATAAAATCTACCAGCGTTTTTATCGCGGCATGAACAGCGAATCAGTAGAAGGCTCAGGGGTAGGACTTTATTTGACACGGAAAATCATTGAAGGACAGGGCGGAACAGTTATGATGAAGCGACACCATCCACGAGGAGCAAACTTTCAATTGACTCTGCCGTTACCATAAATCCTTGTCTGGATTTACGGACGTATCTTATTGCTCAAAAGCGAAACAAGTTCATAGAACCTATCGCCTTTTCTTACAAATTTGTTATGTTCGCTGAAAGAATCCTGCAAGGGTTCTTTTTTATACTAAGAGTATAGAAATGAGACAAGGAAAGAGGGAGACAAAAATGATTTTAACAATTAGGGATTTAGTAAAACATTATGATGACGGGAATTCAATCGTAAAGGCAGTAGACCATATCGATTTGGAAGTAGAGAAAGGCGACTTTGTTGCAGTAGTTGGTAAATCGGGTTCAGGGAAAAGTACATTATTAAATTTAATCGGCGGTCTGGATCGTCCAGATTCAGGACAAGTCATTATTGACGGTAAAAATGTTTTCCGCATGAAGGACGAGCAATTAGCTGTTTTCCGTCGGCAAAAAATTGGGTTCATTTTCCAGAATTACAATTTGATCCCATCGTTGAATGTTTGGGAAAATGTTGTCTTACCGATTGGTTTAGACAATCGTAAGGTCAATACCGCATTTGTCGAAGATCTATTAACAACAATCGGTTTGAGCGATCGGAAAAAATCACTGCCAAGCATGCTTTCAGGAGGTCAACAGCAACGTGTAGCAATCGCTCGCGCAATCGCCTCAGAACCTGCAATTATTCTAGCAGATGAGCCAACAGGAAATTTGGATACGAAAACTGAATTAGAAGTCATGTCATTACTTAAACGATCCGTTGAAAAATTTGGACAAACACTAATCATGATTACTCACGATGAAGGGATTGCGCAAACAGCTGATCATATTGTTCACATTGAAGATGGGCGGGTGATTTAAATGAAGATGACTAATACGGTGGCTATAGCCAACACGAAGTATCATAAAGGAAAAAACCTGCTTTCTGGAATCGCGATTATTTTAACCAGTGTGTTAGTTTTCTTGATCACTTCGATAGGTCTCGGGGTAGTAAATGTACAGAATGCAGCTGTCAATAAGATGTATCCAACATGGCATGCGATGTATCGAGATGTTTCTGAAGAGAATATGGAAAAAATTGCTCAGCATAAAAGTATAGGAGAGTATGGGTTACGTCAAGATGTTGGAGAATCGGTTCTGAATAAAGATGACTTTATTTTGATGAGCTACTTAGACAGTGGTGCTCAGAAGCTAGCCAAACAAACATTTACAGAAGGCCATGCTCCAAAAGAAGACAATGACGCGGTTCTTTCCCGAAATGCCCTAAAAGCACTTGGTTATCCGAATGCAAAAATTGGAGATACAATCAAAATCCCAGTGCAGCTTTATGAAGCAGATGGAATGGGACTGCAACAGGAAAAGACCTTCCGTTTAACCGGATTCTCTCCTGATGGTAAAGGACAAAGTGATAAAAAAGTTTACTCAATGCTGGTTTCAGAAGATTTCATGAAGGCCGTGATTCCAAAAGACCAGCGTGGTTATCGTATGATGGTGCGCTTAACAGATGAAGTATCAACTACTACTGATGCAATTAAAGATCAAGTGAAGAAAATCGGAAAGAATTTTGATGTAATCGAAGACAATATTGTTGAGAATAACGATTATATAATGGCCAATTATATTGACCCCGCCTTTTATTCTGGAATGGCAATCATTGTTGGAATCATTTTGGTAGCAGGAGCTTTGACGATTTACAGCATCTACTATGTCTCGTTGATCAATAAGGTGCAAGAATTTGGGAAATTGGCGGCACTAGGAGCAACTAAACGGCAAACGCGGCAAATTATTTTGCGGGAAAACTTAATCGTAGCAGGAATTTCGATTCCAATTGGGCTTTTGATTGGAATTGCTACTGTAAAATTGGTATTCTTCCAGATTATGTCCACGATCGAGAATGAAAATACGCCAATAGAAGTGATGAGGCAGGTCGTTGATAGTGGGGAAGTTTCATTGGTTCTTCCTTGGATTGTCGGAATGACGATTGGAATTACTTTATTGACCGTTATTCTGGCATCTCTAAAACCAATGCGTCAGGCGAGCAAAATCATGCCAGTCGAGGCCATGCGATACACTGGACAAACTGAAGGCAAGAAAAAACAGCGCAAAGGATTCATTGATCTAAATCTACGACGTTTAGCAAAAGCTAATCTTTCAAGAAATAAAAAGAGAACATTGATTACCATCTTTTCATTAGGCATGATCGGAATTCTATTCGTAGTTATCTCAACCGTCTTTAGCTGCATGAATCCGCAACAGATTGCACGTGATTCAATCGCAGAAGATTATCGCATGAGTATCGAATCGTTTAGTGGTGATAAAATGCGCCCAGAACGTGCCTGGACAGCGATTCAACAAAATAATCCATTAGACAGCAAGATGGTTAATCAAATCAAATCTATTCCAGGTGTTGAAAAAGTTGAAGCATTTCATTCGATTGGTGGAGAAGTAAAGGGATTTAAGGAACAAGGGTCCAATAAGCCGCTGAGAATGTCACTAGGTGGAATTTCGAAAGATCAAATGGACTTAGTTCAAAGAGGGATTGAAAAAGGCAGCGCTACTTATGATGAACTAAACTCTGGCAATAAAGTGATCATGACCGGCTACTTATTGAGAAATTACCCGGAAATCAAAATGGGTGATAAGCTGACATTTATCATTTTTGATGGGGATCGCACTTATGAAAAAGAGATGACGGTCATCGCCGGTGGAGATTTCGTGGATTCTATCAGCAACTATGATAATTTCTTGATGAGTAATGAGGCAGTTAAGAAACTATCGAAAAACAATTTATCCTATTACGTGAATATTAAGGCTGTCAAAGGGAAAGCAGCAGCAATTAAGCCCGAAATCGAAAAGATAGCCGAAACAAGCGAGTTCTTCAAATTAGAAAGTTATGCGGAAGTTTTGGCACAGTGGAAAGGTGCAATGCAAATGATGACTGGCGCAGGCTATGCGATTATGTTGGTTCTAGCAATCGTCGGCATCATGAACTTAATCAATACCACCATTGATAGTATCTTGAGTCGAAAAAAAGAATTAGGTGTTATGCAAGCCATCGGGATGTCTGATCGTCAAATGAAGAAAATGTTGAGGACAGAAGGCTTAGTTTATGCAGGTGGAATTATTTTACTAGCAGGCGGCTTGGGCAGTATCATAGGTTACTTGGTCTACTTGTATGCTGAGAGTAATTCACTAATGCAGATCAAAGTATATCAATACCCAATAATCCAAGTCTTACTGATGATAGTGCTGGTAGTCGTCGTCCAGCTGATTCTAACTTATGCGACTACTACGATCGTCAATAAAGAGACAGTTATCAAACGAATTCAAGCGTCAGAATAAAAAATAGAGTTGCCGGCAAAAAATTGCTGGCAACTCTATTTTATTCCAAGCCTATCAAATAATCATCATCATTCATGGCCTCTACTTGACCAAGCAAGTAGCCATTACCGACTTGTGAGAAGAAATCATGGTTGCTTGTTCCAGTTGAGATCCCGTTCATCACGATCGGATTCACATCATCTGCCGTATCTGGGAAAAGCGGATCCATGCCAAGATTCATCAGTGCTTTATTGGCATTATAGCGTAAGAAGGTTTTAACTTCTTCTGTCCAACCGATCTCATCATACAGTTCTTCAGTATAACGTTCTTCGTTTTCGTACAATTCATACAATAAATCATACATCCATTCCTTCAAACGTTCTTGTTCTTCTTCCGTCTGTTCATTGAAGCCACGTTGGAATTTATAGCCGATATAGGTTCCGTGAACCGATTCGTCACGAATGATCAATTTAATGATTTCAGCGACGTTCGCTAGTTTGTTATTACCTAAATAATAAAGCGGCGTATAGAAACCAGAATAGAATAGGAAGGTCTCAAGAAAGACACTGGCGATTTTCTTTTCCAATGGTGTGCCGTTTTTATAGATTTCGTTGATTCGTTCGGCTTTCTTTTGTAGGTATTGGTTCGTGTTGGTCCATTCAAAGATTTCATTGATCTCCGTTTTCGTATTCAAGGTACTGAAAATCGATGAATAGCTTTTCGCGTGAACAGATTCCATGAATTGGATATTGTTCAATACGGCTTCTTCATGAGGCGTACGGACATCTTTCCGCAGCTGGTCCATTCCACTTTCTGACTGAACGGTATCAAGTAAGGTTAGGCCCCCGAAAACGTAACCCACTGTTTTTTTCTCTAAATCAGACAGTTTACGCCAGTCGTCTAAGTCATTAGACAACGGAATCCGTGTATCCAACCAAAATTGTTCTGTTAATTTTTCCCACGTCGATTTATCGATGACGTCTTCGATCTCATTCCAGTTAATGGCTTCATAGTAAGTTTCTGCCATGGATATTCCCCCTAAAATAGTTATTTTATGCATAACAGTACCTCTCGTACCGAAGTGCGAGAGGTAGCGATCATTAGATTACACAGCTTTCACATTGATTTGAACCGATCTCTTCGGCATCATCAGTGAAGGTACGTACGTAATAGATTGATTTACAGCCTTTGTAGAAAGCGTAGTTACGTAAAATGTTCAAATCACGCGTCGTTTGTTTGCTCTCTGTTTTCCATTCATACAAGCCCTCAGGGATTTCTGAACGCATAAACAAGGTCAAACTCATTCCTTGATCGATGTGTTGTTGCGCAGTCGCGTAAACATCGATCACTTTACGCATATCCATGTCATAGGCAGAAGTATAGTAAGGCAAGGTTTCGTTATTTAAGTAAGGTGCTGGGTAATAGATCTTACCGATTTTCTTTTCTTGACGTTCTTCAATCAAACGAGTGATCGGGTGTAAGCTTGCGCTAGTATCATTGATATATGAGATCGAGCCATTTGGCGCAACAGCCAAACGGTTTTGGTGATACAGACCATCTTTTTTGACTGCCTCTTTTAATGCTTGCCAGTCTTCAGCAGTTGGTACAAAGATATCCTTGAAGATTTCTTTGACCTTATCTGTTTTAGGTACAAAGTCACCAGTAGTATATTTATCGAAATATGAACCGTCAGCATATGCTGATTTTTCAAAATTATGGAAGACCGTCTTACGTTCTTTTGCCAATTCATTACTTTCCATCAATGTCCAATAGTTGAGCAACGTGAAATAGATATTAGTAAAGTCGATTGATTCTTCTGAACCATATTCCATTAAATGTTTCGCAAAGAAGCTGTGCAAGCCCATCGCGCCTAACCCAATCGTATGATTCAGCTTGTTTCCATTTTGGATTGAAGGAACGACCTCAATATCTGATTCATCGGTAACAAAAGTTAATGCACGCACCATTGTCCGAACAGATTGACCAAAGTCGGGACTTTCCATCAAGTTAACGATATTGGTTGAACCAAGGTTACATGAAATATCAGTACCTAGAACATCATACTCTTGACGTCCATTGATAGTAGAAGGTGTTTGCACCTGTAAAATTTCTGAACACAAATTACTCATGACAATTTTTCCATCAATTGGATTGGCACGATTTGCTGTATCGATGTTGATGATGTATGGGTAACCAGATTCCTGTTGCAATTTAGAAATTTCATTTTCTAAATCACGTGCGCGAATTTTTTTCTTGCGAATGTTTGGATTTGCGACTAAGTTGTCGTATTCTTTTGTAATATCCACATAAGAATAAGGCACACCATACTCACGTTCAACACCGTAAGGACTGAACAAATACATATCTTCATTTTTACGAGCCAATTCGTAAAATTTATCCGGTACAGTCACACCAAGTGAAAGAGTCTTCACGCGAATTTTTTCATCAGCATTTTCTTTTTTCGCAGATAAGAACATTTCAATATCTGGATGGAAAACGTCTAAATAAACAACTCCAGCCCCTTGACGTTGACCTAATTGGTTAGAATAAGAGAAACTGTCTTCGAATAATTTCATGACAGGGACGACACCACTTGCGGCACCATCATAGCCTTTAATTGGTGCGCCAGCTTCACGCAGGTTGGATAGATTGATCCCAACACCGCCGCCGATACGTGATAATTGCAAAGCGGAATTAATAGAACGACCAATACTGTTCATATCATCGGTTACTTGGATCAAGAAACAAGAAACCAATTCACCACGACGTTTGCGTCCAGCATTTAAAAAGGATGGGGTAGCCGGTTGGTAACGTTGATGGATCATTTCGTCAGCTAACGACAAGGCTAATTTTTCATCGCCATTTGCAAAATACAAGGCGTTAAAAGCCACGCGATCTTCATAGCTTTCCAAGTATTCTGTTCCGTCATTACTCTTCAACGCGTATTGAGAGTAAAACTTATACGCCGCCATAAATGATTTGAAGGTAAAGTTCTGGTCAGCTAAATAATTGAAGAGTTTTTCAATAAAAGCAGGAGAATATTTCGCTAGAAACTCTGCTTCTAAAAATTCTTCTTCTATTAAATAGTTGATTTTTTCTTTTACCGAAGAAAATGTATGGGTATTTGGTTCAACATTTTCTTTGAAAAAAGCGGCTAGGGCTTCTTTATCTTTATTTAGTGGTATCTGTCCGTTTACTGGACGGTTGATTTCATTGTTTAACTTGAAGTAGGATACTTCACCTAGGTCTTTCAAACTCATCTCGTCACATCTTTCTATATATAGTAGTAAGAAAAAAGAAAACTTTGCAATCGTGGATCGCAAAGTTTCGAATTACGCTAATGCTTTCAATTGATCTGGACGGAAACCGATGATGGCTTGTTGTCCGCCGAAAATAACTGGGACACTTTGGAAACCTTGATCTTTTAGAAAACCTAGAGCTTCGGGCTCATTGTCGATGTTGACCTCTTCGAATGAAATTTGATTCTCAGTTAAATAACGTTTTGTCATCTTGCACTGCATACAATTGTTTTTAGAATATACTTTAACCATAAGACTGCCTCCCTTGATTTCTACAATTACTAGTATAAAAGATGTAGGGAAAAAGTCAATCGTTAAACACCATATATTGTGGTGAAGAAATAGTGGTATACTACTCTTTGTGTTTTTTGCAAAAACCTTGAAAACAGGCGGTTGCAAAGAATAATCCCTTTACAGAATAAAAAAAACCTTTATGAGATGTTTTTTTACGGGAAATAAGTTTTTTTAATAACGAAAAACTAGGATTCGAAACAAATAAATCAATTATTGTCAAACAAATTGCTCAGAAAAAGCATAAAATCTTCGACCATTTATTGACTTTGCTATCAAATGAAGCTATTCTTAGTGAGAAAGATTCTCATTATTAATTAGATATAGAAATTGAATCGTAAGGTGGAGGAAAAAATGACAACTTTGGCAGATGTCTCATTGAACCATGTCGTTCAGGTTGAAGAAATGACTTTAGAAAATGATTTGAAGCACCGCTTACAGGATTTGGGAATGATTGTCGGTTCAAAAGTTGCCGTCGTGAACCATTCTGGCGATAACGGAATCATTTTGCTGCACAATACACGACTGGCTTTATCCCAGTCTTTATTAAATAAAATACTTGTGAAGGAACTAACAGAAGATCAGGAAACTTGGGTCTCTTTAGATCAATTAAGCGCAGGCGAAGAGGGTGTCGTTGTTAATGTTCATGGCAGTGGTTCGATCAAACGCCGCTTGATGGATATGGGATTGACAAAGGGAACCGCGGTAAAAGTAGTGAAGCTGGCTCCATTAGGAGATCCGATCGAGCTGCGGGTTCGTGGGTATGAGCTGAGTTTACGAAAAAACGAATCAGAGATGGTGGTCGTATCGAAGGAGGCAGAATAGATGGTGAAGACGCATATTGCTCTAGCAGGAAATCCCAACAGCGGGAAAACGAGTACTTTCAATGTTTTGACGGGGACCAATCAGTTTGTGGGAAACTGGCCGGGTGTAACGGTTGAACGGAAAGAAGGTATCTATAAGAAGGATTCAGAAGTAATCATCGATGATCTGCCAGGTATCTATTCATTATCACCTTATTCTCCAGAAGAAGTGGTGGCACGAGATTATTTACTATCGGGTACACCTGACGCCATCGTTAATATTATTGATGGAACCAACCTAGAACGGAATCTATATTTGACGACACAGTTGATCGAGACAGGTATTCCTGTGGTGGTTGCTGTAAATATGATGGATATCATCAAGAAAAGTGGCAAGCAAATCAACTTAGACAAGCTTTCCTATGCTTTGGGTGTGCCGGTCGTGGGAATCAGCGCGTTAAAAAATTGGGGCTTGGATAAAGCAATCAGCGAAGCCCTGCATCTAGTAAAAAAAGGCGTGGAGGAGGTCAATTTTCCTCATTATGATAATCGTCTGGAAGCCGCACTTAACGAAATCGAAGGAGTTTTAGGAAGTACGGTAGTCGCTAAATATAGCCGCTGGTACAGTCTGAAGTTGTTCGAACGGGATGAGCGGGCACAAAATGATTTAGATCTGAGTCCAATTCAACAAAAAGATCTGCAGGAAATCATTAAGATCACAGAGAAAATTTTCGGCGAAGATGCGGAAAGTTTAGTAATCAATGAGCGTTACAATTTTATTACTGATTTGAAAGCATTATGCGTCGTTGATGAAGATCAATTCAAATTATCGATCTCAGATAAGATTGACCGGATTGTTACAAATCGCTTCTTGGCGTTGCCGATTTTCGCATTGGTGATGTGGCTGATCTATTATATTGCGATTCAAACAGTTGGCGCGATGGGAACGGATTGGGTGAATGAGAATTTATTCGGTGATATCGTACCAAATTTTGTCAGCTCAATCCTGCAATCATGGAATGTTGCTGATTGGATGCAAAGCTTGATTTTGGATGGAATCATTGCCGGAGTCGGGGCTGTTTTAGGCTTTCTACCACAATTGATGGTGCTTTTCTTATGTTTAGCTCTGTTGGAGGACTGCGGTTATATGTCTCGGATCGCCTTTGTCATGGATCGAATCTTCCGTAAGTTTGGCTTGTCTGGAAAATCCTTCATTCCGATGTTGATTGCGACAGGCTGTGGCGTGCCGGGAGTAATGGCTAGTCGAACGATCGAGAATGAGAAGGATCGCCGCATGACTGCCATGTTGACGACCTTTATGCCCTGTTCTGCGAAACTACCGATCATAGCTTTGATTGCCGGTGCTTTCTTTCCTAATAGCAGCTGGGTAGCACCGTCAGCCTACTTTGTTGGAATGGGGGCAATCGTTTTATCAGGAATCGCTTTGAAGAAAACTAAGCTATTTTCTGGCGATCCAGCACCGTTTATCATGGAGCTTCCGTTGTATCATATGCCGAGAATCGGCAATACCCTTCGATATACGTATGATCACAGTAAGGCATTTGTTAAACGTGCTGGAACGATCATCTTTGTTTCTAGTATCATTATCTGGTTTATTTCCAGCTACAACTTTTCACTGCAAGCTGTTAATGAAAATGATAGTATCTTAGCTGCATTGGGCGGTTTGATTGCTCCACTATTTGCACCATTAGGCTGGGGTGATTGGCGCGGAGCAGTCGCAGCTATTACTGGCTTAGTTGCTAAAGAAAACGTCATCGGGACTTTCGGGATTTTATATCGCCATGCTGAAGTTGCGGAAAATGGTGTAGAAATCTGGAAATCTCTGCAAGCAGCATATACACCAATTGCCGGCTATTCATTCTTAGTCTTTAATCTGCTTTGTGCCCCATGCTTTGCAGCGATTGGAGCGATTCATCGTGAAATGGGTGATATCAAGTGGACGTGGCGGGCGATCGGTTATCAATGCGGACTCGCTTATGCCGTGAGCTTTATCGTCTATCAATTTGGTCATGTGATGTTTGAAGGTGGAGCAATTGGGATTGGGTTGATTTTAGCTGCATTAGTACTTGCAGCGATGGTTTACTTCATCGTGAGAAGACCAGCTAAACAAACACCGTCCATTACGATCGAAGAGATCAAAGAGGTGAAAGAATGGCAACTATAGTATTAAGTATCTTGATCTTCGGCGGTGCTGGAGTGATCATTTATCGACGCGTTAAAAACGGCAGCTCATGTGAGGATTGCGACAGTGGCTGTCCGGTAAAAGAGGAACAGCATAAGCATTAATTAGTAACAGGAACCTAGTGAATATCACTAGGTTCTTTTTTTATTTGATTGAGAGAATAAAAAAATTAGCAAAGTTATTGACAACAGTTCGGTACCGAACTATAATAACAAACGAAATAAAGTTCGGTACCGAACTTTTATGATGAAAGAAGGGGATTTTAATATGAGTGAGTTTACAAAAGACTTGATGCGACAATTACGTTTTATCAGTTCTGCCAGCAATGCGTTCATGAGCAAGAGACAAAAGCTGAACGGTCAGCAACGTGTAATAGCGATTTTAGCAAAAGAAGATGGGCTGATTCAAAGTCAATTAGCTGAGATTTTAGATATCCGTCCAAGTTCATTAGCTGAATTAATGAAAAAGATGGAAAAAAGCGGAGATGTACTACGAAAAGAAGAAGAAAACGATAAACGAATCAAGCGAGTTTTTTTAACCGAAAAAGGAAAACAAAAAGCGCAAAAATTCAGCTACGTCAGTGAGGATATGAGTGAGGCATTCTTTGCAGGGTTAACCAAAGAAGAACAAGAAAACTTCAGTGAGTATATGCAAAAAATTTCTGCCGGGTGGCAAGAAGAATTTCAAAATCAAGCAGGACGTTTTGTTGACCCAATGGATCGTTTGCGACAGATGCAAGCGATGCGTGAGAAGTTCGCAGAAAATTGGCAAGAGGATTGGCAAAATCTCTCACGAGAAGAACAGCATCGTCTACGCAATCAAATGAGACGAGAGATGCGAAATGCCTCACGAGATTTTTCGCGTAATTTTAATCATGATTTTCGCCAAAATTTCTGGGGCAATCCCAATTTTTGTGATGGACCGGATAAGTCAAAAGATTCAGACGATACAGAGTGGGAAGATTTTTAACAGTTAGAAGTGGTGAGTTTTTCATTGGAGTAACTCTCATTACCACGAATTAGGAGGTAACAAGTATGGATCGGGATATGAGTATGGCGCCTGAACAAACAACAAAAGGCGATAAAAAGAAAAGCAACTATAAATTGAAGGATTTTTTACGATTGATCATGAGTGTCAATCCAAAGAAAACACTCTTTGCGATTGGTTTGTTTTTAAGCCTATTAACAAGTGGGGCTAGTTTGATCGTACCTCAATTAACCAAGGGCTTGATCGATACAAGCAAATTGGCACAGATCGATAAGACGATGCTGATTGTTTTAGTTTTGGCCTTTGTGGCCCAATTGGCATTCGGGGCGATCGGCAGTTTCTTATTACGTTATGTCGGTGAAAGTGCCGTCAAAACATTGCGAGAAAAATTGTGGGGCCATTTATTACAAATGCCTGTTGGTTATTACGACGATCATAAATCTGGTGAAAGCAGTTCACGATTAGTCAATGACACGACGGTCATCAAAGATTTAGTAGCCACCCAATTTCCAAACTTTATTACTGGAGCGATCCAACTTGTAGGATCAATGATCATCCTATTTGTCATGGATTGGAAAATGGCAGCAATGATGTTCTTAGCAGTACCCATCATGGCCTTGATCATGATGCCGATCGGTCGGGTCATGTCTCGTTTAGGTCGTCAATTACAGGCCGCAACGGCTGACTTCAATGCTGAGGCTAGCGAAAAATTATCGGAGATTCGTTTGATTAAGTCTAGTAATGGAGAAGAATTTGAAAAAAATAGCGGCGGTTCATTCATCAATAAGATCTTCAATTTAGGAATTAAAGATGCGAAGGTTGAAGCAATGCTGCAGCCCATCATCACAACAGTCATGTTAGGTTTATTCGTGGGAATCTTAGGCTACGGCGCCGTTCGTGTCCAAGCGGGTACATTAACTAGTGGACAATTAGTTGCTTTTCTATTGTATCTGTTTAACATCATGATGCCGGCAGCCAGCTTCGCGATGTTCTTCTCGCAAGTGCAAAAAGCGATGGGGGCGACAGAACGAATCGAACAAATCTTGAAAACCGAGTTGGAACCTATCGAAACAGGCAAAGCAGTTGATGTGGCAGGTAAGACAATCAAAGCGGAGAATCTTTCTTTCCATTATGTAGCGGATCGCCCAATTTTGAAAAATGTTTCCTTTGAAGCCAAACCAAATACGGTGATTGCCTTTGCTGGGCCAAGCGGTGGTGGAAAATCTACGATCTTTGCCTTGTTGGAACGTTTTTATCAACCAACAGATGGTGCGGTCAAAATAGGAGATGAAAAAATTGATGATCTCAGCTTAACAAATTGGCGTTCACAAATCGGTTATGTTTCGCAAGATAGTGCCGTTTTTGCTGGAAGTATTCGTGAGAACCTACAATATGGTCTCGATCGGACATTGACGGAAGAAGAATTGTGGCATGGTTTGGAATTGGCTTACGCGGATCAATTTGTTCGTGATTTTCCAGAACAATTGGAAACAGAACTAGGAGAACGCGGTGTGAAATTATCCGGCGGACAAAAACAACGGATCGCCATTGCTCGTGCTTTCTTACGTGATCCAAAAATCTTAATGTTGGATGAAGCAACAGCCAGTTTGGATTCACAATCAGAAGAAAAAGTTCAACGTGCGTTGGACCAACTGATGGAAGGGCGAACCACACTAGTTATCGCTCACCGTCTATCTACGATTGTAGATGCCGATCATATTTACTTTATTGAAAAAGGTGAAGTGACCGGTCATGGCACTCATAGTGAATTAATCGCCAGCCATCCACTATATGCGCAATATGTACAAGAGCAAGTGGTGAATTAATAAGTGAAAAGAAAATCGCGTCGAAGCTTTCTAAACAGAAAGTTTTAACGCGATTTTCTTTACTATTAATAAGTCGGCATTTTTTCTTCGTAAGCTGTGATCTTATCTTCATATTGCATGGTGATGCTGATATCATCTAGACCGTTGACTAATTTCTCTTTCCAAGTTGGGTCGATTTGAAAGGCATAGCAAGACTCGGATGTTTGCACCTCTTGTTTTGGCAGATCAATCGTAATTGTTTGATCGGCAGGAATCTGGCTGAGAATCTCGCGGACGTCCTTATCCAGCTTGATCGGCAACAGACCATTTTTCAATGCGTTCATATAAAAGATGTCACTATAGCTGCCGGCAATCACCGCTTTGAAGCCGTAATCTTGAATAGCCCAGGCTGCATGTTCACGCGATGAACCAGAACCAAAGTTTTCGCCAGAGATTAAGATTGTTGCCTCTTTTCGTTTTGGTGCATTTAAAATGAACTCAGGATTTGGTGAACCGTCTTCCAAAAAACGCCATTCATCA
The DNA here is from genome assembly GCF_032555305.1 of Enterococcus sp. GTDB lineage: Bacteria > Bacillota > Bacilli > Lactobacillales > Enterococcaceae > Enterococcus_A. Next base: position 41,638 of record NZ_JAWGOQ010000028.1, read on the forward strand.
AAAAGATGTTTGCCGAAACCGGCCTTATCGACTTGTTTTAAAAAGCCTTTTGGAATAATTTGATCCGTATCAATATTATCGTTCATTAGAGGAACTGTTTTTCCTGTATAAATCGTAAATTTTTCCATTAGATGACCTCCTTGCGGCTATCGACGAAGTTTCCATGAATGGCCGCTAGTGCTGCCATTACCGGACTACAAAGGTGGGTACGAGCGTCTTTGCCCTGGCGTCCTTGGAAATTTCGATTGGATGTAGATGCACAATGAACTCCTGCTGGTACACGGTCAGGGTTCATACCCAAACACATTGAGCACCCAGGTTCACGCCATTCAAACCCTGCTTCGACGAAAATTTTATCCAAGCCGATCTTTTCAGCGGCTTTGCGAACGGGTCTTGAACCGGGGACGACGATGGCAGTAACATTGTCATGAACCTTTTTACCTTCGACGATTTTCGCGGCTTCCTGCAAATCGGATAGACGTCCGTTGGTACAGGAACCGATGAAGACATATCCGATTGGAATATCTGATGGTGTTTGGCCTGGTTTAAGGTCCATATAATCGTAAGCTTTTTGCAAATCAGCTGAGGTGGCTGCCGGGAAAGTCCCATCGAATGGTACGCCCATCTCGGGATTCGTTCCCCAAGTTACAAAAGGAACAAGTTCGCTGGCATCAAGCGTCAGCACCTTGTCGTATTGAGCATCTTTGTCAGTGTAGAGCTCTTTCCAGTCATTGATTGCGGCTTCCATGTTTTTCGGAGCATACTCGCGTCCTGCCACATATTCAAACGTTTTGTCATCTGGGGCGATGATACCAATCTTTGCGCCGCCCTCAATTGCCATGTTGCAGATCGTCATGCGTTCTTCCATAGAAAGGTTTTCAATCGTTTCTCCGCAAAATTCTGCACCGTAACCGACACCGAAATCCGTTCCATATTTCGCGATCAACGCCAAGATAATGTCTTTTGCATAAACGCCCTTTGGTAGTTTACCAGTGACTTTGATCCCCATATTTTTCGGTTTGTTTTGCCAAAGCGTCTGGGTAGCAAAAACATGTTCCACTTCGCTGGTTCCGATACCAAAAGCTAGGGCACCGAAAGCACCATGAGTTGCTGTATGTGAATCCCCGCAGACAATTGTTTTACCTGGCTGAGTCAGCCCAGTTTCGGGACCAACCATATGAACGATCCCTTGACGTTCACTACCATTATCACAAAGCTCAACGCCAAATTCTTGACAATTTTCTCTCAATGTATCGATTTGTTTTTTCGCAACTAGATCGGTGAAGTTGTAAATATCTACTGTCGGTGTATTGTGATCCATCGTAGCGAATGTTCGCTCAGGATGACGCAAAGTTCGACCAGCTTCACGAATCCCCGCAAAGGCTTGAGGGGAGGTGACTTCATGGATCAAATGCAGGTCAATGTAAAGCAATTGTGGAGAACCTTCTTCGCCATGAACGACATGTCGATCCCAAAGTTTATCAAATAATGTTTTTCCCATAGTTATTTTTCCTCCAATTCTCGAATCACGGCGTCTGTAAACTCGTCTGTTGTTGCTTGTCCGCCTAAATCATGTGTAAAGATTCCATTAGAAAGAACGGTATCGCAGGCTTTTTCAATTGCTGCAGCAGTTTGTTCTTCCTGGAATGATTGGCGCAGCATCATGGCTACGGATAAGATCATTGAGATCGGGTTAGCAATCCCTTTTCCTGCGATGTCGGGCGCCGAACCGTGAATCGGCTCATATAGCGAAGGGCCGTCATTGCTGTGACTGGCACTTGGCAATACACCTAATGACCCTGGTAATACTGAAGCTTCATCGCTCAAGATGTCACCGAAAAGATTATCCGTTACGATCACATCAAATGCTTTGGGATTTTGAATCAATTTCATTGCTGCCGAATCAACATATTGATGTTCTAGCTGGCAATCAGGATATTCTTTCGCGACTTCCTCCGCTGTTGCTCGCCATAATTTACTGGAGGCAAGAACATTCGCTTTATCTACCGAAGTCACTTTCTTACTACGACCTTGAGCAATTTTGAAAGCTGAATGGACGATCCGCTCGACCTCGTCTTTCTGGTAGCGGGCAGTATCGTAAGCCATAGTATCAGTCAATTCTCGTGGTTCACCGAAATAAATGCCGCTGCTAAGTTCTCTTACAATGATCAAATCAGTTCCTTCAAGAATTTCAGGTCTCAATGGTGAAAGATGCAGCAGGGCGGAAGAGACTGAGACTGGGCGAATGTTTGCGAACAAATTGAGTGATTTTCTTAAAGCCAGCAAGCCTTTTTCCGGTGTGTCTGTCATTTTCTCCCATTTGGGCCCACCAATTGCCCCAAGTAGGATCGCATCTGCTGTTTGACAAGCAGATAGCGTTTTTTCTGGAAGGGAAGCACCTGTTTCGTCGATCCCAGCACCTCCAAAAGGAAGTTTTTCAAGCTCAAAAGTAGTTTGGCACTTTTTCTCAACGGCGGCTAACACCTTCAATCCGCTATCCATAATTTCTGGTCCGATACCATCTCCGGCTAAAACAACAATTTTACTATTCATGTATCTGCTCCTATCTCAAATTAAAGTATTCATTTTCTATTCTTCGATCAATCATTCGCTAACCATTTTGTTGTAGATGGTTGCTGGCTTGGACATAGGCCTTTGCTGATGCATGTAGAACATCAAAATCTACACCGATTCCGCGGTACTCGTTGTTCGTTTCTTCATCGAATAAAGTTAAGCGAACTTCCGCTTGGGCATCTTCGCCGCCAGTCAGTGCTTGAATTTCATATTCGGTCAGCTCAGGATCTTGATTAAATAATTCATCAATCGAATTGTAGATCGCTTGGATACTGCCAGAACCAATTTGTGAAGCAACTTTCGTTTCGCCGTTTTCATCTGTGATTGAGACGATTGCTCCCTGATAGCCGTTAGAACTGTATTGAACCTGAACATCCGCTAGTTTATATTTCTCGGTTTCTTCCCGGTATTGATCAGCAAGCAGTGCCACAAGATCCTTATCCGTAATTTGCTTTTTCTTGTCGGCTAATGATTTGAAACGTTTGAAGGCTTCTTTACTGTCGGCATCATTTAGTTGGTAACCTAATTCCTCTAATTTTGCATTAAATGCATGACGCCCCGATAATTTTCCGAGTGGAAGAGAATTTTGATTGACACCCACCATGGTAGGCGTGATGATCTCGTAAGTCTCTGGATTTTTCAAAACGCCGTCTTGATGAATACCAGATTCATGGGCATAAGCATTATCACCAACGATTGCTTTATTTTTTGGAACAGGAATGCCTGACAGGCGAGAGACTAGTTCACTGGTTCGTTTAGTTTCGTTTAATACGATATTTGATTCACATTGATAGAAGTCTTTGCGAATCGCCAGTGCCAACGCCACTTCTTCTAGTGCTGTGTTACCGGCGCGTTCGCCGATTCCATTGACCGCCCCTTCAACACGATTTGCCCCATTTTCAATCGCTGCCAGTGCATTCGCTGTTGCCATTCCTAAGTCATCATGGCAATGAGAGGAGAATGTGATTTCTTGGTTACTACGAATATTTTCGATCAATGATTTAAAAATACCGCCATATTCAGTAGGATTCGAGTAGCCGACGGTGTCTGGAACATTAATGATCGTTGCGCCAGCATCGATCGCTGTTTGTACTGCTTCTAATAGGAAGTCTTTTTCCGTTCTTGAAGCATCTTCCGGTGAAAACTGCACCTTCTTGAACAAACTGCGTGCGTAGCCAACGTGTTCTTTAATGGAAGTCAGAACCTCCTCCCGAGTCATTTTCAGTTTGTATTGCATATGCACGTCGCTTGTTGCTAAGAATACGTGAATTTGCGGATCGACTGCATCTTTTAGTGCTTCATAGGCCCGGTCGATATCCTTTTTCTGACAACGAGCCAGTCCTGTTACAGTCATGCTCTTGGCTTGACGAGCAATACTTTGGACAGCTTCGAAATCACCAGGTGAAGCGATCGGAAAGCCTGCCTCGATGACATCTACCCCCCATTTTTCTAATTGAAGAGCGATCTGAACTTTTTCTTTTGTATTAAAATTTACTCCTGGGGTTTGTTCACCATCCCTTAATGTGGTGTCAAAAAATTGAATCTTTCTCATTTTTACTCCTCCTTTGGTCAAAAACGGGTATAAAAAAAGCACTCCATCGGAAAAGAACCACTTTCTTCTCCGATGCAATGCGAATAGGGACTTTATGAAATAATTTTCAGAAAGTCCCAGCTATAATAATAAAGTTGCGTTGAAAGACATATTTGATTTCATCATAGCAACCACCCGTTCAATGTCAGAATTTTTAAAAAATTGTTGTAATCATCGTATAAAAAAAGAAAAGAATTGTCAACACAATTATGAAAAAAAGATGAGAATTATTTTTAATTTATTTGTCGATTATGAAATAAGGCTGAATGAAAAGAAATTTCTCCTCAGACAGCTTAAAAGTTTTCTACTATATAAAGAGCTCAGCAATCTGTCATGGTGATGTTACAACAGATAATAAAAATTTGGATATTCAACATTATTTCTAATTCAGAAAAAATTTTTTAGCTTAATTGCTGATTCTACAAGTTTTCTTAGGAATGTTTTACAAAAAGCCAAAAATTATTAGAGCATATGGTTTGATTTATTAAAAATAAATGATTAAACTACTCGACATATTCAGAACTTCATAATTATTCTGAAAATTGAATCAAAAGGGGAAAAAGATATGAGGAACAAATTTGCTTATGGTATTATCGCGATTTGCGGGCTCGCTTTGGCGGGTTGTTATGGAGGCAACAGCGCAACAACTGATGAGAGCAGTTCGAGCGCAAAAGCCAAGAACAATGGAACATTTAACTTGGTGGTCCAACAGGAGATGCCGACTGCCGATCTATCAGTCGCGACCGATACGATTAGTTTTACTGCATTAAATAATGTTTATGAAGGAATCTACCGTCTAGACAAAGACAACAAACCTCAACCAGCTGGTGCAAGCGAAAAAGTCAAAGTCAGTGATGACGGCAAGACCTATACTGTCAAATTAAGAGACGATGCGAAATGGTCAAACGGTGATCCAGTAACAGCAAAAGACTATGTCTTTGGTTGGCAACGTACTGTGAAGCCAGAAACAGCCTCAGAATATGCTTATCTATTTGAACCCGTTGAAAATGCAGCAGATATTTCAGCTGGAAAAAAAGCCCCAGATACATTAGGGATTAAAGCAGTCAATGATCATGAGTTGGAAATCAAATTAGCGAAGCCAACACCGTATTTTGATTACTTACTAGCTTTCCCATCATTCTTTCCACAAAATCAAAAAGTGGTAGAAGCAAATGGGAAAGAATATGCTACTAAGAGTGACAAATCGGTCTACAATGGTCCATTTACATTAGAAGGATTCGACGGACCGGGTACGGATACCGAGTGGGAATATAAGAAAAACGATACTTACTGGGATAAGGACGAAGTGAAATTATCATCAGTTAAAGTTAATGTGGTAAAAGAATCTTCAACTTCATTGAATCTGTTTAAAGATGGTGAAGCAGATGATGTTATCTTGTCTGGTGAATTAGCTCAGCAAAATGCCAACGACCCAGCATACAAATCATTTAAAGAAGCTCGTACAAGCTATCTTGAATACAACCAACGCAAAGCAGATTCACCATGGAAAAACGAAAACTTGCGTAAAGCAGTTTCATATGCCATTAATCGTAAATCATTGGTTAACCAAGTGTTAGGTGATGGATCGGTTGTTTCCACAAGTTTGATTCCATCAGGCATGTCAAAAAATCCTAAGACGGATGAAGACTTCGCCAAAGAAGCAGGCAAGCTTGTTCCTTACGATAAAGAAAAAGCAAAAGAATACTGGGATAAAGCGAAGAAAGAATTAGGCATCGACAAACTATCGTTCGAGTTAATGGCCTCTGATACAGATTCATCGAAAAAAGTGATTGAATACATTCAAGGCGTTTTGGAAGATACTTTGCCAGGGATGACCGTGAAGCCAACACCAGTTCCATTTTCTGTTCGTTTAGACCGTTCAAATGCTGGCGACTTTGATGTACTGCTTGGTGGTTGGGGCGCTGACTATGCCGATCCATCTAGCTTCACTGATTTGTTTGTAACAGGAAACTCTTATAACCGTGGACGTTGGAGTAATGAAGAGTATGACAAATTAGTTGAGGCATCAGGCAACAAAGACGCTAGTGATGAGGAAGCTCGTTGGGATGACTTGCAAAAAGCCAATGAAATCATTTCAAAAGAATCTGGTGTCGCACCGCTTTACCAATTATCTGAAGCTCATTTAGTAAACGAGAAAGTCAAAGGGGTTGTTCACCATCCTGCCGGCGCTTCTTGGGACTACAAATGGACTTACGTGGAAGAATAATATTTAGGTGAAAGACGCATTTCATTAAGGCTTTTTATATGGCTGAAATGCTGATGATAATAAAAAAGAAGTTGGAACGGTGATCCCGTTCCAGCTTCCTTTTAAATCATTGCTATCAATGCACAAATGATTGAAGCAGCAAGTAAAATAGCTGCGATGATTAACCAAAAAGAATAGCGTCCTTGTCCAACCTGTGAGAGGGACTGAAATTCTGATTTTTTCTTTTGTTTTCTGCTGAAGGCCTGATGCATCGAATGTTGAAAGTGATCGAAGAAGCCTGAAGAAAAAATCCAAAGTAAGATGCCAATGATTAGAAATGGTAATCCGGTTAAGAACAATCGGTTGGATAAGTTCAATGCAGAAAGTGATCCTTGAATAAATGTATAGATCACAATAATCACTAGCAAACCGCCGCCGATTCCAATGGGAAATAATTTATTTTTCATACATACACTCCAATAATTAATGGCTAACACTATCCAGATAAAAAACTTATCCGCAATGTATTTCTACTCTAAACCATATCAAAAGTAGAAGTCAAAATATAAGAGCGGAACACCAGACTTATTTTATCAATCAGAAAATAAGTACTTTTAGGAGGCACCTCATGGGCAGTTATTTGAAATATTTTTTAAAGCGTGTCTTTTTCATGTTAATTACATTATGGCTGATTGCGACCATCACTTTCTTCTTGATGCAATTATTGCCGGGGACACCGTACACCAACCAAGAACGTTTGAGTCCTGAAACGATCGCGATGCTGAATAAACAAGTCGGCTTAGATAAACCAGTGATCGTTCAATACGGGATTTACTTATCAAACCTCGTACAAGGAAACTTCGGAATTTCTTTCCAATTCAAAAATCAAGCCGTTGCAGCCTTGCTAGCCGGACGAATCGGACCATCATTGCAGCTAGGTTTACAGGCGATTATCTTCGGAACCTTTGTTGGAATCATTTTAGGAACAATCTCTGCTATGAAACAAAACTCGTGGGCTGATACAGCCTCTACTTTGGTAGCGATTCTAGGACGTTCAATTCCCAATTTCGTCTTCGCTGTGCTATTACAATATATTTTCGCCATGAAACTGCGTATTTTGCCGATTGCTAAATGGGAAGGCTTTGCTTATACGATCTTGCCTACACTAGCACTGGCTATGTCGACGTTAGCGGACTCAGCCCGTTTTATACGAACCGAAATGGTCGAAGTACTTCACAGTGATTATGTGGAGCTGGCTCGCGCCAAAGGCTTGAGTCGATGGGAAATCGCTTTTAGACATGGTTTAAGGAATAGCTTGATTCCTTTAATGACCTTGCTTGGACCACTGGCTGTAGCTTTGATGACTGGTTCGCTAGTAGTAGAAAATATTTTTGCGATTCCTGGTATCGGAGAACAGTTTGTAAAATCAATCATGACTAATGATTATCCAACGATTATGGCTGTAACGATCCTTTATTCATTCATGCTGGTCTTTGTCATTTTAGTTGTGGACCTGCTGTATGGATTAGTTGATCCACGGATTCGTCTTTCAGAAGGGAGTAAGAGCTAATGGAAATGAAATATCCTTCAATCGTTGATATTCCCGCAGATGAATTTCAACCCCTACAAAAAAACACCGAAGAGGAACGCGAGGAAATTGCGGCGCCTTCACTGAATTTCTTACAGGATTCTTGGCGCCGTTTGAAAAAAAATAAAGCGGCAGTCATTTCGATGATTCTTTTAGCTGTAATCATCGTTGTCTCAATCGTGACAATTTTTGTTTCACCACATAATCCAAGCAAACAAAATGTTGATTATATAAATCTACCTCCACGGGTTCCAGGTTTAAACATTAACGGCTTAAATGGAAAAACAATGGTCGCTGGTGAATTAGTCGATAAATATGCGCAAGCAGATGTTCCCGATAATGTGAACTATTTTTTAGGAACAGATGGATTGGGACGCGATGTGCTAAGTCGTCTATTCATGGGAACACGGATTTCACTGCTGATCGCCTTTATCGCAGCACTATTTGATATTACGATCGGTGTGGCCTATGGATTGATTTCCGGTATGCTAGGAGGCAAAGTCGATAATGCGATGCAACGTTTCTTGGAAATCCTTTCGGGGATTCCTAACTTAGTTGTGATGATTTTGATGCTGGTCGTTTTTGAACCGGGGATTTTCTCGATCGTAGCCGCTATGGCCATTACTAACTGGATACCGATGGCGCGGATCGTCCGAGCCCAGACCCTCAAGCTGAAAGATCAGGAATATGTTTTAGCAGGGATGACTCTGGGTGAATCGAAATGGAAAATTGCTTTCAAGCACATCATTCCGAATATCTCCAGTGTCATTATTATTCAAATGATGTTCAGTATTCCGACTGCGATCTTCTTTGAAGCGTTCTTGAGTTTTATCGGCTTAGGTTTGACGCCGCCGGCTGCTTCTTTAGGTACATTGCTGAATGATGGGTATAAAACCTTCTTGTATTTGCCATACTTATTGTGGATTCCAGCGGTGACTATTTCGCTGATCATGATTTGTTTCAACCTGTTAGCCGATGGTCTTCGTGACGCATTCGATCCGAAAATGAAAGAGTGACGATTTATGGAAAAAATTTTAGAAGTGAATAATTTGAATATTTCATTCGACACCTATGCCGGAAAAGTTCGGGCGATTCGTGGAGTTGATTTTGATTTAAATAAGGGAGAAACGCTAGCGATCGTAGGGGAGTCTGGTAGTGGAAAATCCGTTACCACTCGTACGATCATGCGTCTGCTTTCCAGTAATGCCAATATTGATAAGGGACAGATTTTGTTTAAAGGCCAAAACATTGTTGATAAATCAGAAAAAGAAATGCAGAAGATCCGTGGAAGAGAAATCGCCATGATCTTCCAAGATCCGATGACCTCGCTTGATCCGACGATGACGATTGGAAAACAAGTCGCAGAGTCATTGCGCAAACACAAAAAAGTATCGAAAAAAGAAAGCCTGAAAGCCGCCCTAGATTTGTTGAATCTCGTGGGTATTCCAGATGCTGAAAAACGGTTGAAAAATTATCCTCACCAGTTTTCTGGAGGGCAGCGGCAACGGATCGTAATCGCGATCGCCTTGATCTGTAACCCTGAAATTTTAATCGCTGATGAACCGACAACTGCCCTGGATGTAACGATCCAAGCGCAAATTTTGGAACTGTTAAAAGAAATTCAGGAAAAAATCGAAACGTCCATCATTTTTATTACCCATGATCTTGGTGTGGTAGCAAATGTCGCCGATCGTGTAGCAGTGATGTATGCTGGTAAGATTGTCGAAGTCGGTACAGCAGAAGAAATCTTCTATAATCCACAGCACCCTTATACATGGGGATTACTTGGATCAATGCCAACATTGGAAAGCGAAAACGATCGTCTATATGCGATTCCTGGTTCTCCGCCGGATTTGTTGGATCCGCCAAAAGGTGACGCATTCTATCCGAGGAATGAGTTTGCGTTAAAAATTGACGCCGAGATGGAGCCGCCATTCTTTGAGCTTTCTGAAACACACAAAGCAGCAACTTGGTTACTTGCGCCACAAGCACCAGCAGTTACACCTCCAGCTGAGATTCAACGACGTTGGGATATTTTTCGCAAGAAACAAAACCAATATTCCGCTTAATTTTTAGCGAGGAAAATGGAGGACTACGATGGAAAAACGCTTATTAGAAGTAAAACACTTAAAACAGTATTTTAATACTGGTACGAAAAATGAAGTACGTGCTGTGAATGATGTCAGCTTTCACATCAACGAGGGAGAAACTTTTGGTTTGGTCGGAGAATCGGGGAGTGGAAAATCTACGACTGGTCGAACAATCATTCGTTTGAATCAAAAAACGGATGGAGAAATTCTTTTTGATGGAAAGGACGTCGCAAAAATCCATGGCAAAGCGGCATTGACAGAATTTCGCCGCGATGTCCAAATGATTTTTCAAGACCCCTATGCATCACTTAACCCGCGGATGAAAGTCAAAGATATCATCGCAGAAGGAATCGATGTCAATGGTTTAGCTAAAACACCAAAAGAACGAGACAAGATCGTAAATGATTTATTAGAAACGGTAGGGTTGAACCCAAGTCACGGGACACGTTACCCCCATGAATTCTCAGGTGGTCAACGACAACGGATTGGGATCGCCCGTGCATTGGCTGTCCGACCTCGTTTCATTATCTGTGATGAGCCAATCTCAGCACTGGATGTTTCAATCCAAGCTCAGGTCGTGAATTTACTGCAAGATTTACAGAAAGAGCATAACTTAACCTATCTATTTATCGCTCATGACCTTTCGATGGTAAAACATATCAGTGATCGTATCGGTGTAATGAACAATGGTCATCTGTTAGAAGTTGGAACCAGTGATGAAATCTATCACTATGGCGTTCATCCATATACAGAAAGTTTGTTGTCAGCCATCCCTATGCCGGACCCCGATCATGAACGGCAACGTCGCCGTATCAAATACCAGACAGAGCCGCACGATGGCAAAGCGCGCTCATTACAGGAAATCGCACCTGGTCATTTTATTTATTCTTCTGAAGATGAAGTCGCTTATTATAAGAAGAAATTGCAGCATTTGAAAAGTCAAAAAGCTGTAGCAGTTTAAAAGGAAAAGCCAAAGCAGAGTAGAAAATCTGCTTTGGCTTTTTAGGTTAGGGATGAAAGACTTTCCATTCGTTAAATAAAAGTCGACATCACTTTACAAAAATATAGCACAAAACTAATCTGCTTTATTTTACATGAATGCGACGTTTTAGAATAACTAATCCTGCAAGTAAGAATACAGCGATTCCGATTATGGTAAGAGAAGTAGTGCTGCGTTCACCAGTCCTAGGATATTCCTTTTGACCAACAGCTTGAGCCGATACATCACTTTTTACTGCAGCATTGGTATTAGGAATAGTTGTAACGCTTTGAATAATTGGTTTAGTAGTTGGGGCTAGATTTTGAATAGGTGCAACAGGTTTTGGTCCATTATCGATTGGTCCATTTCCTTGCTGAGAGGAGTATAACCAATGCACGAGGCCAGAGAACAAACCGTTTGCAGCACTTAGTTCATCTTCTGCACCACTAAGATGATCCAAGATGTGTAACATTTCTTCGTTCGTAAAGTGTCGAAGCGGCAAGAATCCTTCCTTATTCGCATAAAGCACTCGTAAATAAGCTTGTAATTGATCAACGTTTTGAGCTAACTCAGCAGTCGTTGTGTAATTATTAGGATTGAAAGCTAAGGCCCTTTCGACATCATTCCATGAAACTACTTTATCTTTATAAACCATTCGTAACACACGAACATAGCTGCCGAAATCCATGCCGGTAATATCGAAGTTATAACGATTGAACAGTTTGAAGGCATTTGTCAGTTCTTCATCAGTATAACCTTTGAGCTCGTTCTGATTGATTCCATAATCTGTACCAGTCAAATTTTCACGAATTTTTTCAGCTGTCCATTCTTTATTAAGATTTTCTTCGATAACCGCTGGTGATTCTAGTGCTTTTACAGCAGCTAGCTGAGGGGCAACAGCTTCGGTTTTCTTTTCTGTCTTCTTTTCGACTGATTCTGAAGCTTTTATTTTTTCTGCTTGTTTTGTTTCAACAGTAGGGGATTCAACAGTTGGCACTTCCTTTGCTGCTTCCTTTTTTGTTGTCTCTTTAGTAGCAGTATCTTCAGTGGCGGTTTCTTGACTTTCGACTGTTTCTTCCGAGGAAGCTTGAGTTTCATTAGGGACGGTTGAGAGTTGATCGTTTGCTTCTGTTTCCTCAGGAACAGAAGTGCTCTCAATTACTTGTTCTTGACTAGAGCCTACTGTTTCAGCAGGGATACTTTCAGAAGTATCAGCAAATGCAGCAAGGGGGAAGCTCAATACCAACAAACTTAAAACAACCATTTTTTTCACAAGAATCACTCCTTAAATTATTCTGTAACACAATTGTAACATAAGAAATGTATTTGTAAACTAGGGGATCGAAAATAGTTGAAAAAGTTTTTTATGCCCTTTGTAAAATCGATTTAAATAATAATTACTATTATAAAGTTCTTTTTATGTAAAAATATCATTGAAAATATTTTATCAGCTCATAGTTTTTTTTGAGAAAAGCAGCCGCTCAAAACCTAGTTAATTGATTTGAGCGGCTGCTTTAGATTCGGTTAGTAGGACATAATGTTATACGCGAAAACGTCTCTCTAAAAGAATAAAGCCTGAAATAAAGAAACAGGCAACTCCGATGATTGATAATGGGAGAGTGTTCTTTTCGCCAGTTTTCGGGTATTCTTTTTGCGTAGTTGCATTCATCATAGCGTCATTGTTTTGCACACTTACAGGAATTGAGCTCGATTTTGGAATAGATAAAATATTTTCGCCAGCAGGATTAGTCGATGTTGACAGACTTAGAATTGGCATCACAGGCTCAAGTCGATTTTCTTCTTGAGAGTTATAAAGCCAGTGAAGGATGCCTGAGAACAAATAGTGTTCCTTGCTCAATTCTTCTTCATAGCCGCTGAGATCATTTAAAATTTGAAGCAGTTCTTCATTTGTAAAAGGTCGGATTTGTAAGAAACCTTCCTTTTTTGAATAAAGAATTCGCAAGTACGCTTGTAATTGGTCAATATCCTTAGCCAATTCTAAGGTTGAATCGTAACTTAAAGAATCAAAAGTCAATGCTTTTTCAACATCTGACCAAGAAATCACGTTATCTCTATAAAGCATTTGTAAAATGCGGGTGTAACCACTCCAATCCATGTAAGTAACATCACTACTATAATGCGCAAGCAAAGTGAAGGCGTTCTCCAGTTCTTGATCAGTGTAGCCGCTCAACTCTGCTGGATCAATCTTAAACTTTGAATAGGTTAAGACTTCGCGAATTTCCCATGGATATTTCAATTCAGTAATGATGTAGTCCTCTTCGAAGGTTAGAACGGGTTTCGTTTTTTCAGCTATTTCTTTAGGATCTATTGTTTTAGGAGTAGCTGATAGTGTCCTAGTTGCTACGGCTGTTTGCGAAAATGCGGTTTGCTCTTCAAGGACCTCAGAACTACTCATGGTTGATTCAGCTATTACTTCATCAGCTGCAGCCATTTCTTCACTAGTGGAAGAAATATCAACACTGGGGGTTTCTTCAGAAATTGCAGTTTCACTTTCGACTGTTGGTTCATCCAAAGTCGCAGTTTCACTAGAAGCAGGTGCTTGACTTTCATTCGTGATATTTTCAGATATAGATGTACTTTCGGTAACTAGTTCTTGGTCGGAAGTCGTCATTTCATCAGAGATACTTTCAGAAGCATCGGCCAGAGCAGCAGTGGGAAAAATCAGTACCAACAAACTAAACAAAACAATTTTTTTCACGGGATCACTCCTTAATTTTCTGAATCTAATTCAAAAAAATTTATACATAAAACAGCTTGAACGATTCTCAATGTAAATCAAGTATAAATATATCACATAAATGTTATAAAATGTCTTTTTATATTAATTTGAATAAAGGCAATAAAAAAAAAGTCACTATGTACACATCAGTTAAAACGAGTGAGAATGTTAACGGTGTACTAGTGACTTAATTATTAATTTATTTCATAAGTTAGAAAGCTTCGATGTAGCGATTTGATGGAGATCATTCATTCAAAAAATCTATCCTAAAAACAAAAAAAGTCACCACGCACATTCTTTTGGTTCTATAATATTTTGTTTTCTTGTATAAAATTCCCAACTAGGTCATTAACAATTTAATCTCACTGTTTCCAAAAGATATCAAATAAGATATGATTACTCTGTTGTAACAGACTAATAATGATTAACCAAAGGTGGATTTTTTAATGAAGAAATTTATTTCTTTTAATGTAGGCAGGGCTTCATTACTTATTGCTCTAATGGCTTTTATTATGGTATCGCCACAACTATTTTTTCACTCAATAATGGTTGGGGATGATATGCCTTTTCATTTTAATCGAATATATGACCTGTATCAACAAATGAAAACTGGTAATTTAAATTATTTTCAATCAATTTATGGTTTTAATCAGAGCGGCAGGATTATTAATGCTTTATATGGATACGATCTATCTTTCTTTTTAGCTGGACTACTAATGATTGTTAAAACATGGACAAGATTTCAAATTGTATCCTCTTTTATTTGTTTTTTCCTTAGTGGATTAAATATGTACATTTTATTGAAGTATGCAAAAGTTAGCGAACGGTTATCGGTGATTTTGTCATTTCTTTACATGTCTTGTTCGTTAATCAGTTTTTATGCGGTAATACAATCATTTATTAGCTGGGGAGGAGCGTTCTTACCGTTAATTTTTATTCCAGCTATCAAAGCTGTTAGAGATAAGAAAAATCCAATTAATCCGGTTTATTTGGCAATCCCTGTTTCATTATTAATTTCTTCGCATATTCTTACTGCAGTAATTGGAATCATGGCGATTATCCCCTTTTTCTTAGTAAGTTTCTATAACTGTAGAAAGAAGATAAAGTGGATAGTGAATGGTCTTTTATCGGTTTTGTTAACTTTGATAATTTCTGCGAATTCACTGTATGGCTACTTTGAAGTTTTCACTACAAACAACTTACTAAAGCCATACATAAATACAAATATGTCTAATAGTACAGTGATGCTGTCACTAGGAAACAATGAGACTCGTAATCTAGGACTAATATTTTCAACTTTATTTGTGGTTCATTTGATATATACTTTTTCAATATGGCAGAAACTTCCTCTGTTAGAAAAAATAATCAATTTTACTGGCGGATTATTTCTTGTCATATCTTCGAATTTAGTTCCCTGGAATGATATGGCAAATAAACTTACTTTTCTAACCACATTTCAGTTTCCTTTACGATTTTCGATTGTTTCTTATATCCTTTTATTAGCCGGAATCGGACTGGGCCTAAATAGATTTAATGAAAATGCAAATAAAGAAAAGAAAAAAATAGTTCAAATGATACTAATAACCTGTTCGGTTTTTTCAATTGCTAATGTCAATAACTTGATGAAAGAACACTCCAATTATTGGATGAGCAGCAATCCGGCACAAGGCGGGAACAATACTCCTAATGTCTTTGTAACCGATCCAAATCAATTTAGAAGTATGATCAAAGATAAGGATTTATCCAAAGCACTAAATGTCATAAAAAAGGGTACACCAGACTACCTTGCTCTTTCAAAAAATGAAAGCACCGAAAGCATTTACAAAAAGGAACCATACAAAATTTATGAGCATGATGTTATAGAAAATCCAAATAATGTTAAGAAAAGTGTTACTTATGATTCTAAATTAAAGTTGGAGTGGAATAGTGAGAACTCAGAAGAGGTTATACTTCCAGTAGCAATTTATGGCAATTCTACAATAAAAATGAATGGACAAAACAAATCACCTAATGAAGTTGGAAAAAGCGACTTGGGGTTGCTTGAAGTGAACAGTTTAGTAGGAAATAATACCGTCATCGTTGGCTATACTCCTATGATCAACATGAAACTGATAATTACTATTAAAGTGTTTGGTCTAATCTTTTGTTGTATCAACTTGGTTAATTATTTTAGTTTCAAAAGATATCGGAAGAAAACTTAAAACAATAATTAAAAACAGTCCCTGTGTTTTAACAGGGACTGTTTTTTGTTATTTTATATAATAGGAAATTAAAACCTGCCCCTAAAACCTGCCCTTGAGACAAAAAAATGCCACCACGCACATTCTTTTCTAAACTACCGAAGTAGCCAAGAATGCACTGGTGACGTGGGTTTGGCACCCAATGGGCCGTGAGGGGCTCGAACCCGCGACCCGCTGATTAAGAGTCAGCTGCTCTACCAACTGAGCTAACGGCCCAAACAAAGTACTTTCATATGTTAGCACTGAGAAAATAAAAAAGCAAGAATAAACTTAAAAAAATTTTGCAAAAAGCGCTTCAATTATCTAGTTTTTGAAACTATATTGTATCATTATCATAATTTTGGTAGAATGACGATGAAAGGGGTGCAAAAAATGGAAGAGACGAAGCTCAGATCATGGGCAGAGGGATTAAAAGAATTACGTTTGCCTCGATGGGAAGAGTTGCCAGAATTAGAATTATACATGGATCAAGTCATTACTCTTGTTGACCGCTATTTATCACCGCTGATCGAAGATGATAAGCATCAGCTTTTATCCAGTGCAATGGTCAATAATTACGTTAAACATAAATTGGTACCGCCACCAGTCAAAAAACGCTATAACCGTAATCATTTAGCTTATCTGATTGCCATTACTCTGCTTAAGCAGGTATTTGCGATTCCAGATATCAACGAGTTGATTCGGATGCAACTGGCGATCAATGAACCTAAAGATGCTTATAACAGCTTTTGTACGGTGCAAGAAGAAGCGTTAATGCAGGTAGCCAAGATTGTGCTGGGGGAAGAAGTTAGTTTGACTCGCAGAAGTGAAGATTTTTATTACTTAGCAATGGAAAGTGCTGTCGCTTCATTTACCCAGAAAATGTTAGCTGAAAAAATCATTCAGTTGGATAAAGAGAAAGAAGGCAAAAATGATGAGTGAAAAAATTGCGATCCTAGTTGACTCTGGGACGGATGTTCCAAAAGAAGTCATAGATAATGGGCCATTTTTTATGGTGCCGTTGCGGATCATTTTTAGTGATCGAGAATATAGGGATGGGATTGACATTAGTTCTGATACCATTTTTCCGTTAATCAAAAAGGAATTGCCAACGACCTCTTTACCTGATGGCGAACTGATTCATCAGGTTTTTGATGAGATCGAGGCAGAAGGCTACACGCATGTCATCATCGTGACAATCTCTAGCGGGTTGAGCGGCACTTATAATGCGCTGCGCGTGTTGGGAGAGCACTATGAAGGATTAACCTTCCAGTCGATTGATACAAAAAATGTTGGGATCGGAGCAGGAATCCTAGCAATCTATGCAGGTGATCTGGTTAAGCAAGGGAAATCCTTTACAGAGGTCATTGCTGAAGTTGAGAGCAAGATCACGAAGACAAAAATCTTTTTCAACGTCGATACATTAGAGTATCTACAAAAGGGCGGGAGAATCGGACTGGTTTCATCCTTATTAGGCAGTGCATTAAAATTAAAACCGATCATCTCATGTAATCCAGACGGAATCTATTACACAGTCGCAAAGGTGCGCGGGTTAAATAAGAGTATCGATAAGACGATTCAATTAGTGAAGGAGCACGTTGGTAATCACCAACGGTTCAATTTGGCCGTGACCCATGCGGATGCTTTGGAGACAGCAGAGAAGATCCGGCAGCGGCTGCAGGAGCTATTTCCAACAGCGGAAAATATTTATTTTGGGAAAGTTTCACCAGCACTGTCAGTTCACACTGGACCAGGATCTCTAGGCGTGGTTTGCCAAGTATTAGACTAAAAATATGAGTAAGAGGATGGGCAAAAGCTCATCTTCTTTTTTCATTTTTTCTTAAGTAATAGTTGTAAAAAAATCGTCGCCTGTTTGAAAAGATGAAACAGGGCTGAAATTATTGTATAATAGTATGGCGTACATACAATCTTATGAAGGTATGAGGTGACTCTTAGTGAAAAAAATTCTAGTAGTTGACGATGAAAAACCGATTTCGGACATCGTGAAATTCAATTTAACCAAAGAAGGCTATGAAGTCTTCACCGCTTATGATGGTGAAGAAGCCTTGGAAAAAGTCGAAGAGGTCAATCCAGATTTGATTTTATTAGATTTGATGTTGCCAAAAAAAGACGGTTTAGAAGTGGCTCGTGAAGTACGCAAGACCCATGAAACGCCGATCATTATGGTTACCGCAAAAGACTCTGAGATCGATAAAGTTTTAGGCTTGGAATTGGGAGCCGATGATTATGTGACAAAACCATTCTCAAATCGTGAGTTAGTGGCTCGGGTGAAGGCTAATCTACGCCGTGGCGGACAAGCACCTAAGGAAGAAGAACATACAACACAAAGTGATTTGACGATCGGTGATTTGACGATCCATCCAGATGCTTATATGGTAACTAAGCACGGAGATACGATTGAACTGACTCATCGCGAATTTGAGTTGCTGCATTATTTAGCAAAACATATTGGTCAAGTGATGACACGTGAGCATCTGTTGCAAACGGTCTGGGGCTATGATTATTTTGGCGATGTTCGAACGGTCGATGTGACTGTGCGACGTTTACGAGAAAAAATCGAGGATAATCCAAGTCATCCAACCTATTTAGTAACCAGACGTGGCGTAGGTTATTATCTGCGCAACCCTGAACAGGAGTAAGTATGGAAAAGAAAGTCCGTTTTTACCGATCAGTCAATTTCAAGATTGCTTTCTCATTTATCTTGATCTTATTGATTTCAATCGAGATCATCGGTGCCTATTTTATCCGCGGACTTGAAAAATCAACAATCGACAGCTTTACTAAAGATATGAACCAACGCGTGTCCTTATTAAGTACGACTCTCGGTGCAACGATGGCAGAGGATAGTGACAACGAAGCGGATCAGCTTCAACGTATCCTTGAAAATAATACCGCTACCGATGTTGGTGAAATGTGGGTAGTGGATGATAAAGGAATTGTCGTAGCTACTAACGATGTTGGGCAAAAAGATTCTATCGTAGGTAAGAAAAACGAGTACAGCGATATTGATGATTTTTCAATGAAGCAATATGTAACACTGGATGACAATAATAAACGGGTATATATCAATGTCCAACCTATTCAGTCCCCGACCGGCGATTCGGCTGTGATCGGGGCTCTTTATGTTAAGAGCGATATTGAACAGAAATATACCGAAATCAGCAATACCGCACTGATCTTCTTCACAGCTTCCTTAATTGCTGGATTGATATCGATTGTAGTGGCTTTGCTGGTAGCCCGATCAATCACGAAGCCGATCAAAGAGATGCAGAAACAGGCGGTTCGGATTGCACAAGGCGATTATTCTGAAAAAGTAGATGTTCAAGGACACGATGAACTGAGTCAGTTGGCGGAGACTTTTAACAAGTTATCTGATCGAATCGAAGATGCTCAAGATACGATGGAAGCTGAACGAAATCGATTAGACAGCGTCCTGACCCACATGACAGATGGGGTTATAGCTACTGATCGTCGTGGAAAAGTTATTACTATCAATGAGATGGCTTTGTCTTTACTGAATACTACTAGCGAACAAGCAATCGGGCAATCCATTTTGACCTTGTTGGATCTAGAAGAAGAATACACATTACGAAAATTATTAGAAACACCGGAAGAGATTTTAATCGATCGTTCGAAATCTGATTCTGATGAAGATCGCATGACTCTGCGTTCTGATTTTGCTATGATCCGACGCGAATCGGGCTTTATCAGCGGATTGGTTGTCGTGATTCATGATGTTACCGAACAGGAGAAAACGGCGGAGGAACGTCGTCAGTTTGTTTCGAATGTTTCCCATGAATTACGTACACCACTGACTAGTGTGCGCAGTTATTTAGAAGCGTTAGAGGAAGGTGCTTGGCAAGATAAGAAGATAGCGCCAGAATTTATTCATGTAACATTGGGAGAAACCGATCGAATGATTCGAATGATTAATGATCTGTTGAATCTTTCTCGAATGGATTCAGGTGCTCAGCAAATGGATCTCGAGCTTGTTAACTTCAATGAACTGGTCGATTATATTCTGGATCGTTTTGATATGATGGTGAATAGCCAAGAAAAGAATTACCGGATCGTCCGTGAGTTCACTGAACGTGATCTGTGGGTTGAGATCGATACAGATAAGATCATGCAGGTAATCGATAATATCATGAACAATGCCATCAAGTATTCACCTGATGGCGGGAAAATCGAAGTTCATCTAATGGAAACTCATAACAACGTTGTTTTGAGTATTTCGGATGAAGGTTTGGGGATTCCTAAAAAAGATTTAGAAAAGGTATTTGAACGTTTTTATCGAGTAGATAAGGCTCGTGCGCGTCAACAGGGCGGCACGGGGCTCGGTCTGGCGATCTCTAAAGAAGTGATGAAGGCGCATCAAGGTCAGATATGGGTTGAAAGTGTCGAAGGTAAAGGCTCTACTTTCTATATTTCTTTACCTTATGAACCTTATGAGGAGGATATTTGGGAATGAAGATTTCAGAAAGAATCATCCGCGTGGCGCTTTTTGCCCTGATCTTACTTAGTCTCATTTTGACCTATGCCATCTGGCTCAGTCCTACCTCTAAAACAGCCGATGTCAATACTAGTAAACAAGCGGTTAAAAACGACCAAAACTACGCAAAAGCGACGGATGCCTTTTTGCCGATCCGCGGTATTTGGGATCTGGCAGAAGGCAAGTTTCAAACCAGTAGTGAAAACTTGTTGGCTACGACTCAAGCCCGTTTGACTGAAAGTACTTATGGTCAGCTTCAAGAAGTGGCCCAAGGTGAAGAAGAAATCAAAAGCTATTATAGTTTGGATAATGGTATTGAGTTAAATTATGAAGGCGGCTTTTCATTGACTGAATATGTCAAAGTTTTTGATATGCCAATCAATTTAAATTCATTGAAGGACTCAGATAAGTTGACATTTTCAAAAATTCAAGTAGATTTTTCTAAAAAGAAGATCCGCTTTTTGAATTACAGTAAAGATACTGTCTATGAAGCGACTATTTCAGCAGATTTCACTGGACTTGAAACAATCTATCAAAAAAACCAACCAAAGTTTTTAGAAATGTCGGATGAAAATCCTCTGGTCCCGCGCTTGTTGAGAACAAAGGACCGTGTTCGGTTAAAAAAATACAGCTACATTCTGACTACTCAGTCTTACTCTTTATTCCGTAATGCCTTTTTCCAGAATCCTGACCAAGCAAAAGGAGAGGAAGAAGCTAGTGGAGCACGTTCTTTTGTCAGCGGCCATGAGGAGTTAATGATGGACGAGCAGAAACGGCAGGTTACATTTGAAGGCGAGTTGCCCGAAGATTTATCAAAAGAAAGTATGTATAGCCAAAGCTTCAATTATGTCAGCCGCTTAGGAACGGCAGTAGGGAATTTGCGCTATTTTGATCATCATGAAGGCCAAGTTAATTATCGAATTTTTGTCGAAGGCTACCCAATCTTCAGTCAATCTTCAAAAGGGAAAATGGCGGTAAAAATCGGTCATGGGTCGAATGGGGCGTCAACGCAAATAAGGATTGAGACAAGTATGGACACTGTTCAAGTACCGATTCCTTCAGACGAAGAGGTCGAACTGCCAAGTACCTTAGAAATTGAGAATAATCTCGCTGCTGTAGGACTTGATCTTGATAAGGTACAAAGCTTTATCATCGGTTATACGTGGCAAGACATTGATGGTGTAAATAAATTAGTGGCGTTGACTCCAGAGTGGTTTGTTAAGTATGACAATACTTGGTACCCTGCGACTCAGCTAATGCAGGGAAACCTGGAAATGGAGGCGAGCTAATTGGATTTTAGAAAAATCGAATGGATCTTCTTTCTCGTCTTTATTGGGTTGAACATCTTTCTTTTCAGTATCTATTGGAATAATCAGCACGAGCAAAGTCTGGTCACCAACTCTAATCAACGAGAAGATATCATGCACCGTTTAGAAAACGATGAAATCCAAGTCAAAAAGGCTGTCTCTGACGAACATCGCGAAGGCTATTATCTGAGTGCTGAGCAAGATAATTTTGAATCTATGCTGAATGCACCAGCCGATCAGACACTTACTGGCAATTGGACAATTTCAGACCGAGTTTTGACCAATTTGCCAAACGGGGAGACAGAATTTGATTTGAAAAAAGCGACCAGCAGCTTTAATCGGCTCATGAGGGATAAAGAATTCATTGTAGAGGGAACGGAATATACGTATTTGCCCGACATTTCAAAGAAGGATGATGAGTTGGGAAAGATTGTCGGCGCGCAATCCTATGAGGGGATTCCTTTTATTGATGAAACCTCTCGATTGACATTGGATATCGAAAAGAGCGATGATCAGGATCGGGTTTCGAAATATACCCAGACTCGTCTGAAAGATATCGAACCGCTGCGTGAGAAAATGACGCTGGCTTCTGAAAAGGAAATCTTGAATACATTGTATATCAATAATAATATTCCTAGTAAATCAACGATTACGAATATTTATCTTGGTTATTTTCGAACACTTGAAGTCCGTGAAAAGAATGTCTATGTACCTGTTTGGTTTGTTAAGATTAAGACCTCGGATAAAACGACTCAGATTGAAAAAGTCAATGCATTGAATAATCAGGTGATCACGAATAATTTAGTTCCAAAGGTGGAAAATCCATAAAAAGGGTTGTATACTGAGGACAGTTTTAAAAGAGGGGATAAATTGCTCATGTTAGAAATGAATAATGCCTTCAATATCAGTGTTTTAGCCAGCGGCAGTTCGGGGAATTCCTTGTATTTAGAGAGTCCGCAAAAACGAATTTTAGTTGACGCTGGTTTGAGTGGAAAAAAAATCACTTCGCTATTAGCAGAAGTCGATCGAAAACCTGAGGATTTAGACGCGATCTTAGTCACTCATGAACATCGTGACCATATTCATGGTGTTGGAGTGCTTGCTAGAAAATATAAATTACCTGTCTATGCCAACGAAAAAACTTGGGAAGCAATGGCTCCTTTGATTGGGAAAGTTGATGTGGAACAGAAGCATATTTTTGAGATGGGAAAGGTCCTTACTTTTGGTGATTTAGATATCGAAAGTTTTGGCGTTTCTCACGATGCTGCAGCACCGCAATTCTATCGGTTTTACAAAGATGGGCATTCTTTTGTCATGTTAACAGATACAGGATACGCTAGTGAACATGTTCGCGGAACAATTCGTGATGCGGATGCCTACTTGGTAGAAAGCAATCATGATTTAGAGATGCTGCGGATGGGTGCTTATCCTTGGAGTCTAAAGCAACGGATTTTAGGTGACCGCGGGCATTTGTCTAATGACGATGGTGCGCTGGTTATGACCGATATTCTTGGTGATCGGACGAAGCGCATTTACTTGGGGCATTTGAGTAGAGAAAACAATATGAAAGAATTGGCACATATGACGATGGAAGAAACATTGACCCGTTATGATCTTGGTGTAAATCACCAGTTCCAAATCTTTGATACCGATCCAGATAGCGCAACTGAATTATTCGCGATCTAAAAAAAGGCAAGCTTGCTTATTTGCAGGCCTGCCTTTTTTTTAACTATAAACACTGAAATGCTGGTTGAGATGTCTTGGCTCGATGATTTCATCGATCACAGCAATCGCGTAATCGGCCATGCTAATCTCACTTTGACCTTGGGCATTTTTTTGCAGGTGATCATCGCTGACTTGATAATGACCAGTCCGTTGACCATCAGGAACAAAATTTGCGGCAGGACTTAAGTAGGTCCAATTGACCCTTTGAGCGGCTTTCAGATCTAAAAATGCCTGGTACATATTATAGGCGGTTGGGTAATAGACGGCATTTGGGTCAGAAAGATCGATCATGCGGTGATCCTCATCAATAAACAAGGAAGAGGCTCCTCCAACAACGAATAACCGCGTGTCGGTTCCGCGCAAGATGTTGGTGAG
Source organism: Enterococcus sp. (assembly GCF_032555305.1). Classification (GTDB taxonomy): domain Bacteria; phylum Bacillota; class Bacilli; order Lactobacillales; family Enterococcaceae; genus Enterococcus_A. The sequence continues at coordinate 65,545 of NZ_JAWGOQ010000028.1, forward strand.
ATGTTTCAGTGACGTTTGATGCAGCTCTTCTTGACCAACTGGCGGACGAAAGGCATCTACCACGACATCAAAATACTCTACATCTTTTTTTGTCAGCTCGAATAGATCCTTTACCAAAATAGGGACTTGTACCTTTAGTTTTTCAGGGTGGCGAACGATTGCAGTAACCGCTAAATCACGAGCGAGGGCTTCGCTTAGGATTAATGAACCTGCATGTCCGGTGGCACCAATAATTGCTATTTTCAAGAAAAAACCTCCTTAGACTATTATGAATCTAAGTCTAAGGAGGTTTTTATAAAATAGCAAAAGATTGGTTTGGAAATTTTTATGATCGAAGTGCCAATTGTGTCAGGATGACCAACAGATTCATTCCCACGTGAGTAATCATCGAAGTCCAAATGCGTCCGCTATAGCGATACATACCACAGAATAAAAAGCCTAATCCAGCATACAGGAGGTAGTGTCCATCATTATGGGCAAACGCGAATAAAACAGAGCTTAGTAATGCTGGCAGGAAAAATCCAAATCTTTTTTCCAGTGAGCCGAAGATTGCCCGACGGAAAACGAACTCTTCCATAATCGGTCCAGCTATCGTTGTCGCCAAAATAAAAATCATGTTGTTCATGATTAAATCCACGATATTCTGCGTGTTTTGTGAAGCAACAGATTGTCCTAGAAATTGCTGCTCGATTTGTAAAATAACCATTTGCAGTATCAAGGAAGCGGGAATTCCAACGACTCCAAGCAGAATTGTAATCAAAATATTTTTTTGCCGGTTTTCTATTTCGAACGACCGGGACTTCACTCGATAAAAGATCATTAAGATAGCGCCAAGAAAATATGTCAGTGTTGTTAACTGGATAATTTGTGATGAAGTTGTTTGCAATACACTTTGAAAAATGACAGGTGAAAACAAAACTAGCCCGTAAGTAAAGATCGTGATAAAACTATATTTTTTTTCGCTCATTATTAATCCCTTCTAAACATTTATTGTTCCCAAGTATACCATATCTCATTAAAAACTTAGTGTAGAAAAAAATTAAAAAAGCAAACGAAGGACTTGCAAAAAGAAACAAAAATGGTATGATAAGAATTGTGAGTTAGCACTCTTGGTTATCGAGTGCTAACGATTTGAAAAATCATTACTAGTTGGAGGGATTTATCGTGTTAAAACCATTAGGTGATCGTGTCGTTCTTGAAGTCACTCAAGAAGAAGAAAAAACAGTTGGAGGCCTAGTCTTAGCATCTGCGGCCAAAGAAAAACCACAAACTGCTAAAGTTGTGGCTGTTGGTGAAGGCAATGTACTAGAAAACGGTCAAAAAAGTCCAATGCCAGTAGCTGTTGGTGATATGGTAATGTTTGAAAAATACGCAGGCACAGAAGTGAAATATGAAGGCAGTGAATATTTAATTATTGCTGCAAAAGATATTATGGCAATCGTAGAATAAAAATAATGAGGTGAAAGAATCATGGCAAAAGATATTAAATTTTCTGAAGATGCACGTGCAGCAATGCTTCGCGGTGTGGACAAATTAGCAGATACAGTAAAAGTTACATTAGGACCAAAAGGACGTAACGTTGTTTTAGAAAAATCTTATGGTTCTCCATTGATTACAAATGACGGTGTTACTATCGCAAAAGACATCGAGTTAGATGATCATTTTGAAAATATGGGAGCAAAATTAGTTTCTGAAGTTGCTTCGAAAACGAATGATATCGCTGGTGACGGTACAACTACAGCGACTGTTCTTACTCAAGCCATCGTCCGTGAAGGCTTGAAAAACGTGACTGCTGGTGCAAACCCAATGGGTATCCGCCGTGGAATCGAATTAGCAACGAAAACAGCTGTTGAAGAACTACACAGCATTTCTGAAGAAGTTGATTCAAAAGATGCGATCGCGCAAGTTGCAGCTGTTTCATCTGGTAGCGAAGAAGTCGGCAAATTGATTGCTGAAGCGATGGAAAAAGTTGGAAACGACGGTGTTATTACAATTGAAGAATCTAAAGGGATCGACACTGAACTAGACGTTGTTGAAGGAATGCAATTTGATCGTGGTTACTTGTCTCAATATATGGTAACAGACAACGATAAAATGGAAGCTGCTTTAGAAAATCCATACATCTTGATTACAGATAAAAAAATCTCTAACATCCAAGATATCTTGCCATTGTTAGAGCAAGTATTACAACAATCTCGTTCATTGTTAATTATCGCTGATGATGTGGATGGTGAAGCATTACCAACATTAGTATTGAACAAAATCCGCGGAACGTTCAACGTTGTAGCAGTGAAAGCTCCTGGCTTCGGTGATCGTCGTAAAGCAATGCTTGAAGACATCGCAATCTTAACTGGAGCAACTGTCATTACAGATGATCTTGGTTTAGATTTGAAGGAAGCTACAATCGAAAACCTAGGTACTGCTGGAAAAGTGGTTGTTGATAAAGACAATACAACGATCGTTGAAGGCTCTGGCGACAAAGCTGCTTTAACAGACCGTGTAGAAATGATCAAACGTCAAATCGGTGAAACGACATCTGATTTTGATCGTGAAAAATTACAAGAACGTTTAGCAAAACTTGCTGGCGGCGTGGCTGTCGTTAAAGTTGGTGCTGCTACTGAAACAGAATTAAAAGAATTAAAACTACGCATTGAAGATGCCTTGAACTCAACCCGCGCTGCGGTTGAAGAAGGAATCGTATCCGGTGGTGGTACTGCTTTGGTCAATGTCATCAAGAAAGTATCTGAATTAGATGCTGAAGGCGACATTGAAACAGGTATCAAGATCGTCGTTCGTGCATTAGAAGAACCTGTTCGTCAAATCGCTGAAAATGCTGGATTTGAAGGTTCAGTTGTAATCGATAAATTGAAAAATGCCGATCGCGGTACTGGTTTCAACGCAGCAACAGGCGAATATGTCAATATGATTGATGCTGGGATCGTTGACCCAACTAAGGTTACACGTTCAGCATTGCAAAATGCAGCATCAGTATCAGCTTTATTATTAACAACTGAAGCTGTTGTTGCTGACAAACCTGTTGAAGGTGGAGCAGCAGCTGCACCAGCAATGGACCCATCTATGATGGGCGGCATGATGTAATCACGCCTTAAGGTAAAAGCCATCGAAATGAATTTCGATGGCTTTTTTTGCGAGTTCGACTTTTCGCAGTTTGTCTAGGTTGATGGAGAATCTATTAGCTAAGAAAATATTGGAGTGGAAAATCTAGTCGAATCGTATGCGTATGAAGATGAAAGTATTTTTCTGCTCTTTGAAAAATACTTCATTTAAACTTGAGTTAGCTGTCAGTTCCGCTTTTTGCAGTATAAAAAGAGCGAATACTATTCATATTAAA
>NZ_JAWGOQ010000029.1:0-68191 GCF_032555305.1 Enterococcus sp.
CGACAATGATTGTGATTTCATAAAGTTTCTCCTCCTAAGAATACGTTTCCATTTTATTGTTTTAAAAACTAACTCCTCTTATATTATAATCCATGAAACCGCTTAAAATAACTCTATCTTTTTAGCAAAAAAAATATTTTTGACAACAACTACTTTTCATTTTCTCGATACAAAAAAGCCGACTGACCCGTTCACTATCGATTTTGATAGCGGAGGATCATTCGGCTTTTCAGCTATTTTAAAAGCGTGATAATGGTTTTTTCTTTAAAAATCATCCATCGGAAAAATGATTCCTGCTTGCTTCCTCATCTGAGTCAACGTCTCATGAATGATCAGGCTGGTTTCGAATGGGACTTTGGTTGATTCGATTTCGCCCTTCTTAACCTGTTGGACCATATCAGCGATCTCATAAGAGAAGTTCTCTTTCGGAGAAACACCTAACTCGGTTCTTTTACCGGTTTTTCTTTCAATAAACGTGATTTTTTGCGGCTGGCTTGGCTGATCGATCAACAGCTGCCCTAACTCACCGCAGATTTCACAGGTATTGACCGTGTCACTGGCCTTCGAATAATTCAGCGAGACATTGAAACCGTCATAGCTTAAAATACTTGAACCAGCGACATCGGCACCTGTCTCAAGCAGTGAAGCGGTGCTGAGAACCTTATCCGGTTTTCCAAAAAGCCCGACACAATCAGCCACAACATAGACGCCTAAATCCATCGTAGCACCATTAGCTAGCTCATTTCTGAAGGTCGTAGGATTTTCACCAGCTAAATAGGCATCATATCTAGAAGAATACTTGGAAAAATTCAGATTTACTTGACGAATTTTACCGACTAAATTCAAATTATCCCGCAAAATTTGAAAGTTAGGATTGTATAGTGGGATCAAGCCCTCTTGTAAATAGGTATTATTTTCCCTAGCACATTCAATCAAATCCTTTACTTCATCAGCATTCGCGGCTAATGGTTTCTCACAAAAAGTTGGTATACCTTTTTCTAAAAAATAAGTGGCAATAGCGTGATGAAGACTGTTAGGAACAGCAATATAAACCGCCTCGATTAGCTCTGATTCATACATTTTCTGATAAGAATCAAAATGATGCGCGATTCCGAATTTTTCTCCATAGTTCTTAGCCTTAGCCAGCGAAGTTCCGCAAACAGCGACAACTTCACATTCTTCGACTTGTGCGGCACCTACCATAAAAAAATCTGATACAAAATTTGTTCCAATTATGCCAAATTTCAACTTGATTTCCCCTCTTTCTTCCAATCGATGATGACACCGGTATACTCTTCTTTTTTGTTCATCAACCCATCATAAGCCGTCATTAAATTTTCTTCGGTTGGAGTAATGACATGGCTGATAAATTGATTGACATCAATGATTTTTTTGTTTAATAGGCTCTCGATATCTTTTAGATTCCGTTGAATCGATAGACGCGATCCTTCTTTTTCCTCATAAGGATATCTGCGGTTAAACGCCCCGATGACCGTCAGCATTTTTGTATGAATCGCGTTGAAGGAATCCGTAGCATTCGTTACATATTCGGTTCGCGGCGATCCCAGCAAGATTACTTGCCCATACTTGCCAGCAATTTTTATTGCCGTCTCGATACTTTCAGAAAAACCAGTCGCTTCAACAACAATGTTAACACCTTTATTCTCAGTCAGCTTCATCACTTCTTCGTACTGATCCTTTGGCGCACAATGAACCACATGACTCACGCCTATTGCTTGCGCCTGCTCCGCGCGATGTTCGACTGGTTCCAAAGCAATGACTTCGACACCCATTTGCTTGTAATAAATCGAAAGGATCAAGCCTAAAGTACCCATACCTAGAATTGCGACCGTATCTCCCAGTTTGACATCCGCTGGTAAAATCCCATTCATAGCGATCCAGCACATCATCAAAAAGGACCCTTCGATTGGCGTTGTCTCTTCCTTCAGTTTAAACAGGACTCCTCCGTCACTTTTCTTAGGATCGTAAAACTGCAAGCTGCTGTGAGGTCCATTAAAAAGAACCCTGTCACCAATCTCAAATCCTGCTATATCAACACCAGTCTTCAAAATCCTGCCGACAGAGCAATAGCCGGGTCGAACAGGATAGACTGCTCCTTTTTTCAACCCAAATACCCGCGACAATTCGGTTCCAGCACTAATCAAAGAAACGTCACTCTCGATCAAACATTCTCCCGCTGAAATGGCCTCTGGATCGATCCGCTCCTCTACTAAACGGACATCCTTAACACCATTGATCACAACACTTTTAGCTAAAATTTCGATCACCTTCTCAAAAGTTGATATATCGACATATTCTATCAGAAGCGTAACACGTTGTTAGAAGTCCGTCAATATGCTATTAATAGACCAATAATGATATATCAACTTTACAAGTTGACTTATCTGCTATTTAAGAATAAAGTTGGTGAATAAAATGACAACGACCCAAAATTTCAAATACAACGTAATCAAAAATGATCTCATAAAAGCGATCCAAACCAAAGAATTAAACGCTGGAGACAAAGTCTTATCCGAAGCAAAGCTATGCAAAAAGTACAACGTCAGTCGAATCACTGTCACGCGAGCGATCAACGAATTAGTCGCAGAAGGCTATCTTTACCGCATCCAGGGCAAAGGAACCTTTGTCAAAGGCAAACAACTTTCAGAAGGCGTTTCTCAGCTCGCTAGTTTCACAGATCGAATGAAAGAAAAGCAGCTGAAGCTAGAAACCAAGGTACTAGAAACCTCCAGTGTTAAAATTCCTTTGAAGATGGCAAACTTTTTCAACCTACCGACGGATAAAAATGTGATTCTGCTAAAAAGACTACGCATCGTTGACGGTGAATTATTGTGTTTGAGCATTTCCTATCTAATACCAGAAATTTTCTATTGGACCACGTTAGAGGATATGGAAAACGAATCGCTCTATGATCTTTTAGAGAATAAATATGACTTCAAATTAGGTAACGCTACACAGGAATTCGAAGTTGGTTATTTGACTGAAAAGAACGCGAAATACTTAGAGATATCCAGCAAGGACCCTTGTCTTAAGTTATCATTATACAGCACTTTAAATGATGGACGACCGGCTCAATTTGAAGAAACCTATTACGTCGGCAGTAAGTACGCCTATCAAATCATGCTGCCGGCGCCGCAGTCCTTTAACAATGTGCTTAATGCGGAGGAAATTGAATAAAGAGCGAACGCGCATATACTTTCCAAATGGAAAGAAATATGCGCGTTCGCTTTCTTTTTGTTAAGTATTTTTGAAAAAAAATTTACGATCAGTCTGAATTACCATTGGACTCTTTTCTTCTGCAATAATCGACATAACCAAAGGCAAAGGCCTCGATCAACAGGAAAAATGACGAGGAAGTTTGCAACCACCAATCGTTGGGATTAGGGCTGCGGCTGCTTGAAGCGTAAAGTGAATAGTCGGATCTGCCAGACAACAGATTATTTTGCATGTTGGTGATTGAAACAATCGTTGAATGATAGGTCGAGAGAACATTCAACACATTCAGAAGATGCTGATTTTCTCCGGATAAGGAAAAGACAAAGATCAGATCGTCCTTAGTAATATTTTCGATGATCCGCTTAAACTCGTTTGATTGTGAGGAGGCTGGGATCATTTGCGCGGGTTTTCCGATCAGCAGCAGCAAGCGCTGCAATTCTGCTGCTTGATTCTGTTGTGTGACGCCTGTTCCCAGCAGATAGACATTTCTACTGTTTTCTAAGGCTTGATAAATACTTTCCCAGTTATTCTCTTCAAGGTAGCGGATGGTTCGTTCAGCATCTGAAAAAATTCTTTTCTTAAAGACAGCATCTTCCCCGGTATCATTTGGATTGTTCTGCCACTTCAAAAAGTTGCGCAATTCACTAAAGCCAGTAAATCCCAGCTTCTGCGTAAAACGAATCACGGATGATTTTGAGGAATGACAGATTTTCGCAAACTCATTGGTTCCCATCGTTGCCAGCTCTTTTGGGTGCGCATTGATGTATTTGACCATCTGAATGTCTACGTCATTAAGCATCTCATAGTTCTGATTAACAATATCGGAAAAAAGCAACTTCATCCCTCCTTAATAGTTTCTTTCACCTTACATAATATTCCATAGATACTCAAGCTGGAAAAGAGCATTAATGATCTTCGACATCATTAATGCTCTAAAAACTAGTTTAATTCAGGCCACCAAGTACCATTTGCTTCGATCATTTCATCTAAGATCTGTTTCGCAACTGCTGCTGAAGGTACGGTCTTGGAAAGCGTCATCGCCTGCCATAATTTTTGATAGGATTTTTCTTCAAAGGCATCTACGACCAATTTTTCTACCGCCACTTGCTGCTCGATCATACCCTTTTGGAAGTGCGGAATTTTACCCATACATAGTGGTTCATAACCGCGTTTGCTGACAAGACAAGGCACTTCCACCATTGCATCATCGTCCAAATTGGCGATCGCCCCTTCGTTTTTGACAATTAAGAGCATCCGTTCATAGGTATTGTAGGCTAGAGCGCCAGCTAATTGAACGATAAATTCTGCATGCTCCCCTGCTTCGATCGTTGTATCTTCCGCCGTTTGAGCTGCTGCAATCCTTTCGCATTCGGCAAAAACATTCTTCTCACGATTGTCCATTACCTCGTTGGCACGCGTATAATTGGGATTCGCATGGTCAACGACATAGTCAGGATATAAGTAATATTTTAGGTACGTGTTTGGAACGGTTGTTGGATCGACTGCAAAGACGTCTTTTGCTTTTTGGAAGGTATCCATCCAGCTGGTTTCTTCCAGCAATGGATTTTCTTTGCCTTTAGATGCAGCATAGCCGTATTTTGCAAGATGTTCTTTTAATTTCGGCATAAGGTCATTGCCTTGTTTATCGGTCATTTCGGTCCACCAGCCAAAATGGTTCAAGCCATAATAACGATCAACAATTTCGCTTTCGTTTTCAAGCCCAACAATATCCGCAATAGATTTCTTGATTGCAACCGGCATATCACAAATATTTATGATTTTCGCATTCGGACGCATTCTCCGAGTTGCTTCTGCCACGATGGCGGCTGGATTTGAATAATTCAGCATCCACGCATTCGGCGAATATTTTTCCATGTAGTCAATTAGCTCCACCACGCCTGGAATCGAGCGCATGCCATAAGCCATGCCGCCAGGCCCACAGGTTTCCTGCCCTACTACACCATATTTCAACGGAATCTTTTCATCCTTCTCACGCATCGACAAGCCGCCGACACGAATATGAGCCATCACAAAATCAATATCGGTAAAGGCTTCTTCAGGATCAGTGGTGGCTAAAAACTCGATCTCTGGCGCACGTTCTTTAACGATCACCTCGCAGGCTTTCGCGACAATACTTTGCCGTTCTTCATTATTATCGTAAAATTTCAACTTCCGCAAAGGGAATTTGTCTTGGTTTTCTATGAGCATCATGACGATCCCCGCGGTATAGGTACTTCCTCCGCCTGCAATTACAACTGACTGTTTTTCCAACTTCATTTTTCTCTTCCTTTCGCTGCGTTCAAACTTCTATGACTCACTCATCCCTAGTCTTTCGCAGATATCTTCTTTGAATACTTGCACGCCCATGCCGATAATGACTTGAACATTCGTGCCATTTAAGACCACACCCTTTTGCTGGGAGATCTTTTCTAACTGGGCAGAATCGACTAAAGTTTGATCCTTGACCGTCACTCTTAATCTAGTGAAGCAATTGGAAATACTTTCGATATTTTCTTTTCCGCCTAAACCAGCAACGACTAAATCAAAGTCATTATTACCAGCAGCTGCTAGTTCTCCATTTGGAACATTTTCCAAAACGAGTTCTGCTGCTAAATCATCCTCTCGTCCCGGTGTTTTAATGTTCAATTTATTGATCAATGTTACGAAAATTAAATACCAGATCACCGACATGATTAGTCCAACGATAATTACTAGATAAAACTTCGTAACCGACGGACTGAATACGGAATTTGAAACAAAGGTGTCGATTAAGCCATAGAGCATATACGTTCTGGCACCGATCGCCCAAAGGATCGTCTCTGAAACAGCCGTCAATAAACTATGCACCAGCCACAATAATGGTGAAACGAACAAGAAGGTAAAGTCGATCGGCTCAGTGATACCTGCCACTGCTGAAACAAACATGGAAGGCAGGATCATCCCCTTTACTTCATCTTTACGGGACTTTTTAGCACAATGGATCAATGCTAAAGCCACTGCAACTGAGCCGAATATTTTTACAAAACCAAAGGTCGCAAAACGTAAGGACGGGTCTAAACTTGTGATCGTTCCAGCATTCGCCATCTCCGCATAGAAAATATTCGCTGCGCCATTATAGACTTGACCGCCGATCTTCGCGGTTCCGCCTAAAGCAGTAAAACAAAACGGCATCCATAATAAGTGATGCAAACCAGTTGGGATCAAGAAACGATTTCCAAAGGAGTAAATAAAGACACCGAGTAGTCCTGTCGTCAAAATAAAACCAGACAAGGACGAGATCCAGCTATTCACTACCGGCCAAATATAGCTCATGCCGATCGCCGTTACTAAAATAATTGGGATCAGAATCATGAAGGAGAGGCGCGAACCGCCGTAAATACTCAGGAAATCGACAAACTCCTTATCAGAAAAACGATTGTGAATAAACGCTACGAGACACCCTACGAACATCCCTAAAAAGACATTCATGTCAACGACCTGGAAGCCTAAAACAACCGCCTGCCCTGTTCCGAAAAGCCCCATTTCACCGGCTTCAGCTAATTGATTAGTCAGCGTCAACCAAGCATTGTTAGCAGCCAAAAAGAATAAAAATGCGATTAATGAGATAAGAGCTGCTTCCACTTTCTTCTTTTTTGCTAAAGAGGCTGTGATACCGACACAAAATATCAAGGCCAAATTATTCAACATGCTGTCCATCATCGTCTTGATCAAGCCACCGAAAGTCTGCAAGACAGTCGGCATAAACTCTAATTGTAAAATAACAGAAACTGCCAAGAACAACCCCATTACCGCCATGAACTTGACTGGAACGATTACCGCTCTGGAAAAGTCCTGCATCGTCTGAGAAAATTTACTTTTCATTATTTCTCTCCATTCGTTTTATTGAGTATACGTATCTCTTGACCCTAGATTAACAACATTTGAAACCAGTTACAATATCTCTCCAGCTCTTTGGACCCAAGTCCACGGATAGGAACCAAAAATGAAACAATTCATTTTTCAATAACAAAAACAGCTAAACCCTCCATTTATGTCTAAGAGTGGTTTAGCTGTGTTAATCATCTTTCAGTTATTCAATTGTAGAAACATTTCTAATCATCAAACTGATACAGCGCCGTCGACAAATAACGCTCCCCATTATCCGGCACGATCGCCAATACTTTTTTATCCGCTCCTAATTCCTTAGCGACTTCGAGCGCTGAATGAATGGCTGCTCCGGCTGAAATACCGACCAAGATTCCTTCATTAGCAGCTACTTCTCTCGCCGTTTCCAACGCTGTTTCGCTGGGAACAGAAAGCACTTGATCATAGATCGTTGTATCTAATATTTCTGGCACGAAGCCAGCGCCGATCCCTTGGATTTTATGTGGTGAATGTGCACCGCCTTTTAAGACGGGTGATTCTTCGGGCTCTACTGCATAGATTTTTAGTGCTGGATTTGCTCGCTTAAGCTCTTGACCTGCTCCTGTGATCGTTCCACCAGTTCCGATCCCTGCGACGAAGGCATCCAGACCAGTATCTCCAAATGCTGCTTGAATCTCCTTTGCGGTCGTTTCGCGATGGGCTTCAGCATTTGCTGGATTGTTGAACTGTAATGGTAAGAAGAATCTGTCTTGACTGGCTAATTCGGTCGCCTTTGCGATAGCACCCTTCATTCCTTCAGCTCCTGGCGTCAAGATCAAGGTCGCTCCATACGCTTGAATCAGCTTTCTCCGTTCGATACTCATCGTGTCGGGCATTACAATAATGACCGGATACCCCTTAGCCGCTCCAACCATTGCCAATCCAACACCGGTATTCCCGCTAGTAGGTTCCACGATCGTATCTCCCGGCTTTAATTCTCCTGCTTTTTCAGCTGCTTCAATCATATTTAAAGCGATACGATCCTTGACACTGCCGCCAGGATTGAAAAATTCCAGCTTCACATAAACCTCCGCGCTATCTTCTGGTACAAGCTTGTTTAGCTTTACAATCGGCGTCTCACCGATCGTTTCTAAAATGGATTGATAAATTTTTGCCATATTGATTCCCCCTATTCGTTTCTTCTTTGTGAATCAACTATACCTTTTTTTCGTCAGTTTTTACTAATTCCCCTTTTTTATGGCTGGTCATTGATTTTAGCTATGACCTCAGATTAAACACACAAAAATAGCTCAATCTCCGCATTAGAAGATTGAGCCAGATGTGTATATTCTATCGTTTTGAATTAGTTGTCGTATTTGCCGTTATTACTGAACACATCATATATCAACATGCCTGCGCCGATCAGCGCGCAAGCCGCACCAAGAAATGGTACGATCTGTCCAAGTTCAGACACTGTCATAAGGATCGCACCGCCCACAAACAAAAATCCTGCAGCTAGTAGATTCTTCATATTGACCTCCAATTATAAGAAACGTGTTAACCATCGTATTTATTCCTGTCCGTCAATTTATTTTATTGTACAATACGAAACTGCACGGAAACAACAATGGTGCCTGTGACGAGATAGACAAGCAAGAAATGGCTGTCCATGGATGACCGGCTACTAATGAACTCGTGGAACGCATTGAAACATACGCTTGATGAAGACTACTAATTAACGACCATCGTTTTTCTGTTATTTTAAACAGTTAGGTACGCAGTAAATCCATCCACCCGTGAAAACGAGTGGATGTTTAATTCTTCTAGAAGTGATCACTGCTCGTTTACTTCGTAATGGAGCTTTCTAAAAGATTACCAGACGCTCATCGCTCGTTACCTTATTTCTTTTTCTTCATTTTAAATGGCCCGCCGTAACCTTCTTTTACTTATGCTATCTCGATTTCGATCCCTGCTCTTTGTTTTCTTATTTATTTTGTAACTGACTAAAATCATTAAAAGATACAGAACTTTTTTTAAACCAAAAGTTCTGTATCCTCTCTTTGAACTATTTTAATGTTTAATCAAATCCATTGGGTGCGGTCCCGCTACTCCGACAAAAATGAACCGCTCATCCCCTGTATTCTTCATGCCATGCTGCTCACCGGGACGGGAAATAATCAAGTCGCCTTCCGTGATTTCCACCTCTTCACCATACCCCGGATAAAAGGTTCCGGTTCCTTGAATACAAATCCACAGATCGTCTGAGGTGGTGTGGGAATGATTGAAGACGGTCTGACCAGGTTCCAAACACCACAAGGCGCCGGCAGTCTTTTCCGTTTCATAGAAGAAACTCTTTTTGCCTTCTGCTGGATCAAAGCAAGCAACTTCTTCTACTTTAAACAGTCTTTCCTCAATTTTTGATTTTGACATACTAATCATCCTTCCTTAAAGCGCCTTCATTCTTTGGTAAAAGCGAAATAGTTGTTCGGCTGTTTGTCGAATACTTTCTTTTGTAGTAGCAGGCTGTAAAAGTTCTGCTTCTGTTCCTATGCTGTGGATGATCGAGAAAAAAGCATCAATTCCGCAGTCGTTGCATTGATAGGCATCCTCGGAAGTACTGCCAGCGATCGCAATCAATGGTTTGTTGTACCTTTGCGTGATCTTTGCTAAAGCAGAGGGAACTTTCCCCATCACAGACTGGGCATCTAATCTGCCTTCCCCAGTAATGACAAGATCGGAATTTTTGATTTTTTCCTCAAACTGCTTCTCTGCTGACAATAGTTGAAAACCTGAATGAACCTCTCCCTTTAAGTAAGCAAGAATCGCAAAGCCTAATCCTCCAGCTGCACCAGCCCCAGCTGCTTGAGAAAAATCTTTTTTCAAATAATCCTCTGTAATCTTGGCAAAATGCTGCAATGAAGCATCGAGCTTAGCAATATCAGTCTGTTTGACGCCTTTTTGCGGACCGTAGATCGCGGTTGCTCCCTGCTCCCCACATAGAGGATTCGTCACATCACTGGCTATAGTAAAATGACACTGCTGCAATTCATCCGGCACCTGCGAATCGTCAACCAACGCCATGTGTTTCATATCACAAACGCTTCGAGAAATTTCCTCGCCATTCTTCTTCAAGAAGCGGTAACCCAAAGCCTGAAGCATCCCCATACCACCGTCATTTGTCGCACTGCCGCCTAAGCCGATCAGAAATTTTCTTTGTCCTTTTTTGATCAGCGTCCTCAGCAATTCTCCCAAGCCATAAGTCGTCGCTTGCCAAGGATTCAGCTCTGCTTTTTTCACTAGCATGATCCCTGATGTTTCCGCAACTTCGAGGATTGCCTTATCTTCTAACAGACCATATGTCGCTTTGATTGGTTTTCCCAAGGGTCCGGTTACTGTTTCTGTCTTGATGGAACCAGAAGTACCTGCGATGAAGGCTTCGACTGTTCCTTCTCCGCCGTCAGCTACAAGTAAAATCTCGATCTCTTGAGATTCACTCATTCCAGCTTGGATTCCTTTTTTTACGGCAGCTCCAGCTTCTAACGAGCTGGCGCTGCCCTTGAAGGAGTCCATCGCGATGACTATTTTCATGCCGATCTCCCCCTTTTCATCACTTAAGCATTAACAACATTTACAGGGTTACCCTGTTGGAATTTCTCGACATTCTCCACTGCAATATCCATCAAGCGAGAACGCGCTTCACGAGAAGCCCAAGCCATATGGGGTGTGATGATCATGTTCTTCACCGCTAACAATGGATTGTCCATTTTGATCGGCTCGGTCGAAACGACATCCACCGCTGCGCCGCCTACTTTTCCGCTATTCAAGGCATCCCGTAAATCTGCTTCATTGATCAATTGGCCTCGAGAATCGTTGATGATATAAACGCCATCCTTCATTTTCGCGATATTGTCTTTATTGATCATACCTTCCGTTTCTGGGAATAGTGGACAATGCAATGAAATCACGTCTGATTCCTTAAATAATTGATCCAAGTCCACCATTCTAGCTCCCGCAAAAATTCCTTCTGTATGGCTTCTGTCATTAGCGATTACCTTCATCCCTAGGGCTTTGGCGATCGCGCCGACTTTTTGGCCAATCCGACCATAGCCGATGATCCCGATCGTTTTGCCAGCCAGCTCCATTTGTGGCGAGTTCCAATAGCACCAGTCGGCATTATTGGTCCAATCGCCAGCATGCACCGTGTTGGAATGATCGCCGATGCGGTGACACAATTCTAATAGTAACCCGATGGCATATTGAGCCACGCCGTCTGTTCCATAGGTTGGAATATTAGTCACTGTGATTCCGTTCGCTTTAGCGGCAGCGACATCGACTACGTTATAGCCGGTTGCTAAAACGCCGATATATTTCACACTAGCTGCTGCTTCGATGATTTCTTTGGTCATTTGCACTTTGTTTACTAAGATGATTTCAGCATTTCCGATCCGTTCAAGAATTTGTTCTTGCGGTGTCCGATCGTAAACGGTCAAATCTCCTAAGCGGCCTAACGCCTCCCAGCTCAAGTCGCCAGGATTTTCAGTATAGCCATCTAATACGACGATTTTCATACGAATCTTCCCTTCTCTCTAGTCTTCTAATAATGCCCAAGCGCGTTCAATCACTCGTTTGGTATTCGCGACAATGATATCTCCATCTTCATCTGGTCTTGGCTGAACCTCAAAGGACAAGACCATCGGGGATTTTGCATCTAAGAAGCCTTCGTCCTTCAGTACTTGGAAAAAGTCCAGTAATTCTGGTACATCATTGGCACTGTTGGGATAGCCAAATCGGGGATGCAGGTCGCCATAGGCTTCACAGCCTTCCGTAACAACGTTATTGCCAATATGCAGATGCGTGATATATGGTTTTGTACATTGAATGACAAATTTACTTGTTTCATAGGTTGTCGGGAAATGAGACAAATCAACAATCAGACCAAAGTTATTATGGGTTAAGCAAACATCTGCCGCGAATTGTGCAGCTAATGGCGCTGGTCCAATCAACGAACATTTATCCATGTCATAATCGAAGATCTCTAGTTCGATCATCATGTTCTTTTTCGCAGCATAGGTACACAGGTTACGGGTTGTTTTCAATAGCTGCTGATAAGCCTCTTCTTTCGTCGCCGCTTCCCATTTTCCTGAAAGGAAGGCAATCCCTTTGGCGCCCAAATATTCTGCTTCGTCAATCGCTTCTAATAATGTCTGCTCCGCCATCAGACGATCTTCCTCATTAATCGCATTTGGATTCAATCCCGGTCCCAATAAACGCGGCTGCGCTCCGTAGCACACACGCATATGGCTTTGAGCCAAAATATCTCGCGCGTCCTCACGCTCTTTGTCTTCTTTTACTTGCGTCATTTCGATCGCGTTGAAGTAAGGATCTCGTGATACTTTCGTCAAGGTATCTAATAGCGGGTATTTTTGCGGCGGATAGCTCATCCACTGGATCAATCCCATATCAAAATATTTATGAATACTTTCTCTCATCTTCGTCACTCTCTTTCTTTAATTGATCGTCTTTTAAACAAATGATTTCACATTGTCCAAGGCATTTCCCATATCACACAATTGTTCCGGTTTACAAATTGCATCGATCACATATGTTTTGCCCGATGCTTTCGCCCGATCAATCGCGCCCTTCAGCTCATCTGGTGTGAAGACCCGTTCACCGACACAGCCGAAGCCTTCAGCGACCTTCACATAATCCATCGTTCCGTCTTGGTTGTAAGGCATATCTACCGCATACTCAAAGCCGTAAGCCCCTTTTTGGTTTTGACGAATCAAGCCGAGGTAAGCATTGTTAACGATGATTACAATAATCGGTTTCTTGAAGGCAGCAGCGACAGCGATCTCTTCACCCATGAAGGTAAAGCCGAAATCACCCAAGACAGTAACAGAATGTGCTGCTGGATCAGCAACCTTCGCACCAAAAGCAGCAGGTATTTCATAACCTAATGTTCCAGCTCCGCCTGATGGCAAATAACGGCGCGAACGGTTGATTTTTTGTAGTTGTCCACTCCAGATTTGTGTAATCCCGCAGCCAGCCGTAAACATGGTTGAATCGTCGAATGCAGCATTCATTTCATGGAAGACCCGATGCGGCATCATTGGCTTGCTGTCAAAATCTGTTTTACGCGCTAACTCTTTTCTGGTAGCCGGCAGATCAGCTGCTCGCTTAGAATTGATTGATTTCGCCCCACGCGCTTTTGCTTCAGCGATCAATGCTGTCAATGCTTCTTTCGCATCGGAAACGATTCCTAGTTCTGGATCAAAGACTTTTCCGATTTGTCCTTTTTCAATGTCGATATGAATGAATTGACGGCCTTCACGATAAACAGTCAAATTGCCTGTGTGGCGATCAGTGAAGCGATTCCCGATCCCTACTACAAGATCAGAGTCCAAGAAATATTTATTCCCGATCGGTTGACCGACTTGAATACCCGCATGCCCCGCGTTTAACGGGTGCTCTTCCGGCAATCCGCCTTTCGCCATATAAGTAGTGATTACAGGGATTTCTAGCAGCTCCGCAAATTCAATCAGTTCTTTTTCCGCATGAGACAGAATCACGCCCCCGCCCATGACGATAATCGGTGCGCTAGCTTTTTGAATCATGTCTATCGCTTGCTTAATTTCAGCTGTTTCTGGCTTCACCGTATCGTTGGCGGCTGGTTGATAGCTGTCAATATCAAACTCAATCTCTGTTTGTTGGATATCCAGCGGCAGATCCAGCAAAACTGGACCAGGTTTGCCATTACGCATTAGATAGAAGGCTTCCTGCATGATCTCAGGAATTTTTTTAGCGTCTAAAACACAGAAAACTTTTTTACAAACGGTTTTAGCAATACTCTCCATGTCAACACATTGGAAAGCATCCTGCTGCATTTGCCAGCTGTTGGCTTGACCAGTGATTGCCAAGACTGGAATCGAATCAATATTGGCTGTGTACAATCCGGTAACAAAGTTGGTTGCCCCAGGTCCTGATGTACAAAGTGCTGCACTAATTTTGTGGGAAGCACGGTAATAACCATCTGCCGCGTGCATACACGCTTCTTCATGGCGCATACAAAAATGTTCAATTGGCGCATCTTCTAAATATTTGTATACAGGGTTGATCCCTGCCCCCGGAATCCCAAAGGCATCGGTGATTCCTTCCTTTACCATAATCTGAACAATCGCATCTGCTGCTTTCATATCCATTCCTTCTTTCTTTTCTATTTCACTATGTGATATTGCGTTTCACTTTATTGCATGTTACCATGTGAGCAATAGCCCAACAATGGAAGCGGTGTATTTTTGTCACCCCAAAATTTGATTTGTCCGAAATGAACAAAAGAAGAATTTAGTGAATGAACAAAGGAGCCTTTAAAAAATGGAAGAAAAGCAATTAAAGATCAATCACTCCGTCCAAAAAACCTTCGCAATCATTGAACTCATGACAGCAGCCGATGATGAAATGTCGTTGAATGACATTTCAAAACAAACGAACATCCCAAAAGCAACCGCATCTAGGCTGCTCTATACGCTAATGACGATGGGATACGTTCAGCAAAATCAAAAAAACGCTGATTATTCCTTGAGTTTAAAATTTAAATTGCTGAGCAGCAGTGCGGCAATTAATCACGAGCTTGTTTCATTGGTTCGACCTTACATGCAGCAAATTTCCACGGAGCTCAATGAAGCAACTTGTTTGTCTATTTGTGACAATCAGGAATTAGTCTATGTTGAATCGATCGACAGCCAAGATAACCTTTTGAATGTTACCCAAAAAATCGGCAAACGGGCGCCGTTGTATTGCACAGGTGCCGGAAAGCTATATTTGGCAAACATGACTGATAAGGAGCTTGATCACTACTTGGCGCAAATTCAATTACAATCTCTAACCAAAAAAACGATCACTACCGAAGAAAGGCTGCAAAAGGAACTTGTACGGATCAATAAACAAGGCTTTTCAATGGATGATGAAGAATGTGAAATTGGTGTCAAATGTGTCGCTATTCCTTTGCTGGATCAAAAACGAAATGTGATTGCCACACTCAGTGTTTCGATGCCGACCATTCGTGCTACCAAGGAAAAAATCAAAACGACAGTCCAAATTTTGCAAAACGCAACAAAAAATTTCCACTTGTAGGCAGCCGGTCTAACCGCAACTCAAAAATAGGAGAAAAATATGACGTCAATAAAAGAGATCCTTCAGACCCCCCGCTTTTCAGAACTATCATTACTAAACAAACATGCTGACTTGGAGCGTCCCTTGGATACGATCGAAATTTTTGAAACACCGGACGTTTCCTACTACATTCAAAAAAATGCCTTGTTGGTAACGACAGCTATGGCCTTTCGCGATGATACGGATGGACTATGTAATTTGGTACGCTCGCTGGCTAAAGTGCCCTCCGCTGGATTAGCGATCAAAATCGGGCGATATTTAAAAGCAATTGATCCCAAGGTTTTAGCCGTTGCGGACGAGTTGAATTTTCCGATTTTACAAATTCCAGTCAGTCATCAGCTCGGCGATATTTCCCATATGCTGCTTAGTTTTCTTTGGCATGATCAAACAGAGCAGATCTTTTACGCTCTGGAGATTCAGCAAAAGTTCGTCAACTTGATGATCCGCGGCGCTTCGGTTGATACATTAATGAAAGAGCTCAGCTCGATGATCAAGCAATCAGTCTTATTGATTGACCCTTTTGGCGAAGTCGCCAGCTCTCAAATGCAATACTCCAAGCTTGAAATGCCGAAAAAACAAAAAGCGGTTCTTTTGGAAAAAATCCGGGACTGTCAAAAAAATAAGCGTCGCGAGCAACTACTGCTTGAATTGGGCCAGAAAAAAATGCTGATCAGTATTTTCCCCCTTAGTTCGGATCGCTATCTGCCCTATATGCTTGTAATTTTTGATCCAGATGAGCTGCCCTATCCCTTCTCACAATTTGCCATTCAGCAGTCCTTGACCGTTTTAACACTGGCGCTTTATAAGGAACAGACCTTGCTAAATGAAAAGCGAGCCGAGCGCAGGAGCTTTCTAACCTACTTGCTAAATCGTAAAACAGCCTTGGGAGATACGGATTGGTTAGAATACAAACGGCATTTTCCGAATCTGAACTCTAACTATTACCGCGTCGTCTACATAGAATCCCTTATCAAAAAGGATCAACACTTTTATGCGAAAGAAATCGATGCTTTGACTTATGATTATCTATTCCAGCATGTTGAGGAGAAGTACGAAAATATCATGCTGTTCCCAACCGAGCATTTGAATCAATGGGTTTTTGTGATCCAGAAAAAGAGTGAGATATTGCCTATTTTGGAGGAGGTCCACGAGCAGCTTCTATCATTGTTCGGTGTCTATGCCCGCTTTGGCATTGGTGATCCAGTCAATAATATTGATCTGCTCCATTTTTCTTATACGGAGAGTAAACAGGCGTTAGAGGAATCAGAGGACAAGAATGCATTTGTCTCCTACAATAAAATTCAAGGCATTAAACGCATCACCGAAAATGTCTCAAATGAGGATATGCGCTACTTTTGTATTTCAATTTTAAAAAATCTCGCCTATCCTGATAACGAGCAGGATAAGGATTTAAGAAATACACTGATGACCTACCTTGATATGCAATGTGAGATCACCAAAACAGCGGAGATGCTTTTCATTCATCGAAATACGGTCAAATATCGAATCAAAAAATGTGAGGAACTGCTAAACAATGCCATTAATGATTCAGAATTTTCTTTGCAGCTGCGAGTAGCCCTATTTTTATCGGAGCCGGATGCAGGTTAAACGATATAAAACAACATAAATAGACTGCTATCTCGATTTTCGAAATAGCAGTCTTTTCTCTCGTGTATTAGCAGCTTTGTTCAGTTATTTCAGCTTCTGCTTCCTTCTTTTGGCAGACTTTATTAATTAAGTAAAAGATGAAAGTCCCGAAGAAAATGATCCCTATCGCTAAATAAAAGGCATAAACCTTTGTCCCTGTCGTATCGGAAATGAACCCCGTCACTGAGGGAACGATCACAGAAGCGGACATTCCAAAAAAGTTAAAGACCCCATAGGTCGTGGCGATACTCTTCTTGGGAGCGAATTGTCCCAGCCAAGAAATAATGATCGGTTCTACCGCAAGTTTTCCTAAGAAGCCATACATCATAATCCCGATGATCAAGAACGTTTGATTCGAGGTCGTAATGGTCAAGAACAAGACAGCCGCAGCAGATATTTCTAACAGAATGATGATCGTTGTTTTTTTATGAGGAATTTTATCCGCCACGCGACTAAAGAGCAATGCCCCAGGAATTGCCGTAAAGAAGACTAAGGAAGACGCCACACCGATTGATGTCCCTTGAAAACCACGTTCCGTTTCTAAAAAATTAGGCAGCCAGGTATCAATTAAGTAATAGGTATACAAAGTAGAAAAGTACAGAATATAGGCCGCGATCATAGGCAGCTTGAACAAATCCTTAATGGAACTGTCAGTCTTCACTGTAGCAGGCTCCTGTTTAACGATTTTTTCCCCTCGAATAACTTTTCTGAACACCACCAGCATAACGACGATTAATACGGCTGTCGCAACTAATAGATATTGCCAAGGCAGTACCCCTTCTCCTACTAAAAAGCTGGAGGAAACCAGACCTAGTCCGCTGCCGACCGCTGTCCCGCTATTAACGATTGCTGTAGCTAAGCTTTTCTTATCCGCTGGAACATACTCGGTAGTCAAGGAATATGCCACGCCATAATACGTTCCGCAGCCCAAGCCCGCTAAAACACTACCGACAAAGACCAGCGACAGATTCGAAGCCGCCGCCACGAATAGTGTGCCTAGCCCGAACAGTAAGAAACCGGGAATCAATATTTTTTTCTTGCCAAATCGATCCACCAGCAATCCTGATGGAATCTGCATACTGACATACCCTAAAAAATAGAAACTAGAAATATTGCCTAGCTGTGCATCTGTCGCGCCGCCAAAATAATCACTAATGATCGGATAAATCGGTGTTAAAACCGTCCGATAAATCCAGATAACGATCCACCCTGCAGTTAATACGAAAATAATCTGCTTCCAATAGGGAGCTCGTTTTGTATCCACTTGTTCTTCCATTTTTACGTCCTCCCTTTAAATCAAAAAACTTGATGAAGCTGTACCGGATTTCGGCACAGCTCATCGTATGAATTATTGTCTATTTTTTAATGAACTCACCTGGGAATTCAGCCGTCACACCAGTCTCTTGGCTGTAAATCGTTTCGCCCCGCAGAATCGTTTGAACAACTTGCGCTCCGATTTCACGTCCAATATAAGGACTGATTTGGTTGCGGTATTCTAAATCTTCCGCTTTTAACGTGTACGGTGCATTCGGTTTGATCAACACAAAGTCCGCGTCCTTGCCAATACTGATCCGGCCTTTAGAATCCAGATCATAACGATCCGCTGGATTTGTCGCAATCACATCAGCAAACATTTTCAAGCTCATCCCACGTTTTTGAACGCCTTCATCGTACATAACGTCTACATTATTTTTGTACGCCAGAGATACCGCCCCACGCTTCAAAGGCATTTTCTTTGTCCTTCAAATCCGGTGTACATGGAGAATGGTCAGAAGTTACAAAGGCAATTTCGCCTGCCAATAATTTTTCCCACATTGCTTCACGGGTATTTAAATCACGAATTGGCGGTGAACATTTCACCACTGGACCAATGGCATCCAACTCATCTGTGTGGAAGTACAAATAATGGGTACACGTTTCACAGGTTACATCCACACCTTCAGCACGCGCTTTAGTCACTTCTTCCACGCCTTCAGGACAAGCCACGTGACAAATGTGAATCCGGCAGCCTGTCTCTTTAGCCAGCAGAATGGCGCGACGAATTGGTTCAACCTCTGTGAAGACTGGACGACTTTCTACATAAGCCTTCAATGTTGTTTCGCCATTTTTATAAGCAATTTCGCCTAATTTATCAGTAATAGCCGCATTTTCTGCATGGATCGCCAAGACCTTGCCTGTTTCAGCGATTTGTTTCATGCCTTCATAGAGAGAGTAATCGTCTACGTTCATGAAATCGCCATCAATCGTGCGATCGCCGCAGGTCGCCATGAAGCATTTATAAGCTGCCACACCGCCGTCATTTAATTCTTGGATCCCGCCTTTAAGATTTAACGGAGTCAAACCGCCAAATGATCCGACATCAGAGCGTAATTTGTTTTTACCTGCATCGTACTTAATTTTTAAGCTCTCAGCATCCGTAGTCGCTGGGACCTGATTCAAAGGCATTTCCATAAATGATGTAACGCCGCCTTTAGCGCAAGAAGCTGTCCCTGTGACATAGCCTTCCCATTCATCACGGTAGCCGCCGCCAGGATCAGTGATATGCACATGGGCATCCAACATCCCGGGACTCACAACTAAACCAGAAGCATCAATGACTTTGTCTCCAGCTAAATCATTTCCAATCGCAGCGATGACCCCGTCCTTAACAGCTACATCTGTTTCAACTTCTCCACTCTCTAAAATTACTAGACCGTTCTTAATTACTAAATCGTGACTCATTCTGTTTCCTTCCTCTCTAAAACTCATTTTATTAATCAAAGGCTTCTTCCGTTTTATCTTCAGAGCCTAATTTCCTTAATCCGTAGTAGATAGCAAATGCAGAGGAGAATCCAACCAGCCATGAAACATTTGAAACTGCTTGTAATGCTGGAATAAATTGTCCGCTTAAAGAAACAATCAAGGCGATGATTGTTGCGATATAAGCCTGCCGGTTTAAGCCGCGATACATATTTTTGGAGTTATCTGCTTTCGGATCCATGTACAGCGCATTCAAATCAATGTTTTGTTTTTTGATAAAGAAGTAGTGTGCGATCATTACGCCAGCTACTGGTCCAAGTACGGCACCAATTGAATTCAAGAAGAAGAAGATACTGTCTTGATTTTCCATCAGCTTCCAAGGCATAATCACGAAGCTGATCAAGCTCGCTACAATGACACCTTTTTTGTAATCGATTCGTTTTGGGAATAAGGCCGAAAGCTGATAAGCAGCCGGAATAATATTCCCTGTCGCATTTGTCGAGATGGTCGTTAATAAGAAAACAGTCATGGCGATGATAACGGCTGGGAGGTTGTCCCAACGATCAACGATGTTCAGCACATTCCACTCTTGAATGCCGTAATGAATCGATCCGCCAATCAAAATGGCCACACTAGAAAAAGCAAAGATTACATAAGCAACTAATAGACTGGCCATTTGCCCAACTGTTTGATCCTTGGTTGATTTCGCGTTTTGCGTGAAGTCAGAAACACTGGCTCCCGGCGCCGCCCAAACAGCTAAAACGGAGTTGATGATCATAAAGTAAGCAAAGATCGGATTCATGCTTTGAGTAGCAGAACTGGTATCAAATGATAGGATTGGTCCAATACCACCTGCGACACGCAATGCCCAAATCGCCATTCCGCCAAATACGATATAAATCAATGGACTTAAAACAGCGGTAAACTTATTCAGTATGTTGCCTCCGCCAATTCCGATTAAAACATTGATTCCCCAGAAAATCGTGAAAGCAATCAATCCGGGAATCCCAATTCCAAAGAAGCTGGCAGAACCGCCAATCGCTAAAAATCCGGGCCAAACTTTTCCAATTAAGATAAGAAGTGCTAAAGAACCTGTATAGTTTTGTAAGCCGAACCAAGCAATTGCTGCCACACATCCACGAAGAAATCCTGGTAGTTTTGCCCCAACATCCCCATACGTTGAACGCAAGTGCAGTGCAAATGGAATTCCGTATTTAGAGCCCGCTCGTCCGTTCATCGTCATAAACAGAGCCACAACCAGTGCGCTGACAATCAATGCAAACATCACATTGATGGGAGACAAGCCTAAAAATAGAAATCCGCCAACAGCAGTGTAGTTAGGAATGTTATGTACTGATCCCATCCACAGAGTAAAATAATTCTTTGCGCTCATATTGCGTTTTTCAGGTGTCTTCGGCAGCATGTCATCGTTGTACCCACGCTCCTTGTAACGAGCAATTTCTTCCTCGCTAACCTGATAATCTTTGTTCTCCACTATTTCCTCCTCCTTCAACTTTCATGCTTCGATTAATCATTTTCTAACTACCAAAATTGTAAGCGTTTTTAGCGGTTTCTACATTAGCTGAAGTTACCAAAATGCAAAGTGCTTTTTGTACAACATAGACAATGATAGCTTTCAGGTGCTATCCAATGTCTAAAATGAAGGTTAAAAAGGGCGGCTGCTTTATTTTTTATAGACTAAAAAAATCAAACAACCGCCTTCAATTACTTAAACACCATATACCTTCAAAGCCGCCTTCACTGCCTCACCAACATTCAATTTGGCCCCATGGTAGATCATCGCCGCTTCCAATGCGCCCAGCACCTGAAGAACATTTTCCCGACGGCTACTGTAGCCCATATTACCGATGCGCCAAACTTTTCCTTTCAAATCGCCAAACGAAGAAGCAATCTCCACACCAAACACCTCCAGCAGCATGTTGCGGATCGCTTCGCCATCATCAGCGCCCTCCGGAATCATGATCGGTGTCACGGTCGGCATTTTGGTCTCCACATTGCCGAAGAAATCCAATCCCATCGCCTTAATACCGGCTACGATGGCTTCATCATTGAGCTTGTGTCTAGCCCAAACATTTTCGATTCCTTCATTTATTATTGCTCGTAAGCCTTCATGCAATGCATAGATCATAGTGGTCGCTTCGGTATGATGGTTGATCCGCTCAGAGTTCCAATAGCGTTGCAACTGGCTCAAATCCAAATAGTTATTATTGATATGATTTTCGTTGCGATCGACCTTACTTAGCCCTAACTCTTTTTGATAGCGGCTAGTCAAAACTTTTTCAACCCGATCATTGTAGGTAATCAAAGACATACCGGATGGCACACTCACACATTTCTGAGTTCCGCCGATCGCAATGTCGACCTGCCATTCGTCAACAAAAAGCGGCACACCGCCATAGGTCGCTACCATATCGACCACGAAGAAGATTTCTCTTTCACGGCAAGCTGCACCGATTTGATCCAATCCTTGCATTTGACCATTCGCTGTTTCTCCATGGACCATCGCGACAATTTTGGGTTGGAATTCATCGATCGCCTCAATGATGTCTGCTTGATCAAAAGGACTGGTCCAGTCTTTTTTCAGATATTGGATATCGGCCTTTGCCCGTTCACAGATTTCTCCTAATAAATAAGCAAATCGTCCATAAACCGGAATCAAGACCTTATCACCAGGCTCAATCAATGCGATTAATGCAGCCTCTAAACCAGAACGCGATGTCCCATCAATCGCAAAAGCTTGTTCATTCTTCGTTCCAAATGGTACTTTGATCATTTCCTTAACGTTATCCATAATCGCTAAAAACGCTGGATCAAACTGACCTAGAATGGTCGAACTCATTACTCTTAAAACGTTTGGATGAGCCTCCACAGGTCCTGGTGTCATGATTGTTCGTCTAGGTATTACTAATTCTGAAAACATATATATCCCTCTTTTTCGTTTTTATCGTTTGTTATTTATGCATAATAACCAAAATTTTTTAGTTAATATAACCAAATTGACCTTGTATATCTATCAGGCCTTGAATATACTTTGGTCAGGAGGTGCCCTATGAGAACACTGATTGATTTATTAGAACTCCCGCGTTTTTCCGACTTGCTTTTGATGACTGATCCAAATTATGCAAAGCTGCAGGTGGACAGTATCGAAATCAGCGAAACGCCGGATATTTCTTTCTATATTCCAGAAAACACATTTCTATTGACCACAGCGATGATCTATCAAGCAGATCAAAGCAAGATCTTTGGATTAATTGATTCATTGCAGGAAAAAAAAGCTGCCGGTCTTGGAATCAAGATTGGACGATACATCGATAAGATCGATGAGCAGGTAATCGAATACGCCAATAAAGTGAAGTTTCCGATCGTTCAGATTCCCCTCTCTATCCCCTTAGGCAGTCTTTTGCACCAAATGCTCAATTTTTTATGGGATAAAAAAACGGAACAATTGAATTACGCTCTAGATATTCAGCAGCGCTTTTCACATATGCTGGTGAACGATGTAAGCATCGCTCGTTTTATTTCTGATTTTGGCCGTTTGATCAAAACACCGGTTATTTTAGTAGATCCCTACGGTCATGTTTACGCAGCCTCTAAGCATTTTTCAAAAACCTCTAAACCGGCTGAATATTATATTGATCAGCTGACTTTGTCCGATCCAGACTTTGTTGCGCAGAAAAATGATTCCACTTTAATCACTGATTTAGACAATAAAACTTTTTTAGTCTCCTATTTTTCGGTTGAGCCGAATCATTATTTTCCACATTATTTAGTGATCTTGAATCCAGAAAAAATTCCTTATCCAGTTTCAAACTTTGCTTTAGAACAAGCTGCGCTGGTCTTATCTTTTATGTTGTATAAGAATCAGAAAGTCCAAGAATCCTTCGATGTTCTAAAGACCGACTTCTTAAGCCGAATGATCGAGATCCAGCAGGCGCCAAATCAGGCACCGCGCGATTGGCTTGATCTAGGAACGACCTACGGATTAGTCAAAGCACGGCATTATCGTGTCGTCTATGCCGCCTGTAAAATGAAGTCCAAGCATCATTCGAAAATCAAGTATCAGGAAGAAGTCAGCCAGCTGAGCTTCAATTGGCTAAGTGATAAATTGGCGCATCATATTAAGGATGTCACCCTTTTCAAGGTCAAAGACACGGAGCATTTCGCGATCTTGATTCAGCACAAGCAAGAACGGCTTGAGGATATTCTGGCAATGGTCGCGGATGATCTCTCCGATCGATTAGATATCCGGATTCAATTTGGTTTAGGCAATATTTACGATTCGATCGATGATATCGCCAAATCGTTTATCGAAGCCAAAACAGCTTTTGAAGAAATGCAGCAGCTTTCAACAAGCTCACTTATTTACCAATACCAGTCTAAAGGCATGCGCAGTCTTTTTGAGAAAATGGGACCCTCAGACATTACTTATTTTTGCGAGATCACGCTAAAAGACTTGGCCTATCCAAAAGAAGAAGCGCTGATCGAGCTTCGGAAGACCTTGAAATACTATCTTGATTTTCATTGCGAAATTGCTCGGACCGCGAAAGCACTGTTCGTCCATCGCAATACGATCAAATATCGGATCGAACAATGCAACAAGCTGATCGGTAAAAATATTCATGATTCCGGTGTGAGCCTTGATCTACGTTTAGCATTGGAATTATCAGAGGAAGATAATTTATAAAACACTTTTAGGTACACGAATAGTGGGCATTTTACCCAACTATTCGTGTACCTGCTTTGCCTAATAGTGCCTTATCTGCTTCTTCCAAAGCACAGATGATCGAGGTTTTACCTTGACGGGCAAAATGAATCGCTGCTTCGATTTTCGGACCCATGCTGCCGTCAGCAAAATGACCGTCCTCAAAATGCTTTTGAGCCGTTTCTGGCGTAATCGTCTCTAATTTTTCTTGATTTGGCTTACCGTAATTGATGTAGACATTACTAACATCAGTCAACATCATGAAGACGTCTGCATCGACCTGTTCAGAGAGCTTTTTACCTGTGCGATCTTTGTCAATAACGGCTTCAATTCCGCTTAAATACCCGTTTTCTTTTCTGGAAACAGGAATTCCTCCGCCTCCACCAGCGACGACGATCGTATTTTGATTCAGCAAATTCACGATCGAATTCACCCCATGGATCGTTAACGGTCGAGGGGATGGAACCACGCGCCGATACCCGCGTCCGGCATCCTCCATCATTTTCCAATTGCGTTCTTTAGACATTTTTTCAGCCTCTTCTTTTGAATAAAAGACGCCGATCGGCTTGGTTGGTTTTTTGAAAGCTTCATCTTCTGGGGATACCTCAACTTGCGTCAAAAGGGTCACGACCCCGCTCGTCAAGCCTTCTTCTTCGATCTTATTCTTGATCGTTTGTTCCATTAAATAGCCGATAAACCCTTGCGATTCGGCATTACATACATCTAAAGGAAACGGCGGTACAATATCTTTCGCTTCCTCATTTTGGCGTAAAATGTTGCCAACCTGCGGACCATTCCCATGGGTCACAACGATTTGATAATCAAGTTTTTCAATTTTTGCGATCATTTCAGCACTGGTTTTGATATTTTCCAGCTGTGCTTCGACTGTTTCTGCTTGACCTGGTTTTAAAATGGCGTTCCCGCCAAGAGCAATAACTACTCGATTTGCCATGTTCATCCTCCTAATTTTTTTCTTTTTCAACTGCATTAAAACATTTAAGTGTCCGAGTAAAGCCCGCCAAAAAGTCTGCTCCCGAAGTATGCCCCGTTTTCAACACCTTCTGAATGGCTTCTTCTAATTGCTCTTTTGAATCATCCAGCAAAGCACCCTGCAGATTCAATACGGATTGATTAAAGCGCTGATTCAAGCTGCAAAGCAGATAGTGCTTGCTGACATCGGTGGTTAAATCATTTACCGCAGTCATTTTGGTTCGTAAAAAGTTTTGCAGCTTTTGATTATTCCTATTAATGAGCAGACGAGCAGCTAAATGCCCAATGATCATATCATCCCCAGAAGGTGTTAACCCCGGACCGCGTCCAATTAGAAAATGAAGTGCTTGCCGCTGCAGCGACAATTGTTCTGAGCACAAATCATCAATTGCTGATACAAATGGATTTCCACTAGAAAAAATCGTGTTCAGCCCTTCTTGATAACCGGTTTCTTTGGTAATCCTTCTAATACAGCATTCATATTCAGCCCAAATAGTTTCGTTGATCCGTTTGGTTCGCTGCTTTTGGAACGTCTGATAATTTTTTCCAGTTAAAAGCAGCTGGCTTTTCGCAAATTTCATTGCTTGATTTTGAATGATCAAACAATCATCCACGGCGATTTCCGCCGACAATTGTTCAAAGTCAGAAGCCCTCAAATAGATTCCATTCGGAACAACCGCGCTTTGCTCAGCTGCAACAACTGCTAGATGCTGACAGGTTTCGTCTTGAATGTTAAAGCTGCGACCGAATTTACTGTGAACACGCCAGCGGCTTTTCGAAAATGAACGTTTAGATATTTCTTGATCCACACAACAAGCTTCTATCAGCATCGTTTTTCCCTCCTTACTCGTTAAATCCTAGTTTCTTCGCATAAGCTAGAACCGCTTTTTCGAAGCAATCAATCGGCGGCGTTACTGTACCGGCTCCGATTTGACCCTTCCCAGCCTGTTTATTCGCTATTCCCGTATTAATGACTGGTAGAATCCCTGTTTCAACGACTTTTCTAGCGTCGATCCCTAGACAAATCCCCTTGAAATCCCACGTTGGTACTGGGAAATTCGGGTTGCTGTCAATACAAATTTCCGTCATCTCATTACTAGTGTTCAACGCGTCGTAAAAGCCGCCAGAGCCGACAAATCGTGTCACTGCTGGAGCGGCGATCATTGCCATACCGCCAACGCCAAAGGTTTCAATGATGGCACTATCACCCATATCTGGCGAAGCGTCTGCCTCACTAAAGCCCGAGAAGTACAAGCCCTTCGGTGTATTCACCGGACCAGTAAACCATTCGTCGCCCATACCAGCGATTCTGATACCAAACTCATAACCATTTCGGCACATCGCTGTCACGATCGTTCCTTCTTGGATTTTTCTGGCACCATCCATCACTGCTTTGGCTGAAGCCATCATGACATTTAAGAAAAATTGATCGGTGTCAGCTAAAAATTGAATGACTTCTTGCTTCTCTTTCTCGAATCCTTCTAAGGAGACAATTGCGGGAGCGACTTCTTTTAAGAACGCCAACGATGCGGCGATATTCCGTTGATGGAATTCGTCGCCCATCGAGATCGCCTTAGCAACCAAGACATTGACATTCAAGCCATTTTCCATCTTTTTTAAAGCAGCGCTCAAAACTGGTCTTAACGTATTTTTCATCCAGTGCAGACGATCGATAACTTCTTTCGAATAAGCACCAAACCGCAGCACCGCGCCGATTCCTTCGTTCATCGTGCAGTACGCGCGATTACCGTCTGTTTTGTTTTCAACTACTAATACCGCCATATTGGCAGAAGTGATACCGCCCATTGGTCCGACCGCATCCACATGGTGGCAAGGGATCAACGTCACTTCACCGGAGGCTAGCTGTTGACGCACCTCTTCTTCTGTTTCGCCCCAGCCTTCAAATAACGCCGCGCCAACACAGGCACCTTGGATCGGATCAATCATTTGATCGTAACGGATTGGCGGCCCGGCATGTAATAAGACTTTTCCTTCATTTAATTCAGTGATCACCGTTTTCGCAGGGACTACATCTAATAGGAAAGGAGAACCAGCTACAACTTTTGCGGCGACCGCTTGGTTTGCTTCATCAATTGTTTTATACACTTTTCATTCTCCTCCTAATTCAATTCCGCCTGATTTAAAAACTGTAAGGCTTTTTGTAATGTGACATTTCCGCCCGCAACCGGCTGCCAGTCAAATTGAACGGCTTTACTGTTATGGCTTGTGATGGCATCAGAGAAGCTGCGTAAGCCAATATTGATGAAGGCGTCATTCGTAAGTAAGCGCATCATCTCTTTTGATGGTGTTATCTCCGTTTTGCCACTAGCTTTTTTCGGTAATAATTTTCTTTTCGGCAGTGTCAATGGATGTCCTAGCATTAGTAGTGCCAATTTAACCGCTTGAGCATTGCTATTGCATAGGATCGTTCCCGCTTCTTCCAGAATCTTCGTCTGCATGTCCATATTTTGCGGATCTTCCTCTGTACCGACGATCGTTGCGATGACAACTAGCTCTCGGCCTTCAGATGCGGCTTTTTCCTTAATTGCTTTGATCGTTGGCGCTAACTCTTTCGCCATATTTTCATGAGAGCCGTAGCCTAAAACATCATCCAGTAAAATCACTGCTGTCGTCGGTTCATCCGCTGCCTGTGCTAGCATTTCTTGACGTTTGCTTGGATCAATCATTGGATGCGGCTTGCCCTGTGTATAGATATCGTCGCCCAAGTCAATAATTTCGTGAACACCGTCTTTTAAAATAAAGCCGTCTTCTGTTTTCTGATTATCCTTCAATCCAAGAGCCCGTTTCATTAACATTGCCGCTTCATAGGCTAAGGTTCCACCGGAATAAAGCCCCTTGATCCCCGTTTGTTCTGAGGTGAATTGATACCCCGGGTCCTCCAGTTCAGCATTCTTTTCGATTACGTCTTCTCCTTTCGCTAATTGAACAGCAATCTCAGCCGCTTCCTCTAAGGTGTAGGCTCTATATAGATTTTCCTCGTGATCTGTGGGCTCTTCGCCTAGGAAAATCGTCACGACTGGTTTTGAAGAACTTCTCAATAGATCCAACACCTCGTCACGAACACTTGGTGCCGGTGGTTTTGAAATCACGACAATGACTTTTGTTTCAGGATCATTTTCCAATGTTGCGACACTGTCCTTCAACGTGATTCCACCGACTTCGGCTTTTAAATCACGTCCGCCGGTCCCAATGGCGTTGGTTACTCCGCCGCCTAATTTATGGATCAA
Source organism: Enterococcus sp. (assembly GCF_032555305.1). GTDB lineage: Bacteria > Bacillota > Bacilli > Lactobacillales > Enterococcaceae > Enterococcus_A. Next base: position 28,597 of record NZ_JAWGOQ010000029.1, read on the forward strand.
CGTCGTTACTTCTTGAATCCCTGTTCCAGATGCACCTACAACTCCGATGCTGCCTTTACGAACCGCATTGGTAAAGGCTACGGGAATTCCGTTGATGATTCCTGTACCACAGTCCGGTCCCATTAATAGCAGACCTTTTTCATGAGCCATTTGCTTCAACCGAACTTCATCTTCCAACGCTACATTGTCGCTAAAGCAGAAGACGTGTTTGCCTTCACTCAATGCATGCTCAATCTCTAAGGCCGCATGTGTCCCGGGAATTGAAAAGACGGCAACATGTGCGTCTTCACCGAGCTCTAAAGCTTTATCCCAGGTTTTTACGGTTTCTGTCCCTTTATCATTGCCGCCCTTGCTTTGTTCGGCTAAAAATTCATCAATATTGTGCAAGACTTCTTGAATCAGCTTTTCGTCTTGGTCTGCAATTTCTAAAACGATCGCCATATCATTAGAGGAAGCATCCTCCAGTTCTGGTGTATACAAACCGCCTGTTTTAAAAATATCTTTATTGGCGGGCGTGCCCATCATCACGGAAGCCTTTTCCACTCCCTTCAGCGTATTTAAACGATTCGTTAGCAGCATCAATACGATCGAATCTTGATAACTATTTTTTTGAATAATCGTATGTAACACGTGATTTCCTCACTCTCTATTATTTAGTTGCAAAGCTTCCAGTTTTTCCATATTGATCAAAATGGATCGTATCACTTTCTAAATAGGCTAATACTTGTTTAGCAATGGGAATTCCCTCAACCGTATACTGATCATATTTGACTTGATTAGTCTCTCCTGGATAGTAAACCTGATTAAAACCGGCTGCAGGCGCAATCTCATGTAATTCTTCAATCATGGTTTCCATGCTGTGCTTAAAGCTTGGCAGATCGGTAAATCGTCTAGGATCAATCAAGATAAAGAGTTGACCAAGATTTCTTTTTTCTGTTAGGTCGCTATACATAGAAGAAACATTTTTCCCAAATGGAAGTCCTAATAGCATGCCGGATAGGATATCCACCATCATCATTAAGCCAAACCCTTTAGGACCCGCCATTGGCAGCAGTCCATTGACCTCATGGGGATTCGTTGTTGGTTGTCCTTTACTATCGACCGCCCAAGTATCTGGAATCGCTTGATTTTTAGAACGTGCATCAAGAATTTTCCCCCATGCTTGAACCGTTGTTGCCATATCAAAAACAACCGGTGATCCAAATTCTCTAGGAGCCGCAAACGCGATTGGATTGGTGCCAAAATAATTTTCTGAGCCGCCAAATGGAACAACCATCGGATCAGACTGGCACATCGAGATGGCAATCAGATTTTCTTCCGCAGCCCGCTTTACATAATAGGAAAGGGCACCACAGTGACTGATCCGTTTAACTCCAACAATCGCTGCGCCAGATTCCTTTGCTTGATCGATCGCATATTCTAAAGCTTGAAGTGCCACATATTGCCCGACCCCATTATCACCATGAACAATTCCGGTACTTGCTCCCGTCCGTTCAAAAGAAATCTGGGGATCAATAGTCACTCCGCCTTTTGCGATCCGTTCTGCATAATAATCTACCCGCACCGCACCATGTGAATGGATACCGCACGCATCCGCAAAAACTAAATGCTCCGCCACTGTATCTGCCTGCTCTTCTTTCAAACCTGCCCGCGTCAACTTTTCTTGAATTAACTCATGTAATCTTGCTGGTTGAATAGTCGTTGTTTCTTCCATCTACAAACTACTTCCTTTATCTAAATTTCAGGATCACGATTACAGTCTTTTGAGTAGACGTATTTTAATGGCTCTCCTCGTCCAGCTGCATATGCTGCTTGTTGAACATAAGCGCTCATAAAGATGTAATCCCCTTTTTCAACTGGCAGCCAATCGTTATCCAAATTGTACATACCCTTTCCAGAAAGCAGATAAGCACCATGTTCCTGATAATGAGTCTCGATATAGCCGTGACTGGCTCCCGGCTCAAAGGATAAGATATGGAAATTCATATCAAAGCCCAAGTCCTTTGGTAAAAAGTCCCAAAGCAGTACATCCTTCATGCCTTCATACTGAATCGGTTCCATCTCATTTGCATTGCCGACGACTTTATAGGCACTGTGACCTTCTAATGGCTGATAGCGTTTTTTGTATAAGAAGAACTCTGTGTCTTCCGCTTGTGCATTGGCTAAAAACATTTTTTCTCCCGCTGGTAAATACACATATCCGCCAGAGATTACGGTGTGGCTTTCCTTGCTGTCGCTTACCTTCAGCTTGCCATCGATCACGTAAACTAATGTTTCGATGCCTTCTCCGCCGAAGCCTAACTTATTTTTGCCATCCTTATGAAAAGTCATGATGTAGTCCACAAAGCTTGCTCCAAGCTTTGTCGAACCTAAGATTGAGCAATCACAATTCTCAAAGCCTGGTATCACGTTATTGACCAAACCCTCATGGGGAAGGACCGCATAATTGTTTTTCTTGATGACTGCTCTCGATTCTAATAAGCCGTCAAGATAGCCGATGTTATTATTTTTGTAACCCATTTTTTTCTCCTCTTTCCTACTCTTTGTACGCCAATTCATAAAGCGCTTGTGCCAGCACTTCTACTCCGGCAGTCAAATCCGCTAAGTCAGTCGCTTCTGCTGGATTGTGACTGATACCCTTGATACTCGGCACAAAAATCATGGCACTCGGATAATGTGGTGCGATGACTTGTGAATCGTGACCCGCTCCGCTATGCATTACTTTGTATTTCATTTCTTTGGTTTTCGCAGCTTGTTCGACGATATCAACGACGTCCTTGTCCATTGGAACGGGCGTTTCATCCATCCAAAGATCGATTTCCAAAGCCAATCCAAGCTCGTCAGCTACTTCCTTCATGTAATCTTCCGCTTCTTTGGTGAAACGATTCAATTCATTCGCATCCGTATGGCGACAATCCATCGTGAACAACACTTCGCCCGGAACAACATTGACGGTATTTGGTTTTGGTTCGACCTTGCCAAAAGTAACCACTAATGGATCGCCCTCAGCAAATGCACGATCAATAATTCCTGAACAAATTTTTGAGAAGCCGTAGACTGCATCGCGACGATAGCCCATCGGAGTCGTTCCGGCATGGTTGGCTTCACCCTTTAGAACGAAGGTGTAGCGCTTTTGACCGGCGATATTATTCACCACACCGATTTGTAATTCCTCATTTTCTAACACATTTCCTTGTTCAATGTGAATCTCAACAAATGCTTTGATATCCTTGCGTCTTGCTCTTGCTTCATCAGCGAAATCAAAACCCTGACGGCGCATTTCATCAACAAATTTCACACCTTCAGAGTCGGCAATCTCTTCCACCTGTTCTCTGGATGCTTCACAGACAAAGTTTTTACTTCCCCAAAAGACTGTCGGGAAACGACTTCCTTCTTCTTCAGCCATCGAAATGACTTCCAATGAACGCAAAGGTTTGCCATAGGTTTCCAATAAATGCTGAACCGCAAGATACGCTGCCATTACGCCAAATTGACCATCTAACGTACCGCCATTAACAACGGTATCGATATGGGACCCAGAAAGGATCGTTTCCTCAGGATATTTTGTCCCCGTCACACGACCGAATAAGTTTCCGATTGCATCAAATGAAATCTCCAGCCCGATCTCCTGCATTTGTCCTTCAACAAATTTTTGGGCCTCTAGCCAAGAATCAGAGTAGAGCAGTCGCGTCATCCCTCCCGTTGGATCACTGCCTATCTGCGACAATGCATGAATATTTTTATCTAGACGATTTTCTAAGGTCATTCCATGAGCCTCCCTTTATTGATTACACTTATTGTAAGCGGTAATACTTTTAACTTCATTGTTCATAAGTAACAAAAATCGATATCTATTTGTGCTAAAGCACTGTGAAATCCTTTTAGATGCTTTTCTATAATGAGGGAGAAAGAAGGGATTATATGAGTAAACAGGTTTTTGTCTATAAATCTTTTGAGCAGGTTTCGTTAAAAGCATCCTTTTTTCCAAGTCTGATGACTGAGTCAACAAGAGGGACAATTCTTTATTTGCATGGTGGTGGTTTCTTCTTTGGTGAGCGTGATGATCTGCCAGAGCCTTATCTAGCTGGCTTTCTTGAAAATGGGTTTAATGTTCTGTCTTTTGACTATCCTCTTGCCCCTGAAACGCCACTAATCGAAATCATTCATTGTTTAGAAGAAGCCATTCGCTGGTATTTAAAGAATTATCAATCAAAATTAAGCCTTTCGAAACCAGATTTTTATCTGTTTGGACGATCGGCTGGCAGCTACTTAGCGTCTATATTGACGTCCAATAATTATGAACAACAGCTTGGTCTAATCCGCTTTTATGGATATCATCACTTTGAACATCCAGATTTTACTTTGCCTAGCTCCTTTTATCATCGTTTTCCAAAAGTCCCGCCTCATGCAGCTCAGCAATTCATTCAAGATCAGTCCGTTATTAACGGCACTTTAGAGGACAGGTTTCCTATTTATCTTTCTGCTCGCCAATATGGAAATTGGCTGAATTATTTAGGAACAATCTCGGATGAACTAACGGTCAATTCTGAGCAACTGAAACAGTTTCCTCCTGCGTTTATCGTTCACTGTACGAAAGATCCAGATGTGCCAGTAGCAGCATCACGACAATTATCTGAAGCAGTTGAACAGTCCACATTTCTTGAACTCGACTCGAATGAACACGATTTTGATCGAACGAAAAATCCAATAGCCGACAATGTTTATCAGAAGATGATTTGTTGGCTGATTAAGCAAGATTACTAGTCCTAAAAAGAAAGCTCCGATTTTACTATACAATAGTAGAATCGAAGCTTTTATTCATTTTATTTAGAGATTTTCCTATTCTGCAAATTTATTCTTGTGATCATAGCGATCGTAATGAATATCATCACTGACTAAGTATTCATAAATATCATCAACGATTTCGATGCCCTTCTCTTCATAGTTTTTCTCACGCATTCTGCCCCGCTCACCAGGATAATTCACTTCTTTGAATCCAGCACTTGGCGCGACAGCTTTTAACTCATCTAGCATCGTGGAAATTGTTTGTTTAAAAGTATCTAAACCAACGAAGAATTCTGGATTGATCACAATGTGTAATTGCCCCAATTCTCTTCCTTTTGACAGATCATGGTACATTGATGAAACGTGTTTTCCGAATGGCACACCCAGTAACACGCCAGATAAAACATCCACCATCATCATTAAGCCGTAACCTTTTGCTCCAGCAATCGGCACTAGCGCATTTACTTTTGTCGAATCTGTCGTAGGGTTTCCTTGCTCATCAACTGCCCAAGTATCAGGAATCGACTCTTTGCGGGAACGAGCATGCAAAATTTTTCCCCAAGCCTGCACAGTCGTTGCCATATCAAAAGTGATGATTCGCTCATCGTTGCTCGGCGCTGCAAAAGCGATTGGATTGGTACCAAAAAAAGGCTCGCTGCCGCCAAAGGGCACGACCATCGGATCTGATTGACAAACCGAAACTGCGACCATATCTTTTTCTGCCGCTCTTTCTACATAGTAAGCCAAAGCACCACTATGTGAGATATTTCTGATACCGACGACGGCTACGCCAGTTTCCTTCGCGATTTCAATAGCGTGATCCATCGCTTTTTCAGCCGCCACGAAGCCTGATCCATTGTCTCCTTCAAACATCCCGCAGCTTGGTCCGGTGTGCGAAAAATTAAATTGCGGATCCTGAGTGATCCCGCCCTTAGCGATCCGTTCTGAATAGTACTCTACACGCATCGCGCCGTGAGAGTGAATCCCTCTAGCATCGGCAAAAGTCAGCACATCACTGACGATTTCAGCCTGCTCTTCTGAAAGGCCCGCTTTGTTAATTTTATTTTTGATTAGCTGATGCAATTCCTTCTTTGTTAATCTCATTTTTTTCACCTTTTCCTTCTAAATTTAGATTTTTCCGAACATACTTTTTCATTCATATCGTAAGCGTTTTTTGGCAGCTAGACACTGTTCAGAATGCACAAAAAATAATAAGGATTTGTTGATTTCGTACGCGATTAGATTGTTTAACACCCTCCATAGAATGAAAAAAGGAAAACACCGTCAGATGCTTTCCTTCTTTCATTGATAGAACCTAACAAATTTCTTCGGGGGAACACTCTATAAAACTAAAGTGCTGATTATTGAGTACAAAGCTGTGACCTACAGCCTTGTTTTTCACTCCTATTTCAAGAGTCAATATCTTCTGTTAATATCTTAACTTATTTAATTCTGTTTTTAAAATATTTTACTAATAATATTCAAATTTGCATTATTTGCGTTTGTTATTTGACAAACTAACGCCAGAACGCTACATATAATTATTATATTAGCATTATAATTAATATTTGATTTTTTTATTTTTTTTGAGCACCACCAGAAGACACTCTATAAATTTCATTATTCTTTATGGCATTTAATTCATTGAAGTAACAATTTTTCCAATGTTCAAGAAAATTCCCTCCTTCCCATTTCTTATAATTATGAGCTAAAGAATACGCCTCTTTATAAACGAAACTCTATTCCTCTGTTTTATGAAAATTTCTTCATCATAAAACAATTGACCTCCGTTAAAAAGCCAACTACTCTTAACTATAAGAGGTCATTCTAATAGATGGGGAGAAGACAATGAAAATACCCGTGATTCTGATTGTTGAAGACGAAGAAAGCTTAATCAGCTTTATCGCTGAAGAACTCAAATATGAACATTATGAAGTTCTGATTGCCGTGGATGGACAGGAAGCATTGGAGCTGTTTGATGCAAACGAAGAAAAGATCAGTCTGTTGTTGTTGGACTGGATGCTGCCAAAAGTTGACGGATTAACCGTTGCGCGTAAGATTCGTCGCCGCAGTCAAGTACCGATCCTGATGATGACTGCCAGAGATCAGGTAGTGGATAAAGTCTCGGGGCTTGATGCCGGCGTTGACGATTATCTCACCAAGCCCTTTGATATCGAAGAATTGTTGGCGCGTATTCGAGTTATTCTGCGCCGCGAGGAACGGATACAGTCATTGCAAAATGAACCGATTATCAACCAGTATCAGGATTTAGTGATGAATGTGGTAAAACGAACGGTCACACGTGATGGGCAGGATATTATGCTGACACAGAAGGAATTTGATCTGCTCTATGAATTGATGAAAAAACCTGAGGAAGTGTTTACTCGCGATGAGCTGCTGAATACAGTCTGGGGCTATGATTATATCGGTCAAACGAATACGGTCGATGTCTTTGTCCGAGCATTGCGCAATAAATTAGACGATGAGCAGCATCCCCGCTTGATTCAAACAGTGCGGGGTGTTGGCTACGTCTTGAGGGCAGCCGATGAAAAATAGAAAAGAACAAGGAAAAACACTGCAATATCAACTCATCACTCGCTTCAGTCTCATTATGCTAGGGCTGGTTTTATTAGTGAATATTCTGATCCTCAGCGTCACCGCGCTGCAGCTTTACGAATCTAGTAAAAAGGAAACTGAAGCGATTGAAGATGCATTCTCTCAGGTGGAAACACAGACCAACCAAGAGTGGAAAAATACCCTGCAGCTCTACATCGCCGCAGATGATCCCAGATATTATATTCGAGTTTCGCTACAAAAAAGCAATACGGTTTATTCTAGCGAGGCCTATCAGCTCTATGACAACTTTAAAGAATTGAAGCATCTGCCTTTCCTATCAGATATTTTATGGGATGAAAACACGCCCTATTTCTTTAAACAATTTCAAGTGAAAAACACCAGCGTGGCAGTGCTCACCAGCATGGAGGATAATTTCGAGATACTCACGACACTTTTTCTGTGGACTTTAGGAATATCCTTACTGATACTGCTGCTGGGAATCTTTTTCATCGCTCGATTTGCTAAAAAAATCAGCGCCCCGCTAGTCAAGATGAATCATGAAGTCCAGAATTTATCACAACAGCCGAAAATAGATGAAAAACTATCCGAGCCAAGCTCACCACAGGAAGCCAGCAATCTTGCCAAGTCCTTCAATCGACTTCTTCAACAGCAAGAGCAGCTGATGCAACGAGAACGGCAATTTATCTCAGATGCTTCCCATGAGCTGAAGACACCTTTAGCAGCGATCCGCGGTCATGTCAATCTCATTAAACGTCGCGTCGAAGAACACCCCGAAGTATTGGAAAAGTCGCTGCCTTTTATCGATAAGGAATCACAACGGATGGAACAGCTGACCAATCAGCTACTGATTCTGGATCGCGAGAAGCAGCTTGGAGAAGTGCAGGAAATTTTGCTGGCACCGATGATCCGTTCTACTCTTGAAGAATATGCAGCACTGATGACGCAGGAGTTGAGATTGGAATTAGATGAAAAAGCTAGTCTCATCGGCAATCAGGAGCAATTTTATCAAATCATTCGAAACTTGATCGAAAATGCGGTGAAGTACGCACCAGCAGATGGGGACATCAGTATCACTCTCACTACAGATGAAAAGAGAATCAGCTTACAGGTTGCCAATACCGGAGCGAGTATTCCCGATAGCGAAAAGGAAAAGATCTTCGAACGCTTTTACCGCGTCGATCGTTCCCGTTCCAGCAAGATTCCCGGAACCGGCATTGGTCTGGCAATCGTGAAACAGCTGACGGAACTTTATCATGGCAGCATTTCAGTTACTGACCATCAACCAAGCGGCGTATGCTTTACTCTGGAGTTTCCTCGCTAAAATGAAGATTTCTTCATGAAGCCTTCATTTCGTCTTGGTTTTCCATCACCTTCCACCCGATATACTATGAGTATAGAAAGAACCAAGAAAGGAAGATAACAATGAAAAAAAGAGGATTACTTCTATTAATTACTAGTGCGGCGTTACTCCTTTTCGCCGGCTGCAGCGATAACACTACTCAACTAGAGAGCGGCAACCAACAGGAGGAAAGCAGTCAGAGCATCACACAAGAGAATAGCTCGACACAATCAAGCAGTCCTACCAATGCAAGCGCACAAAACAGTTCAAACACAACAAGCAAACAGCTGTCTTTGAACGAGATTATCGCTCTTTACCAAAAGAATAAACCAAATACGGATATCACTGATATTGACATTGAGTTTCAGATGAACAAGCTCATCTATGAAGTCAAAGGAATGGATGACAGCAAAGAATACAAGCTCACCTTCTCTGAGACTGGTGATCTCCAACGTCAAAATGAAGAAAAGCTGGATGAAGATGAACGAAACGAAAATGAGCGTAACAACGAAAAACTTGATTTAAAAAATCTTCTTTCATTAGATAAAATTAATTCTATCGCCAAAAAAGAAGTCGACGGTAACATCGTAGAATGGTCGTTGGAAAGAGAATTATCAAAAACCTACTGGGAAGTGAAAGTAGAGAAAAACGGGCAACAAACCGATATTTCTATTGATGCACAGTCAGGCAATGTCTTGGAAGTTGAAGTAGATGATTAAAATAAAAGTGGTTCTCAACATACAAACTCGTTGAGAACCACTTTTTTTACCTATTCGCTTCATTTCGATAAACCAATCCCAAACCTTTCAAGAAGTTCCGTATATACTTATCCCCACAAGGTTTGAAATTTCGATGCCCTTCTTTTCGCAGGATCGCTCCCAGCTCACCCTTTGAAGGATAGACATCTGCTTCAGAAAAAATCGCCAGCAGATCATCACTAGTCAAAAACAGGGCGATCTTCAGTTTCTTTAAAAAGACATTATTGATGTATTTGATTTCCTTTGATTTTGGCTGTTCGATTTCACCGCTTTGATTCTTTTGTGGACCTCGCTTAAGGATGATAAATCCATTTAAAAAAGCATCCAGCATTTGATTATTGATTGGCTTCAGATAAACATTGTTTTCTGTTGGTTCGGTTTCCTTCGCTTTTGTCAGCATTTCTCGCACTTCTTCTCGTGTGACGGTGACCCCGCCCAGCTCAAACGCCTTAACCAAATCCGTATCCTTAATATCAATGGCATATCTTAAACGCAGTAAAAGATCATTGTTCGTCATTAAAATCCTCCATAGTCTATTCTTACTCTCCTAGCAAGTTTTCTCTGAAATCATCTCGTAAAACCAGTAAATGCTCCTCAGAAAAATTCTGAGACAAGCGGTAGCCGACAAAATACGGCGATACGATAAAACGAGGCGTCAATTTGACAATGTACTTCCCTTCCTCTTCAAAGAGAAAGAAGTTATAGCTTTCGCAGCGCCCATGATGATAGTTATTTAGTATATAGTTGACGGTCTTTTTCACGTAGTCCGCCAAATCATTGATCGCTTCCGGTGCCTTCTTATCCACCAGAATATTGATCTCCAAAAAGCCCATCACTGGCTTTGTAGAAAAATTGATCGTTACACTATTTTCTGACAAAACGGTAATGCCCGCAAAATTTTCGGCATCGATTTGACTTTCGCCATCAAATTCGGTTAGTCCCACGATCTGCATATGAGGATGCTTCAAGCTCCCGCCCGATAATGGTCCATGATTTTTATAAAAGAGCACCGATTCAAATTGAGGATCATTTTTCATTTGTTCCCAACAGTCGAAGGCAAAGTGGAATAGCCTGCGATTTTCCTCTTTTGAATAAGTGGTAATATCTCCATTATGATCATTGCTTTCAATAATAATCGTTTGAAAGGTATCCTGCAACGTTTGATATTTGTTGCGGACCCAGAACATGTTTTGCTCACTTCTCAGAATATTTTCCTTTTCTGCATAGTCGCAAAACGGACAACCGGCTTTTTCAGAACCTAGATGCTGAGGTTTTCCGTTAGCCGCAAGCGGCAGAAAGATTAAGGCGTCTTTGTTGGCATTTTTCATTGATAAGCAACTCCCATCAAAATGATCTTCAATAGTCATAATATAGTGAAACATTGTGATAGTCCAGATTCTGAAAACTATTCTACCCAATAGTACCATTCTTTTTGGTTTACAGATATGTTCATATTCATACTTGAAATTATGTTAGACTTTAGCTATAAAGTCACGAAAAAATGGAGTGTCGCTATGAAAAGAAAACTGCGCAATTTGTTGAAACTACAATGGCTGGGGATCATCGGAATTTTTGGTGATCTATTTCATATCGCCAATCTGGATTGGTTTTATTTATTTTGGCTGCTGTCGCTGGTTGATTTCTTTTTAAGTTTTCGTGCAATCTCCAGCAGTATTTCCGGCAGCTTTCAGTTTCTCTTTCAAAACTTGGCAATGCTCATGAGCATTCCGATCGTTCCCTTACTGCATGGCTTTCGCTTGCCAAATAAGGAAAATTATACTCCCCAATGCCACTATTTACTTCCTTTTGAAGGCGAGTGGCTAGTCGTCAATGGCGGTGTCGATAAGGAAACCTCTCATTCCTGGAATATGTGCTCGCAAAGGTATGCCTATGATTTTTTTATTACTGACGGAAAAGGAAAATCTTACTCCGCAAATCGAAAAGAATTGACTGATTATTATTGCTACAAGGCTCCTGTACTGGCGCCCGCGGATGGGATCGTAATGAAAATAGCGGAGAAATACGACGATACGCCTATTGGTGAAGTCGGTGAAGTAGATTGTGCTGCGCCCGATGTGAGAGGAAATCATATCATTATCCAGCATAATAAACACGAATACAGTATGATTGCTCACTTGTTGGAAGGCAGTATTTGTGTTAAACCTGGCGACAATGTAAAGCGCGAAGAAAAAATCGCGTTATGCGGAAACAGCGGAAATACCAGTGAGCCGCATATTCATTTTCAGCTTCAATCAGGGAAAAGCTTTGTCTTTTCTGCCGGATTGCCTATTTCATTTGTCGACATAGAATGTGATGGGGTGATAACAGAACAGCCCTGCTTTATTGCTGAAGGAAGTTCGGTTCGAAATGTGCAAAAAGAAAAAGATCAATCATCAAATCAAGATGATCGATCTTAAATTCAGACAACAGGCATAATCATTTGTAATCATGGTTTATCTCCATCAATCATCATGCTCTGCATGCCATTTATCAATTGCTTCTTTCCGCTCTTTGAACCGTTTCTCATTTCCTTGTGTTGTTGGTAAATAATACTGATGCCCTTCCAGTGAAGGCGGCATTGTCTTCATTGTGGTCAGTTTATCCTCAGTATAATGGGCATATTGATAATCCTCGCCGTACTTCAAATCCTTCATCAATTTAGTAGCCGCATTGCGAATCACCAATGGAACGGGCTCGTTCATGGTTTCGTAAACATCCTTTTTCGCCATTTGATAAGCAGCATCCACCGCATTAGATTTGGGCGCCAAGGATAAATAAATCACGGCTTGAGTTAAATGAACATTACACTCCGGTAGCCCAATGAACTGACAGGATTGAAAGACCGTGTTGGCAAGTTCGAGAGCACGGATATCCGCCAAACCAATATCTTCACTCGCAAAACGAACCAACCGTCTGGCAATAAATAACGGATCTTCGCCAGACTCCACCATTCGAGCCAGCCAATAAATCGCCGCATCAACATCACTGTTGCGCATCGATTTATGTAAAGCAGAAATAATATTGTAGTGTTCTTCGCCTTTTTTGTCGTAAAGAAACGATTTTCTTTCAATTAAATCCAGCAGCTTATCCTCTTTAAGCGTGACCGTGTCCGCCTGCTTTTCACCATTGAGAACCGCCATCTCCAAAGTATTCAAAGCCACTCTGGCATCGCCATTGGCATACTTTGCGATGGAATCCAGCACTTGATTATCCATCTTAATTTTAAGCTTTGGAAATCCTCTTGGGCTATCGATCGCCTGCTTCAGTAGCTGTAAAATATCATCGCTCTCTAATTGGTTCAAGACGAAGACCTTACTTCTGGAAAGCAAAGCCGAATTGATCTCAAAGGACGGATTCTCCGTCGTTGCACCAATCAGAATAATACTGCCATTTTCAACATAAGGCAGAAACGCATCCTGCTGAGCCTTATTAAAGCGATGGATTTCATCCACAAAGACAATCGTTTTCGTGCCGAAAGTCCGGTTGTGCTCCGCATCCTTCATCACCGTCTTTATTTCTTTGATTCCACTCGTTACCGCACTAAAATTAATAAATTCTGATTTTGTCTGATTCGCAATAATACGCGCCAGCGTCGTCTTGCCAACGCCGGGAGGTCCCCAAAAAATCATCGACGAAACACGGTCATTTTCAATGATTTCTCGCAACAGCTTCCCTCTACCTAGCAAGTGCTTCTGACCCACAAATTCTTCAAGATTCTCTGGTCGAACCCGTGTTGCCAACGGTTCACTATCTTCTCTGGATTTTTCAAAAATAGAAACCTGCTTCATCTTAGCCCTCCTCCGAACGAACGTTTGTTCTTATTTTACCATTTTTAGTATACTTTTTCAAAATCAATTGCACACTAGCACAATACTAGGAAACTGAAAACGACAACCATATGTTAATACTCAAATATAAAAAAACTGTCTCAACCACTATGGATGAGACAGTTTTATTCATATAATTTAGAAAGAAAAATAACAATGCTATTCCTCTTTTTCTGCTTCAATTTCCCTTAGTACCTCAAGGTCTTCTGGCTCGATAAATAAATTCACTTCACCAGTATCCAAATTGACTTTCGCTTTAACTTCTATGCCTTTCGAGCTAAGCTTGCTTTTTCGAATACCCAATTGCAGGCTCATGTTCCCATAGGTTTTTGTTTTGTATAGCTTTTCCATACGCAACCTCTTCTCTTTTATAGAACTCCAGATGCAGCTTAAGTAAACTCAAATCCTTTGAACTCGTAGTCAGTCTTTGCACGCTAAATCAACTTCAAGTTTAATCTTGTTGGTCTGGGGCTCTTTCCGTACTTTCCTTCCCCTCTCCACCCTCACTCGGATCACTTGAATCAGCAGTCTCATCCCCAACTGGAGTATTTGCAGGAGCTTCTTCTTTAGACTCAATATTCCCCAAGCTGATCCCAATCGAGAGATTCGCAATCATCGGAAGATACTCCCCATAGCGGCTCATTTCTACAACGGTGCCTTTTGGTTCAGACGAATCAACGTAAAAGACGTCATAAGTGATCGTCGCTCCTTTTGCGGAATAGGTCTCGAAAAACAGCTTCGGCAGATCGCCTTCAAGGGCATTCTTCCGCAGGTCTTTGATGTAAGGTCGACCTTCTGAATAGACGACCTCGATCGTTGGCGGATTGTCTTTTTCATCCAGCTCGGTGCCCGCCGCAACATTTTGACTGATAAAGTGACCAAATGGGACAGTTTCTGAATAAGCACTTTTTAGAACCGCTGTAAGCTTTCCAGAGAGTTCTCGAGCTTCTTCCAGTGTATACTTTCCGTAATCTGGTACAACTAATGGTTTGCCTTTTGACAATTGAAGCTTCAGCTCGTCTTGTTTCGCGATCTTCGTACCGATCGAGGTTTGCTGGGAGACCACACTATCTAATGCAATTGACTGGGAAAAGACTTTCTCAGTCACTAGTTTCACTTCATTTTTGCGCACCCATTCGTTGACTTCGGTGATGGATTTGTTGGTAAAATCAGGCACTTCGATGTTTTTTTCAAAGGTTTCTTTCCCCTTTGAATAGTAAACAGACAGGCGATCCTTGCGCTTATAGTTTTTCAGATTCAATTCCTTATTGGCGGCCTCTTGCTTCATAAACGCGCCTTTTTGAACCTTCTCATCATACTGTTCGATGACCGAAACATTTTCAGCTTTTTCCCGCTTCACCCAATCCTTGGCTTGCTTAGAAGTCATTTTGCTGAACTCCGGTAAAAATACCTGTGCCTCTGGATCTGGTCCCAAACTGACCGTTAGATTCAGTGTCCGGCCTTTTTTGATTTTCTCACCTGAAGCAACGCTCTGCTTGATGATTTGATTGGTGGCAGCCGAAAAGCTGTATTTGTTATTGATTTTCAGAAGAACCCCTTCTTCAGTACTCCATTCTCGTGCCTTAGAGATTTCTTTTCGTTTAAAATCAGGAACCTTCACACGAGTAAACTGATAATAGGCAGTAAAAAGTCCAAGCAAAACGATGATTGACGCAAGAGATATGAAGATTATTTTCTTTTGTCTGCGTTTTTTATAGGTGGGATCGAATTCAACATGCTCCGGCTCGATTTTTTTGTTGGCTCTTGTCTCACGCCGTTTGACGTTTTTAGCCGATTCATCAGCTTCTGGGGACTCCTCTTTTATCTCTTTTTTGCCCTTATTTTCATCATCATCGTTGTTGACGAAATTTGATAAAAAATCACTCATAATAGCTCAACACACCTTTTCGTAGTTGAAGAACCTCATCCGCCTGTTTGGCGACCTCGCTGGAGTGGGTTACTAGGATGACACATTTTTCATGCTTATGGGCCAGTTCCTTAAAAATATCCACAATCTCTTCTTCCAGTTCTTCATCCAGATTTCCAGTGGGTTCATCGGCTAAAATGATATCCCCGTTCATCGACAGCGCTCGGGCGATCGCCACCCGCTGCTGTTCTCCCCCAGAAAGCTGATTCACCATTCGATTGGCCTTGTCTTCGGTGATGCCAATGTATTTCAAAAGATTGTAAGCCACCTGCTTCTTCTCCTTCGGCAGATCGTTCTCTGTGATCGCCATTGGAACAAGAACATTTTCCACTGCTGATAAGTAGGGAATCAAGTTGTAGCTTTGAAAAACAATACTGATGTCATTTCGTCTAAATTTTTCATAGCCGATCTGCGCGATATCTTGACCATTGTATAAAATCTGCCCGTCCTTCGGCGTATCTAATGCACTGATCAAGGAGAGAAACGTCGTTTTCCCACAACCCGATCGACCTAAAATGCTGTAAAGCTTGCCTTTTTCAAACCCAACAGAGACTTTCTTCAAGATGTATCTGCGCTGGTCTCCATCTTGGTAATAATAATCGATGTTTTTTGCTTCTAATAAAGTCATCGTTTGTCCTCCTCATTCACATTCATGAATTCATTTTCCTAAGTATTATCTTTACATCATGATTTTCTTCGGATTCAAACGAAGAATGTACATCAGTGGTAATAGCGCCGAGATTAAGACCGTTCCTAAACCAACCAGCAAATATGTCAGGATATAGCCAAAGCTGAAGGTCACCTTGTAGGCTTGCTGGATATCCAAGAAAGATAGATCGCTTTGCATTAGGTTACTCATTGAATAGTATTGTTGGTTCTGCGCTGCTCCGCTGATCCAATCCGATTGAATCAGTGAACGAGAGATCGCTCCACCTAAGAAATTCCCAGTAATCAATGAAAGAATCAGCGCGACACAGCTGATCATCAATAGTTCCAGTACGATCTGCGCGATGACCTTTCCACGACTTTCGCCAAAGGATAAATAAATTCCAAGCTCCTGTTTGCGGTCCCGCAAGAATAACAAAACCACTAGCGACAGTATTAAAAGCGTCGCCGCAACCGCAATGATGACGATGTATTTTGCGATCGTATTCAGCTTAGTCATTCCGCCAGCCACTTGCTCGTATTGATCCGTCGAAGCCATTACATGATAAAACTTAGGCAACAGAGCGTTGGCATCCTGACGGAAGGCCTCGATATCGTCCGATGATTTTAGAACATATGTCGCTTGGTAGTAAACACTCTCACCATCCCCCATTCCATCTTCCATACCCGCAGACATTTTTTCATCGATCTTTGTTTGAATATCTTTGGCTATTTTTTCAGTCATGTAGATCGTATTCAGCTGCTCCAACGCACGCCATTCTTTTTCGGATCGTTGTTGTTCCGTTTGCTGCGCATTTTCCTTTTTCTGTACAACATTGAAGAGCCCGGCGACCTTCATTGGTTGGTCAAAAGTAGTTGTTTTAGACTGGGGAGCTTCTTCTGTCTCCGTTGTTTCCTCCTCTATTTCGGTCGGTAAATCAACGACGACATCAAGAACAAAGGTATCCCCCACGGATAAGTTATTTTTTTCGGCTACATCTTGGCTAATCAGTACCGCGTTGCTGCCTTGCTTAATATCAGTATCCGTAAAGCCGTCACCATCAGTTATTTTGATTAATTCCTCAGTGATGTCCAACGGATTTTTGCTATTATAGCCTTTGGTGCTAAAATTGTACTTGGTACTTCCACCGTAGGAAACACCGCCACTTGGGTCAGTCACCGCTTTAAACTTATTGCTCCCGACACCGCCTACAATAAACAGATCATAACGTTTCACATTGGAAAGTTTGCCAATTTTTTCATAGTCCTTCGCCTGAGGTTCTTTTATTTCCTGATCTTCTTCACCCGCAGCAACCGTCGTCATCTCTTTTTCATAAGCTTCATAATCCATTTCGATGGTTGCGGCCGGCCGCATTTTTTTCTTCGTCTCCGTTTCAACATTAGTCGTCGACTGCTGGATCGCCACTGCTCCGGCGATGACATTCCCTAAAATAAAAACCACGAGAAACAAAATCAGCGACTTACCCTTTCGTCGCAGAATACTGCTAATGGCTCGCCTTTTAAAATCCATAAATCAACCTCTTCTCCACTTATTTTCGTATTATTATTCCATCACTCTAGCTTCTTTTTGTCTAATAACTAAATGGTAACAAAAAGAGCCTGTGGGAAGCCGTTTTTATCATAAAAGTACAGTTTTCACTCTTGAAAGTAGAAAACAGGGCCTCCACAGGAAATAAGAGATCGATCAAGAAAGAGATTTTTGCTTAATTACAATTCTCCACTGAAATTCAGTTTTTTTATGAAGGAGCATTTTGAACTTGTTTCGCGACTAACTCTACTCATAGAAAAACGAAACAAGCTCTTAGAATCGTCCTTTGACGCGTTCGAGCTTCCCACAAAAAACGACATAGAGCGAAATTATATTTCGAAAGAATTCTCGATAATCCTTTGCTACTTATGGATTTGGAAAATTAGAAAGAGAAAAATCGAACACAACAAAAAAATACTTATGAACATCGTTGAATGTCATCGATGTTCATAAGTATTTTCACTAATCGCAGAAAATTCTATTATTGAATCAGTATTTCTATTGCGCCATTTTGGATATAAATAAAACTAAAGGATCAAGTATCCATGTATTCAGAACTGGCTACAAAACTTAGACTCTTATTATTAAACTATTTCAAGAAAATCTATTGAATAGTAATTGCACGTCCGTCTTTTTCAGCATTGTATTGTCCCATAGTAACCCATGCTTTCGCGCCATGATCGTATAACATATTTTTTCCGCCGCTACCAGCTCCAGCGTTACTTGAATAGTACAACGGATCATAAACTAAGAACTTCCCGTTGTTATAACCGACGATTACTTTACAGTGATTTCTATTCTTATCTGAGTTATTTTGATACGAAGAATAGCCATAATAAAGAACCGGCTGACCATTCAACACACGATTAATAATTTGAACCGTATTCGAGCCAGAAATATCCACGGTATTTCCACCATAGGTTTTACCATAAGCGGCTAATGCATTTGGTTTAATTACCCAACCAAAACCAGCGCCCGTGTAGACATTTCCTTTTTGACCATTTGGATTACTAGGATACATAGGCAGTTTATCTTGCATCGTTTTTAGACTCGGTCTAATATTTTTTGACCCCAAAATCATCGCTAGAGAAGCGGATGCACACCCCCACGGTGCTTTTACCGGAGTATATTGGCTAATATAGGGAACACTTTTGATAACATTTGTTGATTTTACTGTTACTGATCCGCCAGTAACAGACCACGAGACCCCTTCGTATCTCCAACCGATCTTTACAAGTGAGTTTTTTTCAGATTCCAATAAAGTATAGTGATGGCTTCCTGCATCACGAGCATTAGGATTGAATAATCGATAGACCTTTTTTCCACCATTCGGTACTTTCCAGGCGACTCCTTCATAACGCCATCCAGCACGTTTGATTTTATTGATTTCATTGTAATCCTTTGTATAGAAGTGTTCACCGGAATTCGGATTGTAGGCACGGTACAAATTGCTTCCACTGCCATCAATTTGCATGCTAATGCCTTCGTACACCCACCCGATAGACATCAGGTGATCTTTTTCCCCACCATTCAAGGTATGCAGATGCTCGCCCGAATTTGGATTATAGATGCGATATACCGGTTTTAAACTACTTGCTGCAAAAACTTCAACCGGCAGTGACGCACTTTGAGCTTCTGCTGCAGCAACCTCTGCAGTTTCAGGATCAGGAGCTATTACCTCTTGTTCGGGTGTTGCTCTTTTCGCTCTTGTCAGATCCGTTTCGTTTGCACTTGCCTCTTGTTCTGATTTGTTTACTTCTGGAGCCGTAGTGCTTTCAGTCACCATGGAGCTTTCAGTAGTAGTCTCTACTGCTGGTGCAATCCCCTCAATCGCACTTGAATTTGTTTCTACCGTTGCTGTACTACTCGTTTGCTCCTCTGCCTGCGTAATGGGCCCCGCCAAAACAGAAAGCGTTAACATTGTTAAAGTAATTAATGACCAACTATTCTTTTTCATTATTTCACTCCTTTAATTTAATAACTATTATTATTAAATCACGGATTGTTCATTATGCAAAGCTTTTTTCACAAAAAAAGTAATAATAATCACACTTTCCAGTTACAAACAAAAATGGAAACAGAATTAAGTGCTTTTTAAAGGACATTTTCTACAAGTAATCTCTAAATCAGATTTTTAATCCAAAAAAACCCAGAATATTTCTGGGCTTCCAAATGAAAGAAATCAGTTGTTCAAAGAATGAAGTGTTTTTTGATTCGAACATTTCTATTTTCTTATTTACGATTAAATAACCTGATCGCTACTCTCTCAATAAGTCAATGCTTCAGAGATTTGTTTATAGACTAGCAAACCATAAACGAAGTAAATAATAAGAAAAGCAAGGTCAACGATTCCGATCACACCTACCAGCCATTGCTCTGCCTTAATAACCGGCATCGCAAAAGCATTTCCACTGATTTTTTCGATCATGATCCAGGCCATTAAATTGCCAACGATGAAAGCTGGTATCACTGGTGATAGAAAATAAAGAATGATCTGATTTCGCAAAATAGTCCTTCGGTTGCTCTCCTTTTCACCTAAATAATTCAATAACGTATTTTGTTGGCTATTTTTTCCTCGATCGCTAAGTATCTGGACGGCTAGTATCGTCGCTCCGGTAATACAGAAGATTACTCCCAGAAGTGCCATTGGTAAGATCATGGGAATGCCGTCAGAAGTTTCCTTTTCAATTTTCCTACCGAAGACATAATCATCTTTAGTTATCAGTCGCGAGTCATCCGAACTTACCATCATATTACTGCCATCAAAAAAAGTCGTTAAATGATTGACTTTCTTTATTTCCGCAGATAAATTTTTGTTTTGCTTATAGCTTTTGATTTGGGTGGTATAAAGGCTATACAGAACTTGAAGATTCTCTACTGTCTCATCTGGTAGAACGATGATAAATCCATAGCCATTTCCGTAGTCCGTGTATTGATTAAAATCTTCATGATAGACTCCCGCAAATTCTAAGTTTTCATTTCCTACTGATAGCGGATGTGCTTCACCATATTTTTTCATTTCCGGTTTTAAATACTCCATACAATGGATCATATATTGAGAATCCTTCATTTGAACAGGTTCAAGCTTTAACAGCCTTCTCAAGCTTTGGTAGTCGCTGAACTTTAGATAAGTATCGTACTCACTTTCCTTAAAATAGTATTCGTCCTCTTGATGCTTTAGATTCTCTTGTGTGCGAATGTTTGAAAAAGTCCTTTGCTTGTTGTGATACAGATTATAACTGGTGCTTTTTTCGATCGAAGCAACCGCTTCTAACATCGTATCGTAATTTCTAATAGTATCTGTAGAGCCTTGGTGCAGAATGATGATATCAAATGCAATAATTTCTTGTCTTTTATCGGCGATCTTACTGAAAACCACCGCTAATGTCAGCGTACAAATCGCCAGCATAAATAAAATGCCTAAAGCCTGCATCGTTCGTTTCAAACTTTGAATCTTTGCGGCAAAGGTTCGATAAAGAATTAAATGCTGTTTGCGATACATCCAGTTTTTTTGCCGTTCGATCCGAAAACAGATAACAGAAGACAAGCTTGCAAAAAAAAGTAAAATGAACAGCGTATAAGAAACGAGCCCAATAAAAATGTCATAAGCATTCCCTAAAGGAAGTTTGATCAAAAAATAGCTTCCAGTTCCCAAACAAACAAATGAAATGAAAAACAATACAAGTTTAAACTTCGAAGCATTTACATTAATTGGGACTGTTGTTGACTGGATATAGATCAGTTCTTTAAGATTCAGCCGCTTTAATTGGCGCTGGTTCAACAACAGGGCTATGAAAAAAATCAAGCTGACATAAAGGATCGTTAAAACGAATCCTGGAACTGAAAATCTTAGCGCGATCGAATAGTCTTGACCAAAAATCTTCATTGTAATCGCACGGATGATCTCCGAGAACAGCACGCCACAGGGCGTTCCAATGATTAAGGCAAAAAAGCCAAAAAAGCTATTTTCTAAAATAAGCATTCGAGAAATTTGTCCATTACTGATTCCTAACAGCATATAAGTGCCTAACTCACGACCCCGTTTTTTCAGCATGAACTTTACCATATAATTGACCAGCCACCCGATGATACAAACAATCAAAAAGGAGACGAAGTAGATCAGCGGCTTAACACCTGACATTTCAACCTCCATGATTGGCGCCATTTCTGGTGAAAAGATCAAACTATTAAATCCATAAAGTAAAATCACTGCCAATAATAAGGTAATAAAGTAAATCAGATAATCGGCAATTTGTTTTTTCACATTTAAAAAAGAAAGATGTCGCAGCATTCAAATCCCTCCTATCACGGCTAAAACATTTAAGATGTCATGATAGAAAGCGGTTTGTGGTTTATTTCCAGCGTGCAGCTCATTGAAGAGTTTCCCGTCCTCTAAGAAGAAAATTTTATTACAGTAGCTAGCTACAAACGGATCATGAGTCACCACGAGGATCGTTGAAGCAAGCGTCTGGTTCATCTCCTGCAACGTCTTCATTAAAATTTGCGAGGCTCGGCTATCCAAAGCGCCAGTCGGTTCATCCGCAACGATCAATTTTGGCTGCGAGATAAGCGCCCGAGCACAAGCACAGCGCTGCTTTTGCCCGCCAGAAACAGCGGACGGGTATTTCTTCAGCACAGCGGAAATTCCTAGCTGACGTGCAACCTGCTCCACTCTCTTTTCGATCTGCTTCAATGGCAGCTTTTGAATAATCAATGGCAAAGAAATGTTTTCCTCCAAGGTCAAGGTGTCCAGTAGATTGTAATCCTGGAAGATGAATCCCAGGTTTTTCTGCCGAAACATCGTTAGCTTTTTCTTATCAAGCGTTTGAATATCTGTTTGATCAATAATGATCTGTCCAGCTGTGATATCATCAATCGTCGCAATGCAGTTGATTAATGTACTTTTGCCAGAACCCGAACTGCCCATGATACCAATGAAATCGCCTGAATAGATATCAAAGCTGACATCATCCAACGCTTTCGTCATGTTTTCTTGACTGGTGCCATAATATTTTTCTACATGTCTTACTTTTACTAGTTCATTCATTTCCTCACTCCCTTAAAATCTAATACTTTGATATGCTCTCATTATCAAATAGAAACAAAAAGAGTTGTAGCGCTTCTTCTGTCAAAATTCTTTCATTTCTGACAGATTTCAAAATTGCTTTTGTTGAGGTAAATGAAGAGTGACCGCGGTATATTCTCCCAAAACTGACTGAACTTCGATCCCTATTCCCAGCTTATCGCATAAGCGTTTACACAAATAAAGACCAATTCCCGAGGACTTGTCATAGTCACGCCCCTTTTTTCCAGTAAAGCCCTTATCAAAAACTCTGCTTAACTCCTCTTTAGGAATACCAATCCCATTATCACGAACCGTTAAATCAATAGTGTTCTCCGCCTTCTCAGCATAGATACTCAGCTTAGGTGCTGTCTGTTTATACTGGATACTATTCTTGATAATTTGAGTTATTATGAATATCACCCATTTTTTGTCTAAACCGATTCGTTGTTCTTCTACATTTACATCTACCTGAAAACCACTACTGATCAAGGCTCTTTGATTTTTTTGAATCACTTCATGGATTACCTCCGTTAATGCGACTTCCTGGATAAGATAATCCTTATTCGTCTGTTCACTCCGAGCATAGAAGAGAGCCTGTTCTACATAATAATCAATTTGATTCAATTCGTTTAACAGCTCGTGGTTCCTTTCAGGTGGAAGCGAAGAATTTTCAATGATCAACTGACTAGCAACGATCGGCGTCTTTACATCATGCACCCACTGCTCAATATATTCTTGATACTCCTCGAAATCTCTGCGATAATCCGAGATCTGTTTCGTCATAGAACGATTGGCTTCCTTCATAAAATCAAAATAATAGGATTCGATGGCGAACTTAGGTTTTGGCGCAATTTCCGCAAATAAATTTTTTTGATCTAGAGCAGACAGGATAGTGGATAAATTCTTAATTCTCCGACGCTGCTTTAGGTATCCATTCCCATAAAAATACAAGAGAAGCAGTCCCCAAACACTAAAGATCAAGAAAAGATGGTCAAAGGAGACCTCAATAAAACGTAAAAAAGAGCCCAGAATCAAGCAGCCAAAAATATTTAATACTAAAGATAGGCTGTGATCTCTCAAAAATTCTCTTAATTTCATATCATATACCCCTGACGATATTTCGTTTGAATCAGCCCGTCGACGCCAGCTTCCTGAAGTTTTTTTCTCAGTCGAGTAACCGTTAGGCTCAAGGAATTATCATCGATATACAATTGATTGGTCCATAAATAATCGATCAGTTCACTACGGCTGACGATTGTTTCTTTGTGGAGAAATAAATAATGTAAAACCTGCAGCTCATTTTTGGTTAGTTCAATCGTATTGTCTTGATAAGTGATCGCAGATTTCGCCAAAGATAAGCCGATTCCTTTATAGCGAAGTTCACTTTGATGCTCATTCGGACTACTTCGTTTCAGCAAGGCTTTGATTTTCAATAATAACAGGGAAATATGATAGGGTTTCTTTATATAATCATCTCCGCCTAACATCATTCCTTGAATTTCATCGTCGATTGCTTCCCGGCTAGTGATGAAAATAATCGGAACCTCAGATTGCAGTCGAATCTCGCTGCAAATCAAAAAGCCATTGGTCTCAGTTCCTTTCAAATTAATGTCTAACAAAACTAAATCAATTTCTGATTCAAGAATGAATTGAGGAATGTCTGTGTACTCCTCCGTCAGATAGACCTCATAATGATTGCTTTTTAAAATAGTGGATAATTCTCTTTCGATGATTTCATCATCTTCCACAATTAGTATCTTTGGACTTCTTTCCATGACTGCCTCCATTCTCTTTTAGTAAATGCTTTCAATTGATCCTCCCTCAATTATAGAATATCGACCGAACAATAGACACAGCATCCCCAAAAACATGATTCCAAGGCAAAACTTTTGAATTCTTTTTGATATTCGAATCAGTTCATGCCTGTTTAAGCTCCAATTAAGTTTCATCGATTATATTGTACTCAACCCAAAAAAACTTTTTTCATTTTGTCAGTTACTTTGGTGACTGGCAGCCCTTTTTAAATAGTCTTTTGGAAAAGATCTCCTTAGACTATAAAAAAACTCTTTACCTTTTCTGGTCGTTGCGAAAGCAGCGACTCTTTTTTTTACAACAAAAGAAGAACCGTCTACGCAGGAATCACGTACACAGTTCTTCAAACTTTTCTTGCTTCAATTGTAGATCATATTTCCGTTTCAGATATTCCGTTTTTTCGTATCGTTTCTTTTGTGGACGCTGCGATCAACTCACGTAAAACAACTAGATTAATGTCTGCCAGCTTATTGACGTACACACATACTAACGAACTTTTGTATTTTCCTAAACGAGCCAGCAAGTCCTCTCTTTCGGGAAATTTTGCTTCTAAATAGATCGTGTGACGCGTTTTTCGGGTAGCGAATGCCGCCAATGGAGCCTCGCCTTCCCGACCGGAGTCGTATCGATAGCGATAGTGTCCAAAGCCGATGATACCGCCGCCCCAGACAACAGGCTCAAAGCCCGTCGTTTCCCGAAATAAAGCCGTTAGTTGACGCGCCTCCCCTTGTTTACGAGAATGGGAAATTTCTTCGATAAAGGTTGCTACAGGTTCCTCTAACGGTCGAAAAACAGGTTCTGCCATCTTGCAGCTCCACCTTTCAGCAATTTTCTTAAGTATATGATACTGGCGCTGACTATCGCTACTTATCTGCTTTTCACCTAAGTTATCTGACCGTTTCTATTTCAATTGCTACACAATGATAGAATTTCCATCGTAATCCACAGAGAAATCTTGATTATTTTTCTCAAGGCATTTCCTATCATAGCTAGATCATTGATTTCTATGTAGATATTCTAACTAATCAAAAAATATTTATTTGGTATCAAGCTACTTGTTAGCGTTTTTTGAAGCATGAAAGAAGTTTAAACATTCTTCTTTCATGCTTCTGAACTTACTGTCGCTGATTATCCCAACTTTGCTTCTGCCTTGTCAGGAAGCTCGTTTTTTTTACTTCCTCATACATGGTGACACCTTTTTCTTTATTCCAGGTTACTTTCAAATAGGCGTTTTTACGAAGCGGACAAGTCTTATTTCCGTTGAATTTAAGTTCTTTTTCGGTACCGTTTTTGTCATACCCCTTTAGATCATAAGCATAGTCAGTGTAATCTCTGCCGGCATCATCTTTTCCATCGATACGCTGACCATCCGTCGTTATTTTTACATAATAGTTGTCTCCGCCCATGATTCTCTCATAAGAACTATTCAATAAATAGCTTCCGCCAGCCAATACAATGATAATCACAGCTGCTAAATCTAATAATACTTTTTTCACAGTGTATTCCCCCTCTTAATTTCAGAAATAAAATAGCATACGACGACTCTTTCCGCCGACATTTTCAACGAACATTTTTGTAACAATAAAAAAGTCCCCTTTTCGAAATCGCAATTTATTGATTTGCTTTGTTACTTATTAAAAACGAATCATCCATTCAAGGAATCTTTGAATAGTAGCAGCACGTCATTCAGGTATTACAAATCGACTATTTTTTATATTAAAAATTTTATTTATTTCGTTATTTTTTCTAAAATAGATTTTTATTATTTTCGCTTTCCTGAGTTATTAACAAAAGAATATTATATTTAATAATTGACACTTGTATAGACATGTGCTAAATTTTCTACATAAACAGAAAACGTTTTCCATTGAAAGGAGGTGCCGTTCGTGATTTCTCGAAAATTTCGCGTAATCTACGATGACCTTGCGGGAGAGATCATATCAGGAAATTTTGAAGTTGGCAGTTACCTGCCTAGTGAGCCTCAGCTCAGCGATTACTACAAAGTATCCCGCGAAACGATTCGAAAAGCCTTAAATCTATTAACCCAAGAAGGCATGATTCAAAAAATCCGTGGAAAAGGTTCACTAGTTCTTGGTCAACCGATCTCAACGGATACAGACTCGCTGGTTCTTCCAACGACTCCGAAAAAGACCAGACAGCTCCCGCAAAGCAAGTATAAAGTAATCGAGTTTTCACCAGTAATCCTGTCCGTCAAACAATTCATTCACGATCCGAATGAAGTCCTGGATTCATTATCTTTTTATAAAATCGGACAAGTTTGCTTGGTGAACAAGACACCGAGTTTTCTGAAATACACTTATCTTGTCTCTGAATTGTTCCCTAATTTAGCAGAAGAAGATATCATAGGAAATTTGGATGAGTTTTTACAAGCAAGAAATGAGCAGCCGCTGGGATTTATTAAGCGGGAGATTATCATCGAATCTGCTGATTTTCTAGATGCGCAGTATTTAGAAATTCAGGCAGGAGATCCATTAGGGGTAATCAATGAAAAGACCTATTTGAACAATTCTGATCTGCTGATGGTCTCATCAACTAAATACTCTGCTCAGAATTTTCGCTACAGCGAATTTATCAACAAATAGAAAGAAGGAGTCATCATGTTCCATATTTTTGGAAAGAAGAAGCCGGTGCTGATCAATGATTTAAATGTCTATGTGCCGGTTGATGGGAAAGTCATCCCAATTGAACAATCATCTGATAGCGTTTTCGCGAGTAAAGCGATGGGCGATGGCTTTGCCGTCATCCCTTGGCAGGAGATTGTCAGAAGCCCTGTTGCCGCTGAAGTTATCCTTGTCGCCGCTACGAAGCATGCGATTGGCTTACGAATGAAAAACGGCGATGAAGTTCTGATTCACATGGGAGTCGACACGGTCGAGCTAAATGGTGAGCCCTTCCAAATAGACGTAGAAGTTGGAGATATTGTTGAAGGTGGTCAGCAATTGGCTACGATGGATTTAGACTTGATTAAACGTCACGATTTAGCAACAGATGTAATGGTGGTCTTTACAAACAACGAAGCAGCCCAAGCAAATTTTGAAATCGAACCTGGAGTGAAAAAAGCTGGCGAGATTGTTACCACATTAATAATGAAAAAGGAGCAAGATTAACATGGCACAAAAAGTAGATTATTCCGCATTGGCAAAGGAAATCATTGATGGTGTTGGAGGCGAAGAAAACGTCAATAGCCTGATCCATTGTATTACCCGCCTTCGTTTTTACTTAAAGGATGAAGATGTGGCACAAACAGACAAAATAAAAAACCTAGACGGCGTCATAGACGTTCGCAAGGCTCAAGGTCAATACCAAGTAGTTATCGGTTCCGCTGTTGAAGATGTTTACGATGAAGCGATTAAACAACTAGGAACAGATAAAGCTGATCCTGAGGCAACTGCGGCCGTTGTTGCAGCAACAACCGCAGAAGATCAACAGGGTCACCAATCAATCTTCACTACTCTCAAAAATAGCTTCAATGATTTAATCGGCTTTATTACCGGTTCAATGAGCCCAATTGTCGGCGCCTTAGCAGCTGCCGGTATTACAAAGGGCTTACTTGCACTACTAACCATGCAAGTACCAGGTGTTAATATTTTACCATTAATTTCATCAGATTCAATTACTTTCACTGTAATCAATGCCATGGGTGATTCTATTTTTGTCTTTCTGCCAATCATGGTCGGTGTGACCGCTGCCCGTAAATTAGGATCAGACATTATAATTGGTGCCACAATCGGCGGTGTACTAGTTCATCCAAGCCTATTAAATATGGTCGCGGGAAAAGCCGTGGGTGAGACCCCTGCTCTATTGTCACTAGGTGGCTTCGATGTTCCATTATTAAGCTATACGTACTCGATCTTCCCTATGATCCTAGCAGTCTTTTTAGCTGCTAAAATGGAAAAATTCTTAAAACGTGTTTTACCAAACTATTTACGTTTGATCTTCGTTCCTTTAATTACCATTTTTGTAATTAGTGGAATTACTTTATATATCACTGGTCCAATCATTTTAGGTGTTTCAAATGTTCTCGCTCACGGTATTCAATGGCTACTTCAAGTCTCTGGTCCTGTTTCCGGCTTTGTGATCGGCGGTATCTATCAGCTACTGGTTATTTTCGGATTACACTGGGGTCTAGCGCCTATCGCATTGAACGACTTTGCGACCTTGCATTATTCTCTTTGGAACGCCATCATCTCTACCACAATGATCGGTCAAGGTGCCGCTGTTTTAGCTGTAGCTTTGAAAACAAAGAAAACATCTTTGCGTGAATTAGGGATTGGTGCAACGATCTCTGCTTTCGCCGGTGTAACAGAACCAGCGATTTATGGGATCAACTTAAAATATCGCCGCGTGTTCATTTCTGGTTTGATCGGCTCTGCTTTTGGTGGTTTGATCACTGGGCTCTTCCATGGAAAAATGTGGGGCTGGGCTGGTTCTTGGATCGGCTTCGCTTCCTTCATTAACCCAGAAAAAGGGATCGATCAAAACTTTTGGATCTTCTTAGCCGCAAGCGTGGTAACGACAGTTGTCGGATTTTTAGCTGCCTATTTCTGGGGCTACAACGACAACATGACCGAAGAACAAGCCATGGCAAAACCAAAGAAACCTTAATAAACGAAACCTAATTAAATTATAAGCGGCTGATTTCGATTAGTCGCTTTTTCGTTAGAATGTGAGGAATGAACATGATTTCATTTGATCAAGTAAACGGCATTTTTCATTTATCCAATAACAAGATCAGCTACTTGATGCAGATCGAAGAAGGCAATACATTAAGCCACCTTTATTATGGTGCACCGATTCCCAGCTACTCTGGCATAAGAAGCTACCCGAGAATGGACCGCTCCTTCTCGCCAAATCTGCCGGGTGCTCAGGATCGCTTATTCTCATTAGATACACTGCCGCAGGAATACCCAACATTCGGAACGGGTGATTTTCGTAGTCCAGCCATTCAAATTCGAAACACCGATGGTTCTTCTGCCCAGTCGCTGCAATATAGTCACTATAAAATAGTAAAAGAGAAACCGAACTTAGAAGGCTTGCCGCAAACCTTTGGTGAGGATTCGGAGACACTGATCATTTTCCTAGAGGACGCCATCAGTCAAGTACAAGTACAGCTGAACTATACGATTTTTAGCAACGAACCTGTTATCGCTCGCTCCGTACAGATTCACAATCAGTCCGACCAAGGCATTCAATTAGAAAAAGTCAGCAGTGCCTCCATTGATTTTGCCAAAGAGGAATTTGAACTTTTGCATCTTCCTGGCGGCTACTCTCGTGAACGAATGCTTGAGAAGCAGCCGGTTCCCGCTGGAACGATCCAGTTGACTAGTAATCGCGGTGCTTCTAGTCATCATCAGAATCCGTTTTTTGCTTTGGCTCATCCTCATACAACGGAAACGAACGGAGAGGCGTACGGCTTTTTATTAATCTACTCAGGAAATCATGAGAGCACCATCGAGAAGGATTCCTTTGACCAGATCCGAGCACAAATCGGCATCAGTCCGCTTAATTTTTGCTGGAGCCTATCTCCAGGTGAATCCTTTCAATCTCCAGAAGCCTTGATCACCTATAGTAACGCGGGTTTGCAGGAATTGTCTGCTGCGTTTTACGAAGTATTGCATAAACACATCATTCGCAGTACCTATAAGGAGCAGGAACGCCCTGTACTGATTAATAACTGGGAAGCGACCTTTTTTGACTTCGATCGTGAGCGTTTGACGAAAATCTTAGATCGGGCCAAAGAGATCGGTGTTGAGCTGTTTGTCTTAGATGACGGCTGGTTTGGTCACCGTGATGATGACCGCTCTTCTCTCGGCGACTGGTTTGAATATCCGGGGAAAATTGCTGGTGGGCTTGCTGATTTTAGTAAAGAAGTGCATGAGAAAGGTCTAAAATTCGGAATCTGGGTCGAGCCTGAAATGATCTCGCAAGACAGCGAGCTTTTCAACAAGCACCCCGACTGGATCATCCATGTACCTGGACGACCTGCCGCTCCCGGTCGAGATCAATTCATACTAGATTTATCCCGCAAAGAGGTTCAGGATAACTTGTATCAGCAATTGAAAAAGCTGTTTTCTTCTATTGAAATAGATTATGTGAAGTGGGATATGAATCGCAACATGACGGATGTCTTTTCTCAACAGCTGGATGCCAACCAACAAGGCGAAGTGGCTCATCGCTATATTTTAGGATTGTACTCGCTGCTTGAACGCTTAACGACAGAGTTTCCAACGATCCTTTTCGAATCCTGCGCTGGTGGCGGCGGTCGTTTTGATGCTGGCATGCTATATTATATGCCGCAAGTCTGGACCAGTGACAACACTGACCCTATTTGTCGAATTCAGATTCAATCCGGAACAAGTCTTGTTTACCCAATCTCAACCATGGGTGCGCATATCGCCGATATTCCTAGTCACCAAACTCGGCGGAAAACGCCGATCGAAACAAGAAGCGATGTCGCCAGTTCAGGGTTATTAGGCTTAGAACTAGATCTAGCCAAGCTTGATTCCGATGATCTCAATGTTCTGAAGATGAAAATCAATTTTTATAAAGCGAATCGTGTTCTGATTCAATTCGGAAACTTCATTCGCCTTCTATCACCTTTTGAAAACAATGATGCAGCTTGGTCATTTATCTCTCATGATCAATCTGAATGTCTGGTTTATTATTTTCAAACACTGCAACAGCCTGAACCTGCCTTCAAGCCGTTAAAGCTGCGGGGATTAGACCCATATGCGATTTATCAAAGTGATGCTGGTGACATTACTGCCACTGGCGCAGAATTGATGCAGCTAGGAATTTGGGTAAATCAGCAAAAGCACGGGGATTTCTATTCATCGGCGCTGAAATTCAACAAGATTGGAGAAATAGATAATGCAGATGCGAACGATTAAATTGGAGAATAAAAACGGCTATACTTTTGAAACAATCTTTTATCAAAGAACAGCGATAATCGAAGGAAAGCAAAGCCAAAATCCATTGATGCTGATCTTCGCGGGTGGAAGCTTCACTTCCCTTTCCAAAAGAGAACAGGAGCCAATCGCTTTAAAATATTTGAGCGAAGGCTTTAACGTAGCGCTGGTAAACTATAATTTACTAACAAAAAACGTTCCGTTGTTTCCAAACGCCGCACTATGCGGTCTGACAGCCGTCGACTATTTTAGAAAGAATTCAACCGAGTATCAGATCAATCCCGATCAAGTGATCACGGCTGGATTTTCCGCTGGCGGTTCTGTCGTAGCAATCATGAATTCACTCTTGAATGATCCGAAATTTTTGAAGACATACGGATTTACATTGGAAGATATTCGACCAAATGGAACGATCTTAGGCTACCCATTGTTGGAGCTCGATTCGCTGCAAGCCAGCTACCCAGCAGAATTCCAACAATGGATTTCAGATGAGCCGGCCTTTCGAAATGCGAATGTAGGAGTCAGCCAATTAACACCACCCACATTTTTATTCCATACAGCAAACGACGACTTAGTTCCCGTTTCTAACACGCTGAATTACGCGCAAATACTGGATGAATTTCATGTTCCTTTCGAAGTCCACATTTATCCAAAAGGAGTTCACGGAATCGCAACTGCACGGAAAATTTCCGCTACAGATCGAGCTGGCGAAATCAACCCTGCAGTAGAATCATGGATGGATCTCTCAATCACATGGCTGGGAAGTATATTTTCTACAATTGATTAAGCAAAAAAAGAACTTGGTACTCCAAATTACACAAATAATTGGGAGCGCCAAGTTTTTGTTCGGCCGATAATATCATACGTTGCCTTTTAGTTATTTTCCACAGAGACCTCATTCACTCTATCATCTGACTAATATCTTGAACCTGTTCATATTGATAGATATTTTCCTTACAAAGTCTTCTTAAATCAATATCTTTTCTTCTAAATACAATTAATTCAAAAACTATAACTTGTCCATTGCAACTCTAATTGCCTTTTTACTATTCATAGATGGTAGTAATCAATTAAAAAGAAATTCATTTTATCTAGCTCCCACTTTAATTACAATATCTTCGTTGTACATCGATTACAATAAATAGTCACTTCTTTCGGAAATCGTTTATCAACATTGCTTGTTTTATGCTTATCCATCAGTTGATACGTCTTTTCTCCAACGACCATCTCAGAAATATTCGTATTTCCGCAGTAAAAACATTTAAATTTCTTATTTTTGAAGCGTTCAGCGTATAATTGTGCCTTCTTTCGTTCTTCCATGAAATTACGACATCTGGCAATAAGTTCGAGCTCCTTATAATTTAGTTCAACCACCTCAAGCCTTTTCGTATTTTTGCAGAATCTATATTTTTTCATTTTTTCCTGCGCAGCAGTCCTAGATTGAAATGTATTTATACTTGCGATTTCCAACACCTGCAGCGGTATTTCATCATCCGGATATTGATCCAGATAAAGCTCTGTCAATTGTAAGTAATTCACTCCTTGATACCTGCCCAATCCTGAAGCATACCCTGTTTCTCCTCCCCTGCTATAAATGGCAAACAATCTTTCGTATTCCATATTCCCTCGCTCCTTTTTTGCTGAAAGATTTTGAATTTTAGCTTTATGTAAATCAATATTCCTAATACTACTCCTACACAATAACCGAAACAGCGCTTTCATTTTTTTGAACACTTTAACTTTGGTTGTTGCTACCGAAGTTTGTTTCACTTCTTGTACTAAAATAATAGCATTTCACTTAATCCAAGTGTTTTTCTATCTTTTTTCTTTTCTTTAGCAATTTGAATATTTCAAAATGCTGTTCGCTGAAATTGAGCACTGAGGGACAAGAGTCCTCCTATTTTTTCTGTTATGATTTTTCTAGAAGATTAGCTATCTATCCAAAAATCTGGAATAGCAAAAAAAATGAAAAGAGGATTTCCATATGACAAAAATCGCTGCCATCACGGTAAAACAATTACCCGAACAACATTTACTGACTATTCGCAAAACTATCGCCTTTTTCGAAGAATATGCAGAATTTATGGGAAATGCTGTTGATATTATCCAGCGACAGATCGAAAAAAATGGCGCACTGCCTAGCAGCGGACCAATCGTCTGCTTTCACAACATTGATCTGGATGAGCTAGACGTAGAGATCGGCTTCGTCACACCGCGCCGGATAGATGCGACGGATGAGACTCATTCTGTCACCCTTCCTATTCGTACGATTGCTACGACGATCGATCGAGGTACTTATGAGAAACAAGATCCAACACTGGAAGCTCTAATGAAATGGATACCTGAACATGGCTATGAAACAACTGGCGGTATCTATTATCATTATCTAAATGGCGAAGACCAACCACAAAACGAGTTTCTTACCGAAATGTATATCCCTGTGAAAAAGCTAAATTGAAAAAAGACCATCAATCATTCTGATTTCAAAGGATGATTGATGGTCTTTTTATATAAATTTCCAATATGACATCTCTTCAACTTTCTTTTTTTACAATAACAGTCACCATATTTGCGTGCTTCAGCATAAATCAGAACTGAGATACTAGATGGAAGATGAAGCCAAAGAAAAAGAACTGATGCTTTGAAAAAGTGATTCCATTTCAAAGCATCAGTTTCTAATTTGTTCATTTTCTTATCCTATATACTATACGAATACTAATTAGTCTGCTTGATCACTTCTATTTTCCTCAACAGCTATTCTGTTTACCTGAGTTTTTCCACAAAAATGCGCTTAAGATAATGATCATTACTAATCCAACCAAAATTGGGGTTAAGGGTCTTGTATCATTTGTTTTCATATATTGCTTTGCGGTTGTTTGTTTTACTGCAGGTTTATTGCTAGAGGTTTTATTTCCATTGTTAGAAATGCTGTTAGTTGATGTTTTCCCAGCTTGGATATTTTGGCTCCATTTAGCATAAAGTGTCAGATGTTCTGTTACTGAGTTTGAAAAATCCCAGGCTTTAGTCAATTCTTTATCAGCGAACCAACCAGTAAAGGTATAACCGTTTTTTTCGGGATCTTTCGGTCTTACGACCTGTTGATTCCTTTTTACCGTTTGTTTAGCAATAAGGCTTCCACCATTAGTTTCGAACGAGACGATAAATGTATTTGCTTCTAAAACGGGACCAGCATGAATCGTTTTAGTAATCGAAAGACTAGCAAACTGTTCCATTTCATCACTAGCAGCTAATCGAATCTGATAGTTGCCTGTAGCTAGAGAGTCAACTAGGCCATTTTGGTTTCCCTTAAGCCAGTTTGAAGTTCCTTCTTTTCGGTATTCAAATTCACCAGTGATCCCTTCTAAACGCCCATCACTCTTGCCTTTCCGACTTTCATTTACAACTGAAATCTTACTTTCAGGCATTATTGGTCGCTGCTTAATACTCAACAACTGTGGTTCGTTATTTGCCGACTCTTCTCCGTCAGCTAGTCGAATAATTTTCCACTCTTTACCGTTGAGCATTGCTTCATCCAGTTTCAATATTTCCACATCACTAACCTTACGTTCGGTCGATTCGCAGGTCAAACGATATTTCGCTTTCTTATCAAAATTGCTTAATAATTCTTGCTCGTAATTAATCTGAACAGTCGGTGTTGCTTCTCTTTCTGGCCCGGCTTTGATTGTTTTGGTAATTGGCTGACTAACAAAACGCCTATCTGCTTGACTAGCAGAATAACGGATTTCATAATCGCCTGATGATAGATTTTCAACGATTCCACTTATTACACCAGCAGTCCAATCCTTACTGCCTTTTTTTCGAAACTCAAGATCAGGGTTTACTCCCATTAGTTTCCCGTCGCTTAATCCGAAAATACTTTCATTTTCAACAGTGATCACTTTTTCATCGAGCTTCGGACGGGCGTTGACACTTCCCTTTTGCGACTTACTATCTTGGGTGGTGTTTCCATCGCCTAGTCGGATCACTTCAAAGTCTTCACCAAACATTGGATCTTCTATAGCAAAAATTTCTGTACTGCTAATTATTTTTTCGGTTTGACCATATGTTAGTTTGTAGGATGCTGACGGATCAAAGTTCAGTAATTCTTCTGTTTCATAATTAATCGTTATTTCTGGTGTCTCTTCCCTTGGCAGTCCTGCTTTGATCGTCTTTTTGATCGGCAAACTGGCGAATTTCTTATTGCCTGGTTGAGCTTTATAACGAATTTCATACTCGCCTGGTGCCAAATTCTCGATTTTCCCATTTTGAGAGCCGACGAGCCATTCTTGTGTACCTGCTGGGCGATACTGACGATCAAGATCGACATTGATCAACACCCCGTCTTTTTCTCCAGCCGCACTTTCATCCTGCACCTTTACCATGTCCTCATAAAGAGGTAATCGGTGTGGTATCGTTAAATTTTGCGCCTCACTATCCTGTGTCGTACTACCATTTCCCTTTCGAATAATCCTCCATCCTTTACCGAACATCTCCTCTTTAATAGTAAAAACATTCGTTCCGCTTACTTGCACTTCATTTGACCCATACAATAACTTGTATGAGACGTTCGGATCAAAGTTCAATAATTCTTCTGTTTCATAATTAATCGTTATTTCTGGTGTCTCTTCCCTTGGTAATCCTGCTTTGATCGTCTTTTTGATTGGTAAACTGGCAAAATTCTTCCTGGTTGGTTGTGCCTTATAACGAATTTCATACTCGCCTGGGGCTAAATTTTCGATTTTTCCTGTTTGAGAGCCAGCGAGCCATTTTTGTGTTCCCGCTGGGCGATATTGACGCTCTAGATCAACATTGATCAACATTCCGTCTTTTTCTCCAGCCGCACTTTCATCCTGCACTTCTACCATGTTCTCATAAAGTGGTAGACGATGAGGTATTGTCAATTGTTGCGCTTCACTGTCTTGGGTCGTACTAGCATTACCCAATCGATAAACTTTCCAAACCTTACCGAACATCTCCTCTTCAATATTGAAGCGATCTGTTCCACTTACACTTTTTTCGGTTGTTCCAAACGTCAGCTTATAGCTGGCACTCGGATCAAAGTTCAGTAATTGTTCTGTTTCATAATTAATCGTTATCTTTGGTGTTTCTTCCCTTGGTAGTCCCGCTTTGATCGTCTTTTTAATCGGCAAACTGGCAAAGCGTTGAATGTCTTCTCGAGCGGTATAACGAATTTCATACTCGCCTGGAGCTAGGTTTTTTACGGTCCCGTTGGAAGAACCAGGTAACCAGTCCGTGGTTCCAACCGGACGGTATTCACGATCTAAGTCTACACCGCTTAACTCGCCATCCTGTTTCCCAGCCGCGCTTTCATCCTTTGGAGTCACATTACTTTCATGAAGCGGTGTCCGATGTTTAATGGTTAGACTTTGAGCTTCACTGTTTTGCGTCGTACTGCCATTTCCCAACCGAAAAACATTCCAAACCTTGCCAAACATATCTTCTTCAATCTTGAAGTTATCCGTCCCGCTTACTCGCTTTTCATTTGACCCATGTGTTAACTTGTAAGAAGCATTTGAATCAAAGTTTGTTAATTCTTCTGCTTTATAATTAATACCGATATTCGGTGTTTCTTCCTGCACACTAGCGCTAGCCCGAATGGTCCGTACTAGAGGTAAGCTAGCAAAACGCCCATTAAATGATTTTGTACGAATCTGATAGTCTCCAGGTTTTAGATTTGTAATTTTCCCATTACTTGTCCCCGATAGCCATTGATTAGTACCTAAAGGTCGGTATTCTTGCTCAAAGGTAACACCTGTCAGCTGTCCATCTTCTGCACCGGCTTTACTTTCATCCACCGCACCTATTCGCTCTTCATAAATTGA
The DNA here is from genome assembly GCF_032555305.1 of Enterococcus sp. Classification (GTDB taxonomy): domain Bacteria; phylum Bacillota; class Bacilli; order Lactobacillales; family Enterococcaceae; genus Enterococcus_A. The sequence continues at coordinate 65,653 of NZ_JAWGOQ010000029.1, forward strand.
GTTACGACGAGGTATAGTTAGTCTTTGTGCAACACTATTTTCAGTCGTAGTACCATTTCCTAGACGAATGATGCTCCATACCTTTCCATGCATTTCATCGTCAATCACAAAATCAGGCGTACCACTAACCGACCTTTCGTCATAATTAAATAGCAGTTTATACGATGCAGCGGGATCAAAATTTATCAGTTGTTCCGTTTCCAAAATAACAGAAATAGATGGAGTGGGCTCAGGGACAATGGCTTTTAATGACTTTTCTACATTCTCAGTATAAGATTTTGTTAATACATCAGATATCGTTTGATTCTTTTCAGATGTTGAAGTAGGAATTTCAGAGATTTTCGAGTTATCTTGTGACGAAAACGGTTGAGTAGAGTCCATGGTTGTTTGTTCCGGTTGCTCTTTTTGATCAGTAGTAGATGACTTCGTTTCTGATATACTAGAGGTTTCGGCAGTTTCCTTAATCTCAGCAAAAACAACCTCAATTGTTGGTGATACCACTGGAGCTAATAATAGATAGACAATAAAGCAACGAATCATTTTCTTCATACCCTTACCTCCTAAAAATATTCGAAAATTCAAAATGTAACTTGCTAAACACATATAAAACTTAATAACAAAGAGATTCAGTCACACTGTTATTCAAATTCTTTTTGGATTATCATAATCCAAGGAACAAAATACTATCCCTATAGTTCTAATTCTAAATAGAAGGTTGACAAAAAAGAACAGGAAAACTGCTTAATACCAATACATTTCATCCCAATAATTTAATAAATCATAAAAAAATGAATAAAAAGCGTTCAAGAAACAAACCAAGTCGTTTCTTGGACGCTGTAAATGCTGTCCGAAAAAGTGTGTTACAGACAACCTCAGATTACTAATTTTTAGAAGCCGAACAAACACCTAGTAATCAAAAATCGATTTCTAAGAGCTTATTTTTCAGCAGGTCATTTTATAGTCAAAATGCTTAATTTTCATTATGTCAACTTGCCGATATACTCCATTATTCCAAATAAATCATAAAATTCTTCAACTTTACTTTTTTTTGAATAACAGAAACCATATTTACGATCGTCAGTATAAATCAGAGCAAAGACGCAACTATATTCTTTGTTCATTGAACGCAAAAGTAACATAGAAGACGCTGAAAAAAGCAGAATCAGAAGACTGATCACTCCATCACCGATTATGAAGGTTCCAACAACAATCATCCAATTCTTTCCGCCTTTTACAGCAATCCGCTGATAAAATGAATAGCCTGTGGATCTGCTCAGCACATTAACTAGCTTAGCGAAAAAATGGATTAATCCCTAGCTTCAAATAATCAATATTTCTTTCTTCTAACGTCTCTAAATCAACGTCTGCATTATTTCTTACCAATAGTCTACATGCCTCAACCACCGCTTCCATCCTCTTATTATTGTCTTTTGAAGTTAAATTTTACTGTCATTTTCCCTACTTGATTATTATTGAAGCATCCTATCCTAATTTTTTAGCCCAAATTTCTTAATATCCCAATTCTATCATTCTGAGTAAGCATTTTTTACGCCTTCGTAACGCTCTTTTACAGTGTCCATTCAAGAAAATTAGTAGGTATTTATTAAGAAAACCTTAAGCTGGAAAAAGAAATAAAATATTTTTTTGAAGGCGTTTTCTTTGTGAAATAACGTTAAATCAGCATTCCTGTTAAATGCATAAAACACAAAATGTGTCAAAGTGGGCAAAATTGTTTTAGGGTATGAAAATTGCGCACTCATTTCATTTTAATGTAACGAAAATCCCGATACTAAGCGATTCTTAGAAAAATCGCGATGAAAACCCTGCAATTTTGACCCTCAAATGTAATTTTGCCCGTTTTGACCTAGTTTGCGTTCAGGATTATCGTTTAGTCACCGGCCGGAACAAAAAATCAAACAGGAGGAAACAATAATGATTCAACACATCGGAAACAAACTACAAGTAGAGATCGACGCAGGCGGAGAGAAAGTGAAGAAAATCAGCTTCTCGAATGTGATCGAAGAGCCCAGTGAGGAAAAAGTTTTGGAGCTAGGCGAAATCATGAAAGAACTATCGGTAGAAGGCAGCGAGTTGTATGGCGTGATCTTAACCAGCCAAGCACGTTATACCAAATAAAAATTAGAGAGGAGAAAAACGAATGCTAAAAATCGTCGCAACATTCAAAAATAGCTTTGGCAAGAACCAAATCTGGAGCTTCAACGATCCTGACACTACCAAAACAGACACAGAGACCAAAGGTCTGCTAGAACGCATGACCAACGTGAAGCTTTGTCAGAAAGACGGCGCGGAGCTCTTCCACACCGTGGAAAGCGCCAAGTACGTCGAAACGATTGAACGAATTATTTTTTAAACAATAACTTTTGATGAGCGGCGGTAACGCGGCCGCCCTCCTCTACTAAGAAAACGAAAGGATGAGAAACAATGTATGTACAACCTCTGTCGTTCCGGCAGCTATTCAACCTAAAACCAAAAACACTAGAAACACGCATCACCGATTTTTATCACCAAACGCAAAACA
>NZ_JAWGOQ010000030.1:0-68008 GCF_032555305.1 Enterococcus sp.
ACCCCCTATCAAATGAACATGTCCAATAAACATGTCTAATTACAGGAATTGCTCTCTCAATTTCCCCACCTCTAAGAATGTGATCTTTTGGGTTATTTTCCTGTTGCTCCAAATATAACAATTATTGTGATATATTTCTATAATCCATCAAAATTCAAAAAAAATCTTTGAATTATGACGAAAAACTGTCGCTAAATACCATATATTTTATAATATCTTTAATAAATTGATTGGCAACTTCCTCTCATAAAACATGCTTGGATATTTAAGTAAGATAGCGTTTTTTATCGCATTCTGTACAATACAAAAAGGAAGCATCAAATTGTTTCGATGCTTCCTTTTGTGTTTACTCTTTTCAATTACTTCTTTCGTTAATGATCGACCACACATTAACATTATTGGCGATTGATCGAAACGATCTTCTGTTGCAGGCGATCATAGACAACGACAAATTCTGCAATATTTTTTTCAGATGTCGGCACGCGGAAATAGTAGTCCGATTGTCCGTCCGTTGGTGTATTCGTGTGGTAAAAGCCAGAAAGATAGGCATGAGCCAAATCTCCGCGGGTATCTCTGAATAATTCAAAAAAACCACTTTGATCAGTAATATCAATGCTCTTTTCCAAAGCCTTAAACTCCGTTTGATCCTTATCCATACCAGCTTTCTTCATTTCCCGATACAGCTGGGTATCCGTTCCGCGACGAACGACTTCAGTCCAAGCCGTCTCAAAATCAGCGGATTTATCCAGATAGGTATCATCCTTGGTGATGACTGATTTGACGTCACTGCCCTCCTCAGTGGTCAGATCCGCCAATTCATTTCCATCAAAGCGCAGACTCACTGTATAATCGTGACGGGATCCGCTGGTATCTGTAAAGCTCCAGACTTGTCGCTGCGTCGTTAAAGGCTGATCATTGACTAAACGCTGACCAAAGCCAATCAGACTGACACTGACAAAGCCGTTTTCATCCGAACTCACCATTGGGTAGATTTTTCGATAAAGATCGAAAATATTTTTTGAATTTTTCGCTGGTCCATAGACTTTTTCAATGGCAGAAGCCATCGCCTGCGAACTGGAAAAATTGTTTTTGTCTTCAAATTCCTTATTTAAGTCTTCAATTTTTTTCGTTTGTTCTTCTAATAATGTTTGATCATTGATATCTCTTAGTGCCAATACTTTTAATTTCGGTAATTCTTCTTTCTTTTTGGCTTTATCGTCACTAGCGAAGACACTGAAGGGAATCGTGAATTGTGGAAAGTTCCCGCTCAGGACAACGCCAAAAATCCCGACAAATAAAGCAGCCAGCACGCCCCAAAAGATCAACCATTTTTTTGATGTGTTCATGGGTCACCTCTTCTCTTACTTATTGTGGCGACTAATTAAGCGAGCGTCAAGTATTTCTGATGAATACTAGCCTATTTTTATGAAATAATCTAAATTTTTCTTGGAAAAATATGATTATGATAGTTATTCTTGTCATTTTCTATTACACTAGAAGAAATGATTTTATAAGGATAGGCGGATATGGCAAAGAGACAAGAACGACATCAAAGAAAAAAAGAAAAGAAAGACCGAACAGCAGAGACAAAAGAACCACGCAAAAAGCTGGCAAAATCAACCAAGATTTCGCTAAGTGTACTTGCAGTGATGCTGTTGATGGTGATTGCTGGAACGATTTTCTTTTTCCAAAAATACGGAAAAGAAGTTACCGCCGCGATCGATGCGGGCGAGGAACATGCGGCAAAGATCCAAGAGAGCGACTTCAAGCAGTACCATCCTACAACGATCTTGGATAAAAATGGGCAGGTCATTAAGGAACTGAAAACACAGGAACGCGATTATTTGACGTATGACAAGATGGACCCATTAGTATCCCAAGCACTGATCTCTATTGAAGACAAACGTTTTTATGAACATAACGGCGTCGACACGCAAGGATTACTGACTGTTGCGCTAAATGCAGCGACAGGTCGCGGGGTTCGCGGAGCTTCTACCATCACCCAGCAGCTGGTGAAAAATATCTATTTGACACCGGAAGTCTCGATTTCTCGTAAAATCGAAGAGATGGTCATGGCTCAGTCATTAGAAAAGAAATTTACGAAGCATCAAATCTTGGAATACTACTTGAATAACGTTTATTTCGGTCACGGCGCCTATGGGATCAATGCCGCAGCGAAAGTCTATTTTGGTAAATCCATCAACGATACCAGCCTTTTAGAAAAAGCGACTCTGGTAGGGGTAACTAACAATCCTGGCATCTTTGATCCAACGACCAACAAGAAAAATGCGTTGAAGCGGGCAAAATTGATCCTAAAGGAAATGAACGCCCAAGGTTACATCACAAAGGAGCAATACGATAAAGCGGTGGCAGATGACTTTACCGCTAAGATTCACAGCAACGCTTTGAACAATCAATTAGACAATAACGAGGTTGCTTTGGCAGTTGATTCGACAACAAAAATTCTGATGGGCCAGCAGGACTTCCGCTTCCAATACCAATTTGATTCGAAGGAAGAGGAAGATCGCTACAACAAAGAATATCAAACGGCTTATAACAAAGTCTACCAACGGATTCTATCCGGCGGCTATCAGATTAGCACCAACATTGACACGGGACTGCACGATCAATTGCAGGGAATTGTCAGCAATGTCATGAATGCGTGGCAGGATCGCGGCGGTGACAATAATTTTTATACGAAACAGGCGGCGATGACCGTGATCGATAATCAAACAGGCGATGTGGTAGCCAGTATCGGCGGCCGCGGTGAGGATGGCAATCATTACAACCGCGCTTTCCTTTCCTACCGTCAGCCTGGTTCAGCGATCAAGCCGCTGGTGTCCTATGCCCCAGCATATGAACGGGGATTATTGGAAACCAGTGCGGTCTCAGATGATCGTCCGAATAATACGTATCCAAATAATGTTTATAATAGCTCTAAAGGGAATTTAACATTGAGAAACGCTCTGGCGGTTTCCTCTAACGTCGTAGCTTATAAATTAGCGGATGAAAACCGCAACGAATTGAAGGAACCCGTCTACCAGCCACTTGCCCAAATGCAATTTACAGGTTTGGATGTGGAAGATGACAATCCTATTATCGCTGTCGGTGGAATGACCTACGGAGCAACAACGCAGGAAATGGCTAGCGGAATCGCGACTTTAGTAAATCAGGGAAATTACCGCGCACCGATGAACATCCAAACTATCAAGCGCAAGGATAATGGTCAAGAGGTATTTTCTCAGAACGACCTTGCCCAACAGAAAATTTACAGCGACGATGCGGCTTATTTAACAATCGACACGATGAAAGCTGTCCATCAAAATGCGGACGGAACAGCCGCTGGCTTGACCTTGGCACACAATCAATATTGGGCAGTCAAGACCGGGACAACCGATGAAGCGAAGGATTTATGGACAGTCGGTGCCACTCCCCATTACACGGTAGCTGTATGGGCCGGTGATGATACACCGCAGCCGCAAGACAACACTAGTGTTGGTCAAGCTACCAAAGAGATCTTCAAGCAAACGATGGATCTTTTGAATAATGGCAAAGAAGATGTTGATTTCCAAATGCCGTCTTCTGTACAAAAAGTTGGCGGACAGCTAGTCACTCGTTCAAGTCAAACAAAGCAAGTCTTAGCTACTCGACAAAATGCACTACAAACAGCAACGGCTAATATTGATACATTGGCGAAACAGAAGGCCAATGAATTGACCGCCGCCAAGCTGAGTACGCCGATGGTGGAAGAAGCTACAACCTTCAGCAACCAGCTGATCTCTGATCGAATCGATACTCTCAGTCAATTTGAGATCATCGTGACCGATTCTCAGGATAACTGGCAAACCTTTGATCAGTACGCCCAGCAGGTTTTCGCCCTCGTTCAACAGGTCGAGCCTTCCGGTGGTACGCTTTCTGACCAGTATACGAACGTTTACCGTAATAAGGAAGCCGAATATGCTCATGAAAAAGCGGCACGTGACTCAGCGTTGAATGCGGTCAAAGATCAGATCAATGACACAAAAAATCAAAGTAAAGACCTAGATAAGCAAATCAATGATCTGAAAAAGCAGGTTGAAAAAGAAAGAGATAGAGATTAATAAACAGTCGCCAAATTGGCGACTGTTTTTGCTATAGTTAATGTTAGAAGACTTGAAAAGGAGCGAAATCATGAAGGATGTATTAGAACTATTGATATCAAAGGACACAAAAGAAGCTATGGCCGCTTTCAAACAATTAGAAGCTGAATGTATCGCAGAACCAATCTACGCGGGTAATCTGGAGGTGTTTCTTCCTGCCCTCACCGCAGATCGATCCTGCGGCCGTGGACGTGCCTTCAAATTTTTTATGATCAACGCACGCTGGGATTCGCAAAAAAATATCGAAGCACATCTCGATGAAATTTTGGCGGTCCTAGACGATCCCAAAGCCCCAGTCGTTCGCCAATGCATTCCTTATTTAATTCATTTGGCGCATGCCAAACCCGAATTAATCCCGTTAATACAGGAGAAGGTAGCGTCTTTGGATTTAAGTCAGTATAAAGAAAGCATGCAGCGATTGATATCAAGAGATGTGGAAACGCTGTTACTTCAAATCCCAAAATCAACATTACCAAGATAATGAAAAATACCGACTGCTCAGACATCCGAGCAGTCGGTATTTTTCATTTTGCTCCAAGCAACGGTCACTTTTCAAAACCATTTCTTTCGATGACTTCAGACATCCAGAAACTTGATTTTTTAGGAGTTCTTTTATAGTCATTCGCCAAATCCACACGGTAAAATCCGTAACGATTTTTAAACGCATTCAACCAACTCCAGCAATCTGAAAATGTCCATAGATGATAACCAAAGCAATTCGCTCCTTCAGAAATTGCCCGATGCAGCTCTTCCAAGTGGTCTTGAATGAATGTGATTCGATAGTCATCTTGAATGATTCCATCCGCATCCTCAAAGGACTCTTCTTGCGAAACCCCCATTCCATTTTCGGAAATGTACCAAGGGATTTCTTCATAATCATTTTTTAGCCGCATCGCAATGTCATAAATCCCACGTGGATAGATTTCCCAGCCACGATGAGGATTCACTCGTTTTTGAGGCCAATCATACCCTTGGAATAAATCGTGAGGACCATTTATTGTTTCAACTTTCTTTTCCTCTGAAACGGCTTGTACTCTCAGCGGCTGATAATAATTGCAGCCGATAAAGTCCACCGTGTTGTTTTTGAAGATTGTTTTATCCCCTTCATTCGTTTCAGGTGATAAATCCGAAGCTTTCAATTTTTGAACAAACTCCTCGGAAAAATATCCTTTAACTGCACAGTCTAAAAAGCTGCGAATATAAATATGATCAGCCCATTTAGCCGCTTCAACATCTTCTTGCGAATCACTTTTGGGATAGACAGGCGACAAGTTCAAAATGATCCCGATTTTCCCATCATTGTAGCGTGAAAGTCGAAAAGCTTCCACTGCTTTAGCATGGGCCAGCATTGTATGATAGCCAACTTGTAAGGCACGTTTAAAGTCTCGAACCTTTGGCCAATGAGCATCCCCGTAGTACCCACATTCGATGTGTACCAGCGGCTCATTGAATGTGACCCATTTTTTTACGATGTCACCGAACTGTTCGAAAGCAACACTTGCATAATTGGCAAAATGATCAGTTGATTCTCTTACTTCCCAACCACCCTTTTCCATCAGCCACCAAGGCATGTCGAAATGGAATAAATTAATGATCGGCTCGATCCCATTCGCTACAAGCTCTTGAAAATAAGAGCGGTAAAAGGTCACCGCTTTGGGATTAAGTGTTTTACCATCCGGCAGCAATCGCGCCCAAGCAATGGATGTGCGATAAGAATTCAACTTCATCGCCTTCATATTTGCAACTTCTTCTTTGTACAACGCATATACGTTTGAAGTATTTTCTGGACCAACCTGATCATAAAAAAGCTCAGGCTCCATTTCAAACCACTTGTCCCAAGTTGTCGGACTCTTTCCATCCTTACTTGCAGCACCTTCTGATTGAGGTGCACTTGTGGCAGCACCCCATAAAAAATCTTTTGGAAATTGAAGCATCATGTATCTCCTTATTCAGTTTCTATTTTATTTAGTTCGTTCATATCTTAACGCTGACTAAAATTGATTTATTTCTTAGAAATAGCGATTCATTTCAGCATGAATCGCCATCCTAAATACCATTGATTGGTTGTTAAAGGCCAAAAATCTCATTCTCGATAATCTCGTTTTTCCCTTCCGAGGGCTGCTCTTCATTCATACGATCCAACAGCATTTGCGCAGAACGTTGGCCAATTTCTTTTGTTGGCGCTTTTATAATAATTCGGTCTGCCAATAATTCAGCCATCTCACTTGTGTAATCATAATGAGCTAAACTGAGCTTTTTTTGTTCAGAAAGTTTAGAGTGCTGTAAATACTCCAGAACGCCTGTCATCATATTGTAGTTTGTCACAATTAGTGCGGTAATATCCTGTTTCAGCAATTTTTCGCTACCCAGATAGCCGCTGATTCGTGAATAATCCCCATATTCAATCACCAAAGAAACATCAGAGTGTTGCTCAACCGCTTGCTTGGCACCCAATAATCGCTCTCTCGCTACATAGTCATTTTGCGGAGCAGCTAAAATACCGATTTGTGTGTGCCCTTCGTGAACGAACTGTTCTACTACCTTGCGGACACTTTTTCGATCGTCCACCTGAACACGATCAACACCAGGAAGTTTCACAGGACTGTTAATCGTTAATACGGGAATAGGTAATTCAGCTAAACGCTCCATTCCATCCCAATCTTGTTCGGACATGAAAACAATTAAACCATCCACTGCATGTTGGATTAAATAGTCAATCTTTTGATCCACCAGAGAGACATCGCCCTTAAATCCGCTCAATAAAACAGAGTAGCCATGTTTCTCCATGACCTCTTCGATTCCACTGACGACCTCTGCACCAAATTGACTAGAGATGCTGTTCATCAAAAAGCCCACAGAAAAACTACGATTGTTTTTTAGTCCTTTGGCGATAATATTCTCTTTATAATCCAGCTCCTTAATGGCAGCCGCGATTTTTTTCATATTCTGTTCTTTCAGCTGATGACCATTGAGATAGCGCGACACGCTACCTAAGGATACCCCCGCCAATTCCGCAACTTTCCGAATAGATGACATCTCATTTTTCCTTTCTTACTCATGTTAATACTGCATGAAAGTAGACTGGAGTTTAACCGCTAGTCAGCAAAATAAATTTCTTCTGAAAGATGTTTCACCATCACTCGACACCCATCCGCTTGTTTATACACTTGATCCAAATCGGTGTAACAAAGGGCTTTTTTTGGCAATCTAAAGGTGACCTCGGTTGTTTCACGCGGTGCCAATTCGATTTTAATAAACTCTTTCAGTTGTTTGTGGCGTTGAATGACTGATCCACCGAACAATCGAACAAACAACAGGACTGATTCTTTCCCAGCAACTTCTCCGTCATTTCTTACAGTAAGACTTATGATTATTTTGTCAGACTCTGTGTTGACTTGCAAGTTCTCGTAAGAAAAACTCGTATAGCTGAGCCCATAACCAAATTCATGCAACGGAGAACCAGGTTCGTCGTAGTAGTCATCTTTTTTTGATGCGGCTCTTTGATAATAGTAGACGGGCAATTGTTCTGTATTCCGCGGGTAGCTGACACTAAGTCGCCCACTTGGATTGTTTATTCCTTGTAGGGTTCGAGCAATGGCTGCGCCACCTTCTTGCCCCGGGAACCAGCCAACTAACACCGCATCAGAAAGCTTCTCAACTTCTTGAATATCATAGGTTCGGCCTTGAATCAGAACTGTCACGATCGGTTTTCCCAGCTCATGTAGCTTTTTTAGAAGTGCCAACTGCTGACCGCCCAAAGTTAATGAAGCAACGTCAACGTTTTCTCCGGAATCCATATTGATTCCCTTAGAGGATACCGCTCCATTGTTCAAAAATTCCATATCAAAATTACGCGCGCTTGAACCACCTAGAACTAAAACGATTCCCTCTGCATCCTGACAGGCAGCGACCGCAGTGTTGATTTTTTCCTGCTGGTTTTGCTTGTTACGAACCTCACAGCCTTCCGCGTAAACGACTTCCGTCGCGGCAAAAGCTTTTTGGATTTCGCGGAAAATAGTTTGCTTCTGCATATCAGAAGTCTGAGGTGCGGAGTAATCCCCTAACAGCGCATAAATATTATCCGCGTTTGGTCCCACTACCGCGATTTTTTTCATTGACTGCTGCAAAGGTAAAATTCCATTGTTTTTGAGTAAGGTCAATGATTCTTCCGCTGTTTTCAAATTTAGTGCCTTCGATTCAGAAATGAGTTTAGAAAATGTTTTACTCGGGTCCTTGATGAATGGATCATCAAACAGACCTAATAAAAATTTGATTCCTAATACACGAGCGCAGGCTTCATTCAAATTTTCTTCCGAAATAATGTGAGTATTTACACCTTCCGCAATTGTTAAATAGGTCTCATCCCAAAGACTCAAATCCACACCAGCTTTTAAGGCAGCGTTCGCACTGTTCACTTTGTCAGCAAAAACATCCTGCAATCGGTCTAACGCAATGCCATCCGCCATGACGATCCCTTGATAGCCTAGCTGTTCTCGCAGTGTTTTTTGGAATAGCTGACCATTGATATGACAAGGCACTCCGTCCACATCATTGTACGCAGCCATGACACCCATTGCGTTACGAGTACTCGCTAGCAGCGGCAAATAAACGTCGTTGAACTCCCGATTTCCAATCGTCACCGTTCCAGAATTATGTCCGCCTAACGCTTCCCCCTGAGCAATGCAATGCTTCAACACCACGCCGATTTGCTCTGGTCGGCGATTGATTTCAGCAACCGTTTGGTCTAAATAACTGGCTTCTTCAGAAATCAAGTCTCCTTGAAATCCTGCTACAACTGCCTCGCTCATCTTCGAAGCTAAAATTGGATCTTCCCCAAAGCATTCTTCAGAGCGTCCCCAACGCGGGTCCTTAACTAAATCCAATGTTGAAACAAGGGCCAAATGGACCCCTTTAGCCGCCAATTCCCGTGCCATCAACTGACTTGACTGCTTGATAAGTTCAGAATTAAAGCTATTTCCCCGTCCAATATTTGTCGGATAGGAAACTCCACCCAATCCTTGATGTCCATGGGGGCACTCTTCGACAATCAATGCAGGAATATTCCAACGTGATTGACTGATCACGTATTCCTGTATTTGATTAACTAGTTTCCAGCTTTTTTCTGGAGCAATGCCATTTTCAAACCCAACCTTAGACCAGGGATCAGCACGAAACAGTCCGTACAACGCGCCTATGCCGCCCCCCCATTTCACGTGCTCTTTGAATTTGTCTGTGAATAGAATTTGATCATCCGATTGTTTTTCATAGCACTCCCAGCCATAAAGATGCTGATTCACTTGGCCGACTTTTTCTTCCAAGCTCATTCGATCTAAAAGGTCACGAACACGTTCTCGAATCGTTCGTTCAGGATTTTGGTAAGGATAATTACCCAAGTAACTCTTCTCCTCTCATTTGCGCTTCCTTATTTGAAGCGATCACAAATGGCATAAATAGAAATACATCCAGTACAATCAATAAGATCGTTAGTACACTGGCCATTACATTTCCACCAGTCGCAATGAATGATTGGATAACCGGTGGTGTAATCCAAGGCGCTGCTGCTACCGTCTTGCCTACCAACCCAATACTTGTCGCGAAATAAGCAATAATCAAATTAATCGAAGGGATTATCGCACATGGAATCATGAAGATTGGATTCATTACGACAGGAAGCCCAAACATTACCGGTTCCGTAATATTAAACATACAGGTCGTTAAGCCAAGCTTGGCTACTTGGCGCTGATCTTTCCGTCTAGAAACCCACAGAATGGCAATCACTAATGGAAGAATACATCCGCCGCCGCCAATCAAACCAAAAGCATTCGCAAAAGGTTCGGTAATAATATTGGGAATGGCTTCATGATTTTGAAACGCCAGCATGTTTTCTTCGATCGATTGCAGCATCGGTGCCTGTTTAATGGGAGCCAAAATGCTAGAACCATGCATTCCGAATACCCATAGAAAATCAGAGAAGAATTGGATGAACAGCATCCCTGGAACGGATAATACAAAGCCCTTTAATGGTGTCTGGATCGCTAAGTTAATTAAATCAGGTACATTCATGCCAGTCGCTTTATTTAAGACGAAAACAAACGTTCCAAAAATTAAAATGACTAGCACTTCAGGAACTAGCGAATTGAATGACGTCGCTACTGCAGGCGGCACGCCGTCTGGCATTTTGATCTTAAATTTTTTAAATTTTGCGAATCGGACGAACAACTCGGTACTTAATAATGCACAAATCATGGCTGTAGCTAAACCTGAACTAGAAGTCAATTCCTGAGAAAAAACGCCTCCCACTTCAGCCGTTGTACCATCTGTCAGTGTAACCAATGTGTTAACTGGCATCAAAATGAACATCGTTGCTAAGCTTAAGACACCCGCGTGAACAGCATTAAAAGCAGGATCATCAATGGCCTTTGTCTTGATATAATAATTGGCTAAATTTACGCCGATATTGTAGCAAACAATTACCGCTAGAATACTCATTGTCCCATTATTAACGATCACCGCTAATTCGGATAAAATGCTCAAATCAATAATTTTTTGCACTGCTGCATTAGAAAAAATTAAAGCATTTAATAAGACCATAAAAGAGGCAGCCATTACAAGCGGCATAGTAATGATAAAGGCATCACGAATGGCTAAGAGATGGCGCTGATTATTGATTTTTGACACAATGGGCAATAATTTTTCCGATAGCTTGTCTACAAGATTCATAATAAAACTCCCTATTATTCATTTTTGAACCGGTTCAAAAAAGAATAATAGCAAACGATTTCAAGAATTACAATAGATTTCAAGAATATTTTTGAACCGGTTCAATTTTAGGATGAACATTCCTCTAACAATTGGTAATCAATAAACTACTCATGACTAGATAAAGTAGATGTGCTAATGCAGAAGCAGCCCTACTATACCAATGACATTGTTGAGTATGTGAATAGCAACGGGAACGCCAAGCTCTTTGGTTTTACTATAAGCATATCCAACTATCAGCGCAAAACCACCATAAATGATCCAACTAAATACTTCTGAAGGATTATGCAGCGCACTAAAAAGAATGCTTGAAAAAAGTATTCCGAGCATTTGATTTTTTTTGAAGACAAGTCCAATTATCCCACCTCGAAAAGCCATCTCCTCCATAATAGGTGTGCAAAAACCGTAAATAAAAACTACTACAAACAGAGGAACTCCCTTGAAGGATTGATTTAACATTTGATCATTAATCGTAGTACTCATTCCCTTTTGCATCATAAAATGAAAACACAGTATGGTAAGTAAACGATAGATTACTAAGCCAAAAAAAATGGTCACTAAACTTTTTTTGGAAAAAGAATCTAGCTTGAAAGTAATACCACTTATTTTTTTAAGGGCAAAAAGCAATATCCATACACTCACAACAGCTAGAAGACAACAGAACAAATTAGCAAACATCCTACCTTTGCTCCAATCAATCGCTTGAGCAGTAGTAAAGCTCATATTAAGAAAAATATTCAAAATTATGAAAAGAGTTCCTAATCCTAATCCCAAAATTATACTCCAAACGCGTTCAATCGTAGAATCCTTCAATGATTTGCTCCAATCGCTTTTTCCCCATTATATCATTTTAAAAATGTCAAAAAACTCATGTCTTTTTCAAATTGAGAAAGACATGAGCCGTTTTATTACATCTGTACGGTTGTTCCGCTGTTTCCATCCAGTGTTTCTGAAGCTTTTTCCAATGAAGCAATGATCGCACGACGGCCGGCTTTTGATTCGGCGAAGTCGATAGCTGCTTCCACTTTTGGCAGCATACTACCTGGCGCGAATTGGTCTTCGCTGATGTATTGCTTCATATCTGTTACAGACGTTGTTTCCAACGCTTTTTGATCAGGCTTGCCAAAGTTGACGAAGACATGATCTACGGCTGTTAGGATAATGAAGACATCGGCATCGATCAATGCAGCCATTTTCGCTGCAGCAAAATCCTTATCAATCACGGCATCTACACCTTTGTAACGCGTGCCTTCGTAAATCACCGGAATGCCTCCTCCACCACAGGCGATCACGACTTGCCCCGCGTCGACTAAGGTTTGTAAGCTAATTTTTTCATAGATATCGACTGGTTTTGGTGAAGGTACGACACGTCGCCAACCGCGACCTGCGTCTTCGACATAAACATCGTCGCTTTCATCCATCAGTTTTTTGGCTTCTTCTTCAGTGTAATACCCGCCGATCGGTTTTGTCGGATTCGCAAATGCTGGATCTTTTGGATCAACCACAACCTGTGTCAGCATCGACACAACTGGAATATCGTTTAATCCGCGTGAAACCAACTCTTCATCAATAGCTTGCTGCAAGTGATAGCCGATATAGCCTTGGCTCATCGCAGTACATTCTGGAAACGGCATTGTATCTTCCGCTGATTTGCTGGTTTCTTCAAAAGCCAAACGGATTTTTCCGACCTGTGGACCGTTTCCGTGAGCAATCACGACTTGATGTCCAGCGGTGATTAGATTAGCGATTGATTTTGCTGCTAATTCGGCTTTAGTCAGCTGCTCATTGGCAGAATTGCCAAGGGCGTTTCCTCCAAGCGCGATAACGATTTTTGACATTTGTATCCCCCTTATCTTTTCGGTTGTTGTTGGGTGATACAATGAATATTTCCGCCACCATAAACAACTTCTACTGTATTTACGCCCACGATTTCTTTATCTGGGAAGATCATTTCTAATTGTTCTAATGCTAAAGCATCATTCTTGTCGCCGTATTGCGGTACGATTACCCCATTGTTCGTAATCAAGAAGTTCATGTAAGAAGCGATACAGATGTCGCCATCTTCACGCGGCATTGTTCCTTCTACATAATCAATCTTGAAGTTGCCATCGATTTGAACGTTTTCGATTGGGCAGCAGATTTTATGAACTTTTAGTTTGCGGCCTTTCGCATCCGTCATATCAACCAAACGCTTGTAAGCTGCTTGCGCGGCTTCATAGAATGGACTATTTTCATCTTCAGTATAGATACAAGCCACTTCACCCGGACGAACGAAGCAGGCTACGTCATCCACGTGACCGTTTGTTTCCTCTGGATCGATCCCGTCCCCTAACCAAAGTACTTTTTCACAGTTTAAATAATCGCACAATTTTTGTTCGATTTCTTCTTTGCTCATGTGCGGATTACGACCTTCACTCAACAAACACATTTCAGTCGTCAATACAGTGCCTTCGCCATCAACGTGGAAAGAACCGCCTTCTAAAATGAAATCATCTGTCCGGTAAGAATCGACATGTTCGATTTCACAGATTTTTTGAGCAACTAAATCATCTTGATCCCATGGGAAATACAACCCGTCAACAAGTCCGCCCCAAGCATTGAAACCCCAGTCAACACCGCGCAATTCACCTTTGTCGTTGATCACGAAGCTTGGGCCGCAGTCGCGAATCCATGCATCGTCATTAGACATTTCATAGACAGTGATATCGTCTGGTAATTGACGACGACAGTTTTGGAATTGTTGTTGTGAAACCACTACATTCATTGGTGTAAATTTACTGATGGCTTTTGCCACTTCAGTAAACGCTTCTTGTGCTGGTTTCCCTCCATCACGCCAGTTATCTGGACGCTCAGGCCAAATCATCCAAACTTTTTCTTGTGGTTCGTATTCCCCAGGCATTCTAAACCCGTCTTGTTTCGGTGTTGTCTTTTCGATTCTCTTCGCCATTGTAAATTACTCCTTCTTTCTTGATTTTTTTCACCCATATAATCGCTTCACCAAATAAGGTGAAGACGACAGCTCCGATCGTAATCGGTAGTTGTTGACTTAATGTTTCCGCATCGAATTGTAACGGTAATGCTGTGAAGATCAATGAAATTACGATCATAATCATTGGCAGCGCCACTAAAACTTTCAACAAGCCATCGCTCCCGCCAACTCTGAATGGTCGCGGTGTATCTGGATCGATTTTGCGTAATTTGTAGAATGCTGGAAAAACTGGAACATACGACATCAAGAACATTACTAGGTTCAATGAGAAGAAGGCCCAGAATAGATCCTGATTTGGTAAAATTGGCGCGATGACAACGACAACGGTAGCAACGATCCCATTCATGATTGCTGCCCCAATTGGCATTTCATCTTTTCCACCGCGTTTAGCGAAAATTTTCGGCATATCGCCGTTTTCAGCTGCGTAGCAAGCGGTATTATTAACACCTAATGACCAAGAAATCATGTTGCCGAACAGTGTCAGCAAGAACAGGAAGGCCATTGCGATGATGAACCAGCCACCAGTTGAGCCCGTCAATAGTTTAAAGCTGTCCATCAAACCGCTACCGGTACTGATTTGCTCCGTTGGAATTGCCACACCAATCCCGAATGCTGAGAAGATGTAGATCGCTGCGATCACTAAACCACCAGCAATGATTGATTGTGGGATTTGTTTTTTCGGATTTTCCATGTCATCCGCAAAGGTACAAATAACCTCAAAACCTAATAAGTTAAATATGATAACCGAAATAAAGGATAAGCTGTTCAGGTCAAAGCTTGGCAGCATTGATGATAATGTGAACTCATTCGCTGCACCCTTTGTCGCAAACGTGTATAGCCCTAAAGCACCGATCAAGATTGCCAAAAGCATCTTAATTACAGCCGCGCCATTCAAAATCCACACACTGTCTGCAACTGGATAAAAACTAATCCAAACGATTACCCAAATAAAGACCAACTCGATCAAAATAGCCGGGATTGTCGAAAATTCGATCCCTGTGATTGTTGTCAATAGATCGGGACAAACAACTGCTAATGAAGCCAGCCATAAAGGATAATTGATCCAATAATACCAAGATACCCGCGAGCCCCAACGGTGTCCAAATGCTTGGGTAACCCAGTCATAGATACCGCCGTCACCAATATAGGTCGTTCCTAACTCTGAAGAAATCAAACCGTATGGCAAAAGGAACGCGATTAATAGGAAGATCCACCAAAAAAACTGTGAATTTCCGATCGCCGCAACCGGCGCCGCTGCCTCTGCCACGAATACGACACAGATAACGGATAAGATTGCACTCATCAAACTAAACTTTTTCTTCTTTTCTCCCATTGTTTTCTTCCTTTCCGGTACAAGGGAAACAGGGATTGAGGATTTCCTCAATCCCCGAATGGAAACAATCTTGATGAATTTTGCTTATAGCTGCAGATCATTTCCGTCCTCACCTCTGGGGTCTATAGTGCTTTGCCTAAAAAGACTTCCAAATCTGCTTTTGCTGCTGCTTTTTTCTTTTCATCAATTGGGTTCTTTTCTGCGTAATCATGCATCAAGTAAACCAGTAAGCCACGAATCGAAGTCAAACGGTTTTCTGCTTCATCGAAACAGATTGAGTTTGGTCCATCCATCACTTCATCTGTCACTTCTTCCCCACGTGTTGCAGGCAAGCAATGCATGAATTTCGCATTTTCGCCAGCACGTTTCATTAATTCATCGTTTACTTGATATTTAGGATAGAAGGTGCTCATACGTTCTTCTTCTGATAATTCTGCCTCATATAAGCCATACCAAACATCTGTATAGACATAATCAGAGCCTTCGATTACTTCGATTTGATCAGAAACTGTGTATGACCCGCCAGATTCTTCACAGATTTTATCTAATCTTGCACGGTGGTCCTCATTCAATTGGAACCCTTCAGGACCGAATTGTACAAATTCCATGCCCATTTTAGTTGCGACTAAGCCTAATGAGAAACATACTTGTGTAGCGTCACCAATGAAGGAAACTTTGCAGTCTTCAATTTTCTTGCCTTCTGGTAAATGTTCGATCATTGTACAAAGGTCGCCCAATTCTTGTGTAGGGTGGTTGAAATCAGACATTCCGTTGATAACAGGAATTGTTGCGTTGTTCGCTAAATCATAAACACTGTGATGACGTTCAACACGTGCCATCAAGATATCTACTAAACGAGATAGAACACGACTCGTATCTTCGATTGTTTCGTGTCCGCCTAACTGAATTTGACCTGGCGCTAAATATTCTGCATGTCCGCCGAGTTGAGTCATCGCTGTTTCAAATGAAACCCGTGTTCTAGTAGAAGATTGTTGGAAGATCATGCCTAACACTTTATCTTTTAATAATGGCGGATAAAAACCGTTCTTAATAGAAGCTTTGATTTTCAGTGATAAATCAACGATGTATTGAATCTCCTCCTTCGTGTAATTTTCTGTTGTAATGAAATCTCTTTTTGCCATGTTGACGCCTCCTAAGTAATTTGTTTGCTTTTGCATCTTTACTTTAGGTGAAAAAGCACAAGTTTACGATAAGCTAAAGGATGTAAACGCTATCATTTAGAGTTATCCCCTTCACAGTGATGGTTTATTTTTAGATGTAAACCTTTTATTTTTCAAGGGTTTAGAAAAGTTTAGGGAAAAGTTTAGTGGATTTTGAGGCGAAGTAGGAATAAATGATGTTATACTTAAGTCAAGAACCAGTTCTTTTGATCTCAAAATGAAAGGGGATACAATATGATAGCTATCTTTATTTACAATATCCTTTTGATCATTCTTTATTCCATAACCATGGCATTTGCAATAAATTTCTATTTAAAAGAAAAAAACAAAATATTTCTATTGATTAGTCTCTATCTGGCATTTTTTATTTTTGACAACATCATTATTTATATGACCGAATTTATCAATACCTTTGCCCAAAGCTATGACCAGGCGTTTATGAGCGCACCTGCAGTTAAGACCATCATCTTTATGGGAAATGCCTTCTTTTCTGTTGCTATTATTGCGGAATTACGGAAGGAAAAGCTCAAACCGTATCATTATGCCCTACTGATCGCGTTAGCTGTTTGGATGATCTCGATCCCACTACTGCCAAATTCAGCCTTTAAAGTGTGGCTTTACTATCTAGGAAATCAAGTTTTCCTCTTTTACTTAGGATTTTATTGCTGGTATGGAACAAAAAAAGAACTTCCGGACCTCAACAAGGGCTATTTGAAGAAATTGTCGATCATCAGCTTCTTGTTTAGCATCCTGATCGTTATTGAAGACAGCTTTGTGATCTTTAACGTTGACCAGTACAGCTCCTTAACGACTAAAATATACAATCGGAGTATTTCCGAAGATATCTTCTCTATCGTCGTCTGCCTATTGATGATTCACTTCTTCTTGAAAGGCCGTCAAGTCCAAGAGGAAGAAACGCCTGAAGAGCAAGAGGAAGCTATGATGATTAAGAGATTTTGTCATGCTCACCAGTTCACGCAACGAGAATCCGAGGTTTTTGAATTACTTTTGTTCCACTGCACTAATCAGGAAATTGCTGATCGGTTATTTCTCTCACTAGGAACAGTTAAAACACATGTCCACAATATATTCATCAAACTAGATATCAAGAAGCGGACGCAGATTTTCCCATTATTTGAGGAATATCAGTCAGCATCCAACGAAAAACTCACCTTAAAAAAGAGCAACGATTTCTTATAGAAATCGTTGCTCTTTTGCTAATCATCCTCTGACGATGAACTTGAACTCGAGCTGGAACTTGATGAACTTGACGAGCTGGAAGAATCCGATTCTCGAGAACTCGATTCTGACTCCGCCTTTTTGCGAGAGGATTCTTCCTCTCTGCTTTCGTCAATTGAATCCAAGATATCCTTGTAGGAATCATAGGTCGCCTGTTTTTCGGCTAAATCCTTTTTCAACTCGTTCAATTCCTTGTTACGCTCAGCTAAAGCCTTGGCTTGTCGTTCTTGATAGCTTCGTTCGGCAGCTGCCATGGACGCGTCACTTTGCTGGATCTGGGAGGCAAAGCTACTGTTCTCATTCGACAGTTGATTTTTAACGGGCGTCAGCTCATCCAAAAGCTGCTGCTTAAATTTTCCGTCAGGTAGGATCGCAAGTGTTTTCACCCCTGATAAGTAGTCCGACAAGGTCAAATTATTCCCCTTGTTTACTAGATCGTTCACCTCGTTTTCGCCATTCACGAAATCCTTGGACTGAGCCTCGGCGATATTCAGAATCATCTGGATGTCCTGACCCCAATCCTTGTCCTTCGCCGTACTTTGACTCAACTCTTCCTTTAGTTCCTTGATCTTATTTTCCTCAGGCTTTTTCAAAATCGGCCGTGCGGATAAGTCCAAGCCGTTTAAAACATCCGATTCAAATAAATTATTCAAATTCTCTTGAAGCTGAAAATTTTTCTTTGCTTGATCAATATCCTCTAATGTCTGACTTTCTCCACGCTGATTTTTGACCTCATTAGCTAGTTCGTCAAATGCTTCAGCTGAGATATCAGCTTTAAAATAGCCAGATTTTTGGTCTTCATATAGATCTGTTAAACGCTCATTCAGAACCTTCTTATTTTCTTCGTCCGTTTGGTTCATTTTTTCTTGAAAGATGTGGTAGCTGGCAAAACTGACAGCGCCGAACACAACCAGTCCTAATATCACCCAACCGATCGTTTTCTTGTTCAAAGCGGGTCCCCCTTATTCACTATTTAAATTGTCATGTCGCTAAAAGCAGCGCATGTATTTTTTCTAACCACTGCCTATGAAAAATATCAACGATGAAACTAGCAGCTATTTCGATTTTTATGAATTCTTTTTTCATTGAAAAAAAAGTCTTATTCTCTTTTCGCATACCATTTTACTAACTGACTAAAGTCAGAAATAAAACTGGCAATTGCCAACATTATAGCATTTTAGCTTTTACAAAACATCGGTTATAGTGAAATCTTTAGCAACTCTTTTTATTTTTTTGTTATTTTAAATTTATTAGAGCTTTATAACCGTTTTATTATAAAGAGGGCAAATTTTTAACCTATCTCCAAAATTTTGATAAACTCGTTCTATTCTTAAAAAAGGGACTGATTTTATTGGAAACACATGAAGAATTGGATAGAGGATTAAAAAATCGGCATGTCCAATTGATTTCAATTGGAGGAGCGATCGGTACCGGCTTATTTCTTGGTGCTGGGAAAACCATTCAATTAACAGGTCCTTCGATTCTTCTATCTTATACGATCACCGGCTGTGTCATTTTCTTAATCATGCGAGCTTTAGGTGAGTTGATGCTCTCGAACTTAAATTACCATTCATTTTTAGATTTTATTGCAGATTACTTAGGAAATAAAGCGGCCTTTGTAACTGGCTGGACCTATTGGTTTTGCTGGATTGCCATCGCCATGGCTGATTTAACGGCAACAGGTCTGTATGTTAGCTACTGGCTGCCCCATATCCCCCAATGGCTACCGGAAATAGTCGCCCTGGTGCTTTTGCTTGGACTGAATTTAGTAGCGGTTGGACTATTTGGTGAATTGGAGTTTTGGTTTGCCCTGATCAAGGTTGTTGCCATCATCGCATTAATCATCGCCGGAGCAATTATGATTTTTGCCGGCTTCAAGACCAGTGCTGGTCCTGTATCTATCAGCAACCTCTGGAGTCACCACGGCTTCTTTCCAAAAGGGATAAATGGTTTTATGCTCTCCTTCCAGATGGCAACCTTCGCATTTTGTGGCGTTGAACTCGTTGGACTAATTGGTGGAGAAACATCAGACCCTAAAACAGTGCTTCCAAAAGCCATCAACACTATCCCGCTTCGCATTATTTTGTTTTACCTTGGCTCACTATTCATGATTATGTCTATTTATCCTTGGTCAAGTTTATCTGCGGATCAAAGTCCATTTGTTCAAGTCTTTTCTGAAATTGGGATTGCCGCAGCCGCTTCGATTGTAAACTTAGTTGTTTTAAGTTCTGCTATGTCGGCCTGCAACAGCGCTATATACAGTACCAGTCGAATGGTGCGTTCATTAGCTCAAGAAGGCAGTGCGCCAAAACGTTTTACAAAACTAACTCGTAATCGTGTGCCCGGAAGCGCATTGGTGTTTTCGACCCTCGTCATTTTTATCGCAGTAATCTTGAACTTCTTCGTCCCTAGCCACATCTTTACGACAATTAGTTCGGTTGCGACGATCTGTTTTATCTTTATTTGGGGTATGATCGTCTTTACTCACATGCGTTATCGTAAAACA
Organism: Enterococcus sp.; assembly: GCF_032555305.1. Taxonomy (GTDB): domain Bacteria; phylum Bacillota; class Bacilli; order Lactobacillales; family Enterococcaceae; genus Enterococcus_A. Next base: position 20,147 of record NZ_JAWGOQ010000030.1, read on the forward strand.
AATCCTGAGTTAGCTGCAAAGAGCTCGTTTAAACTGCCCCTCTTTCCTTATACGAATTATCTGATCTTCGCATTTTTAGCATTTGTCTTGTTTGTTTTGGCACTAGCCGCTGATACTCGTGAAGCGTTGATCTTTTCACCAATCTGGTTTATCGCACTTCTAGCGATTTATCATTTCAAATTCGAACGGAATAAACCGATATTTAGTAAATTTTTGCACCATTCTGACAATCGTAATTAAAAGTAGTTATTTTTTTCATCACTGTACATGCAGAAATTTCACAAATAAGAACCGCCAGCCAAAATGACTCGCATTTTGGCTGGCGGTTCTTCATGATTATTATTCTATTGGTCCATCGCCAGTGTCCTTGAACAAATGACTTTCGCGGCGAAGCTGATAGATTTTGTGGAGATTGATAATCAACGTTTTGATCACGGCATACACCGGGATACAGATCAGCATCCCAACGATACCAGCTACACTGCCAGCTCCAATCAAAACTAAAATGATCGTCAATGGATGAATATTCAATGACTTACCAAACAACAGCGGCTTGATCAGGTTTCCATCCAGCTGTTGGATCACCAATATTGATAAACCCATATAAAGCGCCTGTAGCGGTGAAATGAACAAGCCGACGATCACAGCAGGTACAGCTCCGATAAAGGGCCCGACATAGGGAATAATGTTGGTGACTCCGCAGAAGATGGCCAGTAGCACGCTATAGGGCTGCTTGAAGATTGTCATAGCAATAAAGCTTAAAATCCCAATGATAAAAGCGTCTAAAACCGTACTGCTGATATAAGCAGACAGAGTCTCATTCAGCTCGCGAACCGTCTGCCGCAGCTCTTTGCGAATAGACAAAGGGAAAAACTGCGAAGCAGCATCCAAGAATTTATGCCCATCTTTGAACATAAAAATCAAAATAAACGGTACTGTGAACAAAAGAACGAAGAATTTCATTGCAAAACCTACGATTCGCGACAAACTTGAGGTGACACTAACGATCCCCACTCTAAGCAAGTTATTGATCGTCAAATTTGCTGAAGCCAATTGCTCCTCTAGGTTAAAGTTCTTGAACTCTTCTCTGCTAGCCAGCTCATTGATCCACCGGCCTGTTTCCTCCGCATAGACCGGAAGATTCTGTGTAAGCTGGACCGTTTGCTCGATCATCTTAGGAACAGCGTTCATCATGATCAATATAATAATGAACATAATCACGACAAAGGAAATTAAAAATCCTGCAACACGTGGAAGCCCGCCTCTTTCCTCTAAAAAAACAACGATCGGATCAAACATATAATATAGAAATCCCGCGATCAATAACGGCATTAGAATCGCAGAAGCCATCCCAACGACTGGTTTGAAGATATTCGGCATTTGCAAAAGAAAATAAATTCCGATAATAGTTAAGACAATCTCAGCAGTCCAAAAGAACAATTTTGATTGCTTGAAACGTGACAGCATAAAAGCCTCCTTAAAAAAATTCTTATCCCCCAGGATATGGCTTCATCTTATCATTTATGAGTAAAAGCAAACACGGTTTTCGTAAAAATCATAGAGAAATTTTATATAAGCGGCAATTTTATTCAAGGATTGGGACTTTTCCGATCCTTTTTTTAATAAATAAACGGTTCAAGCCTAATTTTTGTGTCCTATTTCCTTCTTCGTTACAATTAAAAGAAAAAAAGGATTTGATAATAATGGAACGACCATCGACAAAAGCGACCCGTTGGATCAAGTTTATCGGCGGCCGGAACCTCATTTTTACGTTGATTGCCGGAGTTTTGCTAGGAGCTTTGATTTTTATTTTTTACCATGTTCGATTTATCTTTGATCCGCTATTGATTATTTTTAAGACCGTCTTCGCTCCGGTCTTACTGGCCTTGATTTTGTACTATTTATTGGCCCCGATCGCTAATTATTTTGAGAAAAAAGGTGTGAAGCGAATCATTTCTATTTTAGGAATCGTCGTTGTTTTACTGCTTCTCTTAGGCGCCTTCAGTGTCTGGGCGGTACCGAGGATTTATAGTCAAACAGCGAGTCTGGTGAATGATTTTCCGAAGCATATTGATAGTTTTAATCAAACCCTACAGCAGTTGGCAAACGGGACAGTCCTTGAGAGTCCGGTAGAAGAAATCTTTGGTTCCTTAGAGGATGTTGTCTATCAGATCATCAATACTCTGTCTAATTCTCTTGGTGATATTCAGACCTTTGTCGGAAGTCTTTTCTCAACGGTGAGCGGCTTTTTTGTCATCCTGTTCACGGCACCGATCATCACCTTTTTCCTATTAAAGGATGCACATCATTTTCACAGCTATTTCTTGAAGCTGCTGCCGCCAAGGTTTCGTGATGACTCCAATGAACTGGGGGCGATCTTGAATAGCCAAGTTGGCGACTATTTAAAGGGGCAATTCATCGTCGCTTTAGCTAATGGTGTGATTGTCTTTGTCGGATTTTTACTTATCGGTATGCCTTACAGCCTTCCGCTGGCTATTCTGGTTACAGTCACTTCAATCATTCCTTACATCGGTCCATTTATTGCCTTTGTTCCCTGTGGGGTAATCGCCCTGTTGCATTCCTTTCAAATGCTGATCGGCCTGATCATCGTCTGGATAGTAGAACAAATTTTGAATGGTAATGTGATTGAACCGAAAGTTTTAGGCGATCAATTGAAGGTCCATCCTGTCACCATTGTGCTAGTTTTATTGGTCATGGGAAACCTATTTGGATTATTTGGTTTAGTTTTCGGTATCCCAACTTACACTGTTTTTAAAGCTTTTGGCGTTTTTCTGTTCCGTAAATTCAAGCAGCGCTATAATCGTTATTATGGCAAGGATGATGGAGAATATGAAAATACCGAATTCTCTCAAGAAGAATATCCCAATAACTAGGTGTGTCGCTCGCTCATTTTTCTTGAAAAGGAAAATGAGCTTTGTTTTCGTACGCGTATAATTTCACTGAACTACTCCATTCATTGTTTAGTACGTGCCCCTTAAAAGAAAATACATTCCAAATCATTTGCATAAAGCGTAACGCGCAAAAAGGAGTGGATCCCTCCACTCCTTTTTGCTGTTTCTTACTTCAATCGTATCACAAAACGCTCCAAACGCTGGATTGCTTCTTTTAGCTCATAGATCGAATAGGCATAAGAAAGACGTAAAAATCCTTCCCCGCTTTTTCCAAAAGCCGAGCCGGGAACGACCGCCAGCTTTTCTTCATCTAATAACCGCAAAGCAAACTCCTCGCTGCTTAAACCATATTGGCTGATATCCGGGAATAGATAAAAGGCGCCCTTTGCCTTGTAACAAGGCAGCCCCATCTTTTCCAATGCATGATGCAAGTAATTTCGACGCTCCTCATAAGACAAGCGCATCCGTTCCACTGTTTCCTGCCAATTGTTTTTCAACCCTGCTAATGCTGCATATTGACTTGCTGTTGGCGCCGCCATGATCGTGTACTGATGCAGCTTCAAAAGCTGCTCCATAAACATTTCTGGTCCAGCCATAAAACCTAAACGCCAGCCGGTCATAGCAAAGCCTTTCGAGAAGCCATTGATGACAATTGTCCGCTCACGCATTCCCGGCAATTCCGAAATGCTGGTGAAGGGCTCATCATAGACTAACTCTGCGTAAATTTCATCGCTAATGACTAACAGATCATGCTTCTTCACGACATCTGCTATCCTGATCAAAGCTTCGCGATCCATCGTACCGCCAGTCGGATTATTCGGAAAGGATAAAATCAAGATCTTGCTCTTTTCAGTAATAACATTCTCCAGTTCTTCAGGTGTCAGCATGAACTGATTTTCCGCCTGCAGATCAATCGTTACTGGGGTGCCTCCAACAATTTGTGTGATAGGTTCGTAACATACAAAACAAGGCTGTGGAATAATCACTTCATCCCCAGGATCAACAAACGTGCGCAAAGCGATATCGATCGCTTCACTACCGCCGACCGTAACCACAATCTCTGTCTTCGGATCGTATTTAACTTTATTGCGATAAAGCAGGTAGTCGCTGATTCTTTCCCGTAATTCGATCAAACCCGCATTGGCGGTATAGAAGGTGCGACCTTCCTGAATCGATCGAACGCCCTCCTGAGCCATATGAGACGGTGTATCAAAATCTGGTTCTCCCACACCAAGAGAGATCGCATCGGGCTGTTCTGAGACGATGTCAAAAAATTTTCTTATACCGGATGGTTGAATATCCGTGATTTTTTTCGTTAAAAAATTTCTCATGGGCTCACCTGAATTCTAGGGTCAGAGTCATCCTGATACATGTCGATACCCCACTCCTTGTATTTGTCTAGCAAGAAATGCGTCTGGGTCCCAGAAACGTCGGGAATTGACGCTAAGTTGGTAGAAATGAATTTTGAGATCTCTTTGATGTTGCGCCCTTGCAGCAGCAGGATAAAATCAAAGCCGCCGCTGACAAAAAAGAACGATTTGACTTCAGGAAACTTTCTTACACGTTCAGCGATTTCACGATAGCCTTCCTCACCTTTAGGAATCGTTTGGACTTCAACTAGTGCTTCGATCCAATCATCCTCTACTTTGTCCCAATCAATCAACGCTTTGTAGCCGCAAATGATTTTTTCTTGTTCCAGTCGTTTGATTTCAGCAGAAACGATCACTTCATCTTCGCCCAGCATCACCGCATATTCCTCAATACTCAACCGACAGTCGGATTCGATTAGCTTCAATAGTTGCTTGCGTTTACTTTGTTCCATATGAACGTCTCCTTCAATTTAACAATTTGTTAGCTACTTTTAATCTTTCGTTTATTATTCCCAAAAAAAGAAAAACTGTCAAATTATTTTGAAAATTTCTTAATGAATGGTAGATTGACAAAAAATTCCCTTTTTACTCAAATTTTTTCCATTTTTTTATAACACAAACACTGGGTTTCATAGTACAATAAATAGGATGAGCTACAAGCAAAATGCGTAAAGGCAGGAGGATTGTGAATGGAACAAGTAATCGAGATGTTTATTGAAAAACAGAGGCAGCGTTTAGCAGACGGCAAGATCCGCCAAGAAGAATATGAGGCTTTTTTAGATGGGATCAATGATGCTCTCTCATTTTTAGGGATGCATTATGTGAATGGTTCAGAAACTGTCGAAAAAGACGACCGCAAACCAGCGAGCTTTAATGAGATTGAAGAAAAATATAAAAAATTCCGCGAAGTAGCGATGTATAAAAACAGCTTCTTGCGAGTATCAGATATCATCAAGCACTCTGGTCAGATGACTGATGAACTCAAGAAAATCAGCAAAACAGTTAAAGAAGAACTCTAAAGAAGCGAATCATTGCTTCTTTTGAGTTCTTCTTTTGAGTTGCGATAAATCCTCTTATCTCTATAATGATGCTTCATCCTGTCCAAAAATACTCTAGACCCAATTTTCTCTATTTGAGCTCTCATTGCTTTTTTCTTCCTGTTCGGAATATCTATATCGAATTTCTTTATCAGCTAAACTTCCAACCTGGACAATACACATCACAGCGACTCCCAAAAAACCTCCAAGCAGAAATAATGCTAAGCCAATAAGTATACTCATTTTTTCTCCCACCTTCTCAAAAAAAGCGCACTCTCTCGAGTCAATTACTATCATTATCAAATGACTACATCAATTATACAATTCTCCAATCAAAAAACTCTGAGAATTTTATAGATAATTGTGAGCTTCTTTGAGATTTGGTGACATAATAGTTCGCCTTCTAGATTGTGTTCGGAAAAAGAATCATAATATCCGCCAGGCGTTTATCCTTTCATTAATAGTTCATTGTAAAATGCCTGACCGATTTCCTTCAGCTCGCTCTTGTTAAAAGACTTCGCGATCCAAGTCGGCATCGGCATTTCAACTGTTCCGTAGATCTCGATCATGACTTGGATGAACAATTGAGGATTTAATTGGTCGATGGCTTTTCGCAAGCGTCTCGACGGCTCCAGCAGTTGACTTTCCATTTGTTTCGTACGATAAATTCGATAAACCGTTCGCCCTTCTTCTGCTGCTAACGAAAACAATGGCTGCTCTTCTGCGATTGATTGCAGGCTTTCCTGCTTGTAACGGTCATAACGCTGCTGCCACTCCAGCAGCTCGCCATAAACGGTTTCGATTTTCTCTTTGCGGACTGTCGCTAAGGCGCTATAAAAATCAATCGGTAATTTTTCTACTCGACGTTCACGTTTGATCCATGTTGCTAAAGTCGATTGGGGAATGCCTGCCAGTTTGCCAAATTGTTCAACGGTAATACCCAGATCACGTCGAATATACATTTTGATTGGATGTTCGATCATAGTGATTGCCATTTTACCACCTATCTCTCCTGCGATATTTATACTTCATTATATAATGAGACTAAAAAAATACCAAGACGAAAAAACTGTTGCTTTTCGCCTTGGTATATTAATTTCTTTTCGTCGGTTGGTTCAAACGGGGACCTTGCTTGTCTTTCTGTTGATTGAAGCGCCGTTCAGTCATCGCTTTTTGCATTGTCATCCGCTGTTTTTGCTTTTCTAAACGTGAAATCTCCGCTTCAGTCCGACGTCTATCATGCTCGTTCATTGAAGAAAGCCGCTGTTTTCGTTCATTGATTTCATTACTGATATGCTCTTCCCAATCAGCCATCACTTGCTGCCAGCGATCTGGGTCTTGATCATCATTGGCCTTCAATGAATCCCGCAGTAAGCTCGAATACCTGCGCATTGAATTGCCCCAAACCTGATTCCGATCTTGAAAATAGTCCGCTTGCTGTTCATCATCTAAAGTAGCAACCAGATTATCCTCTTCGCGATCAATGATGTTTTGTAAAAAAGCCATGATCGGCAGGATCAAATAGATGATCAAAGCTGGTCGTACAAAAAAATTGCCAAAAATCAATAATACAATCCGAAAACCGATTGCCATCATATCCTGTTTGTTCAGTTCACTGATGCGACGCTTGCACTGTTCTTCGTGCTTCAATGACTGCTCCGTTAAAGCGACGATCAAACGTCTCATTATTAAGGTCACGATCAGAGTCAATACCCCATAAATCATCAATGTTTGCTTTGTCGTGTCCTCAATCAGCAAACGCGTGGCAGATGGTACTAACGATAGAAAAAATAAAAGCAATAAATAGGCGACCAAAGCTTTATTTTTCACCTGATCAATTTTATTAAAAGCATATCCAGTCTGAAACCACAGATTTGCCACAAAACAAAAACTAATAAAATAGATCCCTACTGCTCTAAGCAGGGAATACATATCAACGGCACCATTTGCCGCTGTTCGAATCGGCAATTCCAAGACGATGATCGTCAGAATGATCGCGATGATCGCATCGCCAAAGACTACAACGCGTTCTTTCATATCCTCAACTCCTCTGACCAATCATATACCAAAGCGATTAAAAAGAGTAATGATAAGGTGGGCTTAGGAAAAGCGATTTTTATTCAATTCGTTCATCCTCTGGTAGAACTTTCTTATTTGATAAGCGAGTCAAAAGAATCACCGAACCGATTACCACCACGAAACCCAATACCTGAATTCCGGCGAATCGGCTCTTAAACAACAGCACACTCAAGATCGTCGCTAAAATTGGCTCAACGACAGTCAAAACACTGGCTAGCGACGCTTCAATAAACCGCAAGCTGGATAATTGAAATAAAAAAGGCAAAGCGGTCCCAAATAGGACGATACTAATTACTAATCCCAGCGACAAACTGTCCATTTGAAATTCCGGCTGCCAGCTCGGACGTATTGGCTGAAAGGCAATTCCACCGATAAGCATTCCTAAGCCGGCGATCCGCATCTCGCCATACTTCACTAATAATTTCCGCGGCTGTAACGTATAAAATGCCAACGTAATTGCTGAGGCAATCCCCATCACGAAACCCATCGTTGAGATATTCAAGGTTTGAAGATTGCCTTCCGCCACAATCAAAAAGACTCCGATGAAGGTCGCTGCCATCAGTAGAACTTCAATAAATTTGATCTGCTTTTCTTTATTCAAGACTAAATAAATGAAAATAAAGATCGGACCCGTAAACTGTAAAATCGTGGCGATCGCGGCACCGCTATATTGGATTGCTTTGAAATAAGTGTATTGAACGCCCAACATACCGATCACCGAAAACAATACCAGGCTAAAGATGTCGTTCATTGAGAACTTCTTACGCGGTACATTTCGCTGAAAAAGACTGATAGCGATCAGCAGTAAACCTGCCGAAAAAAGCCGGACACTCGCTAGCCACTCCGGTGAGACTTGATAATCGTCAAAAAGAATCTGACACATGATCCCCGACAGCGCCCACAGAGCACCTGCCGAACAGGCCAGTAGCACACCCCGAATTTTCATTGCTTGCTCCTTAACTATTTTTTGATAGCAGTTTTTCCTTGCTTCACCTGTAAAAGTAGGATTGCCATCCTTTTTTATTTTTCTCATTATAGCACTGACTTGAGCTCTTCAGACATACACATAATGTTTTTTTGTCATTAAAAGAACCTCAAAGATCAGTCGGTGTGACTAACCTTTGAAGTTCTTCTCTGATGTTCCCTATTCTCCTATCGGCAGAATCAATTTAGATTCAGCCAAATCAATCGTATAATCAATATCTTGATTGCCGCGAACCGTCATGCCAAAATCTGTTCCATAAACGGCCAAACCGATTTGTCGACCGGCTGGCAAATGATACATCGTTGGATGCAAGACCACTTCGATCTCCACAAATTCATTAGCTTTGAGATCATCGTTCTTCCAAGGATTCTCACGATTTTGTAGATTAATGTGTCCACGTGTGATCAACTTGTACTCGTCCTCTACTCCTATTTTGAACTCCACTAAATTGTCTTCACGCCAATTCCGTCCTAATGGCAACCCATGTAAAGCTAAAACATCCGGTACGGGTTTTAAACGTTTGGCATTACCAAAGTCGATCAGTTCAAAGCTCAGCATCCCCAGATCCACACTTGAAGCGACTTTTAACTTGACGGTTGGACGACCATTTAAAAAGATCTCTTCATTCAAAGCTGTTGTTTTTGCTAAGTAGCGATGCCCATCCATTGGACCCTCTTCCTTAAGCTCCTTCTCCCAAAGATCAATATTTTTCGTATAGCTTTGGTATTGCTTCTCAGGCAGCTGATCACTAAAGGTGAACTGTCCCGCTGCTGGTGTTTCTGCTAACCCTTTTTCAGTTAAATGGTAGACTTTTTCTTCAGCAGGTGCCCAGTCTTTTAAGGTAGCCCAGGTTTCAGCAGCTGTATTTTTTTGATAAACAATATCTGGAAGAATTTCTTTCGCATTGTTTTCCACGCCGTAAAGCTTATGGCTCAACCACAGATTCATCATGTCTTGGAAGTCGATTGACGGCATGTTGTTGATATAGATGTGCTGTCCTTGATGCAGGATCAATTTCTTCGCGACAGGTACATCCTTCAAAGCATCCCACAGATCGCCAACTTGGCGCGGCTTCACGTTCCAGTCATTCAGTCCATGAACCATCACCACATCGCACTTGATATCTTTAATGAATGGCAAGTAATTCCGTTCGTCCCAGAAGGTATTGTAATTACCGAACCTGCGATCTTGCAGCTCGGCCATTTCCTTCAAGTAATCTAAGAAAAATTTCTTACTGTGGAGATAATCACCGGCATTGCGCATTTTACTAAAGGTCTCAATCGCTAAGACATCCGCGTCTTCACCTGGGAATCCACCCGGTGCGATCACAAGACCGTTATCACGATAATATTGGTACCAATCAGAAATGGCTGCTTCAGAAATAATCGTTTCCAAGCCTTCTACTTGGCGCGTAGCACAAGCCGTTGCAAGTGTGCCTAGATAAGATTTTCCAGTCATGGCTACTTTTTTATTGCTCCACCAAGCCTTGATGCGGATATTGTCGGTCCGATTCGTAAAGGCACGACGATTTCCTGCTAACCATTCAATGTATGCCACCATGGCGGTTGTCTGCTCTACCGATCCGCAGGTTTGGATTCCATCAGAATCACGCGTCCCAATCCCAGAACCATAAACAACCGCAAATCCACGTGCTAGGAAAAAGTCATTCAAGCTATGGCTGTTTTCCCGAGTAAAGGTTTCGGTCGCGTGATTTTTTTTGCCCTTCACTTCTCGCTCCGGTGGCAGTTCAACCGCTTCTGCCTTATATTGAATGTCCTCATAAGTCGTTTCGGTTGGTTCTTTGCGTTCCAATGGCACATTGACGTCGTAAGTCAGCTCTTCCCCTGCTGGTCCATTGACGCCTTGGCTGTAAGGACTTGCAGTAAACAAAGTGGCAACTTGCAGACCATCTTCTGTTTCGGCAGGCCGTAAAATCTCAAGTTTCAACAGATCGCGTTTACCGTCTTTATCGGTATCCAATGGTGCCTCTACATAAACAACTTCACGAATCAATTTAGACGTGTCAAAGACTGCTTGTGCTTTACCATTGAAGAAGAATGGCTTGCTGATTTCTTTGTCTTCAAAATACCCTTCTGAAGCTAACTTATCTAAGTAGTTCAAGCCATTTTTCGTGTGGCTGGTCAATAATAAGTACCATGCTTCAATCAATGTTTCTTTCGTAGAAAAATCACCATCAATCATTGGAATGCCGATTTTTTCTGCTTCTGCTAAAACATCCCTCGGCTCAAAGTCGATCGTTGGTTCAAAATCCAATAATTGTAATCCTACTGTATAAAAAACTTCCTTCGTCAAAGGAGAACGCGCTTGATAAAATTCACTCAGATCCGTTTGATCATCTGCTAAAAAATTGCCAAGTTTATTGATAAAGCCACCTTCATCACGAACTGTAAGAAAACTTTTCCGCAAACATTCAAACCATAATTTTGTTGCATCCTTTGCTGAATCGATGGTCAAAAAGCCCGCTTGCGTTAATTCCTTTTTCGCATCCTCCAGCGATACCCGTTTTAAACCAAATTGATTGATCTTCATTGACTTCTCTCCTTGCTCATAGTAATAGTCATTTTTTTCAGAAAAATAAGTCCAATGGTCCCTCTTTCTGCCCTCCAGCTGCTTTTTAAACCTTGTTGTGATATAAACGATCACATTTAATAAATGAATTTTAAAAAGTTGGTCTGGCATCGCTTTTTTTCTGATAAAATAATTATAACAAATACTACCAACAAGTTCGGTTAAAGTTCAATGAAAACGATTACCGAACTTCATTTAAGGAGGATTTTTATGAATGGAATGACTTATTGCCAAAGTTGCGGGATGCCCTTGACGAAAGGAACACATGGGACCGAACACGATGGCTCTCAAAATAATGACTACTGTCTATACTGCTACAAACATGGTACTTTCGTGGACGATTGTACGATGGAGGATATGATTGCTATCAGTCTGCAGCATATGAAAGAAGCCGGGATTTTAGAGGAACAAGGAAAAACTGAAGAGGAAACCTTAGAATTTTTGAACAGCTTCTTCCCTGATTTAAAGCGTTGGAAAAAATCTAGCTAATACAGTCTTTATAGAGCCGTATTGAATGGGTTCCTTTCAATGCGCTCTATTTTCATTATAGAACGAAAAACTTTCTACTACGTGATTTGGAAAGGAAAAAAATCATGCTTTTATTTCTTCAATGCCTAATACTATGCAGTCTGTTTACGCTTCTTATTTTGCCAGCGCAATATCGTGATCCATTCTCCCAGTTTGCCTCGTATCCAACAAAGATCAGACAACGGGTCTACAGCCTGCCTCAATACAAAAGTTCCATTAATAAAATAGAGAAGAAAAATTGGAAACGCAAAATTCTGGGCAGCCTGCTTTTGACCGTTCTATTTGCCGTGATTGCGTTCTATTCTGGAAAAAGAAGTTTCACAACTGCCTTTGCTCACGTGTTTGTTTTATTTTCAACTGTAAATCTTTATGATTTGATCGTGCTTGATTTGATCATCTTCTGTCATAGTAAAAAACTAATGATTCCAGGTACCGAAGATATGATCAAGGACTACAGAAATCCTAAACATCACATCATCGGCGCTCTAAAAGGCTGTTTAATCGGAATTTTTGTGGCCCTTCTCTCGGCCTTTTTTGTGGTACTGATAGGATTAAACTAAAAAGGTGAAAGACAATCGACTAATTTCGATTATCCCTCACCTTTTTTTCTAAAACAACAGTCGAAAAGAACAAGACGAGACCGAATAAAAACAGCAAATACGGAAAAATGACTAAGCTGAAGCGTTCGGCTAGAAAACCTAATAAAGGCGGCAGACACGTTGTCCCTGTATACGCCAATGCCAGTTGCAAGCTCATAATCCGTGCGGAATTTTTAGTTCCGAATCGTTCCGGCGTCTCATGGAGCATCGTCGGAAAAATGGCTGCTGATCCGAGTCCCGTGAAGATAAAACCTAAAACTGCGAAGTTCCCACTGCCTAAAGATAAGAAAACAACACCTAGCAGCAATAATAATTCACTCATATATAGCAGTTTCCGACTCGAAAGAACAAACGTGATGAACCCCGCCGCCAAGCGTCCAAAAGTCAAGCTAGCATAATAAGTTGATGTCATAAATGCAGCTGTCGAAACAGGAATACCTTTCACTCTGACTAAAAAGCTGCTGCCCCATAATCCCATACATGCTTCAATCCCGACATAAAAGATAAAACAAAGCAAAGAGAAAAGAACCCCTGATTGCTTGATTAATGTCAGCATGGAGTCTTGTTTCTCACTAGAATGCGTTGTTTGTTGGGGTTGCCGCCATTGTTTTCGTGAAAAGAAGACCACAACGACCAGCAAAAATTGCAGACTAGCTAAGATCAGATACCCGCCTCGCCAGTTCTGATTTTTCAAATAGAACCCCATAATAATGGGCCCCAGCGTTGCGCCAATCCCCCAAAATCCGTGCAGCCAATTCATATGATGGGCCTTATAATGCAGCGCGACATAATCATTCACAGCTGTATCAATAGCCCCAGCGCCTAATCCCAGCGGAATCACGCTAATAATCAAAAAGACAAAATTCTGTGAAAAAGAAAATCCGCACAATCCGATCACCGTAAAAAGGATACTGCACACGATCAAGTTGCCGACACCGATCTTTTGAATCATGCGATTGGTCTGGAAACTAGACAAGATTGTACCAAGCGAAACGACCATCGCCACGATTCCGGCAGAACTTGCTGCGACATGAAACTCATGGTTCATACTTGGCCAAGCCACACCTAAAATCGAATCTGGCAGGCCTAAACTAATAAATATTAAATAAATTAAACCTAAAAATAGAATACTTTTCTTCATATATCCCTCTCTTTGTCCTCTTCTAGAAATTCATGGAAGAGAAATCACTACTATCTATTGTACCTGAGCTTTCAACTTTTAAACGGTACTTTTGTTAGGTATTAAATTGATTATTTTATCAGGAGGGTCGTCCGCACAAAAAGCCCTCCAAGCAACTATGCTTGAAGGGCTCCGAATTAAACTAATTCAATATATTTTTCATTCTTCTCAAGATGATTCAAGTAAATCAGCAAACGATCATATAATTGATTATTGGCTTCTTCAATGGCTGCGCCAAGGTTTTCACCAATTTCTTTGACCGTCCGCTTCCCATCGACTTGTTGAAGAATGAAGCTGCCGTACTTGTCTAATTCCATCTCAGAGGTTTCTGGGATCTTATAGTGAATCTTACGTAAGACTCGTTGGATCCATGCATTTTGTTCGGTGATGACAAAAACGATGCCGTCACGAACTTCATAATGCAAGTCTTCTTTAAGACGATAAACACGCTGTAGCAGCTCTTCTGTTTCAGGGTTTACAGCATTTTGCTGTTCATTAGTCATTGTGTTTCACTTTCTTTACACTTAACAAAGGAACAATGATCGCAACTACTAAGATTGCAAGTAGTAGGAATGCCGCCCCATTAGAACCTAAGAATCCAGTTGGAGTTCCAGGAGTGATCACACCAGTTACTTGTAAAATGATTCCGATCAAACCGATGATCGAGCCACCAGCGATCAAACCAGATGACAAGCTGACACCTAGCGTTACGCGTTCTTCCGCAACTTCTTCTGTTTCTTTTTTGTTCAATACATCGATCAATTGACGGATCAACGCACCAACCAAGATGATTGAAGTTGTTGAGATTGGCAAATAGAAACCAATCGCGAAGGTCATGATTGGCACTTTCATGAAGTGCAACACGATACCCATCACGATACCGGCAATTACCATGTGCCATGGCAATGAGCCAGAAGTGATACCTGAAGTCAATGTCGCCATTAAGTTCGCTTGTGGCAAACCAAATGGAGGATTTGATCCAGTAATCGCTAATTGTGGAGATAAGATTACCATCATACCAGTAACGATAACGACACCAACGATGTTAGAAATCAAGAAGTAACGACGACCTTCTGAGAAGTTTCCACCCATTACGAAAGTAACTTTTTGTGATTGAGAATAACCACCCGCTACAGAGATCGCTAACACGATGAATGTACCGAATAATAGTAATTGTTGTGTATTTTCAGCTGAAGTCCAGCCCATCATAACGAAGACTAACGTCAAGATAACCATTGACGCGATTGTCATACCAGATACTGGCAAGTTTGATGTACCGATTGTACCAGTCAAACGACCTGCTACGATAACGAATAGGAAACTTAGAATGATTGACAAGATACCAGCAACAAGTGCCATTGCCACGCTTCCAGTAATCACAAATCCCATTACAATACCCATTACAGCACCTACGATTAATGGTAGCATACCGCCGCCTTCAACTTCAGCACCCTCTTTACGACCTTTTAAGGTTGCAGAGATCGAAGTAACGATTGTTGGGATCAGTTTGATCGCACCGATCAAACCACCAGAGATCATCATACCAGCACCAATGTATTTAACATATGAGCCTGAGATCACAGCAAAGTCTGAAGCACTCAATAATTGAGAAGCATTATCCCAAACGTGCGCGCTGCTGTCCGCCATGCCCATGAAGTAACCAAGTAAAGGTGCGATCGCGAAGTTTGCTAAGATTGAACCAGCAAACATCAAGACAGACACGTCCATCCCAACGATGAAACCAATACCTGTTAACAAAGGGTTTACTTCTGTTTCAAATTTCCATTTGTAGAAGCTTTCATTTACAAAACTAACGACGTTGTTCATAACACCAAATACAGAACCTGTTAAAGCAGTTAATATACCGCCGATACCAAACCCGATTCCCATGTATTTAAGTGAATCGCCACCAGTATCTGAAGCGACTAATGTTTCAGAGATTGCCATTGCTTCAGGGTAAACTAGTTTACCGTGCTCATTGACCAGCATGTAATCTTGAACGATTGAGAATACGCCGACACCTAGTAAAACAGCGCCAACTCCGATTCCGACACCTTCGATAAAGTTCACTTTACCGCCGACTAAAATCACGGCTGGTAATACGAAAATCATCCCTGATGCTACAGATTCCCCACCACTTGACATCAATTGCAATAAGTTCTTACCTAAAATTGTTTTAGGTTTTACAAACAGAGCGACTAGCCCTGAACCAATAATTGCGCCTGGAATACCTGCAGCTACGGTCAAACCAGCTTTCATACCTGAATAAGCGGTTGACGCAGCAAATAGTGCAGCTAATAAAATACCTAAGATCATAATGATCGGTGAGCCTGATTTTTTAGGCTTGTCAGCTACATAAGGGACGTAATCTTTCCCTGCTACTCCACCAAAAGCGTCTTTTGAGAGTTTTTTCATTATCTTTGAAATTCCTTCCTTACTATCATTTCCAAAATGAGAGCAGGAATCCTGTTCTTACAGGATTCCTAGCACTCATTACCGACTATTTAACTAAGCGATAAATAGCGTCAGCATAGATAGCTGTTGCTTTGAACAGGCTATCGATAGGCATAAATTCGTTTGGTTGGTGCATTACGTTTTCTTCTCCTGGGAACATTGCGCCGTATGCGACACCATTTTCCAAGATTCGTCCGTAAGTACCCCCGCCGATTGATTCTTCATGGCCTTCAAGACCAGTATGTTCTTCGTAAACGTCCAATAAAGTTTTCACTAATGGATCCGTTGCTGGAACATAATGAGGAGTTTTCACGTCGCCAATGATCGCGATTGAAACGTCTGCGTCTTTAAGAACTTCCTGCATGTTGGCTAAGATCGTATCTTTGTCGATGCCTTCTGGATGGCGAACATTGATCGTAATCTTCTTGTCACCTTCAGCAGTATAGTCGAACAAGTTCGCTGATGAAGTCGTTTCACCCATTACATCATGTTTTGTGTAAGCATTTAATTTCTTACCGTTGTAATCAAGGTGTAAGTATTCAGCAGTTGTACGAATATAGTTGGCACCATTGCCGTCTAAGTTGTAGTCAGCTAAGAATGCTGCTAGGAACGTTGCAGAGTTGACACCGAATTTCGGTTCTTGGGCATGAGCACCTTTACCGATTACAGTGATGGTGATTTCGCCATTGTTTTCAGCAAATTCGCCCTTCACTTCTGATTTTTCGATGAATGCGTCAAAAGCAGCTTTCATATCAGCAACTTTTGCTTCGTCATTGACCTTAAGAACAGCTGTTGCGTCTCCTGGTACCATGTTTGTACGCAAGCCTGATTTGAAGCTTACTAGATCGAAGTCACCAGCTTCAGCACCGTCTTTAGGCGCGAACGTTAACTCATAAGATAAGATTCCTTTTTCACCGTTGATGATTGGGAACTGAGCATCTGGAGAAAAACCAACTTTAGGCATTTCTTCCACTTCCATATAACGGTGGATCCCTACCCATTCGCTTTCTTCGTCAGTACCGAAGATGAAGCGGATTTTTTTAGAGATCGGTAATTCTAAATCTTTGATGATGCGCATTGCATAATAAGCAGCGATTGAAGGTCCTTTATCATCAGCTGAACCACGCGCAAATAATTTTCCATCTTTAATCACTGGTTCAAATGGATCTGTATCCCAGTTATCATCGACAGGAACTACGTCAACGTGTCCTAATAATCCGAACATTTCTTCTCCGTCGCCGTATTCGATATGACCTGCCACGTTTTCGATATTTTTAGTAACGAAACCATCACGTTCGCCAAATTCTAATACTTTACGTAAAGCCGCCGCTGGTCCAGGTCCAAGAGGTTCTTCTTTCGTCCCATGTTCCACGTCGCGAACACTGTCGATACGGATAAGATCGCCTAAGTCCTTAAGTAAGTCGTCTTTGCGTGCTTCTACTTCTTTTTGCCAATCAATTGTCATTGTTTTAATCCCTGCTTTCTTTTTTTTATAACAAGTTTTTGAACCTGTTAGATACATTAGAAAGATCATGTCTAAATATAGTTTCAAATTTTGACAGCTTAGAATAAATATCCTTAAAAAGACAAAATCATCGTCCTTTATGAGAATGCAATACGTCAAAACAATCAACGGAAAAGACCGTTTATGAATGCCGAAATGTTATTCTATGATTCCTAATTCCGCAGTTTGTTTCACCTCCCAGTTCAGCATTATACCGCATTTTTATTCATAAGTCATTGTGAAAAAACTATCATTTAACAGAAATAAGATGATTTTCATCAAAAATAAAGCTTTTTCTAAAAAACTTATGTTATTCAAGCAAGTCAAAAAAAAGAGGTATTTCTACTATGACATGACACATTTAAACCCTACAAGAAGTATAACGAAGACTGAATCCGTTTACAAATTATAATTCATTCATTTAACTACGTTCTTTCTCATCCATTTGTTATCTATCATTAATTTTAAGTTTTTGGATTAACTTGTTAATAACAAAAAAGAGATAGCCTATTAAAAGACTATCTCTTTTTTAATTCCTATTATATTTTAATCAAAAACTCATATAGCTGTTTTTTTATTCCTGATTCACCCTAATCTTTAATCGCAGTTTGTGCCAATGTCATTTTTGCCTGTGGAATTCTGAATGGCGAGCAAGAGATATAATCAATTCCCAAGTTATTTAAGAAGTCGATGGACTTAGGATGAGCTGCTGCTTCACCGCAAATTCCAATCTTCAACTTCGGATTGACCTTTCTTCCGCCTTCGATCGCCAGCTTCATTAATGCTCCAACCCCAGCTTCATCCAAGACTTGGAACGGATCATCCTCAAAAATTTCCTCTTCCATGTATTGATTGATGATTCGCGGCGAATCATCCCGCGACAAACCAAGCGCCATCTGGGTCAGATCGTTGGTACCAAAACTAAAGAAATCCGCATGCTTCGCGATTTCGTCGGCAACAAAGCAAGCCCTTGGGATCTCGATCATCGTTCCAATTTGATAGTCGATCGCTTGTTTCTTTTCTTCCAGGCCTTTTTGGATCGCTTCTTCAATTGATGCACGTACCCGAGCGAACTCGTCCGCATCTATAGTGAATGGAATCATAATCTCTGGTTGAATCGAAAACTCATTTTCTTTGGTTACTTCGCAAGCCGCTTCAATGATTGCTTCTGCCTGCATTTGGTAGATTTCTGGATAAGCAACACCTAAACGTAGACCGCGGAAGCCCAGCATCGGATTGACCTCAGCTAAATTATCGGTTTTCCGTTTCACTTCATTATACGTCTTCCCTAATTCTTTCGCCACTTCGCGGCACTCGTCAGCCCCCTTCGGTAAAAATTCATGCAACGGCGGATCAAGTAAACGAATCGTTGTTGGCTTACCTTTAGCGGCTTCATACATGAATTTGAAGTCTTGTTTTTGAACCTCCTTCAACTCTTTCAGCACTGCTAAACGTTCTTCCAAGCTGTCTGCTAGAATCAATTGGCGGAATTGTAGTAGTCGGCTCTTTTCAAAGAACATGTGCTCTGTCCGAGCCAACCCGATACCGACTGCCCCTAAAGACATTCCTGTTTCGATATCATTTGGTGTTTCAGCGTTGGCACGAACTTTGATCTTCGCGTGACGATCCCAAATCACATGGAGTTCGTCTAAGGCGACAGTATTCGTTACTTCCTGCATCGGAATTTCGCCAAAATAGATGTCCCCGGCAGTTCCATCAACAGACAAGATTGTCCCCTCTTCGATCACCTTGTCGCCAACCGTCGCCTTATTTCCTTCCAATACCGTCAGTGCTTCACACCCCACGACTGAACAGATACCCATTCCGCGAGCAACCACTGCGGCGTGTGAGGTCATGCCGCCACGGCTAGTGATTACCGCTTCAGCAACAGCGATTCCTTCGATGTCCTCAGGGGATGTTTCTTCACGAACTAAGACCACTCGCTCTCCCCGCGCTTTCGCCTCGGTCGCTGCTTCGGCAGTAAAGTATGCCGCTCCTGTAGCAGCGCCCGGGCTAGCCGCTAATCCAGACAAAAATGATTCATGGTTCTTCAATTCTTTTTCATCGAAGTTCGGATGCAAGGCTGCTTCCAAATCCTTCGCTTCGATCCGACTAACTAATTCCTTTTCGTCAATGATCCCTTCCTTATAAAAATCCAACAGGATTGTTAACGCCGCTTTGGAGGTACGCTTCCCGCTGCGGGTTTGCAGGATAAATAATTTTTCACATTCAATCGTGAATTCGACATCCTGCATGTCGTGGTAATGCTTCTCTAAATCTTCACAGATACCCTTTAGTTGTTTATATTGCTCTGGCATATCTTCAGCTAGAACCAGGATCGGCTTAGGTGTTCTTACACCGGCTACCACATCTTCACCTTGGGCATTGATTAAATATTCACCAAATAGACCGGGATCACCCAATGATGGGTTCCGCGAGAATACTACACCAGTTCCTGATGTTTCACCGAAGTTCCCGAAGACCATTTCTTGGATATTGACAGCAGTTCCCAGATCATCGCTGATATCATGGAGCCGGCGATAGGTTTTGGCTCGCTGATTGTTCCAGCTGCCGAACACTGCTTCGATCGCCAAATATAATTGTTCAATCGGATCTTGCGGAAATTCTCGCTGCAATTTTTTTCGATAGATTTCTTTGTATTCGCTTACGATTTGTTTCCAGTGATCTGCGGTCAGTTCATTATCAAAGGACAGACCATTGATTTTTTTCAGCGCAGTGATGCGATGCTCAAAGTCATTATTATCCAAACCCATCACGACATTGCCAAACATCTGCAGTAAGCGACGGTAACAGTCATATGCAAAGCGTTCATTCTGACTATTTTTAGCAAGAGCAGCCACTGTTTGATCATTCAATCCTAAGTTTAAGACCGTATCCATCATTCCCGGCATTGAAAATTTTGAGCCGCTTCGAACAGAAACTAATAATGGATTCGCTAAGTCGTTAAATCTCTTGCCTGTTTTAATAGATAATTTTTCAACAGCAGCCATGACTTGATCCTTCATCTCATCGATCAGCTGATTGCCGTGATTTAGATAATGTAAACATGCTTCTGTCGTTACAGTGAAGCCCGTCGGAACAGGGAGACCCAATTTGGTCATCTCCGCAAGATTGGCACCTTTCCCGCCTAGTAAATCCTTTTGTTCTTTAGATCCTTCTGAAAATAAGTAAACCCAACGATTCATGCGCTTCTCCTCTTAAAAAAATTTTATTTAACCTAACAACAGTGTAATATGACGCTTATATAAAGTCAATAAGATGTTTATACATTTTAATTACGCACATATATGCAAAAAAAGCTTCGACTAAGAGATTTCCTAGTCGAAGCTTCTTTTAAAAAATTTGGATTAGAATCAAGAGAGCAGTGATCAACGCCGGCAAGGCTTGAATCAAATAAATCGATTTTGTCACCGTTTTCCCTCCGTAGAGCCCTACGATCACCACAAACAGATTTAGTAGCAACAGAACTTTTAATCTGGCATCACCTTGAAACAGGAGCAAGCTTGTCAATAACGCTAACCCTAAGCTGCCATTATAGATCCCCATATTCTTCAAGGCGATCTGAGCATTTTTTTGTTTGACAAACTCCATTGGCATTTCGAATGTCTGAGATTGTTTCTCTGCTGGCGCGAACATTTCCAACCCCATAATCACTAAATGAAGTACGCCGATAATTCCTGAAAGTAAAATAATGAAAAATTCCATAGTAGTAACCTCTTTTCAACTGATTCTACTACTATATTCATCTTTTTTACTTTTTCCAATCAAAACGACTTGCGGCTATTGCATTTCGATGACAAATCCGTGGCGCAATAACTGATAGGTGTTCCCTTCATGATAATTCTGAGCAAACAATCTGCGACCTGTTTTCTCTACTTCAAAGGATTCCCCCTCATTGAAGGTTGCGATCAATGTCTTTTCTTTGTATCTGCGAGTAAGAGAAAAGGCTTTTTTGTCATCATCATAATGCCAAGACATCGAGCCATAGCTGAATACCTCCGAAAATTGCTTGCGTAAAGCGATTAATTGCTTCACAAATGTTAGAAGCTCTTCATCCTGATCTTCCCAGATCATACAACGGCGGCAGTCGGGATCCATTTCGCCCTCCATGCCCACTTCAGTACCATAATAAATACATGGTGTCCCTTTTTGAATAAACATAAAGGTTAAAACTGCCTTCATCAACGCTTTGTTCCCTTGACACAGAGTCAATATTCGAGGTGTATCATGAGAGTCCAGTAAATTAAAGGCTACTTCGTTTGTTTGATCGCGATACAGCAATTGCTGGCGATTCATTCCGAAGATCATTTGTGAGATTAAGATTGACTGCTCAACAAAGTACGCTTTAATATTATCGGTAAAGGCATAATTCATGACTGCGTGAAATTCGTCCCCCTGCAGCCAGCGCTGAGAAGTATGCCAGATTTCACCTAAAATGTACAAATCCTCTTTTTGCTTTAAGACCGTCTGTTGAAATTCCTTCCAAAAATGATGATCCACTTCATTCGCCACATCCAAACGCCAGCCATCGATATCAAACTCACGAATCCAATAGGTCGCGATCTCCAGTAAATATTTTTGCACCTCTGGATTGGCCGTATTCAATTTTGGCATATGAGGATTGAAGCTGAAGGTGTCATAATTCAAATTTGTTGCCATTTCCGAATCCGGAATTGCTGTGTAACGCGGCGGAAAAGAATCGATGTGAAACCAATCCGCATACGCTGATTCTTCCCCATGTAATACGACATCCTGCCACTGATGTGAGCTCGCGCCTAAATGATTGAACACGGCATCCAGCATGACCCGAATTCCCCGTTCATGAGCCTTCTCCACCAATTCACGAAAAAGCCGTTTGTCCCCAAAATGCGGATCAATCTCATAATAATCCACCGTATCATATTTATGATTCGAAGGCGAAGTAAAAATCGGACAGAGATACAAGCCATTTATACCCAAGTCTTCCAAATAATCAAGTTTATCAATGATTCCCTGTAAATCACCGCCAAAAAAGTTCTCCCGTGTTGGCTTCTCACTTCCCCAAGGTAAAACATCATCGGGATCATTCGAAGGATCGCCATTATAAAAGCGTTCTGGAAAAATTTGATACCAAACCGTTTTCGCCACCCACTCCGGCACCTTAAATCGATCGATCTCTTGGAAATAAGGCATCCGGAAATAAAGATTGTCGCGGTTCAAGCGTTGCTCCTCAAAATCAAAAGCTCCTTGATCGGTGTAAAATACTTTCTTGCCCGCATAGTCCGTAATACAAAATGCGTATGCCAAACGATGGTGCGGGGCAGTCACTTCAATCTCCCAATAATCATGATTATCCGTCGTATAGGCTTTGTTCATTGATTGCTGCTTTTGATACCATTTTTCCTCAGCGAACGTATAAAAATCTCCGCTGATCAACCCAACGGATTTTATTTCATTTCGTGCTGTCTGCAAGCGAATCCGCATTGAATCTTTCGTATACAGATAGGCAAACTCGCTCTCGGGACGATGATAAATTCCTGCATAATTCATCCCTCCACCTCCATTTCTGTTCTCATTGTACCAAAAACTTTGACAGCGTCTCCACTCAGACATTTCCCAAGGGTTCCAACACATTTTTTTTGCCAAAATATGCTAATATAATGATAGAAGAAAAATTTTCTTCGCCTCGTTTATCGAGGATCACTCCAGGGCGTAGCATGTTTGGGGAAGCGGCTGCGTCCGTATTTTTTTGACAAAGCCAGAAAATTTTGTTTTAATAAAGCTAATAAAAACAGAAACGAGGGATCATGCCATTGAAAAACTAAGCGAATGTTGGAAGCTGCAAACCGATCATAGATTGATATCGAATCAACTGGATCAGTGGGCAGATTTTCAGGATTGGCTTAGGATTTCAAGGGATGGTCTCTTTGTCAGTTTTTCTAACCTGCTTTAGCAGGTTAGAAAAATGATATGCGTAGGAAAAATAAATTCTACTTAATGAGCTAGCTGTCAGTTCGACGGTTAACTTCGCAAAAACCATCAACCTCCTATCCTTTCCTGAAAATTGGTTAGGATTTTTTGTTTCCTTAGAGAAGCAAAAAGGAGGAATTTTTATGTCTACAATTAAAATCACACATTTGACCTTCGGCTTTGATAAACAAGTCGATCTATTATTCGAAGATGCA
This sequence comes from Enterococcus sp., assembly GCF_032555305.1. Taxonomy (GTDB): domain Bacteria; phylum Bacillota; class Bacilli; order Lactobacillales; family Enterococcaceae; genus Enterococcus_A. The sequence goes on from NZ_JAWGOQ010000030.1 coordinate 43,569, forward strand.
AACTTAACGATCGACAGTAGTTGGAAGCTGGGACTAGTCGGTCGCAATGGTCGTGGAAAAACGACACTGTTACAGTTGCTACTAGGAAAATATGCTTATCAGGGAGAAATCCAATTTCCACTACGTCCGGTTTATTTTCCGGCAACGGTCGACGAGTCTGATCAATTAACGTATTACGCGCTGCTGGAAGTCGCTGATTTTGAACTCTGGGAACTTGAGCGGGAAATGAATCTGATCCAATTAGATCCGCAAGTCTTATGGCAGCCGTATCAAACCCTTTCTGGGGGCGAACAAACCAAGGTACTATTAGCTCTATTGTTTACGCAAGAAGACCTTTTCCCATTGATCGATGAACCGACAAACCACTTGGATCTGCAAGGGCGCAAGCACGTCGCCAATTATTTGCAGCATAAAAATGGCTTTATCGTCGTCAGTCACGACCGGCAATTTTTGAATCAAGTCACCGATCATACCCTTGCCATCGAAAAAAGCCAGCTAGTGCTTTACCAAGGAAATTTCGCGACCTATGAAGAACAAAAAAAACTGCGGGACGAATTTGAACTAGCCCAAAACAGAAAAATCAAAAAAGAAGTTGGGCGCCTGAAGAAAACAGCCGCAGAAAAAGCGGAGTGGTCACGTTCACGGGAAACAGATAAATATGGCAAGCCCTCCGAAAAAGGCAGTGGTGGCGTTGCGGATACCGGCTTCGTTGGTGCTCGTGCCGCCCGTACCATGAAACGTTCAAAAAATATCGAAAATCGGATGTACGATCAAATCGAAGCCAAAGAAGGATTGTTAAAAGATCTAGAAGATGTTGATCGCCTGACGATGAACTATCAATCAAGCCGGCACGCCCAGCTGCTAAAAATCGAAAATCTAGCTCTGAATTATGCAGAACAAGAGTCCCTTTTCGCACCGCTGTCTTTCGAGCTGAAACGGGGTGAGATCACTGCATTGACCGGACCGAACGGCATTGGAAAATCCAGTGTTTTACATTATTTGTTAGGAACCTTCGCAGGTGAAGCCAACGGTGAACTACTGAGGTCAAACGCTAAAATCAGTTATGTTCGCCAAAATTATGAGAGTAATCGCGGCAACCTCCAAGATTTTGCTGAGGCAAATCAATTGGACTACTCTGCTTTTTTAAACAATCTGCGAAAACTCGGTATGGAACGGAATGTCTTTCAAAATAAAATCGAGGAAATGAGCATGGGGCAGCGCAAAAAGGTTGAGCTAGCCAAATCACTGGCTCAAGAAGCCGAGCTCTACATTTGGGACGAACCGTTAAATTATCTAGATGTCTTTAATCAAAAGCAGCTTGAAGACCTGTTATTGCAAGTAAAACCAACAATGCTGATTGTGGAGCATGATCAAACCTTTTTAACTAATGTTCACGCCAATCAAATCGCCTTACAAAAATAGCAAGAACCGTCCAAAAATCAGCTTTGGACGGTTCTTGCTATTTCTACATTTTCCATTCTATGAAGGATTCGACCCAATCGTTACGAAGCTCCCAGATACCGCCTTGAATATCTTCAAAAGGCAGCGTTTTGGTCTCCTTGATTGCTTGATCGTATTGAAACAACTTTTGCCAGCTGCGAACCAGCTCTGTTTTTAAATGAGGGTAAAATGCTGTCGTATAGACATCACCTTCGTAGGCCACCTGATACTTTTTCAGCTTCTCAGAATACTTTGCCTGCTCTTCTTCTGTTCCCAGCAATCGCAAGTTCAAAATCTTGTTCCAATCAGACATACGAAAAAAAACAACCTTCTCGATTGGCACACGAAGCTTGATGATTTGCGAATCGGCAGAATAATCAAGGTACTTTACATCCAAAAATGTCCAGATGGCAGACTCCGCATCAGAAGGCCGCTCTATGACACTCGCAGCATGTTGACGATACCAGCTATACGCTTGCAAAAAGACGTGCGAAGCTTCGCCATATTTTTCTTTTATAAAAGTGTTCTCAACAACGTGTCTGCCTGATTCAAGCATTTTATCAACGACCACTTGGCTTTGAGAAGTGTACAATGTCACTTGGTTATCTGAGTAATCCATTCTTCGCGAATTTCCCATATCGTCCCCACTTTCATATCCCCTAACACACTGGTATCATCAAAAAGGCGCTCATGGCTTTGTTCGATTTTCCGTTTAATATTAGGATAAAATGGCGTCATAAAAGCAGTAATGTCATCAATTCCATAGTTTTCCAGCATCTTATTGTGTTCCTTTTGATCCTCAATATCTTTAGGAATGTACAGATGATTAACGATATTGCCCCATTTCAACAAGTCAACGATGATCAGCTGATCCTCATCAAGCTCGATCTCCAAAATAGCATTTCCTTCACTGTTTTGAATGCTCTCTTCTTTTGACAAGGACACCCAAATAGGATACTTCACATCTGGAGGCGGCGGAACAAATCGTGAAGCCGCATGCACATACCACTCATACACACCTAAATAAAGATTACTGTGGTCCTCCATCTTCTGTTCGATATATTCCCTTTTCGCAATATACCTGCCAGATTGTTCCAATACTTGCAAAATATTCTCGTGTTGTTTGGTCCAAACCTTAACTTTATTTGTCATATTTCCTCCAAAAATCAGAAATAAGCAAAAGATAGCTTGCTCTTAGCAATCCAAACAAAAATTCTGTTCCTCTTCCGGCAAAGTAGCCTTCACGTAATTTTGAATATGATTATGAAATTCGCGAACGACAGAAGGCAGTTCATTTTTCCGCAAAACCTCGACAAAAACCAAATGCTCCTCCGATTTTTTCTCAAGAATTCCCAAAGAAGATAGATCTTCATTCATCACAATCAGCAGCTGATAAAATAAGCTTTCCAATATCTGTGCTCGTCTCACACTTCCAGACAATTGCCAAATGTATCGATGGAAAGAAATATCCAGGGTGTTCAATAGATAAACCTTGTCCTCTTCCGTTCGACAGCGATTTTCGCCATCCTTCATCTCTAAAGCAATCTCTGTCAGCCGTTGAAAATCTTCTTCCTTGATCATTTGATTGCGTAATAATTTACGCAGAATCTGTGTTTCTAGTGAGGTCCGAATTTCAAATACTTCCATTATTTCAGCAGGTTCCATTTCGATCACATGGTTTCCTTTACGAGGAGAAAAGGTGATCAATCCTTGTTCATTTAAGATACGCATCGCTTCTCTTACCGGAGCTCGGCTAATATTAAAATGATTTGAGATATCTGTCTCGATTAGACGATCGCCACCCTTTAAAGTTCCTGACAAGATTCTATTTTTAACATAGGACACGACCATATCACTTAAACTTTGTTTTTCGTATCTAGGCATAATATCCATTAATAAATCAGCGCTCCTTCCGATATAACGCATTAATTATATCAGAAAGCCTTAATTAAGTCTCTTGTCGTTCGGAATTTGATCGTTTCAATCGTTTCAGCGGTACTGAATCTGCAGCCAAATCCACTGATTTGACGTAGCTGATTTATCTTCCTTTCTTGTACTTTAATTCACATATATCTATAGCTTAGCCTCTAATTTTTCTAGCTCTGGCGGCTCGGGTATCTTGTCTGGCTGATTTTTCTCCTGCATCAACGCCTTGAACAGACAGGCGGCACACAGCAACATGATTACCGTCAGCGGCAGTGCTGCTACGATCGAGCAGGTTTGTAAAGCATCTAAACCACCCGTCATCAATAGAACTAGCGCCAATAATGCTTGGATCACACCCCACAAGATTTTTTTATCATTGCCGGGGTTCAAGTCGCCTTCCGATGAGAACATCGACAATACAAAGATGCCGGAATTGGCCGAAGTGATGAAAAAGGTACACAATAGACAGATTGCTATGATTGAAAAGACCATGCCCATCGGATATTCAGCAAAGACCACAAAGAGCGCGGTTTCCGTCACTTCTTTGGCTTTTTTGATGATCCCGATATCAAGGTTAAGCCCAAGACTGCCAAAAACTGAGAACCAGATGAAAGAGACCATTGAAGGAGCAATCATAACCCCAAGAACAAACTCTTTGATCGTTCTTCCCTTGGAAATTCTGGCAATAAACGTCCCGACAAATGGTCCCCATGCGATCCACCATGACCAATAGAAGATCGTCCACGAGCCGAGCCATGAATTGTCCCCGAACGGATTGATCGAAAAGCTTTCTGAAATAATATTATTGACATACCCTCCAAAAGAGTTGGTAAAAATGTTTAAAGTCATGATTTTCGGACCAATCAAGAAGGCGCCTACCAGTATAGCGATTGCCAGATAAAGATTGATATCAGACAACAGCTTGATTCCTTTATCGATCCCACTGACCGCTGTCCATGTATAAATCACTGTCAAACCGACGATAATGATGATTTGAACTAAACGCGTAGTAGGAATATCAAATAGATAGTTTAATCCCGAATTGATCTGCAAGGTTCCTTGACCAAGTGACGTTGCGATACCGGCTACAGTCGCGAAGACCGCACAGATATCGATTAGTTTTCCAATCGGACCTCGAACTCCTTTTTCTCCAAGAATCGGCAGGAAGATACTGCTGATCAATCCGGGAGTCTTTTTCCTAAATTGGAAATAAGCTAAGGCCATTCCAATAATCGAGTAAGCCGCCCAAGGATGAAAGCCCCAATGCAAGAAAGATTTCTGCATTGCCATATTTGCAGCTTCCTCAGTTCCGCCAAAAGTTGTAAAGTGATTCAACGGTTCTGCAACTCCCCAGAAAACCAAGCCGATCCCCATCCCTGCTCCAAATAGCATAGCAAACCAAGATTTATTGCTATATTCAGGCACAGAATCATCAGGACCCAGTTTTATTTTGCCAAAGCGACTAAAAGCAATCAATAACGAGAAGACGACAAAAACAAACATTGCAATTAAATAAAACCAACCAAATGTATCAACCAAAAAGGCTTTCGTGCTATTCATCGCTTGCGCAAATGGATCTGGTGCGATCAGACCGATCAATACGATCACGGCCGTAATCAATAGAGATACGTAAAAAACTACATTTTTTTTCATCCGAACATCTCCTCTTCAAAGTTTTTTATTGGACGAGCCGCCAATCAGCAGCTCGCCATTATTTTTGACAATTAAACTTTTACTTCAAAGAGTCGAGGTTCTTCAATTTCAGTGGATAAGGCATCTAACGCGACTCCCACACGATGGTAACGGAGCTTGTGTTGAACATCTTTCGGTGTAGCAGGATCCCCCAATGGATATGGAATCGAAATCGTCGGTACAATTCGGTTCACACCTACTGTACGAGCTACTGGAATCAAGTTCGCCATCTGGACGATCGTAATTCCGGCTTTTTCAACTTCTCTGGTCATCGTTGCACCGCAACGAGTACAGGTTCCTCAGGTGGAGGTGAGGATAACGGCCTTAACCCCGTCATCAATCAATTCCTGAGCAATCTCTTGCCCCATCCGAGTGGCTTCGGCTTGTGTCGTTCCGGTTCCCACAGTCGCGTAGAAATATGGATACACGCCGCCGATTTTTCCTTCTTTTGCATACTCTTTCATTACATCCAGTGGCAGTACCACGTTTGGATCATCATTGGCCGCAGCCGGGTCAAAACCAGCGTGGATCGTCATGAACTCGCCTTTTTTCAGCTCGTCCATTTCTTCCACATTATATTTGCCCCATTTCGTTGCTGAAGCAGATTGGATCCGGTCTGGGTTTCCAACTGGAACAATCCCGCCGGAAGTCACTAAAGCAACTTTGATCTTGGCTAATTCTTCAGCTGGGATCGCTGGAGCGATTGGTGCCCGTTCCGATTTAGGAATGATCAACTCAGATTGATAGTCTTCCCCGTTGACTTTTTTCAGCAACATGTCGATGACACGATCTGTTGCTGGCACTGGAGGATTCAACCAAATTTGATCACGAACGCCGCGACCAAAATAGCCTTCTTCAGCGGCTGAATTCAGCTTTTCGCCAAACAATAAACGTAACGCAAAATCTGTCATCTTCGCCACATCTTTACGCATTGCCGCCGCACTTGCTCCGCCTTCGAAAATGTACATTTCCTTACGATACATTTCAACACCCGGATTTTCTTCATTCATCGAGGTGATCGCAGGTACGCCAAATTTCTTCTGAACGGCTGAACAAATGTGACCACACGCCGCACCATATCGTCCCGCACGAAACGCTGGACCTGCAAAGAAAATATCAAACTCTTTATCATCTAAAAACTCAAGAATGCGTTTGATCGCTTCATCCGTTTCCGAACCCATGAAATTGTCTCCACAGATGATGGTATGAGTAATTTCTACCTCGCCTTTTAAAGCTTTGTTATAAGCCATCCCCGGGCCAACAATTCCTTCTCTAATTTCCGGCTCATGGCCAGCGAATTCTTCGCCGCCGATCTGGCCGAAAAATTGATTGAGATATAAAATCGCTTTCATAGTTTCCCTCCTCTATTTTCTAGAATTCAACCATTGTCTTCGTTGACCAGCCGACTACTTGGTCTCCGCAGAACATTGCGTTGTTTTCCATAATGATCGATCCATCTTCTTTCACTGATGCTCCAAGGATCTCATCATTTGACCAGCCGCCTGAAAGTCCATCGCGAGCCAATGCTTCCAACTCACCCAAAACAGTCTTCATCGGTGGTAATTCAATCAAAGTAGACACGTTCCCTGTAGAAACAATCGCATCGCATTTTTCATCCATCGATACAAGTGGTTGGCTTGCGCCATCACGACCAGTACATTCATTGGTTAAGCCGATCGTCTTCACGCCCGCGTCTTCCAGCGCCACGTAACAAGCAGTGAAGTCAGCATCCGGATTACCGTATCCTTCTTCGGCAACCACTGCGCTGTCAGCACCCAGGCTTTTCGCCATTTGTGCGACAAATAATGCTGCACGTTCTTTTTGTTCCAAGGCAACGTTAAGGTTCGACATAATAATCCCTAAGAAGTTGATAGTCTTCCCATGCTCTTCATACAAACGTTTGATCATCGGGAAATTTTGAAAATCATAAGTTGACCATTTTGATGAGCACGGCATAAAGGAACCAGAGATCATTGCGCCATCTAATACTTCATTCGGATGCATGAAGGTCGGCAGCATCAGATTACAGTCCCAGCCGTAATTCAAATCATTGTATCCTGAATCTTCCATTTGTGATTGTGGCTGTAAAACAAAGACTACACTCGGTAATTTATTCACTGCTTCACTGCGTTTCGTAACTGGCTCCAATTCATACGTCTCTACTTCATCGGATTTCAAGCCTTTGGTCACTGCTCCAATGTATTCAGCAAGACGCATCCCTGCCCAACGCAAAGCATGATTTTTCTTTTGCTGTTCATGCCATTCAAATTCTTCATCGGTATCAGCGACCAAAACGACATTTTTAAGTTGAGAATAGTAGGTATATTTCGCCCCTTCTCCGCTCATATCGATTAGTCCATCTTGGAATCCACCCCAATGCTGACCGACAACTAGGACGCTCATATCTTTCAAGGCATGAGTCACTCCATCGCCCGCCTGCATCAGTTTTCCAGTTACACCAGGAAATCCAGGTCCTCCTCCAACACGATAACGAGGTTCGATCGCTTCCTTGACCGGAACTAATCGGACTTCATCTCCGGGATTAACAATATGCAGCTCTGCTTCCGTGATGTGTTCATCTTCGAAAACAACATTTAACGCTTCTTTTTTATTGATCGTCAAGATACCATCGACATATTCTGTTTTATCTCCAAATTGAATATCTTTGACGTGAAAATTTGCGATATCTAATTTCATTTGCTTGCTCCTTTCTCATTTTGAGGAAATAATTTTTCTTGGGAAAAATTAGTCTTATCTTCGAGCCGTATGTCATTCCTCTATACTGCTTGATTCATAAGTCCGTCATTTTCATGAATCGTTTTTTTGATTATGAACCCTGCGAAAAGAGGAATTGAAATCCTTTCTCAATTTCGAGTTAGATACCATTTCCGGTTGAATCAGATAAAATGGTATCCCAGCTCAAATCAATGCATAACGATTGAATGCTTTTGTATAGAGTAAAATTCAGATACTTTTTTGTTTAGAAAATCACGAACGCTGGATCAGCTGCCGATATAACCGGCATCAACTAAGTGAGCCTTTGCTTCAGACAAGCGTTTTTCCGCAATCATCACCACTGGACCAGTACACCCCATACCGCTCTCAGCGTATATTCCTTGCTTCCACAAATGTTGGACAGCATCTTCTAAATCCAAAATTTCAACTCCATGAATCTCCTCAGTTACGATCTCTTTATCTGGTTGAGCAACTTCTTCCTCCACCGCTTCTTTTTGCGGTTGCGCTTCCTTCAATAGCGTGTCTAAAGAAGCTTGCTTCAGCTTGGCAAACTCCGTTGCTTGAATTTGCTGGAAGTTTCCTCGCACCAATTCATCCGCGAATTCGATCGCACCGCTAACAACCGGTGCTCCTGAAGCACGTGATACGATCATGATCAGCTTATCCATGCCTTCTCCTACACCGGGACCATAGCCGAATCCTAGAGATTCGTAATTTCCGCCAGTACTATAGGAAGAAAAGATCTTTTGCAAAATATTTCCCGTTAAGGAATCCATCACCATGACATCACAAGTCCCTGCAAGCACGTCATTGCCCCGCATGATTGCTCCGCCATCGCTGCGATTCGATTTTGCAAAATGGATTGGATAACCATTTTTCGCAAGTTTTTTTAAAGTGATCTCCGCTTGACGCGCGCCATCAATATTCAATAATCCTATGGTTGGTTCCGCAATACCGCAGGCTTTAGCCGTGATAATACCATATAGTGCATTCAACACTAGCGCTTCTACTCGTGTTAACGCAGAAGTGCCTGTCGTCGTTGCCAGATACATGTGCTTCCCTTTGGCTGGTGTAAGAACTCGACCAACAGTGGAAACACCGATCGGAAACGGATAATGCATTGTCACACCAGCATCCGCAATGCCTTCAGTCAACAGCTCTTCTAATTTTTTATGCCCTTCATCTGCATCTGAAACCAAAAGACTTTCAATGCCTGAATAGTCAATTTCCTGCGTTCCGATGACTTTTACAGAGATTCCCTTATCCGCAGCCATTTTTGCGGCTTCAATCAACTCCGCTTCATCATGTTCGCTTCCTAGCGCAGTCAAGGCTACCGTTGATGAAACACTTCGGCCGGTCTCTAACGTATCCGCAAGTTCTTGAAACACATCAGCGATCATCTGTTTTGTTTCTTTTCCGGCCATAGGATTATTCCTCTATCTTTCCAGCAAGATGGCTCGCGAAGTCCCGGAGAGATTCCGCAATCAATTGCTTGATTTGATCTTCGGAAACAGTTTCTTCCTGTTTTCCGCTATTTTTCTGCATTACAAATGAAATTCCATCAAACAAGTTTGTCATGCGGCCTAAGAAGAGGCTGCCTTTTCCAACAAACATTGCTCGATTGACCTTACCAGCCATAATTTCATTTCGCCCAAAGCCCAGATATGGGATACCAGATGGAATATGCCCTTGAGTCGGCGCCCAGCCGACCATTCCGTGCTGCTTGACGAAATCAGCCAATTCGGATTTTTCGATTTGTTTTTTCATGACCGCTAGTGCACCGATCATTTTGTAGTTGGCCTCTGGCACATTTCCTGCTCCCGCTGGCTTGGTGATGTCTGGATTTTGCATCTCAACCGAATATTTATCGATATCTGTTAATTTTAATCCGGCATTTTCCAATGGGATGCTGGTTAGTGATGAGATAACCTTTTGTGGTGACGCTCCTGTTCCAACGGTATGTCGTCCGACTATATCGATATTCAATTCTGGACTGACACCATCATTTTCAGAGATCAATACCGCAAAACTAGCGACACAGTCTTCTAAGATCGGTATCCCTTTGTTCAAATGATCTTTTCCGTTCATGCCTAACTTCGCAGTAGAACCGCCGGCGGCAACAATGACATTTTTGAAAACACCAGATTTCACTAATGAAGCCGCTTGGATCAAGGCATGCGTGGGTCCAGCACAAAAACCGCGAACATCGCTGCCTGTTGCATTTTCCAGACCAGCCATTTCCGCTGCTGCTTTCGCAAAGTTCCCGCCGCCGCGTTGATTCATATCTCCGCAGGCTTCTTCTGAACATTCCAAAACATATTCAACTTCGCTTGGATCAATGCCAGTCTGCTGCAGTAAATGCAAGATCGCGATCGTACAAGATGCTTTTGAAACAAGGTTCTCAAAAATGACATGGGCAAATAAGGTATCATCTAAATTATGAGCGGCTTTTACACAGCCTACGACTTCGCCGTTGTAATAGATCGGCTCCGCCTTTTCATTTTCGATGAAACCTGAGATTTCTTCAGAAGAAACTTCCTCGGAAAACTTTGCCAAAACTTTCTCATCCAATAATGGATGGTTATCTAGTTTGCTTTTTACTGATTTGTTAAACGCATCAGATAATTTGACCAAGTCAAAGACATCGACATATTTCATCATCCCGATGAATTCATCTTCAGGCATGATTTCACCAAAAGCTCCTTGGCGTTTTTCAACAGACTTTTTATCGTACCAAGGAGTCTCGATCTTTTCGAGTTCCTCTGGTGTCATGTTGCCAATATAGACTTGGTTCGGTGGATAGGATACACAAGTTTCGTAATCACGTAAATGTTTGCTTATTTCTTTCAAGTATTCTGAATCAGGATCAATTTTTCTTTGAAGTGTTTGAGTAGTGCCGTTGTGGACTACCATATCTGGGGTATGTGCAAGAAAATAGCTCGACCCTTTCAATACGCTATACATAGAAACATCCTTTCTTTTCAAAATTGTGGGATGATGCTGGACAAGTCAATGTCCAGCATCATCAAAAAAGCTGTACATTGAACTTATTCACCTATTTGACTTCGAATTGAAGTCATTTCGTCAACGATATCGTCAACGTCTAGTACCATTTCCATCATGCCAACTTGTTCCTCATACAGCTCAGAGTCGATCGCTTCTTTCATTTCTGGTTCCACGATATGATATACGTCAAGTCCTAACTGGACTCCTGACAATGGACCGGCATACGTAGGGTCGCCTAAAGTTACAGTTTCAGCCGCTAAACCAGCAGCTTCGCCTTCTGCTGCACCGAGAACAACAACGATATTCTCAGCACCGAATTCCTCTGTAAATTCTTTTACCCTCTTTTGGTTTTCCAGATCCATTGCGCCCGCGGCCGTTCAGACAAAGCATTCAGTGGATGAGAATACTACATCTGCGCCTAGTGGTTTCACACATTCTTCAATGGCTTGGCCAGGAACGCCGTCTCTGTCGCCGAGGATGATAACTTTTTTGTCTTTCAGCAACATCTTGATTCCTCCTTGTTTTTTTATATTATTTAATCGGTTTTACCCGTTAAATATACTTTTTGATCATTGCTTCTACATTTTCGGGAGTCGCGTCGTCTTTGACTAACTCTTCGACCTTTTCCCCATCCTGATAGATTGCAATGACTGGTATTCCAAGAATCTTTTGTCCGATCGCCACTCTTCTGGCTTTCGCCGTATCTAATTTTGCGAAGGGAATATTTTCACCATATTTGTCAGCAAATTCTTCGATGCTAGGCATCAAAGCCTGACACGGTTCGCAGGTTTCTGAGAAAAAGTCCACCAGCATCGTACCTTCGCTCTGTAAGACTTCCGCTTCAAAATTCTTTTTGTCTAAAACTTTCATATGTCCACTACTCCTTATTCAGATTAATGTCTCATTTTCATGCCGTATATCATTCTGCTAAGCTTACTGAAGCAAGAAGCAGAACTGACATCCTTATTCAGATTAATAATCCACACTTCAAGAAAAATTCTAATGATGCAAATACTTTTCGACTGCGACAGCTGCTGTGCAACCGTCGCCACTGGCAGTCACTACCTGGCGAACATTTTTCACCCGGACATCGCCTGCTGCATAAACACCTGGAACGTTCGTCGCCATTTTTTCATCGGTTTTGATGTAGCCATTTTCCATTTCTACGACATTTTCAAAAATTTTCGACTGCGGTAAATAGCCGATAAAACTGAAAATACCGATCAGCCCGTCTTCTTCGTCAGCTTCGAAGCGGGTCGTTTCATTTGTTTCAGTGTTGCGGATCGTGATCGCTTCAACGATGCCGTCGCCTTCAAGACTTTCCACCACCGAATTGTACACATAGTGAACTTTTTCGTTCGCCATAATTTGCTCGATCGCGATGGCATCTGCCGTTAACTCGGCTAAATTCTGGATGATCGTCACTTTACGAGCAAAGGTCGATAGGAACATCGCTTCTTCTACTGCTGAATTTCCACCGCCGATCACAAAGACTTCCATATCTTCAAAAAAGGCTGCGTCACAGGTTGCGCAATAAGAGAGACCCTTACCCATGAATTCCTTTTCATTTTCACAGCCGATCGGACGCGGATACGCACCAGAAGCAATAATGACTGAACGACCACGATATTCTTCTTTGTTTCCTTTGATTACCTTCACGTCATCCAACAAATCTACTTCAATGATCGTATCTGCTGCCCGTTCAACCCCAAAGGAGGCTACCTGTTCCGTCATCCGCTTGATCAACGAGCGACCAGATTCTTTTTCAAGACTCCCTGGATAATTTTCAATCTCAGAGGTCAGAATAATCTGTCCACCATCCTTTCCTTTTTCAATCAATAATGTTTTTAGCCTCGCTCGACCGGCATAAATGGCTGCTGACAAACCTGCTGGTCCTGCACCGATGATGATTACGTCATACACTTGCATAGCTATCCTCCATCCCTTTCTTTATAAAATACGATGATTAATCATCGTGATTTTTGAAAATATCGTTTTTTTGATTTTGACCGATTTTTCCTTGAACCTTTACAAAAAGCTTTATATTGTGATTTGAGTCACAATTGAATGGTGAGAAAAATTCAATCTCATAAAAAATCAGGTTTCCGTTCGATTAGTCGATTGTCGACAAACGACTAACGAACTCAAACTCATTCTATCAGCAATCATTACACTATGCAATCGCTTTTATACTCAAATTTTTCGTTATTTATTTTTCAAATAAGTATTAGAAAATTTTCTGTCAGTTGATAGTAAGCCAGTTTATTAAAACTGTTATGCTTTTTTATTCAAGTTCGTTATTGACTTCACTTTAGAATTACTATTGTCGAAGGATTGCTTTTCTCTATTTGAGTGTGATGCTACATCGTCGACCCATTCTAAGCTCTTTGATAACTGTTTCGAATACTAGCTAAAGAAAAGCAACTATTGATCACTGATTTTTAGAAAAAATCTGCAGCTACTGTTCTCTTAAATTGGAAAAATTTGTTTTTTTATTTCCTCTCATTTTTTAATGATCCATTGACTAATTCGATAATAAAATTTTGCGCAATCAACAGATCGAGTAGGAGATGAGTGATTAGTTCACTCATCGTCCCCTCACACCACCGTACGTACGGTTCCGTATACGGCGGTTCAGTTTTACATGACATGTTTTGTTTGGTAATATGAACGAGCGAATAGTAAGCCTTGGCTTGCTATTTGTTCATTCGTGAGTGTTGTAGTTAGTACCCACGAGTAGGCTATTCTGGCAATCGACTTGCTGGAATAGCTGTTTTTGTATGCGTCATTCTTCGACATACCGAGCTTGCGTAGGTGCTTTCGTCGGTTTTTAGGTGTTTTCCATTGTTTCCAAATACACATTCGCAAACGCACTCGCAGGTTACTATCAATCTTTTCTAGGACTGTTTTCATCTTGGTCATACGAAAATAGTTTACCCACCCTCTGATCTTCTCGTTCAGCTTTTCTATTCGATAGCTCGTACTGACGCCCCAATTCCTTTTTGTCAGATCTTTGATTTTCTTACGAAAATTGTTCACAGATATCGCGTGAGGTTTTGGCTGATAGTTCTTTTCTTGCCAATCCCAATAAAAGCCAAATCCTAAGAATTTGAAGTCTGGATCATTTGGGCGAATAATTTTTGATTTCTCCGCATTGACAATCAGTCCTAGCTTCTCCTCGATAAAGTGAACGATGTTCCGCATGACTCTTCTGGCAGCCATTTCGCTTTTCACGAAGATGATACAATCATCGGCGTATCGAACAAACCGCAGGTTTCGTGAGTGCAGCTCTTTATCCAGCTCATGAAGCATAATATTGCTTAACAAGGGAGAGAGATTCCCTCCTTGAGGCGTTCCGATAGGTGATTCGATAAACCCCTCATCGGTACTGATCCCGCTCACCAGATATTTTCTGATAAGGGAAATCACGTCGCCATCTTTGATCGAATTCGACACTAGATTCATCAGCCGATCATGATTGACCGTATCAAAGAAACGCTCAAGATCAATATCCACAATCCATTGATAGCCATCGTTCATAAACTCTAATGCCTGTCGAATAGCCATTTCTGCTCGTTTGCGTGGACGAAAACCGTAGCTGTATTCGCTAAACTGCTTATCGAAGATCGGACCGATCACTTGCGCGATCGCTTGCTGGATCACTCGGTCTACGACCGTTGGAATCCCCAACAATCGAACACCACCATTCGGTTTTGGAATCTCTACTCGCAGGACAGGTTCCGGCTTGTACGTTCTTTGTCGTATCTGCTTTCGCAACTCGCTTTCATGTCTAACAAAATACATTTTCACTTCATCCACCGTCATCCCATCCACACCAGGTTTTCCTTTGTTCTTTCGAACTTGTTTGATCGCCTGATTCAGATTGTCGGTGCTTAAGATTTTCCACATTAGTTTGTCGGTGTACATGTCTGTTATTCCTTTCTTTCTCGTAAAGTCGGTATCTACTTTCATGCTCATTGCCAGTAGTCTTTATCGACTTCCAATCGAGAGTTTCCTAACGTAAAACTGTTCAGCCCTTCGCTCGTTCTATCTTTCAATAGAAGTCCTCGCTACTATGGCTTCTGCTGACTTCTCACGTTCCAGTCTGATATCACTATCAGATTTTGGTGTAGAATCGTGAGACCTCCCCAGTTAAGGCGCAAACTCTTCCTCTCCATCTATCCGCCACATCTACACCGCTTGATTGTTGCAGTAACTATCGGGCTTCAGCTTCTTTTGCAGCCTCACCCTCAAACGTCGCCTTTATGTGATTTCTGTTCGTCGGACCAGAGATTTGTCTCGGGCTTCCTTCAGATTCCACCTCACGATGGACACCCTTGCCTCTGACTATGCGCTTTCCGTTACTCGGACACGCTCGGGACTTGAACCCGTTAGAGTTTGCCCATGCTGGGCAAACAAAAAAACCGGAGCATCAAATCTCCGGCTTAAATCATTCTATTAAAGTGTTTCATTTACCCAAATGCTTGCTCTGTTCTTGAGATGATCTCATCTTGCAGGGCTTTTTCTAGATTGTTGAAGTAGTCGCTGTAGCCTGCTACCCGCACGATCAAGTTTTCATATTCTTTCGGATTTTTCTGTGCTTTCAGTAACGTTTCACGATCAATCACATTGAACTGGATATGGTGCCCATCCAATGCAAAATAACTACGCACGAGCGATGCCATATTGGTAATTCCAGCTTCTCCAGCGACTACGCTAGGAGTGAACTTCTGGTTTAGCAAGGCTCCGCCTGTTTTGGTTTGATCGATTTTTGAAGCAGATTTAATCACCGCGGTCGGACCGTTGCGGTCAGCGCCTTTTTCTGGTGAGATACCGTCTGGCAATGGAATTCCTTTATGACGGCCATTTGGTGAAGCTTCCATCACTTGACCGAAATAAACGTGGCAGGTCGTTGGTAAAAATTCAACAACCGTTTTTGAGCCTTTTGGTGTTGGGCGTCCTGCGATGACCTCTTGTAAGGATGCAGCCACATCGCGTAACAGTGTATCCGCGTAGTCATCATCATTGCCGTATTTTGGTGTCTCGTTATAGACTCTGTCATAAATCTCATCATAATTTTCAAAATCCGCTTCGCAGGCAGCTAATAAATCTTCCATTGTCATGGTCTTTTCTTCAAAAACATTGTGCTTGATTGCCGCTAAGGAATCGGTAATTGTTGCGATTCCGACACATTGGATGTAGCTGGTATTATAGCGGGCACCGCCTGCATTGTAGTCTTTCCCAACTTTGATACAATCATCCGACATCACTGACAGTAACGGTACTGGCATGAATTCCATATACATCCGTTCAATCATGTTATTCCCCGCAACCTTCACATCAACAACGTATTGTAACTCTTTATGAAAAGCTTCAAAAACTTCTTCATAGGTCTCCATTTCAGTAAAGTCACCTACATCGATTCCCACCTGTTTATCTGTGTAATGATCGTAGCCGCGATTCATAGCCAGCTCAAATACTTTCGGGATGTTCAAGTACCCGGTAAGTACATAGGCTTCTTTTCCTGCTACACCAACCTCGACGCAACCGGAACAAATGCCGCTTTCTCGAGCATCATCGACCGATTTTCCGAGATAGCTTAGCTCTGCTAAAATTGCTTCAGAGTTATACATCGCCGGCTGTCCCCAGCCTTTGCGTGAGACCTTCAAGGCTTCACGCAGGAATTTTTCTGGAGATTTGCGCGAAATCTGAACGTTCGAGCTTGGCTGCAATAATTTCATTTCATCCATGACTTCTAAAATTAAGTAGCTGACGTCACTAACGCCGCTGGTTCCATCTGGACGCAACGCTCCGGTATTTAAATTACAGAAATCCGTATAGGTGGCACTTTCTTTTAAAGTAATACCCACTTTTGGCGGTGCCGGCTGGTTATTGAATTGAATCCATAGATTTTCTAGAAGCTCTCGCGCTTCCTCGCGGGTTAAACGACCTTCCTCAATATCCTTTTCATAAAAAGGCTCTAAATGTTGATCCAGTTTACCTGGAGAATAAGCATCCCAGTTGTTCATTTCTACCGTTACGCCAATATGGGTGAACCAATACATTTGAATCGCTTGACGAAAGGTTTGCGGTGCATGCTCTGGCACCACGTCGCAAACTTCTGCCAAATCTAATAATTCCTGTTTCCACTGAGGATCTGTCTCTGTTTCAGCAAGCTCACGGCATTGCTGCGCATAGCGTTTACCGTAGATAATCATGCCTTCACAGACCAGCTTCATGCCTTCTAGCTCTTCCCGTTTATTTAGAGCCTCCATATCATTGTTGTAGTCCAGATTATCGATCTCTTGCTGGATCTCCGCCTTGAAATCCGCAAAGCCCTTTTGATACATTTTTCCATCCGCTACTGTATGTCCCGGACCGCGTTGCATCAAGAACTCGGTATATAAGCCAGCATCAAATAGTAAATGCCATTCTTCCGGCAATAAACGATTCATCCGTGTCATCATTGCCCGTTCGTGCCAGTAAGGAATAATGACTTCCTCTTGGATACGACGATCTTCATCACTCACACGGAAGAAAACTTTTTCGCGATTGTTCATGTTCTCAAAGTCATCCATTGTGTGACAGCATAATTCAGGAAAAGTCGGTGCAGCCCAAGGTTTATCACCTTTTTCGCCTAGAACAAGTGAGCCTTTTTCTATATAGTTTGTCCGATTTTCCATAATGTACTTGAAGGCTTTTCCTCGCAATACTGGCGCAGAAACTTTGCCTTCCCATTTTTTGTAGGCTTCGGTCAAAAGAACCGCCCGTTCCATCGAAATACTTGGAGTACATTCCTTGTCGCTGATCTCCCGTAAACGCTTGATTCGCTCGGTGCTGCCCCTTCTAGTTGGTTCGAGTGTTAATTCTGTCATTGATTTTCCTCCTAGTTTTTATGGTCTACTCTATTTTTTTGCTTAATTATCCACCAATCGTTACTTGATACCCTGCGTCCTGATAGACCCTCTGCAGCCGTTCAACCTTCTCGTCAGTTGGTTTGCGAAAATTCTGTGTGCATACCCGCTTTAATCGTTCATACTTGTCACGACCAAAATCATGATACGGCAACAATGATATTTCACTGACATGAATTTTTTCTTTCGTTAGCCAGTCAATGATTTCTTCGGCGTCCATTTCCTCTGCATTAATTTCATCCAACAGGATCAAACGGAGATTAATTTTCGCTTGCTGCTCTGATAAGAAACGTAAATTTTCCAATACTAGTTGATTGCCTGCTCCTGTATACAGCTGATGATTATGTGAATCTATGAACTTTAGATCGTACAAAAATAAATCTGTATACGGTAGTATTCGCCGATAGTTCTCAGTTGGCGCCACACCACAAGTATCAATTGCAACTGAAATACCTAATCGCTGACATTCTTTGGCTAATTCCTCTACATATTCCATATTTTGAGCCATCACCTCACCGCCAGAAAAGGTCACCCCACCGCCTGACTGATCATAAAAAATTTGATCGGTCTGAATCTTTTTTACTAACTCACGGATCGTATAATCTTTTCCGATCAGCTCTTCTTTTCCATATTTATTTAACATGATTTCTGGGCTAAAAACTTGGCTTTCCGGATTGTGACACCATTCACATCTAATAGGACACCCTTTGAAGAAAATTGTCGTTCGAATTCCTGGACCGTCATGAGTCGAAAACTTCTGAATATTAAAAATCGTCGGCTTTTTCACGTTCTTCCCTCCCGTCTTAATTATAAAGTCCGAGAGATACAGTTGCAAGCGCTTTATTCATAATAGTGAATTTTTTATTTTAATTTTCTTGAATAATTTCATTTTAATGACGAATAGAAATTTACTTACTTTTCGGGTATACTAAAATTAATTAATTGATGTGAGGGATCAGCAAATGAACATTGGGGAAAAAGTGAAAAACTTGCGCAACGAACGAGGTATGACCCTTAAGCAGCTTTCTGAAGCTACGGGCTTATCGACGGGGTTCTTGTCTCAATTTGAGCGGGGAATCACTACTATTGCAGTAGAGCACTTGTCGAACATTGCGGCTTTATTTAAAGTAAAAATCAATTACTTCTTTGAAGAAGAACCAGAGATCGAACCAATCGTTCGTGGCTATGACCAGCCGGTGATTCACAAATTGAACAATATGATCTACAAGCAATTGAGTCGCACACCGCAGGATAAGAAAATAGCGCCGAAAATGATCGAGATTATGCCCCATGAAAAACGTGAATTACCTACTACCTATCCGCATCATGGAGAAGAATTTGTCTATGTCTTGGAGGGCATCTTGACCTTAGTGATCGAGGAAAAGACCTATCAGCTTTATCCTGGCGATTCTGCCCATTACTTTTCGACGATTGATCACAATTGGGATAATCAAACCAGCAATGTCGTTAAATTTATCGTTGTGCATTATCCAAATGACTACTAAAAAGCGCTCGATCAAAAATGATCGAACGCTTTTTTTACTTAACTGCGGAAATTCCGAAATTTATATCTCTGATGAAGACAGCTTGGGCATTTTTCATTTCTTTTGACAGCTTTTCTTCGGTGACACTTTCCAGCTCGGCTTTTGTGGCTGCTCCAGCCTGAATGATCCGCTTTTCCATCACCTGCAGCAGCCAAGCAAGATCGCTGCCAGTTTCTGATGTCTGTAAGACCGCTTCAGCACGAACGTCCTTCACCTGTATACCTGCTTTGGTGAACAGCGAGTACATTTCCGAACCAATGTGGATATTGCCCTGCTCATGCGCTACTGTTGCCCAGACCCATTGCTGAGCTTTTGAGTGCAGTGGAAATGTTTCAATTAGTGCTCCGTCTCCAATCGCATCACTTTCTTGAAAAATCATCCGCCCACCAGGCTTCAGGCATTTGACCAGATCGCTGATCGCTTGAAATGGATCGGGCAGATACATCAATATCCTTCTGCCAATGATCGCGTCAAAGGTTCCCAGCTTTTCTGCCGCCTCTTCAAGTTTCATAGTCATGAACTGAATATTAGTTAACTGTTGCTCAGCGGCTGACTTTTGTACCGTTGTAATAACCCCCTCATTGATATCAATACCAATGATTTCACCAGTGCCATTCATCAATTCCCATGCTAAAATACTAACTTCACCGCTACCGCAGCCAACATCTAAAATTCTCATCCCTTCTTTTAGTCCCGAATCGAGCAGTAATTTTCGGGTAAACGCATTGCGATCATTCATCTTGAAAATCTCCTCTATTTGAAAGTTCTGCATACAACTTCTCAAAAACCTGTTCTAATTGTTCCTGTGCCCGATAAAATAATTCCGGATCATACTCGGTCAGTTCTTCCTCACCAAATGAACGTTTCCCAATGTA
Organism: Enterococcus sp.; assembly: GCF_032555305.1. Taxonomy (GTDB): domain Bacteria; phylum Bacillota; class Bacilli; order Lactobacillales; family Enterococcaceae; genus Enterococcus_A. Next base: position 63,702 of record NZ_JAWGOQ010000030.1, read on the forward strand.
TTGATTGTAGCGGATTTCTAGCTGTGCTGCTTCAATGCCGCTTTGCTCGCTGTAATGGCGGGTAATAAATCCGCCCCGAAATGGATGGTTGTTTGAAACACTGTAACCTGCATCTTCCAATAATTGCGACAACTGCTCTCGCAAATCAACGCTGGATGTTTGGTCCGCTTGATTGCCGATCACGAAATCAGCTGGTTCTCGCTCGTCATTATTGGGGTATTCCGCAAAACTATGGAGATCAAGGAGATAAACATTAGCAAAGTGCTGTTTTTTCTGATCAATCAGTCCTTGCAGCGCATGATGATATGGCCAATAATACTTTTCCAGGCGCTCGCTGATAATTTCTTTTGTTAAGGCCTCATAATACAGAGGATTGCCAAAGGTATTCTGCTGATAGACGACCGTATTTTGATAATCCTCTCCCGCCATTTGACTCTCACGATTTGGATCAGCGACGTAACGATTCACTCGATTTCGATCACCGTACAGCCTTTCGTCACCAAAAACTGATACAGCTCGGGTAAAAACCAATCCGTATTCGCTAAGACCGCCTCTTTCCGCAAGCTTTCTCGCATTTCCACAGGAAGCCATGTACCACTGTGAGGCAGGCTGATAATTATTGGATATACGTTTTTTTCTTCATTATAAATAGTGAATGGTTTCATCGACTTCCCAGCTTTCTTCTTAGACTCCACTTGATTATAAATGTTTCCTCTGTTTTTATGAATACAAAAAACCGACAAAGAAATGAGTCTTTGCCGGATTATGATTCATTTATTTTCCAAAACTGTAATGCGTTTATACATATCAATCAGTTCTTGCGTTAAGCCCAAATAAGAAATAGCATTCATTAAATGATCCTGACTATGAACCATCAATAGGGTCACCTCTGAGTTGTTTCCGCTAGCTTCGGCAGTTAAAAGGCTCGTCTGAGTGTTATGTGCTTCGACTAATGCTTCATTTGCGGCCTTCATTCGCTCCTCGGCTTCAGAAAAATTGTTGTCCTTCGCTGCGGCTAAAGCGGCAACTGCTTCGCCCTTGGCATTTCCCGCGTTCATGATTAAGCCCATAACAACTTGCAATTGATCATCATTCATTTGTATAAATCCCTTCTATTATAAGAATAAACTGTCCACTCAAGTTTTAGATTTCATCAAAATCAAAGGTGTCGAAGTCGATTTCTTCTGCTTCCAGTTCTTCTGCTTCTTTTTCTTGTCGCAGGTATTGATCATCTAATACTTTGATGAATGGATAATAGATTGCCATTCCCAAGACGATCAATATCGCCTGCAGTACAGCGGCCTGCCAACCACTGACTAGGAATCCAGAAATAATTGGCGGTGTCGTCCATGGTAATTGAATACCATTCGTATAAGCAACGATTCCCCAATCCATCGCGAAGTAGGAAATAATAATATTAATAGTAGGAACAAGAGCAAATGGAATCAAAAGAATCGGATTCAGCACAATCGGCAGTCCGAAAATAATTGGTTCGTTGATTCCGAAGATACTTGGAACCAATGATAGCTGCGATAATTTTTTCACGCGTTGGCTCTTACAGAAAAGGACCATTACGATAATTAGTGATAGGGTCGACCCACCACCGCCAAATGTCGCAAACATATCTTGAAACTGACCAGTAATGATATTCGGAATTTCATGACCATCTTTAAAGGCTTGCATGTTTTCTACAGATAGCGCACGTAAAACGGGATTGAATACTGCACCAACAACACTACTTCCGTTTATCCCGAAGAACCAGAAGAAATGTAAGAATAGATACGCGATAATCATCGCACCAAGCGTATTACCTAAGCTCAATAATGGCGTTTGTAAAAATTTGAAGATTACATCCTGCAAGTTCCCCATAGAAGTTAGCGAAACTAGCCAGTTAAGGACGAACATAATCGTAACAACAACAAAACTTGGAATCAAAGCTGCAAAAGATTTCACTACGGTCGGAGGAACGCCTTCTGGCATCTTGATTGTCCAACCGCGACGAATCACAGCCGCAAAAATCCGAGTAGAGACAAGAGCAATAATCATCCCTAAGAACAGACCGCTTGAACCCATCCATTTTAATGGTAAACTAGTTACTTCAAAAACTTGGGTACTGTTTTCCGGTGTAAACATTGTCGTATAAGGGGTTAAGATGAAGAAAGAAACCAATGCTAAGGCAGCAGACTGAATCGCATCAATTTCTAATTGACGACCTAAGCTGTAGGCGATTCCCACAACTGCTAAAATAGTCATCACATCGAAACTAGCAGAGGCTGGTACCGACATCAAAGACTCCCAATTGTCTCCTAAAATCGGAGATATCATATTACTCCAATTCGGAATCGGAAAATTCGCAAGTAATAAGAAGAAAGAGCCAACAATTAATAAGGGCGTTGAAATCAAAAATCCGTCACGGATCGCAATCAAATATTTATTTTCACCGATGACTTTGGCTAACGGTGTCAAAACTTTTTCCAACCAGTTTAAAAACTTTTGCATCTTTTTATCCTCCAATCATTTCGGTACTATTTTTTATTTTGTTTGATCAATTTTAGAACTTCTTTCATCGCCTTTTCGCCATCCATCATGCCGTATATCTCTGGTGCAATCACAGCGACTGGAATGCCCTGCGGCGCAAATTGTTCCTTCGTTTTTTCAAACAAGAATTTTACTTGTGGTCCTAAGAGAATCGCTACCGGTTTTTCTTTTTCGACTACTTCTTGGGATCGAGCTACTGGAAAAGCCGTGATTTGCAGCGGCATATTATGCTTTTCTACGACTTCCATCATTTTATTAACCATAATACTCGTTGACATTCCGGCATCACAAAATAGATAAATTTGTTTTTTACTCATGTTCTTCACTCTCCTATTTTTATCAATTGTTTTATGCAATTGGTGCTTTTATCCGTTTTTCATATGCTTCTAACCATTCCTGTGTAATAGGCTGAATATCGGTGGTATGATCAGGCCCCATGTTAGCAATGTAAATCTGAGGTGCTTCATGATCGTTCCCCACACTGAAGGTGAATTCCACATTCGTAGCAACGCCCCAATCGCCATTCTTATTCATCGCGACTAGTGAAAAGGCCCCAGCCTTTCCGTAGCGTGCAGTCAGCTTATCATGAAATTCGTAGACGGCTTTATCACAAGCGGCTTGCGGTTCCAATCCTTCACCCATCAAACGGACGATTTCATAGGATAGGCAGCCCTTCATCAAATCTTCGCCTAAGCCGGTGGCAGCGGCTCCGCCAATTTCGCTATCAACATAGAATCCTGATCCGGATAATGGTGAATCGCCGACCCTTCCTGGCTTTTTCATGAACAGTCCAGAGCTAGAGGTTCCTGCTGTCATGGTCCCCATTTGGTCTAGTGTGATCGCACCGACCGTGTCGTGACCATCATACGGATTCAGATTGTTCTCGTGAATCTCCTTCAAGCGTTTTTCCCAAATTTTATGAGCACGTTCGGTCAGCATACTCTTTCTTTCGAAACCTTCCAGCATTGAATATTTGGTCGCCCCCTCGCCTACACGAAAGCTGTTGAACTTATCTTTACTGAGTTTGCGAGCGACCGAGATTGGATTTTTTACATCGGTAATCCCAGCAACTGCGCCGATTTCAAATGTATCACCGTGCATGAAGGCTGCATCCATTTCTAAAATTCCTTCTGCATTTGGCAATCCGCCATAACCGACCGATTTATAGTAAGGATAATCCTCTACTGTTTTGATCAAAGTTTCTACCGCGTCACCGGCTTCTTCTTTTTTTTCTAATAAACGCAATGCTTCTGCTACACCATCGTGTGCCATTCGCCATGTGGCAATTGCTCCCCACGCCATCGTTGTGCTCCTTCCGTTACCGTTTACATTTTCAAAATCTGAATTCATTATAGATAGTATATACTGTTTTGTATATACTAAATTTGAAATTTTTTTATCTTTTTTTAGCGTTTTCTCAGTAATTAGGATAATTGGGGCAACTAATCCTTCCTGCAAGAAATGATATAAGAAGTGTAGAAACTATAAATGCAGACTAAGACTAGACTCAGTGACGGCTGATTCAAGCATTGGTCTGTTTTAGGTATATTTCAATCATCTACAAAAAGATGACTATAAACCGTCATTTTTATCATAATTCGAACATTTATTTTGTTTTTTGATGAATTATAGAAATTATTCACAATAATCATTATATTTGGAGCAACAGAAAAATAACCCAAAAGATCACATTCTTAGAGGTGGGGAAATTGAGAGAGCAATTCCTGTAATTAGACATGTTTATTGGACATGTTCATTTGATAGGGGGT
>NZ_JAWGOQ010000031.1:0-67670 GCF_032555305.1 Enterococcus sp.
GAGCCTTTATTTTTTTGTCCTGAATTTCGAAAGAAATCAGATAAAAAGACGTCCCAAACTCAAATTGCGAGTTTGGGACGTCTTTTGTCTACAGTCTGAGACATCGATTCCTCGATGTCTCTCGTTATTTCAATTTCTTTATCTCCGCTTCCTTATAAGCCGCAATCTCATCGATTAAATTCTCCGAGATTGGAGTGCCAAATGGCAATGGTGTCTTCAAGAAGTCTCGCTCGGGAGCGTCTACGCCAACATTGATATCTTCTGCGATCGGCATACTGTAATTGTGGATGTGTCCATGCATATTGCGAATATTCGTTGTTTTTCCCAGCAGCATCGGGTAATGAGTTAGATAGTATTGATGATGATTGAACTTGACGATCGCTCCGACATCATGGAATTCAAATTTATTCTCCCCATTTGCGAGCTTTGGATCATGCGCGGCTAAATATCTGAAAAACGTTCGCGTATCATGATTGCCCTTGATAAAAACGATCTTTCCTTTTAACTGTACTAGCTGCTCTAGGATATCTGGAAAGCCCTTCTCATATAGCGGATGCATCGCTACATCGCCCATATGATAGACCGTATCCTTCTCATTCACTACGGCATTCCAGGCATTGATCATTTGCTGATTCATCTCTTCAACCGTATCAAATAAGCGTGGCGCAAAATCATTATCACCTAAAAGATTCTCATGAAAGTAATGGGTATCTGATATAAAATATTTCATTCTAATCACCTACAAACGAATTCTATTTCTTAACTTCATTTTACCATCTCTCCTGAAAAAATGCGCTCATTGCGAAAAGATCGACTGACAGCTAGCTCCTGCTAGGGTCATTTTTTTCTAAAAACCAAAAAAATTTTATTGTCGTACGCATACGATCCAACTAAACAAGGCTACCGGATTATACCTGGTAGCCTTGTTTTTGCAAGAGTGATTGATATTTCATTTTAATGATCGTAATGACTGCTTCTAGCTGGGTTAAATCTTCAACTTTGGTCGCATCAAATTCCTTGGTTCGTTTAAAGGATTTCCCGGTATCGATCAAATGGAAGATTTGATTCCATTGCTCAAATTCAGAGAGATTATTGAGATTAGCGATCGGAAACGCTGCGCCATCACAAATCTCCCACAAACGGAAGACTAAAAAGGCGGTGTCGATCACTTCCATTCGTTTCTTTTTCTTCTTACATCGAATGATGACCCTTTCAGGATTGTATTCTAAATACCAATCTAAAAGAATAAAAAAAGCTTTCCAGCGATAGGTATCGCGGAACATTTTCTGCGTGTCGGGCATATCACGAAAAATCAGCGGAACCAAATACTGTTTCTTATATTTCAAGCAAGGGATCCCATCGATAAAGTAGTCGACGTAGCGTGTCAGATAGCTATTTCCTTCGTATGCACTGATATAATAGTCTTCTACACCATATTTTCGAAGCTCTTTCGTCAGGTTGGCACAGTCTTCAATTGAGACGGTCAGCCCTGACAAGAGACGGAAATCAGAAATAATTTTGTGATGCTCGATCGTGTGTATCTTGTGAACCAACTTCTCACCTTCATTCCAACAGTTTACTAATATCAGTGTACCATAATCTTCATAAATTTAATCAGATCAACATTAAAAACTTTTAGAAAAAAAGATGAATATAGCATAAAAGAAAGCGCATTATAATCACATAACCGTTAATCACTTCTTTTAACCGCAATCTATTCATTACATCTAATAATTAAATAAGCAGCGTTCTTAATTGTCTCCGTGCGCTTGATTGTCTTTCACATTGTCGCGGCTCACTAAAAAAGCAGGTCTCATCAACAATAGATAAGACCCGCTTCATGATTAAATTTCTTCTTTTACAAACAATCCGCGATCGATCATACCATCCATTAGGAAGTAGAATTTTTCTTGGACCATTTCTTGTTTTGAATCTTTGAAAATATCCACTGCTTTCAGACCGTTTGCTGTTGTCACTGACATCTTTAAGGTACTGATATCCTTTGCTACTGTGATTTTCAGCTTGAAGCCTTCTTTACTTTGGGGTGTCGCTTGTAATGGACGAACCAATTGGAAGTTGCCTGAGCTGGTTTCGGTAAAACCATTGTCCCGCAAAGTATATTTTTTAGCCGTTGGCGCTAATGCGTATTGATATTTTGATCCTTTGATCGTTGCTGTCTTCGTAAATGCCATATGCTCACCTCATCTTTTTTCTTTCACTCTTAATTATAAAGATAAGTATCAGCCATTTCAATCCACATTATTGGTTCTTGGTCAGTTCCCGTAAGCTCGCGACAAGCTGTTCAGCAAAATAGTCGACCTGCTCCATCGTATTGCCGTAGCCAAAGCTTACACGTACCGATTCTCTGATCTCTGGCGCGTTCTTGCCATACATCGCTTCAAGCACATGGGAAGGATCGATCGTTCCGGCTGTACAAGCCGAACCTGTAGAAACCGCAATCCCCTTCAGATCCAGCTTCATCAGCAACAGATCATTGATGATCCCGCTAAAGCGAAGATTCAAGACATGGGGCAGCTTATTGCTCAAATCACCATTTACATGATAATCGATCCCCGCTTGATCCAACGTCGTCAAGACCTTCTGAGTGAACTGATCATAGATTTTCTGGCGTTTTTCCCGCTCGTCTTCTGTTAATAGTTCAACAGCCTTCGCCATCCCGCAAATACCAGCCAAATTTTCGGTTCCTGCCCGACGTTTTTCTTCTTGTTCGCCGCCGCGGAGTAACGGTGCTAATTTGGCCGTATCACTTTTGAATAGGAAGCCAACACCCTTTGGCCCATTGATCTTATGAGCCGAAATGCTAAGAAAATCTACTCCTAATTCATGAGGACGAATAAACTGATTACCATAGGCTTGAACCGCATCGGTATGAAAATAGGCTGGATGATCCTTCAATCGTTCACCGATTTCTTTGATGGGCATCAAGTTGCCGATCTCGTTATTGCCGTACATGATGGAAACCAAGATCGTGTCTGGTCGCAAGCTGGCATCAAAATCAGCCAACGAGATATTTCCTTTGCGATCGACTGGTAAATACGTCACTTCAAAGCCTTGTGTCTCCAAGTACTTCATCGTATTGATCACGGCTGGATGCTCGATCTGGGTCGTGATTAAATGACGCCCTTCGTTTTGACGACCAAACGCCGTCTCCATGATCGCGGTATTGTCGCCTTCTGTACCGCCGCTGTTGAAGATGATTTCGTGGTATTTGACGCCGAGGCTCTTGCCGATCACCTCTCGCGCCATCTCCAATTTGCCGGCAGCCTGCCGACCAAAGGAATGAACGCTGGATGGATTTCCAAACGTTTCGGCCATGACTTCTGTCATCGCCGCTACTACTTCTGGATGCATCGGGCTCGTCGCCGCATGATCTAAATATATATTTTCCACAAACTTTCGTACCTCTCTCTGTGTGCAATAGTTCTATCTAAAAAAAGAAAAGGGCATCGCTGCCCTTTTACTCAAAATCTTTTTGTTCCATCGTAAATAATGGGCTGACAGATTCGTTTTGATGAATCCGTTTTACTGCTTCCCCCATCAGAACTGAACAACTGATGATCGACAATTTTTCCGGATGACGTTCAGGATCAGTCAGAACAGAATCTGTGATACAAATATCTTTGATGTCAGCAGCATCTAAATTTTCTTTTGCTGGAGGTGATAACAAACCATGAGAAGCACAAGCGACAACTTCTTTTGCGCCAGCTTTCTTCAAGGTCTTTGAAGCATTAGAGAACACTTCACCAGTATTCAAAATATCGTCTACCATGATACAGCAGCGGCCTTCCACATCGCCGATTACATAACCGGAATCCGGATTGCCTTCTTCAGCGACATCCACGATTGCGATCGCTGTGTCCAAATACTCGGCTAAACTGCGGGCACGTTGGACCCCGCTGTTTTTTGGAGAAACGACGACATAATCATCGCCCACCATTCCGCGGCGACGATAGTAATGAGCAAATAGCGGCATCGTGAATAGGTTGTCTACTGGAATATCAAAGAATCCTTGGACCTGCACAGTGTGTAGATCAAGTGTCAGTACTCTTGTTGCACCTGCGTCTGAAAGTAAATTTGCAATCAATTTTGCTGTGATTGGCTCATGCGGTTTGGCTGTACGATCCTGTCTGGCATACCCATAATAAGGTAAAACGACATTGATTGTTTTCGCGCTCGCTCGTTTCAATGCGTCGATCATGATCAACAACTCTAAATAATGATCATTTACCGGCTCATTGGTTGATTGGATCAGATACACATCAAATCCGCGGACTGTCTCCTCCAGATTGATCGCGATTTCTCCGTCACTGAACTGTTTAACCGTGCTTTTTCCCAATGGCACTCCACAGACTTCGGCGATCTTTTCAGCCAATGGTCTGTTTCCATTTAGGCTAAAAATTTTAAACTTATCATTACTTACTTCTGACATGGTGTCCCTCCAAGTATTTTTGTACCACCAGTTTAACATATTTTGGGTTATTTGCTGTAGATTTTACTTTTCCTTTCGAAAGGGATAAACGGATTGTTCGTGTTTTGGCGATCAAACCGCTGCCAAGAGCTGTCCTATTTCTTTTGGGAAACCAGCGAGATCGTCCCATTTCCCCATTCCGCCGGGATCACTGCCTCACTCTGCCCCCAATTATCATGAATCTTATAGAATCGTTTCCCTTCGGCTGTTTCCTTAAACCCGTGGGCAATCACCCAATGATTCCTATAGCTGCTGCCTAAAAGCTGGAGCAGTCCAATCATGACTGGTTCACCCGCTAAAATTCGTTTCGTCACTCGCTGCCAAGAACCCGCCACAGTCCCTCTTGCCCGATATGGAATACGATAGCGGCGAAAGAAGCGATTCAAGCCAAAGGATATCTGTAAAGGCATGGTCGGAAAATCAATCGGCTGCAATAAAGGCTGCAATGCGTGGATCAGCTGCTCATTTTGGTCGCTGTTCTTTTCCCTTAGCCCACTTGGCAAGCAGTCCGCATCTAACTGATCTTGCCAATACGCCAGCAGCACACTACTAGCATAGGTTCCGCATAAAAATCCCCGCGGTGTTTTCCACTCGCGATAGGTGTCAAAGCTCTTTAATTCGATCCATTGATCAATTGGATAGTCCATGTTCTCCACCACCGAAACATTTTCTTTTGTGTATCTTCTTAAGTTATATCATAATGGATAGTAACAGAAAGAACTAGCAAAAAAGGACGGAGGAATAAATTTTGGACAACACAAAAATCAAAGAAGATTTATACGAAGCAGTCAATGGTGAATGGATCGAAGAAGCAACGATTCCCGCTGACAAACCTGCAACCGGCGGTTTTCAAGATCTTGTCGATGAGATTGACGACCTATTAATCGCCGACACAAAGAAAATGAGCAAGGATGCTTCATTGATTCCAAACGATTTAATGAAGGAGTACATCGCCTATTTCAAACTAGCCAATGACTATCAAAAACGCGATCAAGACGGCGCGGCTCCTCTGCTGCCGTTACTTAAGCAAGTCGAGGAGTTAACTGATCTTCAAGACCTCGAAGAACAATTGACCAGTTGGGTTCTCGAAGGTCTTCCTTTACCTTTCGGTGTAGACGTGGATGCAGATATGAAAAACACCAAGATCAACGCCTTATTTGCCGGTGCACCAAGCCTGATCTTGCCGGATAAAACCTATTACGAAGCGGATCATCCACAGGCACCGCAGCTATTAGCGATCTTCAAAGAAATGACCATGAAGCTTTTTGATTTAGCAGGTTATGAAGCAGCGACAGCCGAAAAAATCACCGATGAGGCGCTTCAATACGATAAATTACTGGCCCCACACGTAAAAAGTGCCGAAGAAAGCGCCGATTACAGCAAAATGTACAACCCAGAAAGCGGCGAAGAATTTATCAAACATAGCCAGCATCTTGATTTAAAGAAATTACTGGTAGGCTTGATTGGCGAAGTTCCTGAAAAGATCATCGTGATGGAACCAGCCTTTTTTGAAAAACTCGATGAGTTAGTCAATCCAGACACATTCCCGCAAATGAAAAGCTGGATGATCGTTATGACTTTGAATGCCTTGACCGGCTATCTCAGCGAAGAATTTCGTCAGGTCGGCGGCACATACAGCCGTGCGCTGTCTGGCGCACCAGAAGCTCGTCCACAGGAGAAGGCAGCCTACTACTTGGCTTCCGGACGCTTTGACCAAATCGTCGGAGATTATTACGGCAAGAAATATTTCGGCGAACAAGCCAAGAAAGATGTCGAACAAATGGTGGAGCGCATGGTGGGAATTTACCAAGAACGCCTCAGCAGCAACACATGGCTTGGCGAAGCTACCCGCGAAAAAGCGATCGTGAAGCTGAGTACACTAGGCATCCACGTGGGCTACCCTGATAAGATCCCGCCAATTTACTCAAAATTCAAAGTAACACCAGCGGAAAAAGGCGGTACATTATTGAGTAACGCATTGCATTTCAGCCAGTTGAAGCGCAAAGATGATTACGCGAAATGGAATCAACCGGTACAACGCGATGAATGGGAAATGAGTGCTGACACAGTGAATGCTTATTACCATCCCTTCCGCAATATCATCGTTTTCCCTGCGGCGATTCTCCAAGCGCCATTTTACAGCCTAGAGCAATCCAGCAGCGAGAACTTTGGCGGCATTGGTGCCGTCATCGCCCATGAAATCTCTCACGCCTTTGACAACAACGGCTCACTCTTTGATGAGTACGGGAACATGAACAATTGGTGGACCGAAGAGGATCAAAAGCATTTCCAAGAATTAGCAGATCAAATGATTGCTGAATTCGACGGTTTGGAAATTGCCGGTGGAAAGGTCAATGGCAAGCTGACTGTTTCAGAGAATATTGCTGATGCAGGCGGACTAAGCTGTGCTCTAGAAGCAGCGAAGAAAGACAAGGACATCGATCTTGAAGGCTTCTTCATCAACTGGGCAACGATCTGGCGGATGAAAGCACGGCAAGAATACACCCAATTACTCCTGTCCATTGATGTTCACGCACCAAACAAATTACGGGCGAATGTCCAAGTCAAGAATCTAGCAGACTTCTATCAAACCTTTGATATTCAGCCAACAGATGCGATGTATTTAGCTCCTGAAAAACGCGTAAGTATTTGGTAAAGCAAAAGACCGAGGAAAATGAGTTTATTTTCCTCGGTCTCTTTTTATGCTGTTCGTAATATCTTCCATTTGCGAACCTTCGTACGAAATGACTTGAAGGGCGCGACAGTGTTGATATGAACCCACTTCCAAACAGGCCAATTCGAAGAGGTCGACTGCGCCCATTTTCTGCCGCCGGGCTGGAACAGCACCTCATCATCTAAGCTAGCTAGCCACTGACAGGTGGTGTCGACTAATTGATTGAACAACGTGATCATGTCTGCCAGACTCTTGCCCTCTTGATCCGCATAGAATTGTTCATGCAAGGGACCCATCTGATTCCACTTGATCCCTGGCGCAGGCATCTCGACTGTCTGACCTTCGCGTTCCGTCTTTTCCCAATCTTGAATCAGCGCCAACCAGCCAAGCTGATAAGCGAGATTTTCAAAAGGTGTCCGTTCGCCTTCATCCAACCGTAGATCCTTATCCTCTTCCTTGATATCCTGATACTCTTTAATGAACAGGTCTGCCCTTTTTCGGATTTCAGTGATGAATGCTTCTTTGCTTGTGTATTCTTGCATGATTTACACGCTCCCTTTAGTAGTATTTGCTGTTTGCTATACTCATAATCTACCATCTTAAGATAGGAATTCTGGAAACGTGTCATGTTTGCTTGGGTTTCTCGTTATGTTTTTCTTCTTGCAGCTAATCTCAGATAAGAATTCCACAATGGAGGGAAATCCTTTATTATAAAAGCAAGGAGTTCAAAATTTATGTGATGAAGGAGGGAGGAAGATGACGTTAAAACAGTTTGCGGTAATTATTATCCCGCCGCTATTGACCTTTGTTTTTTTCTTAATCAGGCAGCCACGGACAAAGAAACAAAAGCTTTTCCAAAAGGCGCAAGCCAATGGTTGGTATGTTGAAGCCACGGCGACGAAATGGCACTATTCGACCAAAACGACGGATGATATGAGTGATTATTCCAAAATTTTTGTGACATATGAATACACGATTAACGGTCACAAGCAGACAAAGCGCTTCATGTACCGTAATGATGACAATGGTGAGTTCCCAGCTCAATTGAAGGTCTACTACCTGAAAAATGATCCCAGTCAAGCAGTGTTTGAGAATGATGTCGAAGACAATAATTTTTCTCCATTCTATACGACCTTTAAGAAAGGCTGCAGCTGGAGCTTCATCGTCTTCATTATCTGGGGAATACTGGTGCTTAATGTATTGAATATTTAAGCTTCTAAGCTAAGAAAGCAGCCGGTTCACAACTGTAACCGACTGCTTCTATTCTATTTGCTCGCTTTTATTTTTTTCTTCTCTTCAGCAAAATGCCAAGTATCCAACATAGTACTAGTACGTTTACATTTTTCCCAAATTACATTCGCGTAGCGTTGGACTCCGTCCTTCTGAAAGATCGTCAACCGCGCCAAAATCCCCAATGATACGACCAATGCCTCATGTGCTCTGCCAAGATCCGCATTCTTCAAATTCAGACTCGTCCTTTTGCCCTTTTCGTCTTCATAAACCGTTTTGAGTGTAAATTCGAACAGGTCTGGATTAGCTAAGCAGTCCGCTTTTACCTCCTCTGTAGAGTTTTTTGTAAACTCCTCGATCATTGGGATGATCGCATCGAGCGTCGGTGCTGATGCAGCACGAATATACTTCATATCCCGCCGAATCGAATGTGTCCGCTCAGAGAATTCAGCTTGATTTCTGAATAGACTGTTTCGCACCTTCTCCCATTCACTGAACTCAAAGTAATCATAAAAGTATAAGCAAAAGTCCCGCATTTTTTCAGTCGGCTCACAGGTTAGGAAAATCTCGCGAATCAGGTCCTTACATATAAAGGAATAGTCCTCGACTACGATTGAATTCTTGGCTAAGACCGCCATCCCATACTCGATTACCTGATCTGCGTCTTGTGTTTCTGAATAATATTGAATGATTTTCTTTTCTAGAGAGTCTCGCTTCATATGAAATAGCTGTCGTTCTTGTAACGGCTTCACGTTTATTTCCCCTTTTTTCTATAGTGTTTCTGCCTCTTCCCGCTTGCGCTGCAGATAGGCTGCATCTTTCGCCTCATCAGCATAATGTTTACGCCCTACTGATACTTCACATTCAGGATATACGCTCTCATAAAATCTGCGAACGCCATTTTTTTCAAAGATCGTTAATCGTGTCAATAATTCTAGCAGTGTCTTTAATTTAGTAGGCGGTATACTGACATCTGCATTTAGAAACTTTTGCTTGTGCCTCTTCCCATTTTCATCTAAAAAAACGGTGTTGAGGGCATAATTATAACGTTCCTTCACAGCAAGTTTTCTTTGCCACTCCTCCAAATAATTCTCATAAAGCCAATCTAGTTTTTTATTCGTCGGAACAGAAGCCGCTCGTACATACTTCGTTTCAGGCCGGATCGCTCGTGTCCGCTCGGAAAATTCTGCGCGATTTTTGAACAGCCGGTCCCTTACGATCTCCCATTCGTGGTACTCAAAATAATCATAAAAATATAGACAATACTCTCGCAGAATATCCGTCGGCTCACTGGTCAAGAAGATCTCCTTGAATAAATGCTTACAGATAAACGAATAATTCGTCATTGTGATGGCATTAAACACCAAGACTGCCATACCATATTCGATCACCGAATCAACATCCTGCGTTTCTGAATAATATTGATTGATGCGTTTTTCCAGGCTCACCCGCTTCATGCGAAAAAGCTGCCTCTCATTCAATGGTTTTACCGCCATGTTCATCCCTTCTTTCTAAGAAAATCTCTAAATCTATAATACCTCTAAAATAGCCAAAAATTTACCCAACTTTCTTTAAAAAAATGAAATGACTTGGTAATCACGAATGTGGGATGAAAAGATTGTTTCCATTTTCATTCTGTGCTAGTATTTTCACGGGGACTTCCCCAAAAATAAATCAGAGTAGAAAATAAAGCGTTAAGTGCTGGAGGGATGGGATGTTGTCCTCTGGACGAAAGACTTAGTCTGCGGTTTTATTTTCGCATTCGCTGCATGCAGATGTAGCAGCTCTATGAGGAGATGCTAGAAATGAAGAAACACCTTGATGCTAGAAGCATCACAATGATGGCGCTATTGATCGCCATGATGGTCACCCTGTCTCGCATATTAGGAATCGAGACACAATTTCTCAAGGTCAGCTTTACCTTTATCCCGGAAATCATTATGGGAATGCTGTTCGGTCCATTTTGGACAGGGATCGGCGCTGTGATTGCTGATTTTATTGGAATGTCACTTTTTGCGAAGGCACCATTCTTTATCGGCTTCACCATCAATGCCTTTCTTGAAGGAGCGATCTACGGCTACTTCTTTTATAAGAAAGAGATTACTTGGAAGAACTCGATTCAATCGGTGTTAGTAACCACGATCGTGATCAACTTGATCCTGACACCACTATGGCTGGCAATGATGTATCACGTGCCGTTGAATAGCTGGTTGATCTGGGCACCACGTTTGATCAAAACCGTGATCTGGGTCCCGATCCAAGCGATCATCACCTATTTCCTAGGCGGTGTGTTGCCATATAAACAATGGATCGCACGTTTCAATCGCGCTCACTAATTATTTACAAATTATTACGTTTATGTGAAAGAGTTATTACCTTCACAGCGTATATCCCTTTAGAGGCTGTCTTATCCCATAGACGGCCTCTCTTTTTGTGTTATTTTTCTCAAGCATTAAAATCGCAATTCGTTATCTAAAGCGCTATGATGAGAAAAATTTAATACGAAAGCTGGGAGAAATATGAAAAATTCTGATGTTTTGATCGTCCCTAAAGACCGTTCACTGTACTTTTTCCCTGCCGTCACTGAAGTTAGCGTTTGTTCGGGGAAAGAACTACTTGAAGCAAGCAACGATTATTTACGCCAATACTTGAAAGATTTTCAATTAATTATATTCTTAGATTTCGGATTCGAACCAGAGATGGCTGCACGCATCCGTCCCTTCACAAAAGCCAAGATCGTTCTATTTTTCTGGAACCACTTCAAATTAGAGCACTATCGCAAACTGAATGCCGCCCAAAAAGAACCTGCGATCAATGAAATCTATCACTTCGATCCATTAGAAGCGCGGGATCTCGGATTGAAGCACAATAGCTCCTTCTACACTCAATCTGTCGGCGAGCCCTTGCACGACACTGAGTATGATATTTTCTTCGGTGCCAATGACAACGGCCGCAAGCAGCAGGCGATGGAATTAAAAGAACGCTTCGAAGCGTTGGGGCTCTCGACCTTCTATCACATCCTGCCAAAACGCGGGAATGAACAAGATGGTTATCTGCCTTATAGCGAATACCTGCAATTAGTCAAACGCAGCAAAGGCATCCTGGAAATTCTTCGTGCAGGACAATACGGTGTGACTCTGCGAACCTTTGAGTCCTTGTTCCTGCAAAAGAAATTAATCACCTGCAATGAGGTCCTGCCGTTTTATCGGATGTATGATCCAAGAAATGTCTTCATGATCGGAGAAGATCTCAGCAAATTGACCGCCTTCTTGAATATCCCATATCACCCCGCAGATCAAGAAATACGCGATTTCTTTGAAGCGAAGAATTGGGTCAAGCGCTTTGTCGATTACGATCCGAAGCTCTTTGAAGAATTCGAGTATTATCCAGAACTGATGGAGCATGAGAGCGCGTTGTAGATGAGTGAATCGAATATCAAAAAGACAAAAGCTTTCAAAATAAGAAGGCTTTTGTCTTTTTCTATTCAAAACCCTAAAACTCTTTCAAAATACTGGGCAATAATATGGTTGTAGGACCTTGCTTTTGATTTGATATCGTTTTACAATAATTGTATATAATAAAACGATATCAAAGAAAGGTGTGTACCATGAACAAACCGACACGATTCATCATTGCTGTTTTAACTGTGATCTTTTTAATTGGACAAATAATATTTGGGATAGCTTTTTTCAATCTGATCATCGCCACATTAATCGTTTTTTTCTCTGGGCTTCCAAAGGATTCTTTCGGCAATAGTGATTATTTTGGTATCGATATGAGTCACTACAACTTATCATTTCTTAGTGAGCGTCAGTTTGTTTTATTGATATTTCTTTTTGGTTTTATTGTTTTGCTTGGAACATTCTTTTTATTCCAATACCTACGGACGCTCCTGCTAAATTTGAATGAAGGAGAGGTCTTCAGCGAGTATAATCTAAAATACATTCGTCGGATCATGTTTCTATATCTTGGTGGCGGGATCATCAATTTTCTTTATGAGATTCTTCCCGTACCAATGATTAGTACAAACACAATTTCTAATACGGGCAATCTAATCATCGGATTATTCAACGTATTTATGATGACTTCTGGAATCTATACCCTCTATTTTGTCTTCAAATACGGCGTCCGGCTGAAAAAAGACAACGAAGAAATCATCTAACTATTAAGATTGTTTAGTAAGGAGGGATAACATTGATTAAGATCAACTTAGATCGAATCATGCTAGATCGAAAAATCTCTTCTAAAGAACTGGCACAACAAGTCGGCATTACACAGGCGAACCTTTCCATTTTAAAAACACAAAAAGCCAAAGGGGTCCGCTTTAATACTCTAGACAGTATCTGCAAGATTTTGCAGTGCCAGCCAGGAGATATCATTGAATATGTAGAAGAGTAAACAAAAAGCCGTGCATCTGCACGACTTTTTTTGTTGAATTCATAAGCCAATCTCTTTCTCCAATTCCTCTTTAATCATTACTTTTTCTTCTGCTAAAGTTTGCTCCGCTAATTTATCTAGAGCATGAGGTAAGTTTTTCTTACGTTTCTTGAACTCAGCCAATAAAGCTTGGTCGGTATATCCTTCACTAATCAAATCTTCTAACAGCTGGACATCAAAGTCCATGGAATCATCATCCATAAATTATTTCTTATTATCTGCTAACATAATTGTCACCTTTGACCCAAACCGCGAAGTTCTTGATATGATTCTAGAAAAAAGGAGGGAACAAAATGTTAGATGCTTTCTTTGAATTACTCATGGATTTTTTCGGTAGTTTCGTGGAAATGATCATTGCATTCCTAACGGTTCCACTAGATATATTTTTTAGTTTCTTTAATAGTATTTTTGGCTAAAACAGAATATTTTTAACGAGTCTCAGTTACTCATTAAAAAATCCCACAAACAGTTTTTTAACACTGCTTGTGGTTTTTTTTTTGTTCTTTCTAAATTGGAGGATTTTCAGTTTAAATTTACTCTTTCGAATGTACTTTCTTTTTATTCATCATGCCTATACTTCCAACTAGGAGAACAAACCCGAGACAAACAAATCTATAGTCAACAGTTTCACCTGTTTTAGGTAACTTTTCTTTTTCAGAATATGAACTGTATCTCCTATCATTTGATGGACCGAACACATTTTTTGTTTGATATTTTATTGATTGACTGCTACTTTCTCTTTTACTACTCATTGAGTTCCCTGTTGAACTGCTTTCTTTCGTACTGCTTGAAGACTCTTCGGTCGAGCTCTTTTCTTCCGTGCTACTTGTTGAGTCTTCGGTTGTGCTGCTTTCTTCCGTGCTACTTGTTGAGTCTTCGGTTGTGCTGCTTTCTTCCGTGCTACTTGTCGAACTTCCTGTTGAGCTGCTGCTGTTTGTTGTGCTACTTATCGGTTTTTCTATTGTACTGCTGCTTTCTTCCGTACTGCTTGTCGATTCCTCTGTTGAGCTGCTTTCTTCCGTACTGCTTGTCGATTCCTCTGTTGAGCTGCTTTCTTCCGTACTACTTGATGTTTCTTCTGTGGTGCTGCTTTCGTCTGTGCTACTTGAGGATTCTTCTGTTGAGCTGCTTTCTTCCGTACTGCTTGTCGATTCCTCTGTTGAGCTGCTCTCTTCCGTACTACTTGATGTTTCTTCTGTTGAGCTGCTTTCTTCCGTACTACTTGATGTTTCTTCTGTGGTGCTGCTTTCTTCCGTACTACTTGAAGACTCTTCAGTTGAGCTACTTTCGTTTGTGCTACTTGTCGAATCTGTTGTATCTGTTGTTTCTGTCCCATCATAAGGTTCTAGAATAATAAAGTGTTCATTATCTTCATATTGTGGATGTAATAGTTTTTGATCGCCATCGATTGTATTCTTTTTATCCGGGTGTACACCTGTAAAATAAAGAAGTCCACTCGTTATGTTATTCCCATCAAAAATATAAGGATGATTCTCTTGAGAGAACTGGTTCCCCTTAAAGTAGATATTTCCTCCAGAAGCCTCCGTGTAATTCGTATCAGCTAACAAGATGGTTGGCTTATTTGTTTGATTATTAACAGTATTATTGTATAACTTAAAAGTTTCAATTTTACCGGCGCTAAGCTCGATTGCAGGTTTATTGGCCGATTCCGATAAATCAATCTGATTATTCTCTAAAAGTAAATCTACTTTTTCTGCCCATTTAGACGTGCTTATTCGTGTGTCTGTCAAATGACAGTCTTTGAATGTTAAGGCTCGACAATTCAAGGTAGAGATACTTCCATTAGTAATGGTTGAGCCATAAAAAGCTACTTCCTGAGTATTCACATTCGCCTCAGGGTAGACATGTTCCTGGCAGTTTGCGTTCCCAGACAAATGAATCGTTGAATCATAAATTTTCGTCCCCCGCAAAACTGCTGAACCAATATCGATCGTTGAGTTTCGTATCGTTCCCGCCAACCAAATAGCATCCGTGTGACCATTTTCTAGTGAAAAAGATGAATCCTTCAATTCAACGACATCGCTCATACTAAGGATGCCACTGTTTATAAAGGTTTCATTCTTCCAGCTAAGCTCGGTTCCCATCGCTGGGATGACGTTCTTTCCCCCTAGATTTTTTACTAGTAAATTACGATTATAGTACGTGTTTCCTTGAATACTCGTATCTGTCCGATAATCAAAAGAAATACCTAAAACCCCAGATTTACTGTTGGGATAAAACGTATTATTCTCAACCGCATATCTCGTGGCTCTCCCATTAATACTGACATTCCCAGCAAAACTATTATTTCTTACAGTGATTTTATCGCCTGAACATACGACTAAATCCCCTATATTATTGTTAAAAGTATTGTTACTGATCTCAATGTCAGATGTAAACTCCCAGCCATCCTCGATGTCAATCGCGTGTGCCGGTGAAAGTCCTCCGGTATTGGTAAACGTATTGTTTCTGATAATAAACGATTCACCGCCGCAAATAGCCATGGCTAAACTTTTATTATTATCAAACGTACAATCCTCAAAAATAAGTCCTGATGGCTGCTCGTAATAAGTTAAAAATGCCACCGCCTTATCAAAATCAGGATCGCCACCAGTCGGCAAATTGGCTTGATGAATGACAAAATGAACACTTGCAGCTCCAGCTGGAATCGTTGTTTTCTTGTACATCAATTGATCCTTTGCTGCTTCGATAAAATTGCCATCCTTATCATAAAAAAGAGCATCAAATTCTCTTGTCGATAGATAGGGATTGTTCATGTAGCCTAAATCATAAGCAAATATGAAGTAATTTCCTTTAAAAGCCGATTCAAAATCAGCCACGCTTAACGCCTTAATTGTTCTGATCTTAGTGCTCTCCTCTATAGGCGTTCCCTTTTCTAAATCATAACCACCAGAAGCTAAATTTTGTTGAGAAACCATCGTTCCTGCGCGGGACTCATGAAATTCCTTGCCTTTACCAGTCGTCACTCCCCAGCCAGTGGAATCCTTGATGGTCAATCCTTTAAAACTACAATCAGTAACACTTTCTTCAATTAAAATGGCAATATTTTGTTCGGTTGTTGCAGGATTCGTATAATCATGTTCATTGATATCTCCTGCCACTGTTCCATTTATCAGATTTACATTCTCGCAACGCTGCATATGGATAATTTTACTAGACAATAAAGCGTTGGGATTTAATTTCAAAGTCGCACCATTTAAATCAATGGTCATGTTGTTTATATCCTTAATCGAAATAAACGTTTTTTCACTGATAACATACTCTTGCTGCGGAAATTTAATCGTAGTATAACCTTCATCTGACGCCCATTTTAATGCATTACTTATTCCCTCCGCATTA
This sequence comes from Enterococcus sp., assembly GCF_032555305.1. Taxonomy (GTDB): domain Bacteria; phylum Bacillota; class Bacilli; order Lactobacillales; family Enterococcaceae; genus Enterococcus_A. The sequence continues at coordinate 16,191 of NZ_JAWGOQ010000031.1, forward strand.
TTGAGCGGGTTCCCATCAATGTTCCATTTTTCAAGATCCATGACATAAACATCTTTAGTAGCTGCCGAACTTGGAACGGAAAGACATAAAACACAAAAAAGACTGATCAATACCCCCAAAAAAATTGCTAACCTCTTCATACTCATTTCTCCTTTAAGTGACAAAACGTTTTTCTAAATACCCATTTTCCCCACTTTATAATAGTTTTCAAAAAAATATAGAATGACTACTCGCCATTTACTCTAGCCAAGATATCAACTTATTCTCTGCTACTTCAACAAACTATTTTTCCATCCTATGTCCCCTCCTCCATATTCAAATTGTATTTGCCTCATAGCCAAAATAATTTTGCCGATCCAGCAAATTTTTATAAGTGTATACTAACATAAAAATCACAGTTAAATAACCTTTTAATCGATTTTCGTTGCATATTTTAACTATTATTGACAATTTTATTCTCATATCCAAAACATAATTAACAACAAATAAATTATTGATGTAATTTTTAATTTAACTAAAAAAATTTGGATAAATTTAATAACTATATGTTTTTATACAAAAAAATTCCTATTAGTTTTATTGAATTTCTTCAATAGAACTAATAGGGATCAAGAAATGATTATTATTTAAATCAACTTCTTTCTTCTGCAAAACACTCTATTCTTTCCCGACTATAAATCAATCAATTTGTAATACCAGCTTCTACAACCCAAGTAATTTTAGAGGTATAGACCTTACTAGCCTTTCCTTGACCTGTGAAATCGTTGAAGCGGTAGTTGATAATAGTTAAAACACCTTGTTCGCGTAATTTCAATTTTAAAAACCTAAAAAGCCAAAGAGATCCGCTTCAATACTCTAGACAGTATCTGCAAGATTTTGCAGTCCAGCCAGGGGATATTATCGAGTATGTAGAAGAGTAAGCAAACTTTGCTTACTCTTCTAGTCATTCAAAATCGGAAACTATTCTTGGTTCTTTTCAATTTAGATGAGCCCTTTTACTCTATGAATTTGTTGCTGCAATATCTCAACCTGTCAAAGCAAACAACAACCACAATACACAGACAAGCAAGATAAACTGAATAATTTTTTTTATCTTCAAAAATTTCCTCCTCAGTTTCTCAATAAAAACCGCGAATGAAAGGAAGCTGCATGGATATTATCTTTATAAACAGATAATATCCGTAATGACTACGAAATGGCTTCTGCTAATTCACGCATATAAGCGACGTCCTCAGCAGAAAGCTGAATATCCAGCGCTTTACTGTTTTCATCCAATTCTTCTGGTGTGGTCGAACCACTTAAAACGTTGATATTGTCTCCTTGAGCTAAAATCCAAGCAATTGCTAGATTAGCGACGCTACAGTCGTATTTCTCGCATAACGGTTTCCATTGATCAATCATATCCACTACTTTTGCTAAGTTTTCTGGTTCAAACCATTTCTTACCGTAACGTGCAGTTCCTTTTGGCGCTACATAATCTTTGTCAATCGTACCAGTCAATATGCCCATTTCTAATGGTGAATAAGCTTGGATAGTTACTCCATGCTCTTTGCACAACGGCAACAACTCTTCCTCCACTTGTCGATCTAAAATACTGTATTTCGCTTGGATGATATCTAACTGACCCTGCTTCAGATATTCCTTAACATGATCGACATCAACATTGGCAGCGCCGATTCCGCGAATTTTCCCTTCTGTCTTCAACTCGTTCAAGACTTCCATCGTTTCAGAAATCGGTGTAAAGAAAGGTTCTACTGACTGCCAGTGACTCATATAGATGTCGATATAATCTGTCTGCAGGCGTTCAAGGCTTGACTCGATTTCTAGTCGAATAGATTCTTTTGATAAGTTTTTATATAGAGATGTTTCACCAACTTTGTTAAAGAAGGCCCCTTCTCGTTCCCATGTGATCCCAAATTTAGTGATCACCACATATTCTTTGCGTTTATCCTTGATTGCTTTTCCAACAATTTTTTCGCTGTTTCCAAAATTATAACCAGGAGCTGTATCTAAAAAGTTGATGTTCAAATCCAATGCGTGTTGGATTGTTGCGATCGAAGTCGCTTCATTGTCTTTATTTTCAAAGGCTGGTCCACCGCCAATTGCCCACGTTCCCAGTCCAATTCTTGATACCTCTAAATCTGTTTTGCCAATCTTCATCGTTTTCAAACGTTTTTCTCCACCTTTATTTGTTATAGTTTTCAATCATTTGTTCTACTTGTCGACGGCTTTTTACTCCTGCTGTTGCTCCTAACGACTCAATTGAGACAGCAGCCGTCGCATTTCCGAAATAAGCACACTCTTCAAGGCTTTTTTCATTCAATAGCTCAGAAATGAATCCTGAAACAAAATTATCGCCAGCACCGATCGTATCAATTTTTACTGATGGATCTTTTTTGAAGGCAGGTACGATTTTTTCAATGGACTCATTTTTAATGAAGCAACCTTTTTTCCCAACTTTAATCAAAACATTATTGACACCTAAATCGAGAAAAGTATCAGCTATCTCACTCAAGTCGTCTTTTCCTGTCAGCTCCGCTGCTTCCTCATAGTTCGGAAAGAAGTAGTCTACATAGCCCAAAGCTTCTTTGATATCTTCCAAGGTCTCGCCCAAGCGGCTTTTGACCATATCGGCACAGATGATCATCTTCTCTTGCTTTGCTTTTTTAAAGATCGTTACTAACGCATCATTATTCAGCAAGGGGTTGTTGAAGATGCTGGCCAAAGACAAAATCTTCGCTCCATTGATTTTTTCAAGATTAATCGCATCAAGTCCCATTTTCCACAAGCTGCCGTTTCGATTCGTCACAAAAGTTCGTTCTCCATCTTCACGAACCATTCCAATATTTAATGAGGTCGTCATTGTTTTATCAACTTTCAAATCTTCCGTGATGATTCCATTTTTTTCAGCAAACTCGCGAATAAACAGACCAGCACCATCATCTCCGACTGCGCTCATCAGTGATACCCGATTTCCCAATCGCGTAATAATCGTTGCTTCATTGATCGCATCCCCGCCAATTTTCATTGAGATATCATCCAATGGATAAGATACATGATCGAAAATATAATCACCTACCGGATAGAGAGGAATATCTACTATGGCAGCTCCGATACAAATCACATCAACATTTGTCATTTTTTTCACTCTTTCCCTAATCCAAATTCGCTACACGAATGACACCCTTGATCAAGTCGCTCTTATTGTTTACCGAAAATTCAAAGGCTGCTTGCGTATCCTTGTAGTCAAAGTACTTATCTGCCATTGAAAGGACATCAAAATCGCCCTTCGAAATCATGCTGATTGTTTTAGGATAGTCATTGGCGTAGCGGAAAACAGTCTGAATTGATACTTCTCTGTTTATTTTTAGAAAGTCGATTGGTGTATCACCTGGAATTGTTCCAACGACCATCACTTTCCCGCGACGCTTCACCAATTGCAAGGCCATTTTAGCAGTCGGGATAGCTCCAGCTGTTTCAAAAACAACATCCGCTCCATATTCACCTACCACTGCTTTAACCTTGTCGATCAAATCCTCGTCACGTCCATCGAAAATCGCTGTTGCTCCTAATTCCTCCGCTTTTTTCAAACGATTTTCCAATACGTCAATAACTACAATTTCAGAAGCACCCATTAGTTTAGTTGATTGAACGGTCATCAATCCAATACAGCCCGAGCCCAAGATAACCACTTTTTTCCCTAAAAGATCGCCCGCCATCTCCGCCGCGTGAATCCCCACCGCTGCGGGTTCCACTAGTGCTCCCTCAACAATTGACATGTTTTCAGGCAGATGGTATGTCATATCTGCTGGATGTGCTAAATAATTCGTCAATGCTCCTTTGTAATTAGGCTGTGTTGCCATAAAGTCAACATCTGGGCAAACATTGTAGTGCCCTTCCATACAAAACTCACATTTGTAACAAGGAATTCCCGGTTCGATACAAACCCGATCCCCAATTTTAAAGTTGGAGACGTCCTTACCAACTTTTTCAACGATGCCAGCAACTTCATGTCCTAATCCAATTGTTTGGTTCGGATCTTTTGGCGGAATATACGGGCCATGCTGGAAGCCATGAACATCTGATCCGCAAATTCCCACATCCCCAACTTTGATCAAAACCTCATTGTCTTTTGGCTCTGGCACTGCTGTATCCTTAATAACCATTTTTCCTGGCTTTTCTAAAATAGCAACTGTATTTTTCATAGATGAGTCTCCTTTGATTTATTTACTTCAGCCATCGCTAATTGCTGATTTTTCGTTTTTTTTAAAGAAGTATTTTCAATTTCTTCGATCGATTTTTTTCTTGTCTCAATTCCAAAGCGGGCAAGAATTAATGCACAAAGCCCTAATGCAAAACCAAGTGCAAGGAACACTGCCTGTACACCATAATTGGTTAATAGCCAAGCAATCACATACGGAGTACAAATCGCTACGATTCGCCCTAAAGAATTGGCGATTCCTGAACCACGCATCTTCACTTTCGTAGGCCAAATTTCCGGAGCATATACCGCCGATGAGAAACTGTTGAAAATGTATAGAACAAATACTAAGACCGTACCGATTACAATAATTCGATTTTCATCAGTCTGAATGGAATAAACGTATCCTAAGACAGAAATCATTCCAATCAAGGTGACCCCAAACCATTTTCGAGGAAACCTGTCTACGATCAACGTTGAAACAAACACTCCCAGAGGAGCCCCCGCCATAATCAACGTGGTCATCAGCAAGGATTTCGAAATCTCGATACCGCTATTTACGAAAATTGTCGGTATCCAAACAGTAATCGTATATAAAGAGATGTTCATGGCGATGAGTACTGTAGAGGCGACAATCGTTCTAATGCCTAAATCGCCTTTGAAAAATTCTTTGAAGGAGGTTTTTGCTTGAGCTCCTTCAGACAATTCCAAATCATTTTCCTCAAAATCTAAGGTAATATTTTTTTCCTTCTCAATTTTTGTGACAACCTTTGTCAGGATTTTTTCTCCTTGTTCGATCCGATCATTCTCAAAACACCAACGAGGAGATTCGTCTAAATAAACGCTTACAAACACCAGTATCATTAATGATGCGGAACCTCCTATGATAAATACCCAACGCCAACCAAGACTAGGAATCACTAGAAAACTGACTAAGGCCGCAATCAATGGTGAGCAGTTGCCAATCAACGAAAGTCTCGCTGACCATTTGCCGCGAACATTTGCTGGAAAGAATTCAGTAAATGACGCGTAGCCAATCACAATGCCAGACCCCATTCCGATTCCCATAGCTCCCCGACAAAAAATCAAAAACCAGATATTTGGTGAAGCGGCTGCTAAAAGGGCAAATACAGCAAAACATAAAATACTTAATTGATACGCTTTTTTTCTCCCCACCTTATCTCCAAGAGTTCCGCCGATTAATGAACCGAGGAAAAATCCCGCCATCATGGCCGAGGAGAACATGGCGTTAAAATAATTGTTTGACCACCCCTGATCCACTAGATCAGCTAAAATCGAACTACCGGAAGAATTGAGAAAACCATTAATTTGCAAACCAAACCCGATTAATAGAAAAATTTGCCAATGCCACTTGGAAATCGGTAGTTTGTCCAATCTTCTTCCTGCTTGTTTTCCATTCATAGAAAGAACCTCCAACTTATTGTTTGCGCTTTCACTATCTTTTTTTATTATATTACTTCAAACAAAATAGAATGTCAACGTTTCAAACAAAATTTCTTCGAAACAAAGATTTTTATTTGGAATATTTTTTGTTTTATATAAAAAAGCACTATAGCGCGATATATATCTACGCTATAATGCTTTATCAACTAAAAAAGTATTCTTGTTTCAGTGCTCGCTTGACATCAAATAGATCCGCAGCGACTCTTCCTTTGCATTTCTCTACATTCCACTGATCACATAATTCATAGTTTTCAATTTCAAACCAGATGCGCTGTTTTTCAACTCTTAGGCATCTGCCTATCAACGGGCGATAAAATTTCTTTGGCTGAATTTCATATAAATCGCCAATAGTAAACGTATCTATCTTTTTTCCTCCTCATAAAAGCAGAAAAAAGGGATCAAATTAATAATGTAGCTGAATATCATTCTCCTTAAAAAAGCTGATCCAATCATCACTAGGCTTCTTATCCGTCACAACATGATGAATCTGATCAATATTGGCTAAATGAACAAAACCCTTTTTACAGAATTTCTCACTGTCAATTAACAGCATCACCTCAGAAGCTTGACTAATCATGTGCTTTTTAATCCTAGCTTCTCCTTCATTCGTATCGGTCGCTCCAACTGTTTTATCGATACCTTTACAGCTAATGACCGCCATTTCAACATTGTATGTTTCAATTGCTCGTTCTGTAAGATCTCCTTGCATGGAAAGCGTCCGTTTGTTAAAGACTCCACCTGTCGATAAAACGTTGACCTCTGATACCATTAATTCTCTTAAAGCCTCTGTAGAGTTTGTTACAATCGTCATATCATCCCGATCTTTCAGAAGCTTCAAAGATTCCATCACAGTTGAGCTGGCATCCGCAGAAATTGTGTGGATCGGTCCGAGTACTTCTCTTACCTTGAGTGCGATCGCTTGTTTCGCTTCTACATTATGTTCAGCTCGCTTGTAAAAAGGAATATTAGACACCGTTTCTTCTGAGTTCAAAACTGCACCACCATAGGTTCTCGTTAGAATCCCTTCTGATTCTAATTTGTCTAGATCGCGCCGAATAGTCTCTTCAGTTACAGAAAACTGTTCACTAAGATTTGATACAGAAACTCTTTTCTCATTGATCAGAAGCTGCTTAATTAATGAAAGTCTATCTCTTGCTGCCACTTCTCCACCTCCCTTAATAATTTTATCATACAAATATAACATAATAAAGAATATTACTTTTGATCCCCAATCATTTTCTGCGTTTTAATTGATTTTTTATTGAAAAATCTGTAGTTCAGTTTCCTAAACTACAGATTTATTTTACTTATTCATTTTTCCATCTGTTCCAAAGAGCAGAATTTTTTCTGTTGCCCGTTGTTTTACTGCTTGACGCACTGCGCGTTCTAATTCCAGGAATGAACTGTCTTGTGTCTCTCTAACTGCATCCATCGCTGCTAAACATAGTTCCGTATGGATGTTAATCTTTGAAATTCCCAATGAAATTGAGGTTTTTACGTCTTTATCTGGAATACATGAGGCGCCATGAAGAACGATTGGAATATCCACCGCATTGCGAACCTTTTCTAACACATCAAACGCAATTTTAGGTTCTGAAGAGTACTCTCCATGAACGTTACCGATCGCTACTGCCAATGAATCACATTTTGTCCGTTGAACGAACTCAGCAGCTTGATTTGGATCTGTATATTGATAGGCAGATAAAGCTTCTTCATAGACCGTTTCATTACCAACATGACCTAGTTCCGCTTCCACCGGAACTCCTAGCGGGTGGAAGTAGTCGACAACTTCCTTTGTTAAGCGGATGTTCTCTTCGAATGGTGAAGCTGAAGCATCACGCATCACAGAATTCATACCATAGTTATAAGCATTCTGAACGATTTCCAGACTACGCCCATGATCCCAATGAGTAATCACTGGTACAGAGGCATTTTTTGCCATCGAAACCATCATCGGCGCAAATTCTTCGAAAATCGTATTGCCGATAAAACCTGTTCCAAAAGATATGATGATCGGTGCTTTTGTTTCCTCTGCTGCGTCAATAACGCCCATCAACATTTCCGCATTCCAAACATTAAAATGTGGAATCGCAAACCCATTTTCCTGTGCTGTTTCTTCCCAATATTTGATATTTGCTAACATTTTTCTCTCTCCTTAAGTTCTATTCTTCATCATCAAAATCATAGGTAAAGATCACCTTGATTGCTTCTTTTTTAGCCATTAAATCAAAGCCTTTTTCCCATTCTGAAAGACCAAGTCTGTGGGTGATCATAGGTTGAACCCGAACATCGCCGTTTTCCAATAGACGAAGGGCATTACGCCAAGTGGTCGAATCATAAGCCATATGACCAATAATGCTGATAGCCCATGTAGTGATATCATTGATCGGATAGTTGAAGGGCTGGAAGCCCATGCCGACACGAACGACTTCTCCATTTGGCCGCAACATATCGATCGCTTGTTTTAAAGCAATATTCGCACCTGAACATTCAACGACTAAACCAAGATTTTCTTTGCCGCAGATTTCTTGACAGCGAGCAACAACATCTTCTTTTGAGCCATTAACGACATGTGTTGCACCCAATTCTTTCGCTACTGGGAAGCGTGTCTTGGTGTCCTCTTCCAAACCAACCATAACGATATTAACCGCTCCCATAATACGGGCGATTTGAACAGAGAATAAACCTAATGGACCAGTCCCCATGACAACAACATCTTGACCTGGTAATAGACTCGAGCGTTGAGCAATTGCTTTATAGGCATTACTAATCGGATCCATTACACAAGCATCTTCATACTCTAAATTTTCAGGAATTTCCCAAATCGCGTGTTTATGAATACGGAGAATCTCACCAGGAATCAAGCAGTATTTGGTAAAGCCGCCGCCCCAACGGTTGTTGTCCAAGCCTAAATTCACTTTTTCTGGACAAGTCAAGAAGTCCCCTTTATCACACGAAGGACACGTGCCACAAACATGACCAGAATTGTCAGAAACAATCCGCTGACCTACATGCCAATCCTTTACTTTTGAGCCTACTTTGACAATATCCCCAGCAAACTCATGTCCACGAATTGAATTGAACTCATCCGAGCCATTTTCTACTCGAAAGTGTTTCATATCGGCACCGCAAATCGCTGCCGCTCTGATTTCGACCAGAATATCCTCTTCTCCTACTTCTGGAACAGGTACATCAATCAATCGATAGCCGCCAAACTCTTTTCCATATCTCGCTAAAGCTTTCATTTTCTTACCTCCAATAATATTTATATTTATCATTTAAAAATGATGAATTATTGTTTTTCAGTTTCCGGTAAAACATTCCCGATATCCTCTACTGAAGCGCTGCGTGTTTCGATCCCTAAAACTAGAATAATTACAGCAGTAACCAGCGATACTCCGCCTAATAAGGTGAACACTCCAGTTACCCCAGTCGTATTCAATAGATAGGCTACCGCATATGGTGCTGCGATCCCACTGACCCGTCCCACTGCATTCGCTAAACCTGAACCACGTAATTTTGCCGCAGTCGGCCAGATTTCAGGGACATAGACAGCCGATGCATAACACACATACATGTAGACAAAGGTGATCAAGAAAAATCCTAAGATCGAGATCATTGTAATACTGGTTTGAAGAGAATAGATATATCCCAAAATTGCAATAAGGATTAAGAGACCAGAACCCATAATCTTTCTAGGTACGCGGTCAATGATAAATGTCGCGATAAAAATACCAATTGGTGCTCCAAACATACTCATCGTATTTAGCACAACAGAATCTTTTAAATCAATTCCTTGAGTTAAGAAAATCGTTGGTAGCCAATTAATCAAAGTGTACTGCACCACATTCATCGCAATTAAAACAAACGAGCCTAAAATGACACGTTTTAAAAGCTCACCTTTGAACAATTGAGAATAAGAAATCTGTACTTCTTTTTTCTTTACTTCTGTCTCTTCCACCTCAATTGGTGGTAGTGCCTTACCGGTCGATTGTTCAACCTGTTTCTCGATATTGGTCATAATTTCATTGGCTTCCGCATAGCGTCCTTGAGATTCCAGCCATCTTGGAGATTCTGGAAACTTGCGCCATACGATTAAAAACAAGACCGTTGATAACGCTGCTGGAATCAAAAACTGTACTCGCCAATTCAACTCTGGTGCAATTGCTGGCGTAATGAACATCGCGATCGTTGAACAAATCGGATAAGACCAGTTTCCAATGAATGAAGCCCTAGCCGACCATGTTCCTCGATTTCTTGAAGGAACATATTCAGTAAAGCCGGCAAAAAGTGTAACCAGCAACGCCCCTAATGCAAATCCCATCACCACTCGACAAACGATTAAGAAGGTCATATTGGGTGAGAAAGCTCCAACCACCATTGAAGCTACATGAATCGCTACAAACAACATATAGCTATTTCTTCTTCCGATCTTATCCCCAATGATTCCCCCAATAAATGCTCCAAAAAACATTCCCGCAGTGGTCAGTGAAGAGAAGACTGCACTAATATTATTATTCGTCCACCCTATTTCCGCTAACTGTGCTAGAACCAACCCACCAATTGCATTACTCCAACTAACTAACAATCCAAAAGCGACCATTCCGAATAGTTTCCATTGAGTACCGCTAGATGGCAAACGATCAAGCCGTGCCCCAGTATTTGGTTTCGTATTGTTATCCATTTCTTCCTCCAATATTTCAGTTTTAAAAAAAAAGATACAATTATAAAAAGCGCTTTCAACAAATTGGCATTGTTTTCTATATGTAGAAGTTTACAACGAAAAAATACCGATGTCAACACAAAGTTTTGTTTTCACAGATTATTATGTTTGTTTCGAAGATTTATATCAATGGAAATCCACTTTTGGGACTGTTGAAGGAATTGATGCGTAAAAAATCACCCACTTAACTCTAAGTGGATGATTCATTGGTGTCCCTATTAAGGTTTTTTATATTTTGTTACACAAAAAAATGTTCATAGACAACCAGTAAATACAGTCTTTTTAAATGATCGTAAAAATTCTCGTGCATTCCAATTAACAGAATTGGAACGCACGAGAAATTTATAGACCATCCAATAATTTGATTTAGAATGGTTGAACTTCGCGGTCATATTTCTTTTTTAATACCCGATTTTTGGTCAAAACTATATGAATCCACTGCAATATCATCATAAGCCAATCTCTTTCTCCAATTCCGCTTTACTCATTAATTTATATACACTAGTGGGTTGCAGGAAAAAGTAACTAATTCCAATAAAAAACAGGAATTGAATCTTTTTCGTTTTTTTTTAATTCAAAATGAATATGTACTTAATTTCTATTTTCCGCTTTGGTTTATAATTTAATTATAAGAGTAAATAATTTTTTTATTTTTGAGGAGGCTTATCATGAACAATTTTGAGTATTTAGATGACAAACAGTGGTCACCGTTGTGGGAACGTTATTTGGCAAATGCAACACTTTTTGATCCTCATAGGAAGCATGACATTAATTGCTTGATACCACTCCCAGAAAAAAGAGGCTTATTAATATTTACAGACAATCATGTGTACTACAGTAATATCAATGCATTAGCAACCCTTCACCGTTTTTCTTCCATTCATTCTTTTCCTGATTATGAAGTCCTTTCGATTAGCTTAAAAGAATCGGGATGCTTCGGAAAATATAAGTTTCCATGGGTCTGTCCCTATTTTACCCTATGTCCTTTAGAGGGAAAGGATCAGACTATTTGGATCAATCCTTACAAGATCTCAATGATTTTCGAATCTCATGGGCAGCATTATGCTCAATTAACGAACGGACTTTACATGATTCTCCCTGTTCATCGTAGAAGTGTGATCGATCGAGCAGAGCTTGCTTGCCTCATCCTGGCGACTATGCGTCGTGGGCATTTTCATTATGTTATAACAGGATTGACCCCTCTAGACTATTTGTTTTTTCCCGATACAAAATTCGCTGACACACTACGTACACGACTAGGATTAAAAAAATTTCAAACAGCAATAGGTGAATTGAATCATCTTTATCAAAAAGCATACTCACTCTATCATTTTGAGCGGCTAATAGACGATCCACAAGAGATCGACGGGATCGACTGGCTTTAATCCGTTCATCAATAGCCAAGTTGATCACTTCATTTCCTAGTAACCAGCCAGTACGTGAAAATAAGCGAATTGCCTTGAGGAAATGATGCCCACAGCTCAATTTACTTTTCCCTTAAAACGATTCTTACTTATCGACAAATTTGATTTCTAATTTTTTCCCTAGTGCTGTTGCAATATCCTCTAACATGCTTATTGATGGTTCTGTTATCCCTCTTTCCATTCTGATTATTGAGGACCGGGATTTTTTTACTTTCTTCGCGAACTGTGTTTGGTTGAGGCCTTCTTTTTCTCTCAAATCAAATAGAATATTTGCTATTTCTAATTTCAGTCGTTCTTCTTCATACAATTGTTGAAACTCTTTATCTTCCAGTTCTTTATTTAATCTTTTCTCTAAGTTATTCATCTGTTCCCTCTCCTTCTCAACAATATTTCTAGCACACTGCTCCTTATTTTCTTCGCCTTCGTTATCTCCTTTTTTGGCGTTTTGTTTTGTTTTTTGTTGAACCCATGTGTTATATAGAATCCTGTCCCTTCAATTTGAAAATAGCACCCTCTAAGCCAATGCTCATCTGTTCTTGCTCTAATCTCATATAGGTTATCATCTAATTTTTTTACATATTCTTTTTTAATAGAATCAACTAAATCTATTTTTTGCACCAAATCTATTCTAGCCAGAATTTTGGCTCTGTCCTTTTTACTTAATGAATCTAGATAGTTATCAAATTCTTCTTCCCATTCAAATTCTGGTTTTACCATGCCTTCCTCACTTCTTCTCTTAACATATTGTAGCATACTTGCTACAGTTATTCGATTTTTATTTACTATACATTATGAGCAAACTTCCTCTTTCATCAAGATTACCCAACATAGAATATGACCGTACCACCCTCATTTCCAACTTGGAAACAGTCTATTTCCCTTGCCTCTTCAGTATAAAAAAACTTCTATCCTAAGATACGCAAAACGATGACGGACGAATGGGCATAATCCATTTCTTGCATCTATCGAATGAGGAAGTTTTTTTGCAAAACTCTTTATTATAAACCCAATAGAAAACGATTTCAAATCGCAATTTTGCACTTCCCCCCCTCAAATTAACCGATTTTGGGCCAAAAACGGCTTTTTTCGCTCAAAATGTGCAAAATTGAGGGGGGTATCTGCAATTTTGCGATTCGCATTTTTTTGAAAAATCCTCTATCTTTTAGTCACCGGCCGGGACAAAAAATTTATTGGAGGAATTCAAATGATTCAACACATCGGAAACAAACTGCAAGTAGAGATTGACGCAGGCGGAGAAAAAGTGAAGAAGATCAGCTTCGCGAATGTGATCGAAAATCCAAGTGAAGAAAAAGTCCTTGAACTAGGAGAAATCATGAAAGGGTTATCTGTTGAAGGCAGTGAGCTGTATGGCGTAGTTCTAACCAGCCAATCACGCTACACCAAATAGAAAGGGGAAAAATAAATGTCCATGTTAAAAATCGTTGCAACCTTTAAAAACAGCTTTGGCAAGAATCAAATGTGGAGCTTCAATGATCCGGATACTACGAAGACAGGCACCGAAATCAAAGGATTATTAGAACGCATGACGGACGTGAAGCTTTGTTACAAAGACGGCGCGGAACTCTTCCACACCGTGGAAACCGCTAAGTACGTCGAAACGATTGAAACCATTATTTTTTAAAAAGAAAATTTGAGGAGCGGCGGTAACGCGCGACTGCCCTTCTCCATCATGAAAACGAAAGGATGAGAACCCATGATGCAGATCCAACCCCTGTCGTTCCGGCAGCTATTCCATTTGAAACCAAAAACCCTAGAAACTCGAATTACCGATTTTTATCAAGCCACACAAAACAGCAGCATCACGCTCCAATATATCTTGACCTTAAAAGTGCGCTACCAGCTGGGAGCGGCGGAGTTTGATCATTTTCTGAAGGATCTTGTCCGTGATCTGTTTATGAATACAAAGGCAACACGCACCATGAAACGCTTCTTTCATTATTTTGAAGATTACTTTATGGCTCCTGAATGGAAAACGTTAAGCGCGAGAATCTCTCCGCAAAGAAACTTCGGCGAGAAAGTCGTGACAAAGCTCCGTTCTCTGTTTCCATTTGCCCGTCCTGAAGAAACCAGCGAACCTTGATGACTACGAACCTACGCAGATAAAAAACTATAGAAAGGAAACAGAACAATGATCCAGGATTTAATTGTGACATTTGGAAAAGGCGATGGCAGCACTCACGACTGGACCTATAAAGGCCTCAACCCTGACCTAGCCGCACCAAAGATCAAAGAAGCTTGCGAACTATTGACGAAATTGGATATTAGTACACAAAATGGCGTAAAACTATTTGATTCTGTGGTGACCGCAAAAGTCGTGAAATACATTGATACCTTAATCTTTGATCCAGAACATGAGGCGCAGAACGTGAATTATTATGGCGAGCCGGGCAAAGAAGCAGAACCAACCTGTGAAGAAGTTGGATGCTTTGAAGTGGCGGATAAGCCGAATCAAACAGAACAGGAACTGTTGGCTACTCCAAAACGACCTACTCTGCCCGAAACACCATTTGGCCGCTATTTCAAGCAGTTGACTAGTATTGAACCAACAGAAAAACCAGAAGTAGCAGTGGCAAAGGATACTCTTCCACAACCAAAAAAATCGCCATTTGATAATAACGAGCAGAAACAAGACGTTGTATTACCTGCTGAACCTTATTCTAGCCAAGATAAGCAAGAACGAACCGGACTACTGCACTGGCTGCATCGAATCAGGAAGAGAAACAAAGAAGGACCAACTGAAATTCCCCGCGAATAAGCCATTTTCGCGATTATATCTGATCATTGACAAGTTCATAACTGCGTAGGGCAGCAACATTTTACTGACACCTGCGATTCTACTCGCAGGTGTTTACAAATAATTTTAGAAAGCGAGGTATGTACATGAATCTTTTTTCAATCGTTTCAGGAGGAAGTATCCTTGATTATTTATTCGGTGGAAGCGTGCCAATCATGGGTGTTTTCTTAACTATGACCGGCTTAGACCTTTTTACCGGCTATTTTAAAGCTTTGAAAAATCACACGTGGGTCTCCTCCATTAATCTTTATGGACTATTTACCAAATTTATCACCTTTTCCACCATCATTTGTGCGGCAGCATTAGACAAGATCGCGCCAACCGTTGGGATCACATTACCCATCAATGTGGCATTAATCTGGACGGCTTTATTGATTGTTTACGAGATCGGCTCGATTCTGGAAAATGCTCATGAGTTCGGGCTGAAGATCACTTGGCTGCAGAAATGGCTGCGAATCTTTGAACGAGATGTTGGAAAAACACCTGATAAAGACGATCAAGAAAACAATATTCAGCAAGGGTGTCAGTTCCTCTTTTCACAGTCTGCAATAGTGGCGCACGATCATTCATATCCTAAGTATAAAAACATCTAGAGGAGTTTAGAGGAATGATATGCGGCTTGAAAATCAGACTTATTTTTCTGGAGGAAAAATAAATACATCAAATTGAAAAAGAAGGTGAGCCAATTGCAAACTACTGAATTTGCTCTGCAATTTGGGCTGAATTTACGAGGGAAAGTCTGTTACTCCATGTCCAATCGACTCGGAGTTCGTTCGATGGATTGTTCAAGTTTTGTCTTTCGTGCGTTAATTGCGGCAGGCTTTTTACCTACTAATTCCTACATTGGAAATACGGAAACACTCTTTAAATTGAATGGCACGCTATTGGAAGAAATCAGCCGCTCAGAAGTTCGTCGGGGATGTCTGTGGATTGCAGGGCATGAAGGCGCATCGCTGGGGTCATCTGGGCATACCGGATTTTTCTTGGGTGATATCAACGGTGATGCACTACATTGCACCTATTCGAAGGGATGTCAGAACATCGCCATCACCAAAGCGATCGGCTGGATGGGCGATTATTCAGGCTTACCTGTGCGCTATTTTCGAGTGAAGAACACGAGTGTCATAGGTCCCAGCGAGAATGTCGGGCAGCAAAGAATGTTAGCGATCGATGGTTCGTGGGGACCTGCTACTACCAGACGACTACAAGAAGTGCTGAATTGCACGATCAAGGACGGGATCACCAGCGGTCAAATCAGAAATCCGGCGAATCAAGCAATCCCTTCTGTTCAGTTTGGAAATGGCGGTTCGACTATGATCCGAGCGCTCCAAGCTCTATTAAGTGTGCCCTCAGATGGCAACTTCGGTCCATTTACCTGCCAGAAGCTGCAGCAAAGAATGTGCACACTCCAAGATGGGATCATCAGTCCCACCTCTGATTGTGTGAAGGTGATGCAGCGAAGATTGAATGAAGGATTTGTT
Organism: Enterococcus sp.; assembly: GCF_032555305.1. Classification (GTDB taxonomy): domain Bacteria; phylum Bacillota; class Bacilli; order Lactobacillales; family Enterococcaceae; genus Enterococcus_A. Next base: position 32,299 of record NZ_JAWGOQ010000031.1, read on the forward strand.
TAATGAGGAATTCTCGAAAACGATTACTAGAAATGAGGGACAAACATGAATCTAACCAGCACATACGATAGACCAACGTTCAATCCTTTTTACGAGCGACAAGCGATCGAACAACTAACCTATTCAAATCACTATTTACCTACGAAAAGTCATTACCCGATTCGACTGCTGCGGATCAAAGAAAAGCACATCGTACCAAGCATTTACCAAGGCAGAGAATGGCGGCTCTGCCCTTCCTGCAGGCAGCTGTTCATCGAAGAGCTGGGTGATTATACTTATACTTTCCACCCTCACAGTTCAACTCTCAATAGCAGCTATATTCACTTCGATAGAAAAGAATGGAAAGAAGTGGTGCACTGCTGCTCGAAAGAATGCTTAACGAAGGCTGCTGCGAGATTCGCCATAAAAAGTGTTACTGAACAAGGAAGACTTGTTATTCAAGTGCGGAAAATTCGAGAGGATATCAAGGAAGTAATTGAGACGTTTCATTAATTTTTGAGAGACAATTTAGATACTTGAAAAGCACTCAAGACGATCACGGTATTCCATCACATCACAATCGTTTTGAGTGTTTTAGTATTCATATAATGAGTTAGATATCAAAGACTTTTGCGCCAATAACAAATGATTTACCTTCTCCATCCAAATTAGTTGCAATATTCGCAGAATAGCTCTGCCATGTAGGTCTCATCCTCTTTAAAATCTCCCAAGACCCATTCAACTAGAATATTAAAAAATCCGCCGCATAAAAATTTGATGGTGTATTTTTCTTTTTCAGGAGAATAAAACTTGTCACATACGAATTCTTTACATATGTCTTCTAAAAATATATTGCTCTTATCAAGTAGTAAATAAGACAAATTCGAATCGATCAAGTTCATCATAAGCGTCTTCTCCGTTTTAAAACTTGAGAAAAACATCAAAACGATATCATAGGTGTTGTTTAAGCCAATATCAGCGATTTTTTCTTCATAACTCTCAAAAAACGTATTCAGATAATCAGTTATAACATCTTCCAATACCTCATAATTTCTATAAAAGGCCATTCTAGAAACGCCTGCCTTTGTGGTTACTTCAGTAATTGAGATTTTATGAAAGTCCTTTGTCTTCATCAAAATCATCAGAGCGATGAAGATGCTTTCTTTTGTGAGTGCATTTCGATAGGTATTCAGCTTGTTTGCCATTACAGTTTTCTCCAATCTGTAACGTTTCGTAGTATTGCCCTTGAAACGTCTTGTTAGTCATAGTATATTGCAAACATAAAGACGTTGCAATTGTAACATCAAAAAAAGAAAGGACTTGTTAACTATGAACAACAGTCGAAATAATAATAAAAGATGGACAAAAAATGAAATGGGATCTCAAGCTGGTAAAAACATTATCATCACTGGTACTGGTGGTTTAGGATTTGAGGCAGCAATTTCTTTATCAAGCGCTGGAGCAAATGTTATTATAGCTGGACGCAACCCAAGTAAAGGGGCACATGCCGTTAAAATGATCAAGAGCGACTATCCGCAGGCTAAAATTGAATTTCAAAAGCTTGATCTTGCTGATTTGGCATCGATAGAAAAATTTGGGAAAGCTATTCAATCAAAGTTTGATAAGTTGGATATACTAATCAATAATGCAGGTGTTATGGCTACCCCAGAGAGAAAAGTAACAAAGAACAACTTTGAGCTGCAATTAGGGACGAATTATTTAGGTCATTTTGCCTTAACTGCTCACCTACTCCCGCTTCTTCGCAAAGCACAGAACGCTCGTGTCGTAACAGTTAGCAGCATGGCTCACCGTTCTGGAGAAATTCATTTTGATGATTTGCAACTAGAGAAAAATTACGATCCAAATGTCGCTTATTCGCAATCAAAATTAGCTTGTTTAATGTTTGCTTTAGAGCTTCATAAGCGTAGTGTTGCTTCAAATTGGGGAATTTCCAGTATCGGCGTCCATCCTGGTGGCGTCGCAACTGATTTAATTGATAATGGACCTGGAAAAAATCTGTATACACGATTGATTTATCACACGCTCCAGACACCTAGTCAAGGAGTCCGAGCTACTTTGCTTGCAGCAACGTCCCCAGAGATTCAAAGTGGTACTTTTTATGGACCGACCAGATTCATGGAAATATACGGATACCCTAAACAAATTACACCAGCAAAACAGTCATTAGATGCATCGGCTTCCGCAAAATTATGGGACGTATCATGTAAATTAGTTCATGCAAATTTTGAATAAAGGAAATTGGCTCACTACCATTTCAAAAAAAAGATAATTATCCATTATTTCCAAACGATTTTTTTCCTCTATCTCATCTTTGGTAAGTATCAACTTAAGAAAACAAAAGTGGACAGTTCAAGTTCATCTACTTTGTCAAATTCAGGGAGCTTCTTTCAATTACCAATATTTTTTAGTTCAATAAAATTGGGGGGAATGTCATTTTTAACTGTACAAATCCTTTCAGACCATTTGTTCAGCTTACGTGATTCGTTTTCTCTAAGCATTATTAGTGCTGGTTATAACCTGACAGCAATTCTTGCTCGAAAAAAACCTACTCTTCGATTTTAGAAGAGTAGGTTTTTTTCAAGGGGAGCGAATCTGCTTTCAAACGTACCATTTCATCATGGTTATCTGTCTGAATGTCACTTAACCTCTAAAATAAGTACTTCGTAGGGAGACAAATGAATTTCTTTTCCGATTGGTTTCTCGGTAAGTAAATCAACTGTTTCATTTCTTACTTGAATAGTTTTCGTTGTTTCTGAGAAATTCATAACAAAAAACGTTGGTCGACCATTTCTATCACGTGATTGAACCGAGACACTCGGATCTCCCACGAGTACGAACGAATTGCTAAGGTCATATTTACTTACTAATTCCTGATAAAATGCTTCTAAAAAATCAGCGTCGGTTCGTGGTGCAATAAAGTAGGCTTCGCCTTTGCCATAATGATTGACAGTAATCGCTGCTCGCCCAGCGTAAAAATCTTCTTGGTAATAGGCAAGTGCGCGAGCATTTCCGCGTTTTATTAGCGAAGCGTAATCCTTTACTGTAAAGGAGCGATTATCGAAAACAAGGGTATTTTTATCAGACGGATAATAGGTATCGGTTTCTTCAATTTCAATCCCAAAGATTTCCTGTAGCTTATCAGGCCAGCCATTCAGATAAACTAGATCGTTTTCATTTACGATACCGGTCATATAGGTGCTGACTAAATGTCCTCCTGCCTGCACGTAATCTGAAAGGTGCTGGATACTTTTTTCGGTAATGAGATAAAGCATCGGAGCCACAACTAAATCATATTTACTTAGGTTCGCGTTCGGAGTAACGACTTCAACTGGAATGTCATGATTCCAGAAATAACGATAGTGCTCCTGACAGGTCTGTGAATAGCGTTTCGTTCTTTGGGCAAACCCTTGTGCATCATCCAGAGCCCAACTATTATCCCAATCATATAGAATCGCTACTTTTGCATCTTTATAGCTCCCTTTAACAGCTTGGATTTTTTCCATTGCGCTTCCAACTTCACGGACTTCCTGAAAGACACGGTTGTCTGAACGGTTGTCGTGGTCAACAACAGCACCATGAAATTTTTCTGATGAGCCTCGTGATTTGCGCCATTGAAAGTAGAGATTACTATCAGATCCGTGCGCAATATGCTGCATGGAAGAAAGCAAATGTACTCCTGGTCTTTTGGTTTTATTGACTGGATGCCAATTAACGCCGCTTGGTGTTGATTCCATTATAAGGAATGGCTGCTGCTTCAAGCTGCGGTACAGATCGTCAATGAAACCAACTTTGCTGGCTAAATCATCCGTCAGTTCCCAGTCATTGTGCCATGCCGGATAGCAATCCCAGCTTAGAATATCTACATGCTTCGCAAACTTTTCATAATCCAATGCCTGAAAAGGAATCAAATCCATCGTATCTGCCATAAAATTGGTGGTGATAGGGATATCAGGAGTCAGTTTACGGATATCACTAATTTCATGTTCAAAGAAATCAATGGTTTGATCAGTGACAAATCTACGCCAATCTAGATTCATCCCGTGAACAGCAGTCTCTCCAAGCGGAGATGGGGAAGCGATCTGACTCCATTCACTAAAGGCATGACTCCAAAAAGGTCCCCACCATGCATCGTTGAGCGCCTTCAGGCTGCCGTATTTTTTTTGCAGCCAGCTTCTAAAGTTCTCTTGGCAATACTCACAATGGCAGTCCCCGCCGTATTCATTTGAAATATGCCACATCAATAGAGCTGGATGCTCTCCGTAACGTTCGGCTAATTTCTTGTTGATGATTGCAACTTTTTCTCGATAGATAGGAGAAGAGAAACAATGGTTGTGACGTCCCCCATGCAGCATTTTCTGACGAGCAGCATTCGTTCGCAGTACTTCTGGGTATTTTTGAGACATCCATGCAGGTCTTGCCCCGCTTGGAGTAGCCAAGATTACCCGGCAGCCCTGTTGATGGAGATCATCCATAATCTTATCCAGCCATTCAAAGTGAAACTCCCCTTCAGTAGGCTCCAAAGCGCTCCAAGCAAAAATCCCTAATGAGAAGGTGTTTGTATGAGACTCTTTCATTAATTCCAAGTCTTTGGCTAAAATATCGGGATAATCTAGCCATTGATCAGGATTATAGTCGCCTCCATGTAGTAAACGCGGTTCTTTTAAGTAGTTAGTCATAAATTGTTATCCTTTCGTTCCTCCAGCGGTTAAGCCTGAAACAAAATGTTTTTGCAGAATAATGAAGACAATAGCAATCGGAATACTAATTAGAATTGCTCCTGCCGCAAAGGTGGTATAGCTTGCGCCCATTTTGTCTGTGACTAATTTGTAGAGTCCAATTGGTAAAGTATAGTATTCAGGGTTACGTAGTAAAACTGAGGACAATGCGAAATCGCCTAATGGTCCAGTAAAACCATTCATAGCAACAACAGCCAACATTGGTCGCGCTAATGGCATTAGAATCTGAAGAAAAATCCGCGTATTACTAGCCCCGTCTAGTTTGGCACTTTCATCCAAATCAAGTGGAATAGAATCTAGATATCCCTTCATTAAATAGGTGTTCATTGGAATTTGACCGCCTACGTAAATCAAGATTAGTAACCAATGACTGTTTATCATTCCTAACATTTGTGCGAGTACAAAGATAGCAATTAACGCTGAAAATTGCGGAATCATCTGAAGCAGTAAGAATAGTACCAACCCATTTTTTCGACCGGCAAAGCGAAAACGTGAAAAAGCATAAGCAGTAAAAGAAACAGAGACTAAAGAAAGTACCATGGTAAATAAACTGATTTTTATCGAATTGACGTACCATTGCTTATATAAAAGCGTGCCTTCTCCCGCAAACAGCTGCTGATAATGTGAAAAGGTTGGATTTTCAGGAATAATGCTGGTAGAAACCAAGCTATTTCCTGGATTGAAACTCGCACCTACAGTCCACATTAAGGGATAAATAATAATTACGACCATAAAAATTAACAGAAGGTAGGTAAGCAGCATCCGAATTCTACGTTGGCTTTTTATACTAGAAGTAGTCTTCATGTTATACCTCCTCCTTAAACGAATTGGTGCGTCGGAATTGCCAAATAGCAATGGCAATGACAAAAATCGATAGCAGAATGGTTAATGCTGCGGCTAGTGCATATTGACTGTTTTGCATAGTTAGCTTATAGATCCAAGAAACTAAAATATCAGTACCGCCTGCTGTTGAATCAGGAATGGCAGGTCCACCCGCATTAAACAAGTAAATGATATTAAAGTTATTGAAATTAAAGGTATATTGCGTAATGATGATCGGTGCCATCGCGTACAGTACTAGTGGCAAAGTAATATTTTTGAATTTTTGAAAAGCCGAAGCGCCATCGATCGTTGCGGCTTCATACAGATCATCCGGAATTGACTGTAGGTTTCCCGTTGTCACGATAAAAATATACGGAAAGCCCAGCCACCCTTGAATAAGCAGCAATGCTAAACGAGTCCAGTTTGCATCATTTAGCCAAGGGATCGGTGAAATTCGGAAAAAATCCAGAATTACATTATTAACCGCTCCAAAGCTATCGTTAAATAAACCGGCAAAAATAAGGATAGTGACAAAACCTGGAACTGCCCAAGGCAGAATCAAGATCGTACGGAAAAATCGTTTGAATTTTAGTTCTTTTTGATGAACCACAATCGCTAAAAAGACGCCGATTGACACCTGCAAGGTTGAAGCGATCAAGGTCCAGACAGCCGTCCAGCCAAGGACCCCAAAGAAAGTGTCACGCCAAATATCAACTGTAAATATTTTTTTAAACGTTTCTAACCCTACCCAGTCTGCCAAGTTTGCAGGTGCTGAGTGATACAAATCGTAATTTGTAAAAGCCAAAGTAAGACTAAACAAAATTGGAAAGATGACTGAGAAAACTAATAAAATAAAAGCTGGACTGCTGATTAGATAAGGATAGCCTTCTGCTAATAACGCGTGGTAGGATTCTCTAATCCCATTCGGCTTATGACCCATACTGATTTTTTCACCATTTTTGTATGCATCACGCAGATTTAAGTAATAAAAAAGAAGGCCAAAAGCAATCACGATTAATGCAACTAAACCTTCTGCTAAAAGAAAAATAGAGTTGTCTCGCGGAACTTCTGTACCTAATGTCATCAGTCCCCAGATTCCCATATTAAATAGGTCTTTAAAAACGAATAAATACATGATGAAGAAAAAGAGAAAAAGCGCGCCTTTGGCATACTGTTTGTTAAAAAATTGACCCATGCCCGGCAGCAGTGAAAGCAGCGCCGCCTTTTTTCCTCGAGTGGTTGAACGTGATGTCCCTTCCATATGTTTGTCGTCCTTTCGTATGTATATCCAAATCTAGTGACAAAGGAATGGACAGCAATGATCAGAGTATTGCTGTCATTCCTAAAGGGGCTATTGATTTGCGGCAATACTAGATTCAATCTGACCAACTGCTTGCTCTAAAGCCTTCTTGACCTCTACCTTGCCTGTCGCAATGGTTTGTAGTGCGGCATCAATCGGCTTCCACACAGAATCCATTTCCGTGATACCTGGTGTCAATTCTGCATATTTTGATTGTTCAGCAATTGCCATCGCGCCTTCACTTTCCTTCACCGATGAGTCCTCCGCTAAAGCTGCAACAGCAGGAACTTCTTGTGTTTTTTCATAACGAACCTTTGAATTCTCTTCATTCGTAATAAAGGTAACAAACTCTTCTGCTAATTCAGCATTCTTGCTATAACTCGAAACGTTATAACTCTTCACACCGATAAAAGAGCCCATGTGCTTGCCATTGTTTAGCAGCGGTAATTCCTTTACACCATAATCAATGTTTGCTTCTTTAAATGGCGCTAAATTCCATGGCCCTGAGATGACAGCGGCAGCTTTTCCTTCAGTGAATAGAGAATCTAAGACTGTCGTTCCCTGTTCTCCGATGATCCCAGTTGGCAAGACTTTGTTGTCATAGAACTTCTTGATTTGCTCCGCGCCTTCAATCGCACCCTTATTGGCCAAGCCGATATCTTCAGGATTAAAGGAACCATCTTCATTCTTCCCGAAGATGTAGCCCCCGTAGCCATTCATTATGCCTTGCGCGTAATAAATTTGGTCAAATGTAGCAATAAGACCATATTTATCTTTTTCGTTGTCGGTGATTTTCTTCGAATAGTCATACCATTCATCCAATGTTTCTGGCAGCTGATCTTCAGTGATCAGATCTTTGTTATAGAATAAAACTTGGGTCTCAATCGCTTTTGGCAGGCCGTAGACTTTCCCCTTAACGATTTGCGACTCCATCGCTGCTTCTGTGAACGTGGATTTCACTGCATCGTCTACCTTCAACTCCTGTAACAAGCCTTCTGTTGTGGCAGTACCAATCTGGTCGCCAGGAATCGTGATCACATCAGCGCCAGTACCCGCGGGACCATCTAAACGTAAGTCCTCCAACTGTTTAGCGTATGCTTTTTCAACAACCTTTATTTTTACATCGTGCTCTTTTTCAAAAGCCGCAATCGCATCCTCGATCCCTGCTGTTTTTTGCTGATCCTCCCAAACTAGCAGGTCATAATCGCCGTTGCTCTTTCCGCTTGCTTTACTTTTGTTGTCATTCGTTTCACCTGGACCACAAGCAGTTAGCGACAATAACGCGATCCCTAAACCAACTAAAAATTTTGTTGTTCTTTTCATCATAGTCTCTCCTATCCTTTGTCCTACTAAAATCATTATCACAAAAAAAGAAAACGTCTTCATTTGTACTAAAAAAAATAATTGCTTATAGCTGGACGTCATTGTGTTTAATAACCTTTTTAATAAACAAAAAAATATGTTATACTAAGCCTAATCATTGAGCTCCTGCAGAAACCTTGTCATAACTGATTTAACAAGTTCATTATATGTTTATTTAGACAATTATGATATTGTCTAATATGCAAAATGTACTAACATTTTCTGCAAAGGAGGAAAAAGCATGTTAACAATTACCGGCGGTGGTGTTCAATCACATCACTCATCTATTTATGTACTGCGCAATAGTGGATTTCCAGATTATACGTTGCTTATTACCAACACCCCTGCTCATTTCAGTATTGCAGGCGTGCATCATGATGTCCCCGCACATTCTGTAGGGATTATTGACAAGAATACCCCGTATACCTATTTCAATCCTGAAGGTGATTATTCTGATGATTGGCTCTATTTTAATACGGTTGATGATCATTGGAGCAACCGTTTACGCCCACTGCTCAATCAATTTTTTCAGATACCTAAGGGAATACTGATTCAAAATTATGTCCATGATTTGATCTGGGAACGCAATATCACCGACCATCCGTTGGGATCTGAAAATGCTTCTTTATTGCTCTTAGTATTGTTAAATAATTTTTTTGCGATTACCAAAGAAAAGCAGGACACAAAGATTGATAATCCATACTTTTATGCCTTTCAGAAAATTCGAATGGATATCCAAAATCGACCGGAAATGCATTATTCACCGGAGGCCTTAGCAGAAGAGATGGCTATCAGCCTATCGCATTTCCAGCATTTGTATAAAACTTTTTTCCAACAATCACTTAAGGCAGACGTGATTCATAATAGAGTAGCGAAGGCACAGCGTTTGATTGCAACCAGTGACTTGACGATTACAGAGATCGCGGAAATTTGCGGCTACAGCAGTGATGTGCACTTTTATCGCCAGTTCAAGCGAGTAACCGGCACTTCCCCACGGGAGTATCAACGAGGCGTCCACGAGGATTCCACCACCTCATTAGAGGCAAAAAAAAATAGTTCTTTTGAATGAACAGAAAATAGTCAGCCAAACGAATGTTAAACGTTCGTTTGGCTGACTATTCCATCTACTGCTTTTGAGTGTTTTCAATAGTAAAATGCTCATTTTGTCTAAAAAAGCTCAAATAGTTATTTCCTCATTGATAAATTCCTGCAAAATTGTTTTAACAGACTCTTTTTCCTCTGTTAAAATAGTCTCGATTTTTTACATTGGATGAGCATTTGCCAGAAAAAGTGGTTAAATAATTGACTTAAGTATCTATTTTTCAGTTCTTCTCACTCCATATTTATGAGAACATCTTTTAACTTGTCGATAAGAAGTTGACGATCGACTCGATCAAATAAAATTACTTTCCTTGAAACCAAATAGCAGATGTTATATTTATAAATTTGACTTCAAATGCAAACTGAATTAAAATTATGTTAAAGTTTGGAAATGAGGTCAAACATTATGAAGAGGCTTGTCCAGAGAGTTGAGTACTTGAATTTCTTGAAACGACACCGTGACAAACCAATCATTAAGGTAGTCTCTGGTGTTCGCAGGTCGGGAAAATCAACGCTTTTCACACTTTACCGTCACTATCTGGAAGCAGATGGCGTAGCAGCAGAAAATATTGTGAATATTAACTTTGAAGATATGCAGTTCAACGAGTTACGGGATGCAAATGCCCTCTACGCTTACCTGATCACTAAAATTCAAAACAAAGAAAAAGTATATGTATTTTTAGATGAAATTCAGCATGTTCACCAGTTTGAAAGAGTGGTTGATTCCTTATTTATTAAGGAGAATGTTGATTTGTACATCACAGGTTCTAACGCGTATTATCTTAGTGGGGAGATCGCGACTTTGCTATCTGGCAGATATGTGGAATTACAAATGCTCCCTCTGTCCTTCGCGGAATTCCTGGAATGGCATATACAAAATGATCCGAACAAACAAACTAACAACGATTATTTTAACGAGTATCTAAAAAGCGCGATGCCTTACACTCTCTTTACTGATTCTGATCAGGAGACGCTGGAATACTTAAATGGCGTATACAATACAGTCGTTTTGAACGATATCGTAGCACGGTTAAATATCTCAGATGTTCGAGTGCTTCAACGACTGATTGAAACATTATTTAGCACGATCGGAGGCTTGGTCACTATCAACAAATTGAGAAATACCTTAGTCAGCAAAGGTGCCCAGATTGCTAATAAGACGGTGGAAAAATACATCAGAGGTATTCTTGATAGCTTAATTATGTACGAGGCCAAGCGTTTTGATATCCATGGCAAAGAATTACTAGAAACTCAAGAAAAATACTACATTGTCGATGTAGGCTTAAGAAGATTGACTTTGCGGGATCATCTTGAAGATTTCGGGCATATTCTGGAAAATATTGTCTTCTTAGAATTAAAGAGACGCGGATATGAAGTATATGTAGGAAAAATCGGTACTTATGAGGTGGATTTCGTGGCAATTAATAGTAAACAAGAGCTGAGTTACTATCAAGTAGCCTTAAATACCACTGATAGAAATGTTTTAGAGCGGGAGCTGCGACCATTACAATCGATTAAGGATTCCTACCCAAAATATCTATTAACCTTAGATGACTTCAATAAAGAAGCGAACTATGACGGTATAAAGAAACTGGGTGTGATCGATTGGCTTTTAGGTCAGCATTCATCACTGTCTGAAAATATGTCATAGAATAGAAATACGAGCCCATTAATCCTCCTCAACTAGATAGGAAAATTAATGGGCTTTTTCACTATGGGAGTTTAATTACCTCCTCTGGAAGAAATGAGCTTTTGAAATGTTAAAGGCTAACTCCAAAGCTTCTCCTGGGTGATAGACAAAAAATTTTTTATTACTAACGAAGAAAGACCTATTCCATCAAAACCAACTCGTAACTTTCAGACTTTCCCCATCTAGATTATCGCACGTGCTATACTAGTATTAAGACTTTGTAGAAGGTGATTCGTATGGTAGACAAACGAGGTAGCTCCTCGATACAGCTGATTGGATAGGCACTGTATCGAGGTGGATTTTTCCTATCGATCGGCTATATCGTTCTCAGAAAAAATGAGAAGGAGCTATAGCAATGGAGAAAACATACATGAAGGATTGGTTAGCCAGCGAAGCCAATCAAAAGAAATTTAGCGGCTGGGATTTTTCTTATTTAGAGGGAAAGATGGAACAAGCAAAGACGCCTTGGAGTTATAAAGAGCTGGTCAAAAAGCATCTACACCCCACCATGCAGCTGCTAGACATGGGAACTGGCGGCGGTGAACTACTTGAGAGCTTTCACCATCCCTATGAACGCACGGCAGTTACGGAAGGCTGGGAACCAAATTATCAGCTGCTGTTAAACCGATTGCAGCCTAAAGGGGTACATGTGCAGTTTGTGGAGGAGAATGATCATTTGGCATTTCCTGATGCGCACTTTGACATGGTTGTGAACTCCCATGAAGCTTTTTCGGTTCCAGAGGTTTGGCGTGTGTTGAAAAAAGGCGGCTATTTTATCTCACAGCAGGTAGGCGATTTGAACGGGCTCCCCTTAAGCACCAAGCTGATTCCGAATTTTAAAAAAGACACTTTCAATCTGCATCTTTCTTCTGTGGTGGCAGAATTGCGTCAACAGGGATTTTCGGTAGTATTCCAGGATGAGGCTTTTTTTGAGCAAAAATTTTTCGACTTAGACGGCTTAATTTATTATGTCAAAACGATCCCTTGGGAATTTCCCGATTTCAGTGTAGCGACACATTATAAGCAACTGCTCTACCTGAAAGAAGAGCTTTCGTTGAAGGGGTTTATTTTCAATCAAGAACACCGCTTCATATTTATTGCTAGAAAATAGCGAGAACAACCGTGTTCACGGACATATAAATAAATTCGCTAAAATTAAAAATCCACTTAAGCCGCTTGCTTAGGTGGATTTCTTTTCGTTAATGCTTCAAAAGAATACTGTTTTACATACTTTTTATACAAAAAGATTTTTCAAGCTCTTCTGTTCAGGAATTATGGGAGTTTAATAACCTCCTCTGACTCCTTATCGAAGAAATGAGCTTTTGAAATGTTGAAGGCTAACTCCATCATTTCCCCTGGGTTATGGAAATCACGAGCATCTACTTTAGAAACAAACTCGGTATCACCAACTTTTGTATAAAGCATCGATTCCGCTCCTAACAGTTCCGATACTACGACCTCTGCTCTGACTGTTGCTTCCGGCGACGTTGACAGAGCGATCTGTTCACTGTGAATGTCCTCTGGACGAATCCCAAAGATGACTTCTTTTCCATTGTAGCCTTTTTCTACTAGTACTTTGTTTTTGCCTTCAGGAATACGAAGCTTCAACCCATGATTATCAGAAATGATCCCGTCATTTAGTGTGACTTTGAAGAAGTTCATCGCAGGCGAGCCAATGAAGCCAGCAACAAATACATTGATTGGTGTGTCATAGACCTGTTGCGGGGTTCCGATTTGTTGGATGAAGCCATCCTTCATAATCACGATTCGGTCCGCCATGGTCATGGCTTCTGTTTGGTCATGGGTAACATAAATCGTGGTCGTGTCTAGCCGTTGATGCAGTTTGGCGATCTCCGCACGCATGGCTACCCGCAGCTTCGCATCCAAGTTGGATAGCGGTTCATCCATCAAGAATACTTTCGCGTCTCGAACGATCGCTCGACCTAAGGCAACCCGTTGACGCTGCCCGCCAGAAAGTGCGGCTGGTTTGCGATCCAAGTACTCTGTCAAGCCAAGGATTTCAGCCGCCGAGTCCACCCGCTGCTTGATATCTGCTTTATCATATTTGCGCAATTTCAAGCCAAAGGCCATGTTATCAAAAACGGTCATGTGAGGATACAGCGCATAGTTCTGGAAAACCATCGCGATATCACGATCCTTAGGGGCAACATCGTTCATGACCGTATCGCCAATGATCAATTCTCCTTCAGAAATATCCTCCAAGCCAGCAATCATTCGCAGCGTGGTCGATTTCCCGCAACCTGAAGGACCAACAAAAACAATAAACTCACGATCGGCGATATCAAGGTTAAAATCAGTTACCGAGTAATTTTCAGCATTGTCATACTTTTTATATACCTGCTGCAACGCCATTTTTACCATTCTAAATTCCTCTTTTCGTTCTTTCTATGATTGCTCTATCAAGTGTTCTTATTCCTCCCAACGTGCAGCTGGGCATTTCTTATTGGCAAGATGGGCGCGAAATTCGTAGAAGCAGCCGCATTTGGTGCAGGTGTGCAATGACCGAAATGGACATTGCTCGCAGGTCTGTATGCGCTGCTGAAAAAGCTTCTCGGGGGCGAGGTGCTGCTCTAAAGCCAGCTGCTCTTCGATCAACGCTTGGATATCCATATTCTGGGCTTCTTCTTTAATTTCGCAGCCAATGCAAGCCATCTGCTACACCTCGAATTGTAGAGTAATGACACTCATTGCCGGTACTGTTACTTTCAAGGTATTGTCTTCCAAGGTAAAGTCACTGAATTCTTTGATAACAATAGCCTCTGGATGGTCGAAATCGTTATGGGCGTTCATTTTGTCTCCAACAATGTAGCGGGCACTTTTAACGTTCTTCACCTCTTCAAAATCAAAGGCCACTTGTTCGCTGCCAGTAACGGCGTAATTGCAAAGAGATAGATTCACGATGTTTTCTTTTTTCGAAATCGTGTGTGTCATCGTCTGTGGCAAGTCGTCGCCGTAGCTGTCGACCCGTTCTGCATCCTGATGGACTTTGTACAAATCAAAGACATGATAGCTAGGCGTTTTCACCATTTTGTCGCCTTCTGTTAAGATCATCGCCTGCAGCACGTTGACGGTCTGCGCAATATTCGCCATCTGAACCCGCTCTGCGTGCTTGTGGAAAATATTTAAAGTGATCGCTGCCACCATGGCATCGCGAATCGTATTTTGCTGGTACAAGAAACCTGGATTGGTACCGGGCTCCACGTTGAACCAAGTCCCCCACTCATCGACAATAATGCCGACACGTTTTTCTGGATCGTATTGATCCATGATCGCACTGTGGCGAGTGATTAATTCATCCATGTGGTCGGCCTTTTCACAGGTAACGAACCATTCGGCCTCATCAAAATCTAAGGCACTGCCCTTTTTCTCCCAGCCTTGAGGATGAACATAGTAGTGCAGGCTTAACCCATCCATCATCGAATGCGCATTTTTCATTAATACTTCTGTCCAATTGTAATCATCAACGTTGGCGCCACCGGCGATTTTATAAATCTTGTCTTCGCCATACTGGCGGACATAGGTTTGGTAACGGCGATAAAGGTCTGCGTAGTATTCTGGACGCATATTCCCGCCACAGCCCCAGTTTTCATTGCCGACGCCGAAGAACGCCATCTTCCAAGGCTCATTTTGTCCATTTTCACGGCGCCAATCCGCCATTGGAGAAGTACCGCCCATCGTGATGTATTCCACCCATTCAGACATTTCTTGAACGGTGCCGCTGCCCACGTTGCCATTTACATAGGCTTCACATTCTAGCTGCCGCACCAACTCAAAAAATTCGTGGGTTCCAAAATGATTCGTCTCAGTGACACCACCCCAGTGAGTGTTAACGATTGTTTTGCGATCTTCCGGCGCACCGATCCCATCTTTCCAATGGTATTCATCCGCAAAGCATCCGCCGGGCCAACGCAGCACAGGAATATCAATATTCTTTAGCGCCTCTACCACGTCAGTTCGCATGCCATTTACGTTCGGTATGTCAGAGTCCTTTCCAACATAAATTCCTTCGTAGATACAACGTCCTAAATGTTCCGCAAAATGACCATAAATGTATTTGCTGATTTTAGGGCCTTTTTTGTTCGTTAAGATTTTCATTTGATTGTCCTTTCTGACTAAGTTCTCGGATTTTCTACGTTTCCCGGTATCCCAAAAACAGGAAAGCCTTGTTCATCCCATGAAAATGCTTGTACATGAGCATGACGATTAGGATTATCTAAAGGATCGCCTGACTGGTTTTTTTCAGGACGCGCATGATAAACAATCAAGTCTTGTTTGCCATCTTCTGAAGTCGTAAAGGAATTATGTCCCGGTCCAAAAAGTTGATTTTCTTCAGATGTTTGAAAGACAGGATCAGGATTTTTCTGCCAGCTGTAGCCATCTAGCAAATCGCTATTTTCATCTGCCCACAGTAATCCCATACAGTAATTTTCGTCTGTAGCGCTTGCCGAATAGGTAATAAATATTTTGCCATTGCGTTGAATCGCAGCTGGGCCTTCATTGACCTTGAAGCCCACTTGTTCCCAGTCATACTCTGGAATCGACAGTAATAACTCTTTGCCTGTCAATGTCCAGGGATTTTCCATTTTAGACAAATACAAATTGGAATTTCCCGGAATCGCAGGACCTAACTGCGCCCAGACATAATAAAGCTCATCTTGATGAGTGAAAACTGTTCCATCTAAACTAAAGCTCTCCTGTTGAGTCTTGATTTGCCCTTTTTCTACCCACTCTCCTTCAAAAGGATTCGGACTGCTGTTTTCTATGACGAACATACGATGGTGATGACGCTCATCACGAACTTCTTCGTCATCACTGGCTGCAAAATAGATGTACCATTTGCCTCTGATAAAATGAATTTCAGGTGCCCAAATCAAGCGGCTCAATGGTCCGGTCTCATGGGCATGCCAGACATTGTGTCTTTCAGCGGTTGCTAATTCATTCAAGCTCTTTGCTCGACGAACCTCAATTTCCTGATAGCCTGGAACCGAGCCCGTAAAATAGTAATAGCCATCTGTATGCTTATATACCCACGGATCGGCTCGCTGCAATACAATTGGATTTTTATAGTGTCCCTCCATTTTCATCTCTACCCCTACCTTATTTCTTCATTCGAAGCATGTTCCATGAATAGCCAGGAATCTTCGCTTCGATTTTTCCATCATCTAATGTGACGTAATCCGCTAATCTTTGCGGTTGAATATGCTTTTGATTGTCACGACTGTTTTTATCCTGTAGCTCATACCCGCCAATATAGCGGTGTTCGATCAGTGAAAGTTTCTGCTCAAAATCATGATCGACTTCCACAAGCTGTTCTTCTTCAGAACGATTGACTAAAAATAATACCAATTCTTCTTCGTTATTCACTAAGCAAGTATCTACGCATTCCACCTGCTTCATCTTATCCACATCGTACGTTGGTCCTGAAAATTGTGTTTGCAGAACTTCCCCTTTGGCATAATTTGAGAGCTGCTCCATCACATAATAGGTTGGATTCACCCAGCAATCACCGCCTGCATCGGTCAAAATCAAAGGGATGGTATTGACTAGCAGCGATTGACACCCAATCTTCACTCGATCCGCATGGCGTAAGATAGCTAATCCCAATGAACCAAACAGGAGCGTATCCTCCATCGTAAACTGACACCAATCAATGGGACTGCCCACTTCAAAAGGCTGGTTCTCTTTCTCGGGCTGCGCATGGACGTTCCACTCATCAAAGGCTAAGTACATCGTCTTATCGCTGCGCTTCAACGCCTTAACGTAATCGCAGGTGGCGACGATTTCTTCGATTTGGCGATCGAACCGCTTCGATTTCGCAAGATAGGTCGGTGTATCGTCTCGCTCTGTTTTCGGCGGACGCGTCAAATCGTCTTCATCGTATTTATCAATGTAATTGTGTAAAGCAAGGTAATCCACATTCTCATAAGCCGCCTCCAACACGAGTCGATCCCATTCTGGATAACTAGATAAACGCGGTGTAGAGCTGCCGACTAAGACTGTTTCGATGGTGTCATCTACCCATTTCATTGCTTTGGCTGCTTCATTAGCGAGCCGTCCATATTCCTCAGGCTGCTTTGTTCCAATCTGCCAAGGACCATCTAACTCATTTCCTAGACACCAAAGTTTAATCCCGAATGGTTCAGCAGCACCATTTTTTTGACGCAGATCACTCCAATAGGTTCCTCCGGAAAAATTACAATACTCGACAATATCTCGGGCATCATCGATCCCCTTAGTTCCTAAATTGATCGTAAATATCGGCTCGGCACCTGTCTGCTCCACCCATTTCATAAATTCATGGATACCAAATGTGTTTGGCTCAATTGCCCGCCAAGCAATATCGATTTTGCGAGGGCGTTTCTCAATCGGTCCAATCGTATCCTTCCAGTCATAACCAGAGGTAAAATTTCCTCCGGGATAACGAATCACGCCTAGATCCAACTCGTTGATCAGTTTCATCACGTCTTGACGAAAGCCATTTTCATCAGCAGTTGCGTGTCCCGGTTCATAGATTCCGGTATAAACGACACTTCCCATGTGCTCGACAAACGAGCCAAATAAGCGCGGGCTAATTTCACCAATCGTAAATTTTTTTCGTGCTGTAAGTGTTGTTTTCATGTTATAAACCTCAATGTTAAAATTTTTGCGCCAATCCTAATTGAATCAGCTTCCAATAGCCGCCCGCGAATAGAAAGATAAATGGCGGAAAAACAAAGACCAAGCCCATAAACAAAAGTGTGATTCCTACGACCAGTAGATTGGATAAAAAATAGGTCACTACACTAAAGACTGCGGATCGTAAAACAGACTGCCATGATTGCCGCTCACCTGTCATCTGCCAAATGATCCGAAACAGCAAGCTTATGCTAACAATCAGAGATAGCAGATAGATTACCGCCAACCATTGGTTTGATAATCCGCCTTGCAGTTGCTGGACATTTGAATCACTGACGAAATACAAACTGAGAAACAGCAAACTAACCAAAAGCGACAATGGCAATTGCCGTTTGAAGCCGGTCCAATAATTTCGTAAAATCTCTCCTGAACCTTGCCCGTGCCACTGACGCATGGTATACACAATCCCATTGCAGGAGGCGACAAAAGTCACGAGCGGCAAGCAACCAACTACCCACAAAATCCCGATTAAAATATAGTCCGTAATGAGCATTAAAAATGAATAAACTCTTGTCTCTACTAGTTTCATCTCTTTTTTCCTTCTATTCTTTCATGCCTGACATGGCCGTACTTTGAACAAAATATTTTTGGGCGAACATATAAATAATCAAAAGCGGCAGCATCGAAATCACAGTCCCAGCCATTACAGGTCCGTAGAAGGAAATATTCTGTCCGGTAAATAGAGCAAGTCCAGCGGGCAATGTGCGCATTTTTGAACTGGTTGTCATAATCAATGGATACAATAGGTCGTTCCAGCTGTTCATCAAAGTAAAAATTCCTAGTGACAGCATGGTCGGCTTGCTTAACGGCAGCATGATTTTCAAAAAGATATTAAATTCGTTTAGCCCATCAATTCGGGCCGCTTCCTCCAAATCTTTTGGCAAGGTGATAAAGAAGGAGCGCATCATGAAAATACCAAAAGCAGTCGTCATTCGCGGAATGATCAATCCGGGATAGCTGTCAATGATTCCCAAGAAATTAACCTCCATATAAAGCGGGATCATGAATACTTGGAACGGAATCATCATGGTGATCATGACGAAATAGAAGAACGCTGATTTTCCCTTGAAGTGCATCCGGGCAAAGGCATAGCCGGCCAACGAATCAAAGAATACTGAAGTGATCACCACACCACCTGCGAAGATCACCGTATTTTTGATGTAATCCATTAAGGGAATAGTCGTCCACACCTTGGTATAGTTTTCCAAAGTATAGCGGTCAGCGAAAATCTTTGGCGGAAAGGAAATAATGTCTTTCTCATATTTAAATGAAGATATCAAAAGCCATAAGAAGGGAAAAGCAACTAATAAAATCACTACACAAAGAATCAGTTTTCCCACAATTTGCTTGGCCTTTTGCTTCTTTTTTGAAACTGGTTTGATCGCTGTAGAAGCTTCCATGTCTTTTCTCCCCTATCTCATTTGTTTTTCTTTACGTGACATATACAGGTTGATAGATACTGCTAATACAGCAATGATCACAAAAAGAACACTTGATAATGCTGAGGCATATCCCAATTCATAAGGGGCTGTAAATCCTCGAGAATAGATGTACTGAACAGCCGTTTCCGTCTTAAATTGCGGTCCACCGGCAGTCGCTACATAGACTTGGTCAAAGACCTGCATTGATCCAATAAAGTTGGTCAGAATACAAAAGCCTAACGATGGCACTATTTGCGGCAACGTAATGTTGAAAAACTGCTGATTCTTTGTGGCCCCATCCATCTCTGCTGACTCATACAAGGAAGGTGAAATCCCCTGAATCGCCGTTAGGAGAATCGTCATCGTCACCCCAAAGTTTTTCCACACAGTCATGAAAGCAACCGTTGGCATCGCCAATGTCGGATCGCGGAAAAATTGCGGAGTCTCCATCCCAAGCTGAGAGAACATGTACGGGATCGCCCCAATGTTCGGATCTAAAAGCATGGAAAAAATGATAGCAATCGATGTCAACGAACAAATAACAGGAATATAGAAGGTCGAACGACAAAAGCGATTAAATAATGTGTTTCTTGAAAGAACGACTGCAAAGATTAAACCGACAATAATTTGGGCAGGTGTTTCCAATAAGGTAAAGTACAGAGAGTGGATAAACGAGTTGACTGCCCGTGGGTCTTGAAAGACACGAAGGAAATTGTCAAAGCCGACAAAATCTTGACTCGTGAAGAAAATATTCATATTGGTAAAGCTTAAAGCAAAGGTCCCGATTAATGGGATAACAGTAAACAATAAAAGAATTAAAAAGGATGGTAGCAAGAAAAGATATGCTGCGTGATTCGGTTTGTTCCAATAGGTCAGCAGTCCACGTTTCCCTTGGTTCATTATGTCTCCTCCTAAATTGATTCGTTTGCTCTTTTCGCAGCGTTGCCAAGAAAAGAACCATTGAACTTCAACATCGACAAGCTTGCTGCTATCGATGTTGAAGTCTGAGTTGCCACAAAATTATTCAGCAAGCAACTCGTTGATTTTTTTATCTGCTTCCTTCATTAGTTTTTCAGCATCTTCTCCAGCTAGTAAACGTTCAATTAGCGGATTGATGATATCATTGTTAATGGATGGCAGTTTTTCAAATCCAGGTAGGAATGGTTCCGCAAACTCCATTTGTTTAGACAGTTCAGAGACGATTGGGTCTTCTTTGACTTCTTTGTCGTCATTCACAGAGTTTAGATATGCTGGGAAGCCATTTTCCATGCTCCATTTTTTCCCGATTTCAGTCGAATTCCAATATTTCAAGAATTCATAAATCGCTTCTTTTTTCTCCGGATCAGTACTTGCAGGAATCGCATAGCCAACACCATCTAAAATAGCTTGTTTCTTCCCATCTTCGCTACCCTGTGGAATCGTAGTCACACTATAGTTGATTTCATTGGCCTTCAGTCCGTTATTCAACCATGGTCCATTCAGCTCGATCGCTAATTGGTCCGCATTCATCACATTGTCCATCTCAGCCCCTGAAATTGATTCAGGCCCCGCCTTGTCATCGTGAATCATTTTTTGAATAGCCTTCAAGGTTTTCAAGTTCTCTGGTGAATTAAACTCAGACTTAGTATAGTCATCATTCACCAACTTCCCGCCATTTGCTAACATCCAATTGTATAATGGCCAAGTACCATCCTTATTAAAAATGAACCCTTGAACATTTTTTGACGAGTCCGCTAATTTCGGTGCCATTTCCGTTAGCTGTTCCCAAGTGCGAGGTGGCTGATTTTCATCTAAGCCTGCTGCCTTGAACAAATCCTTGTTCCAATACATGTACATTCCTTGCACCTGCATTGGAATGAAGTATTGCTTGTCATCTACTTTTCCTAAATCAACAGCAGTGTCCACAAAGTCACTCTTATCAACACCATCATATTCCCAAAAATCCTCTAAATCTTGCACAGCACCATTCTTCACGTATTGAGCAAAATCACCATAATTCAAGGCGATAAAGTCAGGTGCTTTTTTCGCAGAAATTGCAGTAGGCAGCTTTTCATTTAAGTTCGCCCATGTCATAACATCCATTTCAATCGTAATATTCTTATCATTTTCCTTATTGAAGGTATCGACAATCCCCTTCAAAATCTCCCCATCAGATGCTGTAAATCCATTCCAAAACGTTAGGGTTGTCTTATCGCCGCTGCCACCATCGCCATCAGCCTTCCCCTTATTTCCACAGCCAGCGAGCAAAGAGGTCGTCAAAGCAAAGGCAGCTGCCCCAATAAAAAATTTTTTCAGTTTCATTTATGATTCTCCTTTTCCTTTTTTTTTCTGAATGGATAGAAACACTCAGCTTTAAAACCAAATAAAATAGTGCATCGTTAAGTAAGCGCTTTTAACTTCTATGCAAATAATACAATTTAAAGAAACCGCTGTCAACAATATTTTTATTAATTTAGATAAATAATGTTAGATGTTCATTAATGTTTTTATTAACGAATAGAACTATTCAACTATCAGTTTTACATTCATTAACAAATATGTTAATATACAAACAGATAATAGTTACATGAAAGGACGTCTCTTAATGCAAATAGATATCTCTTACGAATCTTTGCCAATTTTTGAAGCGCTCTCAAGCAAAGTCCGCATCGATATCATCAAATTGCTCTCAAAAGATAAGTTGAGCGTGAAAGAAATTGCGGATAAGCTGCATTTGAGCAGCGCGATTGTTACGATGCATATTAAAAAGCTAGAGGAAGCCAAGATTATTCGAACAGAACGGGTCGCTCAAAGAAAAATATCAAGCCTCCGTGTCGATGAAATTGACATTCATTTTCCGAAGAAGATTTTCAACGCCTTCGATACTAAAGAAACCTGCATACCGGTTGGGCATTACACCAACTATTCCATCAAGCCTACTTGTGGGCTCGCAACGCTGCAGGAATTTATCGGAAATGTGGACGAACCAAGATACTTCATGGATACTCGTCGGATGGATGCGCGGATTCTTTGGTTTACAGAAGGTTTCGTGGAATACCAGACACCGAATTATTTAAATGAAGATGAAAAGGCGGAAATGATCGAGATTTCCATGGAAATTTCTTCTGAGTTCCCTTTCCACAACAATAACTGGCCTTCTGATATTACCTTTTACTTAAATGACGTTGAACTTGGGACGTGGACAAGTCCTGGGGATTTTGCGGATATTCGTGGAAAACTAACCCCTGATTGGTATCCAGACAACCTGAACCAGTACGGTATTTTAAAAACGATTCGAATCAGCAACCATCTGACTAATATGGATGGCGAACCGTTATCAAACATCACCATCGAAGATATTCCAACCGATAACGAAGTCTGGACCTTACGCATAGAAGTCAAAGAGGATGCTAAGAATGCTGGCGGCTGTACCTTATTTGGCAAAGGCTTTGGAAATTACGATCAGGATATAAAGATTAAGACATATTATAGTTAAAAAGAACGCTGAAAACACTTTTTTTAGTGTTTTCAGCGTTCTTTTCTGTTGTTTCGTTTCTGCTGAACTGCTTCATCAAAATATCCACTTAATCCAGAGATCAAAAGAGGATCGGCTTCATTTCCAATAAATTTTGCTATTCCTTAAGTAGACTAAATCACTATCGCTTCATCGCTGTAAATACTATCAGTCCAATCCTATCTATATCACGCTATGGTTCTTCGGTGAATTTTTTTACAATATTGATTACACCTTCATTTGCTGCGGTGATCCCTTGAGAAACTAAGTTATCTAGTGGAAATAGTGTTCTTCCACTCAGCACTTCTAATAGCAAGGGTAAATTCACACCCGATATGGCTTGGATATCGAAACCTTCCGCTAATAATAGGGCTACTGCGTTAGAGGGTGAGCCACCAAATAAATCCACTAAAACAAGAGTTGGATGGTCATTATCAAAGCGGTGCAATTTCTCCTTCAACGCAATCACTAAAGCATCCAAAGACATCTCGGGGGTAAATACTAATGTTTCAAAATTATCCTGCTCCCCAATGATCATTTCAGCAGACTTTTTAATTCCCGCAGCAAATTCTCCGTGAGTCATAACGAGTACATTGCTCATATTGGTTTCCATAGTTAGTCCCTTCTTTTAAAAGACATGAAGTAATGAGCCTGCTGCACCCACCACTATTAAAATCAACAGTAATTTAATGACAGAAACATTCTTTTTGTCATGCAGGTACCACACCGCCATGACTAAAACGAACGGCAATAAACCAGGCATTAATCCGTCGACAATATCTTGAAGTTTGGTTACAGCCCCTCCACTTCCCCATTTAATTGGAGTAGATAAGGAAACAAATTGTGCAGACAAACCGCCCACCACCGTCAATCCAAGAATGGATAGAAAACCAGTCACTTTTTCGATCATTGCTGGAGAAAATATCTCGGAGTCCATGATCTTCATGCCTTCCTTAAAGCCGAATTGAACTCCCCAGAGACCAAATCCCAAAGTAATCGCCGTCCATCCAACTAAGAAAACGATTGGGCCAAGAATGTTCCCTTCTAAAGCTAAGCCCATACCAAAGCTTAGCAAAAGAGCATTTCCTGTACTTGCAAACAAGGAATCTCCCAAAGCAGCCATTGGTCCCATCAATCCAGATTTAATGGCATTGAAAACATCGTCTGGGATATCTTCTCCTTGTGCTTTAGATACTTCCATCGCACAAACAGCACCGATTAAAGGTAATCCGATCGTTGGTTCAGTATTGAAAAATGCCATGTGGCGAGTAAGGGCCTGCCCCATTTCACCTTTATCATTGTTGGTCACCTTTTTCAACACAGGAACAATACTCCAAGCAAAGGCAACATTCTGCATCCGTTCCCAATTCCAAGCGGATGTATTGGACATGATCCAGCGTAATCCTACTTTATAGATATCTTTTTTAGTAACTTCTTGCGTAGTATTAGACATGCCCATACCCTCCTGCATTATCTTGATTCAAATAGCTAATCATGGCTAAAGCAATTCCCACTAAAGCAACAGTAAAAATAGGTAATTTTAATGCGGTTACCGCGATAAAGCCTACAATAAAATACCCCATCAAACTTGGTTTTGTGAGCAGCATTTTTAACAATACTGCCATCCCTAATGCTGGTAACATGCCTCCAATAACAGTAATCACTGCGGTTAACCAGTCCGGAATCACTTTCACGATATCTTGTGCTGCCGAAGCTCCAAAATAAAGAACTAAAAATGCTGGAACAAAACGGAAAATAAATGCAATTATTTGCGGCAATCCAAGCGTCATGAAAGTCAGCATTTTCAAGTTTCCTTCAGCTGCATATTCATCCGTTTTATGGACAAGAAAAGAATTGATTGTAGCGAATAGCTGCCATACGAAAGTACCAATTAATCCCAAAGGTACAGCGATCGAAACTGCCATTTCTGCTGTTACACCGGTAGAAAGAGCCAATGCAGTTCCTACATACCCAGCTATTCCAATATCAGAGGCCATCGCCCCTCCAGGAGTAACTGCGCCTACATATAAAGCATTGATCGTCGCCCCGATAATTACACCATTCTGGACATCGCCCATGATGATACCAACAATTAACCCCGCAACAAGAGGCTTTCCAAATACATGATATGCAATCCCTTGCCCACCCAGCCAAGGTGTTGCAATCCAAGCCAAATAGGTGAAAAGTGAGATTAGTACTGCTTGTAATAAAGTCATATTGTTTACCCCTTCATTTTCAAATTTAGAATGTTGATACTGGTTGCCCTGGTACAGTTTGCATAAAGACTTCAACACAATCATTGCAATTCAACATGCTAATAGCCTGATAGTTCTCATCATCCAGATGGACTGTTTGAGCATACTTCTTTCGCCCAGGAGCCATCCCGATATTCTCGACATTCAATTTCCAGTCATACTGATCATTTGCTTCAATGATTTGTTGAGCGCTCACTGGAGATTTCGCAATAAATAATGTTTCGTTTTCAACGTATCCCTCAATACACTCAGCGGCTTCTCCTACTTTTTTTATATCTAACGTGACATGCTTCGGCGTCGCCATTGTTAGCGCTTTCGAAATTATCGGATTACTCGCTGCTAGGTCATCAATTACCACAATCCGTTTGGCCCCTAATTGTTTTATCCAAGCAGTCACCACTTGTCCATGTACTAGTCTGTCATCAATTCTAAAAAACATCTTTTTATCCTCCTTTGTTTTTGTCAAATTATCCGCTTGGGTGTTCATTCACAATCGCTTTTTAAAATAAGAGATAGCCAAGACTATCTCTTATTTAACTTACTCATCATAAAGCGTTCGACTTAATAGTTCATCCTGCACGTCTTTGTCCAAATTAACAAAAATCGCGCTGAATCCACTTACCCGAACAATTAAATTCGGGTATTTTTCAGGATGCTTCTGGGCATCTTCTAACACACCATGATCAACAATCGTGACCATTAGGTGACAGCCCCCTTTTTTAAAATAGGTATCAAACAAATATTTGATTTTGGTTCGATTTTTATTGAACATATTTGGAGTGAACTTAATATTCTGTACAGCGCCGCCATGATATTTTGCGTTAAAGGTGGCTAAGGAATTTAGAACCGCGGTGGGGCCACTTTGCGCTGCCCCACCTTGAGGATTATTTGCTGGATTCATAAATTGTCCTGCGTATCGTCCATCTAATGATGCAGAGGTTTCTCTTCCCCATTCTGTATTTGTTTGATTGTTAGAGATTACGATTAAGTAATACTGCATCCCTTTTTCGATCCCGCGATCACGAATACCCTTAGCAACAAATTCATAAAAATCATTTGCTAACTCGTCAACTTCTTCAAGATCATTCCCATACTTTCCTTGAGACAAAAGCTCTTCACGGATCAAGTCATATCCGTCAAAATTACGATTGGCAGCTTTTATTAACTCTGCCAGTGTATATTTCTTATCATCATAAACTAGTTTTTTGATAGCATATAAGGCATCACTACTATTAATATTCCCATAGGTTTCATTGGTTCCGCCGAGATATCGGATGCCACCATCTAAAATGGCCTTTCCTCTTGATAAGCAATCGTCCATTAAAATACTCGCAAACATGAAAGAGACTTCACGATTCATTAACTCATAGCTGTAATACTGCGCATCAACAGAAAGATCAAAATAATAAGCTAAGAGTTCTTTATAATTTTTATATAGATCATCAAAGGTTTTGAATTCCTCAACCTTTTTGATCGAAACAGGACCTGATTTTTTGATCCCATCCATGGGGTCAATTCCTTCATTCAAGGTAATATTCAATAGCTTTAGTAGATTCAGCAAGGTGTTGGGAGTGCCCACACTTTGACCTTGAATAACAAACTCACCGCAGCCAAACGGAACATATTGTTCAGCTGCTTGTCGATCTACACGCATACCATGCATAACCGCCGGAACATTGACTTCATCGTTATAAAGCGTTGGATAAGTGGCTCCGGCTCCGATACATTCATAAGCAAGATCCATAATTTCTTCAGAGGTATTTTTGTTAAACCTGAGAGTGAATTGCGGTTCAACATAGTTACAATCTTTGGTCACCTTGAGCGCTATCTTGGCAAAAATATCTGCCGCTTCAGGATTCTTCCGACCATAGCCCCCAACAATAATCCGACCATTTACTGTTGTTCGGCGATTTTCAATCAATGTCCATAATGATTTCAAATAGTCGTAGGCATCCTCTTCTGTAATCCGTCCATTGTCCAAATCATCTTTTAGATAAGGACCTAAATAATCATCCAAGCGTCCATAATTAATACAACCAGCTAACAAAGCATAGATCCAAACCATTTGGAGTGCTTGATGGAAGGTTTGTGGTTTTTGATAGGTAATTACCTTTAAATCCTGTTCCATCAGTTCTAATTGCTGAATTCTTTTGTTTGTTTCGGCCGTATTTTTGGCTCGATTCACTAATTCTCTTAATCGATCACAAACTGTCTGGTAAATATTCAATGCGTCAATAGAGGCATCTAAAAATTCATTACGCCCATGCGTTTTTTGTTTTTCTAAAATGATTTCTTTTAGCCCCTCAATCCCATTATCCAATAACTTGGGATAATCCAGCATCATGCCGCTGAGGCGGGCCGTAGCCATCAAGGGAGCTCGCCCATCAATAAATCGACTAATGATATTTTCTTGTAAGACATCCTCACAATATAACGCTTTGACATCATGCTTTTCCCAATATTCATACATGGCATCTACCTTTGCTATATCTGATTCAGAGGACAATTCATCTTTGAACTTAGCCAGTTTGTCAAATACGCAATAATGTCCAACTCCGCCAAGAGAAGTCACGCAACCAAATCCAATGGGCAAAAAATCCAAACGTCCAGCAATTAAATCAGTCGGTTCAATGCTCCTAAATAGCGTTGGATAAATCACTTTTAAACAGTTTATCTCTCTAGCTTCCTTTGAAAGACCTTCCGAATCCTTGTGCGCTTTTGTATAGGCTTCCATTATCTTAAGTTGTTCCTCAGGGGTCTTTTCACTTGGCAATTTGATGCTGACTTCAACATTTTGAACCCCGGCGATGCTTGCCTTTTTCATCCTAATGTTTACTCCTTTCCGATTCACGCCAGTTATTTTGATAGCCGCTTAACAAATCAGTAAAACGTTTCGTAATGTAGTGCGGACGAGTAATGGCACTACCGACTACGACTGAGTGGGCTCCTAAATACAACACTTTCATGGCATCCTCTGGTGTATAAATATGACCTTCCATCATGACATACGCTTCATCCTTGAAGTCACGACACATACGTGCAAACTCACGAAAATCAGGTCCTTCAATATGTTTGGTTGCATCCGTATAACCATACAGTGTTGGAGCAACAATATCAGCACCATTATCAATTGCCCGCCGTGCTTCCTCATAGTTTGACACATCGGCAAAAATGATTGCTTCCGGAATTTCCTTTTTCAAAATCGGTAACAAATCCCAAGCAACGGTCCCCTCATGTGTTTTTTGAGCAGTACAATCTAATGCGATAATCTCCGCACCAGCTTCCCAGATTGCTTTGCACGCTTCCAAAGTAGGTGTAATGAAAACGTCTGTATCCTCATGCCATATTTTCCAAAGACCAATTACCGGAAGGTCCACGT
The DNA here is from genome assembly GCF_032555305.1 of Enterococcus sp. GTDB lineage: Bacteria > Bacillota > Bacilli > Lactobacillales > Enterococcaceae > Enterococcus_A. Next base: position 60,554 of record NZ_JAWGOQ010000031.1, read on the forward strand.
TCTCCTTAATCAGTTTAATTTGTTCTGGAATATTGGCGCGGATCGCAACAGCCCCACCCCATTTTGCGCATTCAGCCATTTTAACTGACATGTCATCCGTATAAATGGGTTCATCCTTTTGTGTTTGGCAAGAAACAATCAAGCCGTTTTTTAAAGACTCCAGCAATTCGCGTTTTTTTGGATCATTCGTTTTCATTCCACATTCTCCTCATTTTTTTCAATTCGAATGTCGTAAATCATTCTACTATAGAGTGTTCACTCTTTTAATTTACTCAATTTTTGAAACTATCTCTCTAATTAACTAAACTGATAAAAGTAGAACTGACATCCTTATTCTGCTGTCACAATATTTTTATATTTTTTGCCACCTTCAGGCATTTTATTCGTAATGATTTTTTCGAAATCTTCAAAACGTCCAAAGGTGCTTAAAGCCGTTAAGCTAAACTTGGAGTCATCGACAAGCAAATACGCATGCTTGCTGCGTTTGATCACTGCTTTTTTGATGCTTCCAATTTCTAATTCACTCGTATACACTTCGCCAAAATCTGTATCTGCGCCATTTGCTCCAATAAATGATTTATCAAAACGAAATTCTCGCATCTGTTCAATGGTTGACGGTCCATAGCAAATCTCGTGCTTTTTACTGTATCGTCCGCCTAGCATATAAACCTCAACATCTAGCTGATTCAAACGATTCAGCACAAAATAGCTGTTGGTAACGATTTTTATTTTTTTATTATGCAGAAAAGGAATCATTTGCATCGGTGTTGTTCCAGAGTCTAAAAAAATCAAATCACCATCTTTAATTTCCTTTGCAGCTATCTCAGCGACTTGTTTCTTTTCTTCTTGATGGACATTCACCTTTTCGAGTACCGGACCTTCTGTCAAATCACTGATTGTTTCCTCCAACCCAACTTGAACCACTCCGCCCCGTTCACGGTCAACTTTCCCTTGATCTTCTAGAAGCTTTAAATCCCGTTGAACAGTGGATTTTGACACATTCATCTCTTTACATAGATCACTAATACTGATCATAGGTTGTGATTTTAAACGAGATAAGATATAAATTTGACGTTCTTTTGCTAACATATAAAACGCTCCTTTTTTCTCTTTTCTTTTCATTATACAAATCAAAAAGAGAATCTGAAAGCACGAAAACAAATTTGAATCATTTTAGTTCAAAACAATTCATTACTAGTGATAGGTTTGAATATGTTTCCGTCAGAACCTTTGTCTTATTACACCAGTAGTGTAACATCTCACAAAACCCTTTTCAAGTCTTTTTTAATCTTTTTGGGTCATTTTGATTCTTTTTGATTCAAAACTGATTTATTTTTACCTAGTATTGGCGTATAATTAAGCTGTAACAACTAAGGAGGGCATTGGAATGAGTGATGCAATGGGATGTATATTTAATATTCAACGATTTAGTATTCATGATGGGCCGGGTATTAGAACCACCATTTTCTTTAAGGGGTGCCCTTTACGTTGTACCTGGTGCTCCAATCCCGAATCACAAAAGAGACAGCCTGAGCCAATTTGGGATAATCAAAAAAAGAAAGACATCCTTGCTGGGCAATACTATACGATTGAAGAAGTTATGAACATCATACGAAAGGATGTCGATTATTACCAAGAATCAAATGGGGGAATCACCGTCACAGGTGGTGAGGTTTTAGCACAGAAAAATTTCGTGATTGACTTACTGAAAGAATGCAAAAAGGAGTCGATTCACACCGCCTGTGAAACTTCCGCTTATTCCTCTAGTAAGGATTTCAAAGAATTAATGGACCATGTAGACTTATTGATTATGGACATCAAGCACTACGATACACTGAAGCATAAGAAAAAAACCGCTGTCGCTCTTGAACCTATTCTAAAAAATCTTGAGCAAGCCATACAAAGCAACCAGCAGATGCTTTTAAGAATACCGATCATTCCCGGGTACAATGATTCTTTAAACGACGCAGTCTCATTTGGTCGCCTCCTCAATGCTTATCATGTAAAAAAGGTTGAACTTTTACCATTTCATCAATTTGGAAAGAGTAAGTATAGATTTTTAAAAAGAACCTATGAGTTTGAAGGAGTCCCACAACTAACAAGTACTGACTTAATCCCTTATGCAGAAACGATTGGTCAATTTGGAATAAATTGTGTCATCGGATAATTCGAATTAACTATACAAAAAAACAGGCTAGATGCAGTCTCTTAAACGAGATACTGCATATGGCCTGTTTTTGAAATCACATTTTTAGCAATAAATGGCAAGTGTTTGATACGGCTCTAGAATAACTGTTTCACCAATTGGTGTATGTTCATAATTACTAATCAAAACTTGGCCCTGCAGAAATTCCTCTGTCAGCTGAATCTCAGTTTTTTGCGGAAAAAAGTTGTTCACAACAAGTACTGAATGCCCTGTTAACCGACGGACAAAACCATAAACCTGCGGATGTTCAGGTAAGTAGGCCTCGTAACTTCCACTGGAAATCACAGGATACTCTTTCCGCAATTGAATCAATCGCTGATAGTAGCTAAAGATGGTTCCTTTTTGCAGCTCAGTCATTACATTGATTTCTTTAGCTGTCTTTCCATTGTCAATCCATGGCGTTACTTCCGAAAATCCACTAAACTCATCACTATTCCATTGCATCGGTATCCGGGAATTGTCACGGGCTTTGAATTTAACGATCTCGAAGGCTTCAGTTTCAGTCTTTCCTGCTTCGATCAATTCTTGATACGCATTTAGCGTTTCTACGTCAACATATTGATCCATAGACTCAAATGCTGGATCAAGCATCCCGATTTCCTCTCCCATATAGATATAAGGTGTTCCCCGATTCAAATGAATTGCACTTGCCAACATCTTGGCACCGACAATACGATGTTTTTCGGCATCTATAAATCGATTTAACGCCCGAGGCTGATCATGATTGTTCCAGAAAAGAGCATTCCAGCCATCCTCATCACTCATTTTCGTACCAAAATCATGAAAGGTATCCTTCAACTCAGCAAAATCAAAAGGTATTTTTGTCCATTTTTGTCCGTCCTGATAATCTACCTTCAGATGGTGGAAATTGAAGGTCATCGTCAATTCCTCACGATCAGGTTTTGTATATAAAATGCAATTTTCTGGCGATGTAGAACTCATTTCACCGACAGTAACAATTTCTTCATCCTTTCCGAACGACGCTTGATTCATCATTTTAATATATTCATGGACAATTGGCCGATCTGTATAAGCCGGTTTCCCGTCATTTTCGGAACAATTATTCAGCACCTCATCTTTCCCAATCAAATTAATAACATCAAAGCGAAATCCTTTGACTCCTTTATCCATCCAAAATCGTAACACATTCATCAGCTCATCACGTACTGCTGGATTACGCCAGTTTAAATCTGCCTGTGTTTGCTCAAAGAGATGTAAATAGTATCTTCCGGTCTCGCCAAATGGTGCCCAAGCATTCCCACCAAACTTAGAAATCCAGTCGGTTGGCTCATCTCGCAAAATGAAGTAATCCTGATAGCTCTTTTCCCCAGCCAAAGCCCTTTTGAACCATTCATGTTCAGTAGAAACATGATTAAAGACCATGTCTAACATAATCTCAATTCCATTAGCTTTTGCGATGTCCACTAGTCCTTCGAAGTCGTTCATAGTACCAAATGTAGGATCAATCGCTGTATAATCTGACACATCATAACCATTATCTTTTTGCGGACTAGGAAAAATCGGATTCAACCAAATCATATCCACGCCTAAACGTTTTAAGTAAGGAATTTTATTTGTGATTCCCTGCAAATCTCCAATGCCATCTTGATTCGTATCCAAAAAAGACTTCGGATAGATTTGATAAATTACTTTCTCTTTAAAACTCATTTTGCTCCCCCAACTTTACAGTTCTGTTGCTAATAATATTTTTTCATTGCTCGTTACTACTGAAGTACTCTCAATCAATGGATCAACTTGATAATTCGTTGAATTCGTGACGATAATTGGCGTTTGCAATTCATATCCTGCTGCTTTAATTGCATCCATATCAAACTCGATTAAGGCTTGACCTTTCTTCACGCTGTCTCCTTGCTCTACATGGCTTGTAAAATACTTACCCTCCAATTCAACCGTATCAATTCCGATATGAATCAAAACTTCGGTTCCTTCCGTACTAATTAAGCCTATTGCATGTTTTGTTGGAAATAGCAAGCTAATCTGCCCATCAAACGGCGCCACTACTTTCCCCTCGGTAGGTTCAATTACAGCTCCCTGCCCCATCATGCCTTCTGAAAAAACCGGGTCTTTCGCTTTGCTTAATGGATATAAAACACCTGGAACTGGTGCAAACAATTCCACGATCGAACCTGCTTTTTGTGCAGCTTCCTCACCTAAGGTTGGAACGATTTCTTCTTCAATTCGATCAATTTTATTGAATACCCCCACTCGTCTGAACATCAAGGTTAAGACAAATGGAACGACAATAGCAATCAGCATCCCGATAAGGAAGATCACATAATCCTGAGGACGAATGGAGAGGATTCCAGGCAACCCACCGACACCAATCGATAACGCACGGACTTTAAACAGTGTGACAAATAATCCAGCGATCCCACTACCAATCATAGCGGCAATAAACGGATAGGTATATTTCAAGTTGATCCCGAACATCGCCGGCTCTGTTACGCCTAACCATGCTGAAATAGTCGATGGAATGGATACCTGTTCTTCTTTCTTATTTCCACGATGTGCAAATACAATTGCTAAAACAGATGCCCCTTGAGCAATATTCGATAGACATAGAATTGGCCACAAATTCGTCGAGCCAAAGTCAGCTATCAACTGTGAGTCAATCGCTAAGGTAGTATGATGCAAACCGGTAATCACTAATGGCGATGTTAGTGCCCCTAAAATTCCGCCAAACAGCCAACTAAAGCTAGAAGTTAGTCCTGCGTTTACAACTGTAGAAATGACTGTTCCTATCTTCCAACCAAGTGGTCCTAAAACAATATGAGCAGCCAAAATAGTTGGAATCAACGAGAAAAATGGAACGAAAATCATTGATATCGCTTCAGGAATGTGTTTGCGGAAGAATCTCTCCAAGTAGACAAACAAAAATCCTGCTAACATGGCTGGAATTACCTGTGCCTGATACCCTATCTTGTCGACAGTGAAAAGACCAAAATCCCAAGTCCAGTTCTTCGCAATTTCTGCGGCAGTGGTACCATTCACCGCATAGGCGTTCAATAGTTGTGGCGAAACTAACGTAATGCCTAAAACAATTCCTAAAATCTCGGTTGCCCCCATCTTACGGGCAATACTCCAGGTAATCCCGACCGGCAAGAAATGGAAAATCGCTTCCCCTGGCAGCCATAAGAAGCCATTTACACCACTCCAAAATGTCGATGCCTCAACAATTGTTTGTCCATTGAGCCACCCCATTGGGACAGCTTCCAAAATATTTCGAAATCCTAAAATCAAACCGCCGACAATAATTGCTGGTAAAATTGGTGTGAAAATTTCTGCTAAAACGGTAATAGCTCGCTGCAGCGGATTCTGATTTTGTTTGGCCGCAACTTTTGCTGCCTCCTTAGAAACACCCTCAATACCCGAGACAGCCGAAAATTCATTGTAAAATACAGCTACGTCATTCCCGATGATTACTTGAAATTGCCCTGCATTGGTGAACATCCCTTTGACACTAGGAATATCATCAATCCGTTCTTCATTGGCCTTTTTTGGATCATTCAAAACAAAACGCATACGTGTCGCACAGTGTGTCACAGCAGAAATATTGCCCTTTCCACCTACAGCCTCCAGTAACTCCCTTGTGTCCTTATCATATTTCCCCATTGTTTTCCCTCCCAGTTTTTACTTGTATGGATAAGTTCAGTTGTTGGCATAACTATATGTCCATTGATCGACAATGTAAATCGCTTACTTTTTTTCGAATTGTTAAAAATTAGAACACTTTAATCAGAAAGCAGCGCTCACTTTCCATTTGATAAACAATTTGTCTGAATCCCAAAAGCTAGTCTGTGTGCAAACATACAGGTCAGCTATAAAATAAGATTTTTCTCATTTTTATTCTAATGGAATTTTTAAAATTACGCTTTACTTACGTTCATTTTGTTTTATAATGAGTTTACTTCTACGTATAGTAAGTGAGGAAAGTGCGATGAGAACCTATGAAGTTATCTATCAATCGATCGAAAGAGGAATTTTAAAGAATGTATACGAAGCTGGTACCTTTCTCCCCAGCGAAAGTAAACTGCAAGAAATCTATCGTGTTTCCCGGGATACCATTCGCAAGGCTCTAAGCTTATTAATGGCTAATGGGTACATTCAGAAGATTCAAGGAAAAGGTTCACTAGTGTTAAAACGCGAACAACTGAGGTTTCCTCTTTCTGGTTTAACTAGCTACAAAGAACTTCACAATTCTTATGGTTACAACAGCAATACCGAGGTTATCAGTCTAAAAAAGATAGTGATTGATAACATACTCCCCCTAATGACTGGTTTTGAAGAGGGTGATATTTGTTGGGAGTTGATACGTATTCGTGCGATTGATCAAAAAAAAGTGATTATGGACAAGGATTTAATCCTAACCAAGGTTGTACCGAATTTAGATACGGAAATTGCTGGAGATTCTCTGTACCGTTATTTTGAGGACAAATTAGGAATCAATATTGCTTTCGCTGAAAAAGAAATCACGATCGATGCACTTACTGAAGAGGACCACAGACTGCTAGATCTTAATCAGCACGACATTAATATTGTTTCAGTAAAAAGCCGGATATTTACCAAAAGCGCGTGCCAATTCCAATTTACTGAAAGTCGACATCAAGTGGATAAATTCCGTTTTTTTGATTTTGCAAGACGACATCATTCAACTATTTAAGAGGTCTAAGAGACACGTATCTTATAATAGCTATTAGTTATTTTTTGATCTATAAATTTGGATTTTCTTATAATTGAATAGACAAAAACCCAGACAAACTAAGAGTGTTTGTCTGGGTTTTCATCGTGTTCCATCTCTGAACGTGCCATTCGCAAAGCGGTGTTGTTTCCGCCATGAATGGCTCTTAATGCCTCAATCTATCATTAACTATTTTCCGGAACATTCTCCAA
>NZ_JAWGOQ010000032.1:0-64911 GCF_032555305.1 Enterococcus sp.
TGTTTTGCGTTTGGTGATAAAAATCGGTGATGCGTGTTTCTAGTGTTTTTGGTTTTAGGTTGAATAGCTGCCGGAACGACAGAGGTTGTACATACATTGGTTCTCTTCCCTTCTTTAAATTAATAGAGGAGGGCGGCCGTGTTATCGCCACTCCTCAATGTTTTTACTAAAAAATGATTCGTTCAATCGTTTCGACGTACTTTGCGCTTTCCACGGTGTGGAAGAGCTCCGCGCCATCTTTCTGACAAAGCTTCACGCTGGTCATGCGTTCTAGCAGGCCTTTGATTTCTGTGTCTGTTTTGGTAGTGTCTGGATCGTTGAAGCTCCAGATCTGGTTCTTGCCAAAGCTATTTTTGAATGTTGCGACGATTTTTAGCATCTATATTCCTCCTTTCTTACTTGGTGTAGCGCGATTGGCTAGTCAAGACGACTCCGTACAATTCGCTGCCTTCTACTGATAGTTCTTTCATGATTTCGCCTAGCTCCAAAACTTTTTCCTCGCTGGGCTCTTCAATCACATTCGCGAAGCTGATTTTCTTCACTTTCTCTCCACCTGCGTCGATCTCTACTTGTAATTTGTTTCCGATGTGTTGAATCATCATTGTTTCCTCCTGTTTGATTTTATTGTTCCGGCCGGTGACTAGAATATAAACGGTTTCAAAAAAGAATGCGAATCGCAAATTTGCATTTTACCCCTCAAATTTGCAGGCTTTGAACACAAGATTAGGCTTTGTGGGCGATAAGGTGGCAAATTTGAGGGTACAAATGCAATTTTGTTAATTTGATAAATTTTAAATAGTAGTATTTGATTCCAATCGTTGATTTGACGGGGGATTAGGCAAATTATCTCTTCCAAAAAAATCCAAATATCCTAGTTCAGCTTAAGGTTTTCTTAATAAATAGCAGTTAAAAATTAAGTTAATGACACTGTGCGTGATGTAATTGAGCAAAGAATCAGAATTTAACAACTAGGGTGATCAAAAAGTGAAGGATTAACATTTTCATTGGAGGGACTTTTCCAGCCTTAAGAACTGTCTTTGGTATCAAATCGTTTTCTGGAACAGGCTCAGTCATCAAGGAATCGAAAGGAATTACTTAAATTAGAAAATATGAAGGAATGCACCTACACAAATAAGAACCCTGCGAGTCTCAAAAACGAGTCGCGCAGGGTTTCTTGAATTCTATAGGTAAATATCCTTGTATTTCTCCGATAGTTCCATCATATATCTCTGATGAAAGGCTCCGCGGTCAGTGATCCATTGTTGTAAAAAGGAACGCTTGCGCAATGTCCGCATGAAAGGGGTGACTGGCAGCTGAATATAATTCAGCGGATCACCTTTATAGTTAAGCGTGATCGAATACTCACGCCTTAAATAGCATAAAGAATAGATAGCTCTTTCGGCTTGCTCTAAGAAGCTGCGCTTTTGCATGGGGATTTCTAACACTAACCCATTAATAAGCTCCACAAAGGTAGACTTTTCGATTGTTTGCAGCTCATAAATGTCCAGTGGGTTCACCCACGAACAATCATCCGTTGATTCTAGCGGACATAAGACAAAGTGCCAATTCACAAAAGGGACCTTATATGATGGAAGTCCGTCGATTGTCTTAAAGCAGTGTCGTGTCACCGAATAATCAAAAAAACGATGGGTTTGATGGAAAGTGCTCAATGTATCAAAGGTGCTTTTATCGGTAAAGGAATGTTGATTTTCACGGATGATGATTGTTCCTACATCGCAGGGTGCCGCCAATAGCGCTGCAATCGGTTTCAAATCAAATCGATTAAAATCAGGCGCATTCTCCAGCAAAGCTAACCAATCCTCAGACATCTTCTTGTTGAATAAAATCCTTTCAAAAAACTCTTCATTTGACATGTGCATCACTCCTCAATTCTTAATAACTACAGTATACATAAAAATAACAATTCAAATTGTTTAATTAATATTAAAGATAACGCAACTAGAAGTACTTTATGCAGAATGGAGACTTATATAAATCAAATACACATTCTATCAGCGTTTTATATAGATGGAAATTTATTCTTGTTTGGCAAAAATATATTGATTGTATTTGTTATTTAATTTAAAATGTATCTTTATTTAAAAAAAAGGAATATGACATTAACTAACTAGTTATGAGCAGTACGGGGTGAGTTAAAGAACAACGGAAAGACTGTTAAAGAAAGATTTCCTTTGGTGATTGGTTACTATAGGATTGCATGTAAAGAGAAGAATTGAAACGAAAGATGAATTGTTAAATAGTAATAATTCTTCTTTCTTGTTTTAATTAAAAATAAGAAAAAGGACAAATAGTTAGAAGAAGATCCTCATGTATTTGGCTTTCATTAGTATTCTATTGCGAAAATAGTTTTTTTGTAAAAAAGGTTAGCAATGTCTTGAAATTTTTTAGCTGCCATTTATCTGTTGAGATTAATTTGTGGTGGAAAAAACCTAGAAAGTTTAGTGGAAAGTAATATTTGCATGAACCGTCAAGAATACTCGTCAACGAAGAGAGAAGGAGTGGTTATTTTATGAAGGATCAACCAAAAAAAGGAGAAAACATCTATCACAGAAAAGATGGTCGATGGGAAGGGCGTTATGCGATCGGAAGAAAGAGCAATGGTAGGCTAAAGTACGGCTATGTATACGCAAAAACGTATCATGCCGTCAGAGAAAAATTAATTCCGTTGAAGCAACAATCGGTGCGAATGATCGAGCTATACGGTAAAAGTCTGATGACCTATAGTGAATGGATCATTCATTGGAAAAAGGAAATTCAAAAAACAATCAAAATGTCTACATTTTCAGATTATTGCTACAAAATTTATCGATATTTATTACCAAATTTGGAAAGCTTGCCGTTATATCAAATTACTTCAGAACGCATTCAAGAAATGGTCGACTATTATATAGAAGAAGGACTATCGCCTAGTAGTGTTCACATAATCATTTGTCTATTAAAGAAGACACTGAATGATGCTAAGAAACGAGAGTTATTATTTAAGAATCCCTGTGATACCTTACAGCTGCCGAAGCGAAACACTAAAAAAGTTCGTGCATTAACGATCGAGGAACAACGAAATCTTCTAGAAGCAGTAGAAAGAAGTGAGAACGACAAAGCACAGGCTGTCGCATTGGCATTGAATACTGGAATGCGGATTGGTGAAGTTGCAGCATTGAAATGGGAGGATATCGATTTTTCCAGAGGAATTATTTCTATTAACCAGACCTGCAATAGAATTCAATCCATAGAAAATCAACAAACGATAGTCAATTATGATGCGGTAAAAAGCGCAGCGTCACACCGAATTATTCCGATGAATAAAAAGGTTCAACGGTTATTAGGAAGGATAAAAGAAGAGAGTACGAGTAATTTTGTCTTCTCAATAGGAAAGAAAGGATGTGAACCAAGGGTGCTGACCTATCATTTTCATCAGCTGCGAAAACAAGCAAAACTTGAGAATATTCATTTTCATCAATTGCGCCATACCTTTGCTACACGATGTTTAGAAGCAAAGGTCGGAATCGCATCTGTCAGCGCTTTGCTAGGTCACTCCTCCACCAAGATGACACTGGATGTGTACTCCGATTCTATGATGGAAGATCGCGTTACTGCTGTTTATGCTATTGAGGAAATAGCTAGCTAATTAAAAATTAGTAAATGTCACATAAATAATAAAAAAATCATCGAAATCTTGTCGTTGGAGAAGTATATTTTTGCTCTCCTCAAGTAAGCGCTAATATTTTCAAGAAAATAATAAAACTTAATTTATAATTGACGACCCGATAATTATTAAGAAAATATTAAGAATGCTTTCCGGAAATTTATTGTTTTCGTTATTTAATCATCGACCTCATGATCGTGAAAAGCCGTCAAGATCAACCGTCAAGTGTTATAAGCCATGCGGATATCCTTTTTTTGAATTACTACTTATTTTTAATTAAAACAAGAAATTCTCAAACATCAGAAAATAAATCCCATGGTTAAGTGTACCACTTCTTTTTCGAATATTGCCGGTGATCTTCCTTTCTCTCGATTGGCAGGTGCAGCAGCTATCGACTGACGAAGGGCGTATTTGATAAATAGTGTTCTTGGAGCAGTCAAATAATGAAAAATCAATCTTCCTCTTAATTATCAAGAAAAGACAAAGCACTTACAGGGAAAAATTATATGTGAGCTGATAAAAATGAATTGAGAACTCATTTTATCGTGGAGAGCCTATCAACTATTTCGGGACTATCCAACAAAAAATTCATGTATTTCAAAACAATTGTATGTTAAATTAACTGTGAATGATTTGAACACTATCTCACAATTAAAGAAGGTGATCCAATGGAAGTCCGAAAAAAGTACGAGTTCAAAAACATAGATATTTCTTATGATCAATTGATTTATAAAGTTGGAAGTTACCACTACAATTGGCATTATGAGATCGAGTTACTATGGCTATTAACAGGTAAAATTGAGGTGAACGTTGAGGGAGATACTTTTGGGTTAGAAGAAGGAGATCTATTGATCATTAATTCTAATTGTGGACATGCGACATTTGCTTCTGTCCCTAACAGTATAGCTATGCGACTGTATATTTCACCCGATTTCTTTACTTCCCAAGGGTTGGATTTATCTAAGGGACGATTTGAAATGAATGCCGCAAAAGAAAGAATGAATCCCTTGTATGACGAATTAAGACGTGATCTTGCTAAATTGCAGCTTCTCTCTGAAGCTAATTCTGCCAACCAATTAAGCCATAATGGATTACTCTTTACTATTGCAGAAAAAATGACCAAGTTCTTTTTAGCGAATACAAGTAAAACAAGTACATATACTGTTGGACAAAAGAAAGAATTCTTAGATTTTGCCATTCAATATATCGAGGATAATTTTAAATCGGATATTACTCTTGAGATACTTGCCCAACATTGCAATTATTCGACTCCCTATTTATCTAGAATGTTCAAATCGGAATTAGGCATCAATTTTTATGAATATCTAACCAGATGTCGATTACAACACGCTATTAGATTACTAGCAACAACTGAAAAAAAAGTAGCTACCATTGCTTTTGAGAATGGTTTTAGTGATGTTAAAGCCTTCAACAAAATGTTCAAAAAACATTTTGGGACGACACCTTCTGAGTATAGAAAACAAATCAATCCTCATATTCAAGAGATCGATCGAATATTTAAGAATGATTTGGATGTGGAAGAAAATGAACAAATTGAGGAAAAACTTCTTTCTTATCAGGATCTTTCGCCGCAAAACCATCAAAATCTGTGTGAGATTTGTACAAGTAAAGAGTACGAGAATAAGTATAATGACTTAGTAGAGAATATAAAAAGTATAGTTGAATAAAAATATAGTTAAATTTTCTAATTAGGGGAATCACAAAAATGTGGTTACCCTTTTTTTAATATAGGTATCAATTGAAAGCGCGACCAAACTTCTGCATGTAGGGTTTCTTTAGGAGCATTTTTTAATGGGTTATTAAATGACTCGTTCATTAGTTATGAGAGGAAGCTTTAATTATCGTTAATTGATTCGTTAATTAATGGATAGATAGTCAATGGTTCGAAAGGCATAATAAAGAAAAAACTAGGAGGTACAAGAAATGCTTAAATATGCTTATGAAGAAAAGACATTGTCTTCTGAAGCTCAAAAAATGCGTGATATTCTTGTTGAGTATATTGCGGTCGTTGGGAGAAGATTACCGGATGATGTAACAAAAAAATTGGATGAGCTTTCAAAAATTGAAGTCGATCCATTACAACAATTGGTTTACGATACGATGAAGGAAAATCAGCTGTTGGCAGAAGAATTAAATCGTCCGAGTTGTCAAGATACTGGAGCGCTTCAATTTTTCATCAAAGTTGGATCGAAATTTCCACTGCTCAGTGAGCTGAAAGATATTTTAAAAGAAGCTGTTTATCTCGCAACACAAAAAGCGCCGCTACGACACAATGCTGTTCAAACATTTGATGAGTATAATACTGGTTTGAATATCGGGACTGGGCTGCCAACGGTATACACAGAAATTGACGGGGACAGCGATGACATCGAAATGTATGTATATATGGCAGGTGGGGGCTGCAGCTTACCTGGAGCTGCAAAAGTTTTGATGCCTGGTGAAGGATATGAAGGGGTAGTTCGTTTTGTAATGGATCAAATGACTAGTTATGGAATCAATGCGTGTCCTCCTCTATTAGTAGGTATTGGCATTGGAACCTCTGTGGAAACGGCATCGATGAATTCTAAACTTGCCTTGATGAGAGAGGTTGATAGCGTCAGTCCTAATGAAAATGCAGCGATGATGGAACGGTTGCTAGAGGAAGGAATTGACAATATTGGCTTGGGACCGCAAGGATTTGGTGGTAAAAAATCTGTTATGGGTGTCAATATCATTAATACTGGAAGGCATCCATCTGTGATTGGAGTAGCAGTGAATGTTGGCTGTTGGTCTCATCGTCGCGGAAAAATCAACTTTGATCGTGATTTGAACTATGAGTTGCCATTACATGAAGGAGTAGAGCTATGAGAGAATATCATTTAAAAACACCTGTTAGTGCCGAGGATATTAAGGATATCCGAATTGGTGATATTGTTTATTTAGAAGGAACTTTAGTGACTTGCCGAGACGTTGCGCACCGTAGAGTCGTTGAGGAAGGTCGCCCATTGCCGGTAGATGTCAGAGATAAGGCGATTTTACATGCAGGTCCAATCGTCAAGGACCATGGGAACAATGAATACGAAATGATCTCTGTCGGTCCGACAACGAGTATGCGGATGGAAAAATTTGAAGAAGAATTCATCAAAGAGACGGGTGTTCGTTTGATTGTCGGAAAAGGCGGCATGGGTCCGGGAACCGTAAAAGGTTGTAAAGAAAACAAGGCGCTGCATCTGGTTTATCCAGCGGGGAATGCGGTTTATGCTGCTGAAAAAGTCGAGAGAATTGTCGATGCTCAGTGGAAAGATTTAGGAATGCCTGAAACATTATGGGTAAACGAAGTAAAAAATTATGGTCCATTGATTGTTTCTATAGATACTGAAGGGTCTAATCTTTTTGAAAACAATAAGGTAGAGTTCAATAGACGTAAAGAAGAAGAAATCGAACGAATCAGCAAGCAAGTTGGGTTTATTAAATAGGGAGTGGGAGCCTGATTAGTGGCTTCCATCGAAATGAAGGAAAAGAGGGTAAAGAAATGAGTCCTGCTGTTATCACACTTCTATTTTTAGTATTTGCGATTGTGATGTTTGTCACGGAGAAAATTCCTTTGGCATTAACATCGATGATTGTCTGTATCGGATTGATTTTAACGAAAGTATTGGACCCGAAAGAAGCTTTCAATGGTTTTGTAAATACCAATGTGATTCTATTTGTGGCGATGTTTGTAGTGGGTGGTGCGCTTTTTGAAACAGGTATGGCCAACAAGATTGGTGCCGTAGTTTCTAAATTTGCGAAATCTGAAAGACAGTTGATTGTAGCAATCATGGTTATAACGGGTGTCATGTCGGGTTTTCTTTCAAATACGGGAACCGCTGCTGTTTTAATTCCTGTTGTTATCGGTATTGCATCTAAGTCCGGTTATTCCAGAGGTCGATTGTTAATGCCTCTAGCTTTTGCTGCGGCGATGGGAGGAAACTTATCTTTAATCGGCGCACCGGGCAATTTGATTGCTCAGTCTGCTTTGCAAGAACTGGATATGGGCTTTGGATTCTTTGAGTTTGGTTATGTTGGATTACCGATCTTAATTATCGGTATCATCTTTTTCAGCTTGGTTGGTTATCGATTTTTGCCCAATGAAACTAACACAGACGATGACGGCGCTTTTTCTGATGATGTTGATTATTCGCACGTTCCTAAATGGAAACAAACTTTGTCTTTAGTTATTTTGATCATGACTATTCTTGGTATGATTTTTGAGAATCAAACAGGAATTCCCTTGTATGTTGCTGGTTGTGTAGGGGCCATTCTTCTGGTGCTGTGCCGTGTTATTACTGAAAAGCAAGCATATAAGGCCATTGATATGCAGACGATTTTTCTTTTTGGTGGAACCTTAGCTTTAGCCAATGCATTGGAGCTTACTGGTGCAGGGGAAATGATCGCAGATGCGGTAATCGGTTTATTAGGTCAAAATGCTTCTCCATTCGCATTACTGACTGCTATCTTCTTATTATCTGCGGTGTTAACTAACTTCATGTCAAATACAGCTACTACGGCGTTGTTGGTTCCAATTAGTTTGTCTATTGCAACAGGAATGGGTGCTGATCCAAGAGCGGTATTGATGGCAACGGTTATCGGCGGCTCTTGCGCCTACGCAACACCGATTGGAATGCCGGCAAATACGATGGTACTTTCTCCAGGTGGCTTCAAGTTCATGGATTATGTGAAAGCGGGACTACCTTTGATCGTAGTATCGACGATAGTAAGTCTAGTATTATTACCGATCTTGTTTCCGTTTTATCCATAGAAATTCTTTGTCAGCCTCCTTTATCTGAAAATAAGGGAGGCTTTATCTTTAAAATTAGAAAGGACCTCAAAAATGAAAATTGAGATTACTGATACGATTTTGCGGGATGCGCATCAAAGCTTAATGGCTACCCGTATGTCGATGGAAGATATGGAACCAGTGTTGCCACTGTTAGACGAAATAGGCTATTCATCGCTTGAGTGTTGGGGCGGAGCAACGTTTGATTCTTGTATACGTTACTTAAATGAAAATCCATGGGACCGATTAAGAAAAATAAAACGTCTGGTTCCTAATACCCCTTTGCAAATGTTAATCAGAGGACAAAATTTATTGGGATATCGACATTATGGAGACGATGTTGTTGAAAAGTTTATAAAACTTTCGGCAGAGAATGGCATAGATATTTTTAGAATCTTTGATGCGTTAAATGATACAAGGAATCTTCAAACTGCTTTGAATGCTGTAAAGAAAACGGGGAAAGAAGCCCAATTAGCCATTGCTTACACGATCAGTGATGTTCATACCATGGATTATTACGAATCACTTGGAAAAGAATTTGCTGAAATGGGTGCTGATTCTATTTGTGTGAAGGATATGGCAGGAATATTGACTCCAAATAAATGCCGCGAACTAGTCAAACGGTTAAAAAAAGCGACTAATCTACCAATAATTGTCCATACACATTGTACCAGCGGTATCGCTCAGCTGACTTATCAAGCTGCGATTGAATCAGGGGCAGATCGTATCGATACTGCGCTTTCTCCATTTAGTGAAGGAACCAGTCAACCTGCGACAGAATCAATGGTCCTGAGCTTAAAAGATGACGACTATGAGCTATCTATCGATGTAGAAAAAATGGAAGAAGCGGCAAACTATTTTCGGGATATCAAAGATAAATATCTTGAAAACGGACTGCTTGATCCTAAAATGTTAACTCCTGATCCAAGAGCACTACTATATCAAGTGCCAGGTGGAATGCTTTCCAATATGTACTCTCAACTGAAGCAAGCTGGCGCAACCGATCGTTATGAGGAAGTACTGAAGGAAGTGCCAAAAGTGCGAGCGGATCTAGGTTTCCCGCCTTTAGTTACACCATTGAGCCAAATGGTTGGAACCCAAGCAGCAATGAATGTATTGACTGGTGAGCGCTATAAGATGGTTTCAAATGAGGTAAAATCGTATCTTTTAGGTGAGTACGGAAAAGCACCTGTTCCAATTGATGAAGCATTTATTACATCAATAGTAGGCGACAAAAAACGAATTACCGATCGTCCTGCAAATCATATTGAGCCAGAATTTGACGTATTGAAACAAGAAATCGGCAAACTTGCTAAGAATGATGAAGAGGTATTGATCTACGCTCTTTTCCCTCAGGTAGGAAAAAGCTATTTAGAAGGACCAGAACGATCAGAGGTCAATGCAGCTGATTCAGAACAACCGATTAAAATATTTGCCTATACAAGGAGCTGATTATATTAATGGAACATACAATTATGGATTCACTAGGCCTGACTATTGTAGCGATGTCGCTAGTCTTTCTTATTTTATCGGGACTAATGGTTTTGATGCAGATAACAGCAAAACTTGTGAACAAATCGGATGGTGGCGTAAAAGAAAAAGTATCTAAATCATCCCCAGTTGCAAAGTCAACGATGGTTCAACCAAATGCTGAATTAGAACGCGTAGCTTTGCTGACAGCATTAGCAGAAGCAAGTGAAAACAAACAAGGAAAACACTATCAAGTAGAAAAAATCGAACGAATTAAATAAGGAGAAGGTCAAATGAAACAATATGAAATTAATGTGGATGGGCAAGTATACAAGGTGACATTAAGGGAAATCAGTGAAGAGGAATCGACTCAAGTAGCTAAGACTTCAAATGAGATTTCTCCATCGGAAAAACCTAAGAGTGGTGGTGGAAAAGAAGTTCCAGCACCAATGGCAGGAAACATTTTATCGGTTAATGTAAAGACAGGAGATACGGTGAATGCTGGCGATACTCTGGTTATTTTAGAAGCAATGAAGATGGAAAATGAAATTGTTTCACCGACCGATGGAGTCGTTTCAAGTATCCTTGTTCAATCAAATCAAACAGTCGAATCAGGTGAATTACTGGTTGTACTATAACAATGGAGGGATACTATGTTAGAGATTTTTCAGCAGATGATTGAAACATTAGGTTTTGCAAATCTGTCATTCAACAATCTATTTATGATCGTTTTAGCCTGTATATTTTTGTATTTGGGAATTAAGAAAGAGTATGAACCCTATTTGATGGTTCCAATTGCTTTTGGAATTTTACTTGTCAATTTACCTTTGGCTGGTTTAATGAGTGAAGCCGCAAATAATAATCCAGGAGGGCTATTCTACTACTTGTATCAAGGGACTAACTTAGGTATTTATCCCCCACTGATCTTCCTTTGTTTAGGAGCGTCAACAGATTTTGGGCCGCTAATCGCTAATCCTAAGACGATTCTTTTAGGCGGTGCCGCACAATTTGGTATATTCGCCGCATTTTTCTTAGCAACGGCTCTAGGAATGACACCACAAGAGTCAGGGGCTGTGGGGATTATTGGAGGAGCAGATGGACCTACTGCGATTTTTGTTACCACAAGATTAGCGCCTCACTTGTTATCGGCAATCGCACTTGCTGCATATTCTTACATGGCTTTGGTGCCAATCATTCAACCACCAATTATTCGTCTCTTGACTACAGAAAAAGAACGAAAAATCCAAATGACTCAAGTCAGGACAGTTTCACAAACCGAGAAGATTCTTTTTCCGATTGTGACCACTATCTTTATCAGTCTAATTGTGCCGAGCGCAACGACGCTGATTGGCTGCTTGATGCTAGGGAATCTGATAAAAGAGATTCGTATCGTACCTAAACTAACTGAAACTTTGACAAACTCAATGATGTATATTGTAACCATTCTCTTGGGCGTAACAGTTGGTGCAAAAGCAGATGGAGACTTGTTTCTTTCACCAGTTACTTTAAAAATTATCGTTTTGGGTCTATTGGCTTTCGCGATTGGAACTGCTTCGGGTGTTCTTTTAGGAAAGGTAATGTATAAGCTTTCTGGTGGTAAAATAAATCCGATGATTGGAGCAGCTGGCGTTTCGGCAGTTCCGATGGCAGCCCGTGTCGTTCAAAAAGTGGGGCAACATGAAAATCCAAATAATTATTTATTAATGCATGCAATGGGTCCCAATGTAGCAGGAGTTATTGGGTCAGCGGTAGCGGCAGGCGTATTGTTGGCATTCTTTAGTTAATTTAAGCGATCGTGCTATAGAAACAGCTATCTTCGAAAATAAGAGAGAATTTCTTGTAGGCAAGTATTTGTGAAAGAAAAAGATTATGATCGAGAGGCTGTTTCTTGAGCGCCAACAATCAAGGTTTTATGACTAAATACATATTTTTCAACAATAATACTTCAACTTTAATTTAGAAAAACTGCGTAACAGGAAATTTTTACATAAGCGCTGGAAGGAGAGGATCATGGAATTCATTCCTAAAATAAATTTAAATGATTATACCATGCACGCTTTGCGGACTGGAATTGGCAGTTCTATTGCTATCTTGATTGCCGAATTTTTTTCTTTAGATTTTTCATCTTCGGCCGGCATAATTACTCTCCTTACTTTAGCTGTCACAAAAACTGAAACCATTCGATTAGGGATCAATCGGATAAGTACTTTTTTGATCACAATGTTTTTTACAATGACTTTCCATCTATTTTTAGGAAATAATTGGTTTACCTTTGGAATTGTTTTAACAATCATTACCTTCATATTTAGCTATAAGAACTTATTGTCCACTTTATCGGTTAATGCTGTTTCGATCACACACCTGATGTTTCGTGCCAAAATCACCGTGCATGATCTGTTGAACGAGTTTTATTTATTGTTGATTGGTCTGGCTATTGCTATTATTGTTAATCAGTTTCAGGACTATTCTCGCCAGAGAAAATTTTTAGAATGCTCAAAGGAAAGTGTCGAACAGAGATTTGTTTGCATTTTTGAGAAAATGATCGATTATGTCAAAGGACCAGAAAAGAAAAGTACTATCTGGGATGAAATCATTCAACTTGAAAATGATTTAATGGAATTAACAAAATGTGCAGTGAAGTATCAACAGAATCGATTACCAGTAAAGGATGATTACTATGTCGATTATTTTGAAATGCGTTTGCAACAATGCGGCTTGCTGCATAATCTCCATTATGAGATTAAGAATATCCGAAATAATGAAGAGGCAATTGAAATAATCAGTTTGTTTGTAAATGAGATAAAAAAACATATTGAAGATCAATTTTTTTGTAGCGAACAAATCGATTATTTATCGGAGTTAATCGTCGAGCTTCAGGATGAATATGTTCCGTCATCTAAACAGGAATTTATCAACAAGGCTCGACTCTATCATATTTTGAAAGATTTTGAAGACTTTCTCAAGTTCAAAAAGAGATTTTATGAATCGATCGAATAATATAGAAACATTCATAAAAAGAATTACTATCGTATTTTGATGGTGATTCTTTTTCTTATTTCTCCAGAGAAATATCCTTTGCAACTACAGTAAGTTTCTGAATAACAGACTTATAATGCTCAATTTCATCTTCTGAAAAGCAATTCTGCTGGGGTTCTATTCTGGCCCATTCGATAGAAAATCTAAAAGAGTTCAAATTATTTTCTTTTAGATAGTCAATATCCTCTTTGTATTTGTGATAATGATCTTCTGCATCTAAAGATGGTTCTTCAAAAATGGAGTATTTCATTTGCTCTTGAGCCCAACAATCACTGTTGTAGTTATTGCCTTCTACTTGATGTGCTGCGGTTGCTGCTCCTAAAAGAAAAGATTTCATGTTTTCATCCTCATTTCAAATTAATTATCATTTAGAGATTCAACTTCTAATTCTTCTTTATCCAAGTTCCTAAATGGAATGTACCAAATCACTGTTCTTAGCAGTAACAGAATGAATTGGAATAGTGCTATTTTCCACCCTCCCGACAAAATTCCATTTATCAAAAATGGTGTGCCAGTAGGAACAGAAACACCAGTTAACCTCGGAATGAAATTCAAATTAGTAACGATGTACGCTAGACCTAAACTAATTGCGCCTTGGAAGACAAAAGGAATTGCTAATTTAAAGTTTAAGACTAAGGGTGTCCCAAAAATCATAGGTTCATCAATACCAAATAATGAGGGAATTATTCCAGTTTTCCCTAATGTTTTATATCTCTTGCTCTTTGCAAAAAATAAGCATAGGAGAGTTATTGGAAGGGCAACGGAATTTGTGTATATTAAAAAAAATTGCATTCCCGTGATATTTGGAAGAGCTTGTCCCATAGAGAACGCTTGTAGCTGAGCAATATCTAAAGGCATGAGTGCCACAGAAATTGTACTTACAACGACCATTCCACCGTGAATTCCAAATAGCCACAACAGCTGTGAAATAATTGAAATGAGCATCAAGGACCAAATACCAGAACCAAAGTGGCTTAACGGTTGTTGCACAAGCATGTAGATTAAGTTATGGACTGACTCGAAACTAGTTAATGAAAAGAGCCCGGCAATTATGCTAAAAAGTGATAAAATAAAAAGACCAGGAATCAATGCTGAAAATGAGTTTGATACATACTCTGGAACACTGTCTGGCATTTTAATTCTAAAATCCTTTTCATAAAACAAGACAAAAATTCTGCAAGAAATAAACGCTGTAATGATTGCAGTGAACATTCCTTGTGCTCCCAGCCAATTCATGGGAAGAGAGTAACTTGTTCCAAAATCACCGGATACTTCGTTATAAGGGGTTAAGATCAGAAAAGAGACTAATGAAATAAATCCGGCTAATAACTCACTTATTGTTGGGATTTTCTTTTTGAAGCTTTTTGCTAAGGTATAAGAAATACTAAAAACCACAATGAGTGCTACGACATTGTTAGCTATAGTTATGGGCTTATCAAAAAAAACGTTCATTTTACTGTGGGTCAAAAAGTTTTGATAGGGAGTTATGGGTAAATTTTTTATTATGGAAGCAACCGATCCTATAAAAAGGACTGGCAAGGAAGATAGCATTCCTGACATTATTGATTGCATGTAGCGATTAGTTTGAATCTTGGATGCAAACACATTGATTTTACTAGAAAAACTTTCAATATCTTTTGACATTTCAAAAAACCTCTTTCTTTTATTTGTGATCACTAACTCAGAAAACGATTACACTAGCGCTTAGTAATGATAATTCTAAAGATTAACGCTTACTAAATCGTTCCAAATTCGGTAATACTTCTTTCCTTTTTTGGTTCACTCACGGGAAGCATGCTTTTTATTGTCTATCTTTTTTGAAAAGTATTTTATACTTAATACTGTAATTGTTGGTTGTCTACCTTAGGAGGAAATATACTATGAGTAAAAAAATAGCGATTCATTTTATAAAAAGTCTCATGCTACCTTTGATTCGTTCAAAAATGAATTAATATATGAAAAAAAATTTGAAGAGATAAATCAATACTCCAACCTTCACATTGAAGGGTTAGTGAGACGAACCGTGAATAAAAATAAAACAATTTCATTAATAAGAAATTCTATTTCAAAAGGGACAGTAATAGATTCTCATTTTCATGATTGGTTAGAGTTTACTTATATTCTTTCGGGAGAACAGATTGTACAAATACAAGGAAATGAATTTTTGATCTCAGATGGCGATTTCGTGATGATTCCTTACAGTGAAATTCATAGTTTTATTTCAAAAAAGAATTGTAGCAAATTAACGTTGCAGATTAAGCGTGATGTGATTGAACAGAATATCCCAGAATTTCATCAATCAAAAATTGAATGTAATACAACAAGAATTCAAACAAAAGAGAATTTTGAAGATTATCAGGAGTTAATCCGATATTACATATTACTAGCTCGTTACTTTGAGCAAGATAATGAGATAGAGAACATAGCTTTTAAAAGCACGCTACTTTATTTTTTTTATTTGCTAATAAAAAACTTTCAGAAGGAAGAGGATAGTCAACAAAATACTGCGAAGACTTGCAATGAGGAGGTGAGCATTGATCATATACTGACTTTTATTTATAAACATTATAATGAAAATATAAATTTGAAGGCTGTATCAAATTATTTCCATTTTTCTCCATCATACATTTCTAAGCTTATAAAAAAAAGAACTCAAATGAGTTTTAAAAAGTATCTGACTGAAACTAGATTAAATCATGCCCAATACGAGGTTTCAAATACGAAGAAACGTCTTTCTGATATTGCATTAGAGGTGGGATTTCCAAGCAATAAATCATTTATTGCTTGTTTCAAAAAGAAGTATGGAAAGACGCCAAGTCAGTATAGGAAGGAAATTTCTAGTAGCAATTAAGAAAAAATTATAGATTATCTAGTGATGTTTGAGTTTAGTAGAAGTTATCAAAAGGTAAATGTTTGCATTATACTTTTACTGAACAAATTTTTTAAAAATTACTTCAATCTCAATTGTCCTGGTAACATTTGATAAGTCTCCTTGAACTTTTGATTAAAAATATTCAGATTACTGTAACCAACTTCTTCGGCAATTTCGTATATTGGAAGATCTGTTGAAAGTAATAATGCATGTGCAGCAGCAACTCGTTTTTCATGAACGAGTTGCTTAAATGTTTTTCCGACATATTTTTTTAATAATCGAGATAAATGAATAGTTGAAATTGAGAAATCTTCTGCAGCGGTTTTTAAAGATCCAACCTTATAATTGTCTTCAATATATTTCAAAATATCTGGTATATAACTGTAGCTCCCCAAATCTAAGTACTCTTTATTGATATAGAAGTCGGTAGATCTTAATAGCTCGCCAAAGAAGATGATCATATATGCTTGCATCATTTCTGAGGAGCCTGCTTGAGGTTGAAAGTGTTCTTTCAACATATTATCAACTGTTTGTTTAATCAGATCATTTTCATTTGTATGGAAAACAAGGAAATTCATTTGATTCTTTTCTTCAAGTAAAGAAAAGAAAGTAGAAGCAATGGTCGATTCGCTGGTAAATTGTTTAATAAAATTCCCGGAAAAAAAAGACTCAAACATTTGTAAGTTGATCATAATATCCTCTTCACCAGTTGTTTCAATTGCGTGAGGGACTAATTGATCCAATACTACAACATCTCCTGATTTTAAAATGAATTTTTTTCCATCGATCCACTGAGTAACGGTTCCACTGTAAATATAATTCACTTCAGAAGTAGCATGGGTATGAAGCTGTACAGGACTATAACGCTGGTGGACAGAGAGATAATAGTTCGTTCCATGAAGATTAAAGTACTTCTCTGTGTCAATATAAAAAGGAGGTAAAGTAAAATCCAATTCTTTATTTCCTTTTTTTTCGCGATTTCTTGATTCTTGGTCTGATAGCTTAAAGAGATTGTCCGAAATATTCATTAGATTAATCCTCCGTATCATTAGTTTATGATGTTTGTTTTCGCTAGTCAAGATGAAAGTTACTGATATTGTAACCCTTTTCAAACGGTTGTATGATTAGTTCATAGAAATACTATCTAGACTGTTTTTGATAGGTAGCATAAATGGAGGGATCATCATGGAAAAGACCGCAAAAGAGATTGTAGAGAATGTTGGCGGTGCAAAAAATGTTAAATTACTGACGCATTGTGTCACTCGTCTTCGCTTCGTATTAAAAGATGAAACTATTGCAAATACATCGGAAATTGAAAAACTTGATGACGTCATGTCAGTTTTGCAACAGGGTGGGCAGTACCAAGTAGTTATTGGACCGAAAGTTTCAAAAATGTACGAAGAAGTCCAAAAACTTTTGGGACATGAAATGGTTGAAGAAAAAAGTAGTAACAATGATAAAGAGTTAGAAAAAAAATCGCCAATTGATCGATTAACAAGTATGTTATCAGGTATCTTTTTGCCAGTCATCTCAGTATTAGCCGGATCTGGATTAATAAAGGGCGTTCTGACGTTACTTAGCTTGACTGGTATCCTAAATACGTCTGGGGGAACTTATCTAGTTCTTAGTGCAATCGCGGATTCGATGTTTTACTTCTTCCCAGTTATTTTAGGAGCAAGCGCCAGCAAATACTTTAAAGGAAATATGTGGCTAGGTGCTGTCCTAGGTGCTAGCCTAGTCTATCCAACAATTATTGAAATGGCTGATTCTACGATAAGATTTGCAGGTTTGCCGATGAATGTTGTTAATTATACTAGTTCTGTTTTTCCTGCGATCGTAGCGGCCTTTTTAGCGGCTAAATTGGAAAATTGGTTAAAGAAAGTGATTCCGGAAATTGTGAAATTTTTTGTTGTTCCAGCGATTGTGTTAGTCGTTGTTGCTCCGATTACTTTATTAGTATTTGGACCGGTTATTTCTTGGTTAACGCAAATGCTAGCAAATGGGATTCAAGCAATTTATAATTTTAGTCCTGCATTGACTGGGCTGCTTCTTGGTGGTCCGTGGATTTTACTGGTGATGCTTGGTCTTCATTGGGCTGGAATTACCGTCTTAATGATTCAGTTCTCAACATTAGGGCATGCGCCATTAGGAGGAATTTTAATTGCAAATCAAATGGCGATGGCAGGAGCGGTATTGGCAGTTGCCATGAGAGCGAAAGAGAGCAAAACGAAATCGTTATCTATATCGACCGCTATTTCCTGTTTCTTAGGAGTGAGTGAACCTGCATTATATGGTGTTTTGGTACCTAAGAAAAAACCGTTGATAACAGCAATTATTGCAGCAAGTTTGGCATCCGTACTTCCCGCGATTTGGGGAACTAGTACTTGGGTGTCAGCATCGGTCGCAGGTATTTTTGGAATATTTGGCTACATGAATCCTGCTGGAATTGATTATGGTTTTTATGGTGCCATTGCCGCAAATGTTTTAGGGTTGGTTCTCGGTTTTGCATTGACGTATTTTTTTGGAACGGATAAAGAAACTGGGAATGAAAAAAATGAAGCAGTTGATGTTGCGTTAGGAGAGAATTGATATGGAGATATCATCAATCCAGATCAATGGGATGCAAGAACCACTGGGCTTTCAATATGATTATCTGTTTATTACGTACGAATTAATTAGTGCAACACCAGTACAAAGTCATTCGGCACAAATACGTGTTAGTTTGACAGAAGATTTCAGTGATGTTGTTTATGAAAGTGGAGTTGTGACTAAAAAAGAAGATAGTTCGTTTGAGCTAGATCTTTCATTAAGAAGTCGACAGCGTTATTTTGTTGAAATACGAGTCGGTGAAGCCAAAGGTTATTCTTGGTTTGAAACTGGAAAAATGAATGAAGAATGGAAGGGGCAATGGATTACACCTAAAGACAAAGAGGTTACTCATCCAGTCCTTTCAACCTCATTTAAGATAGAAAAATCTATTCGACAAGCGCGTCTTTATGCGTGTGGTTTGGGACTTTATGAAGCGACGTTGAATGGAAAGAAAGTAGGCGTAGAAGTTCTCGCTCCTGGTTATCATGATTACCACTATTGGCAACAAGTTCAGACCTATGATGTGACGGAAACGATCACTACAGAAAATGAGCTCTCATTCAATTTAGGAGATGGCTGGTATAAGGGGACATTTGGTTTTGGTGGTGGTGAAAAAAATAAGTATGGCGATTCCTACTTATTAATAGCTGAACTGCATCTTTTGTATGAAGATGGTACTACTGAAATTGTATTTACTGATGAAGACTGGTCGTGCGAAACATCAATTATTTTGGCAAGTGGTATCTATTATGGAGAAGATCGCGATGATACTCTAATTGCTAAAAATGATAGTGGTGTGATGCTTGTTCACAATTCGAGTTTTGAAAATCTATCTGATCGATTAAGCCCGCCAGTAAAAATTATGGAGACGAGAAGTCCACAAAAAATCTATTTGAATCAGCAGCAAGAGTTAATTGTTGATATGGGGCAAAACATGGTAGGTTGGCTGTCTTTTCTTAATAATCTGCCCTATGGACGTAAAGTGACTTTTCAATTTGGGGAAATTTTACAAGATAGTCAGTTTTATCGAGATAACTTGAGATTTGCCAAAGCAGCCTTTTCATATGTTTCTGATGGATTAGTCAAACAGATTCGACCAACATTTACTTTCTTTGGTTTTCGGTATGTTAAAGTTACAGGTCTAACGTTAGAAGAATGCCAATCACTTAATTTCAAGGGTGAAGTTATCTATTCAGATATAGAAACAACTGGTCAAATTGAAACAAGTGATGTAAAGCTCAACCAACTTTTTAGTAATGCGCTTTGGAGCCAAAAAGGCAACTTTGTAGATGTACCGACGGATTGTCCACAAAGAGATGAAAGAATGGGCTGGACTGGCGATGCGCAGGTATTTAGCCAAACTGCGTCCTTTAATATGAATAGTCTGGCATTTTTTAAAAAGTATCTTCAGGATTTACTCGTTGAGCAAGGAAAAAATGGAGCGATCCCAATGACGATTCCTGCACTCAGCAATGAAGAAACGACGAGTAGTTCAGCGGTGTGGGGGGATGTGTGCACGATCTTGCCGTGGAATCTCTACAAGTTTTATGGTGATAAACAATTATTAAGGAAGCAGCTTCCTAGCATGAAAAAATGGATCACCTACATTCAAGATCATTCAACAAATTATTTATGGAATCAAGGCTTTCAATTCGGTGATTGGTTAGCTTTAGATGGCGCTGATCCAAATTCAGCCGTAGGTGGAACGGAAGAAACACTGATAGCAAGTATCTATTCCTACGTTTCTGCATCAATCGTTGCTAGATCATGTACAATTTTAAATGAGCAAGACGCTGATAAGTTTAGTATTTTAGCTGAAAACATTAAGCAAGCGATCCAAGATGAATATCTATCGAAAAATGGACGATCTGTGGTCAACACACAAACAGCGTATACCCTACTTTTATATTTTGAGTTATTTGAACAAGGGCAAGAGCAAGTTTTGTTAAGACAATTCAAGCACCTATTGCGACAGGATAACTATTCAATTAAAACAGGCTTTGTAGGGACACCATTGATATGCTTGGCATTGTCTAAATTTCAGGAAGATGAATTAGCTTATACGATCTTATTAAACGAGGATTGTCCAAGTTGGCTTTATGCAGTCAATATGGGAGCAACGACAATTTGGGAAAGGTGGAATTCCGTTCTTCCAGATGGACAAATGAATCCCGAGGGTATGAATTCATTAAATCACTATGCGAATGGCAGTATTGTTCAATGGATGTATGAATACATGTTAGGAATACGACAAGAAGACAATAGCTGCGGATTTAACAGGATTATTATTAATCCGAGAATCAATTGGCGACTCCAGAGTGCTTCAGGACATTATCAAACGCAGCACGGAAAGATTTCTGTGGCGTGGCTACTTAAGGAAAATAATAAAATCAACATTAATGTGAGTGTGCCACATTCAACTCAAGCTGCGCTGATTTTAGACAATACTAAAGAAGATTTTTTTACAGGATATGAATGTAAGTTAAATAATGGAAGTGTGGAAATTGTCTTAATACCAGGGACCCATACGTTTACTTACGAACTATTTGAGAATTTTAACATTCCAAGTATGGAATCAACTATAGATGAGTTGATGCAGATTCCTGTGACTTACCAATTGTTAAAAGAGTTTTTACCAGAGTATTTTAGATTAAAACCATACAAGCAGGAAAAATTAGCGAACAAGACAATTGATGGTCTTATGGATCAGGACGTGATTTCTGTTTCTGAGGATACAGTGGACATCTTAAAAAATAGGATAGCTATGTTAAGTAAAAGGAAGATTAATAGAGTGTTATCGAAGTTGTCATAGCTGTTATAAGAAAACTAAAAAAGGAAAAGGAGAAAGAAGATGCGTCATTTATTTAAGAAGAAATCGAGGAGCATTGAATTATTTTCTCCAACTGATGGGGAAATTATCCCGATTGAAGCAGTTCCTGATAAAGTGTTTTCGAGTAAGATGATGGGGGAAGGTTTCGCTGTTAAGCCAAACAAAGATGAAGTGTTCTCGCCTGTTAACGGAGAGGTGATCAGTATTTTTCCTACCAAACATGCAATAGCGTTAAAAACTTCACATGATTTAGAAATTCTTCTTCACATTGGGATTGATACAGTAGAGCTTCAAGGAAAACCGTTTGAACTATTCGTTGAGCCTGGTGAAATAGTTACTAGTAACACTAAACTGGCAAAGGTTAATCGTTCATATTTGACAGATCATGGAAAATCTACAGACATTATGGTCGTATTGACTAACAGTGCTGAGTTAGATGGTCATTTGAAAGATATGAAATATGGACAATCCAGAAGGTCAATAAGTATTGGCAAAGTGAGTTTTTAGCCCAAACTCTAAGTATTAAAAAAGAAAACAGTAAAAGAGAGTTTGTACAGTATCAAATAATCATACAGATATATATTACTATGAAGCTCGATCATCTTAATTTGATGATTGAGCTATTTTGTGTTTAAAGGAGAAACTAACAATGTTCGATACACAAGAAAATCACGAGGGGAGTGAATGAACAGGTACCCAAGTAAATACAGCAACGTTGTTTTCAGTTGATTAGATGAGAAGGGGAAACAAGAGGATGTCCAGTTAGATTATCTACAGATATTCGAGTTCAGAGGTTATCGTGTAGCAGACTATCGTGTGTTGTACGAGATTGACGATGATAAATTAATTGTACTCGCTCTAACAACAGGGCATAGAAAACAGGTTTATGAAAAGAAACGATGAGCCCAACAACTCGCATCTCTCCCAGACTTCTGTCTTGATAAAGTGGATCAAGATGAAGCTCGAGATCGCGGGCTTTGATCCAGAGATGCTTCAAACCATTTGGGGCAGCGGCTATCGGCTGAGTAAGGGCGTGTTTGAGAAGGATTTTCTGGTAAAGGTTTAAAAGGGGAAGAGCGATTCACATAGGGTAGATTTGAGTAATATTCTTGGAGAAATTAAAAACTGAATGATTTTTTTGTGAGATGGCTGATGGTATTGGCGTCTCTTTTTTTGGTTGGAGGAAATGTTGAGTAATACGTGGGAAGTTTTATTCCAGGTTTGTGCCAGAGATTTTAAGCAGATATAGAAAGCTCCAATGATCAGTAATGTGACATTTACTCAAGCTACGAGGATGATGAGGGAAACGAGATCGAGGAGCCATGAAGAGCCATCTGAAATAAACTACTATGATGTGGGTACGATTACTAGAGAAGAAGGTGAAAGCACTATAATTCTGAAAGCCTCTGGCATACAAAGAATGGGATACAATCGAGATGAAGATCATCGAGGGCGGGCAGCTAGTCAGTTATAAGTGCTGTTTAAGAACAAAGAGAAATAGAGGGGATATTATTTAAGTTCTAAAGTAATAAGTGTGAATCGGCTACACTAGACTAGACAGAAAAAATAAGGTGTGTAGAATAATAAAAAAATACTAGGAATCAACGGTTAAAAAAGAAGCGCACAAGTAATGAAGAGTTAAGTAATCAGAACAATGGAGTTTTTTTGATCACATTCTTTTTTTAAATAAATGGTAAAATATACTTATCAAGCAAATTATCTTCGAAAAAGAAATAAGGATACATAGAGTTCCTGTCAGAAAGTTGAAGGACGGTTACAGATTCATTCTAAGGCAAAGGAGACCACGTATGAGCATTAAAAGAAGACTTGCATTTATCTACTTTATTCTTTCGGTACTGCTCTTTATCCTGATCTCAATTAGCATTGTTCTCTATAATAATAAAAAAATAAGAGAAGACGCCTACGCGACATTATCAAATTATACTGTTACAGTGAAGCAGCAGTATGAATTACAACTTTCTACCTATGAACAGGCTACAACAAATATTCTTTCTGACAAGGATTTTCTAAACAATATTCTCACACTAAGTCATATTGATAGAAATGAGACTAACACATTATCATTGGAGAAATCTTACCGACATATTACAGAGAAAATTAGTAATTATTCAAATTTATCTGACTTTTATCGCGTAAATGTGATTACTACAAGAAACGACTTTTTGACGAATGACATTACTCTCTCAAGTTTTAACAAGGATGCAGTTCAAAAAATGAAGGTCATTTTGTCCAACAGTGACAGTTTTGGAGGAATTTATGTATTTCCGAATTATCAGGATATTTGGGGGAATACAGAGAAGTATTTGTTTTCTTATACTCGAGAGGTAAAGTATTCCAATCAGGAAAATGTGTACATACAAGTCGAAGATGAGCAGGAGAAACTTGACCAATTGTTAAATTTATCGACAGAAAATCAGATGTCTTTTTATATCTTGGACAATCAGAATCGGACTATTGCTTATTCGAAAAGCGGAGATTTGACTAAATTACAAAAATATATACAGAAAAAAACAACTGAACGAACCTATAATGGTTCTTTGGTATATGAGAATTCGTTAGAAAATGGACATCGAATAATTGCTTTTCAAGAACTTACGGCGATTAACAACTCAATGTGGAACACATCTTTTTACATTGTCTCAATTAGTGTGGTTCTGCTATTTCTTATGTATTTCGTCTTTAAGCGCCAATTGAACAAGATTTTAAATCCTCTTGTAGAACTAAAAAAAGAGATGGAAGCGGTTAATATCGGAAACTTGCCTGTGAGTAGTTCAATCAAATCAGAGGAGGATGAAATTGCTGCATTATCAGATTCCTATAACGGTTTAAAGCATCGACTGAATCAATCCATTGAAAACGAATTAATTGCGCAACGAAAACAATTTGAAGCGAATATGGAAGTTCTGCAAGCACAGATCGATCCTCATTTCATTTATAATATTATGAATATCGTTGCGTATAAGGGAATCGAATACGAGGATACCGATACGGTAGAAATCGCTCAAGGAATCACGGAGATGCTACGGTATTCAACTTCAAATGTTGAGAAGCAGGCTACGCTGGAGCAAGAGGTTTCTCATGTTAAAAACTATTTACTGTTAATGCAAAAAAGGTATCAGGATATGCTTGATTATCAGGTTGATTTACCGGAGCAGTTCAAAAGAGTTAGCATCCCTAAATTGGTTCTGCAAATTTTTGTTGAAAACAGTATTAAGTATAGTTTTGATGCAGGAAAAGAGTCCGTTAAGATTCAGATCATCATAAGTGATTCAGCAACTGAAGAATGGCGAATTGCTATTTTTGATGACGGTCCAGGAATATCTGAAGCAAAGATTCAGTATTTAGAGCGGAAAATTACAGAAATCCAGGATACCTTGGACAGACATGCTTCGTTGAATCAGTTGGATTTCGAAATCGGTGGGCTTGGAATCATTAATACGTATGCACGTTTACGCTTATTTTACGGGAAAAGATTCAATCTTTTGATCGAATCCTCTGAAAATGGAACAAAGATATTCTTATACAAAGAGAAGGAGGGGGTGTATAAATGAATCTGCTTCTAGTAGAAGATGAGCCAGCTGCTTTAGCAATTTTAGAAAAAATGATTGAACGAATCCCCATCGAGGTCCAAATTGTTGGAAAAGCAAGAAATGGATTGGCGGCCAAAGAAATACTCGAAAATCATTCAGAAATAGATATGGTTATCACAGATATTAAGATGCCTCTAATGGATGGTCTGGAGTTATCAGAATATATTTATCAAGAAAACTTGGATTTAGATGTTGTCATATTAAGCGGTTTTCAGGAATTTTCCTTTGCACAAAAGGCCATGCGATTCGGCGTCGAAGAATACCTTTTAAAACCCGTTCAACTGGACAAAATGACAGAGGTTCTCAATCGAATAAGTGAAAGGCGAGAAAAGAAAAAACGTGAATATGAAAAAAAACTTTTGGAAAAGGCAATCAAAAGTACGTTTTCAATGAAAGAGGACTGGTTAAATCGGTACCGGATTTTGACCCTGCATTTTGGGTCTTATAATGGGATGGTTGTCTTTGATCATGATGAAATTGAACATGAAATTTATCTGTTGGAGAATACCCATAGGTTTGTTCTTAATGGTCGAAAAAGAAACGAATTTGTTTTAATCTTGAAAGAATCTGATCAGTTGAAACAAGTAATGGAACAAATTAGAAGTAGTTTTGAGAAAAATGCGTATGTACTGGTATATTCAGTTAATCCATTTTCTCTTTCGCAGTTAAATAGTGCTTACAGTAAGATGTTTCGCACGGTAGAGTTCACTCATCGACTGGGGACTCAAGAAGTGCTGAACTTGAATACACTGAAAGATAATTTGATCTCTCAAGAAGACATTTTGGATTGGTCAATCGTATCAGTAAAATTACAAGAAGCCTATGTAAAAGGCCAATGGGTTGACTTAGAGAAGTATTTAAAGTCAATCGTTCGGGAAAAAATAGATATCCTAACCACCCGTCAGGTGTTAAATCGAGGAAATCAACTTCTAGCTTTTATGAATCAACATTTGGAGGATAAGAAACAAATCAATCCCAGTATTTTTGAAGAAATTATCCTATCGAGTGTTACGTTAACGGATATCCTTCAAGATTTTGACCAATTAATTGACCACTTTTTAGAACAATCAAAGCAATTTCCTGAGAAAATTGACTCTTATGAATTTTACAAACTAGTCGAAAAATTTGTTGTTCAGAATTTTGATCGCTTTGATTTGAATTTGACCTTGATTAGCGATCATTTTGGGATATCTATGGCATCTATTAATGACTTATTTAAAAAGTATAAACAACAAACATTCAAAGAATTTCTGCTACACGTGAGAATGGAACAGGCGATACTAAAAATCAGACAATCGCCCTTTAAAAGTTTGAAACAGATCGCTGAAGAGGTGGGATATAAGGATGCACTTTATTTTAGTAAGGTTTTCAAAAAGCATTTTGGGAAAAGTCCCTCATTTTTTCAAGAGGAGATACGAAACCTGGGGGATTCTGTTGATACTGAGTAGCCTACTACTTTTTACTGGTTGCACCAGCAATCAGAAATCTCAGGAGAAAAGTCCGCAAATAGTCAAACCTGACTTTATCATTTCTGTGGATGCAGGGTTGGTTACCAATGATTTTTTAAATTTCATTGATACTTTTTCAACTAAGTACAAGGTAGACGTTGAAGTTGCTAAACGACCCTCCGGAATTGCTGGTGAAAACGAAGTGATGACAGAGTTATTAACGAGCAATGCGCCGGATATTTTATTGTTTAGCAGTGGCGGGTTATTTAAAGCGCTCGATCCACGGGAGTATTTTTACGATTTATCCGGAGAAGCGTATGTTAATCAGTATATTGAAAGTTATCGTCAGGCGGTTTCTGTAGAAAATGAAATATATGGATTGCCTCTTGATAATGCGGACGCGATTGGGTTCATCTATCGGAAGGATATCTATGACAAGTTAAATCTCTCTATACCGAAGGATTGGGAAAGCTTTGTAAATAATTTACAAGCACTTAAAAACAATAATATAGTTCCGCTTCTAACGCCATTTAAGGACCAATGGCTGACACAGTATTATTGGTATGTCGCGGAGTATGCCAATTCAACATCAGACAATATTGAACAATACCGAGATATCTTAAAAAAAATTGATCAATTAAGGGCTAACGAATTTTTGAGTCCTAATTTGCTTACTATGAGCCTATCGATGGGGTTGAATGATTTCGGAAATAAAAATAGTACACATCTCTTAGGGCAATACAGCTTCAGAAATTATTTGACGACTAATCATGTGGTGAGCGAGGAGGATATAGGCTTCTTTCCTTTCCCTAATCAAGGCAATCAATATATTTACATGCTACCATCCTCACTGTATATCAATAAAAAATCAAAAGAGATCAAACTCTGTAAACTTTTTTTTGAAGAATATTATAAAGAGAAGATTGAAAAAAAAGAATCTACTAGAGAACAGCCAGGTATCTTGAAAACTGCTGAAATTAAACCCGAAAGAATCATTTATGAACAACAAATGGATTACAAAGTAGACGTTTTACCGGAATTGCTGCTCGATTTTTTTACAGGGAATTTGACAGCGGATGAAGTTATCCAGCAGTATCAACTGAGAGACGAAGAATTGAAACTGATTTATCATTAATAAGATCCATCGTAAAGCTTGTTCTAGCTTTATGGTGGTTTTTTTATTTTTCATTCGATAAAGTTCATCTTCCAAATTTTTCCATGAGCAATTCTAAATTAATCCATGTAAACGGATTCTGAAATCGCTTATTCTTTTAAGCGAAAGAGGTGATAAAAATGGAGCAACGACAATTACTAAGTGCAAAGCATATTACCAAAAAATTTGGAGATGTTACCGCATTGAATGATGTGTCTATTCAAATCGAGTCGGGGAAAACCATTGGGCTAATTGGTGAAAATGGTTCTGGAAAAAGTACGATTTCTTCGATCTTTTCAGGAATTATTTCACCGACTACAGGTAGTTTGAAATTACATAATGAAGAGTACCAGCCTACGAACATGGTAGATGCTTTGGAAAAGGGAATTGGTATGATCGTGCAGGAGGAAGGGACGATCTCGGGGATCACTGTGGCAGAAAATATTTTTTTAGGGAACCTGAAATTGTTTAACAAAGGAGAAATCATTTCAAAGAAGAAAATGTTTGAAGCTGCACAAGAAATCTTGGATAGCTACAAACTGTCGGAAATAACGGCAATGAACTTGATTGATCACTATAGCCAAGAAGAGCGCAAACTCATTGAAGTTGTCAAGGTCTTGATGAAAGAGCCAGAAGTATTGATTGTTGATGAAACAACAACAGCTCTATCTCAGCAAGGACGGGATTTTATTTATCAACAAATGGAGAAACAGAAGCTGGAAAACAAAGCAAGTATATTCATCTCTCATGACTTGGAGGAACTAATTGAGCATTGTGATCAACTGATTGTTTTACGAGATGGTCATTTGGTTGATGTATTAAGTAAAGATGAGTTTGATGAGAACAAAATCAAGAATTTGATGGTGGGTCGTGAACTGACTGGAGCGTATTACCGCGAGGATTTTATCCCAACTTATCAAGATGAAATACTAATAAACTGCGAAGAGCTAGTATATAAGAACAAAGTGAAAAATATAACTCTTGAGCTTCATCGAGGCGAAATTTTGGGGATCGGTGGTCTATCTCATTGTGGAATGCATGAACTAGGGAAGTTGCTATTCGGATTTTTGGAAAAAGATTCTGGACGCATCAGAGCAATTTCGAAGAAAAGTGAAATCAAATCGACAAAGGACGCGATAAAAGCAAAAATCGGTTATGTTTCAAAGAATCGGGACCACGAGGCATTAGCGCTCAAATCATCGGTGAAGGATAATATTGCAATTGGTGGCACAGATATTTTAACAGGCAGGTTTGGATTTATCAGTACAAAAAAAGAAAGAAGCTATGTTGATCAGCAAATTGAAGACTTAGCTATCAAAACACCTAGTCGAGAGCAGGAGGTACAATTTCTTTCTGGTGGCAATAAACAGAAAGTGGTTTTTGGAAAATGGCTAGCTCGTGATTGTGACATTTTGATTCTAGATTGTCCCACACGGGGGATCGATATTGGTGTTAAGGCAGCCATGTATCGACTAATGGAAGAAATGAAGCGGGAAGGGAAAAGTATTCTGTTAATTTCCGAGGAACTGCCAGAGCTATTGGGAATGAGTGATCGCATTCTAATCATGAAAAATGGCGAAATCAATCACGAATTCTTACGTTCAAAAACTTTACTAGATACTGAAGTGATTCAATACATGATTTAGAAAGGAGAAGTTGAGGATGGAGAAACCTATATTTAAAAATGTGGAAGTTGAACCACGAAAAAAGCGTTTAAATAGAAAGAAAATTTTTGAAAGCGCTCCTTTTATTGGGCTGATCGGTTTATTTATTGCTTATTTTAGCGTCACAGGCGGCAATATTTCTTTTTACAATTTAGAAATTCTCATTAATCAGTCGGTCATTCTGACTGTGGTAGCGATTGGCGCTGTGTTTATCTTTTCATTAGGGTCATTTGATATTTCATTAGGAGCATCAATGGCTGTTAGCGGCATGCTTGGTGTGATGGTCTTTAATGAAACGGAATCCTTTGGGCTTATGTTTCTTTCCTGTATTTTTGCAGGGGGAGTGGTCGGCATGGTGAATTCTTTATTATCAGCAATTTTTAATTTGCCGGCATTCGTTTCTACGATCGCCATGTTGAGTATCCTGACTTCCTTAGTGGATATCATTCTAGATGGCAATACCAATATTAGTTTAGCAGGTTCAACGATGGCAATTGATAATTTGGTCGTTAAACTGGTGATATTAATTGGCTTTTTTGCTATAGCGTTTTATCTTTTTAACAAAACTGCAGTGGGTAGAAAGAATAAATTTTTGGGCAGTAATCCGGTAGCTGGAAGTCAGACAGGAATTTCAATCGTGAAACAAACCATTTACTCCTTCTGCTTTTCAGGAGTAGGTGTTGGTTTAGCCGCTTTTCTAACTATATTGAGAGCCCCAACACTAAGTAAATCAACTGGGGGATCAATCGGAATGGACGTCTTGATCGCGATTGTTTTCGGAGGGATGTCTGTTTCAGGCGGAGCTAGAAGTAAGATTGGCGCTTCTATCGTAGGAGGACTGTCGATCACGGTGCTTAATCAAGTCCTTTTAGTCTTGGGGGCTTCATTTGGAATGACACAATTGATTAAAGGAGTGATGTTTCTAGCCGTTGTTTTTGTTGCGTCACTGAATTACAGAACCAAATTATTACCAAGATAAGAGGAGGAAGCGTAATGAAAAAAAATTGGAAAAAAGGTTTGATTGCTTTTGTCACAATGATGCTATTGTTGATTCCGGTATTGGGAGCTTGTGGAAATGGTTCTTCTGACAATGAAGGCTCAGCTAAAAGCGGGGAAAAAGTGAGTATCGGCGTGTTGATTTATGACCCTTCGGATTCACAGGTTTTAGCTTTTCAAAAATACTACAATGACTATATTGCCAAAAATTATAATGTAGAATTTAAATTTTCAGATGCTATCTCAACGGCTGAAGAAGAAAAATCAGCTATTGAAAACTTTGCTTCACAAAATTGTAAAGCAGTAATTGCGTTAACTCAATCGGATATGGTAGCTGCTATTAATGAGTCGGCAAAAGCCAAAATGTACTATATTGTCGGAGTCGGAACGATGACAGATGAACAATACGAAGAAACGAAAGACAACGAGTATTTTCTTGGGACTATTGGTCCTGATTTAGCTTCTGAGGAAAAAGCCGGTTATGATATGGCGAAGCATTACATTGCTGAAGGGAATACTAATTTTGTTCTTTATGCCGGAGGAATGAGCTATGGTGTGGATGCTCATAGGAAACGTTTTGAAGGGTTTGTCAAAGCATTCCAAGAGGCTGGTGTTACTTATAAGAAACCGGAATCAGGCAAATTTATTGGGGAATTTGAAAGTGATAAGTATACGATTCAAGTATTAGAAGGTTTCCCAGATGACGCCGGGGCATTTTACACAGAAGCACAGCAAAAATTAGGTGAAGAGGGTGTGCAAACCTTATTGTCGGTGGGGATTGGTTTAGAGGTTTTTGGTGCAACAATCTCAAATGTTAATCCTGAAATCAAGCTAGCTACAGTTTCTGCTTTTACAGAAGCTTACAAAGATGGATTTAATGCTAACCCTCAACAAATTGATTATTTATCAGGGACTTTCCCAGCAATGATCGGTCCGACTTTTGCTGCAGTGATGAATGCTGTGAATGGAGACAGCAAAGATTTCCGCGAGGATGGTCAGGCATTCCGGATTACTCAGAATTATTGGAATGCGCAATCAAAGGATGAGTTTGACACTATGTACGAGATAGCCAATGACTTTAAAGAGCCTGCCATTAATAAAGCGGATCTTGATAAGTTAATCAAAAAGAATAACGAGGATATTACTTATAAGGAATTCAAAGAGTTTGCCAGTAATGTAGATTTTGAAACGATTCAACAGAATATTTCTGAAAGAGAATAATGAAATGAGGAGAAGAAAATGAGTAATCGAGTGAAAAATAGTATAAAAACGATGGCTATACCAGTAGGTGTGTTTCTTTTCTTCTCCATCCTGCTGGCTAGCCAGGGAACCACGCTATTCAATACAACGAACCATTATCGAACATTTGTGAATGCTTTTGTGGTGACAACTTTTATTGCTTGGGCGTTGAATTTTAATCTTTCAACTGGAAGATTTGACTTCTCATTAGGTTCGATCAGCTTGCTGTCTTCCATTTTAGGCGTCAAAGTGATGTGGCTCTTGGAAGGACAAGGATGGAAGATGAATGGTTGGTATATGTTAGTGGTTATTGCCTTGTTCGGAGCACTGTTCGGAATGATCTCAGGAGTTGTCTATATTCTATTGAAGATTCCACCAATTGTGACATCCTTAGGGATTACTTTAATTTATGAAGCTTTAGGCTTTATTGCAACAGAAGGTGGCGGCGTTGTACTGAATCGAACATTGCATTTATCAAAGATTGGTTCCATGGAAAATCAGCTGATTGTACTGTTTATTGGATTTGTGATGATTTATGTACTATCGAATATGACGACTTTTGGTTTTAACTGGCGAACTCTGGTAGCAGGGCAAAAAATCGCTGTGGATACGGGAATCAATGAGAAGAAAAATGCAGTATTGTCCTACATGTTCTCTGGGGTCTTTGCCTCTGTGGCTGGTTGTTTCACTATGAGTATCCAAGGAACAGCTTCAGCGAGTTTGAATTTTGGAACGATCTCAACAATTTTTGTCGCTTTTTTACCATTATTTATTGGTGGTTTTATCGGACGATACAGCGAAGATAAATTTGGCATAATGGTGGGGTCTTTTACGACCGCTTTGATCACTTTAGGTTTTGTGCGCTTGAATATCTCAGCACAAATGCAGTCATTTTGGAACGCAATTATACTTTTGATGTTCCTGATCTACCTAAACAACGAATACAAGATACTATCATTTTTTAGTAAAAAAAATGTGGCAAGTCAGGAGTAGGTGGTCATTTTGACCACCTTTTTATAGATGGAGGGAAGCAATGATAAATTTTAAAGAAAAACCTTTTTATTTAGAAGAAGAGCAAATAGAATGGGTTGAAAATACATTTAAAACGTTGAGTCGAGATGAAAAGATTGGGCAGTTATTTGTGCCTATCGGATTTTCTACAGATACGAATTATCTAGACACTCTTTTGAAGCATCATATCGGCGGCTTGTTTTTCCGATCTGGAAATTTTGAAGAAATGAAGACGACCTTTAGCTATGCTCAAAGTAAGTCGAAAATTCCTTTATTGACGCCAGCGAACTTAGAATATGGCGGTAATGGGGCAGTGATTGAAGGAACGGCTTACGCGACACAAATGGCTGTTGCAGCGACGAATGACAGGGGAACTGCCTACAAATTAGGAGAAATATCTGCTCTTGAAGGAAAACAGATTGGCGTTAACTGGTCATTTGCTCCAGTTGTCGATTTAGATTTAAATTTTAGAAATCCGATTACGAATGTGCGTACTTACGGGGACGACCCATATACCGTGATTGATCATGCAAAAGAATATACCCGAGCCTTTCATGAACAGGGAATGATGACAGCTATCAAGCATTTTCCAGGAGATGGGGTGGATGAACGGGATCAGCACCTGCTGACTTCGGTGAATTCTCTATCAGTTGATGCCTGGAGGGAAAGTTTTGGATGCATCTATCAGGAAATGATTGATTATGGTACAAAAGCAGTTATGGTAGGGCACATTGCATTTCCGGCTTATTCTAAATCGAATCTTCCGGCTACTTT
Source organism: Enterococcus sp. (assembly GCF_032555305.1). Classification (GTDB taxonomy): domain Bacteria; phylum Bacillota; class Bacilli; order Lactobacillales; family Enterococcaceae; genus Enterococcus_A. The sequence goes on from NZ_JAWGOQ010000032.1 coordinate 33,177, forward strand.
GGATCAGACGTTACTGCAGGATCTTTTGCGAAAGGAACTAAACTTCAATGGTTTAGTTATTACTGACGCATCACCTATGGTAGGGTTTACTGCTGCAATGCGTAGAAGTGAGGCTGTTCCTTTATGTATTGAAAACGGGTGTGACATGCTGCTGTTTAATAAAGATTTTGAAGAGGACATTCGGTATATGAAGGAAGGGTTAAGAAAAGGTCTGTTATCCGAGCAGCGTCTAAATGAAGCAGTGTATCGAATTTTAGCCTCAAAAGCCTCTCTGAATTTGTTTAAAGCTTCCCCGAAACAAAAAAACTCAGAAAAAAAAGATTTTTCCGCGGCGCAGGAAAAAATTGCGGACCAAGCCATTACACTCGTTAAAGATGAACAAAATCTATTGCCAATCAAAATAGAGAAAACTAGAATACTTGTTGAGACTTTAGGTAGTTTTGAGTCTAACCGCTTTGTGGAAGAAATCTTTGTTAAAGAATTGATTCTAGCAGGATTTGAAGTGGAAGTCTATCAAAAGGAGGAGAATTTCTATGAGTTAGAGAATATTGAGACCTTTAAGACCAAATATGATGTTGTTATCTATGTGGCAAATATAGAAAATTCAAGTAATCAAACAACTGCACGAATAAATTGGCACACATTATTCGGTTTAGGAAACAATCTGCCTTGGTTTGTCAAAGAAGTGCCGACTATGTTAGTCAGCGTTGGGAATCCCTACCACTATTTTGACGTTCCAATGATCCCGACCATTATCAATACCTATTGTAATTATGAGCATTTTATAAAGGCAGTTGTGGCGAAAATAATAGGTAAGAGCAGCTTTAAAGGAGTCTCTCCGATCGATCCTCTATGTTCTAATCAAAAGTTGAAGGAGCTGATGAGAGATGAAGATAAGTAACTTACAGGTAAATGGTTTGAGCCAGCCTATAGGCTACCATTTTGATCATTTAACCTTTTCTTGGGATTTAATCGGACAACCAGAAGAACAATTAGTGAAGCAGCAAGTTCTGGTTTCAGAGGATCTGGAATTTAACAAAATCATTAAAACAGCGGAAACGACAAGCAGTCAAAATATTCTTTCATTTAATTGTGCGTTTTTAAAACCTCGAACTAGATATTACTGGAAGGTAATTACCAATTTAAAGAAAGGTATAGTTGAAAAAGTAAGTCATTTTGAAAGTGGAAAGCTGAAGGAACCATGGGAAGCCAATTGGATCAGCTATAAAGATAAAGCGATTGACAGCGTCATTTTTACAAAAAGCTTCACAGTAACTAAGGAAATCAAAAATGCTCGATTGTATTGCTGCGGATTTGGTCTCTATGAGGCATCATTGAATGATGTAAAGATTACGAATGAGGTGTTGCTTCCCGGCTATCATAGCTATGATTTATTGAATCAGTATCAAACTTTTGATGTTACGGAACAACTGCGTGAAGAAAATAAGCTCTCGTTTTTAACGGGGAATGGCTGGTATAAAGGTCGCTTTGTTTTTGAAGGCGGTTATGAAAATATTTATGGCGATCGGCAAAAAATCATTGCAGAGCTGATTATTGATTACAAAGATGGAACGTCAAGTACGATTGTGACAGACAATTCGTGGACAGTTGAAACATCCTTCGTGAAGGAAAATTCAATTTATGATGGCGAGGTGCTTGATTACCAATCCGATACAGAATGCCTAACACTCTTCGAAATACAGGGTGAAAAGGAACTGCTCGCTGAACGAAGCAATCCTCCCATTTTAAAACAAAAAGTTATGAGACCTGAGAAAGCTTTTTTTGATCAGGATGAAAAAATCATCTTAGATTTTGGTCAAATTATTACTGGTTGGGTAGAGGGAGTCGTTGCTTCTAATCAGCCGATTCGTTTACGTTTTTCGGAACTGATGCAGGAAGGACGTTTTTATCGAGATAATCTGCGAACGGCTAAGCAAGAATTAATAGTTTTTTTGTCAGAAAAAGAACGGTATATCCGGCCTCACTTTACCTTTTATGGTTTTCGTTATGTTGAGGTTACTGGACTTTCGATGGAACAGGCAGTGGAGTTAAAAGCTTATGCTATTTATTCGGAAATGGAGGAGCTGTTCCAATTTGAATCAAGTAACAAAAAACTAAATCAACTAGTTCAGAATATTCAATGGAGTCAGAGAGATAATTTTCTTGATATTCCCACAGACTGTCCACAAAGAGATGAACGCATGGGTTGGACTGGAGACGTAAACGTTTTTGCCAATACTTCTTGCTACAATATGAATACCAGAAGCTTTTATAATAATTACCTAAGGAACTTAGCTCTGGAGCAAGAAAAGCTGTCTGGGTCCGTTCCATTTTTCGTTCCGTATCCCAAAATCGTACCCCATGAAAACATCAATCCTTTTTTAATTTCAGCTGGGGCCGCTGTGTGGGGGGATGTTGCAACCGTATTGCCATTCCAATTATTTCGACATTACAAAGACAAAGGGCTGCTCAAGAACAATATAGGGATTATGAAAAGCTGGGTCAATTATCTCTATGAAAGAGATATAAAGAACGGATCTAAACGTTTATGGGATTTTGATCGACAATTAGGTGACTGGCTAGCCTTGGATACAGAAGATCCTAATAACCCTGTTGGAGCAACTGACCCCAATTTGATTGCGTCCATCTTCTACTATCGTTCAACCAGTTATTTAGCCAAATGTCTCTCCATTTTGAAGGAGGAAAAAGCGGGACATTATCAGCAGTTAGCAAATGAAATTCGTCAAGCAATATTAAATGAATACTATGAGAATAATCGGCTACAGCTTAACCCGCTTACCCAAACAGCGCTGTCTTTACTGTTAAGAACTGAATTATATCCTTCACAAGAAGCCAAAAATAACCTACAGAAAAGTTTGGTTGGGTTACTAGAAGCTAATGACAATTTTCTGAATACGGGGTTTGTTGGAACACCAGAAATCACTCATGCATTAGTAGAAAATGAACGCTCAGATTTGGCTTACACCTTACTACTGAATGAAGAATGCCCTAGTTGGTTGTATGAAGTGAATCAAGGCGCCACCACTATTTGGGAACGCTGGAACTCGATTTCTCCGAATGGCAAGATCAATGGAGCAGACATGAATAGCCTGAATCACTATGCCTACGGTGCTGTTCAAGATTTTATTATCGAGAAAGTATTGGGACTTAGTCATCTTGAAGAAAGTAGTAGGATTTTTAGCATGAAGCTAAAACCTTATTTTGATCGGAGACTCGATTGGGTAAAAGGCGGTTTTAAGACAGCTAACGGTCAGATCAGTATTTCATGGCGTTGGCAAAGTGAAAGTATGATCGAGTTGAAGGTCCAAATTCCGCACAATACACAACTAATCTATTCGGTCTCGGATCAGGAAACCCGTATTTTAAAGTCAGGTGTTACTACATTGGAGGTGCAGAAAAAAGATGATTCTCGGAGCAATCTTTGATTTGGATGGTGTCTTAGTTGACACGGCCAAATATCATTACACTGCTTGGAAAGAATTAGCAGAACAATTGATGATTCCCTTTGATGAGCAGGCTAATGAAAATTTAAAAGGGGTATCAAGAGTTGAATCCTTAGATATTCTTCTTGCTTTAGGAAAGAAAAAGTATTCTCAAGCTGAGAAGGAGCAGTTTCTTCGAAAAAAGAATCTTGATTATCTGAATTTAATTAGGGAAATGACTCCTGAAGAAGTATTGCCAGGTGTAAGGACTGTTTTATCTTTTTTGAACAATAATGGGATTAAATTAGCGATTGGGTCTGCAAGTAGAAATGCACAAACGATTTTAAAGGCCACAGAATTATCAGACTATTTTGATGAGATAGTAGATGGTAATGATGTAGAAAATGCTAAGCCAGATCCAGAAGTATTTTTCACAGCAGCAAAAAGAATCTCAGTTGAACCCAGAAAGTGCGTCGTTTTTGAGGATTCACGTGCAGGATGTCTAGCTGCCAAAACAGCACAGATGTATTGTGTTGGTATAGGAGAACGTGTGAAATTACCTGAGGCGGATACTGTTATTAAAGGTTTTGTTGATTTTGATATGGTGAAGATAATTGATGCATAATTATATGGAAATAAAATTTGAACCAATCCTATTTACAAATATATATTATTAACTTGGAGCCTAATCATCTATCGTTGATTAGGCTATTTTGTGTCTAAAGGAGGAGTAAGCAATGTTCAATACACAAGAAAATCGCTATATCACGAGGGACGTGAATGAACAAGTACCAAAGGAAATACAGCAACTTTGTTTTCAATTGATTGATGAGAAGGTGAAACAAGCGGATCAAGATGAAGCTAGAGATCGCCGGCTTTGACCCTGAGATGCTTCAAACCATTTGGGGCAGCGGCTATCGACTGAGTAAAGGTGTGTTTGAGAAGGATTTTCTGGTAAATGTTTAGAAGGGGAAGAATGATTCACATAGGATAGATTTGAAAAAATGTTCTTGGAGAAACTGAAAACTGAATGATTTTTTGTGAGATAGCTGATGGTATTGGCGTCTCTTTTTTTTGTTGGAGGGAATGTGTTGGGTAATACGCAGGAAGTTTTATTCGTGGTTCGTGCTAGAGGTTTTAAGCAGATACAAAAAGTGATAGTTAGGGTCTCAATGATTTACTAGAAAGGAAAAACGAAAGAATTTAATAATAAAGTACCAATTAACAAATAGGGGAACCTTGCTTTGAAAACAGTTCTACGGCAATTCAACTTTATTCTGTAATTATTTTTGGACATGTCTGATAGTAGATTTACATGATAAAATAAGTAATATAGTTGTATTTGTCACTTCTGAGAGGAGTGGAGCGCTAAAGCTAGGTGATCGAAAAACAAGGGAAAGTTCATTCAACATGATACACCCGAGGAGATTATCTCTACGCCTAAAAATTACTTTGTTAGGGAACTTTTAAGAGAAATTATAATCAGTCCAAATGAAAAGCAATGACCGAAATTTGTGAGTCATTCTCAAGGAGGATAAGTAATGAAGATTCTAGTAATTGACGACGATCCAACAATTTGTCAGCTTTTAGAGAAGGTAGTGGAAGACAATGGATGGGAAAGTACTATAGCGTTGAATGGGCTTGAAGGTCTGGATGCTTTAAAAAAGGGAACCTTTGATTTAGTTTTCTTGGATTTGAATTTACCTTATAAGAGCGGAGACACCCTCCTGACTGAGTTAAGAAAATTCTCCGATACACCTGTGATTGTGATATCGGCGAAGGAGCTAATCAGTACGAAGGTTGATTTATTAAAGCTTGGAGCAGACGATTATGTTACAAAGCCTTTTGATATTGATGAGTTAACAGCAAGAGCCGAAGCTGTTTTACGTAGACAGGGTTCCATAAACAATGAGGAACACATTATTTTAAAACATAATGAACTGACAATGAATCTGGAAGAGAAGAAAGTTACTCTAAATAATCATCTCGTTCAATTAACAAACAAAGAGTTTTTGATCTTAGAATTATTATTGAAGCATCCAAATAAGGTCTTTTCAAAGCAGAATATTTTTGAGAGCGTTTGGAAGGAGACCTACTATGATGATGGACACACCGTGAATGTTCATATTAATTCCCTCAGAGCCAAATTAAGTAAGGCTGACCCGGATCAGGATTATATTCAAACGCTATGGAATGTAGGGTATCGTCTAGTTAAAAGTTAGATGAGAAAAAATTGATACTTATTTGTTTTTTCCTTTAGATGTACTTGATCATTCAGTTGTATCATAAAATCAAAATCGATCCTCAAATAGGAGAAACATACTATGAATAACATTGTCTTAGAAGCTCATAATATATCAAAATGCATTAAGGGTGTTCAAGTTCTTAATAATGTTTCTATTGCTTTAGAGCAGGGGAAGATCTATGGCTTAGTTGGTTTGAATGGAGCTGGAAAGACGACTCTTATGAGCATTATTGCCGGGTTGGTCAACTGCGATTCTGGAAGGATCGTTCTATTTGGTGAGTCTGGACAAAAGAGGGTAGAAAAAAACAGAAAATTTATCGGTAGTGTGATAGGATCTCCAGCAGTTTACCCTGAAATGACTGCCTACGAGAATATCAATATGATGCGACTTTCAAGAGGGCTGCCGAACAAGGAACTTATTGACCAAGCCTTGAAAGCAGTAAAGCTATTTGACGCTCGTAACATGAAGGCTCGTCACTTTTCATTAGGAATGAGGCAGCGATTAGGCATTGCCAAAGCACTGATTGGGGAGCCAGAGCTATTGATTTTGGATGAACCGAATAGCGCGCTAGATATGGTTAGTAGTATTGAAATTCGAGAATTGCTGTTGAAACTGAACAAAGAAAAGAATGTGACGATGCTAATAAGCAGTAAGACTTTAGAAGAGGTAGACCAGCTCGCAACAGACTTCATCATCATTCATGAAGGAAAAATTATTGAAACAATTAGCCATCAGAACCTTCATGAAAAGTGTCAAAGGTACATCGCATTAAAAACAAACGCACCTGAGCTTACGGCAGCATTATTTGAGGAGAAGCTTCAAACATTAAACTATAAAATTATGCCAGATAACTCTATTAAGTTATTTGATTATGTGGATGATGTGAATAAGGTAGTCACTTGCCTAGTCGAAAATGAGCTAGAGATACACTCCATAACTACTAACGAAAGAAGCTTGGAGAGCTATTTTGTCCAGTCAATCAAAGGAGAGCTATTATGATCAATTTAATCCGGATTGAACTTTATCGTTTCTCGAAGCATTGGGTTTTTCCTGTCATGATCCTGTTATCAGCCTATTTTTCCATTGCTATATTGGATCAATTTTTTTCCTCCAAAATCCAGATGAGTTCATTTCTAGATAGCGGCAAAACGACCTTTGAGAATAGCTTTAATATCGGAGTAAGAATGTTAGGTCCAATTATGCTAAGTGCATTTTTTGTTGGTTCAGACTATTCGAATCGAACCCTTCAAGAGAAAATTGCTAATGGGCATACACGAGTGGATATCGTACTATCGAAAACGATCGTTTACTCAGCTCTTTCAGCATTTTTTCTGTTAGTGACGCCGCTTTTTACGACCGGCGTAGTCACGTATGTAAATGGCTGGGGTGAGGATTTTGATAGTCAGTATGTTACGAGAGTGATTCTATTGGCATTTTTATCCTATTGCTCTTCCGCTTGTATTTACCTGTTGATTTCCTTTATTTGTAGAGATATTGCTAAAACATTGCTTGTTTCCTCTGTATTCAGTCTATTGTTTGCAGAGCTTGGTGATTTATTGAGAACCCATTCTATTGTTTTTCGATCTATTTATCCATTTTATCCAACAAGCCAGCTGTCACTTATTGTGAGTGAAAGCTTCTCTCAAAAAGACTGCATTCAGGTTCTGTTTTCAATCGCGATCACCTCAATCGTTTGTGTAGGAGCAAGCTTCATGATTTTTAATCAACAGGATTTAAATCAGCAGAAGGGAAGTAGACTTAAATGATTTTACCAATACTTTCAATGAGCGCCATTACTGTTCTAAGTCTCTATGTTTTTTTGTTGAAAAGGGATATAAAAAAAATGAACGATCAGCTTCAAACGATTGAGAGCGAGAGGAATCAGCTTATTGAGTTAAACCTGGTTGATTCCTCATTAAATTCACTAGCTGAATCGATTAATAAACAACTGTTGAAGCAAAAATCCATCCGAATTGCTTCTGTTAGAAGAGAGAGTGAACTGAAGGATACGATCTCTAATATCTCACATGATTTGCGCACACCTTTGACGGCAATCGTGGGATACTTACAATTGCTTGAACGAGAAGATATGTCTGAGAAGCAACAGGAATACACACAGATTATTCTAGAGAAGGCTTTAGTAATGAGAGACCTGACGCATTCGTTCTTTGAGCTTTCTTATTATGAGTCAAAAGAAGTAGAGATTGATTTAGAACAGATCAATCTTAGTCATTTATTGATTGAGGAAATTTTGAGGGAGACAGTAAGCTTTGAGAAAAAATCAATTGTTCCAGAAATAGACATCCAGGAAGACTGCTGGGTATACGCTGATAAAAAATTCTTAACTCGTATCATTCAAAATATCCTAGCAAATATCTTGCAGCATGGTGAAGATACCGCTCAGTTTGTTCTATTCAAAAATGAGAAGACCGTCTTAAAGATCTCAAACCATTATGATCCTTCACTTGATATTGATTCCTCACGGCTCTTTGATCGTTTTTATACCTCGGATGGCTCACGCAGCGGAAAAGGGAACGGACTAGGGTTATCCATAGTAAAATTACTGGCTGAAAAGCTTAATACGACAGTTTCAGCCACAGCAGAAGAAGGACTTTTCACTATACAAGTGGAATTTGAGAACTAGATACGGCAAAAGTCATAAAGGAAGGATAGAGACCAAGTAATCGACTTGGTTTCTATCCTTCCTTTCTTTTTCTAAATGTGATATTTATTTTATCATTGCTTGACGAATGATTGTCCTTTGATCGATATCATTAAAATGCAACAGAGATGGAACGATAAAACTTCTGAAAGAGATCAAGGAGTGATTAAGATGGAAGCTAAGCATCATTCATATGGAAATGAGGTTTGTTTAGAAAGCAATCTCTACGAACACGCGGATCGTTATTTCTGTGTGATGAGTTTGGATATTGATCAGAACCCCTCGCACTCGAATGAAAAACGAATTCTCAGATGTACGATTAGAAGAGAAGTGAAACCCGCACTTATCTAAACCCACTAGATTGAGCTAGCTCATTAGATGATTTTCATTTTTCCACAGACCAGAAAAAGGAGTCTTATTTTCGCTTCGCATACGATTATGCTGAACAGCTTGAATGCTATATTTACAAGCCTAATTCATCCCATCCAAACTCAGTAAACTACAAAAAGCATCACTCGCAAAAACCAGTTAAATGGATTTACTCTTTTTTTGACCGCTCATCACCGATTTGAGAAATATTTGATATTCAATTGACTTACTATTGATAGCTCATCCTTAGACTTTGACTATATGAAATTTATAAATTTTGCCAAAATCGGAGGATGGATTACATGAATCATTCAGAGAATAAACCAAGAGATTATCAGTTAATTGATTACGTGAAACTCATTTGTACGTTTATGGTCATTTGTGTTCATAGCAATCAAGTAGTAGATAATGAATTCGTTAATTTTTTTATCAAAAATGTCTTTTGTCGAGTCGCTGTTCCCTTCTTTTTTGTCAGCTCGTCCTATCTTTTTAGAGAAAGAATGAGCGTTGATCCACATTATTTGAAAAGTAAAATCCGAAGACTATCCAAAAATTACCTTATTTGGAGCATCGTGTATCTTCCAATCGGATTTGCTTGGCTTAACGACAGTATGGCAGTAAGCCGATGGATGTATCCTTTGGCATTATTATTCGGAGAGATATATACTGGAACTTATTATCATCTTTGGTATATCCCCGCATTACTATTCTCAATAGTACTGGCTACAAAATTAGTTAAACATTTCTCCTATAAACTGGTCATATCTCTATCACTATGCTTTTACTTGTTTGGGAGTTTAGAGACCTATTACGGATTGCTACCAGAATCTAAATTAAAGCAGTCAGTTGATAGCTTCATTTCCCTTTTTTTTACGACAAGAAACGGGTTGATGTATGGTCTTGTGTTCGTGCTGATCGGATTTTATATTTTTGATCACAAAGAGCAATTAATCAAATTGGGAAGACAGATCCATAAATTTTTAGTAGTATCAGCTATTGGGTTAGTTATTGAAGGATCATTGATTTACCAGATTCATTCATCTAGTTTAGATCATAACTTTATTCTCGCGTTGATCCCTTTTTCTTTCTTTTTTTTCCTATGGATTATCAGCGTTGATTTTGAATACCCATTTTCGACTCTGCGCATTCGGGAGCATTCTGAATACTTTTATTATATCCATCCCATTAGTGTCATAATCATTCCAAAAATAGGAGAACACTTTCACCTGTCTGCGTTAACATCTGGATGGTGCAGCTATTTTCTAATTTGTTTACTAACAGTATCTCTAGCAAATGTTCTTGCAAGAATCAAAAGGCATGGGAGAAAACGGATGTACTTTCCAAGTTTTTTCCTATCATTGACTTGTCTAGTAGTGGTTTGCTTCCATCGAGTGGATCTATTTAGTGTGTTACGATCGGAATTTCTTGCAGGCATCCTCATTTTTTCAACGATAATCATTGCTCCGTATATCCAAAAATGGTTTGAATCAAGGAGGGTACAACTCATTGTTCAACTTCTGAAAGACTAATAGCTGAACTGAGACGTCAGCGATAAATGATTGTCATAGAAAAAAATGGGTGACGCATTTGCCTCTTGTCGAAAACAAGATCAAATATATCGCCCATTTTTTTCATCCTCAATGTGGAAAGATTGTAGCTAATGGAAAATTGCTAGATCGAATCATGATCATTCATTGCAGGAAAATCACTGCGTTTCTATTTCTCTTTCAGCATTCTGACAAGCTCAATATCTAAACCAGTAGCTTCGGAAACTTGTTCGACAGTAAATCCCATCTTAAATAATTTAACAGCAAGTCTACGTTTTTCTTGCTCTATTCCTTTCTGCAGGCCTTTTTCTATACCCTTTTCCTGAGCCTCTTCCAATTCTGCTTCACGAATAGCTCTGGCTTTGTCGATTTTCATGATCATCTCTTTTTCCTCGCTTTCCAAAGTTAAAAAATCAGTCTTTCTTTTGGCTTCTTTGATATAGTCAGGGGCATTCTCGGTCACTTCACCAGTCTTTAGAAAATAGTGCCAGTGATAGACAGCGGTTTGTTTATCGATATTTTCGTTTTTCAAGCTGAGAAAGCATAGCGTCAACAGTTCCTTCTCATTTCTATTCACAAAAGGTCGGTACGTCTCTTCATTCAATAGATGAAATGTTTGTAGGGCTGGTTCCTTTTGATCAAATAAATGGAAATCTACGATGTTAATGCCATAAGCAGGGCGCAGGCTTGAAAAATTGCTCTTGGTTTCAGCTTCCTTGGTTTCAGTATTTCCAAAAGGGGAGCGAAACGCTTCTGCTAAGTAGAAAATCACCCGTTCATGGAAGTAGGAATGTGACTGGATCTGACACTCGATCGTCGTATGACTGCCATCTTCAGAAGTAGCTAAGATATCTACCTCCGTGCGAAGCAGAACCGTTTCATCATAGGACTTCTTGTAGCTGTCGATATGATAGGTTTTTTGGGGCTGCAGCCGCTTGAATTCAATGCCTAACAGGTCTCTCACAAACGCTTTTAGGATATGCTGGGAATCTTCTGATGTCAGCATCTTCTTCATCAATAAATCATTAGTAGGTAAATATTTCTGCATATTTTTCCGTCTTTCAGATAGCGCAAACTTTCACATCGAAAGGCTTTTTTTCGCCTATATTATAGCATGGAACGAAGCGCGCCATCAAAGTTCTTCTACACTAAAATACGCAGAACAGGGTTCTTCCTATGGGGGAACAATTTTTTTTTGCAGGTGATAATAATGTGTACGTGACATGTTGATGGTATTGGCGTCTCTTTTTTGTTTTGAGATTTAAAACCTATCTTAAACCTAACAAATTGACTGTTTTCTCCAACTGATGATACTCATAACAGAGGAAGAAAGGGGTTACAATTCTGATAGAAATGAAAAGGAGGGCATGAATGATGCCAATCAATGTTCATCAGAATGGAAAACTATTCCATCTAACTAATCAAAAAATCAGTTATTTAATCCAGGTTTTAGCAGATGGAACCTTAGGAAATCTATATTTTGGGAAAAAAGTATCTGATCGAGCGGATTTTCAACATCTGATTGAAAACGAGTATCGTCCGAATACAGCGTATGTAAATAAGGGAGAGGTTGATTTTACGCGCGAGCATCTTCGTCAAGAATATCCGGTATATGGAACAACCGATTATCGTCATCCGGCACTTTCGGTTTTGCAGGAAAATGGGAGTCGAATCACTTCTTTGAAGCTCGTTGATTACTATATTTATCAAGGAAAGGAAAAACTTGAAGGTCTGCCGGCGACCTATACAGAATCAAAAGATGAAGCGACTACGATTGTATTTACTTTGCTAGATGAGCTGATAAATCTGGAGGTCATACTAAGCTACACCATTTTTGAAAAAAAAGCCGCTGTTAGTCGGTCCGTCAAACTTATCAATAAGGGTTCTGAAAACCTTCATCTTGAACAAGTGATGAGCCTCTGTTTGGATTTACCGGATCGTGATTATGAAATGCTTCAATTATCTGGGGCATGGGGACGTGAACGATTTCCTCAATTTAGAAAGCTTGTTTCAGGTATTCAAAGCGTGGAGAGCGCTAGAGGGGCTTCCAGCCATTATCAAAATCCTTTTCTAGCGTTAAAGCGTCCTGATTGTACGGAGCAGTCAGGAGAAGTGTTGGGCTTTAGTTTCGTTTATTCGGGCAATTTTTTAGCGCAGGTAGAGGTCGACACCTATGACGTATCTCGCGTGACGATGGGGATTAATCCGTTTCAATTCAATTGGCTGCTTGAAGCTGATGAGACATTTCAAGCGCCTGAAGTGGTGATGGTTTATAGCGATGAAGGGTTGAATGGGATGAGCCAGACCTATCACAAACTGTATCGAGAACGCCTTGCTCGCGGAAACTGGCGGGATAAAGAGCGACCAGTTTTGATCAATAATTGGGAAGCAACTGGGATGGACTTTACAGAAGAAACATTGTTTGCGTTTGCCAAAACAGCGGCTGATGACGGCATTGAGCTTTTTGTCTTGGATGATGGCTGGTTTGGGGATCGCAGGCACGAACGGGCTGGACTAGGTGATTGGGTAGCAAACACAGAGTTGTTGCCAAATGGCATTACTGGCTTGGCACAAAAAATAAAGGATCTCGGTCTGTTATTCGGTCTGTGGTTTGAACCGGAGATGGTGAACGAAGACAGTGAGCTTTTTCGGAATCATCCAGAATGGATCATCAAGACGCCTGATCGCAGCGTTTCTCATGGGCGTCACCAGTACGTATTAGATTTCGGCAGACCAGAAGTGGTGGACTATATCTATCAGATGGTCGCGAAAATTTTGGATGAAGCGGAGATTCACTATGTGAAATGGGATATGAATCGTTGCATTACCGAACCTTATTCGGCCGCGTTGCCACCGGAAAGACAAGGCGAAGTTTTTCATCGATATATGCTGGGAGTCTATGACATCTATGAGCGTCTCACTACTCGGTTTCCAGAGGTTTTGTTTGAATTTTGTGCATCCGGAGGCGGCCGGTTTGACCCAGGAATGTTGCATTACTCACCACAAGGATGGACCAGTGACGACACAGATGCTGTTGAACGAATGAAGATTCAATATGGCACATCCATGGTGTATCCCTTGAGTTCTATGGGTGCGCATGTTTCCGCGATTCCCAATGAACAAACCTTCCGAGAGGTGTGCCTAAAGACGCGAGGGAATGTTGCGATATTCGGATCTTTTGGCTATGAACTGGATTTGAATAAGCTGTCTGAAAAGGAGCGGGCACTCGTTCGTGAACAGGTGGCATTTGCTAAAGAGTATCGAAAGGTTATTCAAGAGGGAACGTTTTACCGCTTGCTAAGTCCTTTTGAAGGGAATTATTGTGCTTGGATGGTGGTTTCGAAAGATCAGAAAACCGTGATCGTAGGGTACTACAAATTATTAAATGAGGTGAACGGACCATTTAAGCGATTATACTTAAAAGGATTAGAACCGGAAAAATGCTACCAACGAATGGACAATGAACAATCCTATTATGGAGATGAATTGATGAACATTGGTCTAGTAACAAGCGACACGTCTTGTGGACAGGTAATTGATGGACGAGAAACGTCGCATGATTTTGATTCGCGTCTGATTATTTTAAAAGAAAAATAGCATAAAGAAGGACTGCGCAGAAGAATGAAGTGTCTCCCAAAATTTGAGTTTTTGGAGCATTTCCGATCGGCGCGGTCCTTTTCTTGTTCGCTATTCTACGATAAATGATTTTCCGGTTTCATCGTAGCGTTGCTGCCTTTCCAGTATTTTCTTGCGATACTGAGAAGGTGTCAACGCATACTTTCGTTTGAATGCTTTCGAGAAGACGAGAGGATCGTGATAACCACTGTATTCAGCGACGATCTCAATCGAAAAGTTACTGATACTTAACAGTTCGGCTGCTCGAGTCAGACGGTATTCTGTTAGGTATTGTTGCAACGTGAGATTCATTTCCTTCCTGAAAATAGCAGATAAATAACTACGGTTCAAAGACAAAGCATGAGCCAAACTTTGCACGGTAATGTCGGCTGCGTAGTTTGACTTGATATAGTCGATTGCGTGCTGTACATGGAGATTAGCCGATTGATTCGTGGTCGCTATGTGATCTTTTGATTGCTGCAGGAGTGCTAAGAATTCGTGCAGTAGCGAAGAAAGCATGAGTTCGGAATAGATGGAGGTTTGATCCAGAAGGAATGTTTTTTCTAGAATCGTCCTGATTTTTTCCAGATGCTCAACATAAAAGACGGGGTGCTTTTGGTCAAATCCTAACCCTTCTAAATAGGATGCGGCCAAGTCACCAGTAAAGGCAGCCCAATAGTAGCTCCAAGGTTCTTCGCGGTCTGCTTGGTAAAAGGTAAGTCTGTCCGGCGGAATAATAAAGCCTTGACCAGCAGCCAATGGGTATTTTTGATTGTCGATTTGATAGACACCTTTGCCCTCGGTAATCACATGAATGATGAAATTTGGACGGACAGCTGGACCAAAGCTATGAAGCGCTCCACAGGCGGCTTTTCCTGTGAATAAGAGCTTTAGATCCTTTTGTGTATCAAAGGTATAGGTTTTTACGAATGATTTTTCCATAATGACCACCTAACATTTTCACTGTTTTTGATTACATTATACTATGTGGAATACGCTTTCACAATCGTATAATAAAGGCATAGGTAAGCGCATACCGAACCTGAAAGGAGTCACAAATAATGAAAGTCCCGTTTAGAGAAAAATACGCATTCGGTGTAGGTGCATTAGGAAAAGACGCTGTGATCTGTTTTGTAAATACCTTTCTGCTCTTTTATTACACGGATGTTTTATACCTATCCCCAGCTTTTGTTGGAACGTTGTTTTTTGGCGCTCGCGTCTGGGATGCGATCAACGACCCAGTTATGGGGATGATTATAGACAATACTCGTACAAAATTTGGGAAATTCCGTATATGGTTAGTCATCGGCACTTTGTTAAACGCGATTGTTTTTGTCTTACTGTTTACAACATTTAATCTCACTGGCAGCAGTCTCTATCTTTATTGCGGAGTCATGTATGTCATCTTTGGCATGACCTATACTGTAATGGATGTACCTTATTGGTCTTGGTTACCAAATCTGACTAGTGATCCAGAAGAAAGAGAACGTGTATCGGTTCTTCCTCGAATATTCGCTAGCTTAGCTGGCTTATTAACAGGAACTTTTGGTCTTCAAGCGGTCAATCTACTAGGAGCCGGCAATCAAATGAAAGGTTTCCAGCTTCTCGCGATTTTTATTGCGATTGCATTCATCATTTTGATTGGAATTACCGTGACAAACGTTCCAGAATCGTCTACGCTGGATCAACAAAATGCCCCGAAACTGACAATCAAAAAAGCTGTTGAAGTCATTAAAAGTAACGATCAGCTCTTGGCATTTATTGGATTACTTCTAACGTTTAACTTGTCTATGCAGATTATTAACGGTTTTATGATCTATTACTTTAAATATGTAACAGGTAATGAAGCGTTGTTCTCATTATTCTTCTTTACCATCTTCGCGGAAATGTTTGGGCTGATGCTGTTTCCGAAGATTAGTCGAAAGATCAGCCGTGAGAAAACATACATCCTAGCCTGTCTGCTTCCAGTAATCGGTCTGCTCATATTATTGACCGCCGGCTTTGTCGCTCCGAAGAGTGCGTTGTTCGCTATGAGTGCTGGCTTGATTCTAAAATTTGGCTCCGGACTATCGTTAGGAGTCACAACAGTTTCGATCGCGGATTGTATTGACTACGGAGAAGTAAAGTTTGGTACCAGAAATGAGAGCATTATCTGTTCTGCTCAAACCTTCCTGATGAAATCTTCTCAGGCCGTAGCAGGATTGTTAACTGGTGTTGGGTTATCACTGGTTGGTTATGTTCCAAATGTCGCTCAGTCAGCTACTGCTGTCCTGGGAATCCGACTATTGACTTGTGTTGTTCCGATCATCTGTGTCATTTTTAGCTATGTCATTTACAAGAAGTGGTACAAATTAAAAGGACAGCGTTTACTTGATCTATCGAAAAGGGTGAATGAGTTTCACACAAAAACAGAAAAAGCCAAAAATATAAATGAAAGTGTTCTAAAAGAAGATGTCAATTTCGAAGTATAATTTACTGATTCGTGCAGCGATCACGATACTCGGCATTTGTCTTATTAGCTTTGGTATCGCTTGGATGCGATTCAGTCAGTTTGGAACAGATCCCTTCGTCACCATGAATATTGGAATCAGTCAATTTTTTAGAGTCGATTTTGGGTTTATTCAGATGCTGTCAAATCTCGTCTTACTAGCAGTGATGGCCAAGGTGACTCCTAAGCTAATCCATTTAGGAACAGTTTTAGGAATCGTTGTTGTCGGTTACCTTTCTGATTTTTTCTTAGACTTTCTTTCCTTTCTTCCTGAAAATTTTGGATGGAGACTTTTCGCGATGGGGATCGGATTACTCCTTTGCTGTTTCGGAGTAGGGGTCTATATGTCAGCAGATTTAGGAATCTCTCCTTACGATGCATTGGGCATGGTGTTGGAAAGGAAAACGATAAGGAGCCTCGGGTACAAGGAAATTCGAATGATTACGGATATATGCTGCGTGGCGATAGGGGTTGCTCTCGGCGCACCAATCGGGATAGGGACTATTTTAACAGCATTCTGTACAGGTCCCCTAATCGATTCTTTTAAGAAATCAGTGGATACTTTTTTAAATACAAAGATATTACAAAAGACAATTTGATAAAAAGACGATGTTCCTATATAGGGCATCGTTTGTCTACTGTCTGACCCCTACCACAGGATAGGGGTTTTGTTGTATGCAGGTTAAATAGTATTGAGAATGATTTTTTTGTGAGATGGCTGATGGTATTGACGTCTCTTTTTTTGTCATTAAAAGGTGCATAAAATAGCGAGTGCTCAAAAGTTGATGGAAGCAATCTTTTGAGCACTTTTTCCTTTTGCTCATTAACTAATAGATTCACCTAAAAAAAGCCGTTTAATAGAGCATAAAAATTGAGTGAAATACTTACTTTATTAAAAGGCGATATTGCTTAGGGGTTAAGTGGAATTTTTGCTTAAACAGTCTGTAAAAATGACTTTCACTTTGATAATTGACGATCTCGGATATTTCAGCGATTGTTTTTGTCGTTCCTGTTAAATATTTTTCTGCCAGTATGAGCTTCTCATCTGTAATAAATTGAGAAATCGTTTTACCCGTTTGTTCTTTAATGTGGCGTGAAAGGTAACCTTTGCTATAGGAAAATTCTTCTGTCAAAAGTTCTAGTGAGACATTCGCTGGATCTTGTTTAATTCGAGCTAATACTTCTTGGGTAACGGTGTCCATTGCTTTAATCAAAGGGCGCTGCAGATGAACCAACTGCTCTAAAAAAATCATTAGGTAACCGAGTGCTGAATAGGAAAACGTATAATTTGCTTGGTAATATTCGGTTATTAAACGTTGTAAATAGTAATGAACATTTTCTAAATCTGATTGGTGATAAATGAGATAATCACCAAAGTTGAATAATTGATTTGTCAATGTATCAGATTGCTGAGTCGTCTTTTGAAAATCATCAAAAATTTTCGGATGGATTAATAAATTCACAACCATAGGTATTGATTCTTCACTAGGTAAACGCGAAATCAAGTGTGGAATTCCTTGATTGATTAAAAAAAGACTGCCCGATTCCATAATAAAAGGGCTGTGATCAACAACATTTAACAGCTTTCCATCAGGTAAATAAACTATCTCAATGTAATCATGGTAGTGCAAATTTGATGGGAGCTCCAAATAGTGAGAAACGATTGCAAAATGCGATTGCTCATTCAGGTCTAAATTTGAAAGGATATTCTTTAATGGCAGATGAATTTCATTCTTTTTTTGAAGTTCGCGGTAAGGATCAAATGTAGGATCAACAATAACATAAGGGCTTAAGGGCTCTTTGACCTGATCAATTCTTGGGAGCTGCTCAACAGGTCTAAAATGGTACTCATTTTTCATTTGAATCTCTCCTTTATATCATATTATCACATGTTTCGGGCAATTCATCACATTGTATCCGTTTTCTTTAGTGTTTAAACTGAATTTGTAAGTTCAATAATCACATAAAGGAGAATGCAAGATGCAAACGAGTTTAAGAATTAAAGTAGGAATATTTTCACTAAGCATGCTTTCAATGGCAACGCTTCTGATGTCACCAGTTTTAGGAGCAATCGTGGGTGCTTTTCCTGATAATGGAATCAGTCAAATTCAGATGATCCTATCTGTAGCTAATTTAACTGGAATTGTTGCGGCATTCGCTGTAGGGCGGATCGCCTTGTCAATCTCTAAACGTACTATTGCCTTGATTGGAGCAGCGGCTACCTGTATTTTTGGCATCATTCCCTATTTTTTTCACAGTCATTTGAGTATTTTAATTATTTCTTCGGGGTTGATCGGTGTGGGTGTCGGGTTCATCACGAATGTTATTCCAGGTTTAATCGCTGACTATTTTCCGGTAGAGGAACGGCAGGGGGCGATGGGAAAACAAGTTTCCTTTGTCAGTATTGGGACAATGTTTTTAATGTTTATTTCAGGAAACTTAGGTACTAGTGTTTGGTATCAATCATATTTAACCTATCTTTTTGCAGGAGTGGTCTTTGTTATTGCTTGGCTGTGCCTGCCAAAAGCTAGTAATGAAGAGAAAAAGGAACAACATGAAAAGCATTCAATAAGAGAAAGTATCAATAAGCGAGTCTTGGTTGTTGCGTTGATGGGCTTCTGTTTTATGGTGGTCAACAATGCTTTTAATAATAATATCTCTCTTTTAATCAGTGAAAACAATCTCGGCGGAAGTGATATTTCAGGAATGGTTACGATGTTAGCCCAATTGGGTGGATTAATTACAGGGCTTTGTGTCGGAAAAATTTCTAAAATGGTGAAATCACATATGGTGGCATTTGCTTTTGTAATTGAAGGAGTATCATTGCTTGTTTTAGCTGTTGCAGGTAATTTACCACTGGCAATCATCGGTAGTTTTTTATCTGGATCTGGTCAAGCGTTATTCTTTTCCCAAGCCCCCTTTTTAATCACTATTTTGGTTCATCCGATGCTGATACCTATGGGAATGGCCGTATTGTCAACAGCAAATTCTATTGGTGGTTTTTTAAGTCCTGCGATTATCAATCTTATCAATCAAACAGTGATCGGTTCGACTGCCTCAGGAGCGATGCTCGTAGGTGGTGTGATTTCGTTTATCGTTGCGGCTGGAGCCGTTGTTTCAAATTTTCAGAAGAAAAGCATGAACTCGTTAGAGCAAAAGAAGGTGTGAAGTGATGAAGACATTGAAAGAGAAATTTATGACCCCCTCAAATGAAAGTCGTCCAAGATTAAGGTACTGGTGGCCTGGTGGCTATGTGGCACATCATCTAGAGGAATTAGATCAAGAGATGAAGGATATCGCAGAGGCTGGATTTGGCGGAGTTGAGATTTCTGATGTATATGATGCAATAGCTGAAGAAGACGCTCAGGTTTTAACACCTGAGAAGTATGGATTTACTAGTGATAATTGGCGTATTTCAGTGAAGCAGGCAATGAAATCTGCTAAAAAATATGGGTTAAAGGTTGATTTGACTGTTGGTCCTCACTGGCCGGCATCGACAAATGAGGCCGATCCAAATGATCTCGGTACAGCCAAGGAACTAGTATATGGTACGTATTCATTTTCAGATAGTATTTCTGAAGGTATCTCTATTGAAACGCTATGTCCTCCCCATTACTTGACAACGGATAAAAAAATCAACGGGGAAAAAATCAATAATAAGCTGATCGCTGTTTATCTTGCTGAGCATGTTGCACATAAGGAGGTCGAGATGCCGCCGGCGGTACCTTGGGAAGAGACCTATAGGGTGATTAGCGATGACATTCCATTTGATTCATTGGTGGAAATTACAGGTAAGATTAGTGAAGGAAGATTAGTCGAATCGGTTGTTTCTCCTCATTCCGAGAGTATTCTTATTGCGATTTATGAAAGAGGCACTGGTCAACGAGTAAATATGTTTTCGATGGGGAGTGCAAATCGACCAGATGTGATGGCACCTTATGCGTATGTTGTCGATCATTTTTCCCCTGACGGCGCGTCACTCGTCCAATCACTATGGGAAAAGAACTTCTTGTTTGATTCAGAATTTCAGGAGCTGTTATCAGAAGTAGGTGATTGCTTCTTTGAAGATTCATTAGAACTACAATCAGTAGGGCACTGGACCCACAATATGTTGCAGGAGTTCAAAACTAGAAAAGGGTATGATATTCGTCCATTTTTACCGTTTGTTTTGGGGATAAATCAAGACAAAGGATTAGGAATTGAACGTTCATGCTTTCAGCCGGAAAAAGAAAAGGAAGAGTCTGTGGGAGAGTTACGGCATGATTATTTTGAAGTTTTAAACCAGCTCTATCAAGAGTATCATTTAGCACCTTTGAAGAAATGGGCAAACTCATTGGGATTGAACTACCGAGCTCAACCCTATGGCTGGGCGATTGATTCTGCTTCTGCGTCCACGAAGCTAGATGTAGTAGAGGGAGAATCTTTAGGCTTCGGTGAGGATGGAAATGATGCTTTTCGAATGCTAGCCGCTGGACGTGATTTCGGCGCTAGTAAAATTCTATCTGATGAAGCCGGCGCCTACCTTTTTCAAGGATATGCAACGTCGTTAGAACAATTGTTTGAAACGCTACACAAAAATTATATGGCGGGTGTCAATCAAACCTATTGGCACGGTTTTCCTTTCAAATTTGCCCCTGGTGCTAGATGGCCTGGCTTTTCTGCCTTCAATCCTATGTTGGGTGGCCGAGGATTTGCTGAGCCTTGGGGTCCACGGCAGCCAATCTGGAATCACCTATACTCTTATACAACATACTTGGGACGTCTGCATGAAATTTTGAGATGGGGCAAAAATGAGCTGGATGTCTTGGTCTATCAGTCAGGTCATAATGCCAGTGAAAACAAGCAAGTGAAGGTAGGAAATCCATTAACTCAACGAGGATATCGTTATCAAGTCATGACCGAGGGCTTATTTTCTGAACCGGTCAAAATTGAGAATCATCTGCTAGTAACAAAAGGTGCAGAATATCGCAGTCTACTAATTCCCGAAGATGAGTATCTTACAAAAGATGTTCGCAGAACACTCAAAGATTGGCAAGATAGAGGGCTGAAGGTCGTTTTCCAGAAATCTGAGAATTTGCGTGAGCTAGTTGATGTTCTTGGGGAATCAGAGGTTGCGAATGAATCTGGAAATTTACTCACTTATCAACGAGCAAACGATCAGCATAGATTTGTTGTGTGCTATAACCAAGGGGAAGAGCCGCTTTCACTTTCAAAGCTCTTCCAAACCTATAATCTTCGTGAATGGTACTTATGGAAAGGTGAAGTTGACACTGTCAATGAGTATCAATTATTGGCTAAGGAATGCCGTGTTTTTGAAATTCTTAAAACAGGAGAAACGGAGATTCCAGATGTTCCGATTCCTCAAACCTTGTCATTAAAAAAATCCGCATGGTCATTCAGTCTTGAAAGCTGGGAGATGGACGCTGCTGAAACATTAGAGATTAATAAGGTTACTAAACAACAGCAGCTAACAGAACTGAACTATTGGAATGAATTATCAGATTTTGAAAATCTTTCAGGAATTGGCACCTATCGTCTTACCCTCTCGCTAGAAGGGAAGAAGCCAAGAAAAATCCGCATTGTAAATGCAAAGGGCAGTTTAATTGTGAGAATGAATGGGTATCCTCTATCAGGAAACCCGTTTACAGGTGAGTATTATGTGGATAAGCAAGCACTTGCTGAAACAATTAAATTAGAAATTGTCGTCGGCAGCACATTGAACAATTACTTGAACGACTCTCCGCTAGCCGATTATTATGGACAGTATCAATCACAGAATTATGGTATTGAGGACGTTGAAGTCGATTATTAAAGCATTCTATTTACTGAAAAGCCTGATCATTAGAAAGCATGGTCAGGCTTTTTAGTGCTTGTTTTGTTTTCATTTGTTGCAAAAAGGGTCCTTTTCTTGAAAAATTGACTAAAATACGTGAACTTGTCCAGTCCTGCTTTCAGTAAGAATTTATTGATAGAGAGATTCGAATACTAGAAACGATCCTTTGCATAGCAGATTCAACATTTATTTGATAGCTCACAGGGAGCCATGAATTGAGAGAAATTTATGACAATTTGATAGTTGCTCGGTCTCCCTGCTGGAATGTCTGAAAGTCAGCATGAATTAGAAAGATATAAAGAAGACATGAAACTAAAAATCGTTATACATATGTATAATAGAATTATCGAGAAGGAGGAATTCCCATGCCTGTTATTCCAGTAAGAGTAAGTGATGAAGAAATGGAGATACTCAAAGCACTCGCTAAATTTGAAAATGTCTCTGTGTCAGCTTTGATGCGAAACACCACGTTTGAAAAGTTAGAAGACCAATATGATATTAAAATTGCTGAACAAGCCCTGAAAGAACACCAAAAAGATCCAAGTACAACGTCACTAAAAGATGTCATGAAACAATACGGTCTGTAGGATGATGGCAAAAGAATACTCAGTCGAATTAATCAAGAGATTTCTAAAGGATTTGAAAAAAATCGACAAGTTCTCAGCGAAACTAATATTGAAGTGGTTGGACAAGAATATCGAAGACTTAGACAATCCGAGATTACGAGGGAAGGGATTAGTCGGTAACAAAAAAGTGATTCGGCATTATCGCGTAGGAAACTATCGTGTGTTGTGTGAGATTGATGATGATAAATTAATTGTACTCGCTCTAACAGCAGGGCGTAGAAAGCAGGTTTACGAAAAGGAATGAAGCCCTTGTCACAGGACAGGGGTCTTTGTTGTGTGTAGGTGAAATAATGTTGAGAAGGATTTTTTGTGAGATGTCTGATGGTATTGGCGTCTCTTTTTTTGTTCTTGAGTTCATATAAAACAAGTCATTTTAATTAAAAATAGATCGTAATTGGGGTTTTTATTTCGTGAAATCAGCTAGTCCCCATCGATCGCCTCATTGTATAATAATGACGGTAAAAACAGATGTTGTTAAGGAGGATGAAAAGGTGACGGTAGAGTATCAAAAAACACGATTATCTTTTGGCGGGTATCGACCTGAACGTGCGATTTGGATCACATTGTTGAACGGTCATAGGGCAGTAAAAGTCAATGTATTGGATCGAGATGGAAACGTTTTATATAGAGTTGAACAAAAAAGTGATGCCGATGGACCGATCCACAGTAAGATTACTTACGAATCACTAACTGAAGAACAAAAAGAAGATATTCAACAAATTCTTGAAAAAAATGAGCCTCACTACGGCTAGGATGATGAAGAAATAGAAGAGGCATTGAGGTATTTTGGCTATGAAATCGCGAGCTTAGATGAATTAGTGAGACATACGCGAAAACATAATGAGATTGTGGTCGATTACGACATTTACTCAAGCTATGCAGAAGATGAAGAAGGTAATGAAATCAACGATCTGTCTGATATAGATTATTATGATGTAGGTACGACAACCAAAGCGGAAATCGAAAACAAGCTGGTTCAAAAACTTCTGAACCATAAGGAATGGGATACGATCGAAATGAATATCATAGAAAACGGTCATTTTGATCATTATCTGCTGGAGTTTGAAGAGCGGGATGAGTGAAATTTTTGGGTGGAAGGCTTCTAATGGCTGATTGACTGTTTTTAGCCAGGAATATCGAACAAAGCCTATTTATCTGACTCAGAATAAAAATATCTACCCCAAAACAGCTGAGTTGAGGTAGAAAAAAATTATTGAGGTATTAACTTTTACTGATGTATGCGGTAGAGCGGCCAGCGCCAATTTTTTGGATACGTTCTGATTTTACTAAATCAGTCAATCTTCTTTCGATTGTTTTCTGGCTTAGCTCAGGTGCTAGAATAACGATATCAGCTTTAGAAAGAGGCGTTAGCGAGTGAGTGATAATTTCCAAAATCCTATCACTTGAGGAGATTGTGATGTTGTGTGTGATTTTAAAACGAGTTTCAAATTCACGATAAGCTTTTAAGATAATTCCCAGAATGTATTGTAAAAATGGTAAATAATCTTGTTTGTTCTCTAACCATCCAATTGAACTGTCATGCAAGGCTTCGTAGTAAGTCGTTTTTGTTCGTTCAATCAACATTTCAATAGAGATGAAGCGACCTACAAGGTAATTATTTTGATAAAGAAGAAGTAAGGTAAGCAGCCTGCTCATCTGCCCATTTCCATCCCTGAAAGGATGTATAGATAGAAAATCGAGAATAAAACATGGAATTAATATGAGAGGATCAATGTTCCCCTTCTCCATTTCCATAGTATATTGTTCGATTAACTCTTCTATTAGCTGTGGTGTTTGAAAAGCTGAAGCAGGTTGAAATCTTACAAATTCTTCGCCATTGCTATCTTTCTCAGTAATCACATTGTCGGATTGTTTCCAATTTCCACTACGTGATTCGGGCAGGTAGCTATATAGCTCTTTGTGAAGCTGTAAAATATGATTTGAACTAATAGTGATATATTGATAACTCTCATGAATCATTTTTAGCACGTCACGATAACCCGTGATTTCTTTTTCATTTTTTGAATGAGGCTTAGTTTTATTTTTAACGAGCTCTCTAAGTCGTTTATCACTTGTAAATATACCTTCAATCTTATTGGACGCATCGGTACTTTGAATCAACGCTAAATCTTGTAACTTCTCTAGGACGTCGGGTTTTGATTCAAGATATAATTCTTGTTTTCCACGATATTCATGAATTGCTGTCAGCAAATTGACAATATCTACATTTAGAGCAGAGACTTCTAGTTCAGCATAATTGAACAGTTTCATTTTTCTACCCCACTTTCCATTTTTTCTACCCCAATTATAGCATTTTGAGGTAGAAAAAGTCAAAATGGGGTAGAAAATAGTCGTTTCTGCCAAGCACCGTGGTGATGGACCGACCCTCACGATGCTAGTGCAACGCGAATCAGTGAGCGTCACAGAACCAGCGCCCAATGTCTTCTTATGATGAACTAGAGTACGAATATCCGTGTAGGCTTAAAGTAACGATTAATAACAAAACCTTAAAAGCATGGATACTTCCTTTAGAAATATTAATCTCAAATAAATAGCAGAAGCGATTTTATGAGAAAGAGATTCATGGGTTTACTATTCTTGTTGTCTTCATTCTTTTATAATAGATTTATGAAAACGAACGCAAAGAGTGTTCTTTTGACTTGACCGCTTAGTTACCGAGGAAAAACAAGTTATAATGGATACTGGATAGTAGGTGATGGTATGAGAAAATACACAATAGCAAAGGTAATTAGTATTGATAATAGAGTACCCATGGGCGCATCTAAGGCCTATTATGGTCATAGTGTGATTTTTCAAGATATTTCTAGCGGCACCCTTTTACAATGGGATACGAAAACGAATTTGAAATACGAAAAAGATGAGATTATCAATTTTACCTATGATGAATTAGATCAAGTAACACCTATGAACCTGTTCAACGAGGATGAGGAAAGAGTCGCCATCTCAAATCCAAGAAAAGTCCAGTCCTTGGACTTGCTGCTAGGTAGAAACCCTGTTCAAACACGGACCGACTATTTCTTTGTTACGAGTGTTCGAACCATAGGAGAGAAGTCTTATGTGGTGCTGGTTGACAGCTATTTAGATCAAGCATTATTTGAAACAGAGGAACCAGAAAGCTTTAAAAAAGGGAACGTTGTCAAGCTTAGGTATAAACAAACAACAAGTGCCACTGAGGCAGACGTGACAGAAGAGGACTTACAGCATGTTGTTTATTATTTAGTGGATGTTGAAGTGAAATACAATGTAAGCAATGAGAGAAATGTGAAGTTGAAAGACCGTAGATAAAAGGGCGTAAGACTTGTGAGAATAGGTATTTTTGAAAAGGATTTTTTGGTAAAGGTTTAGTAGGGGAAGAATGGTCAACATAGGATAGATTTGAGAATGATGTTCTTGGGGAAATTTAAAACTGAATGATTTTTTTGAGATGACTGATGGTATAGGCGTCTCTTTTTTGTTTGGAGAATTGACTGCTTATTCGTAACCGGACGATGACCATAGAGAGAATGTGATGCATGTATATAACAGAATTATGGAGAAGGAGGAATTACCATGCCTGTTATTCCAATAAGAGTAAGTGATGACGAAATGGAAAATGCTGAAAGAATTCGCTAAATTTGAAAATATTTCTGTTTCAGTTTTGATACGAAACGCCACGTTTGAAAAACTAGAAGACCAATATGATATTAAAGTTGATGAACAGTCCCTGAAAGAACACCCAAAAGACTCAGGTACAATGTCACTAAAAGATGCTATGAAGTAATACGGTCTGTAGGATTATGGCAAAAGAATACTCAGTCGAATTAACCAAGAGATTTCTAAAGGATTTGAAAAAATCGACAAGTTCTCAATGAAACTCATATTGAAGTGGTTGGATAAGAATATCCAAAGCTCAGACAATCCGAGATTAGAGGAGAAAATCGAAATCAGTGTGATAAGTTAATATTGAAATTTTTTTGGATTCATAAGTGCAAAAAATTCGAATATCTTACCCCTCTACATTCTGATATAATTATAAGCGAATATTTCACTTTGTGGATTTTTACTATAATACATATTTGAAATTCTAAAATTTGAGTAAGGCTTGTTTGAGTAAGAAGAAGTTTATGAGCCAAGGATAGGAAAACGCATGATAGATAAATGTAAAGTTTTTACACCGAAAGATATTGTTAAGAGTATGTTAGATGTCATTGACTATAATAAGGACTTATTTGGCAAAAGGGTTCTAGAAAATTCATGTGGAGACGGTAATTTTTTAGTACAAATAGTTGATAGATACATTTTAGATTGTAAAAAGCAAAATTTAAATGTTGACGAAATTTCTCTTGGTTTAGAGCGCGATATTGTTGGAGTAGAGTTAGATCCATTTCACGTTAAAAATTGCATAGAAAATCTTAATAAAGTTGCAGAAGTATATGGAATTATAAATGTAAATTGGAATATTATTCAGGGAGATAAATTAAAGTTTTCATTTTTAGAAAAATTTGATTACGTAATTGGTAACCCTCCTTATATTAATTACACTGAACTTCCTGTAGCTGAAAGAAGCTATATCAGAGAAAGCTTCTTTTCTTGTAGGAAAGGCAAACCAGACTACTATTACGCGTTTACAGAGGATGCATTAAATTCTCTTAATGACTCTGGGAAAATGATTTATCTAATTCCTAATAACTTTTTCAAAAATAGATTTGGAAATAGTTTAAGAAGTCTAATTTTCCAAAATTTAAAGAGTATTATTAATTACACTGGAGCAAATCTATTTGAAAAAAGAATGACATCTTCAGCAGTTATTTTAGTAGATAAACAGTTTAGAAAAGAATATTTTGAGTATACAGATATGAAATTGAGTAATGAAGTGAAAATTAAGAGAAAAGGTTTTGAAGTTGAAAATAAATGGGTTTTTGACGACTTTTTTGATGAACGTTTAGGTATTAGGTTTGGTGATTTATTTAAAGTAGCTCATGGAGTAGCCACTTTAAGAAATAATATTTTTGTGATAAATCCTATAAGTGAAGATGGAAATTATTGGTACCTTGCGGACAATAAAGTGATTGAAAAAAGTATTACAAGAAAAGCGATAAAACCTGCTTATATAGGGAATGATGAAAAAGTTGAATATATTATTTATCCCTACAAGCAAGTCAAAAGTGAAGTGCTTCCAATTTGTGAATCTGATTTAAAAGAATACTATAAAAATACTTATAGTTACTTGTTAGACAATAAACATGAATTACTGAAAAGAAAATCAGATTCATCTGCAAGTTGGTTTTGTTATGGTAGATCTCAGGCTTTAGCCCATCTTGATCACGATAAGATTATTATGGGGTTGATAATATCTGACAGAGTTAGAATGGGTATTTTTGAGAGAGAGGATATACCTTATTCAGGTGTTTATATCACTTCTTTGCATCCCCAGACTTATAGTCTTGAGTTTGCCCTAACTGAATTGAATTCAAAAAAATTTTATGACTATGTAAAAAAAATAGGAATATCTTCAAACGGAACCTCATATAGAATCACCTCTGAAGATATAAATAACTACATTATTTGAGGAGGAGTTAAATGGAAAACTTAAAATATGTAATTGAAGATGAAAAGATTGCTGAACTTTTGGGTATAGGAAATTTTAGCAATAAGGAATCAGCAGTGTTGGAATTAGTCAAAAATGCTTATGATGCTGGAGCAAACTTTATTAATATTGATTTCAAAAAAGATTCTGGTGGCAAACTAATAATTTGTATTCAGGATGATGGAAGAGGTATGAATGAGGACGACATAACTAATAAATGGATGCATGTAGGGAAAAGTAACAAAAATTACTTGGTATCACAATCGAGTCAAGAATCTATTAAATATAAAAAAAGAGCAGTTAGGTTTAGAAGTAATATCAATAAGGAGAAAATTGTAGGGTTTAAAAATACACGAATAACAGCTGGATCTAAGGGGATTGGTAGATTTGCTCTAGCTCGCTTGTCAAAAGAGACAACAATGCATACAAAAAATAAATCTGATGAAACAATAAAATGGTATACAAATTGGAAAGAAACTAATATTTATAATGATATAAAAGAGTCAGATAAAATTAAGAATAATGGGACTATATTTGTTTTATCAGAACTAAGGGATACTTGGGATGAAAGTTCAATAATTATTTTAAAAGAGTTTCTTTCCAGATCTTATGATGGCAAACAATTTTCCATCAATTTGACCTATGGCGGTGTTTCATATCCGGTAAAAGCCATTTTTAGTGAACCTAGACTAGGGGTAAATTACACTTCAAGGATTGATTTTAAGTATAATTCCAAGTCCAATGAAATTCATTTAGGGATTATTTGTGATGAATTCGATGCTAAGTCAGAAGAAATCATAGGATATAAGTCGTTTCCTATTGTAGAAAAAAGTGTTATTAAGGCCAAAGAATATTTTGAAACTACCTCCATTTATAAAACAAGAAAAAAAGATATCTATGGAGAAATGCTGCCTCAATTTATGGAAAGAATAGGCGATTTTTCTGGCACTTTCTTTTTTAGTTTACAGAATATTTCTAGAATTGATAAAGAACGTTTTTTTTACAAACATAATGCCTTGAGAAAGAGATATAAGCAAGGGATAATTTTATATAGAAATGCTTTTAGTATATCTTCATACGATGGAAGCAAAGACTGGATTAAACTAGCACAAAGAGCAAGTGAATCTACGGCTGCTGCCTCTCACCCAAGAGGGAAATGGAGAGTAAGTCCTACTCAACTATCAGGAACAGTTTTGATTGATAAAAAAAGAAATAAGCATTTGAAAGATTTATCTAATAGACAAGGACTTGATGAGAACGCTTACTATCATCTTATGATTGATTTGATTTCCATAGCACTATCAAATTTCGAAGAGTTCAGACAAGGAATAATTAGGAAATTGAAAGTCCATAGTGATAACCAAGTTGAACAAGTTCAAGATGAGAAAAAAGAGAGCCTAAAAACAATTATTAAGAATCCTGAGAAAATTTTAGATCTGAAAAAAAATGAGTTGGTAAAAGTCGCTAAAGATTTCTCTAAATATAGTTATAATTCTTCTATTATTGAGAAAAGTAGCAAAGAAAAGGAAGAACAGTATAGGTATGAGATAAGACTTTTGAATGTACTAGCGACTTCTGGGTTAAAAGCAATGTCAGTGGCTCATGAACTAGATAACAAAAGAAATAATCTAGCCACTAATTATGATCATATAGTCAAAGCGTTGATGAAGTATGATATGTGGAAAGACTTGAACTCAAGCAGATGTCAAAGAAGATCTCATAATAACGTTCCTAGATTATTGAGTAAGAATAAAGAAACTAACAATAAGTTGCTGAGATTTTTAGATACCATTCTTGAGGAAGTAGAGATTGAGTTTTTTGATATTGAGAAAATGAATATTGAATTATTCTTGAACAAAATTGTTACTAAGTGGAATATCGAATATCCTTCTTTAAAGAATATCTCTTTAAAAAAATATGGAGATGAAGACGATTTTTGTGTCTCTAAAGATGCAGTGAATGTAATTTTAGATAATTTGATATTAAATTCAATTCAACAAAATGAAAAAGGGATAGAGAAGCTAGAGATAGAAGTTTCTTTTGAAATAGTAGATGATGCATTTTCGATCAAATATTCTGATAATGGTGTAGGATTAAGTGAAAAATTTATTAATTCTCCTTTCAAAATTCTGGAGCCACATGAATCAACTAGAGATAAAGGACATGGGCTTGGAATGTGGCTGGTGAACAGCTCCGTACTCTCAACAGATGGAACTGTTAATAATATTGATGGACATAATGGTTTTTTATTTGAATGTGTGTTGTATGAACAAGAAGAAAAAAAAGGGAGTGAATAGAATTGAAAGATAAAAATGAAATAAAACTGCTTTATATAGATGACCAAGTGGAAGATGCTTTGTCAGAATATTTGGAGAATTTAGAATATAGAATTCCCAATTTAAAGACTCAAGATAGAGAATTTGAATCAAAAACAAATTATCTTGATCTTCTTGGGTGCTCTGATCTGACTGAGTCTAATATTCTATTGATAGACTCTAGGCTCTTTGAAGAATCTGATTTGGATTTACAGGAAAGGTTCACAGGGGAAGAGTTCAAGCTGATTATAAAGAAAGAATATCCCTTTATCGAAGTTTTAATAATCTCACAAAATCCTGATTGTCTAAATCTTGGTTTTATTCCGAAATTTAATTCTAGGTTACAAAGACATTCTGAAATAAATGCTGAAAAACACTATGATAAAGTCTTATTGACTGAAATTAAAAAAGCAATGTTAAAAGTAAAGCAGAATCAAAAAATATTGGATAAACTAAAAAATAATGAAACATTAGATGAGAATGTGAGAGATATGATTGATAACTCTGTTCACGGGATCGATGAGTATAAAACAATGAATTCGGAAGATATTGATAAGTTAGTAGCTGGGTTCAAAAAAATTGAAGAACTGCTCGAGGAGTAACAAGATGGTAGACAGAATAGAAGATTATAGATGTACTAAATATAACGAAAGATTACGGAATACGGATAGAAAAAAGGAGGACTTGAGGGATAAAATAGTTAGTGGATCAAAATATGATAATATGAAAAATGCTGTCACTAATAATGAACAGTATAAGGAGATTTTTTTCGAAATATATAACACAAAATGTTCGTATTGTGGCGTGGATATTTCACTAGTATCTTCAGATGATTTTGAAGTTGATCATTTCATATGCGAGTCTTTTTGTAAGAAACATAATATTTATGCACATGATTTAGACAATTGTTTGTGGCAAGATAAAGGTACATACAATTGCAACGCAAAAGTACACAACTTAGCAAGCAGCGTAGAATAAAAAAGCCATTGCGAGCGACCTGAAAT
>NZ_JAWGOQ010000033.1:0-64210 GCF_032555305.1 Enterococcus sp.
CTCCATTTACTATGTGATAAACTTTCTTTGTCCTTTTCCATAAGGACACCTCCTATCTTTGATGGTGATGCGGTCGGGAAACCAACATCAGTTTATCAAGTTTGGGAGGTCTTTTTAATACCACGCTGGAAGCTCTTTTGAACCACCAGCATAGCAGGTGGTTTTCAAACATACAAAAAAAATGCAGGAATGATTTCAATCATTCCTGCATTTTTATCTTGGATCAATTTCTTTTAACGCTTTTTCAGGCACTTGATCACGGCGAACTTCTTCATAGGTTTCAATATGAGCCCCTTTATTGGATAGTTTTAAATAGCGATCAGTCTTAAGTTCAGTGATTCCGTTAAATTGGATCGTCCGTGTTTTGCCATTTTCATCAGCAGCGATTTGCTGGTAGTTTGCTGTTCCGTAGCCATTGACTGACTGTGGTTTCGTTGTTTTTACATAAATTTCACTTTTAGGAACTAAAGGATTCAGCTGGTCAAGGGTACCTGCAACCTCACTGGATGAATTTTTGGAATAAAGCATCGCTCCAAATAGCAAGATGAAAATTCCGATGATAACTCCAAGTATTTTTTTGATCATAAATCGATTGATCGTCCTTTCAAATTTGATACATTTAGCTTATCAAGGATTCATGCGCCAAAAATCGGGCGAGGGACCTATCTGCGACTAACAAAACTGTCACAAAGGTTCGGGCTGTTGTTGAAGTGGTTGAGGTGAGTGAGTATACTTGAAGAGAAGGAAAGTCGGCGGAATGGCAAATGATGTTGCAGTGGAACAAGCTATTAAATAGGAGGAAAACATGAAATTTTTTCTAGACACAGCGAATGTTGAAGAGATCGAACGAATCAATCAGCTAGGATTGGTAGACGGTGTTACGACAAATCCCACGATCATTGCAAAAGGAGGGAAAGATTTCGAAACGGTCATCAAAGAGATTTGCGAATTAGTTGATGGACCGGTCAGCGCGGAAGTCACTTCGTTGGACAGCGAGGGCATGATTCGCGAAGCTCGGGAGATCCATCAATGGGCGGAGAATATCGTTGTGAAGATTCCCATGACCGAAGCAGGGCTAAAGGCTGTTCATACGATCTCGCAAGAAGGCATCAAAACCAATGTCACCCTGATCTTTTCTGCGGCACAGGGGTTGATGGCGGCTAAGGCTGGAGCCACCTACGTCAGTCCTTTCTTAGGACGTCTGGATGATATTGCTTCTGACGGCATTCAACTGGTGTGTGATTTAAGAGAAATTTTTGATATTTACGACTTTGATACAGAGATCATCGCAGCCAGTGTACGAAATCTAGGACACGTCGAAGAAGCGGCTTTAGCAGGTTCGGACATTGCGACGATTCCAGGAAATCTGTTCCCTAAATTATGGAGTCATCCTCTTACTACTAATGGCATTGCCCAATTTGAAGCCGATTGGCAAGCCTATCAAGAAAAGAATAAATAAAAAAATCAGTGAGCGAAAATTTCTTTGCTCACTGATTTTTTGTCCTATTTTTTACGGTTTCGGCGAACCATGATAAACGCGATCAGCGCTAAGATAATCACACCGGCTACAGTCAACCAGGTGCGTCGTTCTTCACCTGTTTTTGGCAGGAAGCCGCCTTTATCTTCTTTTTTGTCATTATCATTATTTGCAGGTGACTTGTTTTCGGCACTTTGCGTGGTTGAAGTTTCCGTAGAGCTTTCAGATGTTGAAGTATCTGTCGTACTGGAGCCGGTCACCCCATTACGAACATCGTCTTTTTCTGCGTAACGACTGATCCAAGCGATGATTCCAGGGAAGAAGTCACCTTCGGTTCCGATCATTTTTTCCTGAATCGGCGAAATGTACTTCAAGACATTCGTCAATTCTTGATTGCTCATTTGGCGGATCGGCATGAAGGAGCTGTTGCTAGGATAAAGTGCTGCTAGATAAGCTTGCAGACTATCAATCTGATCAATCATTTCAAGAGCATTGGTATAATTATTTGGATTGTAGCTCAAAATATTTTCAATTTTATCCCAAGATAAGGTCTTATCTTTGTAAAGAGCTTGCAGGATACGGGCATAACCGCCGACATCCAAGCCGTAGGTATCAGTGCTTATACGTTCGCAAAGGGTCATGGCATTCAATAGTTGCTGATCTGAGTAGCCGTCAACTTCGCTTGGAGTGATGATAATCTTCATTGAATCTTCTTTTAGCATCTCGCGAAGCTTTGCGGGATCGTGTTCGCTGCCGATTGGATCGTTGCTTTTCTTCACGCCAGTTTCCTTTTCGATTTGTTCGATCGTATCATCCTTGGCTTGCTGAATATCTTTAACCTCGCTGTTTTCAGTCGGTTCAGCGGTTGTTGATTCAGTGGTAGAACTGGATTCAACCGTTGCACTGTCCGAGCTTTGAGTTTCAGTGGGGATTGTTTGTTCAGTGGCAGCTACAGGGGAATTATCCGCTGTAGAAGAGCTCTCAGTTTCGGCATTTACACCGATGGGGAAGAGAATTAATAACGATAAAGCAAAAAAAATTTTTTTCAAAGTAATCACTCCTTATTCAATAGTATGAGTTCATTTTTCAAAAAGCGAAAAATGAGTCTCATCTTCATGCCGTATACCATCCAACTAAATCATTCGAACAAATATCTGTTGTGAACTCTGTTAATACCTCCAATTATTATAAGTTGCAAAAAGTTGGACTGGCATTCTTATTCAATGTTACGATTCTATGCATATTTCGTAACATTATTGTAACATAAGAAATATATCTGTAAAGAGTAAATGTGAAAACTTTTGCAAATTTATTTTGCTGGTCGATATCCGGCCTTTTTCGCTTCCTCGATCGTCTTGAACCACGCGCGCGGATTGGTCGTATTGTTGTAATACTTACTACCAGGCAGATGATAGACACCGCTTTTTGAACCTTTGATCAAGCCTTTGCCGCTGCTATCGACGTATTCTTTGTCAGTAGAAGCGGACGATGAAGTTGAAGCGTGCGAGCTTGAACTTGTCCCGACAGTACTTGTACCATCCGCATAATTCAAAGTTACGCCGTTTTGTACGTTAAAAATGTAGACGTTGAAGTGAACATCATTGCTGCCAATTGACTGGGCCATCATGTGTACCCCGCGAGCTAAAAGTTCGTCATCACGAAATACAGGAACGACTGAGTAGCGAACATAATTTTTATTACTTTGCTCTAGATAATATTTAATATCCATTTCAAAACGCAGCATTTCTGGACTGTTCAACTGGCGTGTACCGGTAATCAAATTTTTCCAATTGGCGTTTTGTCCAGTTAATTGATAGCCAATCAAATGTGAACGGTTGAAGAGGTATTGCCCATTGATTTTTTTATTGTGCCAGCCGGTCGGGGTCACACTGGATATTTCCCCGCGTTTTTCTGTTGGCATCAGCTTTTTATTCAATAGCGCTTCAGCATCCGTCGCGCGATTCAAGTGGTCTAAATCTCCGTATTTTTCCCAAGGTCCATTCGTGGTTGAGAGGTCTTCTTTTGAAAATGTTGGATTATTTTGATTGATCTCGATCGTTTGCGTGCCCTCGTAATTGAGCTGGGCTAGGTCCTGTTGCCGCGAAACGACTTGGGCCTGTGTCTGCTTTTGTGTTTGTGTTGTTTGAGGCGTGTTTGGTTTTGCCTCTTGGAAATGGTCTTTTGCGCTATAAACAGCGAAACTAGCTGCCGCAATCACAATCGCAGCAACTAGTTTAGTTTTCTTTGACAAGGGAATTGCTCCTCTTCCTTCTATTATTCTGGTGCGCCGATGATCTTGATGTATTCATCAGGATTCATGATCTCAAAATGCTTGGCAACTAACTGATTGCGCTTGTTGCGGCGACCTTCGATATGGATCATATATTTGTTTTCCGGTAGACGAAAAACATAACTGGATAGATAACGGTCTTTGATCAAGACTTCCGTTTTATTTTCGCCATCGCTCATAATCAGCAAGGACATCATGATCGGCTTTTCTTGTAGTAAAATCGTCTTTTCTAACAAGCCGCGATATTCTTCCAAAAAATCACTTCCTTCTTTTTAAAATCTATGGCTTAATTTTAGCATTTTTAGCTAATTAATGCTCTGATAACGAAATAGCTCGCTATGCTCTTGATAAATTTGATAAGATAAAAGAAAAAAGCAGGTGAGACAATGGGCATGTGGAATCCATGGCGGGGCTGCCGTCGTGTCAGTGAAGGCTGTAAATATTGTTTTATTCATGAAGGTGATAAAAAACGAGCGGTCGATACCAGCAAGATTGAAAAGACAGCTCAGTTTGATGCTCCTGTGAAGAAAACCAAAAATGGCTATAAAATGAAGGGTGGTCAAATGGTCTTTGTTTGTTTTTCCAGTGATTTTTTGATAGAAGCTGCCGATCCATGGCGAGGGGAATGCTGGGAAATGATCAAGGAACGCAGCGATCTGAATTTTATGTTCCTGACCAAAAGGATCGAGCGTTTGATGGATTGTGTACCAGATGATTGGGGCGATGGGTATGACAATGTCACAATTGGTGTTTCAGTGGAAAATCAAGCGCGGGCTGATCAACGATTGTCGTTATTACAAGAATTGCCGATTAAGCATAAGAATATCGCTTGTCAGCCGTTGATTGAAGAAATTTCAATTAGTGACTATCTGAAAGATATCGAATTAGTCGTGGCCGGTGGCGAATACCATAAAAATGCGCGACCGTTGAACTATGATTGGATCTTGAAATTGAGGGAAGAAGCAGTTTCGCAAGGTGTTGCCTTTGAATTTCGTCAGTGCGGTACGCATTTTATCAAGGATCAGCAAGAATATCAGTTGAATTACCGCCAATTATTTTCCCAAGCAAAAAAGGCTGGGATTAATTGGTATCCAAACAAATAGTTGTAAGGTTAATAAGAAAAGAGAAGATTATTATTGTATATTTTTGTGGTTGAACTTCAGGAAAATCCTTGAAGCAGGAAAAATAAAGAAGCTCTTAGAAAATCCATTTAGCGATTTTCTAAGAGCTTCTTTTTATTCAGATATATCTTCATCTAGTTCCTTTACAGCGAGAGCAACACGTTTATTGCCTTTGTGCAATTCAACAATTGTCCAAACGAGCAATGCAAGAACAGCGGCGATCAAGACATAGGCGATGCTGTCTGCGGTCACGATTTCTGCCGTAGTTGGATTGTCTCCAAAGAAGCCTTCGATTTGGCTAGGCAGTCCGATTAGATTCAAATAAGTCAATCCAATAACTGAGATCCAACCCAGCAGTTGAATGATCCATTTGTTTTTAAAGCGTTCGCCCATTTCGGCACTGCTGTTGGTCATCATTAATAGTGGCAGCATGGAGAATGGCAGAGCAAAGGCCAAGAAAACTTGCGAATTATTCATTAAGTTATTCAAGGCTTCGTGTTCTTCAATCACGCCTTTTCCACTAAAGAGCAAGACGCAGATCAATACTGGGACTACAGAAATCAACCGTGTAACTAAACGACGCAACCAGATTGGCATCCGCATGTGGATGAAGCCTTCCATGATGACCTGTCCAGTTAAAGTTCCGGTAATGGTTGAATTTTGACCGGAGGCCAGTAATGCAACAGCAAATAAGGTAGATAAGGCACCAGTTTTGGCTACGTTCATCAAGATGCTGTTGCTCATAGTAGCCGGATTTGATAAAGCTTCGTATAATCCAAAGAATGAAGGATCTTTGACTGTTCCAGTCTTAAAGACCGCCACACCCATGATCAGCAGCAACGCGTTCACGATGAAAGCCATTGACAATTGGATATTGGAATCCCAAGTCGTGAAGCGCACCGCATTAGCTACTTCTTCTTCATCTGCATGATTGATTTTCCGTGTTTGTGAAACTGCGGAGTGGAGATACAGGTTATGGGGCATAACAGTCGCTCCGATAATCCCTAAAGCACCTGTCAACGGTGTTTGTCCGCCGATGGCTGGCGCATTTGAAAAAGTTTCCTGCGTTGGTACGAACCCTTTTAGAACATCGCCCCAGTTAGGATCGGACAAAGCTACTTGGTAAATAAAAACGAAAAGGATCACGAAGATCAAACACACGACGATTGCTTCGATCTTCCTAAAACCGATTTTTGTTAACAGTAAGAGCACGAGTACATCAAAGACAGTAATGAAGACCGCGATGACTAGTGGGATATTAAATAGTAAATACAATGCGATAGCGGCCCCGATAACTTCAGCGATATCTGTTGCCATAATCGCCAGCTCGGTTAAAATCCACAGGACGATTCCTAACGATTTACTTGTTCTGGCACGGATTGCTTGGGCTAAGTCCATTTGAGTGACAATCCCTAGTTTGGCAGCCATATATTGCAATAGCATTGCTACCAAGCTGGATAGTAAAATGACCGACATTAATAAGTATTGGAAATTTTGACCGCCAGTGATGGAGGTTGACCAATTTCCTGGGTCCATATAACCGACCGCGACTAGGGCTCCCGGTCCTGAATAGGCGAGTAATGTCCGCCAGAAACTTTTTCCTTTCGGTACTTCCACAGTACCGTTGACTTCCTCTAGAGAAAGTCCATTTGTATGTTTTAAAATGGGATGTTTACTTGAACTCAAAAGATTCCCACCTTTCTCTAAACTTTTCTACGATGCAATCATACACCCAAAATCAGGAAAATAAAAGAAAAAGATTCGGCGTGCCTAATTTTTTTCTGAAAGCATATTTCTTTGGCAATAATATGTTTTATTTTACACTAAAAAGAAGAAAATGAGGTGAGGGCATGACAGAATGGCATACTCAACTGGATGGTACTTGGGAAATCAAAGGAACAACTTTTCCAATGTGGCTGTCAGAAAAAAGAAAAAATCCACGGATCACCTATAAGCGAACGGAAAAAAACGCAGTAGAACTACTTGATTTGGTAGAATATGAAGTGGATGGCAAAACGAAGCAAATTAAAGGGATTGATCGTTTAGGCGCGAAGGGATTTATCTGGCGTGGATTGGGCGTTTTAAGGATTTTAAGCAGTCACTGGCAGGTAGTAACGATCAAAGGCGATGTCTTAGTGATTCGCTTTGAGAAATCGCTGGTAACCCCAGCAGGAGTGGATGTTTTAGTAAAAAAGGGCGCTATGATTCCTGATTTACGCGAGCGAGTAGCGGCGCATTACGAGAACTTTGGTTTGACTGCCGAAGAAAAAGATACCTTAAAATGGTAGCCATAACATCTGAATCCAGTCATACAAAAAGGCCGCGAAACGACGCGGCCTTTTTGTTCTTATAAGAGAGTAACACTTGGCTGACTTTCATACCAAAGCTCCTGCGGCGAATACGTGTCCTTCCCAAATAGAACCACGGTACCATCTTCTTGAATTTCGAATTCGGAACCTAACCACATGTTGGCAGGACCGCCCCAAAATAATAAGCGGCGTTTTCCATGTCCTCTTTTAATGGAATAGGCATCTAAATAGTCGTTGATATAATGTGATTTTAGATAGCGTTTTTCCCCATTATCAAATTCGATGACCAAAATATTTGCTGCATTTTCAACACGAACCGCTTTTGGAATATCTCCTTCTGGATAACTTGCTTTATGACTATTCTTTTTATTATTCATTAATATAATCCCCCTTTTTTTTAATGTAATAAGAATTGAAGGCTTGAAATGACAAATATCAGCGTAACAGACAAAGGTTTTTAGCGACTGTTGATTGGTTGACCCTCTACCATAAGTATATGCTCACAGCTATTTTGTACACAATAAACCTTTCGTTAAAAGAGGCTCAACCAACAGTTGAGTCTTGATCTATCAGCTTTTCTAGTGGATTTGTTACAAGAATCATTTGCTATCAAAAAAACTCCAACAGCAGAGCTGAAAACAGCACTGATTGTTGGAGTAGTTGATTTATTAGCTACTTATTGACTGATTTCAATCACACGATCGGTCCAATCCTGATAGAAGCCTTCTTCATGGGAAACAACAATGACAGTGCCGGCGAAATTCGCTAGGCTTTCCCGCAGGCTGTCTTTCGTTGCTTGGTCAATGTGGTTTGTAGGTTCATCGAGGATCAACAGATTGCCTTTTCGCATGGTCATCTGACAAAGCTTGACCTTCGTTTGTTCACCACCGCTTAGGGTGCTAAGCGGTTCCTGCGCTAGTTGATTCGGTAACCCTGCTTTGGCTAAATGTTTTCGCAACTCCTTGACAGTCTCTTTTGGAAAATGGTCACTCAAGTATTGCAGCGGCGTCTGATACGGATTTTCCCATTGAAGGTCCTGCTCGAAATAATTAACCTTCGTATTTGCTGGAAAATGGAATTCTCCGGCAATTTTTGGAATTGCTCCGATCAATGTTTTCAGCAAGGTTGATTTACCGATCCCGTTGAATCCGCGAATCGCGACCTTTTCACCATAACGCAACGTAATATTGATCGGTGCTAATAAGGGTCTTTGGTACCCAATTTCCAGATCCGTTGTTTCAAGTGCCAATGTTGTGACGATCGGTGCATAAGGAAATTCGAAGTGGGCAATCGCGTTTGAAGAAGGAGGCGTCAAGCGTTCAACTTTGTCCAATTGTTTTTGACGGCTTTTTGCCATGGTTGAACGGGAACCAGCTTTGTATTTGCGAATATAGGCTTCGGTTTTTTCAATCTGTTTCTTTTGAGAAGCGTATTGCTTCATATAGGTTTCTTGGAACTGTTCCTTTTGCTTCAGCGCTTTCTTCAAGTTGCCGGTATATTTCGTCAATTTACCAAACTCGATGTCCGCGATATGAGTCGTGATCTGATTCAAAAAGTCGCGATCATGGGAAATCACAACAAAGGTCCCAGAAAAATCCTGTAGAAATTGACTTAACCAAGCGACGTGATCATCGTCTAAATGGTTCGTCGGTTCATCCAGAATCAATACGTCTGGTTTTTCCAGTAACAATTTCGCTAAAATCAATTTCGACCGTTGTCCGCCGCTCAAATCTTCCAGCGGCGTATCCATGCCCAGTACATCTAGGCCCAGACCACTGCTCATTTCGGCGATCAAGGTGTCAATCTGATAAAAGTCGCCCTGATCCAGCTCCGTCTGCAAACGGCCAGCCTTTTCCAACAGCTTGTCATCCATTGATTCGCCGTATTCCATATACAGTTCACCGATTTTCGCTTCTTTAGCAAAGTCTGACGCATAAGCCGTCTTCAAAAAGTCCTTGATAGACAAGGTGGGATCAACTTCAACATATTGGTCTAAATAACCAACGTGGATATTTTTTTGCCAAGCGATGGTGCCTTCATCCGGCAGCTGCTCACCGGTAATAATCTTGATCAAGGTACTTTTTCCGGCGCCGTTC
The DNA here is from genome assembly GCF_032555305.1 of Enterococcus sp. Lineage (GTDB taxonomy): Bacteria > Bacillota > Bacilli > Lactobacillales > Enterococcaceae > Enterococcus_A. The sequence goes on from NZ_JAWGOQ010000033.1 coordinate 9,294, forward strand.
TGTCCAATCAGGCCGAGATGTTCCCCTTTATTCAAATGTAATTCTAAATCTTCATACAGGATCTTGTCGCCAAATTGTTGGGCGATCCCTGTTAAATCTAAGATACTCATGTTTCTCCTACTTTCTTGCTCAAATTCTCATCATCTAATAAAAGTAGGGAATAGTCAAGAAAAAAAGAGTCCTTTTTTTTGGACTCTAGGACTTTTTATAGTTGAGCAGAGAATAAAAAAATGATGATGTCGGATACCACATCAATGATTTGACCGAAAAATTCGATTACCCAACTGATCAACTCGCTAATAAACTGGATGATTACTTCAAACATTTCTCCACCTCATTAATGAAACAAGCTAGACAGCCAATTGATTGGATATAGAGACAAATGCAGGGTGATATGGGCCAACAAATAACTTATTGCGAAGAATGGAAATAACAGTTTTTTCATGATTATTCTACCTCCGTGAGTTTCGTAGCTTTAGTATAACTTGGAAAGAAGGGTAGAGGACATGCATTCACCTTATCATTAACGAACAATTATGTAAGCTGAGCACACAAAAAAGCCCCTGCTTTCAATTAGTGAGCAGAGGCTTTTAATTATAGGCTTCATTCATTGAGATGTGCGCTCCTTAGGCAGGTTTTTTTAAGTCGTAGATCGCTTGTTCAATGGTGATTCCAGTTCCTTGTTGACCGGTAACAGTCGAATACACAATAAAGATATTCTTTTCTAAATCAAAAGTCACACGGTAAGGTTTTTCTGTTTCAAAAAAAGTCATCTTCCTTCGTCCTTTCATTTAATAACAAACTTACAAATAAAAGTATAACACATTAAAATAAAATAATAAAACTAATTTGTATTCATAAACTATTTTAATTGTTTAAAATTTGAACTATTGCCAAAAACACCAAGACATCAATATCATTATTGCAGTCTTGGTGTATTTTACGTACGATTTATCCTAATCCAGCAGTTTTTTGTTTCAGTTCGACTTCTAACGCGTAGGCAACACGATCTGCCCGTTGTTCTGGTGTTGGATTGAGCTTGCTGCGGTCTCTGAAGAATTTAGTCAAAGCAGGCCAAGCATAGAAGAGGGTCATGAGGATTGCCATGGCACCAACTTGACTCCAGGTGATACTGTAGCCGCTCATGGATTCTCCACTCAGATCGCCGCTAAAAACTGGAATCAGGTTATTATTTAGAAAGTGCAGCGCAACGACCGTCCAAATATTATCGGTTTTCATATAGGCATAAGCATAAAAAATGCCATAAGCAATGCAAACAACGATTTGATTGGTAACGGAGATGATCCCAACCGATGGTGAAGTGTAAAAGAAGAAGTTAATCGGAAGGTGCCACAGCCCCCAGACGATACCAAGCAGCAGGACACCTTTCAGAGAACCGTAATTCTTTTGCAGAATTGGTTGGAGAAAGTAGCGCCAACCATATTCTTCACCAAAAAAAGGGACAAAGGTCAAAGGAGCTGAAATAAGGATAGAAAATAGAGCAATCCAAGTCATTGAATCAGAGAAGGTTTTTGCCAATGGTGCAAGGCTGCCTTCGGCTAAATAAGCGACAAGTGTTCGTACAATATATAGAAGGAGATAAAGCAGCACCATTCCAATTGTCGCTTTCCAATTTTTATGGGACAAACCATAAGCAGTTCGCTGCTGTTTCTTCGTTGTAATCAAGAAAATCAGTGATAATAAACCACCGAACATGGAAAAATATACCGCGATTCTATAAAGTGAAGGGTTATTCACAAACAAACTGATAAGGCTGAAACCGATCATCACCGCAGTTTGAAATAGATAGCACATAAAGAAGGTCTTCGGTATTAATTGTGTCCTTCTTTTACTAACCAATAGCGCGATCATAGAGCCCGCCGCAGGATAATACATGTGCGTAATCGTAAATAAGTTTAAATCTTTATCATGACTATAGCCGTACCACATGAGCAACCCCATGATAACAGGAAGCCCGAAAGCAATTACTGAAAAGATAGCAAGCTGCCGTTTTTCATTTTTCTCATTCATTTTGTTCACTCCTTTTAATAATCGTTTCTGAATAATAAAATTCTACCAAAAAGTGCACTCGGTGCGAAACAAGTATCTTAAACGGTTGTTCTTAAGTCCTGAATGACCAAAATGCCGATTGCTCTGTCTTTCATTTTTTTAAATCGATCACGAAAATTGTTATACTAATAAAAAGCCTATCTAGGAGGGAATACCTGTGAAGCGGATAATAGTCGAACAGTTCGTAGAAGCAATCAACCAGCAAAATCTATCAAAGATCATCGACATGATGACGGATGATTTTCAATTCATCGATACCTATGGCGAGTGTGAGGATAAAGAAGCGATGAAGACTGGTTGGCAGGGATATTTTGATTGGTTTCCAGATTATTTGATCGTGATTGAGGATTATATAGACAATGAAGAATTTGCGATGATCATTGGTAAAGCTAGTGGGTCTTACTTAGGTCAAGCTGAAAAACATTGGGCATTTCCGGCAGCTTGGAAGGTAGTCGTAGACGGGCAGCAAATAAAATCGTGGCAGGTTTTCTGTGATTCGAAAAAGCAATTGGATTCGATGAAATAGGGATTCTACAAAATGTAGAGGTTGATTATGATCATTCTTGCGGGCGGTCTATTTTTGACACAGTATCAAAATCAGAATCAGTGGGTTAAGTGCTTTAATCCGTATGAGAACATCTGGGTGGCGGATGATCCATTTGGGGAAGGAATGATTTTGGATTTTCAAGGCGGACAGTCGCCAGAAGGAAAGAATTATGCACTGGTTCAGCATAAAGGAACCTATGTGAAGCGAATTTCATTCATTTCCTGGGAATCGATACCTGGCGTTTACCGCGATATTATGAGTAAAGAATACTATGAAGTGCCGCCGATGGAAGAATAAAAGCGTGTCTAAGAATCGGATGATCGATTTTTAGACACGCTTTTATTTAAGCTTTCGCCCCTGCCAAGGAAGTTTATTATAGCATAATTTATACTGGTTGATTATGAAAAATCAGCTGCATTGCACGTCTTAATGGGAAGTAGACAAGGCTGACAATCAAAATCGTTGAAAATATATTGATTACTGTGGCAGGCATCGTAGCAAGTGCTGCGAAGAAGGCGGGTTTCAACTGTGCGCCAGCGATCATCGACATGACTGTGGCTTTGATGACTGACATGACGAATTTAGCAATACCGGCACTAATTCCGATTATGATCACTTGGCGAATACGTGTTGGTTTTTGTTTGAAAAAAGAGAAGGCGACGTATGCCGCAGCGCCAACAACGAAGCTTTCAATTAGAAAGTAAGGCGCCTCAGCCGCGAAACCATTTAAAATATCAAAAACGAAAAATCCGAGCCCACCAGCGAGTGATCCTTGCCAATAGCCGACCAGTAGAACTGCCAACAGTACGACAGAATTTCCAAAATGAATAAAGGCACCAGTTGGCAAGGGAATTTTAATCATGGTTCCCATTAAGGTCAGTGCCGCAAATAAAGCAACTAATACTAGGTTTTGAATTCGTTTATCATTGTTCATCTGAATACTCCAATCGTTTTTCTCCGTGGGTGTAGGCGCCATGCCATACATGGCCAACATACGGATTGATTTTTTCGCCCATCGCGATCGCCACTTGCACAAAATCGATTGCCAGCTTGATCGCTTGTTCAACGGGACAATTTTTCGCAATTGCCGCAGTGATCGCCGCAGCAAATGTGCAGCCAGCACCATGATTGTAGGGCGTAGCGATGACGGGATGAGGATAACGCTGAAAATTTCTGCCGTCATAATGAAGATCGAGCGTTTGTTTTGTATCTAACCGCGCGCCGCCCTTAATGACTACGTGTTGAACGCCAAATAAAGCAATTTTTTTCGCCGCTTCCTGCATATGTTTTTCAGAAGTGAGTTCACCCATTTCGGATAAAATACCCGCCTCCCGTAAATTTGGTGTAGTGATCAACGCCTGAGGGAGTAAGCTTTCTCGTAAAGCACGAACCTGATCATTTTGAATAAAATCTTGGGTACCTTTGCCGCCAATTACAGGATCAGCGATCAAGGGGATATTTTTTGGAATCCGCGCGCTGACTAGCTCGATGATTTCTTTCGAAGGCAGGAGTCCCGTTTTTATTGCCTCAATTGGTCCGGCGAAGACAGAAGCTAACTGCTCTTGAATCAGTTCTTCAGAAAGACTGTACAAATGATGGGTACCATCATTGGGATCTAAATTTACGATGGAAGTGATCGCGGCTAAGCCAAAGGTACCGAACTCTTGAAAGGTTTTCAAATCTGCCTCTAAACCACCGCCGCCAGTAGCATCTGAACCAGCGATTGTTACAACTTTTTTCATATAGTAATGCTCCATTTGTTTTTTAATAGCATATCTTTTTGAGTATCTGCTGAAAACAGCCAATTGGCTTTGTTTTTCCTCAGCCAATTATTGTTTGCGTGTCAAGCTCTCCAGCCAGTTTAAGTATTCCTCTTCACGATGAATCGCATGCATCAGGATGAGGTAATGTCCGTAATTTTCTTTGATCTTTTTGTCTGGAAAAACAGCAAGTTTGCGTTCTTCTAGATGAGCCAATTTTTTTTGATGCAAATCGATTTGCTGCTGAATCATCTCTGGTAGTCGATCGTCTTCCATGCTTTTTATAAAATACAATTTTAAAACAAACTCGTCCTTATTTGTCGGCAGCTCAGTGAGTGGTTCCTTAAGCCAGTCGAGTAAAGCGGTTCTTCCGGTGTCGGTCAGTGAATAGACCTTCTTTTCTAATTTTGTCCCCACGATTTCCGTTTGAAAAGCAATCCAGCCCTTTTTTGTGAGCTTAGACAGCTCAGGATAAATTTGACTATGCTTCGCCTGCCAAAATTCGCCTATTTCTGTTGTAAAGGCCGTTTTTATATCATAGCCAGTTTTTTTCTCTTCTTGAAGCATTCCTAGAATAATATATTGCAATGTATTTTTTTGTGCGATGGTAAACATCCCCCTTGACAATTGAATAGAATCATTCTATCATAATCAAGTAATCTAAAACATGTAATTAATTACATGTTTATATTGAAAAATTTGGAGGGATCAAATTGAAACAATTTAAAACATTGGCAGACTTTGTCGGCACACACTTTATTTATACCTATGATAACGGCTGGGAATATGAATGGTATGCAAAAAATGATCACACAGTAGACTATCGGATTCATGGAGGAATGGTCGCAGGCCGCTGGGTAAAGGATCAAGAAGTACAAATGGACCTCTTAACTGAAGGAGTCTACAAAATTACTTGGACAGAACCAACTGGTACCGACGTTGCGTTGGATTTTATACCAAATGAAAAGAAGCTGCACGGCACAATTTTCTTTCCTAAATGGGTGGAAGAGCATCCCGAAATCACGGTGACATTCCAAAACGAGCATATTGATGAAATGCTAGAGGCTAGAGAAAAATATGAAACGTACCCTAAACTAGTTGTCCCAGAATTTGCGAACATCACCTATGTTGGTGAAGCAGGGGAAGACAATGAGGATGTTATCAGTGAAGCTCCTTATGCTGGAATGCCTGATGATATTCGCAAGGGCATATATTTTGATGAAAATTATCGTCGGATCAATAAATAATGAGAGACGAAAAAAGTTCAACATTCCTAACGAATGTTGAACTTTTTTTTGCTATTTTGTTTTCATCCATTGGTCGCGGATCTCATCGGTTAAGCGAATGATTCGTTTACCGACTTCTGGGTATTGATTGGTAGCCAAGTTCGCTAAGGAAACACGCACTGCCCATTCGCTGCTGCCAAATGCGTTGGCTTTCAAAAGCATCAATTGTTCTTTTTCTGCTAGTGAGGTGAGAACTTTGGTGACCGTCCATTTATTTTTCAGATAATCAGCAAAGGCGTTGCCGTAACGTTTACGGGTCCAATCTTCGTAATTGATTTCGCAATAGTAGGCGGTGTCCAAATCTTCAAGCGGTTCTTGCAATCCTAATGTATTAAACAGTAATTTTTCACGTTGGCGGCAAATGTCCATGACTTCGGCTTTATAAGCTTTACCTTCATCTAACAGGCTGTATAAACTGAACATCACCATCATAACTTGTTGTGGAGCTGAAAGACCAGCGGCGTGGTTCAACGCAACATCGCGACTATCGGCTACGATCCGATCAATAAAAGTGATTGTTGTTGGATCAGCCGTCAGGGATGCATAGCGTTCATTCAATCGTTCGATTTTTTCCTGCGGCAAGTTGGCGATCAATTCGTCAAATAGATTATGTTTAGCGACAGCTATCGTTCCAACACGCCAGCCCGTTGCTCCAAAATATTTCGAATACGAGTAGATGCAGGCGGTATTATAAGGAATCTCTGAAAATAGTGATGTGAATACTGGAACGAAGGTCCCGTAAACATCATCGGTCAAGATCATCAATTCAGGATTATCTGTTGCTACGATATCCTTTAGTAAGTCAATCGTTGGTTGAGCCAATGCATTTGCTGTCGGATTGCTGGGATTTACGACAAAGACAGCCTTGATATCAGAATCGCGCAATTTGTTAATTTCTTCGTCAGGGTATTGATAGGTCATCTTGCCGTCGATCATCGTTTGTTTCGCTTGAACTTTAACAATGTCAAACGAATATTTTGGCAATTCAGGAATTTCCAAATAGGGTGCGAATGTCGGCAGCATCAAAGCGATCTTATCGCCGTGATTCAATAAAAAGTTATTGAAAAGTGTGTCAAAGATATAACAAATGCCTGCTGTTCCGCCTTCAACTGCGAAAATATCAAAAGGAATCGTGCTGTCAGAGAAAAGCTCCTGATTCAAATAGGCTTTAATTGGTCCTTCGCAGGCGGTCAAGCAACGGACCGGGTTAGGATAATTGTCGCCGATGATATGATCCAGCATATCGGTTAACCAAGCATCCTTTGGCATTCCTAGATAGTTATTGTCAGAAAACCAGAGCTTCTTCAAGAAATCGGCACCTTTACCAGGATGATCGGCTAAAAAGTCAGCAAATCGTTCACCGCGGCCTGTATCAGATTGGATCATTCCAGCTGTTAGTTCGCCCGTACCATATAACGTTTCTTGTGTAGCGAATTGGCCCAGTAAAAAGTAAGCCTCGCGGGGAGTAGGGGCGGTCCAGTTTGGATTACCTCGTCCTGCGTTCAATAGGTTGGTGACATTCTTATTTTCATGAATCTTTTGTTCTAAAAAGAGACTTAATTCAAAGGGACTTAATTCTTCTAAGGCTTGTTCAGTAATTGTTGGCACAAATACGACTCCTTCAACGGTTTATTTACCACCACAGTAACAAGAATAATTTTTAATACAGCGTAAATATGCTTAGAGTTTATGAGAAAGTTTCTGTTAAAAAACAAATAAAAAAGACTCGTTTTCTTTGCTTGTTTGCCTCCAACCCTAATAAACAGGCAAAGTTAGCGCTTACGATTTTCTAAGAATTCTATTTTTTAAGATTTTATTTCCCGAACAGATATCAGACTTTCGACCCATGTAAAAAATAAAGAAAAGAGGCATAATACTGTTATAAGTTAATCATTTGGAAATTATCGGACGTGGAAGTATAGATAAAGAAATTTAAGGAGGAATCCATGATGGAACAGTTGATAGCTATTGCGTTTATCGCATTGTTAGTATTTTTTGTTGTAAAGGTCGGTTCAGTTCTGTGGCGCATTGCCGGCGTATTATTTTTGCTATTTATCATTTACATGTATAAGGATCAGGTGATCTCGCAGGTTCAGAACTTTATCGCTAATCCGAATTTTGGCGGTCTGTGGCAGAGCGTTTCAAGTTTCTTCGGAGATTTGTTTGATAAGGTTGCTGGCTTCGTCAGTACCGTAATTGAATAAAAATAGGAAGTTCTCTGAGTGAGGGCTTCTTTTTTTGGAAACTATCTATGGATAGCCTAATTCATTTAGATAAATTGGAAAAATAGCCTCTGCTTTCAAAAAGCAGAGGCTATTTCTATCTTATTTTCTCTCAATATGCTCCAAATATTTCTGACATCGGCGATAACTTGCCAGGACGTTTTCGGGGACATCCACGTGAGGAATGAAGTTTGCGCCTTTGGGTCCATAACCGTGTTCATCGTCATTCAGTCGGCGAATCTCGCCAATAACTAGGGATAAGAAATAATCAGGTTCCCACCAGCTATCCATCTTGGGATTCTCAAATTGCGGTTTGGCATCAAAATTGATCAGCTTTGGTTGTTCGAAAAAAAGCGGTTGGATCGCTGATTGGCTTAAGCCCCATTCTTTACAAAAAGTGATGTGAGTACGCTTCTGAACCATTGGATCCTGCACGAGCCAAAAGCTATTGGGTGCGTCTTGATCAAAAAGGTCGTGGGAAAAGCGGGCATTTTCACCTGTATTGGTTGATTTTTTTTCTAAAACTTGCTCGAGACTGCGCGAACAGTAATGAGAAAAGATTTCCTGCGTGATTTCAGCTTCAGAAAGCTCCTCCCATTCTGAACGAACGAGCTCAGGATACATTTTCTTGCAGTTTGCAATCAAAGGAGCCGTGCCATGACCGATTCCACCCACAAAGATGATGCGTTGAATCGTAAGCTCTTCTTCACAAAACTTCGCCGCAGAAACGATCAAACTCGGTAAACTGTTACCGGCAATCACGAGTGTATCAGATTGAAAATTTGGTTGAGATGGAGCCGTCGTAAGATAATCCACGAGTGTAGCAAAATCGGACATAACTGCCTCCTTAATATTCTATCGAAATAGCACTATATAATAGTAGCAAAAATCAGGGCAGAAAAAAACTGCCAATAAAAAATATCGGCAGTAAGAAATCAGAAGAGATAGCGAATGAAGAAGAAGATGCATAAAGCGAATAGGATGACAGACAAGGTCAACCATGATTTCTGTTTGATCCACAGAAATTTTCCATAACAAAAAGCTGCGGCTGCCCCTGTAATAAGACTTACCAGATCCATCACTTGGCGTTCCTCGACAACGCGTGCAAGCATTAAAATGCTGAAAAGGATCAAACTAAATATACCTGCAGTAGCAAGTGCCAAGTCGGTGCTGGTTTGTTTTCGGTCTTTTTCCATGCGTTGTCCTCCATTCTTAAAGATTAATTGTCTAAATCAATTTTCATATTAATTTCAAATTAAATATCAAGGCTTTTTAATTGGTGAACGGCTACAAATTAAGAAAAACTGCATCGATATCATGTTCATTGTTGTTTTTATTATAAATGAATCCGATTCCAATGTCACGTGTTTCAGAATTTCGTATTTAAATAGAATGGCTAATTTTTGGGATTTTATTTAATAGGGCTAATCTTTTTGGTATAAATCACTGATTAGTAGTGTATACTGGGTGGGTGAAACTGTACATGTATGGAAATAAGACTCGTTTGCGAAAAACGAGGAGATAATAATGAATAGGGTGTGAGAGTGTGACTACTTTTTATTTTGTCAGACATGGAAAAACTGAAAATAATGCGGAAGGGCTGTTCAACGGAGGGACTGTCGATTCACCTTTGATTGAATCAGGTGTAGAAGCAACAAAACGAATGGGAAAACATTTAGCCAATATCCAATTTGATCTAGCATTAACTTCCCCGCAGATGCGCGCACAAACAACAGCAAAAATCATTCTGGAGGAAAATCCTACGCCGCCTGAATTAACAATTATTGAAGATTTGCGAGAAATGCGTTTAGGCGATTGGGACGGCAAAAAGATTGATCAGATTACAGCAGCTTATCCAGAGGACTTAAAAAATTATCGAACACGTCCTGATTTGTTCGACGCTGAAAAATTCCATGCGGAGTCTTATGAAAATTTGATTGCCCGTAGTACAAAGGTAATCCAAGATGTGGCAGAAACGCATCCAGAGGCGAAGATTCTAGTTGTTAGTCATGGGATTTTATTGATGGCATTACTGAATACGTTGAAGGGGATTCCTTTGGCGAAGATCCGTGAGAGCGGAATCGTGGATAATTCCAGTCTGACTATTCTGGATTATTCAAAAGAAAAACGAATTTTTAAATCTTGGGGACAAATGTTTTAAATGAATAAATAATGAAAATATACTCCTTTTTATCGATTGAACAAGCAGTTAAATTCAAATTGTAGACAGATATAAAATGATTGGACATATTCTAAAAAGAACTTGTTAATTATTGATGAATGTGCTAATTAAAAGTCTAAATGCTCGAATTAGTTATTTGTTAATTTTTAAGCTTATACAATACACATGAAAGTAACATCGGTTTTTTACCCGAATATGGAGTAAAACGCTTAATTTCAGCTTATAAATGATCGAACAAAATACAATTCAAGTCGATTTCCATCTTTATTTTCGAAATGCAGGGCTCGAAGATTATAAGTGACTTTTAAAAGGCTCTTTAACGTCTTGCGTTAAAGTGTTTTTTTATCTAAAAAACGGACTGCAAAGGGCCAGATAAAAGAACGTGGATATCATAGTGTTGAAGACTCAAAAAGCTTGCTTCGTAATAAAAAGCCCTTCAAGAATCGTCTTGAAGGGCTTCTCATCATGTTTTAATATATAGGCTTTAGTTTGTTAAAAGTTCTTTCCGTTTTGAACGGTAGGTTAGTTCGATCATCGTTTCTTGATCGTCCAACGGAACCGAGGCATCTGTCAAAAAGTATTCATAGCTGCGGTAGGTGAAGATGCCATTCTCTTGTTTGATCGCCTCAATCAATTCTTTATATGAATCCGTCAGGTCATCGTAGTCGCCAACGTAAAGTGTCCGTACGGCATGATAGCTAGGCAGTTCATAGCTTTGAAATTTCTCTGTGGAAGGAATTTCTTTACTAATAGGGAAGCCAATCTCCACATCTAGCAGCTCGTCTTTCGGCTGGCCTTGGTCATTCAGATTTAAATAGGAGATAAACGGTGTGCCAACCAGTTCAGCTCCATTTTTTTGAATGTATTCTAATAAATCTACAAAAGAAGTTCCGATGTAATTTGGTATGTGTTCGTGTGAAATATGCGTAGACATCGAAACAATCGTCTGTGCTGGTTTGGTAATCTTCTCAATTTGCATTCTTATCCCCCGTTTCATAACACTTACGATGATTGTAACAAGGATTGAAATCGAATACAAATAGGAACTATTTCTCTTGCGATTCAAAGCCTAAAACCTGTCCATGCTGGTTCAAGTAGTTGAAAAAAATGGGGAATAAATCAACATCAGCCTTATCTAAGCGTGTCTTGCCCTCAAGTCGCTGCCAGGTCTTTGCGGAGATCTCTTTTTCCAACCTTTTTTTTGCTTGCTGAAAGTTTGGTTTCCGTTGATAGATGACGCGGTTCAGCAGTTCGCCTTTAGCATATAGGTAACAATAATAGGAACCATTCTCCGGTAAGATCCCCACAAACGTTTGATTCTGCATAATCTGAATCAGCTGTTTATTGCGCCGCAAAAAACGCTGTACCGTTAAATAATTGTTCCACCATTGTGCGGAGGCTTCAAAGTCATGACGCTCGCTTGCAGCTTGGACTCGTTGATCAATCCGTGTCAGCAGAGCAGTTGATTGACCCGAGAGAGTTTGCTTAATCTCTTGAATACGCATGTCAAATTCGGCTTCAGGGCTGATTTCATCATACTTTTTCACGATGCCCTCCACATATTTTAACGGTCCATCTAGACGGTAGGTACTATTAATAATCTCCTTCAATTCCTGAATCTTGCTCTGTTTGAAAAAGGGACCAATCACCAGACCATCAGCAGACCACTCACTTAGAACTTTCAAGTATGGCGCCTTATCGATGAGTTGAAAGAACCCGTATCCCTCATAATAATTCATCATTCGATTATATCGTGGGCGAATTTGATGGATTAAATGGCATTCTAATAAGAGAGCGTCGAATTCTGTGTCAACAATCTCATAATCGAAATCATCGATCCAACGAATCATCTCTAAAACTTTTCGCGAGTGCTGCTTGTTTTGGATAAAATAGGAGCTGACTCTCTGCTTCAGATTTTTCGCTTTTCCTACATATATAATATCCCCACTCGTGTTTTTCATTTTGTAGATTCCAGGTGTTTTTGGTAAATTCTTAATTTTCTCTTTTAGCATATTTTCACCTCGTTTGTTCGATTTGACAAAAAAGATTTTTAACCAACTTTTTAAAAGACTATTGTAGAATCAATTTTTTTAGAAATTTGAAATTAATTGAAAAATAGGCGATTTTGGTCTATTCTCTGAAAAAATAATCTAAAATATCAAGAAATGCAGTTCATTAACAATGACCAGCCATTTCTATTGTGTTATAATTAATTACGTTAAGAAAGCAATGAGAGAGAGAAATGGAGAGATGTTAAATGTCAAATAAAGTTTTAACACGGCGCGAGTTGCGTCAGCAAAAACGACAGAAGACCATCAATTATCGCAATTTGAAAAAAGGGTCTGCTGTTGTAGGTACAGCACTAGTAGCGGTTTCAGTAGCGGCACCACTACTAAACACACATGAAGTAGAAGCTGTTGAAGGCAAAACGACTGCAACCACCTCAAACGTTGATAAAAAAGCGTTTATCAATGAAATTTCAAATGAAATCAAACCGTTAGCCGAAAAGCATGATCTTTATGCTTCGATTATGATCGCTCAAGCCATCGTTGAAAGTGATTGGGGACAAACTGATTATGCACAAGCCCCTTATTACAATTTATTTGGCTTAGAAGGTCAATATCAAGGCAAGTCTGCGATGCTAGATAGGAAAGACCCTGAAACAGGTACGACTGAAAAGAAAGAAATGAAACAATATGGGTCATATAAGGAAGCAATCGAAGACTATATAGAAATCTTGAAGACAACTTCTCGCGACGGCAACGAAAACTACTTTAGTGGTACTTGGCGCAGTAACGCGAAGGACTACCAAACAGCTGCCGCAGCGTTAGAAGGACGCTTCAATGACGATAAAGATTATGTTCAAAAATTGGTTTCAACGATTCAGGAACATGATTTAACTAGCTATGACGCAACAGAACCTGTAGTTCCGCCAGTAGCACAACCAGCAGTAGAAACACCAGCTCAACCAGTGCAATATACTGTTCAATCAGGAGATACAGTTGGCTCCATCGCCGCTCAATTCGGAATCAGCGTTGAAGATTTCCTTGCTTGGAACAATGTTTCAGACAGCAATATCTATGCTGGACAAACAGTAGTAGTAGGAAATGGTACAGTAACTGAAGCTGCAGCGCCTGTCGCTCAAACAGCTCCAGTAGAAACAGCAGCACCAGTTGTAGAAACGACTCCGGTTGTTGAGAACCAACCTGTTGTTGATAATACACCAATAGCTGAAGTAACACCAGCACCAGAAACACCAGTAGTAACACCAGAAGTACCACAAGCAGAACCAGATGCACTGGTACAAAAAGAACAAGCTCCTGCACAAGAAGAGCAAGCACCAGCTGAAGTACCAACTGTGGAGAAACAACCAGAAGTAGCACAGCCAGAGCAAACTCAGCCGGAACAGACTCAACCAGAACAAACACCAGCACCAGAACAGACAACACCGGAGCAAACGACGCCAGAACAACCAGCGGCAGAAACACCAGCAACAACGCCGGAACAAACTGCTCCTGAACAATCGACAAATTCACAGGGACAACAAATTGTGAATGAAGCTGAAAAATATATCGGCACACCATATGTATGGGGTGGGAAAGATACTAGTGGTTTTGACTGCTCTGGTCTTACTCAATATGTTTACAAGCAAGTAACGGGTAAAGATATCGGTGTTTGGACTGTAGCACAAGAGTCATCAGGTACAACAATCGATGTCAGCCAAGCACAGCAAGGCGACTTATTATTCTGGGGCGATCAAGGATCTAGCTACCATGTAGCAATCTCAGCAGGGGGCGATTCATACATTCATGCACCACAACCAGGTGAAAACGTGAAATATGGTTCGACTCAATACTACGCACCAGACTTCGGTGTTCGCGTATACTAAAATTAACTTAAAAATAATATCCAAGCAAACAAAAAGATAATACGTTTGTTTGGATATTTTTTTGTTGAAAAACAAGAAAAATATCCATTAAAATAAAGAAAAGTAAATTCTGATGAGGTGAGAGAAGTTTATGCGAGAAAAACAATTCGAAACCGAACGATTATTTTTTTCCTATTGGACAGCAAACGATCAGTCGCTCGCTGATAAATTATGGTCGGATGAACAGGTCACTCACTTTATTGCCAAGGATGGAAGCTTTTCAAGAGAGCAAGTAGTTCAGCGATTAGCTTTAGAAATTGAAAGCCAAACGAATTTCGGTTTTCAATATTGGCCGATCTTTCTAAAAGAAGAAGAGACTTTTATTGGTTGCTGCGGACTGCATGACTATGATTCGGAAAACCAGATTGCAGAGTTGGGCTTTCATTTAGTACCAGAAGCTTGGGGCCAAGGATTTGCGGAAGAAGCGGCTAGAGGTGTGATTGCTTATACAACAGGAGAAACAGAGTTGCAAGCCTTGTTTGCTGGGCATCATCCTGAAAATCTTGCTTCAAAGAGATTATTGGAGAAGTTGGGATTTCAGTTTCAGTCGAAGGAATATTATGAACCAACAGGGTTGGAGCATCCGTCATATCTTCTGAAGCTTCGTACCTCCTAATAGAATTAAACTGAACTACCCTCCAAGAGATGCATAATAGTCTTGGAGGGTAGTTTATTTAGGATAAATTTTCATATTCTATAAAAATAAAAACACTTGAAACATTTTTTCCTGATCATTCATTTCAACAAAGACGATCTTTCCACCATGTTTTTCCACAATTTTTTTACTGATAGCAAGCCCCAGTCCGCTGCCGTTTTTAGTGGTTCGAGAACTATCACCACTGACGAATGGTTCAAATAAATGTTTCTGCAATTCTTTCGAAATCGGATCGCCATTGTCTTTGATCTCGAAAATCACTTGATTATCATTTGTATAGAGTCGGATATGAACAGCTGTTTCTGGCGGATTGTGTTGCATACTGTTGCCGATCAAATTATCAAAAACGCGCCGTAATTCGACGGGATCACCAGAAATCTCTACGGATGTTTCTATCAGATCAAATGTCAGCTCGATTTGATTGCTTTCAGCTGCATCAAGCTGATCCAACAAAACTTCACGAATCAATTCTGATAAATCGAACTTCTGGATGTGCAGCTGATAGTCAGGACTTTCTAGTTTTGAGAAGATCAGTAGTCGATTCACTAGCTCGTTCATGTGATCGGTTTTTGTAATAATGGTTTCCATTGTTTGATTCAGCTTATCCTTACTAACTAAGCCATCGGCCACGGCTTTGGCTGAACCCTGGATCGTAGTGAGCGGTGTTCGTAAATCATGAGCCATGTTGGCGAATAGCAGCTGTCGTTCCTTTTCATAAGAGGATCGTTGCTGTTCTGCTTCCTCTAGCTGTTTTGCCATATGATTGAAGGAATCTTCAATTTCCACGTATTCATACTCGGCATTCATATGGATCTTTTTCGAATAATCGCCGTTTTTTATTGTTCTTAGTCCGTCGATTAGAACCGTATTTGGAGCGACGATGTGTTCTTTGACCGATTTCGAGTAGCGTCGCACACAAAGAATGAAGATCAGTAACAGTGGAATCGCAATTATTGGTAGCCACTTAAAACCTGATGAAGCAATAAGAGAGGAAAAATTATGGTAAACAGGTGAAATATTTCCTCGGATTTGGCTCTGAGGCAGTTTTGCAACACAAGTATAGTTTCGACCATCTTTGCCTTTAAATGAAGAAAAAGTCGCTAGGTATTGATGCCCTTTATCGCCGATAGATACATATAAAGAACCGAGTTGGTAGATTCTCTTTGCAAGAATAGACGTTAATCCGTCCATCTCTAACAATTCTTTTTGTGTGTAATGGCTCTTTCTTTCTTTGACTTTTCCTTTAGTATAGATCACATTATTCTTGTCATCGAGAATCTCAACCCAGCCATCAACAGCTTCCAAAGCGGAAACATCCATTTTTTTATAATCAGTTCGAACGATCCTTTCAGCGGAAAGTTCAGCGGAGGTAGCGTTTATACCTATGAAAAGTTGCATAACCCCAGCAAAAACCGACATCAAAAAAAGCAACAACAGTGAGGTCGTGATATACTTCTTCGTCAAAAAGCGTCCTAATGATTTGGGCTTCTTCTTCATGGCAGTATCTTATATCCTAATCCGCGGATCGTATGGATATAAGATTCCTCCCCTCTGGTTCCTAATTTTTCTCTGAGACGGCTGATGTAGACCATGATATTATTGTCATCCACAATATAGGTATCTTCCCAAACGGCTTCGTAGATCTGCTTTTTGGTAAATACACGTCCTGGAGTACCCATTAAAAGACGTAAAATCTTGAACTCGATCGAAGTCAGAGCGATTGGTTCGTTTTCTTTGAATAGGAGGCATTGATCTAGATCGAGAATCAAATCATGAAGCGCGATTTTTTCCGGTTCATTGACTTCTTGCGCTCCCAAAGAGTAGAAGCGGCGAAGCTGAGCGCTGACTCGAGCGACTAACTCCAAAGGATCGAAAGGTTTGGTCACATAATCGTCAGCACCGATATCTAGGCCTAATACTTTGTCCGCACTGGCATCCTTAGCAGTCAAGAAGATGATGGGCATATTTTTTTCAGCCCGGATTTTTTTGATCAATTGATAGCCGTTCAATTTCGGCATCATGATATCTAAAATTGCTAGATCAATTTTTTCTTGTTGAATACAGGCCCAAGCCTGCTCACCATCGGAAGCAGTGAATACCTCGTAGCCGTCCTTTTCCAAATATAAGGTGACAAAATCAACGATCCCTTGCTCATCGTCGGCCACTAAGATTGAAAATGCCATCGAACAACACCCCTTAACTAATCATTTCTCTCTATTATACCGTTCAAGGAGGCTATTTTATATCCACTCTTTTAAAAAGCAGTGAAGTCAGAATTAAAAGAAGGATGATGACTAAAAGAGAAGATAGAAATGCTGGAAGCAGATACTCCGCTTTTCCGCTAATCAAATGATTACTAACTGACAATGCCGAATATTTCGTCAGCTCAAAGGCATTGGTATTGATCAAATAACTGACCGCAAACATGCTGACCAGCGAAATGATAAACGCGATAAAAGGCGATAGAAACAATCCCGCCAATAGAGTTACTGCCATGAATAGCGCAAGATGCAGAAAAATGAAACCAATCATTGCCGCAGCATTTGGTAAATCAATCATGGAAGAAGAGAAATTGCCGTTTCCAATCGATGATTCTGCGACAAAGAGATAGTAACTGCCGCCCGCTGCGAATGTAAATAGGGCAAATGCACCAAGAGCTGTCGTTACTAAGGCTAAAAATTTGGCGCTGATGATCGGACATCTTTTGCCGATTCGAAGTAACGTCATTTTGATTTGTCCGCTGGAAATCTCGCCGGAAAACTGAAAAGCCGTGACTAAAATCAATA
This sequence comes from Enterococcus sp., assembly GCF_032555305.1. Classification (GTDB taxonomy): domain Bacteria; phylum Bacillota; class Bacilli; order Lactobacillales; family Enterococcaceae; genus Enterococcus_A. The sequence continues at coordinate 26,730 of NZ_JAWGOQ010000033.1, forward strand.
AAATGCCCCAAATCCCCAAAGTATTAAAAAACGACCACATGGCAGTAACAAAGTCGAGACAAGCGAATCTGCCATCACCGGATGCTACCGCGCCTGTAAAAGTTAGTCCGCCAGTCGAGATACCAAAAGCCATGATCACGATCAAAATTGACGGAATCAGCAGGATCAAGCTATTTTTTCTTTTCAACGTTTTGATCATTTCCATTTTATAAATTGTCCATATTTCCATGATTTCTTCCTCCTATTTCATTAGCTCAATCAATTGAGCCTGTTGATTTTCAAAATGTGTATTTTGATCGGAATAGCTGATAATGCCGTTGCTTAAAACGAGAATATTGTCGGTCAAGTCGCAGATTTCCTGCATTTGATGACTGGAGAAGAGGATGGCGGTGCCACGTTCACGACAAAGCTTTCGCAATATTCCTTTGACTTCTTCCACGCCGATTGGGTCGAGGCCGACAAATGGTTCATCCAAAATCAATAACTCTGGTTTCGTCATCAATGAGAGTGCCAGCGCTAGACGCTGTTTCATTCCAAAAGAAAAATTCTTCACTTTTTTCTTAGCGGCATTATTTAGTTCCACAAATTCCAAGCTTTCCTGAATCATCCGTTTTCGATCCTTCCGTGGAATTGAGTCGATCAAGCGAATGGAAAGCATCAAATTATCGTAAGCGTTCAAGTCTTCATAAAATTGGACATCCACCAGCGAACCGATTTTCATTTTTGTCTGAGTATCCGTCGTGTTCAGATTGTGTCCGTTAAACAGCATTTTTCCTTCAAAATTAGCGGTCAGTCCTAAAACACATTTCATCAAGGTGGTCTTGCCGGCACCATTTCGACCAAGTAACCCGGTAATTTTTCCTGGCAGCATCTGCAAATCGATCCCCTTCAAAATTTCGTTGTGCCCATAGCTTTTTCGCAAATCAGTAATTTCTAAGATCGTTGTTGTCATGATTTTTACCCCCTGTTCCTTTATAGGTTTAGTATAGGGAGGCAAACTTGCATGGAACTGGTCTTAACCTTAAAGTAACCTTACAATTCAAAATAATCGAAACGATAAATTATAGAAGATAAATAAGTGAACTTTATTATTTGGATACATATTTTGGTATAATTAGGGTGACAAAAAAAGATGTTTCATTATTAAAAAAGGTTTTGTGATCAGTAGGCAGAATATACTTTATTGTATTGTGGCGTGTCGATTCTTTTGTTAAAAGTGATGGGGTGAAAAAATGGGAAAAGTACTACTAATTATTGATGCAATTTTAGTGTTTGTTATCATTTATTTGCTGATGAAGCACTCAAGAGATTCAACAAAAAATGACGCAGTTCACTATGACTTAATTGTCTCAATCAAAGTAGAACCTGCACCAAATATTATCCAACATGCAAAGATCAAAGACGCCGCGACTTGGCAGGTTTATGGAGAAGGTGTCTTCAGAGGGAGATCGCCGCTGACAAAAGAAGAGATGAAACGCCTGCTGATGGAGGAGCTGTGCTTATTGGAAGAGAATGTGATTGTGGTGGATGCCACCGATAATTTTGTGAAGCAGCGGGCTTAGGAAAACAAAATTAGAACAGATCGAGAGAAGCGAAAAAAAGCTTCTCTTTTTTTTGCTCATTTTAAATGATTTTTGTTTCTCGTTTGTTAATCTTAATGAAGAGGGATTTCGAAAGAAGGTGAGAACAATGAATGACTATCTGTTGATTTTACGGATAAAAAGTGGCGATTCTCAGGCATGGGAAGTGCTGGTCAATAAATACTATGATCAAATTTTTGCTTATTGTGTTCGCCGTTGTTATGGAAATCGTGTTCTCGCTGCCGATTTGTCACAGGATATTTTTTTGAAGCTGATAGAAAATATTGACAGGTATCATTTTAGCGGGAAATTTTTCAATTATCTATTTACGATTGCGGTCAATACCTGTCATAACTACCACAAAAAGAAGCGTTTAGAAACCGTCACCTATGAAGAGTATCAAATAACAGAAGACAGGGCTTCATTCGACATGCTGAATAAAAATGAGAGTATCCAAAAAGCATTGGATTCCTTGAATGAGGATCAAAAGGATGCAATCATTTTGAAGTATTATCTAGGCTTTAAGGTAAAAGAAATCGCAAAAATTACTGATACATCTGTGCCGACAGCTCAATCAAGGATCAATCAAGGGTTGAAAAAACTGGAGAAGTTTTTGGATAGAGAGGAGTTTGAGCATGACTAAGAAAATTGAAAAAGCTTTATTATCCTATCAAATTTCTAACGAAGAGAATAAAAAACAAGAAACGATTGATCTTGGACTCAAAAGGATTAATCAAAATCAGCTGAGAAAGCATTCCTATTTAAATCTTTTTCTTTCGACACTTCGCTTCATTTCAATAAAGACATGGATTAGTCAGTTTTTGATTTTAATACTTAGCATAGTTATGGTTTTTGTCCATGCAACGAAGGGAACCGCCCTTTCTTTGATGATGGATAGTTACATGATTCTATTGATTTTCTCGATTCTTTTTTTTACAGATGAGATTTACAAAAGCTTTACCTCAGGAATGTGGATGATTGAGCAGAGTTTCAAATATGATTTGCGACAACACACGTTAATGAAGCTGCTGATTTTTGGCATTGCTGACTTTATTCTGATTTTTTGTATTTCGCTGCTGTCACATGCGACATTAGCAATTCCGTTGATAAAAGTTTTGTTTTATTTGCTAGTCCCATTCAATGTTTTTACGATCATTCTATTCTCGACGGTCACATTTTGGCGCAACAATATGAATCGAACCGTCTTATGGTGCGTAGCCGGATTGATTGGGGCAGCGAGCATTATCATCATGAATTTATGGAATATCTATGAGATTGCTTTTTCTTACTGGATCGCAGGCTTTATTTTTACTAGCAGTATCTTGATGTACGTAGTCTACAGTCAACTAAGACAGATTCCAAAGGAGGGATAAAAATGGAATTAACGCTAAGAAATATTTCAAAAACATACGGAGATGTGCAAGTTCTTAATAATGTATCCTTTGATTTGAAGCCGGGGGTGTATGGACTTCTCGGAGCGAATGGCTCAGGAAAGACAACCTTATTTAGAATTCTGTGCGGTCTGATGAAGCCAACCAGAGGAGATGTCCAATACAATCAGCAAAATATTTTACGGGAAGCGGAGAACTTTCGCTGTATCTTGGGGTTTCTGCCACAGGATTTTCGCTATTACCCTGATTTTTCTGGATTAAAATTTATGCTCTATGTCGCTTCACTGAAGGGCTTGAATAGAAAAGTAGCTAAGAAGAAGTGCAAAGAATTACTTGAACTGGTTGGATTGTCAGATGTTCAAAATCGGAAGATCAAAACCTATTCCGGCGGGATGAAGCAGCGATTAGGGATCGCACAGGCGATGATTAATGATCCGGAAGTGCTGGTTTTAGACGAACCAACTGTTGGGCTCGATCCTAAAGAACGTGTGCGGTTTCGGAATTTGCTTTCTTCATTTTCTGAAGAAAAAATCGTCATTTTATCGACCCATATCGTTTCAGACGTGGAATACATCTCAGATGAAATCTTGATCCTCAAGCAGGGGTCATTAATCAATCGAGGGACACCGCAAAAACTCGTGCATGAAATCGATGGCGCAGTCTGGGAATGTGTCGTTCCTGATAAATTGGTTCATCAATTGACTCAAAAATATACCGTCAGTAATCAAAAGCATTCCGATGAAGGGATTGTTTTAAGAATCGTCTCCATCGAACAACCGTTAAAATCAGCGAGACAAGTGACACCGACACTAGAGGATCTCTATCTGCATTATTTTAGAGAGGAGGCGTTATGAAATGAGAGAACTGCTGGGATTTGAATTTGAGAAAATCAAGAAAAGCAGAACCACTCAAGGTGCCATCATCGCAGGGTTAATCATTTTGGCAGGAATCCTTTTTGTGGGTTACTTCTATAGTCAAGATTATTCTATTCAAAAGGGCAATGAAAAATCAGGATTTCAGACGGATGTAAATGAATTGATTCGGGACAGATATTCAGGAGATTTTACGGATGAAAAGGTTGAGATGATCTTTACAGATTATTTGAAATTTCGACAGGAGAATAGTAAAGAATTTTATAGTACACCAATGTTTTATTATCAGATGGGGCAGCATATGTTTGAGGATCAAATTGCTGGAGTCTCAGATCAAATGATCAGTAAAAACGAACAAGGGAAACAGTTGACAATAGACGAGATAAAAATCAAGAAAGTCAATTCTTTGAACCTGAAAAGCTTTGGTAAGCCTTTGAAAATCGGCAACTATTCTCCTTGGAAAAACCTATTTACAGTAGTTGGACAGGTTTTTATCTTAGTGAATGTACTAGTGATCTTGATTTGCGCACAGATTTTTTCAGGGGATACAAGCAATAATATCAATCAACTCCTCTATGTGACCAGATATGGACGCAGTAAAATGAATGCTGCGAAACTTATCGCGGGTATCAAAACTTCGACGCTGGTCTTTATCGGGTTTCAATTGTTAACTTTTGGTCTATTCAAGCTATTGTTTGATACTTCTGGCGGAAGCTCAAGTATTCAGACTAACTTCAGCATAAAACTATTTGATTTTCCATTGGAGTGGACTCACTGGCAGGCACTGTTTTTCATCTTGTTCTTACAGCTAGCGGGTATCTTGTTCTCAGCCAGTGTGACGCTTTTGATTTCGGCGATCATGCAAACACCAATGTCAGCATTCTCTTGTTCATTAGGTCTGTTTTTCCTACCTTATTTATTGACCAAGCTGTTTAGAGTGGGATCAATCAATGATTTCTTACGACTGTTTCCTTTAAACTTTTCTGACCCAGTAAGTACACTTGCCAGATTTTCATCAGAAGGGTTTATGTTAAACTCATTTACAGGTAATATACTGGTAATCTTCGTTTTCTTGATCTTCTCTAAAACGATCTTCGATTTATTGGCATATTTGAAAATGAAGAATTGGCGATTTGCCTAGAAAATGTCAGATGATCTTTAGTACAAAAGCGTACTAAAGATCATTTTTTCGTTTATCAACAACGACAGGTTGCTAAAAAAATAGGATAACGACTTAAGCTGTCCCAAAATGGGAGAATGGTCAAGCGATGCCTTCGATTGATGAACTCGTTCAAGGTAGCCCACACTTTAAGAGACCAAGAATGGTTGGTGGGAATTTTACGTACAGAAAGGGATTAATGTTTTTGATGATATGGAACGCGATCAGTGTTCTTCTGACGAATTTTGGGTATCCGCCGATGCAGCAGGTTTATTGGTTGGTTTTGATTGTCGGTCTGTTGCTTGTGTTTCCAACGATTTTTTCAGATTATTGGATCATAGAACAAGAATATCTGGAAATTCAGCTGTATTCTCAGAATAATTTCCGAAATTTATCGCCTTTTTGTCAAGAAAGCAGGTAAAGGTGGTTGATTTGCAAAGTATTATTGAAGCATTCGTGAGAGGCGAATCCATTTTGAAACATTACGATAATAAAGCCGAATGACCGTTTGCTTTCATTTTAGAAAGTCGTTCAGTCATTCGGCTTTACGTTTGTTAAGTTCTCACAGCGGGTATTTTTGATAGTGATATTGTTTGTCCGCGTTATTAATGATCGTCCAGTTAATCGAGACTTTCCTATCTTTGAACTTTAATTGTTGAAATTGCTCAGTAGTTGAATGAATAGAGTAGTAGCTGAATTTCTGTGGTCGTTTTATAAAGAAGGGTTCGAATTTTTCAACAACCCGCATTTCGTCCGAGCCATTTTTTACCAACTCGACTTTACGATTATTTTTTGAATCAATTCTAAGCGTCGCATTATTATCGGGTGTCTTTGCATAGTCAATACGAACATTCTTACTTTCAACGTCCCAGCCAACTACAAAAAGTTTCAAACTCAAACCTGTAACAACAAAAAGTCCGATCAGTATTCCCGCTAAAACCTTAATGATGGTACTTTTTTTCTTACTTGTTTTAATTTTTTGCGAGTAATCTTCTACCATATCGATATCCTCCTTCAATAAATGATCCAGCGAGAGGTTCATTACTTCGCTCAATCGAACAAGGACTTCCAGATCAGGATAATTTCTGCCAACCTCCCAATTGGAGATACTCGTTCTTGAGATATGAAGCTGATCTGCTAAATCCTGCTGAGTCATATTTTGTCGCTTTCGTTCCTCTTTTAACCGATTAGAAAAGTTTTTCATTTTTTCCTCCCTCTACTTCTATGATAGAAAAATTCTCGTATAATTAAAGCTCGCGCTTGTGGCATAGACTTTCTAAGGATGTCAGTCGGGCTGACATTCCGTATTTCCAGTATATCGTAAAATGGTTTTAGGATTTTCTTTTTCGTGGGCAAATAAAATAGCACTCAACAAAGTGTCAAGTGCTGTTCAAAAATTGTCGTTCAATTGTAGCTGATTATTGTAAACACAACCAAGAACCGATAGCAATGAATGATAGGGCGGTGATATAGACGATGAGGCTAGTGCATTGAAGGATTGCTTTCCCGCTTTCGCTATCTCCTCGAAAAAAAGGAAAGAGCAGATCATATCTACGAAAGATAAATATGCGACAAGTGGCGAGAGCAAAAACAATTCCTAATAATAAAAGAAATAATGGCATACTGATGGTCGAAGTTGCTTCCAGAAAAACACACAAGACTATCGAGACAACATATACATATTTTTCCAAAATGGCCACCTCATTCTTTTGATTAAATTTCTTTCCTTTTTATTATACGCAATCAAAGATAGAATCGACTGCCAGCAATTGCGATAGTGTCTTCCAATTTTTTAGCATTTGTAAAAAACTAGGGAAAATGTCCGTTGGAATACGCATTGTGGAGGTTTACGGGTGATATAATAAATAAAAAGTTTACTATGAGGTGGGTAAATGAGTAACCATGCATGGCTTCAGCTGATTCAATCTGTTTTCATTGTTCTTGTCGTGTTGATAGTGATCGCATTAATCTTCAAATCGATCAATGGCTTGATCTGGGCAAGAACGACTTATCAATTTAAGATACATAAACAGGATGACCGTTTTAAGTTTGAACGAGGGTTTGGTACGAAAATTCGTTTGCTCATTCAAAGGGTTTTGATACCGTGCTGTATTCTCGTTTTAATCGGGCTATTGTTAGTCTATCTGTTTCGTTAAAAGATGTTGAAGAGGAGAGATTGTGATGATTTGGTTGATTGGTTTGCTGCCAACGGCGCTTTTTTTCGTATTTATGCCTGTCTTAGAGACGGTTATCGCTCAAAAGGATCGCTATCGAACGCAATCGGTTTACGGATTTCGCTCAACTAGAGCAGTAAAAAATCCGGAAAATTGGAGGAAAGCGCAGCTGGCTGTCAGAAATTCTTCGTTTGTATTTGGCGGTGTCCAACTCGTGTTTACGCTACTTATATGTTCATGGTCAGAGGATCTATTTTTGATCGCAAATGCTGTTTTCCTTGGAGTTTTGTTAGGCATTCAATTTCTTTACGTCAATAGCAAGCTTGATTAGTTAAGACAAACAAAAGGAGGAGAAACGATCACTCAGTTTCTCCTCCTTTATTCGTCTAATTTAAAGTCTTTAATTGTCTTTCAAATATCGCCATAGTGTTGTGCGGCTGATTCCCAACTGCTCAGCTGTTTTGGTTTGATTGCCATTATTTTGCTCCAACACATTCAAAATGATTTCCTTCGAATAATCAAAGAGGGTAGGATTCTCCACTTTTGTTTGCAGAGTAAAGCTTCCCGAGTGAGAGTCCGAGAAAGTTTGAATCAAGCGTTCTTTTCTCAGCAATTGGATAACTTGATGCTCAGAAATATAATGGGTGGTTGAATTGATCACCAATTCTTTGATAGCTGATTGCAGCTGATTGAAGTTTCCTGGCCAATCAAAGGCTAAAAATTCCTTTAGCGCGTTGGGATCAAAGCCGATCACATCCTTGTTGCATTCGATATTCATTTTATTCAACAGCAAAGTCGTGATCGCGTTCAGCTCGTGTTTTCGTTCTTTGATCGGTGGCGAATAGATACTGGCGCAGTTCAGTTCAAAAAGCAAGCGATTATAAATTTTTTCTTCACTGACGTTATTGGTATTGTAGGTGAACAGCAAATTATTTCTTTGCAGAAGCTTCGTGTTTTTTACGATCGTGATCAGCTGCTCGGCGTCTCGAACTGAGAGCTGTTCAATGTTCTGGAAAAGCAGTGTATTATTCTCATCCACTAGTGGGCCATTTGTGGAATTGACGAGAAATTTCCACATTTTTTCATTCATCAGCTTGGCATCAATCGAAATCAATTGATTATTGTGCATTTCCTGATTCAAGAAGGCTTGATAAGCAATACTGGACTTCGCTGTTCCGGTCTCGCCAACAATAATGATGGAGTTATAGAAATTATTGATTCGCTGCAATTCCCGTTTCGTCTCATCTTGAATGAATTGGGTGAACAGGAGCTTGGTCGTGAAGATTTCTTCAATTTCCGCTCGTTTTTGGTAAAAAATCCCAAAGCGATTGTTAATGATCGGTGGAGTTGAAGCTTTTAGATTGCAACTGAAATAGGTCGAATCATCGATCGTTATTTTTTTTACAGAAAGCATATAGACCTTGTTTTTGAAGGTATGATAGTATTGGTTTTCGTTTGTCATATCTTTTTTTGTGCTTAAAGATTTGGCGATCGAGTCGCAAAGCTCCATTGAAATATTGGAATAATGAACATGAAAAGTATCGTCAACAATCACGAAGCTTTGTTTTTGCTGCTTGATGCTTTCTTCTAGGACGGACTTCTCATGAATGACTCTTTTTAGCTGCTTCGCGATGGTAAGCGCCTCTTGATATGCGTGTTTGACACTTTCGAAGCCAGAGGTAATCAAGATGGTATTGATTGATTTGGTCAAGGCCAAGCGATTGGTGATCGCGTCGCAGAGAATCATTTCATAGTTTTCTTCTACTAAGATATCTAAGGTCATATTTGCATCGGTCATTTTATCTAGCGTAATGATCTTAATGTTATAGCCCAAAATATCGCAGAGTAAATGAGCCGGCTCCGTAATACTGGCGTATCCAACGATCGCAAAATTTTCAGTATAGTTTTTGGCTAAGCGAATGGTGCCGAGAATATCATAGATAGAGATCGAAACATCTATCACCGGAATCGAGACTACTTGTCGGATCAAATCAGCAGTACCGCCGCGGGAGATGATCGCGTCGTAATTATTATCGAACCGCTCAGCTGCGACCTGTTGTCCTTCTTCCAGATCGGCTGTGTAAATATCTGATTCTACCTCTGTGAATTGCTTACTGACGATACTCATTGAATTATTCAATTCTTCATAAGGGGCAATTCCCAAAATTTTGATTTTCGTTGCCATAGACTTTCTCCTTGCGTTTCATATTGAAACTATTATAGCGTGTTTTTACTTTTTAGAATATAAAAAATGCGAAAACGTTTCAAAAAGAAACGTATTTTTCTTCTAAGAAATATCAAAAGGCGAGTAAGCAAGCTAAAATGAAACCATGAAATCAAAGGTGGTGAACGGATGATTAAGCTACTAATTATCGCGGATGATTTTACAGGAGCCCTTGATACCGGCGTTCAGTTTTCAAAGCAGGGGATTCCAACAGTAGTTTCAACCGATACAACTATAAAATTTACTGAAATGAATAAGGAAATCGATGTTTTAGTGATTGATACGGAAAGCCGGTACTTGAGTTTTGATGAAGCCTATCAATTGATTCATGAAATAATTGTAAGCGCTAAAAAGGCTGAAATACCTTTTGTCTATAAAAAAGTTGATTCCGCTTTACGGGGAAATGTCAGCGCGGAGATCAAAGCGGTTTTAGACGCTAGTAAGAAGTCTGCGATTCCGTTTTTGCCAGCTTATCCAGAAATGAATCGTGTATTAATTGATGGAAATCTGTATATCGATCAGGTGCCAGTTTCACAGAGTGTCTTCGCAGACGATCCCTATGAGCCAGTGAAAGAAAGCAATGTTTTACACCGATTGAAAAATGAAGCGAATCTTGATGGGCAACTATTCAAAGAAGAGCTGCCAGAAGAATGCAAGGGTATTTTGGTGTTCGATGCCGAAACGGACGAGAATTTGAAACAACAAGCAGAAATCTTGGAGCAGGCAGAGTTACTATCAATCACGATCGGTTGTGCAGGATTTGCAAAGGTATTGGCCGCCAAGCTATTTCCTGAAAGTGAATCAACGGATTATTTCTTGAAAAAACCGCTCGTTGTGATTTGCGGAAGTATCAATCCTATTACGAGAAAACAAGTGGATTACGTAGATCAACAAAACTATCCCAGAGTTTCCTTGACCCACCATCAGCTACTGCAATCAAATTATTGGTCCAAAGCAGAAGGTCAAAAGGAAATTGATGAGTATCTTTCATTAATGAAGAGAAATTCATTGATTCTTTTTGAAACACTGAGCGAGGAAACGAGTTTAGGAATCGAGTCTTATAGCCGAGAGCAAGGATTAGACATTTCGGACTTTCGTTTTAAAATCGGGCAATCGTTGGGAGAATTGACTCAAGCGATTTGGTCAAAGGAATCTGAAAATACTTTTCTCTTCACTGGTGGAGACACGTTGTTCCAATCAATGAATGTGTTAGGAATCAGTCAGATAAAACCAATCGCTGAAATCAGTGCTGGTGTGGTTCTTTCCTCTATTGAATGGAAAGGACAAGAAATTCAAGTCATAACTAAGTCCGGCGGGTTTGGAAATGTCGAACTTTTTGAAGAAGTCAGTCAATTAACAAAGTAGGAAAACGGAGGAAGAAAAAATGCTAGCAGATTACAGTTTAAAGATGCCAAAAAATATTATCGCTGGTGAACATGCGATTGAGCAGTTATCAGCGATCATCGCTAAGGATATTCAAAAGATCGTGATTTTTACCGATAAGGGAATTTTAGGAGCAGGTTTAGTTGATGCACCGAAAGAACTAATCGAAAAAGCTGGCGTAGATTATACGATCATTTCAGAGATTCCGGCGGAACCAAATTATCATGAAGCGCAGGCGATGATCGATGAATTTAAAAAGGAACAAGCGGATTTTATTATCGCGATCGGCGGCGGCAGCGTGATGGATGTTGCCAAGCTGGCATCGATCCTGGCAACAGATGAGTATACGGTCAAAGAATTATTGGATGATCCATTGCTGGCGAAGAAACAAATCACCAGCCTGATGATTCCAACGACCGCTGGAACTGGTTCAGAAGCAACGCCAAACAGTATTGTGGGAGTGCCAGAAAAGGAATTGAAGATCGGGATCGTCAATCCTGAAATGATTGCTGACTACGTGATCTTAGATAGTCGAATGATCAAGAACTTGCCAAAACCAATTGCCGCAGCGACTGGCGTAGATGCGTTATGTCACGCGATCGAATGCTTTACATCTGCTAAAGCTAATCCAATTAGTAACACCTTTGCCTTAGAAGCACTTGATTTGATCATGAACAATCTCATTGAAGCTTGCACGAATCCAGATGCGCTAGAAGCCAAAAGCAAGATGCTGTTAGGCTCATTTTATGCCGGAGTTGCCATCACTTCATCGGGAACGACCGCGGTTCACGCGCTTTCGTATCCGCTAGGCGGAAAATATCATATCGCTCACGGTGTATCCAATGCGATGCTGTTGACACCGGTGATGAAGTTCAATGAACCAGCGATTAAAGATTTGCTGGCAGTTGCTTATGAACGGGTAATCAAAGATGGCGATAAAGCCTTGTCCGTTGATGAAAAGTCTAGTTACATGATCAATCAGTTAGAGGAAATCGTTAAAGAGTTGGAGATTCCGACAAGCTTGAAAACCTTCAATGTACCAGAGGAAGATCTGGATGATTTGGTAGCTGCAGGCATGGAGGTTACCCGATTACTAGTAAATAATAAAAGAGAAGTCACACCAGAGGATGCCAAAAACATCTATCTGGAAATCTTATAAAGGAATGGGGAAGAAAAAATGACAGAAATCAAAGGGATCATCTCCCCGATTTTAACACCAATGTATGAGGATGAACGTGTGAATTACGAGGAGCTGCGGGTGCAAATCAATCGCTTGATTGACGGCGGCGTTCACGGAATCTTTGTTTTTGGTACAAATGGAGAGGGCTATATTCTTTCAGAAGAAGAGAAAGTCGAAATCATGAAAGTGGCAGTAGAGGAAGTGAAGGGACGGGTTCCTGTCTATGCATCCACTGGTCTGGTGGGCACTAAAGATACGATCCGTTTATCACAGAAAGCCAAGGAAGTCGGTATTGATGTGCTATCCATTATCACACCATCCTTTGCGGCTGCTTCACAAGACGAGCTGTATACCCACTTTAAAACAGTTGCGGAAAATGTGGATATGCCGATCGTTTTATACAACATTCCTGCTCGGACGGGAAATGCTATCGCACCAGCCACCGTTGGGAAATTAAGTAAGATTGAAAATATTATCGGAGTGAAGGACAGCAGCGGGAATTTCGACAATATTCTGCAATACATTGAACAAACTCGCGATCGGAAAGATTTTGCTGTTCTTTCCGGCAACGACTCCTTGATTTTATGGACGTTATTAGCTGGCGGACAAGGCGGGATTGCTGGTTGTTCGAACATTTATCCATTTGTTATGGCGCAAATCTATGAACAATTCTTAGAAGGCAAAATTGACGAAGCACGCACATACCAAGATTCAATTCGTTCATTTAGAGATTGCTTCAAATTCGGCAATCCGAATACGATTGTCAAACATACAGTTGGTTTATTAGGCTATCCAGTTGGAAAATGTCGTGCGCCTTTCAATCAAGTATCTTCACAAGCGACAGAGGCGCTGAAAAAAGTAATCGCCGAAAACCAAGAAAAAGGCATGAAATAGGATAGGGGGAAGCAACATGAAGAAAATCATTGGAATCACCATGGGCGACCCAGCAGGCATTGGACCGGAAATTGCGATCAAAGCACTGGACAAACAGGCGTTGTATGATCGGTGTGATCCTATTCTAATCGGTGACAAAAGTGTCTTGCAATACTATTTAGAAAAACATCCAGAACTAGAGCTAGCTATCAATGTAGTGAACAAACCGAGTGAAGGCAAGTTCACGTTTGGCACGATTGATTTGATTGATCTGAACATTGTGGATATGAAGGATTTGCCGATCGGAGAAGTCTCTAAGGTTGGAGGAAACGCCGCTTTTCATTATGTAAAAAAAGTGATTGAGTTAGCTATGGAAAATGAAGTGGATGCTACTGTTACCAATCCATTGAACAAAGAAGCGATGAATGCTGCTGGCCATCATTATGCGGGGCATACTGAAATTTATGCTGATCTGACAGGCACGGAAAAATATACAATGATGCTGGCTGATGGAAACTTGCGGGTCGTGCACGTATCTACACACGTGTCTTTAAGAGAAGCCTGTGATCGTGCCACGAAAGAACGCGTATTGGACGTGATCCGAATCGCGGATCAAGCCTGTAAAAATCTGGGGATTGCAGAACCGCGGATCGCAGTGGCTGGACTGAACCCTCATTGTGGTGAAAATGGGTTATTTGGACAAGAAGAAATCAAAGAAATCAATCCTGCAGTAGAAGCCGCACAGGCGGAAGGGATCAAGGCTTTTGGTTCACTACCGGCAGATACCGTATTCTCAAAGGCTAACGGCGGTATGTATGACATTGTTGTAGCGATGTACCACGATCAAGGGCACATCCCGCTGAAAACATTAGGCTTTGTCTATGATCAAAAAACAGGTGCCTGGGAAGCAGTCAAGGGAGTAAACATCACGCTTGGGTTGCCGATCATTCGAACTTCTGTGGATCATGGGACTGCTTTCGATCAGGCTGGAAAATGGACAGCGAGTGAGTTCAGTCTCGAGAATGCCATTGATTACGCCATTCGTTTAGCCGAAAATTCATAGGAGGCTGATGAGATGATTATTGACGCTGTAGCGAATTTGCAGCACTATACCAAATTATTTCCCAACATCCCTGAAGCGATCGAAGCGATGAACAGCATTCAGCAACAGGAATTTAGTAAAAAATATTTCTTTGAGGGTGGTTACTTCTTCTTTCAAGAGGGAGCGACCAAACCCATAGAAGAGGCACAATTTGAAGCGCATCGAAAATACGTGGATCTTCAGATCGTTTTGAAGGGTGAAGAGTACATCGCTTGGAACAAAATTGATGATCTAGACGAAGTAATCCCATACGACGATGAAAAAGATGTCCAAAAGTTTTCGGGCAAAAATGCTCACAAGATGAAGATGTCAGAAGGAATGGCGTATATCTGTTTTCCTTGGGATGGACATAAAGCGGTATTTCATGTGGACCAGCCGCTTCACTTTAAGAAAGCTGTTATTAAGTTAGCGCTTAATGAAAAATAAAAGGAGGAAAAAGTATGATGAAAGAATTACCAAAAGTAAGACAATCTGAACCGAATGGTGTTGTGTACCGGGATGAATTTTTAAATGTGGATTTTGCATTGATCCCAACAGGTGGAAAAGCCACGGCCCATGCTCCAGCTTTAATCGAAAAAAGAGACGGCGGCATGTTGTGTGCATGGTTTGCGGGAAGCTTTGAGGGCAGCGGAGATATTTCCATTGCTGTATCAAAATTAGATCCTGAAACTCAGGTTTGGTCTGAAGCTGAGATTGTTTCTAAAGGTGAGGACCGCAGTGAACAAAATCCAGCCTTTTTCCGAGCTCCAGATGGCGACATTTGGTTAATCTATACCTCCCAATTGAGTCGCCAAGAAGGCAAAGATAACATGCAGTTTACTTCTATTATAATGGTTCAAAAATCCAGTGACGAAGGACAGACTTGGGGAGAGCCCGAAGTATTGTTCAATAATGAAGGAACCTTCTCTAGACAAGCGATTCAAGTATTAAGTAATGGTCGTTGGATCTTCAGTACTTGGCTCTGTGAAGACTCCCCAGAGGGATTGACAAATGATCCAACAGAATTTCAAGTATCAGATGATCAAGGACAAACATGGAAAGCTGTACGGATGCCGGATAGTAGCGGGCGAGTTCATGCAAACTTAAATGAGCTGGAAGAAGGTCATTTAGTCGCATTCATGCGTAGTCGCTTTGCGGATCATGTATATAAGAGTGAATCTTTTGATTTTGGCGACACTTGGACTGTACCAGAAGCAACAGTTTTACCGAACAATAATGCCAGTGTCAGTGCAATTAAGCTGCAAACGGGTGAAATCGCTTTAGCGTATAATGTGAACGCTGCCAACAACGCGGAATTCGGTAAAGTTGCATGGCCAGGACTGCGAAATCCAGTCGCAGTATCAGTGACTGAAGATGGCGGAAAAACGTGGCCGATCGGCAGAATCTTTGAGCCGGCGGAAGGGTATATCGGTATCGAGAACAAGACCAATAATACTCAACATGAATACCCAACGTTATATCAAGATAGTAAAGGACTTTTGCATTTAGTCTATGCTTATAAAAATCGTTTGTGTGTGAAATATGTTCGTTTCACAGTGGAAGACTTATTTGGGGAAAAGCGTGAAGCGGAAGGCGTTTATAATCCTACTTCCGGTGAAGGGGTTTAAAAATAGAGAATTAGTAATGGATTTATCCCAGCATCAGTGTGTTGCGCTGCAGAGCGACCGCTGCTCAGGACTTAGAATTGAATTACGATTACTGCTGATACATAAGGCGGATAGCAGCATTATGTATCAGCAGCAAGTGAAAAAACAGTTTTAATAAAGGAGAATACAAAAATGACTATTGAAATGATTCTCGCCCTGGGTATTTTGGTCTTCATGATCGTTTTGATCATGTCCGACAAAATGGCCTTTGGCGCACCACCATTGTTGGCATGTCTCTTGTTGGTAGTAACGGGTTTATCAACGGTTCAAGAAGCTTTTGCAGGATTTGTGAATTCAAGTGTAATCATGGTCGCGGGTTTTATGGTTGTAATGGCAGGATTGATGAAAACCAGCTTGATCAGCAGGGTCCAATCCACGATGATCTCATTGGTTAATCGCGGCGGATATAAAAGTTATGTATTGTTACTGATTGTTGTTATGCTAGGTGCGAGTCTGACCGGTTCAGGTTCTACTGGCTATTATGTTCTTATTTTATCGTTAGTATCGATGATTCCTTATAACAAAAAAATGCCTACTTCAAAGCTAATGATGCCTTTAGGTTTTGCTACAAACCATCCATTATTGCCTTTCAACTGTGCACTATTTTATGGCGTAACAGTCAGTGTTTTGGAAACGGTAGGGTATAAAGATACGATTTCTATGCCAAAATTCGCGATTGTTAACTTTATTTTAGCAATGGGTTTCTTAGTCTGGAGTTTGATTGCTTATCGTTTATTACCAGATCATCCAATCACTGAACCTGGCGAAGAAGATAAAAACGAAGAATCGGAAAAAGTAGTATTGCCAGCTTGGAAAGAAAATCTCACGATTGCATTATTTATCCTTAGTGTTGCCGGCATGATGATGATGAATACTTTAGGGGACGCCTCATATGTCATTCCAGGACTAGCAGGAGCAGTGATTCTAGTGATCAATGTTCTAGATTTCAAAGAAGTGCGTGACAGCATGGGCGCACCTGTAATCTTAATGATGGCTGGAGTGATCGGAGTCGCGGATGCGTTAGCGAATACTGGATTTACAGCGATGATTGGAGATTTGGTCGCAGAGACTATCGGAACCAACTTCCATCCGTTCTTTTTAGTCTTGATCTTTGCTTTATTGACTAGTACATGCGCAACCTTTACAGGTTCAAACATGGGGTCGGTTTATATCTTCGCGCCGATCGCAATCGCGACAACCATAAGTCTAGGTTTAAGTCCGGTTGCGGCAGCGACTGCAGTCGTAATCTCTGGTTGGAATGGCGGCTACATGCCAGTTGATGGAATGCCAGCGATGATTATGGGGATGGGTAAATACAAATTGCCTGAGTTTTGGAAGTATTCAGTGCCTATGTATCTTATTCGAATCGTGGCTTTAACAATTGGTTCTGTCGTAGTCTTCCCATTTTAAGATGAGGTGACGAAATGCCAGCGAAGGATTTTGCAGGAAAAGTTGTGATTGTGACTGGCGGCAGTCGCGGAATTGGTAAAGAAATTGCCGTTAGTTTTGCGAAAGCCGGAGCTGCGGTCATGATTTGTGGAACAAATACGAAAAATTTAGAAAAGGTAACGACTGAAATCACAGCGCTTGGCGGGAAAAGTGCTTTTGTGACTGCGGATGTTTCTAAAGTTGGGAATTGTGAGGAAATCGTTGATCGGACACTAAAAAGGTTCAATAGGATCGATATTCTTGTTAACAATGCTGGAGTGATTGACCGAAGCTCTACATTAGATACGTCAATGGATGATTGGAAAAAGGTTATTGGTGTAAATCTGGATGGAGTTTTCTATCTTTCTCGACTAGTCTTAACCGAGATGCGAAAGTTCGGAGCAGGAAATATTATCAATATTACATCTACTTCCAGTGTTGCTCCGCATGCTAACGCTTCACCAAGTTATGGAGCGTCAAAAGCTGCAGTGACCTACTTAACGAAACACTTTGCACTAGAATTTGCCAGGGACAAGATTCGGGTAAATGCGATTCAATGTGGCCCAATCGAATCAGAAATGACCGATCAGTGGTCGACGGAGTATCGTCAAACTGTATTAAACAATATTCCGCTCGGACGTTTGGGGAAACCTAACGACGTCGCTCAAGCTGCACTCTATTTATGTTCAGATGAAGCTGATTTTATCACAGGAGCTAGCCTGAATCTCAGTGGCGGGAAATGGATGTAAGAAAAAAAGTATAAATATGGATTCTTTTACGAGTATTGACCGTTCTCCATAAGAATCGAAGAAAACCCACATAAGGGAGTAACCAGCAGTGTAAACTGTGACAGTATCACCAATGCCGAAAGTAAATTTCTGGTACTGTCTTGAATGGTGAGACTTGTGTATGCCTTTTTAGACATACGCAAGTCTCTTTTTTTATAAAAATTAGGAGGATTTTATGACAGAGTTGAAAAAGAAACAAAGTACGTCAGAATTTTATTCAGAAGCTGCAGAACTTGTTTTAACAGAAATGCAGTCTTCTAGTGCGGGGATAAGCAACAATGAGGCTGCTAAACGCTTAAAGGAGTACGGCAAAAACGAATTAGCGGAAGGTAAGAAAAAAAGTCTGCTGATGAAATTTGCTGAGCAGTTTAAAGATTTTATGATCTTGGTTTTATTGGCGGCAGCAATCATATCTGCAGTTGTTTCCCATGAGATCGTGGATTCCATCATCATCCTGTTAGTGGTGATCATCAATGCGATCATGGGTGTCTTTCAAGAAGCGAAGGCGGAACAGGCGATCGAAGCGCTGAAGCAAATGTCGACACCCAACGCCAATGTGTTAAGAGATGGACATACCTTGTCGATCAAAAGCGATGAGCTAGTTCCCGGCGATATCGTGCTTTTGGAAGCGGGGGATGTTGTTCCAGCGGATATTCGATTACTGGAAGCTGCTTCGTTAAAAATCGAAGAGGCGGCGCTAACCGGAGAATCTGTACCGGTAGAAAAACAAACAGGTATATTGCCAGCGGGGGATATCGGCATTGGGGATCGCGTCAATATGGCGTTTTCCAACAGCAATGTCACCTACGGCCGCGGCAAAGGTGTAGTGGTAAACACGGGAATGAGCACCGAAGTCGGCAAAATCGCGGACATGCTGGCGCAAGCGGATGAAACCGAAACACCGCTGAAGAATAATCTGAATGATCTAGGCAAATTTTTGACCATGGCTATTATTGCGATCGCAGTAATTATGTTCATTGTCGGAACGGTATTCAACGGAACGTCTTTCGTAGATATGCTGCTGACATCAATCTCTCTGGCAGTCGCTGCGATCCCCGAAGGATTACCGGCGATTGTCACGATTATTTTGGCTTTGGGAACGCAAGTCATGGCGAAGCGCAATTCGGTGATTCGTAAATTACCAGCTGTCGAGACATTGGGGAGCACGGACATCATCGCTTCTGATAAGACAGGAACCTTGACGCTGAATCAAATGACGGTTGAAAAGCTGTACGATGATTTCCAGCAAAAATCAGCCAAGTCGACGATTGGAACAGACAATATGGCGTTGAAGATCATGAATTACGCCAACGACACCAAAATTGCTCAAGATGGAACCTTGATCGGTGATCCGACAGAAACAGCACTGGTTCAGTTCGGGATCGATCAAAAATTTGATGTCAACGAGTGTTTAATCAATGAACCGCGGGTAGCTGAGTTGCCTTTTGATTCAGATCGTAAATTGATGAGTACCATCCACCAGCTATCAAACGGAAAGTACCTTGTCGCTGTCAAAGGTGCGCCTGATGTATTGATTCAGCGAACAACTCGGGTCATTATCGACGGACAAGAAGTCGCGATGACGGAGAAGCAAAGAAACGAAATTTTATTTAACAATGCAGATATGGCAAAACAAGCGCTGCGGGTGTTGTCCATGGGCTACAAATATCTGGATGAACTGCCGCAGGAATTGACTTCGGAAATACTTGAAAATGATTTGTGCTTTGCAGGTCTCGTTGGGATGATTGATCCAGAACGTAAAGAAGCGGCGGAAGCGGTAAGAATGGCGAAAGAAGCCGGAGTCCGTCCAATTATGATCACTGGTGACCACAAGGACACAGCAGAAGCGATCGCAGTTCGATTGGGAATCATTCACTCTGGAAATTCTAAAGCAGTCTTGACAGGTGCGGAACTGAATGAAATGAGCGATGAGGAGTTCGCAAAGCAGGTTTATAACTACTCCGTGTATGCACGTGTTTCACCGGAGCATAAGGTTCGGATCGTGAAGGCGTGGCAAAAAGAAGGCAAGGTAGTCGCGATGACTGGCGATGGTGTGAACGATGCGCCGTCATTAAAACAAGCAGATATTGGGATCGGTATGGGAATCACTGGAACAGAGGTCTCCAAAGGGGCATCAGATATGGTATTAGCTGATGATAATTTCGCCACGATTGTTGTAGCGGTTGAAGAGGGACGAAAGGTCTTTTCTAACATTCAAAAGACCGTTCAATATTTGCTGGCGGCAAACTTAGGCGAAGTGTTGACTTTATTCATCGCGACGATGTTTGCTTGGGACACGTTGTTGCCGATTCATCTGTTATGGATCAATTTAGTGACAGATACCTTCCCGGCAATCGCTTTAGGAATGGAACCAGCCGAAAAAGATTTGATGAGTCATAAGCCAAGAGGAAGAAGCTCGAACCTATTCTCTGGCGGCGTGTTCAGCAGTATCATCTATCAAGGGATCTTAGAGGGTGGCATTACGCTGTTTGTCTATTGGTTCGCGATCCAAAACCCAGCCCATACCGCAATGAATATGCTGGGGCTATCAGCACAAGCGCTGTATAGTCTGCAACACGCGGATGCCTTGACGATGTGTTTTGCAACACTAGGATTCATGCAGCTGTTCCATGCCTTTAACGTGAAATCTGTGAAGCAGTCGATCTTTAAAGTGGGGCCTTTCCGCAATAAGACCTTTAACTGGGCGATCTTGCTTTCGTTTGCGTTGATGGGTGTGATCATTCTCGTTCCAGGTCTGAACGATATTTTCCGAGTAGCGACATTAAATGGTAGCCAGTGGGGCGTTGTTGCCGGAGCATCCTTCTCGATTATTCCAATCGTCGAAGTGGTGAAATTTCTGCAACGGAAATTGTCTACGGAAAAAGTCGAAGAAGCTGTGATCGAATAAAAAAGAAGGCAACGTACCATAATCGAGTACGTTGCCTATTATTATGCGCTTTTCTTATTCTTGAGACAGACATATTTCATCGTTGTCGTCCCGACAATGATCGTATTTACATTGATTCGTTCAATGATTCCTGTTACTTTCTCCCCGTGACAGTCGACCGTCGTAATTTCATTGCCAATAATGTATTCCATCAATACCCCATCCCTTTCCTATGACATGCTAACACTGAAAGAAGAATCATTCTCTTCAATAATGTATTACGAAATGAAATTATTAAAAGTGCATATCATTTGTTATTTTTCTGTTTAAGTAAATTACGCAGGATGGCGTTATAAAATTCTTGGATTCGTCTTTTTTCAACATTGCCTTTGTTTATGTGTGTTTGATATACTGATAATGAAAATAAATCCACCTATTTAAGAATGGAGTATGTCTTGTGAGTGTCGCAGGTATCTAATCAATGAGCTAAATAATCAAATAGACCTAGGTTTATTTGGTGTGCTTATGGAAGTGATATCTGTCGAGTGAATCGTAATGTTGAATTCTCAGGCGATAGTATGACTGTCGTCTTTTTTTGTATACTTTTTAGGTGAAATATTTATTTTTGGCAGATATCTCTAATCAAAAAGGAGAAGAGATCATCTATGAAAACAACTAATGACAATCAAACAGAAATAATTGCTCAGGTGACAGCGGTGCATAAAGATTTATTTGAAATTAATTGTGAAAAAGGCAATGGTTTTGCTCGAGTCAAGCGCGGTCATTATGACTTGGAAGAGGAAATCTACCCGACGACAGGGGATTATGTTGCGATCGATTGGCAGGGAAAAGACCACAGTATTATTTTGCGGACATTGACCCGTAGTTCTGCCTTATCGCGTATGGATTCGACAGAAGGGCGAGAGCAAATGATTGCGGCGAATTTTGATTATATTTTCATCTTGCAATCGTTGAATCATGATTTTAATCCGCGCCGATTAGAACGTTACCTGACACTTGGCTGGCAGTCCGGCGGGGTTCCAATCGTGCTATTAACAAAAACAGATCAAATCGAAGAGTATTCGGATCAGCTTGCGGAAGCGCAAGAGATCGCGATTGGCACCGAAGTGTATCCAATCAGTGCGGTGACTTCTGAAGGACTGGCTGAGTTGGAGCAATATTTGCAACCAAAGAAAACTGTAGTCTTAGTTGGTTCATCGGGCGTGGGAAAATCAACGTTAATCAATCGTCTGCTGGGGAAAGAAATTATGGAGACACAGGCGGTTCGGGAGAATGACAGTCGCGGCAGACATACGACCAGCCATCGCCAGCTGTTTACTCTGGACAACGGTGCAAAGATCATCGATACACCCGGCATGCGAGAGGTTGGTATGTGGGATGTTTCTAAAGGATTGGAGCAAACCTTTGCCGATGTAGAAGCCTATTTTGGCAACTGTAAATTCAAGGATTGCCACCATCAAAGTGAGCCGGGCTGTGCTGTCAAAGAAGCGCTGGCAAATGGTGAACTGGCACCTGAACGCTGGGAAAGCTATCTTAAGCTCCTTGAAGAGGCGCAGTTTACCAATGATAAAACGGCCTATTTGCAGAAAAAGGAAGCGTGGCTGAAGGACCTCAGTAAATCCGTCCGAAAAATGAATATTCGAAGATAGCTAGTTGAAGAATCGTTTAGAGTATTGCGACTCTAAACGATTTTGTCAGTCCAACTTTTCGCAGTTTTATTTAAAGATGAGTTCAAATTAAAACTTTGACTTGAGCAGTGGTACAAGCGGTGTAGTTGGATGATATGCGTAATGAGAATAAACCTAACTTTTTCGGTCTTTGAAAAAGTTAATCCCTTAACACGAATTAGCTGCGATTCAGGTGACAAAACCTATCTAATAGCCAAATCGTATGCGTACGAAAATAGCTTCATTTTTCGCGGGTTTTGAAAAATGAATACTCTAACGGGGGCTAGCTATTCCTTGATTTGACGAGGCGCGCTATAATAGGTTTAATGTACAGGAGAACAACGCCAAGAGAGGTGATTCCATGAAATCAAAGAAGGATCCGATCAATCAATTGGTTGAACAACGAAATCAGCTTAAGCAAGCGGCACTTCCGCTAATGCTGGCCGAACGGATCGAGCTGTATCCTGAAAACAAACGACGCCCTGTTAATAAGACGGTTTTCAAAAATGATTATTTTCAATTAACCTATAATACGCGGAATCATTCGATGGCGATCTCTTCGAAGGGGGATCTGGTGTATTCCGCGATTCCTTATGATACGGCTCGAAATTATATTCAACGGGCCGCGATCCAATATCTACTGCATCCAGAAGAAATTCGGCGTTACATCGAGCTTCATCAAACGACAGTCGAGAAATATTTAACGCTGAGCATCTTCCAGGTGACGGGGAATCGAGTTGCGGAAAATTCCTTTGAGGTGAAGCAGGCTTACAAGGCGATTTTACAGAATCCGCTGTTGGAGATCCAAATTGCCGGACGGCTGATGCAGCATGATGAGACCGGGCCGCTGTCTGCCAATCTCGCTGGTAAATTTCTCTTTAGTGAAAATGTCAAAACCGGGATTGCGGGTTATATCTCCGAGTATTTAAATTTTGTCGTTCAAGTGACGAATTCGTTGCCGTTGATGATTGACGGGAAAGATGTTCAATTGTTAGATGCAGTGGGACAAGATCAGCTATTGCTTGATAAGGGCTTGTCCATCCATTCGGATATCGAATCAGCCTTGTCCTTACTGCCGCAAGAAGTAAAGCAGGGTATCGAAAATGCCTTGGTTACCACGGAAGCTGTTCAACAGGTCAATACCAAGCCGCTTTTACGCTCAGAATATTGCGAGGAACTGGCTAGAACACGAGAGAATTACATCGCTCACAGCGTCCATCCTGATGAGGCGGAGAAATATTTCAAAAACGTTCACTCGACTGAGAATCGTAATATTGTCAATGTAGTTTCGGATATTCACGCTAAAGAGGGAAAACTACCATTTGTTAATCGAAATTTCAATGTGTTGGTTGGTGATGTGTCGGATTCTCATGTGGCAGACTCGGAAATCGAAGGACTTTATGTCATCGGCGGGCACGAATTAGTCGATGTCTTGCCTGAAACGACTGATCGAACAGATGCAGCGTGGGATAAATGGCGGCCGTTTTTCAATTATGAATGGTTTAAAGAATTGCTGGCGGAGCCAGATGAGGCATGGTATTTATTGCCAACAGGCGAGCACGAGTTTTATGAAGAGGTCAAAGCGAAAATTGCCAGTCGCTTTCCAAAAATGCAGATGCTGAATAATGCCAGTCTGATTCATGATGGCGTTCGCTATGTCGGACTGACGATCCCGGTGGCATTAGTCAGACGAAAAGAGGCGCTCCAACGCTTTATTTTAGAATCATTGGAGAAAATCTTAGATGAAGATGTTGAGATACCAACAGTGATCGTTTCCCATGCACCGTTGTTCAATGAATTAAGCCTGCTGCCAGAAACCAGCGATGCTTATAATAAGGATTATATTTGTGAAGAACCTAAGATCGAAGAACTATTCAAAAAATACAATATTATTGGCGCAATTCATGGGCACCATCATATTCCGGCGTCCTCAAGACGTTTCAAAAACGTCGACTTTGCCGGGAAACGCCTGTTTGTGGTTTGCTCGATCTATTCGAAGGTGAACACCGGCTTTGAATTGATGACCTTGCTGAAAGACATCAAAAAAGAGTAGAAACGGCTCGCGTTTTTACTCTTTTTTTGATATCTATAATGCATCCGCATCAACTGCGGCTTTGAAGGCTGGGTATTTCGCTTCAAATCCTAGTTCATTTTTGATCGCTGTTGTGTTCAAGATCATACTGAAGGGATTATTTGCTGGCAAGGTGTCAGCAGCAGCGGTAGTGTTGGTAGCTGCGAGTAAATCAGCAATACTTGAAGGCTCCTCGTCACCAACATTATAAATGCTGCCAGCGACCGTTGATTTTTTTGCTGCCAGATAAAGCGCTTGGCAAATATCATGGTGATGGATCATGGACATTTTTTGTTCAGGACTCCAGTGACTCATGATCGGTGCGAACTCGGTCAAATGCTGATCGCCGTCACCGTAAACGAACGCAAAGCGGAGAATTCGAACATCAAGTCCGGCTTTTTCCTGCAAATCTAATAGGATTTTTTCTGCCGCGACTTTGGTTTTTGGATAAGTTCCTTGTGGATTGAGAGGTTCTGTTTCCAAGCAGGCCTGTTCTCTTTGAACATCCATATATACGAGGCTGGTGCTGCTGAATACAAAGCGTGAGACTCCGGCAGCGATAGCGGCATTTGCTAAGGTTTGTGTGCCGTCGACATTGGCTTTCCACGCAGCCTCGTCACTAACATTGCGGAATTGCGCTGCTAAATGAACCACAACATCCGTTTCTTTGATCAGCTCGGCTAATTTTTTCTGGTCAGATAGATTACCGAGAACCAATTTTGCTCCTTGTTCTTCCAAAAAGCGGGCACGCTCCAAATCTCTCACTAAAACGTGGACTTCTTCACCTTTATTTAGTAGATATGCGGCAAAACGACTGCCGACTTTTCCAGTGGCGCCAGTTAAAAAGTATTTCATAAAAGCTCTCTCCTTTGTTATCAAAATCATTTACTTTATAATAATCGAAGAATCAATGCTTATCCTGATGCTGGTTATCCTACCATTGACAGTATTAGGCTAAGAGAGGAGTACAATCATGAATGAATTAACCACTACAAAATCAATCGGCGCGTTTCTTGCTTCTGCCCGCAAACGAATCACTCCTGAAACGGTCGGATTACCGAATACGCGTCGAAGAAGAACGCCAGGATTGAGAAGAGAAGAAGTCGCAGAACTCGCAAATATCGGGGTGTCTTGGTATACCGCGATCGAACAAGGAAAGAATGTTCATCCTTCTCTGCAGGTATTAGAGAGCATCGCTGCCGCTTTGCAATTGACGGCAGCCGAAAAGAGCTATCTCTTTGGACTAGCGAACCTATCTGAAGTCCAATCCACTCAAGAAAACACTGAATTGAGTGTTGGAATGACGCGAATGGTCGATGCTTTAGACCCGAATCCTGTTTATGTAATCGATCAATATTGGAATATCCTCTATTGGAATCAAGCCGCGGACTTTATTTTTAAGCTGTCGCATGAAACAAATGCTCCGAATCTATTAGAGCATTTTTTGCTGAATGAACACATGAAGCAGCTGATTACCGATTGGCAAAAATATGCTGAAATCATGGTGGATCGCTATCGTGCTGACAAGGCGAAATATCCTCACGATGAGAAATTTCAAGCAACAATCGATGCGTTGCAAAAGGAAAGCTCCTTGTTTGCAAAAAAATGGGCAGAGGAAACGATTACGATTCCAACCGACAGCTACAAGGATTGGCAGCATCCAGAAATCGGGGCGGTCGCCTTTGATCATATGAATCTACTGTCGTCAGAATTACCGAATTATACAATCAAGCTATTTATGGCGGATGATTCGACAAAGGTAAAAATAGAGAATAGTCTGCGTTAATTACCCGTTGCTAAATGTGGAATGAGTACCTTTCTATCTGAATTTAGGTTTGGTTTTCTAAGAATATCTTGGAATGAAGGGAATCTTATCAACTTTTGAAAATGAATACAAATAAACTTCTAGGATAGAAGGGAGCTCACCCACTATCCTAGAAGTTTATTTTGTTTGGAAACAGCGACTAGGATGGAGATGCTGCTCAGTTGCTTTCACGATAGTAGACATTGATTTTTATATCTTGATCGTGATTACCAAACCCTTTACCGAAGAGGGTCAAACCACCTTTGTTCTTCGCATCTGATTCAATTTCAAAACGTAATTTTATAAACTCCGCTTCATGTAAATTTAAATCATCGATAGACACTTCAGAATAGGATTGACCGTCAATACCAGTGTCGATTTTGTTTACTCTAAGGTGCTTCAATAATCCGTACTGGCTGAATTCATCTCCCCACCATGAAGGTGTATAGCGGCCTCGTGTATCTGAATAGTTTCCAGGGACCGTATAGACTGCTACTTTTTTGTCGTTAATGAATATCGAAATATCACTTGGCCAAACGTTATTTGAAATGGGAAATTCCGAAGCAATCTCAAAACTGAGTTCCAGCATTTCAGGGATCTCATCTTCTTGCAGCATATTCGGAATTTTGTATTCAACAAACCCGTTATTAAACCAAAGCAACGCGGCATCTACACGTTTTTCATCCATGAAATACCTTGGTTCATCTGTCAAACCAACGACATCCTTCACGGTGGCGAGCCCACAAGTCGGTTCTACATGAAAATCAGTAAAGTGACCTAAACGCAGGTTTGTCTGGTAGGACTTGTACTCCTGATAAACCTTTTCAGGAAATGAAAGATTGATATTATCAACTTTCAGATACACAAGCTTTTTATTCCGATTCGCGCCGATACCTCGCTCTGAGCCTAACAGTCCAGCATCTTCCATTTGCTGTACGTGTCTAGTCACAATCGCGTTACTAAGATTTAGTTTTTTGGCAATTTCTCCGATGCTTTTTTTACTATTTCCGATAAACAACAAAATATTAATTCTTGTTTCGCTTGCTAACGCCTCAAAAACTGGTAGCGAATAGGTGCTTAAATCTAGTTCCATGAAGTCCTCCTTTTAACTAATTGGTTAAATTGAATGTTTGTGAAACCAGTATAACACAATATTAGTTTAACTAAAAAGTACTATTTGGTAAATTCGAAATAAATAGCGTTGACAGCGCTTTCTGAGCGTGGTATTTTCTTTTCAGAATAAATAAATACTTTACGTTTGACCAATGAGTTAATTATATATTTTACAAAAAATGATTAGTAATTAACTTATAAGTAAAAAGGAGGAAAACAAATGAAAGTATCAAAGTTGGCAAGTTTAGTAATTGTAGCAGGTGCGTGTTTAGGAATGCTCGCGGGCTGTGGCGGGGGAGGATCGACCAGTAATTCTTCTGCAAAGGACAAAAAGGAAATTGTCTTCTGGAATCCATTCACCGGTGCCGATAGTGAAAATATCAAAAAAATGATTAATGAATACAATGATACCAATCCTGATTATAAAGTGAAAAATGTTGCGATGAAGGAAGTGGATATGTATAAAAAAATTCCGACAGTGGTAAGTTCAGGAAAGAATATTCCAGATTTGAACATTGTGCACGCGGAACGGATTCAACAATATAAAGACAATGAAATGCTGACAACTTATGATGATGTGTTAGCTGATTATCCAGAAATAAAAGCTGATAACTATGTTGAGGCTGCTTGGAACATGGGGGAATTGGACGATAAGCGTTATGGTCTCCCATTAGATATTCACTCTTGGGGAACTTACTATAATAAAGCTCTAGTGAAGAAGTATTGCCCGACTGCTTTAGATGATGAGATCGTGACGTTTGATGAAATCGAGGAAGCTGGCAAAAAAGCAAAAGCGGATAATATTTCGGCTATTGGTGAAACATGGGTCAAACCGAATTTCCTTTCTGTAATAAAACAAAAAGGCGGTCAACTTTCTGAAAACGGCGTCGATCCAACCTTAGACACTGCAGCTTCAAAAGACGCTATCAAGGTTTGGCGAGATCTTTATGAGATGGGTATTACCAATAAGGATGGCGAAGACGCGACACAAATCTTTGTATCTGGAAAATCGATTTTCTTGCCAGAAGGGATTTGGGCACAAAATACGATTAACGAAGCGGAATTTGA
Organism: Enterococcus sp.; assembly: GCF_032555305.1. Taxonomy (GTDB): domain Bacteria; phylum Bacillota; class Bacilli; order Lactobacillales; family Enterococcaceae; genus Enterococcus_A. Next base: position 55,161 of record NZ_JAWGOQ010000033.1, read on the forward strand.
ATGGGGCTTCACCAACTCTCCTCAATTAACAGATGATTTAAGTAAGGCTGTCAATTGGTCATCTTCACACCAATTCGTGATGTTCAACAATGAGGATCGTTCAGATGCCAAGACAAAAGGGATTATGGACTTTATTGAATGGTTGCGTACGAATTCTCTAGAGTGGGCTAAAGCGGGGCAGAATCCTGCATCATTAGATATCTTGAACAATGAAGAGTATAAAAAAATGCCGCAATCACTATACATGAATGATCCAAAAGAACGGGATACGTTGACGATTTTTGATTATAAATATAACGGATATGTTTCTGAATATCTTGAAACGAATGGCTTTGATACTATTTTCGGTAAAAAATCGGTAAAAGACTTTACAGCAGGTATGCAAAAAGAAGTGAAAGAAAAAATCGCGAAAGATAAAACCAATAAATAAGTAAAGAAGTCGTGGTCTAAGAAGGGTCTTTAATCTAAGACCACGATTTTCTTTCCTAAATGAAAGGACGGAAGCAATATGATGTCAGCAGCCGAAAAGGCCAAGCCCAAAAAGCAGGTAAAACTTGCGATGAAGCCTTGGTTGTTTCTAGCACCTCACTTAATTATCTTTTTGATATTTTTTCTAATTCCTTCAGTTTTTGGTGTCATCGTGTCTTTCACGGATTGGGATCTAGTTGGTTCACCAGAATTTGTGGGATTAGCCAACTATAAAGAAATTCTTTTTAATCAGGACTCGATCTTTTACGAGCAGTTGCGAATTGGTCTGAAAAATACCGTTCTATTTGTCATCTTTACCGTCCCATTTTGTATTATTGTGCCGCTATTTTTGGCGGCCGCGTTAAATGCCAAACCAAAATTTTGGAAGGTGTTCCAATCACTATTTTACTTGCCTTCACTATTTGCCATCTCAGCGGTCGCAATTTTATGGACGATGATGTTCAATGTCAGCTTTGGACCGATCAACCACCTTTTAGGCACAGATATTCCTTGGGTAGGAATTCAACCGTATGCGTGGATAACTTTAGTAGTGGTTACGGTCTGGTGGGTGATTGGACAAAATATGATCATTTATCAAGCAGCATTGAACGGGATTTCAAAGGACTTCTACGAAGCGGCAGATATAGACGGCGCTACTTCTATCCAGAAATTTTTCAAGATCACATTACCAGCAATCAAAGGACAGATCTTGTATACCGTGGTGATGACGACGATCTCTCAATTCAATGTTTATGGGCAACCCTTGATGGTGACAAAAGGCGGTCCAAATGATTCAACACGCGTTCTTTTGATGTATATCCAACAAAATGCCTTTGGTTCTGGACAATCAATCGCGGGAATGTCTTCTGCTTTAGCAGTAATTTTAGGATTGTGCATCATGGTTGTCTCTGCTGTGCAGTTTGTCTTATTGAGAAACAAGGATTAGGAGGAAAAGTAAAAATGAAGAAAAAATCAGTTACCAAAATCGTTGCTTTTCTATTTCTATTTGTCATGGCGGTCATCTGGATGTTGCCATTACTTTACGGCTTTTTCACTTCCTTTAAATCGCACGGAGAGATTATGACCAGCGGCTTCAAAATTATGCCTGCGGAGTGGGTTTTGAGCAATTATACAAACTTACTGGTAAACAACACCAGTGCACCACTGTTGAGATGGTTTTTGAACTCGATGTTTATCGCAGTGACTCACACGGTACTTGTGCTCTTTGTTGTTTCCTTTTCGGCGTTTGCCTACAGCCGCTTGAATTTTAAAGGGAAAAATTTCTTATTCACTTTTTTATTGGTGACAATGATGTTTCCTTCTGTAGTGAATTTGATCCCCTTGTATAAAATAGTCGATATTTTTGGCTGGGTGAATACACCGATGGCGATGATCGTTCCCGCTGCTTCGGGTGTCTTCAACATTTTCCTAGTGCGACAATTTATGGATAATATTCCAAAAGATTTTGATGAGGCAGCTCAAATCGATGGTGCAGGAGAGTTCACTATTTTTACGAAGATCATTCTGCCGTTAGTTAAGCCTGTATTGCTAGTAGTTGCGTTGTTTTCATTCACCGGATCATGGAATGATTTCCTTTGGCCGTCAATTGTTTTTAATGATGTAGAACGGATGCCAATTACTGCTGGACTGCAATTGCTGCAGGGGATGTATGATGTGAAGCCTGGTTTATTGATGGCTGGTGCGTTGATTGCGATCGTTCCAACGTTTATCTTATATCTTTTTGCCCAGAAGTATTTCTTACAGTCGATGTCACTTTCAGCTGGCGTGAAAGGATAATCCTATGAGTCGAAAAAGAGAACGAATGTTGATGAAAGTTATGGGAATTTGGCAAATTATCGACGGTCTTATCACGATTTTGTTTTATGGGGTCTATCAAGAGTTTTTTGCTCATCATAGTACTAGTAGTTTCAGCACACAATATCATGGAATGAATGCACTTTTCGGCAATGCCTTTTTGTTTATTTGTGGATTTGGCACACTATTGATCGGATTAGGTCTATTCAATCTAATCGCTAGCCAGAAATACGTTAGAGATGATGAAATCATTCGGTCCATTGGTGTTGTTTTAGTGATTCAAGCATTATTTTCATATCTGATTTTTGATGTGATTTGTTTGGTTTTAGGAATGTCTGCAGCAGTGATCCTGTTGGCAAAAAATAAAAGTATACGCTTAAGCAGTCAGGCTGGTTAAGCAAGAGTAGGAGTAGAGAATGAATAGGAATGAATACCCGCGTCCGCAGTTTGTGAGAGATTTTTGGATGAATTTGAACGGCGAATGGCAATTCGCTTTTGATGATGATGATCGAGGAAGGAAGGAGCGCTGGTATGCAGAGAAGAAGCTGGACAGCACCATCAATGTACCGTTTGTTTACCAATCAGAGTTGAGCGGAATCAATGATCGAACCCCTCATGATATTGTTTGGTACAAACGTTCCTTCGATGTTCAACCTACAAAAGACGAGCGAGTCATACTGCACTTTGGTGCGGTGGATTATGAAGCTGAAGTGTATATTAACGGGCAGCATGTATGTCATCATATCGGCGGAAATACCAGTTTTTCGATTGACATTACAGAGCAATTGAACGAAGGAACAACGCAGGAAGTCAGTGTGAGAGCGTTTGACAGTCATTACGATGAGTCGATTCCGCGTGGCAAGCAGTTCTGGGAGGATGAATCTCGAGGAATCTGGTACACGAATTCTACTGGGATTTGGCAAACGGTTTGGTTAGAGATCGTTCCAAAGAATTACATTAAGGATGTCCGAATTACTCCGTTGTTTGACGAAGGAAAGGTTTCCTTTGATGTGGAATTTCCTGCTAACCATCCGAAAGCTTCATTAAATTATGAAATTAACTATGGTGAGATCCCGATTGCATCAGGAACGCTCGATGTAGTTTCAAATAGAAGTATTTTTGATGTAGAACTGATTCAGAATCATATTTTCCGTACGAATTATCATAGTGAAGGGTGGACATGGACACCAGAAACACCAAATTTATTTGATGTTACCTTTTGCCTGATAACTGAAGGACAAAAAGAAGATAAGGTGTTCAGTTATTTTGGGCTGCGCAAAGTTCACACTGAAGATGGCATGGTCTTTTTGAATAACAAACCTTATTATCAAAAATTGGTACTAGACCAAGGCTATTGGCCGAGCGGCTTAATAACTGCACCAACTGATGGAGATTTTATCAAGGACATCGAGTTGGCAAAAGAAATGGGCTTCAATGGTTGTCGGAAGCACCAAAAAGTAGAGGATCCGCGTTTCCTTTATTGGGCGGACAAGCTAGGCTTCATCGTTTGGGGTGAATGTGCTGCTGCTGCTGTATACAACCATGATTCGGCAGAACGACTCGTGGGGGAATGGTCGGATATTATCCGACGGGACTATAACCACCCATCGATTATCACTTGGGTTCCGGTGAATGAAAGCTGGGGAGTTCCAAACATCTCCTTTGATCGCCAGCAGCAGCACTACACGCAAACGATGTATCACTATCTGAAGTCACTTGATCCCACTCGTTTAGTCATTTCTAATGACGGTTGGGCATTGACCGATACGGATATCGTCGCGATCCACAATTACGCACACGGTGAAGAAGAAGAAACGGAAAAATATCTGTACTTTAAAGACAGCTTATCGACGGCTGAAAAATTAATCACTAGAAGATCCACGCCATGGCCGATCTTCGCTAACGGTTTCTCTTACAAGAACCAGCCGATTTTATTAACCGAGTTCGGCGGGATCGGGTTTGACGTTTCTGGACAACCTGGATGGGGCTATACTTCAGTGGAAAATAAAGAAGAATTTTTACGAGATTATCGCCGAGTGATGGAGGCTGTTTTTGCTTCTGAGAGCCTATGGGGGTATTGCTATACGCAGCTGACCGATGTTGAACAAGAAATTAATGGTTTGCTGACTTATGAGCGAGAACCTAAATGCGATTTGAAGGAATTGGCAAAAATCAATGGGTTGTATCACCTGATGGTTTTGGATGGCTTCAGCAACTAGGAAAAGCTAATTTTGAAGCCTCTACCATGAAATTTCGAATCTACTGCTAAAAGAAAATGAACATCAAGAAATCCACGAGAAGCCAAGCTACAGGTATAAAGAAACGGGAGATGGAAAATGGTTGAATTAGAGCTAAATCACATTTACAAAAAATATGAAAGCAACAAAGATTATACCGTAACAGACTTTAATTTACAGATCAAAGACCGTGAATTTATTGTTTTTGTCGGACCTTCCGGTTGCGGAAAATCAACCACCCTGCGGATGGTCGCGGGTCTAGAAGATATTTCCGAAGGGGAGTTCAAAATAAGCGGAGAGTTAATGAACGATGTTGCGCCGAAAGATCGAGATATTGCGATGGTTTTTCAAAATTATGCGCTGTATCCTCATATGACAGTCTTCGATAATATGGCCTTCGGATTGAAGCTGCGGAAATTTGAAAAAACCGAAATAAAAAAGCGGGTGGAAAACGCGGCTGAAATATTAGGCTTAACCGAATACCTGCAAAGTAAACCTTCCGGACTTTCAGGCGGACAACGTCAACGGGTCGCGCTAGGTCGAGCGATCGTGCGCGATGCCAGAGTTTTTCTGATGGATGAGCCTTTATCAAATTTAGATGCAAAGCTTCGTGTAGCCATGCGCGCGGAGATTGCTAAACTGCATCGTCGATTAAACACAACAACGATTTACGTCACACACGACCAAACCGAAGCCATGACGATGGCTGACCGAATTGTCATTATGAAGGACGGCTTTATCCAGCAAATTGGAACACCGCAGGAGGTATATAACACTCCAAATAATAAATTTGTGGCAGGCTTTATTGGTTCACCAGCGATGAATTTCTTCCCAGTAACCTTATCAAACGGCTATATTACTGATGGGAAAGGATTACGGTTACGCGTTCCCGAAGGTAAAAATAAAGTGCTGGTCGAAAAAGGTTATGAAGGGAAAAAAGTGATCTTTGGAATTCGTCCAGAAGACATTCACACGGAGCCAATCGCGATTGATGCGGCACCTCATTCGACAGTCAAAGCAAATGTGGTGGTATCAGAATTGCTGGGAGCAGAGACAATGCTGTATACGAAAACAGGGGATACAGAGTTTATTTCACGTGTCGATGCTCGCGATTTCCATGAACCAGGCGCAGTTGTCGAGTTGGCGTTTAACATTAGTAAAAGTCACTTCTTTGATGCAGAAACAGAAGAAGTCATCAATTTTAGTTCTATTAAATAGCTCTAAAGTCAATACTTAGAGAATAGAAAACAATATCAAGATTCTTATCTACAGAAAACTATCTGACATGCTAGTTTTGAAGTGGAAAAGAATCTTGTTTTGTTGTGAAAAGATAATCGGAAACTATTTCAAGGGGAATTACAATTCTATTTTCTAAAATCTTGAATCACAGTCTTTAGGCTTAGATGAAGATGGTATACTTATTTCAAAGTATTTCAGAAAGTTTTAGGGAGGAAATCTGTGAGAGCCGTCATATCAGGAAGTATTGCTTTTCAAAAGGAATATCAGAAGCTGCGAGAAGAGTTTGAGCAGGCTGGAATAGAAGTGATTGATTACCCAAGGACGAGTGAAAATCTAGCAGAAGAATATCCCGAAATTCTCGTGTCATTTTTCAAGAATATCGAGACTGCGGACATATTTTTTCTAAATAATCAGGATAAAAACGGCGTATCAGGCTACATCGGTGCAGCAAGTTTTTCTGAGCTGACTTATTGTTTGATGCAGAATCTGCTGCACGGGAAAAGTATCCGAATCGTTTTATTGAAGAAGCCAGCGAAAGAGGTATTTTGCTACGATGAGGTGAATCTGTGGCTAGAAAATCAGTGGGTGGAAGTGAGTTCTGGAAGGAGCTATTTGGTAAATTGATAGTGTTTATTGCAATATCAATATGATATTCTATCAAATTGATGCAAAAGCTTCTCTGTTCTTTCTAAGATATTGCTATAATGAACAGAGTTCTTGAACAGAATACTGTCAAGATTCAAACTTTTCGCAAAGGAGTTTCAAAATGTTAAAACGTTTTTTTAGTTATTATCGTCCATATAAGAGCCTATTTATTTTGGACTTCACCTGTGCGGTGTTTGCTGGTTTGTTGGAGCTGGCGTTTCCAGTGGCGGTGAATCAGGTAATTGATAAAATCATGCCGCAAAAAGAATTTCGCGTGGTTTTATTGGCTTGTTTCGCGCTTTTTTCCTTTTATGTGTTGAATACAATCCTGCAATATATAGTGGTTTTTTTTGGACACAAATTGGGCGTCAACATTGAAACCGATATGCGGCGCGAATTATTTGCCCATTTGCAGACGCAGCCCTATGAATATTACGACAATCAAAAGACTGGAAAACTGATCAGTCGCCTAACAACGGATTTGTTCGAAATTTCGGAAGTCGCGCATCATGGTCCAGAAGATGTCTTCATTACGGTCATGACGTTAGTGGGGTCATTCCTATTGATGCTTAATACCCATGTGAAATTAGCGCTCGCAACCTTTGCCTTGCTGCCATTGATCACGTTCGCGTTAGTCTTTTTCAATAAGAAAATGACCAATGTCAACACGCGGATTTATGAAGATTTAGGAGAATTCAATGCTGGGGTGGAGGCTTCTGTCAGCGGAATTCGGGTCACGCAGTCTTTCGCCAATGAAGAACACGAGTATCACAAATTTGGCGGTCTGAGTGAGGCCTACCGCAAATCAAAGATTCTCTTCTATCGAATCATGGCGGTCAGTTCCGCTTATAACTATTTGCTGATTCGTTTGATTAATCTGTTCACACTGATTTTTGGTTCCTATTATGTGATTCAAGGTGAATTGACAAATGGACAATTTGTCGGATTTATTTTACTGGCAAATGTCTTTGTTCGTCCGATCGAAAAGGTCAACACCATGATCGAAAGCTACCCTAAAGGGATCGCTGGCTTCAAACGTCTAACAGAAGAACTAGACAAAAAGCCCACTATCGTTGATCAGCCGAATGCGGTAAATGTGACGCATTTAGCTGGTGATATCAAGTATGAGGATGTTTCCTTTTCTTATGCGGATGGCAAAAAAGTGCTAAATCACGTGAATCTGGCCATTCAACCCGGAGAAACTGTGGCCTTTGTCGGTCAAAGCGGCTCGGGGAAAACTACCTTGTGTAATTTATTGCCACGCTTTTATGAAGTCACTAATGGAAGGATCACAATCGACAACCAAGACATCCGTGATATGACGCTCGCTTCTCTCCGCAATCAAATTGGGATCGTCCAGCAGGATGTGTTCCTGTTTCCCGGCAGTATTCGTGAAAATATTGCTTACGGACGTTTGGACGCTAGCGATGAAGACATCATGAAAGCGGCGAAGCTTGCCCATCTTGAAGGCGTCTTAGACCAAATGCCAGAGGGGATCGATACTCAGATCGGCGAACGTGGCGTCAAGCTTTCTGGCGGACAAAAACAACGGGTAGCGATTGCTCGGATGTTCCTAAAAAATCCGCCAATCTTGATATTAGACGAAGCAACCTCAGCCTTAGATACCGAAACAGAACAGGTGATCCAAGAATCCCTAAATTCCCTAGCAAAAGGGCGGACCACCATGATCATCGCCCATCGCCTAGCTTCAATCAAACACGCTACCCGTATAGTCGTGGTCAGTTCAGAAGGCATCCTGGAACAAGGAACCCATGAAGAGCTGATGGAAAAGGGTGGAGCATATCGAGGCTTGTATGATGCGCAGTTTAGAAGGTAGAAATGTTGCTATCTCAAGTATATAGAACATAGAAAACACTCAAAACGGTATTCGTGTGAAACAGCACCAATACCGTTTTTGTGTGTAATGAGATCATTGTTAACAGATTTCTTCCTTGTTTGGTGCCACTTTTATCAGTACTTTTCGTCAAATATTCCTTTGAACGAACGTTAACCCTGTTTGGCATGGAGCAATAGAACTTTCCCTGTAAAATCCGCCGTATTGCAGGGCAGTTTTAGTAGTTGGCATTTAGATTCCCCTTCAGCGAACGTTTGGTGAGGTCTAAACCGACCATCATCAGAAAAACACCCATGATTGGGAAACTTCCACCGAATGAATAATTGATTAGGGTTCTTTCAAGTACGATCGATAAGATGATGCTATTGCTGACTGTATGGGGTGAAGTGCACCAGATAAATGTTTGTTTTTATCCTTGCTTTTTTTTTAATACTGAAAAGCCTCTACAGCACTCTGACAAAACAGGTGATTTCTTTTGCAAGTAAAGAACATGTGATATAGTAGCCCTGTAATTATTATCAGGATCTCAGTTCTACTACCTGCTTTAGTAGGTCTAGTAGAATGACATACGTGGAGAGAATCTGACTCTTTTTTTTGGTTTTAAAAAAAATGAATTCCTTAATAGGAACTAGGATCTCAGTTCTACTACCTGCTTTAGCAGGTTTAGTAGAATGACATACGTGGAGAGAACCAGACTCATTTTTTTGGTTTTAAAAAAAATGAATTCCTTAATAGGAACTAGGATCTCAGTTCTACTACCTGCTTTAGCAGGTTTAGTCGAATGACATGCG
>NZ_JAWGOQ010000034.1:0-54944 GCF_032555305.1 Enterococcus sp.
GTTTCGTCAATTTCACGAAAAGACCCTTGCACTTATTATACTAGAAATCCCTCTGAAACACTGAGGTTACAATAAAATTCAATGATTCAGTAGACATTATATAAGCCGGTGGTTTCATCCAAAGTAGTCAGATAGTGCCGCATTCGCGGCTGGAAAGTATTTGTCCGTTGATTGAACAGCACACTGTTTTTTGCGATTAGTCCTAAAACAGCGAAGATCGGAATGACAATAATCAAGTAAATTTTTTCCAGTCTAGGCATAATGATAGGTGTGTAATACAGAAGAAAGGCTCCTGTAGACATCACCATCATGGAAAATACTGCGACCGTAATAGTATTGCCTAAAAAGCCTACAAGCAGTCCCAGAAAGGCTAGAAGCGAAATACTTAATACTGGAACAAAACCAAAGCGTTCATCTAAAATTAAATTTTGAATGAGAAAGACAGCAGCTAGTATGATGGTCATCCACTCAATACGAATTCGTTGAAAATATTTCATATCGTTGTTCTCCTTAATGGCTAAAGTCTTCAGGGCGATCCGCTAATTGGAAATAATGAGCGATCGCTTCTGTAATTCTTGCACTGGCTTTTCCATCACCGTAGGGGTTGCTGGCTTTTGACATGTCTTCATAGGCAGCTGAATTTTCAAACAGTTCTTTGATAGTGGAATAAACCGTTTGAGTATCTGTTCCAACCAAGCGCAATGTACCGGCTGCAACGCCTTCCGGCCGTTCCGTTTGATCACGCAGAACCAATACTGGCACACCTAAGGAAGGAGCCTCCTCCTGAACACCGCCAGAATCAGTTAAGATTAAATAGCTCTGTTTGGCATAGTTATGGAAATCAATCACATCCAAGGGTTCGATTAATGAGACATTCTCCAGATTGCCTAGAGTCTCACTAGCAACCTCCCGGACCGCGGGATTTTTGTGCATCGGAAAAATGAATTGGGTATCTGGATAATCATTGGCCGCTTTGTGAATGGCATTAAAAACGGAATGCATCGGTTCACCCAAATTTTCACGACGGTGCATTGTGACTAAGACGATGCGCTTTTGATTTTTCGAAATTTCAGCTGGAATTTCGTAGTTTTCGTCTAAGGTATTCTTCATTGCGTCAATCGCTGTATTTCCTGTGACGTATATGTTTTTTTCTGAATGATTTTCCTTGATCAGGTTCTCACGGCTCTTCATCGTTGGAGCAAAGTAAAGATCGGTCAGATCGTCCGTTAATTGTCGATTCATCTCTTCTGGAAAAGGGGAGTATTTATCCCAGGTTCTCAATCCAGCCTCGACATGCCCAATTGGGATTTGCTGGTAAAAAGCGCTTAATGCGGCAGAAAAGGTGGTTGTAGTATCTCCGTGAACCAGTAAAATATCCGGTCGCTCTTTTTGTAATATAGCGGTGAGCTTTTCAAGTACCCGGCTAGTGATCTCGCTGAGTGTCTGACCCTGATGCATGATGTTCAAATCATAATCAGGAACGATAGCAAAGGCGTCTAAGACTTGATCCAGCATTTCTCGATGCTGACCTGTAACGACTACTTTCACCTCAAAACGATTATCATCTGCTAATTCTTTAGCTAATGGAGCCATTTTTATCGCTTCCGGTCGTGTGCCAAAGACTAAAAAAACTTTCTTTCTCATGATATTCCTCCTTAAAACCTTTTAAATGTTATGGACGAATTGACTAGACCAAACAAAAATAGAAATTAATAATTATAATTTCGAGTTAATTTAATTAAATCTATTCTTTTATTCGCTTTATTTATACTTAGTACCTAGTATAAGAGAGGATTTTCATTTTGTCTTATTAGAGGCTTTTGTATTCTCATAATTCAACCTAAAAATGAGAATACGAATAGTGAAAAAAGACAAGAAGAGAAATCCCTTCTTGCCCAGTGCTCAGCGAATCCCATGTCGATCTTTACGCAGCAAAACAACTGCGATCATCAAAAAGATCAAGCTAAAGAAAATTGTTCGTTGATGGAAATACTTGACTAAAAAGCCGTTCAATACTGCACCAGCAACAAAGCTGAGCAAAATAATCAATGTATCAAGAAAGGCTGCACGTTTCGCAGGCTCATGCTTGAGATAGCCCTCAAAGAAGTTCGTCGAAAGATTCTTCAAATTTCCCGTCATCATTAACGAGGTAAAAGGCTTCCCCTTCAATTTTTGGAACTCCTGCAATTGAGTTGCGGCCGCGATAGACAACAACGCATTAACAACCAAGTTTGGCAGATATGGAGAGAAAATACCTACGATCAAAAGTAAACTGATTTCAAAGGTCAAAAACCAAAGCTGTTGATTGTTGCTAATCTTAGTTTGCAGATAGCGTGCCAGTAATGCCCCTAAAGCAAAGGATAGAATCGGGATCAAATAATGGATCAGCACTCCCCATTGACCTTGTCCCAAATGAACACCTAATAAAATAAAATTCCCTGTTTGGAGTCCTGCGAATACTTCGCCGTGAACCAAATAAGTATAGGCGTCCAATCCGCCAGCCGTTGCCGCCAAGGCCATCCCGAATTCCAGCCGTTCATGAACTTTTTCTTCCATTGTTTTGCACCTCTTTTTTCTTCATCCGAAGTGTACGCCAAATGAAGAAAAACGACAAAAGAAGTGTCCTACATAAAAAAGCGACTAGGATCATTGATCCCAGCCGCAAAAAATTATTTCAATTGTCCATTCTCCATGTGCAGTTTCTTTTCAGCAATCTTCAACGTGCTTTCACGATGGGAGACAAGGATCATGGTTTTATCTTGCAGTTTTTCCTTGAAGGTCGCAAGAATTGCTTGTTCGTTGACATAATCGAGATTGCTGGTTGGTTCATCCAGTAAAATTAACGGCGCATCGTAAACCAGCAAGCGCGCTAAGCCAATACGTTGTCGTTCGCCATCAGAGATAGTGCGAGAAAGCTTGCTGAGTTGTGTCTCATAGCCTTCTGGCAGCGAGAGTATCCAATCATGGATCGCGGCATCTTTAGCAGCTTCTTCAATCGCAGCCTGTGAGACATCATCACGTTTCAAGGAAATGTTGTTAGCAATTGTGTCTTCAAATAGAAAAGTCGATTGTTCCATGACGCCTTCCAGATGATGAAGGGCGTCCTCTTTAAGAGAAGATAACGGTGAATCGTTGATCATTAATTTCCCGCTGTTGGGATCCCAATAGCGCATCAAGAGTTTTAGCAGCGTACTTTTCCCGCTGCCGCTTTCTCCGCTTATCCCGATACTTTGGCCTTTCTTCAAGTCAAAAGAAATCTGCTCTAAGACCGTTTTTTCTGTATTGGGATAACGGAAAGCCACTTCATTTGCTTGCAGCTTTTCAACTGCATCAACAGAATTTGTACTTTCCTCAAATTCAACAAAGGGCTCTTCGTGAACGAGCTGGTACAAACGTCGCCCACTGGAGAAGGTTGTTAATAAGGCATTGCCCAGATTACCTAATGCCAAGACAGGACCAAATGAACTAAGACTCAGCACCACCGAAACAACGATCGTTTCCATCGAAAGTCCGCGGCTGCTGCCGAAATAAAATACACAAAGCGTGGTTCCGATAACGACCAATTCACTTAAGAGCTGCAAAGAATTACCTTGAAAAATCCGGCGGCGATTCTCATGATTTAAGACTTTACTATCTGCTTTTAATTTCGTCAGACGCGTTTTTTCTAAATGAAATTGAGCGATGTCCTTTAGACTATTGGCATTTTCCATGATCGTCTGACTAACCTGTTCAAAAGCTTTTTTATAATCATCACCAATCTGCAGATTTCTGCGATAACTGATGTAAGGGATAATCACGCCGATCAGAATTTGTCCGATCAGCAGTAGAAAGGCCAAGCCTAAATCAAAGCTTGCTAGAAAAACAAACGTTACCAGAGACGTGCCCAGAGCGATAAAAACAGGTGAGATCGTGTGAGCAAAAAAGACTTCTAAAGCTTCTACATCAGTCGAAATCGATGTGATCAGTTCGCCGCTGTTCTTACCAGTCAGGCGGGCTGGACCGATCGTTCGTAAGGCTGCGAAAATTCGCTCACGAATATGGGCTAATAAAGAAAAGGCAATGTCGTGATTTTGATATTGTTCTAAATATCGTGCGACACCTCGGACGATACCGCAGGCAATCAATACAACTAAAATGAGTATGAGATTTACCTTCGCACCATCGATCAAACGCAACAGGGTGAGTGTACTAATGACGGGGATCGCTACGACAGCAAGATTGCTGATGATTCCCAGCAGGATCGCGAGAGACATTTTTCCCTTGAAGGGTTTCGTGAAAGAAAGCAGCCAGCGAATCAAGATTCTATCCTTCATTACCGATCACTCCCTTCATCTGACGATTTTCTTCCGTAAAGTAGGCATTGAAATAATCCGAGGTTTGCTCCAATTCTTGTGGTGTTCCAGCTTCGACGATTGCGCCGTCTTTAAAGACATAAACGCGATCAGCATCCAGAACATTGTATAAACGATGGGAAACAAAAATCACGATGGCTTCTTTGGCTAAACCCTTCAAAGTCGCTAAAATGATTTCTTCACTTTCAATATCAACACCTGATGTGATCTCATCGAAAATATAAAATTCTGCTGAGGCGGCTAAAGCACGAGCAAGAATCAGCCGTTGTCGTTGTCCGCCAGACAGATTCTTACCGTTTTCTTCTAAGACTGTATCCAGCTGGTTTGGTAATTGCTGCACGAAGGTCGACAACTTCACGCGGTCTAGCAATTGCCACATGTCATCCTCTGTTAGCTGAGGATTTGCCAGCCGCAGATTCTCCCGGATGCTTTCAGCGTAAAGAAAATCCTTTGTGTTTACTAGAATTCCTTTATTCAGCACGGTTGAATTGCTTAGCTCCTTCAAATCGGTTTGATTCCAGCGGATCGCTCCTTGATACTCGTCCAACTGATTCAACAGTAATTGTGCAAAGGTGCTTTTGCCTGAACCGGATTTTCCTACAAAGGCGGTAAAGGTTCCTTTCTGCAATTCCATAGAGACATTTTTGATAGCAGGAGTTTCCTGATTTTCATAGGTGAAATCCAGCTGATTAACAGTGATTGTGTCTAACGGTTCCTGCCAAGAATCGATTGTGCCATCCTTTTTTTCAGGTAATGCTAAATAATCAAAGATTTTCCCGCAAGAGCTGATCCCGTTCATCGCCACGTGGAAGAGGGAACCCAGCTGACGCATCGGTAAGAAAAATTCTGCTCCGACTAAAATGAAGACCAGTACACCATAGACGGTCAATTGTTGCTGCTGAAAAGCTATCAGTGCTAGACCGATCCCAAGCGCTGCCCCGCTATAGGAAAAAATATCCATGATGGTGATCGAATTCAGCTGCATCGACAGCAAACTCATAGTGGCTTTGCGGAATTTTTGTGCGTCTTGTGCTAATTCTTGTTGTTTGGCTTCATCTTGGTCGTAGGCCTTCAGAACGCTCAAAGCACTCAAGCTTTCGTGGAATCGCGACCCTAAGTTTGTGTATTGATCCCAATACTTATTTAAGATCCGCTTAGCAATCTTCATCACTGCCATGATCGTTAGGGGAATAAAAGGCACACAAATCAGCATTGCAATAGCAGGCTGCCAAGCCAACAAAACTAAATAGGCAAATAAGATCAATGAAGCCAGCAGGCAATAAAAAAGCTGCGGCAGAAAATGGGCATAATACATTTCCAGCTGCTCGATTCCATCACCAGAAAGCTGCGCTAACGTTGTGGCCGGCAATTGCCGAGAAGTATTCCCTAAACGAAAGGCCTTTTCCATTACTTTTGTTCGCAGCGCGACCCGCAAATCGGCCGAAGCTTGATCCGTTAGAAAGGCTGACAGGCGGATAAGGACTAGTTTTCCAGCTAAGGCTAGGAGGATTAGAGCAAAAGGCAGACTCAGATTCAGGGAGCGCCCTTGAACAAAATTACTCAATAAGAAGGCCAGTGTCCGCCAGATATATAAGGACAAGCCAAGGCTGATACAGCGAATCACGACTTGCAGGATCAGTGTTTTCTTTTTAGCAATCGCAAAGAGCCGACGATCAATCATTCGGTTCGCCCGCCTTTGCTTTTAATGAAGCTTTTTTGCCTCGCAAATACCATGTCAGTCCAATCACGTGGGCGATATAGACCACAACCAAGCAAATCCTCATGGGGGTATTATCCACCAACAATCCCGGGATCAAAAAGACAATGAGGATCATCAAGAACATCTTCACAATTCCTGCATTGGTGATTTTCTTTTTGACGATCGGCTCTTCCACCGCCCGTTTGTAGAAGGAAGATTGAATGAACTTGTTGTAATATTTATCAGAACTACGTAGCCAAAAGAAGGCTGTCAGCAAGTAGAATACCGTGGTTGGTAAAAAGGGAAGGAATATTCCCAGTGTTCCCAGCGCAAAGGTAATCGCACCAAGAGAAAAATAAATGATTTTTTTCACATGAATGACCTCCAATAATGAAATAAAGTGCTTACCAGTTCATCTTATGCTAAATGAAAATGATTATCAATCTCTTCGGCGAATTCTTTTATTCAAAAAAGAAACA
Organism: Enterococcus sp.; assembly: GCF_032555305.1. Classification (GTDB taxonomy): domain Bacteria; phylum Bacillota; class Bacilli; order Lactobacillales; family Enterococcaceae; genus Enterococcus_A. Next base: position 6,531 of record NZ_JAWGOQ010000034.1, read on the forward strand.
AAGCAATTAATAAGTTAATAAAGCAAATAAGATAAGAAGTGTTTTTTAATGATCATTTTTTTAATAAATATGCTGAAAAAAGATTATTAAAAAATGTTCCTATATCCAACGATTTGACGTAATATTTTAAGTAGAGTAGCTCTGTAACGTTGTTAAGACCAATTGTTTGTTGCACAGGCCAAACTAAAAGGGAGTTCGATTGTGAAAAGATTTTTAAAATTGGGTTTAATCGTTCTGTTATTTCTAGGTGGATGTGGGAATGGTAAGACAGAAAAAGAGACAAAAGAAGCATCCTCAAAGGCAACATCAGAGACATCGAAAGCTGCTGCGAGTTCTACCGTGAAGCTGAATTTCTCAGCTGTGGGAGATAATTTGATCCATGATTATATTTACGATCATCTTAGACAGCTGGATGGCACGTATCGTTTTGATGAAATGTATGAACCAACCAACTATTTGAACAAGGATCGGGATGTTTCCTATATCAATCTGGAAACCATTTGTGCCGGTGAGGAATTAGGTCTCTCCGGTTATCCGACATTCAATGGACCAACACAGGTATTAGATTCCTTACATAAAGCGGGCTACAATTGGCTGTCTGCAGCTAGTAATCACACCATGGACAAAGGCGAAGAGGGAATCGTCAAGCAATTAGAATACCTGGAGAAATATCCAGACATTACGGTTACTGGCTCACAAAAATCAGCGGAGGCTAAGCGGCTGCATGTCAAAAAAATCAAAGGGGTAAACGTCGGATTTATGTCTTACACCTTTGGTTTGAACGGGATTCCGCTGCCTGAAGGCAAAGAATATTTAGTCAATCTGATTGATCCAGAACAAATTAAAAAGGATATGAAGGAACTTAATAAGATGAGTGATGTTCAGATTGTTAGTATGCACTGGGGAGAAGAATACCAGTTTACGCCAAATGAAGAACAGACACAGCTAGCTCAGCTATTAAGTGATGCTGGAGTAGATGTGATCGTTGGCGGGCATCCTCACGTTATTCAGCCGATGGACTATCTAACGGGTAAATCTGGCAATCAAACCTTAGTGATGTATTCTTTAGGAAACTTCATTTCTTCTCAAGCAGAGAATGACCGGATGCTGGGAGGGATGGGTCGCTGGACGATTGATTATGATAAAAAGAAGAAAGACGTCAAAATCGAAGAAGTTGAATTTTGGCCGACGATCACTTATATTGGCGACAATTATCAAACCTATAAAACTTACGCGTTGAAGGATTACACCAATGAGTTAGCGAATCAGCATATGATCCATGTTAATCAGGGACAAGATTTATCCCGTGAATATTTCATTCAACGCACCAATGAGATTATGAATGATAAAATAAAAATCGTTTATTAAGACAGCAAGTCATATCAAGCGGCGCATGTCCGAGCTTTCTATACTAATGATAAGGTAGTCAAAATGGGGTGAAGGAATGTACGAGTGGCAAAGACAAATTCAACAGATCGTTGATGAGATTGATCACTGCATCGAAGGCTATAATGACGAGGCTTTGACGTTGCGCCGATTGGCTCGCAAGATGGGCTATTCCGAATTTTATACGACGCGGAAATTCAAAGAAATCTCCGGTATGTCCTTTCGTGATTATTTACGCCAGCGGAAATTGGCCTTTGCTTTAAAGGAAGTTCGCGACAATCAAAAAAGCTTTCTGGATATCGCTTTTGATTATGGCTTCTCCTCACATGAGGCCTTTACTCGTGCATTTAAAAATATGTATGGGCGCACACCTAGCGAATATCGCAAAGCTCCAAAGCCTGTTGTCCTGCGAACAAGGCTCAGCCCGTTTGACCGCTACTTTTTAGGATTGGGAGAGATGGGCATGGTAAAATCCAGCAAGGATATCAAAACCTATTTTGTGACGATTCCGGCACACAAGTTTTTGTTTATCAAAAATACGGAAAGCAATGGTTACTGGGACTTTTGGGAGAAGCAGAGTCAGATTCCCGGACAGGATTGTGATACCATCAGCGGCTTATTGGATAGTATCAAAGGGAAGTTGGATGACAACGGCGGCAATAAACCGGATAGCAGCAGTGGACAGGCGATGGCCTATATCAGTGATTCGAAAGGTCTGCTTTGTGATTGGGGATTTTTGAGATCGGAATGTTACGGCGCCCGCTTGCCAGCGGATTATCAAGGAGAAGTACCGGAACAAATGCTGCTAATGGATGTTCCCGAAGCAGAATATCTTGTTTTTGAGCATGGGCCTTTTGATTATGAACAGGAAAATCGCAGCGTCGAGGAAAAGGTGGAGCAGGCGATGGCGGACTTTGACTTTTCAAATACGGATTATAGCTACGATACTACACCCGGACGAATTATTTATTTCTATCATGATCCAGAGCGGTTTTGGAAATATGTCCGACCAGTGAAAAAGTAACAGAAGACAGCGGTGTTGGCTATCAAGCGACCCGCTGTTTTTAATGTTCAAAAAATTTCATTAGGTGTAAGATGACAGGGTATTTAATAAGTAAATCAATCCGCGCGTTAAAGGAGTATCATACAATGAAAGCAGAAGCACAAGTTGATTCTAGAGAAAGAGCCCAGCAACTGATCCACGATTTATATAATTGCTTGATTAAGCGTTCCAATCCTACTGAAACGCTGACAGATATTACGGATGTCTTGCTGCAGGTCTATCGAAAGCTGGAGGACATGAAAAATCCGGAAGCATTGGTCAATCGATTGGTGAATTATATCTATCGTGTCGGGTTTGATCATCGAATTCATTTTGACAAAGCCGAGGAATCTTTGCTGATTGAACTCGGTACGATCGCTGGTCGAGCGGGATTCAATGGTGTTTACCGTTCCGATACGGGGAACAAAGCGCAGTTTTATAGCGTATTTGATGGGCAACGGTAATTATAAAGAAGCTAGTCTAAAATTTTAGGCTAGCTTCTTATTTGCATGTTAAGCATTCTTCCTCTAAATTCCCGCTATTTAACTGATTAAACGTGTTTCCCCATTGGTGCAGCATCTGTATAACAGGCTTTAATGAGTGACCGTAGTCGGTAATATGGTAGGAGACCATCAGTGGTTTTTCCTGAATGACATGACGTTCGATCAAACCATCGTTTTCCAAGTCCTTTAGCTGCAGTGAAAGCATTCTACGAGTGATCCCAGGAATTTTTTTCTGAAGTTCATTGTAGCGGTGCTCACCTTCAAAAATCAAGTGGTACAATAAGACACTTTTCCATCTTCCAGAAATGAGCTGGAGGGTAGATTCCACAGAACAACCTTCCTCACAATTATAGATTTTTCGAGCCATATAAGCGCCTCCTTAATATCTTATATCCGCTAATGTTAAATTGATACTCTCTTTTTATCACAGACGAATACAGTCGTCTAATATTTTATCTTGGAAAAGGGAGAATAAAAGAAAGTTAAAAAAAGTTGAAGGTATAAAAAAATTCCCTAATTTACATTTGTAGACATTGGTTTTATGATAGCTTTACAAAACAGATGGCCATCTGTTAATTTGAAAAATTGTTTTTATTTTCCTGTGAATGTATATTGTGTGCAGAATGAAAGGGAGAGGGATATGATGGGAGTACCTAAAGAAAACTATTTCGGTGAGATTGAACAAGTCCATGCGTTTTATGGAGAAATGCCTACAGGAGTGAGTGTTAGTGAGAATGGAAGGATTTTTATTAATTTTCCTGAATGGGGCGATGATGTCCAGGCGACAGTTGTAGAGATTGTTGATGGAAAGCTGGTTCCTTACCCCAGCAAGGAAGCCAATACCTTTGATCCAGCGAATCCAGAAAATGCTTTTTTGAGCGTCCAAAGTATTGTGGCCGATGGTGAAGGAACATTGTGGGTGTTAGATACTGCTGCACCGAATTTTGATGTCCCAATTGAAGGTGGCGCGAAGCTAGTAGCGGTGGATCTTGCGACAAATACGATTCGCCGGGTTTATACTTTCTGCAAAGAAGTTGTCTTGGATTCAACTTATTTGAATGATGTCCGAATCGATCTTCGCCGAGGCAAAGAAGGTGTTGCCTACATTACCGATTCATCAATTACTGGTCCTGGTGCGATCATTGTGGTTGAGCTGGATACTGGAAATGCTTTTCGAATTTTGGATGGCACACCATCGACCGCAGTAGATCCTGATTTTCTACCAAAAGTTGAAGGCGAAATATTAATGAATCGCGGCGAAAATGGTGAGACGTCTCCTTGGCAAGTGGCTGCAGATGGGATTGCCTTGTCACCAGATGGCAAGCAGCTTTATTATAGCCCATTATCAAGTCGTCATCTTTATTCAATCGAGACAGATTTGATTTTTGATCAACAGATAAATGATGATGCGTTGGAGTCTTATGTCAAAGACTGGGGAGAAAAAGGGGCCTCTGATGGGATGATCACTGCAATCGACGGTACGATTTATGCTGGGGATTATGAAAACAATGGTATTCGGGCAATTTATCCCGATGGGACGATGGAAACGATCGCTCATGATCCGCGCATCTTATGGCCGGATACCTTATCAATTGGACCAGATGAGTATTTATATTTCAATAGCAACCAATTACAACGTCAAGCAGGGTTTCATTATGGAAAAGATATGCGTGAGAAGCCATATAGCTTATTCCGCATCTTTATTGGCAAAAAGCCAGCTAAATCAAAGTAGGGAGAGAAAGATACATGAATAAAAGAGCAGAAATTTTAAACGCACACAAACGCCGCTTTGCAACAAAAGCATTCGATAAAACAAAGAAAATCAGCAATGAAGACTGGGAAACAATCATTGAAGCAGGTCGTTTATCCCCAAGTTCCTTTGGCTATGAGCCTTGGAAATTCCTTTTGATTGAAAGCCAACAAGTAAAAGATGAGCTGCAGGACATTGCTTGGGGAGCACGTAACAGTTTGAATGGTGCCAGCCATTTTCTGATCGTGTTAGCTAGAAAGAATCTGACTGGCAATAGTCCACATGTAAAACACATGGTTGAGGATGTTTTCGAAGTACCTTATTCAGAAGAATCACCGCAGACGATCTTCTTCAATAATTTTCAGAAAAATGACTTTGATTTAACTTCAGAGCGTGAGTTGTTTGATTGGGCATCTAAGCAAACCTACATTGCTTTAGCGAATATGATGACAACTGCCGCATACCTAGATATTGATAGCTGCCCAATTGAAGGCTTTAATAAGGATGCAGTGGATCGCTACCTAGTCGAAAAAGGCTATGTTGATCCAGAAGAATTTGGTGTTTCTTATATGGCAGGCTTTGGTTACAGAGATCAAGCAATTCCAGAGAAAAAACGCCAAAAATTAAGTGATGTTTATCAAGTAATTAAATAAGATCAAATCTTAGGAGGCCGATAATGATGTCTGAAAAAGAAATGATGCATGCCGTTGGTTTTTTTGAGGGATTGCCGATTGACGATTCCAACAGTTTTATTGACGCGAAGGAAGAAGTTCCCGTGGCTGTCGGAAGAGATTTGTTAGTCAAGGTTCAAGGGGTGTCCGTCAATCCAGTTGATACGAAACTACGTCAAACTTCGCGAAGGAGCAACGCGTTGCGCATACTCGGATTTGATGCTGTTGGTGAAGTAGTTGCTGTTGGAGATGTGGTTGAGAATTTTAACGTGGGCGATTCTGTCTTTTACGCTGGAACAACGACACGTCATGGGAGCAATCAAGAGTATCAGTTAGTTGACGAACGAATCGTTGCTCTGGCTCCAGAAAAATTAACGAAGGAAGAGGCGGCTTCCTTGCCTTTAACCTCGTTAACTGCTTATGAATTGCTGTTTGACAAATTCAATATCGTGCCCCAAAAAGATTCCGCTAAAGGAAAATCCATCTTAGTCATTAATGGTGCCGGGGGCGTTGGTTCTATTTTGAACCAATTAGCGAAATGGACAGGACTAGAAGTATTTGCTACCTCAAATCCGAATAATTTTGAGTGGCTGAAAAAAGTCGGGGTGGATCATCCGCTTGATTACCATCAGGATCTGAAGCATCAACTCAGAGAAATAGGAACAGAATCCTTTGATTACATTGCTGTATTATTTGATATCACGAAATACTTGGATATCATTAAATCAATGGTTAGTCCCTTTGGCCATGTGGGAACGATCGTTGGAATCAAGGAGCCGTTGGAGCTGGCTGAGTGGAAAAATAAATCGGTTTCCTTTGATTGGGAGTATATGTTCGCGAAGACCGATTTTGGCTATGACCTTGAATCACAAGGAGCCGCGTTGAAAACCATCGCTGAATTAGCAGATGCCGGGATTATTCTTCCGACTGTCAGCAAAATCTATGATACAGGGATCAATGCTGACAATCTGAAACGTGCGACCAAGGATGTGGAATCCGGTCACATGTTAGGAAAAGTGGTTGTCAGCGGTCCATTTTAGAATAAAAAGAAAGGATCGTCTGTTGAAACGGACGATCCTTTCTTTTGTGATAGAAGGTAGCCCTTGTGACAAGACTACGTTTCAATAGACAATAGATTATTCTCTGCTCATAGAATTTTTCAAAAATTCTTCATCGTTTGGATTGCCAGAGCCGCGTTGATTTTTGTCAATTGCAGCAATAAGGCTCATTTCTTCATCCGTCAATGTGAAGTCAAAAACATCGATATTTTGTGCGATTCGTTCTGCGTGAACAGATTTTGGAATGACGATAATATTTCGCTGTAAGTGCCAGCGCAAGATTACTTGAGCCACAGACTTGTTGTGAGCCTCAGCGATTTTTACTAGAGTCGGATCATCTAAAACATCGCTCTTCCCTTGTCCAAGTGGCCCCCAAGCTTCATGAGTGATATCTAAGCTTGTCAAGTATTCGTTTAATTCCTTTTGTTGGAAATAGGGATGAGTTTCGATTTGATCCACGGCGGGTTTGATTTTCGCTGTCGTTAATAATTTGTCTAGATGAGGCTTTTCAAAATTAGATACGCCGATGGATTTAATCAAACCTTCGCTATACAACGTTTCCATTGCCCGCCATTTTTCGTTATAGCCTTCGCTAGGCCAATGAATCAGGTAAAGATCTAAATAGTCTGTTTGCAGCTTCTTCAACGATTCGTGGAAAGCTGCGATCGTATCATCGTAGGTTGTATTATTGTTCCAAACCTTAGAGGTGATGAACAGGTCTTCACGTTTTACATCATTTTCAGCCAGCGCTTCACCCAACCATGCTTCATTATGGTAGATCGTTGCTGTATCAAAGTGACGATACCCGCTTTTCAATGCGGCTGCGACAGCATCTTTTAAGTCTTTGGCATCTTGGACTTTAAAGACACCGAGACCTAATTGGGGGATCATTTGTCCGTTGTTTAATTTCAACTGTTCCATTAATAGAACCTCCTAATATAGTCGTTACATTAAAAGTATAACGCTGTAGCGGGAATATCGTAAAAATTTTGCTTTAGCCAAACGATGATTATTTTGACTCCTCGCATAATTGTTTAGTAGATTTTATGTCTCGACAAAAAACCGCAGCCTGAATAAACAGGCTGCGGTTAATAGGCTAATTCATGCTCAATGATTTCTTCAACCATTCTTCATCTTGAGGATCTGCTGCACCACGTTTGTTTTGATCAATCCCTGCGATCAAGCTCATTTCTTCATCGCTTAGCTTGAAGTCAAAAACATCGATATTTTGCGCGATCCGTTCTGCGTGAACAGATTTTGGAATGACGATGATATCACGTTGCAGGTGCCAACGCAGGATAACTTGAGCGATGGTCTTATTATGCGCTTCTGCGATTTTCGCCAAGGTTGGATCTTCCAGCACATTGCCCTTACCTTGTCCAAGTGGACCCCACGCTTCGTGAGCGATATCCAAGCTTCTCAAGTATTCGTTCAATTCCTTTTGTTGGAAGTATGGATGGGTTTCGATTTGGTCAACGGTCGGAACGATTTTGGCAGTCGTCAATAATTTATCCAAATGTGGTTTTTCAAAGTTAGAGACACCGATCGATTTGATCAAGCCTTCGTTGTAAAGACTTTCCATTGCCCGCCATTTTTCGTTATAGCCCTCACTTGGCCAGTGGATCAAGTACAGATCCAAGTAATCAGTTTGTAATTTCTTCAAGGTTTCTTGGAAGGCGGCAATCGTTTCGTCATAGGTCGTATTACTGTTCCAAACTTTCGAAGTGATGAATAGCTCTTCACGTTTTACATCGCTTTGAGCCAGTGCTTCGCCCAGCCACGCTTCATTGTGATAAATCGCTGCCGTGTCAAAATGACGATAGCCTTCCTTCAATGCATCTGCTACTGAACGTTTTAAATCATCAGCATCTTGGACTTTAAAAACGCCGAGACCTAATTGAGGGATCATTTGACCATTGTTTAGTTTCAACTGTTCCATTTAAGAAAACCTCCTATTATAGTCGTTACTACTAAATTATACTGCTATACCGTCTGGAACGTAACAATTTTGTTTAAATAAGTACGGCTGAGGGTACGGAATTGGGTATTGGCAGTTGAAATGCAACTATTGGTTTTATGAAGGATTCTTGACCAATAACACCTTTTAAACAATAATGCCATTTTTATAAACATTATTCCATCAATAATTCAAAAAGTGAATTATTTTCATTTTTTTTGAAGTCGATACGTCAGTGAAATATAGTATTATAAAATAACTATTAATGTAATTTTTGGGTTAACTAAAAGGATGGGGTATGTACGATGGAAAAAAAGAGGGTCAGTCATTTACTTAAGAGGAACAAACAAAATCATTGTCAGAAGGTCCGCGGTATTCGGAAAAAGGGACTGCTCCTATTTATTCTTTTGTCAGCCCACCTACTAATCGCTAATCCTGAAAATATGCAGGCGAGTGCTTGGCAGGCAAATTCGGTAGCGACCATTACAGCCAAACTAAAAGCCGGTCAGAATTCTTATACCTTTGAAGCGGGTGACACCTTCTACAATATTGGTTTAGCCGTTAACGTGAAATGGCAAGTATTAATGGAGCTGAACGGATTTGAAGCGGGTAGCCAATACAGCGTGCCGGTGGGAACAACGATCAAATTTAATGGCGCTAAGATTACGGTGATTGATCGTAACGGGCATGCGACAAAGGAAAAAGAATTGACCGATGAGGATAAGATTGATCCAGCAAAGCCATTTGCCGATCCGCAATCGGAAGCCTCTCAGCCAGTCGAAACAAGGCAAGCCGTGGCACGAGTTGACGTACAAACGGCTAAGCCCCTCAATAAGGAACAAGCGGAAAAAGAAAAACAAGCAGCAGAGAAGCAACGTGAACAAGTAGAAAAAGAAAAACAGGATGCGGAAAAAGAACGGCAAGAGATAGAACGATTAAAGCAAGAGGCGGAGCAGAAACTAACGGAGGCCTTAAACAAAGAAAACGAAATTACGCATACTGAGCTGCAAGCCAAGCAATCAGCCGCAGCCGCAAAGGTGACGGAGGCACAAGCAAATTATGAAAGCCTGGCTACACAATTAGCAGCAGTAGAACAGGAATTTGCTAGTGCGAAGGTCGCACAGCAAACAGCACAAGAGACTTTGATGACCGCTCAAACCGCCATCAGTGAGGCAACCGCTAATCAGGGGAATGCTCAACAGCGAGTGACTGACGTGGGGGCTCAAATTACGGCTTTGCAAGACCAAGCCGGAGAGGATGCCGCTATTCAAGCTCAATTGGCGCAATTGAATCAGCAGCTAGCCGCGGCCCAAAATGAATTATCTACGTATAGTGTGCAGCTGACAGCGGCGCAGCAAGACTTAAATAATGCGCAATCGACCTATGCTTCAGCAGAAGCCGCATTGAATTCTGCCGCTACTGAAAAAGCATCGCTTGAAGCCGCTATTACGCAGGCACAAACAGCCCTGACTGCAGCGCAGCAAGAGTTAACGCAATTACCAAATGCGTCACCGGCCGCAACCAGCGAAGAAGCCAAAAAGATTCAAACAGAGCTGACAAAATACCAGCAGCAGCTTGCCGCATTGGATCAACAGATCAATGCTTTAACAAGCAAGGCCCAAACCCTCAATGAGCGAATCAAAGAATTGGACAAAGTCATCCAAGGCGCAACCGAAGAAGTCAAGGATGCGGAAACAAAGGGCAAAGAAGCGGGCGATTCAGCAGAGGATAGCGCAGATCATATTGGTAAATCGAATGAAACGGTCAATGAGGTTGAAAATAAGCTGCCGCATGTTCCAACGAATGAAGACAAGTATGTCACGATCATGGTAGATGAAGCAGGAAATAAATTAACGGATACTACGGGTTATGTGAAGGTCTCTGAATCAGAGCCAGTGAAGGTGGTTGAGACACTTCCCAATGGCGATACGATCACAACCTATACCACGACAATCACGTATCGTAAAATAGAAAACACCGAAAAGCATGTAACCATCAATGTCGATGAGGCAGGGACAGTTTTGACCAGTTTAGAAGGCTATTTCAAAATTAACGAGTCCGAAGCCGTAAAAACAGTTGAGACACTTGCCAACGGTGATACGATTACTACCTATACTACGACAGTGACGTATCATAAAATCATTAATACAGATGAAAAGGTGACCATCAATGTTGATGAGGCAGGAACAGTTTTGACCAGCTTGGAAGGCTATTTCAAACTGAATGAATCTGAACCCGTAAAAACAGTTGAAACATTAGCTAATGGTGACACGATTACCACCTATACTACGACGGTGACGTATCACAAAATCATCAATACAGATGAAAAAGTGACCATCAACGTTGATGAAGCAGGCAACAACCTGACGGATCTTACGGGGTATCGAAAAATTGCTGAATCTGAACCAGTTAAAACCGTCAAAACGTTAGCTAATGGCGATACGATCACGACATACACAACGACTATTACCTATAAGAAAATAGATCCAATCATTGCAGCAATCAAACCAGCTGATGACGTTGAGATCAAAACGATCAAAGACCAAGTAATAAAGGACGACACTAGAGTGACGGTTGAGCAGGCGGACAAGCTGGTGAATACAGCCTTTTCTAAAGAGGTAGCGAAGTATTTTGAACAGCTGGTTCAGGAAGAGCAGGAGAAATACGGCGAGAAAAAAGTAAGCAATACAAAGGACGAAGCCGCGTATCGTGAAGTTGCTGAACGAGCAATCGAAGTGATGTACAAGTTTTCTCATACACGACCTGCCAATATTCTCAGTGATGGAACGTATGTTGTTGATCGTGAAATTGGTTCTGAAAAAATGAGGTACTGGACGGAAAATATTTCTCATACCTATATTAAAAAAGTAGAAGTGGATGGAGATTCAACGGTCCTTGCACGATTGATCGCACAGCAAATGTTCTTGCAATACATCGAATATGAACGTGAGGCTGGAAGAGCAGGGGATTACACTAACGGCGGACACTATATCAATATCATCCAGTCAGGCTTTTCCGATATGGCACTGGCAGTGTTTATCGTTGAGGACGAAGAGGATCCAGATGACTATTACAAGGTCTCTACAGCAGTTTGCACCGGACCTGTAACGATTGTAAACGAATAAAAAAGAAGGGAATCTTTTTTTCAGATTCCCTTCTTTTTTTTATTTATCGCCAGCCCAGATCAGGGGCAATATCTTTCACGATGGTTTCAAGTAAATGCATATTGTAATCTACACCCAAAGTATTTGGGATCGTGACTAATACGGTATCCGCTTCTTTGATCGCTTCATCCTCAGCCAATTCTTTGACGATTTTATCTGGTTCACCAGCAAAGGTTTTCCCAAAGATCGTTGGATTTTGATGGTAAGCAAGGAAACCAACTTGATCGTACTTCGCGTCATCGCCTTGATGACCGAATAATTGCCGATCCATATCTGTCGTAATCGGTTGGATGGAACGTGTTACCAATGTGCGTGGTTCAAAGTTATGACCCGCTTCTTTCCAGGCTTCCTTATAAGCTCGTAATTGCTTGGCTTGTTGGATATGGAAAGGCTCATTGGTTTCATAGTTCACCAAAGTCGATGACTGCAAGTTCATTCCGTGTTGAGCTGCCCAAACAGCGGTTTGTGTTGAACCAGCACCCCACCAGATCCGTTGGCGCAAACCTTCGGAATAAGGTTCTAAACGCAATTTTCCTGGTGCTTGTGGGAACATTGGTTGTGGATTTTGTTCAGCGAAACGTCCGCCTTCGATTAATTTCAAGAACTCCAATGTCCGTTCTCGTGTGATATCTTTGATTTCTTCTTCACTGTAGTCGTAGCCGAAATATTTCCAGCCATCAAGGACTTGTTCAGGTGAACCACGGCCCACACCCAATTCCACTCTTCCTTGGGTAATAATATCTGTAAGTCCGGCATTTTCAGCCATCATATAAGGATTTTCGTAACGCATATCGATCAAACCAGTTCCGATTTCAATCTTGCTGGTTTTCGCACCAATTGCTGAAAGCAAAGGAAATGGTGACCCAATTTGATCCGCAAAATGATGCACGCGATAATAGGCACCGTCGATCCCGATCTTTTCTGCTTCGACTGCTAAATCAATCGATTGCAGATACGAATCTTGCGCTGTTTTAACAAGTGAGCCTTGGTCCATCCAATGTCCAAAACTCAAAAAGCCGATTTTTTTCATGATAGTGACCTCCTTGAATCTATGTAAAATCACTTACTTTTAATAAGTTAATATGATTCTACTACGTTCATCTTTAAAAAGCGAATAATTGTTCTCGAAAAAAGACAACACCCAAAAGGAATTGTCTTGCGTACACACATTCAAATAAAACTCTCTAAAAATTCTGTCGCCACGCGTTCAAAGGATTCGTCATAATCAACGATCAATTGCTTCAACGGTTCGACCTGACTGACCTTCTTTCCTTGGCTTTGCACCTCCAATAATATCTCTTCGCCATTCAAGCGAAAATCAACAAACACTTCATCGTCAATATTGGTTTCCAAATAATCAATCATTGTTTCGAAATAGCCTTCCGCCAGCGGATCTGCGACCTCCATCAAAACATGCTCCAACAGATTTTCAACGTCAGTGTTCTTATATAATAGAAAGTGCTTGCTGACAAAGGATGAATTATACACATTCACAATTTGAAAATCTAAAAATTGAAGATATTCTTCGACTTCACCGATTTTTTCTAGTGTATCGAATACTTTGCGCAAGATTCGCAGCAGTGCATCATCAAGTACCGCGCCAAAATGTTTCTTTGGGTAATAAGTTTCGATTTGTTCCTCTTCTTCAAAAAAGCTCGCTTGGATTTTCTCAAAGTAGCAGCCTTCTGGTTGATCTTTGACAAAGAAGCTTATCTGCATGCCCATTTTGTCCACCTCGATGTAATAGTTACCTTGTTTATTAGTTTAACATAGGGGCAGTTGATTCAGGTTATAGAGACTTGCACCTCTTATAAATGGTAAGATGATATGAGAAAAAGATCAATTCAAAGAAGGAGGCATTGATATGGATGATTTCACTACATGGCTATCAGAGCAAGATGTCAGTATTCAATATTTGTACACGAAGTTAGTGAAGCAGCATGCAGATACCAAACTGCAAAAACGCATTGCTTCGGAAGGATACGGAAGTTTTTTGCTATCCCAACAGAATCCCGATGGACATTGGGGAAAATATTATTATCAACCAAAATGGACATCGACACATTACACTCTGCTACAATTGAAGGATTGTGGTATTTCACCTGATCAGCCTGTCTGTCGAGAAATCGTCTTTAGAATGTTTGAGGAGTGTCAGCTGCCTGATGGTGGTTTGAATTTGGCGAAATCTAATATGGCAAGCGACATTTGTGTCGATGGAATGATCCTGAATTATGCCAGTTATTTTATTCCCGAATCTGAAAAGTTGGAGTCACTAGTTGCTTCTATTTTGAAAAAACAAAAATCCGATGGTGGGTTTACTTGGTATGATCAGAGCAAAGGTGATCCACATTCGACGATCTGCGTACTTGAAGGGCTACATAGCTTTCAAGTAAATGCAGAATCTAAGGAATTGCAATTGCAAGTAGAAAGAGCTATTCGAGGCGGACTGGATTATTTCTATCAGCATCATTTATTTTTAGCGGAGAAAAAATATCAGAAATTAATCTATCCATTTCGTTATTTTTATAGTGTGTTTCGCTTCCTTCTGCTGGCGGCTGGGCTAGGTTTCGAAGCGAATAAGGAAATTGGTGAAGCGTTGGATCTGCTTCCCAAGAAAGAGCATAACGGTTTTTATAATTTAGAAAAAGCCTACAAGGGGCAAACGTTTATTGAGTTCTCCAAGATTGGCGAAATCGATCCCTTTCTTACGGTTTATGGGAAATCGATTCTTGCGCGATTAAGATGAAGAAGTTTTATAGTCCTGCTCGTGTCAGCTCTTGGATATACGAACAGCTAGAAAACCACTAAAAATCTCTTATTATGAAGTGCCCCCAAAAAGTTAGACTTATTTCGGAATAGAGAAATCTACTCCGTTTTTTGTTTGTTAAGATGGTAATTATGCCGCTTTCTGTGCAGCTTTTCGAAATTGAACAAGACTTTTCCAGTTCAATTTCTGTTTCATCCGGTGATTGTTGTAGTAATAGATATAGTCATCGATCGCTGTTTTTAGTTCATCAAAACTGTGATAGGTTTCCCCCATGAAAGATTTCTTGTTTCAGAAGACTGAAGAAGTTCTCCATGATTGAATTATCTAAACAATTTCCTTTTTAACCAATCAAGATGCCAATTATTTTTATGGATTGAATGCGCCTTGTCATGTTGCTCCATTGTATGGAAATAACAAAGATTCTATTGATTAAATTGAGATTATATAAAAAATAGAAGAACGAGAATTTCATAACTGGATGCAATTAGTAGCAATTTGATTACATAGATAGACTGCGTAATTTATCTAATCAGCTTCTTCAACAACCACTTAAATATTCAATAGATTAAATAAAAAAACAAAAGGTATTTTAATTTTTAAGTATTTAACACTTAAAATGTGACCGGAAAACGATTATTAACAAATGAAATTGTCATTTTTAACACGTCCTGTTAGCCGATAATTACCATAGAAGCTTTGTTACTTTTGGAAAATAAAGTAGCGAAGTGGAGGGGACACAATAAAAATTATAGGTGGAAAAGGTTGATGGAGTATATGAATTTATGTGTTGGAATGAGAGTCAAAACTTTTAGCGTTGATGGAGAATATGTCGAAGGGGATATATTGAACATTTATAGTCGGACGTTTGTACTGGTCTCAAAAAGTAATGCTCAACGTTATCTCGTAAAGCTAGATTCATTAGACAGTTCTTACTTGATGCAAGAAGAATCAGAATAAGAAGAAATAGCTATTTTTAAATAAATAATGGTCAAACCAAATCCCTGTCATGACTCCTATTCAGACAGGGATTTTCTTATAGGGTTAATTAGTTTGTATCTCTTCTGCTAGCTGGCGGATTACATTTGGTTTCTAGATAGCCGTAAAAAAGATGCTGTGCTTCTGAGATGCATAATTTATAATAGTATGTGGAAGAATGACACGACGTTTTTCAAAAGGAACCGGCTGGAGGTGACTAGCTCTAAAATGAATCGATTGAAAGAAAAGTGGGATCATTATGGTTACGAAAGAATCTTTAATTACAGCAAGATCAGTGAGAAGATAAACGGAGACTATCCAGTTGTTCGGTTTGAAAGTAACGATGCGATTGTGATCAGGGGAGACTTTCCAAAATATATCTATTTTATTCTTAATGGGCTGGCGATGGGCACACGTGACTACGAAAACGGGAATGAATATGATTATTTCCGCTTGGATGAAAGCAATGGGAGCGTAGGCTTGTTAGAGGTCTTGGCTCAAAAAGAAGAAATTATTGCGACGGTCATTTGTGTAAGCGAAGTTGAAGCTGTTCGTGTTCCTTCAGAAATTGTTTATGAATGGATCATGCAGGATTTGGAGCTGCTGAGATTAAGTGCCCGTCTTTTGGCCGATGATCTTTACTACCGTTCTGGCAATGATGGGTTGTTTTACCATCTTGAAGGGGTTGATCGGCTTCGCTATTTTATGATGGCTTACTATGAAGAACAAAAGGTCGATGATACTAGTGTCGTTGAGGTAAAAGAAAGCAGAGAGAAAATAGCGAATAAGTTAGGAACAAGCCTACGTACGGTGGGGCGTTCGTTAAAAACGTTGAGAGATAATCAAGAGCTCATAAGTAAAAATCGCAAAATATATATCGGACCTGCCGAACAGCAGCGCTTGAAACAGAAGCTATCGTCTATTTGAATGATAGGATAATGACCATGAAGGGACATATGACCTTTCGTGGTTTATTATTTTTAAATATACTAAGAGCAAGTAAGTAATCGGTTACAAATAAATTGAAAGAAGGAGAATCCATGAAACGAGGAATAAGATATGATTTTGGTTTACAGGCATTAATGTTGATTCCAGTAGGTGTCTCTTTGAATGTTGTGGGTTATCAGCTCTGTACTATTTTGAAATTACCAGTGTTTATTGATCAAATCGGGACCTATCTAGTCGCTCTAGTTGCGGGACCTTGGGTAGGACTCACGACCGGATTATTAGGAAATGTCGTAAATGGGATGCTGAATCCTGTTGCTATTCCTTATGGACTTGTTTCCATGAGTATCGGATTATTCGCGGGCTATTTTTCTAGGTTTAAGTTCTTTAAAAATATTTTTGAGACCTTGATTGCTTGTGCTGCGCTAACAGTTATTTCTGCTGGATCGGCAGCGATCGTTACGGTCTTCATGTTTGGAGGGATCACAGGAGCAGGGACAGATTTGGTAACGGCAGCTTTTCTTGCAGCAGGCCGCCAGTTATGGGATTCTGTGTTTTCAACAAATATCATCACTGGATCAATCAATACCATTTTGAATTTTGCGATTAGCTTCTTAGTCGTGAAGAAGATTCCACCACGCTTTTTGATCAAGCTGAATTATGGTGCGCCATATATCAAAAAGGAGGCGTTGAAATATGCATAGCATGATTGGCAGATGGTATCCGTCAACGAAATTAATGATTGTTTTGACTGTCATTATCATCAGTATGTTCTCAACGATTCCAACAGTTCAGTATTTTTTATTTGGTTTGGCATTATTACTAAGTCTATTTTCTGGCACCTTCGCCAATTTCTTGAAGACATTCTTCAAATCAATCTTCATTATTGTTTTATTCATTTTTTTAGTACAAGTCTTTATTGTGCAAAATGAAGATAGTCAAAAAATTTGGTGGTTCATCGGCTATTCTCAGATGGGTATGGATACGAGTATTGGACTCTCTTCACGAATAGTAGCGATCAGTTCGATCATTATCTGGTTCTTTCAGGTAACGAGTGTAAAAGACATTATTTCATCTTTAGAGAAAGCTAGAATTCCTAAAAAAGCAACGTTTGTCATTGCTTCTACCATTCAATTGGTTCCGCAAATGACGAAGCTGTCTCAAACGATTACAGATGCACAACGAGCAAGAGGAATAGAAACAGAAGGCTCCGTGATTACCCGGATGAAAGCATTTATTCCTATGATGGGTCCGTTAGTACTTACGTCTATTCAACAAACCGATGAACGTGTACTGACCCTTGAAGCCCGCGGTTTTTCATCACCAGTTAGAAAAACAGCTTTTTACTCAATTAAAAAGACGATGTTCGATTACGTTGTAGTGCTATTATGTCTCGCGATTCTAGTTGCTTACTTCATAGGAGGTCCGTTATGAGCTTAATTGAATTAAAAAATGTTTCCTACAGGTATCCTCTAGAAGCGGAACTAGCGATTGATGGTGTTAGTGTAACCATAGAAAAAGGAAAGGTTTACGGAATGATTGGAAACAATCAATCTGGAAAGACGACCCTATGCAACATTATTCGCGGCTTTATCCCAGAAATGTTTTTAGGAGACCTAACAGGGGATGTTTTCTATAAAGGAAAATCCGTAGCAAGCTATAACATTGGTGCATTTGCTGCTGAAATCGGGTATTCCTCTCAGAATCCATTTACACAGATATCAGGTGTTAAGGACACTGTTGAAGAGGAGATCGCCTATGGGATGGAAAATATCGGCATCCCTCTCGAACGAATGAATGAAACCATTCCTAAATTGATTGAATTGTTCCATTTAGAAGAACTAAAAGCGAAGAATCCCTACGAACTTTCTGGCGGGCAAAAACAACGAGTGGCCTTGGCCTCGATTGTGGCTCTTGATCCAGAAGTCATTATTTTGGATGAGCCCACCTCACAATTAGACCCGCAAAGTACCGAGGAAGTATTTAAGATCATCTCTATGTTAAAAAAACGCGGTAAAACGATTATTGTGGTGGAGCATAAGGTTGATTTGTTAGCTGAATTTTGCGATGAGATTATTCTAATGGAAAAAGGTCAAATCGTGGAGTTCGGTCCAGCACATAAAGTATTAAGTGATCCTAGAATCTTAGCGCATGGCGGTTCGTTACCACAGGTTTCGGAATTTTTTATCACTCATTTACACGAAAAGGGTGCGATCCCGATCACGATGTCTCAGGCAATCAAAAAATTGAAGGGAGCTGAAGCAACGTGAGCTTTTTGACACTGAAGAATGTGAGCTTTAGTTATCCGAATGGATTTGAAGCCACACAAAATGTTTCATTGAAATTTCAATTAGGCGAAGCTGTCGCAATCATCGGACAAAACGGTGCAGGAAAAACGACTACGGTAAAATTGATGAATGGCTTGTTACGACCAACAAAAGGAGAAGTTCTGATTGAAGGCAAGGCAACGAGCTCGCTAACTACCGCGCAAATGTCAAAACGTGTCGGCTATGTTTTTCAAAATCCGGATGATCAGATTTTTCAAGACACCATCGAAAAAGAGATCGCCTTTGGTCCCAAAAGTCAAAAGCTGGAAAAAGCGGTCTTGAATGAAAAAGTCACTGCCGCCGCTGAAATATGCGGGTTGAAGGAGGTTTTGAAAGAGCATCCATATAATCTGCCTTATTCGAAACGCAAATTTATTACGATTGCAGCCATTATTGCGATGGATCCAGAAGTTGTGATCTTAGATGAGCCGACTGCTGGTCAAGATAGAGAGTCCACTGATCTATTAGGAAAGATCATCAGCTATTTGACCGATCAAAATAAAGCAGTGATTACCATCACTCATGACATGGAGTTTGTAGTCAAAGAATTTCAACGAGTGCTTGTTTTTGCGGACAAGCAATTGCGTAAAGAAGGAACTCCGAAAGAAATATTTTGGGATGAAGAGCTGCTGAAATTCAGCGCATTAAAACAACCGTATATTTGCCAAGTGGCAAAATCACTAGGAATCCAAAATATCATGACGATGGATGAGTTGGGGGAGAAGGTTTTGGTATGAGGAACATTTTGATTGATTGTGATCCAGGGCATGATGATGCTTTGGCGATTATTGTAGCACTTGCGAATAAACAAAAGCTGAATTTGTTGGGGGTAACGACAATTGGAGGAAATCAAACCCTAGCTAAGGTAACTAAAAATGCAAAAAATATTTTGAGTTTTTTGCAGGCTGACATTCCTTTAGCTGCCGGGCAAAGTGGGCCTTTGGTCAAACCGTTGAAAACAGCTCCTGAAGCTCATGGAGATAGTGGGATGGATGGTCCCTACTTTGATGGGAGTGATTACCCACTAAGTAATATGAACGGCGTAGATTTTTTATATAAAAAAATGATCGAGTCGAAGGAAAATATCACACTGGTTGCGTTAGGTCCATTAACAAATCTAGCGCTGCTTATTAAAAATCATCCAGAAGTGAAAGAGAAGATCGAATGTATCACATTAATGGGTGGCGGCATTGATCACGGGAACCAAACAGCATTGGCAGAATTTAATATTTATGTTGACCCTGAAGCAGCGGAGATCGTTTTCCAATCAGGACTCCCGATCATTATGGCTGGCCTAGACGTCACGGAAAAGGCAGAAATAACTGTGGCTGAAATCAACAGTCTTCAAGGAAAAGGAAAAGTGAGCCAGCTAGCGTATGACTTACTCTCCTTTTACAATAAATCGGGTCAGCAGTTTGGGTTTATCAATTCGCCGATCCATGATTTGTGTGCTGTCGCTTATCTGCTGGAACCAGATATTTTTAAAGGGAAACTGGCGAACATTCACGTGATCACAGACTATTCTTTAGCTAGAGGATTGACTTACGGTGATTTTCGAAAGATAGCTGCCGAACCAAAAAATACATTGGTTTTGGAAGAAGTTGATCGTCAAAAATTTGTAGAGTTGCTGATAGCTTCTTTAACCTACCTAGACGAAAAAATATAGTCCACTGAATAAGTTAGCATATAGAGAAAGAGTCCATGATCTTTTTGAAAAGACATGAACTCTTTTTCCGTTTATTCTAAGATCTAATTCTCATTCACAATCTTTTGTATCTCTTCCGCCAGCTGACGGATCACATTCGGCGCGCTATTGCGGAAATCATCAATAAAGGAGCCTGATAGGCTATCAACCGTGCCGACCTCTTTGTTCATGATGTCAAAAATAGCAAGGGTCTTATCTTCGGGCTGCCATTTTACTTTCCAATAGGGACCTTCCAGATCGCCATCTAGAATTTGCTGGCTGTTATCTAGTACAGCTTGGCGAATGACTTCTTCTTCTGTGATGCTTTCGCCTTTTTCTTTAAAGTAGTTTAGCTTTTGTTCGACTTCATACATATTTTCGGGAACTAATGAGTACATGGTTTTGACTCCTTTTCTAGCGACGACTTATTTTCTTTAGTTATAATCAAATTCAGCTAAATCTGCAAAGAAAAACCCTTATACTGCAATTTTGGTACAAGGGTTTGCTGGATAAAGTCCTATTCTCGCCAATATTCTGGGCGCATAAATTTATCGGAACAACGCACAGTTCCAGAATAATCTGTAATCGGGAAATCAGGGTGCAACGCTTGGACCATCCAAGCATCCTCTTTGCCCTTTTCCACGGGATAAGGTGCTTGATAACCGAGTGGCAGCGCAGGCTTGAAGCCATGCTTCGGATAATAGTCGATATGGCCCAAGACAAAGACCAGATCGACCTGTTTCATTTTTAAAAGCCGTAAACCCTCTCTGATCAAAAATCCGCCGATTCCTTTCTTTTGATAGTCAGGAATAACGGCTAATGGACCAAGGATCATCACAGAAAGCTGCTCTTGATCCGTGATGGTCGCCTTCGTAAACAGAATGTGTCCAACGGCTTTATCCTCCGCAAATGCCAGCAAGGATAGAAGCGGTTGAGCAGTCGGATCTGCCAGCAGCTTCTCTGTTAAGTCTGCTTCTTCTACTTCGCCAAAAGCCTGTTGTTCCACCTGATAGATCGTTTCGTTGTCTTCTTTGGCTGTTTCTCGAATTGTAAGTTTCATTGTTTTGCTCTCCTTAGAATGAATTTTTCATCTGAATTAAGAGCAAATCACCGATAATAAACACAAGTTAGTCAAACAAAAGCCTCCTTTGTTTTGATACTTTCATTATAGGAGAAAACGCTTGCTACAACAAGAAGAGATAAGTCTCCTGTAGACGGATTTCCATTGAATAACTTATGATTTCTACCGAACATTATTCTCCTGATCATCCTTCTCAGGATACTTCCCGACATCCCGTTAAAAGAGCCGCAACCATTTCTGGAGCCAAGTGATGTTTAACCCAAACTCATGGGCGTTTTCTAAAATGGAGCCAATCTCATACACGATCAGGAGCACCGTCCAGATCAAGGCTACATTAATCGGTAAGGTGATGCCTACGATCGGCGCGACCTTGTCTAATGCAGCGGCGCAGATGATGGTAGAAAAGGTGATAAATTTGGTAAATAACCCAAAGAGATTAATAGAAGAGACCCACGTGTGGCTTTTCAGCGCTTTGATGTAGCCGGTCGTTAAGTCTAAGCCGACCATCGTTAGAAAAACACCCATCAATGGGAGACTTCCGCCGAGTAAGTAGGTAAAAAGATTCATTTAAGCATTCCCCGCTTTCTAATTTTAATTAATCACCACCTGCGAGCAATTCGCAGGCGGAATTGAAGCATGTTCCCTACGCAGTATTCGGTTTTCAAGGATCGGATTTAATCGCGAAAAAGGTTATTCCCGCGGGGTGTCTAGGGGGTCTTCTTTGTTTCGATTCCTTAGTCTGTGAATCCAGCGAAGTAGTCCATTGTGTTCTTTTTTGCTTTGGTTTACTGGTTCAAAATTTGTTAATGCTTCAGAATTTTGTGTTGATTCGTCTTGCTCGCTGATAGTCCTTTTTGGTTTAGGAAGTGACTCTTTTGCCACTTTTATCGGCGACGTGACGATAGTAGTTAATTGTTGAGAGTAGGGGCCACCTGGTGTCGCGGTTAGGGCGGTTTGTTTCGGAATCTCTCTTAAAGGGACGATCGGAGCTGAAAAAATTTTCTGTTCCGCTTTTTTCGGTTCATCCGCGACTTCAAAACAACGCACTTCTTCACAGGTTGATTCTTGATCGGGTTTGCCATAATAAGTAAGTCCCTTTGTTTCATGTTCTGGATCAAATATCAAGGTATCGATGGTCGTTACAACCTTTGCGGTCACGATAGAATCAAATAGGTTTACGCCTTTTTCTGTACAAATATCTAATTTTGTTAGTAGTTCGCAAGCTTCTTTGATCTTTGGTACCGGCAGGTCAGGGTCGAGCCCTTTATATTTCCAGTCATGAGTCCCGCCATCGCCTTTGCCAAAGGTTACGATTAAATCCTCGGTCATTGTTCTATGTCCTTTCTCTTAGTATTTTTGCGTAGGTCAATTATTGAATCCTAATTCTTTCAAGGTTCGTTGGTTTCTTCGGGATGGGCAAGTGAAAATAGGGAACGGACTTTTGACACGACTTTTTCACCGAAGGTTCTTTGTGGTGTGACGCTTTGCGGAACAATTTTCGAACTCAACGTCTGCCACTCAGGTGCCATAAAGTAGTCTTCAAAATAATGAAAGAAGCGCTTCATGGTGCGGGTCGCTTTGGTATTCATAAACAGTTCACGGACGAGATCCTTTAGAAAGTGATCAAACTCCGTCGCCCCCAGCTGGTTGCGGACCTTGAGGGTCAAAATATATTGGATCGTGACACTGCTGTTTTGTGTGGCTTGATAAAAATTCGTGATACGGGTTTCCAGTGTTTTCGGTTTTAAATTGAATAGCTGCCGGAACGACAGGGGTTGAATCTGCATCATAGGTTCTCATCCTCTCTTTTTAGTAGAGGAAGGCGGCAGCGCTACCGCCATTCCTCAATCGTTGATTTGTTGCTTTAGAAAATAATTCGTTCAGTTGTTTCGACGTACTTGGCGGTCTCAACGGTGTGGAACATCTCGGCACCGTCTTTCTGACAAAGCTTCACGTCGGTCATTTGTTCTAGCAGACCTTTAATTTCAGTGTCGGTTTTCAGCGTATTTGGATCTTTAAAGCTCCAAGTGTGATTTTTGCCAAAGCTGTTTTTAAAGGTTGCGACGATTTTTATCATTTAGTTTCTCTCCCTTCGTTATTTGGTATAGCGTGATTGGCTGGTCAAAACCACGCCGTACAACTCACTGCCTTCAACGGCTAAGCCTTTCATGATCTCGCCTAGTTCAAGGACTTCTTCCTCGCTTGGCTCTTCGATCACATTTGGGAAGGTGATCTTCTCGATTTTTTCTCCGCCTGCGTCGATCTCTACTTGTAGTTTGTTTCCGATGTGTTGAATCATTGTAATTCCTCCTGTTTGATATTTTTGTTCCGGCCGGTGACTAAAAGATACAAGATTTCTAAACGCCACACGAACCGCAATTTCGATCAAAATCTTCAATTTCGAACGTTTTGGGCTTGAAAACGTTGAAGGCACGTTTGAGGCACTCGAAATTGGAGCTTTTTGGTGAGCATTCACGGTTGACAGCAAGCAGTGAGAAAGGGTATTGTTAAGAATTTTGGCATTCTTTCTCTAATTGAGGACAAGAAAAATGTCTGGATGATCGTCATCCAGACAAAGAGCAGGCAGCTATTGCCAATTTTCCCAGTGAAGCGTGTGAGGGTTCCCCTCTAACTGATCGTAATAATGGAGAAAACGCGCCTGCTGATACCGGCGGTGAAGTTCACCTTTTCGTGTCACGAATCGTTCCAGTAACGGACGTTTGGCAAGACTACGGGCAAAATCCGTATTTGGCAGCGTCAGATAGTCGATGGGGCGGTTTCCCAATAGCGTAAAATGAAAATTCTCCTGACGAATCGCTGCTAAGATCCCGCAAGCAATCTCTCCCCGTAATAGCGCAGGGTACCGTTTGACCGGACTGATCAGCTTCACGCCGTTCAACAGCTGGATATAATGCAATCCATCAACAGTATAGATATTTTCGATTTTCAGCGGATTAACCCAGACACCGTTTGTTCCGCCCTCCAAAGGGCAGAGGGAAAAGTACGGACATACCCAAGGAATCTTGTACTTGCCGAAGTAACCAGTATCCTTTAGGACAGAGCAAAGTGTGCTGTAATCAGGAAAGTTGTGAGCCAAGGCAAATTGTTGCAACGTAACCGCGGCTGTGTGACGATTGATGAACACCTCATTCTCCGCAATGATCAGCACGCCAAGCTGATCAGGAATTGGAATAATGCAAGAAATCTCCTCCACCATCAATGGATCAAACGTCTCCGCGACAGCAAGAAAATCCTCCCAAGCCCGTGTTCGCGTTCGGTTATCCAACAGTTCTTCAAAACGAATGTTACTCATGTGAACTCCCCCTTATGATTTTTGTGAAGCGCTTACTTTTGTTTCTAATCACACTATAAGGCATTTCATCAACAGTGAATTTCGAGAATTTTGAATTGAAATTAAGGAAAAAGAAAAACGAAAAGGAGGGGTAAATAAGCAAAAACAGAAAAATTTGCATTCTTTCTTATTTTTAATAAATAAAAATATTTTTTTCTTAACTAGAAAAGGCATCCGCTCAATAGATTCGAGGGATGCCTGTGTTTATTTGTATATTTTTCAGGTTGCTATAATTGTTATATCCAGATAGATTATTACATGGTTTGATTAAAACTAGGAATGAAATTCTTTATAAAAAACAATTGTCTCATGAAAAAAGTAAATTGATTTGACTTAATTATAGAATACTAAAAAAGAATAATCAATATATAATTTCGAATTATTAAAAAAAGATATTTATAACAATCCTGTAACAAAACAAGAACTTAAAAAGAAATTATAAAAAAGAGAATATGCTTGAAACGGTGATTTATTTGCCGTCAGTTAAGCCGTCAGGAGGAAAATAACGATGCGCAAAGGCGAAAACATTTACAAACGAAAAGATGGACGATGGGAGGGGCGCTATAAAAAGGGCTATAAGTCTAATGGAAAAATCAAATATGGCTACATCTATGGAAAGACTTTTCAAGAGGTTCGAATAAAATTGTATTCATTAAAAGTACACTATCTCACGCAACAAGAAGTCTACGGAGATGCCTGTATTCCATTTGAAGAATGGGGAAAATGTTGGCTACAAGAAATCCAACAGGAACTAAAACCTTCTACCTATAGCTCCTATCAATACAAACTAACTAAATATGTCTTTCCATTTATTGGAACCCATTACTTGAATGAGCTGACCTCAGAAACAGGGGGGGAATTAGTCATGGAATGGCATAAGAAAGGCTTACAGGCTTCCACAATGCATGTAATTTTACGAATCACAAACAAATGCTTAAACTATGCAAAAGGAAAAAACAAACTCAAAGAAAATCCCTTTTCAGCGATCAAACTACCAAAGGGAAGGACAAAAAAGATTCATGCCTTAACAAAAAAAGAACAACAAAAACTGGAAGAAATCGCTTTGAATGAAAAGAAAGATAGAGGATTGCCGACTTACTTAGCCTTGTATACCGGTCTACGAATTGGCGAAATTGCCGCTTTAAGATGGTCAGATATTGACTTTGAACAGAACCTAATCACAGTATCCCACACCTATCAACGCGTGGCGTTAGAAATGAAAAAGCAAAAGACACAATTAATTCTCGGATCACCCAAAACCGATTCCGGCATCCGTACCATTCCAATCGGAAAAAAACTGCGAAAGGAACTCTTAAAACTAAAACGTAAATCGAACGGTAGCTTTGTCTTTTCCGCTAAGAATCAGCCAATGGAACCGCGGTTATTGACCTATCATTTTCATCGTATTCGGGAAAAATGTGGGCTAGAGAACATCCACTTTCATCAGTTGCGCCATACCTTTGCGACACGGTGTCTTGAAGCCCAAGGAGATATTCTTTCTGTCAGTGCTCTATTGGGTCATGCCTCTACCAAGCTTACACTGGACACCTATGCAGACTCGATGCTGGAGCAACGCATCCAAGTAATCGTCCAGATGGAGCGAACGACTAAAAAAGCTGCATGAAAATCAACCGCTTTCAAAAAAAGCTTTATCTCTCTCCATAATACCTCTTGTTTTGTCTTTGATAAGAAAGCGCTTACCATAGAATTGTTAAGTGAGAATCTATATCCTTTAATAAAAACCCTCAAAAAAGAATCATCGAGAATCTTTTCGTCTCAGGAACTTTTCACAAACTTTCCAAAAACCGTCAGTTACCGTCAACTACTCATTCTAACCCTTGATATACCAGCATTTTTAAGCAGAATCTTTGTTTTAATCAAACATAGAAAGAAATTCTTGCTTCATCATAAAAAAGTTGTTATCGTTCCGTTTCTTTTAGTCTTAAATGTATCATAAGTACATTTTAGATATACAAAAATTAATTTATTTTAAGGAGAGAAAAGAGATGAATAAGAAAAAATTAGTTACAGGATTGTTGAGTGCAGCATTTCTGGGCGGTGTCTTGGTGACGACTGCATTACCGGCAGATGCGGCGACAGATTATAAGGGACAGTCGAACGGGTCAATAAAATTTAAATCAGGAGGATTGGTTACACCTCCAATTACTCCGCCAGTTGTGCCTCCAGTGGATCCACCGGCATCAGATTTCGGGTTGATTTACGTACCTAAAGAGTTCAACTTTGCAGAAACAGCGGTACCAACAACTGTTGTTTCAACAAATACAACAATCCCGATTGATTCAAACTGGGAGGGTAGTCCAGCTAACAATACAGGCGGATCAGGCTTAACAAACCCGACAACGAAACATTTCTTAGTAGGCGATGTTCGTGGGAAACGGGCATCAGGTTGGAAACTGGAAGCAAAATTAACGGATGATTTAAAGGTAAGTGCGGTTAAGAAATTAGATGGTGCAACGATTACTATGTCACAAAGCATCAACGAAATGAATCCGGTTGGTTGGATTGCTACACCAACTAATCAAAGTGCAACTGTTCATACACCGGATACTGTGACATCGGCTGTAACTTTAAGCACAACAAGTACAACAGTAATGAGTGCTTCTGGTGAAACAGCATTAAATGCAGCGGATGGTCGTGGTGAAGGCTACTGGCAAGGGGAGTTTACGAGTATCAACTTAGTTGTTCCACCAGTACCGATGAATAAGGTTTTAGCAGATGAACAGTATGAAGGAACTATCGACTGGACATTAACCGATTCTATCTAAATAGTAAAAAGTAGCAGGCTGAAGTTGCATCGCAGCTTCAACCTGTTCGTGTCTAAAGGAGCCAAACATGAAACGACTACTCTCAATTTTAAGTTTAGTAGCGATGATTCTTTTTCCTCTTACTAGTTATGCGGAAGATACCGAAGAATCAAAGGGGATTACAGAAAATGAGAAACGTGCCGGCTTCACGGTACAAGCGGTTTTGCCTGAGAATCAGATCAATGATCGAATCGGTTATTACCATTTATTAATGACACCCGATCAAAAACAGACCCTCGAAGTGAAGATTATGAATACTTCTGCGGAGAAGCAAACCTATAAAGTAGAAGTCATTAATGCGGCTACCAATCGTAATGGTTTGATCACCTATGATGAACGAGATAAAAAACCGGATGAAAGTATGAAGCTGCCGATTGCGGAAGTCGCAAAACCAAAGGCTAAGGAAGTATCAGTTGACGCTTATTCAGAAGGAAAAACGGAGATTGATATCCAAACACCGAGCGAACCGTTTCAAGGAATTCTTTTAGGCGGCATTCGTATTTCATTGAAGTCTGATGAAACCGAAGAAGAATCAAAGGGCATGTCAGTGAAAAATACTTACGGCTATGCGATTGGTTTGGTATTAACGGAACAGGATTTTGCACCGATCTATGGGGAAACAGAATTAAAACTACAAAAGCTTCAACCAGAGATTGATTATGGCAGTAAAGTCTTGGAAGCCAGCATTCAAAATCCTCATCCAGAAGCGATGGAAAAGTTAGTAGCAGAAGGAAAGATCGTTCGAAAAGGTCAGAAAAAAGCGTTGGCGGACAATAAACTGGAAAACGTCAAAATCGCGCCAAATTCTATCTTTCCTTTCCAAATTGATTGGGGAATGCAGGAAGTCGCAGCAGGCGATTACACCTTTATTGGAAAAGTCAAAGGCGAGTCAAAAACGTGGGATTTCAAACAAGATTTCACGATCACTCGTGAGACGGCGAAGAAGATGAACAAGCAGACGGCTTTTCGGATCTTTATTCCAAGCTGGTGGACAACTTGTTTCTATGTGATGGGGACACTTACCGCAGTCGTGACTGCTTGGCTCGTTATTCGTCTTGTCAAACGAAAGAAAGGAAGGGAGTTGCATGAAGAAGAATAGAATATGGTTTGTGCTTGTTGGGGTGTTCTGTTTAATAACGAGTGGCGCTACGGTGTATGCCGCAAGTTACAATGCACAAAACCATGTAGGGGTTAAATTTTATGATGCCACTAGCACGACAACTTCAACAACATCTACCAGTAGTACAAGTAGTTCAACGACAGATTCAAGTTCATCCAGTTCTTCGAGCTCAAGCAGTGCGATACCAAGCGCCACAACTCAGAGTTCGCCTTCATTACCAGATACTAATCAAAAGAAAGACGGTTTTCTGTGGTTAGGTAATAGTGATGGCGGAGGGACGACTGGTGGAACAACACGATACTATTCAGATGACAAATTACTACCAAGTACGGGTGAACTTGTTCATTTGGCTTTGCCATTTGCAGGTGTGTTCTTATTGATGTTGGTTTTCTTCTATCTTAAGAAAGAGGGGAGAAAGGCGCATGAATAGAATGCTAAAAGTACTAATTTCCTTAGTAGCAATGATGGGGATTGTATTCGGATTAGTGGGATTACCTCAAGTTAGTAGAGCATTTAGCTTTACTTATCCAGCAACTACCGTGTATGTAGAGATGTTGAATAAACAAGGGAAGGAATTTACGAAACAGTTGGATATGGAAGCGAAGAGCGTTACCTTCATGAGGAATTCTTCACCACCATTTGATTATAAAAATGTGGGTGATTCTCCAATAACAATTACAAGAGTTGGTGGGAAGACTAATGTTTTTGCTATTCAAATACCAGCATATAACGGAACTGCTTCAGGTTCTTACGTACATTCAGAGCGCTTAGGGGACGTAAAAATAACTACACCACTGTCTACAATCACGAGTATTGGGAGTGTCACACCTACAAAATCGTTTAGAAGAGCAACCTATTACGAACAAAGTGCTACATGGAGTTCTGGTACTATAGGAGCAACAATTGTATCAGCCTCTCGTAACGGTGATAACACATGGAATATAGGGCTTGGCGACAGTCTAAATGTATCAGGGTACGATACGAGTGAATATGGTCTTAGAGGCACAGCAATTTCATCCGGTTTTGGTAACTTTAACGCATGGGGATTAGACGGCGATTATTTCCCAATAAGGCTTGTTGGTCCGCAAGTTCAGGAAATTTTTGAAGATGAAGCGAAAGCTTTGATTCCTCCACCATCTGGTTATACGAATAATAACTACACTGATGTATTTGAACAGCCTCAAAGCTATCAAATGGATAATGATTCCAATTTACCTAAGACATATATTGACTCAGGCTTTATTTATACCTACAAAGGTTGGTACAAAGGTGCGGGAAACCAGAGTAGTATAGTGACAACGCATCCACCATCAATTAATTTCAATGCTACTTTGAATGACAGCCAAAACGAAGTGCACATTGTCTACAACAAACGAGCTTTGCGAATAGTTGACGAAGAGTATATTGATACTAGTTCTTCTACCATCGATTCTTCATGGAACAATATGGGGCAACAATTTGCTGATGGCGATACCTTTACTCAAACTCCTGCTGCTACGAAAACCGATTCTAGTGGAGTTATTTGGGAGTATCAAGGTTGGAAATTAGGTTCTGAACCGATGAGTGCAATGCGTCCGTCATCAACGCCCGTTTCGGTACTAATTGATGCGAATAAGACGATTCAATATGTGTATAAGAAGAAGCAACATACCATGACTGAAAAATGGGTGGATCAAGCGGATGGGTCAACACTAGTGCCCCTTTCGGTGAATCCGAAAACAAGTACTATTGATGACAACGATCATTTCACAGGTTCAGCCACAGCAGTGATTACAGATACTCATGGAGGAATCTGGGATTTTGTTGGGTGGGAAAATGTGACCGATGCAGCAGGTACAGTAAATTCAGCGCCTGCGTATGCGGTGAATAATATCAAAGGCAGTAAGGAAATTCGTTATCACTATCAAGCGAGAAACACGACAGCGACATTGGATCTGAATCCGACGCCACAGGTTGTAATGAGCGGTGGAAATGTCGCTTGGAGTTCTCGATTAACGAATACGGGAACATCGACCTTGAATAACTTAAAACTCAAAGCGACAAGCAATTGGGCTTCTGGTTTATCTGATCCAGTACAAGTTACGGTGAAACCAGCTGGCGGTTCTGCGCAAAACTTTACTCTTTCACCGGGTGATTGGACGAGTGGATTCAATTTGACTGGGATTAATATTCCGAATGCAGGACCGAATAACTATGCGGATATTACCTTTAGTACAATCGCTACTGGAGCGGTTAATCAAGTGTTACCTGCTGAGATTGAAGTTGATGGGAATATGGCAAATCCATTGAAGGCGGAGAACTTTGTCCGCATTGATGATCCAGATGAACCAAATCTGAAACCGACAGGCAATGCGGGGTTGATTAACATCCCTGATTTTCGTTTTGGAGAAGTAGAAGTCAAACCTTACGCGCACACCAAAGGGCTGGATGCAGCATCTTATCAGTCTGGCTATAATCCTTATGTTCGATTCATGGATAATGAAAGTACGGGGACTTATAGCCTAGCGGTGAAAATGAGTCCATTCACAAGTGGTGCGAAAACTTTACCTACTACAACGGCGATTAGCTTGGATAATGGCGTGCTAAAAGAAGTACAAAATTACAATAAGCATAATGAAAGCCTGTCAGCTGGGACGTATACCGGACCACTTAGGATCCAATCTGACAACACGACTTCTTATATTGCTTTTGGGAATACTCAAGGAGTTTTTCAGTTAGAGTATGCTTTCAATGATGTGGAGTTAGAGCTAATGGGTCATTCGGGAGTAGCCGGTTTGTCGTACGAGGCAAAGCTGGATTGGACATTGACGACTGCACCATAGGAGATGTCAGTCCAACTTTTCGCAGTTTGTTTTTGATATGAATACTTATTTTATCGGAAATCAACGTGTACAGAGTCTTAGTTGGATGGTATACGGCGTGAGAAACAAACTGATTTTTATCAAAAAATCAATTCCTTATTACGAACAAGGAGAGCGTATCTATGTACAATTATGTCTGGCTGTCTGCGGGAATGGGCGTGCTTGCTTTAGTGCTGGCGATCTTTTTCTTAGTCAAAGACCTAAGTTTTTGCGAGCAGACACAACAGAAAAAAGTGACGTATCTGATCGCGAATTGGGGAATGTTTCTCTTAGCGATCATCTGGATTGGATTAAGCATCAGTCTTTATATCCTGATCCAAAATCAATTAAACGGGTAACCAAGGCCGCTCAATTTTTCGGGCGGTTGTACATATTAATCGATAAAAACGAGGTGGAAAATGAATCGAATCGTGATCTTAACAAAGAATATTTCTGTCGAGAGCTACTTGCAGGAGCAGCTGCAGAAATTGAACTACGAAGTGTTGGTGTCTGTCTCTAGTTGGGAGAACTGGGAGATTTCAGGGAAGATCGATCCGTTCTTGAAGTCCTTTCAATGGATCTTTTTGAGCGAAACGATCTCTGATAATCAAGCACGAGAGTTTGGGGAACAATTTCGTTCAGACTGTTTAGTGCGGATCGTTGGGGAAGAACCTGCTGAAGAGGCGGTAGTCGAATGGCACAGTTGGCATATTTCAGACTGGGTATTAGCGGAGGCTTCTTTGGAACGATTGAGAGAGAAGCTGAGCCACAAAACCTTAGTCCATCAAGTCGAGTTTCCCAATGGGAATCTCTTTTATGGCGATCAGTCGTTATCTGATGCTAGGAAAAAAGCTTTTCCCTTATACTTTTCAGATGTTCACTTCACGAGACTTGAAAAAGAAATCATCCATCGGTTAGTCGCGGCGAAGGATTTGACCTTGGCTAGAGACGAGCTTTGTCAAGGTTGGCGATCAAAAAATCAAAATTCTAAATTGAGTCAATTATCCTCCTCCATCACCAGAATCAGGAAAAAAGTGATGGAAGCCTACGGAATTGAAGACGCGGTGAGGACAATGTGGGGGGAAGGTTATCAATTGAATAGCTATTTCTATCACTGCCTGTTAAAAGGGGAGTTTCGAAATCATCAGAAGGTGTCAGTACCTAAGAAGGAATTAGAGAGAAGGAATGTACATGAGTCAGATCCTATTATTTACTAAAAATCCATTGAATGAACAACCATTTGAAGAGCGTTTGCATCAGTTAGGACACGAAGTCTTTACCACAAAAATGATGATCGATCTGTGTCTGCTGGAGAATGCCAATAACGAGTTTATTCGGATTTTCCACCAGATTATTCTAAGCGAAACGATCGCAAATGCGGAAGCCAAAGAACTCGTCAGAACACTAAAAACCTTTTCGATCCCAATCTTTCGAAAATCCGACGAAGTTTTGAAAGAAGCCGATTTACACGAATGGGAAGAACTGGGTATCAGTGATTGGATCGAAAGTCGACCATCTATTGAAGTGTTGAGGGAGAAACTAAGCTGTGACAACGTCCGAAATGAAGGGAAGCTGATCTTCTTACCGAAAACAGAAGACAAGCGATCATTGTCCAGTCTCAATTTGAGCAGTGGTGAACTGAAGCTCTTCCGTATTCTGTACCAGCAGCAAAAACAAACGATCTCACGAGAAGAGCTGTGCCTACGCATGTGGAATAAAGACAAAACCAACTCCAGCATGTCCCAGCTATCTGTGATGGTGAAGCATTTGAAGCAAAAGCTGTCGGATCAACAGGTCAAAGGACCGATCATCGAGACCTGTTGGGGACAAGGGTATCGTTTGGATGATTTAGTTTATGAGCAGGTGTATGTGGATACAAATGAAATAAGAATTATGTAATCTGTGAACTATAGAGAAAAATAGAAATAGCACTCATGTTTTCAAGTTTTTGTGATGCTCATGTTCTTCTGTAAAAAATGCATTTCATCGTTGAAATTACCTATTCAATCAACTTTACGGGGGAGTAAACTGCTTGCCATTAAAAAATATTTTTCCAACGTTACAATAAAAAAGCTTTTGACATCTGATAAATTAGTTGCTAGTATAAGAATATAGTTAAATAGAATATTAGCTTGTAACTAATTTTAGACTGATTAGGCAATGCTTAGAAAAAAACACATCTAGTGTGTTCTTTTCTAAGCATTTTTTGTTTTCTTTGAAGGAGGAAAATGGATGATAAACTTTTTTAAATCTAAAAATCAAGCCGAAATTATTGTGTCCCCTGCTTATGGAAGTGTTTATAAACTACAAGAAGGGAAAGATCCAGTCTTTTCTGAAGGTTTGATGGGACAAGGCTGCTTCATCGTTCCAGATACTGGTGCGTTGTATGCGCCCTGCAATGGAAAAATCCTTTCTGTCTTTCCAACGAAGCATGCTTACGTTTTAGTATCAAACAGTGGGGTAGAAATAATCATTCATATTGGTGTTGATACAGTAAATCTGAATGGAGAATTATTCGATTGTCATGTCAAAAAAGATCAGAAAATCAAGAAAGGAGATTTGCTCGTAACGTTTGATTTATCTGAAATGCTCCATCGTAAAATCGTTCCAGATATTTTTATTGTATTTCCAAAGTATATGGAAAAGGAGATTGGTGTAATTTTTGGACAAATAAGGGCTGGTGATAAGTTAATCGAGATAGTTAAACAGTAGGAGGTGATTGATTATGAACTACAAGGTTATTCGGGTATTAAATAATAGTGTTGTGTTAGCAGAACGAATAAGTGATGGTACTGAAGTTATTTTACATGGAAAAGGAGTAGGGGTCTATGTAAGTAAAAATAAAATTCAAATGTTGCCTCATGAAAAAGTTCAACGGCTATATGAATTGAAAAACGAATCGGAAAATGATTATTTAAAGGATCTCGTCAGCAGTGTTTCACCAGAAATTATCACTATTACATCAGACATTATCAAGAAAGCTGAAGGAATGCTTCAAACAAAGTTTAGACAAAATATATTTTTCTCCGTTTTAGACCATTTATCTTTTGCTGTTGAGAGGAATAAGGAGCAAATTGAAAATCCATACCCTTATTTGGAAGAAATGAAGATTCTTTTAAATGAGGAATATCAGGTATGTGAGCAATTAGTAGACTACATTAACCATTCTCTTGACATTAATCTCAAATCAGATGAAGCGATCCTATTAGCCATACATTTTGCAAACGCTCGACTGGATGTAGACAATTCGGATGAAGAAATCATTGCTGAAATTCTTAACATTATTTCCATGAAATTGAATATCAATTTGAATAAAGAACAAGTTAGATTGCACAGATTAAAGGCTCATTTAAGATTTTTTATTAAAAACAAATCAGTTCGAAATGGGGACTCAGCAAAGAATGGAAGTTTTAAGGAAATCGAACGCTTGTTGTCAAAGGAATATGCGTCAGAATATCAATGCGCACGACTCATTGTAGAATACCTTCGAAAAAAGCATAAATTACATATCTCAAATAATGAGGTTATTTATCTAACAATGCACATCATTCCAATTGTCACAAAATAATTTTTTAGGGAGGTAAAAATTATGGAAATTGAAACTATGGCAAAAAAGATTATTGAAGGTGTTGGTGGGAAGGATAATGTCAGTTCTGTTTCTTATTGTATGACAAGGGTTCGCGTATCTGTTAAAAATCCTGACCATGTAGACAGAGAGCAATTAAACAAAATTACTGGTGTAATGAAAGTTTTAGTTATTGGTAAACAGTTTCAGATTGTTGTTGGCGGTATTGTTAATGAAGTTTATGATGCTGTCATTGAAATTATTGGAGATGATGCCATTCAAAGTGGAAATGTGGATGAATTAATTGAAGAAGACAAAGAACTAATTGAAGGCAAGTCGAATGGAAATGAAAAATTAACTATTAAAGCAGGCTTAGGAATGGTTGTTGAGACCCTTTCCTCTATTGTTTCTCCAATTATACCTGCCATGCTAGCAGCGGGCTTCATTAAAACAATCGCAATGATTATGGTCAATGCTTTGGGTTTTAGCGATACAAATACGACTTATCAATTATTAAATGTTCTAGGAGATACAATTTATGCATTCTTTCCAGTGATCATTGGTTGGTCGGCTGCAAAAAGATTTAATGCAAATATTGGTGTCACTCTGGTGCTTACAGGATTTCTGATTAACCCCGCATTTTCGGGTATTTTTGAAGCTTCAAAAAATGTAACCTTGTTTGGACTCCCAGTTACCAATGTGTATTACGGTAGTTCGGTACTTCCGGCGATATTTAGTGTTTATTTATTGAGTATTTTGGAAAAAAAATTAAGAAAAATTCTTCCGCCTAGCTTGAGAAGTATATTTGTTCCCTTCTTTAGCATAGTGATTGTATTCCCAATTCTAATTTTATTCATTGGTCCGATCGGTGTTTGGGGTGGAGAAGTTTTTGCCTCATTGTTTACCTCTGTATATGAAATTAGTCCAATTGTCGCAGGAGCGATTATTGGTGGAGTTTGGCAAGTACTTATCATTGTAGGAATGCATATTGCAATTCTAGGATTAGTTTCCGGACCGAACATTGCCAAATTTGGTAGAGACAATGTGATTATGACTCATGCCCCAAGTCTAATCTGTCAAATGGCAGCAGGATTAGCAGTGAGCATCAAAGCGAAAAATAAAAAATTGAAACGCGAGGCCTTTACACTTAGTATTTCCTCTCTTATTTCAGGTAGTGTGATTGAACCAGTTATGTATGGTGTGAATTTAAAACTGAAGAAACCATTTATCGCAGTACTGATTGGAGGAGCAGTGGGAGGCGCAATTACTGGAGCTTCTGGTGCTGGAACAACTGCAGCTGTTGCGTTTGGTATTTATACTTTTCCTGCTTATGTTGGGCCAGGCTTCGGTGGTTTGCTAATTGGCTGTTTAGTTGGTGCGAGTGTGACGTTCTTATTAACATTCCTATTTGGTTTCGATGAGAGCTTGTATGACCAGTAGGTAATGAATGAGAACGATAAACTAAAAAAGAAATTAGGAGGAAATTTTTATGTTAAAGGTTTTAGACTTAGAGTTTAAAAATGCTAATCATGTACTTGAAGAGATTGAAAACATGAATGTAAAAGGAGGTTCTCCTTTTGGGCGAGCAGCTGCATGGGCTTTCAAATTAGCTTGTGAGCAGGAAACACTCAATGATTATGATACTTTAGAAAGTCGTATTGCAGAGCTTGCGAATGAAATGAATGCGCTCAAACCAACTATGGCGACTATTAATAATACCTGCGTTTTTGTTCAGAAAGTACTTAAAAATCATAGCTCAGAAGAACAGCTAGAGAACATGAAGCAAAAAATTATCAAGATTTGCGATCAAATTATTAAAAACTCTTTTGATGCTGTAGATAAGGTAGCTAAGTTTGGATCTGTCAGGATTTCCGATGGTGACACGATCATGATGCACAGCTATAGCAGTACGCTGATGGGAATTTTTATTGCTGCAAAAAATGCTGGGAAGAATTTTAAGGTCATTTGTACAGAATCCAGACCACTTCGAGAATCAAGAAAAGCCATTGGATATTTTCAAGAAATGGGGATACCAGTAACGTTAATTACAGATGCATCAGTATATGAATTTTTACCTCAATGTGACTACGTAATAATAGGAGCGGATTCATTGGATGTAGATGGCTCAGTAGGAAACAAAATGGGGACTGCTCAAATAGCTAAATTGGCAAAAGCGTGTAAGAAGGATGTGTATATTGCCTCTGAACTTTACAAGTTAGATATGAGAACGCAGTTTGGCTACAAAATTGTTTTGGAGCGCAGAACTAAAGATGAAATTGTTTTTGAAGGAGATTATGAAACCACAGAAGGACTTGAGGTTATCAATCAATTCTTTGATATTACACCAGCTTCTGATATTAAGGCAATTATCTGTGAATATGGCCTAATTAATCCTTCTCAGATGCTATCATTCTGGGCTAATTTAGAAAAAGAAATCAATAAGTAATGGGGGAACTTAAATGAACGAATATTTAGAATTCTCAAAAGAAGTGCAGGAAGCCATAAAAAATGAATTACCTATTGTGGCTTTGGAATCAACAATCATTTCTCATGGGATGCCTTATCCACAAAACATTGAGATGGCTGAAAGATGTGAAGACATCGTGAGAGAAAATGGGGCGGTTCCTGCTACAATTGCCATTATGGATGGAAAGATAAAAATTGGTTTATGTAAAGAAGATCTGAAAATACTAGCAACTGCCAAAAATGTAGCTAAAGTATCGCGACGCGATTTTGCAGCAGTTATCGCTGAAGGAGAAATAGGAGCAACAACTGTCGCGTCTACAATGATTTGTGCGGAAATGGCGGGAATCAAATTCTTTGTAACCGGTGGAATCGGCGGTGTCCATAGAGGATTTGAAGAAACTATGGATGTTTCTGCTGATTTGGAAGAGTTATGCAAAACGAATGTAAATGTTATATGCGCAGGAGCAAAATCTATTTTGGATATTCCAAGAACTTTAGAATATTTAGAAACAAAAGGTGTACCGGTAATTGGATATAAAACAGATCAATTACCTGCTTTTTTTACAAGGGAAAGTGGATTGAAATTAGCTATTAGAAAAGATAGTTTGAATGAGATTGCTCAATTAATAAATGCTAAGGATGCCTTGGAGTTGTCTGGAGGCACTGTCATAGCAAATCCGATTTCAGAAGATGACCAGTTGGATAAAGACTATATTGATTCCATTATTAACGAAGCCATTGAATCAGCTAATGAAGAGGGGATTTCTGGAAAAGAAATGACCCCATTCCTACTATCAAAGATTGTAGATAAAACGAATGGAAAAAGTTTAGAAGCAAATATTAGTTTAGTTTTTAATAATGCTGATATAGGTTCAAAGCTTGCGGTTGAGTTAAGCAAATTGTTTTAGTTATCAATTTAGAGAATGATAAAAGAGCGTTCAGGCATTCGCTTTGAATGCTCTTGCATTTTTAATTAGTTTTTATAAAGGTGTGGATGGATGAAAAGTAAACTTACTTTATATTCGTTGTTGGGTGTTTTTTCAGTATGTATAGGAATTGCTTTTCTAAATAATACATTACTGGGAAATGATCCGATTGGTGTTTTCTATGATGGAATTAGGGAGTTTAGCGGTTTTTCTCAACCTGAATTAGGAAAGGTCTCAAATTATATTAACATTATTCTTCTGGTATTTTTATTTGTCTGTGGAAGAAACTATTTTAGTGTGGGGACGTTTTTATATTTAATTCCATATGGAAGTTTTGTATCAATTGGCAGTAGGGTTTATGCTTGGCTTTTTGTCAATATAGATAGTTCCTTTAGGATTATTATTAGTATATTGGGGTGTTTACTCTATTATTTTGGTATCAGTTTATTTATTGCATGTAATATAGGGACAGATCCTTTTAATGGCTTTGTATTTACCATACAAGATAAAATAGGTTGGAGTCTAAGGAAAATAAAAATTAGTTTAGACATATTATTAGTGATAATTGGTGTTATATTGGGAGGGAAAGCGGGAGTCTTTACAATTGTCACCGCATTATCTACAGGGCCAGTTGTACAATGTTTAAGCGGATATTTTTCAAAGCAACTTCATTCATCAGAAAGTCAGGAGCTCGAGTGACGAACATCAGTCGATTACTACTAGATAAAAAAATGTCGAGATTTTTAAGGCAATCGTAAGAAGTTTTTTCTAGCAACATGAATTATGTTAAAAAGAACTGAGGAGCTTTTTTATAGGAAACCTAACTTTAGACTACTCTCTCGATTAAAAAACCATGAGTCTTTCCTTTGACAGTAATCGCTATCTATGGTAATTTTTTAACTATTCTAAATGGTCTAAAAATTTTTGGAGGTATAGTCATGACATTCAGCAAACAGTTCGCAACTGAATCTTGCTGTTGTTGTATGGTGCTAAAAAGCAGCATACCATTTTGTCATGTCTATTAACTGCCCAATTTTCGATTATTTTGGATACCTGTATACCCGTTGAACGGGGATTGATAGGATCAATATGGTGGAATCTCAAGGTGCTGATTAATAGTCGGCGCCTTTTTTTGTTACCTAAAATTGAACGACAACATGCGAGAAAAAATAAATTACCTAAATACGAGGAGAGCAATGATGATTATTAATTCTATCCAGGCGGCGATCGGACATACTCCGTTGCTGCGATTCACTCACCATCAATTTGAAGAAATTCCCGAAGGTTCAGCGATTTATGCGAAGCTGGAATATTTGAATCCGGGGGGAAGTATCAAAGATCGGCTAGGTGTCTATGTAATTGAGGAAGGCTTCAAGCAGGGCAGGATCAAAGAAGGGACGACTATTATTGAGCCAACCGCTGGAAATACGGGGATTGGTGTGGCCCTTGCGGCATTGGAGGCGGGCTTACCGACGATTTTTGTAGTTCCGGAAAAGTTCAGTTTGGAGAAGCAGGCGTTGATGCGAGCTTTAGGGGCGGATATTGTCCATACGCCGACTGCGGAAGGAATCAGCGGTGCGATCAAAGAAGCGAAAAGACTGCATGAGGAACTTGCTGACAGTTATCTGCCCTTGCAGTTTGAAAATCCTGCCAATCCAGAAGCGTATTATCGCTCGTTGGCGCCGGAATTAGTTGAGGATCTTGGAGAAGAAATCACCAGCTTTGTAGCAGGAATCGGTAGTGGCGGGACCTTTAGCGGAGTAGCGCGGTATCTATTAGAACGAAATTCCGCGATTCGCTTGATTGGTGTGGAACCTGAAGGCTCGATTCTGAACGGTGGGGAGAGTCATGGGCATGAGATTGAAGGGATCGGTGTTGAATTTATTCCGGCATTTTTTAACGAGTTACCGATCAGTGGTTTTGCTACGATTAGTGATGATGAAGGCTTTGCGATGACCCGAAAGCTAGCGAAAGAGCATGGGACTTTGGTTGGCAGTTCATCGGGAGCCGCGATGGTGGCTGCCTTGGCGGAGGTTACTAGCTTGTCTGCGGGAAGTCAGGTGGTGACGATTTTTCCTGATGCGGGGGATCGTTACTTATCAAAGGAGATTTATTTGAGGGAGATTTATTAAGGATTATCCAGTAGTCTAATTTGCCAAGTCATGGCTATTATGAGTTGGCAAAAATGCGTGAGAGCAACAGCGAGGAAACTAGCTGCTGGCGCAGGATTACTACATGACAGAAGGTTATTATGTAAAAGAGCAAAAGGCTTTGGAGGTGTGGCGGATAAAGCCTAAAGGTTGAGCGATAGAAATAAAAATAGAGAGAGGTTTACAATATGGGATTGGAATTTATGCCGATCTTTGAGGAGTGGGCAGTGGCTTACGACGATGAGGTGAATGGCGGAAATCCGGAATATCAGGAAGTCTTCGCTAATTACTGGCAGATACTGGATGAAATCACTGCTGCTTCAGGGGAGGTAGTATTAGAGTTCGGTAGTGGAACAGGCAACTTAACGGAAAAACTAATCACTGCTGGTAAGACCGTTTACCCAGTCGAGCCATCACCAGAAATGCGAAACATCGCAGCGGAAAAAGCAGCATTACGCGAGACTACCTTTTTCGCAGGGGACATGGAGAACTTTCCCATGCCAGCTGAATCAATAGATACGATCGCTTCAAATCTGGTCTTTCACCATTTGACCACCGAGGAAAAAGCGCGTGCGATTCAACGTTACAGCCAGTTATTGACCGCTGGCGGGAAAATCATCTTTGGAGATACGATGTTCCTATCGCAGAAGGCGTATACGGAAATCTTGGCAACAGAAAAAGCAGCGGGGCGAGACAGCTTAGCGGCAGATCTCGAACGGGAATACTATCCCGTAATGAGTGAGCTGGAAGAACTATTCCGAATGAATGGCTTCCAAACAAGGTATCAACAAATGAATCGCTTTGTTTGGCTAGTCATCGCAGAAAAAATAATGGAGGCAGAATAAATGAAAATGAATGTTGAGAGCTTTAATTTGGATCACACAAAGGTAAAGGCGCCCTATATTCGGGTGGCAGATAAGAAAACAGGAGCGAATGGCGATTTGATCGTCAAATATGATGTCCGCCTAAAGCAGCCCAACCAAGCCTATATGGATATGGCGGCGCTGCATTCGTTGGAGCATTTAACGGCCGAGCTGATTCGTAACCACGCGGATTATATCGTGGACTGGTCGCCGATGGGCTGCCAAACAGGGTTTTACTTAACCGTCTTGAACCATGATGATATTGATGCAATCATGGATGTGGTAGAAATGACGATGAAGGATGTATTGACCGCTACCGAAGTTCCCGCAAGCAATCCAGTGCAATGCGGCTGGGCAGCGAACCATACGTTGGAAGGCGCGCAGGACTTAGCGAAAGAATTTCTAAGTAAGCGTGGGGAATGGCGTATTGTGTTTGTGGATTAGTCAAAACAATATTGAAAAGCAGCTTATGAAGTATCATAGAAAAGCCAAAGACGACATTTCTTGAATAGGAATGTCGTCTTTTTCAGCGATTCCAAGTCTTCTTAAAAGATCACTTCCTTTCAATTGTTTTTGTCACCTATATATATATATAGCAAGATTGGGTTTGTTGAGGGAAGAATGATTCGTTCTATGAATAGTTCTTAGGAATCGGAAATATCTTTTTGATAGATAAAATGGTAAATATTTTGCGCAATAAAGTGATAGATAAATTGAACGAGAAAGAGATAGCATTTTTCAAAAAGTTTTATCTTTACAAGAAAAGCATGAAATGACGAAAAATCACGTCATCCCATGCTTATTTACTGCGCCATACATCAGTTTTCTGGATAGATATTCGCTTCAATCTCTTCTCGTTGACCAGCCAAAAATGGCGGCAGAGCCAAGCTTTCGCCCAAGTGTTCCAAGGGCTCATCGATTGTAAAACCAGGAGTCAGAGTCGCGAACTCCATTCGATTTCCGCCAGGTTCACGGATGTAAAGACTCTTGAAATAGCCGCGAGAAACCAGCTTTTCGATCTGCCAGCCTTGCTGTTCTGCTCGGTGATACAACTCGTCTAGTGCTGCATCATCAGCGATCGCAAAGGCGATATGATCGGCACTGCCTCGTCCCATGTGACTGGGTTTGTCAGATTCAGTAGGCAAGATTTCAAGAAAATCGGTCGCGTTCAATTGGATGTGCTGTTCGACGGTTGGCCAACCAAGAAATGTCTCAAAAAAAGCGCTCGTCGCTTGCGGATCGTTAACGTGAATCTGACTAGAATGCAAGCCTAAGATTTGTTTGTCTGCTGGAACATCATTGTCGACTTGCTGATCCAATGCCAACGGCGGCAAATCGGTTTCAGTCAAAATGATTTCTACCTGATCAGAGTCGAAGAGGCGTATTTGTCGATCATTCACGGTATAGTTGATCGAATAATGGGTTAGCCGTTCTTGCCAGTAAACCAAACTATTTTGCGGAAGCTTCAAGCCAATCGTGGCGATAAAGTTTCGATTCTCATAGCGATGACCTAGATGCGGGACGATAAAAAAGGTTACGACACTGCCGGGCGCACCTTGATAATCGCCATAGTAATAATGAAGCATCCGCTGATTGTCCTGATTGACGGTATTCTTCACAAAGCGCATCCCGAGAACTTCCGTGTAAAAGCGGACGTTTTCGTGGCTGTCTTTGGTTAGTAGTGAGATATGATGAAATGCTGACATAGGAACACCTTCTCTTTTTGCTTACTTTTAATAAGTATAGTGAAAGAGGAGGTATTAGACAAGCAAAGCGCCTTTTTACTTAACATACTGGCTAAAATCATAATCATGTTAACGATGTTTTTTTAACTTATGGATTTACACTTTAAATGCAATACAAAAAAGACTCGTAAGCTTCTTTGGAAGACTCTTTCTCGGCTAGAATCGTTTCAGATGGTGAATCGTATAATGGTTCTGTGGGCATATTAATAGTTAATCTGTACAACTATTGATATGCTAGATATACGATGAAGAGAAGATATGAATCTTTTTTTCATTGAAGTAGGAGGGATTCAATTGAATGAAAAACCACGTTTTAGTTGGAAAGACATCATCATTGCATTAATTATACCGTTCGAATTATTAATGGGCGAAGTTATCAATAAACTTGCGATAACAAATAACCCAATTTTAGGATCAGTCGTCACGCTTTTGATCTTCTTTAGTGGATTTTTAGTTGCGGTACTTTTTCGCAAAGATGTCTTAAAAGCCGATTTTCGTATGTATAAGAAGCACTTTTTCAAAAACTTTGGGATTAGTCTGCTTGGGGCACTGCTATTCGGATTAATCGTCATGGGCGGACGCTATTTATTAGATCAGAGTCAGGCGGCGAGTTCTTTATCAGTGGACTATGCTGCGGTGGGGTGGAATAATGTTGCAGTATTGGCGGTTCCGTTACTTGTTTCAGGGATGATTCCATTAATGGCGGCATTTACTGAAGAAATCATTTTTAGATACACCTTTTTCTATAAATGGTCAAATAATAAAGGACTTCGTTTTCTCATGTGGGGAGTATCTTCTATCTTGTTTGGCTTAGCGCACTACAATAATTATAGTACGACTCCTCTTTATATGATTCCGTTAATGATCGCTGGATTCATGTTAGCGGGGCTCTATTATTGGAAAAAAAATATCTGGATTCCTATTTTCGCCCATTTCATCTATAACGGCGCATTGTCTACCATCCCAGCCATATTTGTATTAGTCGTACAATTGATGCAAGGCACATAGTAAGCGTTCATAGCATCCTAATTAGTCGATCAAGCTACAATACGAAACTGCGCAAGTTAAGAGAGCGAACTTGCGCGTTTTTTTGTCAAAATAGAATACTTTTGATAAGATTTGGCTTTCCATTTTTCAATTTATCGGAATATAAATATCCGTCAAACTTTTATCCTTTGAATTTCTAGGCGGTTCAGTTACGTACAATTCAAACGGAACGGCATCGCGAACTTTTCGTTCATCCTTGAACAGCCATTCTTGATACATATACTGCCAAGCATCCCCATATTCCTTCGCGGATAGCTCAAAATGACCAACGCCGAATTTTCCTGAAATACTCGATAAACAAATATGGCCGGTTTCCTGAAGGGTTCGCTCGTTTGGAATCGTCATGGCGACGCTGGTTCGTAGATTTTTCGCATCGGTAATAAATGGATTGTCATCGTAAATGGTTAATACCTTGGTCTCATTTTCAACGATCAGCTCATTCTTTGTCGCAAACTCAAATAGTTCGTTGAACATTTTGCGGCTCTGTTTTCTAAAGGCGGCATAGCTTCCTCTGAAACGAAGGTAGATGATGGTCAAGTCCTCTAAATTTTCTATGGTAATGCTTTTTGGTTCGATCATTTTAATGTCCTCCTTTTTGGATAACTTCATTATTCCATGTTTCTATCAGAAGCTCTTGTCATTTCTTGCTGTTTCCGATAGCAGGAGGGGCTGACGCCAAAATGTTTTTTAAAGGCTCTGCTAAAGGAACTCGCATCATTATAGCCGTAGCTTAAGGCAATGTCGGTTAATGAAATAGAAGAAGCA
This sequence comes from Enterococcus sp., assembly GCF_032555305.1. Lineage (GTDB taxonomy): Bacteria > Bacillota > Bacilli > Lactobacillales > Enterococcaceae > Enterococcus_A. The sequence goes on from NZ_JAWGOQ010000034.1 coordinate 51,505, forward strand.
ACGCATAGAAAAATAGCCGCACGTTCCAACTTAAATCTAGTCACAAATTCCTTCAATGTCTCTGAAGAATATTTTTTAAAAACTCGATGGAAATGAAATTCTGAAAAGTGAGCATTTTTGGTTAGATCACTTAAAGAGATGGGCTCTGCAAGATGCTGTTCGATGTAGTCTTCGGTTTTATTGATTAAACGCAGGTAGTTTTGTTCCGTTGAGTCCGCCATGTCTTCTTGCTCCTTTTATGTTATATATCATTCTGCTAAAATACCTCGGAACTTGTCTTTGTTTCTTTAGTTTATTATAGAAGACCGTCTGCCTTTTTACGAACGCTCTAGTTAGTATTACAGAAAAGACAAGCATGAAATTTTACTTACTATTAGTAAGATGATAAGGTTATATCAAGAAACGAATAACGGCACTTGCTGGCGTTGTTCCTTACAGGAGGTTTTAACCATGACAGTAATTATTCCCACATTTCAATTAAGCGCCACCGCACACATTGGCCGCGTGGCATTGAAAGTAGCTAATTTAGAAAAAATGACCCGCTTTTATCAAGAAGTAATTGGGCTGCAGGTCTTAGAACAAAACGAAAAACAAAGTACTTTAGGTGTTGATAATACAGTATTACTAGAATTACATAAGGTGCAGAACCCCTTGCCTATAACACCAAAAACCGGTTTGTATCACGTAGCCTTTTTATTACCAACTCGAAAAGATTTAGGAAATGCGCTGCGTCACTATTTGACGATCGAGGCGCCTTTGATCGGTGCTAGTGATCACGGCTATAGCGAAGCCCTTTATTTAAATGATCCCGAAGGTAATGGAATCGAAGTTTATCGTGACAAGCCGCAAAGTGAATGGGATGTTCGTGCCGATGGTGAGATTGTTGGCGTGACCCTTGAGATGGATGCCGAAGCGGTTATTGCTGCGAGCGATGGTGCAGGGAATGGATTTCCAGCAGGAACGACAGTTGGTCATGTGCATTTAAAGGTAGCGGATTTGATGCAAACAGAAAAATTTTATACAGAAGTTTTAGGACTATCCTTGAAGAATAATTTTGGCAATCAAGCCAAATTCTTTGCCGCGGGGGATTATCATCACCATATCGGATCCAACATCTGGTTAGGAAAAAATATTCCTGCCATGTCTGAACAGGATTTAGGCTTGGATTATTTTAGCTTCGTCGTACCCGATCAAGCAGAGTTGGATCGTTTAGAAGAACATTGGAAAAATCAGATCGATTATTCCAAAGACGAAATCGGCAGTTTGACCGTCGTTGACCCAAATGGTATTACCATGAAGTTTGAAAAATAGAAACAAAAGAACGATCGACGAAGAGCAGAAAGCTGATTTGAAAAAACAAAAAAGAAGTGGTTGCAGAGACATTTGCGACCACTTTTTTGTCTAGCTTTCGAGTTAAGGGTGTGTTTTGATTGCCTTTAACGATATAATTCTTACGAAGGGTTTAGAGCATTCAATAACTGAAAACATTGATCTAATCACGATGCTTGTCATTCGAGCTTGTCTTTTTCAGAGTGCTTTGGTATCTTGCTTGTAAGTTGTCTGATCAACAGGTAATTTTGATTTAGGGGGATGAAGTATTGCTAGGCGAAAAATTAAAAAAACAACGACAATCACTGGGATTGACTCAACAGGAGGTGGCAGATCATCTGCACGTCTCACGACAAACAATCTCCAATTGGGAAGTCGGACGGAATTTTCCAGACATTCCGATGATCATTTCAATTAGTGAGTACTACCAAATCTCCTTAGACGAACTGTTGAAAGGTGATGAACAATTAATGGATAAAATGAAGAAAGACGCAGAGCTCATCAAACGAATCAAGCGAAGAAAAATCTTTGACGCAGCCTTTGTGGTGATTTTGCTGCTGACGGTGCTTTTTGCTTTTATAATGAGCCGGATACCGGAGCTTGCGAACCAAAGGATAGTGCCAATGCTTGTTGTAGGCGCCGTATTTATCTTTTCAATCGTACGCTTCTTTATGATTATTCCCAAAGACGATAAAGTCAGCGGAAAATACGCACCGATAATCATTCCAAAAACATTTGGTGTCGGCTGGGCGATCAATCCTTATCATCCGTTGGGGTTAGCGCTGTTGATCGGGTTACTTGTAGTTATTGAGTTGATGATCTTTTTTGGGTGAAGAATTAATCAAACTAAACGAGAAATAAGAACCTAAACACTGGATATAATTCGGTGTTTAGGTTCTTATTCTTTTATGTGGTCATTTTCCAATGAGGACTTCATGTCAATTATTTCGATAATGGACGACCACGTCTATTTTGAACCGGATGGGCGTTTTGTTTGCCCTTCACTTTATTTTTAGATTGTTGCTGCGAGTTCTCAAAGGCTTTCTTTTTCTTCTGATGCAGAAAATCCTCCAGCTTCGCCTTAGGTTGTGTCATGAATGCTCCTCCTTTCAGCAAAAATTGCAGTTAGCAGTCAGCAATTAATTTGATAGAAATCAAATCCTTTCGTTGTTCTATCTTTAGTATAAAGGAGCGATGCATAGACGGAGGAACGAGTTTTATTATAAAAAAAGAAAGAGCCTGAATTCGCTCTTTCTTAACATTGTTTTTTGATTGTGCGAATGATACGTTGGATACTTTTAATATCCATGTAATAGCTGCCAGCGAGCTCACGGGTACTTCTCCCGAGCTGATACTCCTGATAAATCTGTTGATTCCTTTGTCGAAGCAGCTCCTTACTAGCAGTCTTGCTGCCCCAAGGCAAGCGATCCTTTGTTTTCTTTGGTATATAAAGGATTGTACCATTCACATATTTTTGGATCTCTTTTACGATCTCCTCTGGTAGAAGTTCGAATGCGTTTTGATAAGCCATCTTTTAGCCTCCTAATAATATAAAATTTAGGATTCAGCAAAAGCTCTTCAAGCATTCCTGCCAAGCTTTTGCTAGGCTTTAATAATAATTACTCCCATTGTAATGCTCCTTTCGGGTACTAGGTTTAGTATAGCATATTAGGTGTGTTGATAAGGAAACATGATATGAGGACTACTATCCCGGAAGAAAATGGAGGCTTCTTCAATGCAATACCATCTTTTAATTGAAGAGAAAATTGATAATGAGTGAAGTGAAGAAAGATACATGCCAATTAAGCGAATCAATCAGATATAAATCTTTGATGTGATGATGTTTTTTGATGAAATGATTGAGGCTTTGTGAAGGTGTTTAATGACAAGTTCGCAAAGCCTTTTCTGTTAGAGGATTGTTCGAAATAACGTAATCAAAACCATTTTGGTAGAATCTAAGTATTGCAATTTGTAATAGTTAAAATTAATATAAAAATTCATACTGATAAAACCCTAAATAATTCATACTTCCAAATCACACCCACAAAAGCTTGATATTATCACTATTTTGCAGAATAGTCATTTTTCACCTATTGGGTACACAAAAAGAG
>NZ_JAWGOQ010000035.1:0-53970 GCF_032555305.1 Enterococcus sp.
AGTGGCTCTCTTTTCTCCGATTTAACTGGCTCACAAAAACGCGATTTGTCTGGCGCAAAAACAGCGTTTTTGTGGCTCTTTGAGAACGCCGTCTGCAGTTGACTCAAATTAAAGGAATATCTTTCTTTAAAGATAGTTTTTGGAAGCCTTGGGACATTGTTATCCTCTTTTTCCTAGTTTTAATGTCAATCTTTCCGCTTGTCATTTTTTCAATTAATAATTCTTCTATTTCTCAAAGTGCAGATACCCAAGCAGTCATCAGAGTTGACGGTAAGGAGGTTCAACATTTTGATTTAATAAAAGGGAATGAATCGTTTACTTACAGGTATGTGGATTCAGATGGTGATTATAACTTGATCGAAATTTCTGGAAAAAAAATTAGAATCAAAGAAGCTAGCTGTACAGATCAAACTTGTGTAAAACGGGGGTGGATATCTAATGAGAGTGAAACAATTGTATGTTTACCACATAAACTTGTCATAGAAATAACCAATACTAGCACCTGAAAGGAGTCAGTGAAATAAAAGTGAACTCAAAAATGCCGGAAACAAAAAAGATCATCTTTATTTCTTTATTAGTTGCTCAAGGCGTGACAATTAGTCTAGTCGAAAGTACAATTCCCTATCCCTTTCCATTTGCTCCAGGAGCAAAAATGGGATTGGCTAATATAACCACTGTTTTATCACTATTTATAATGAGGAAAAAAGAAGTATTTTTCCTCATTTGGCTCCGAGTTCTTTTATCCACTCTTTTAGGTGGAACTGTTTCAACGTTTTTATATAGTATCAGTGGTGCTTTACTGAGTTTTGTCGGTATGATTTTTATCAAAAAAATGGGGAATAATAGAGTTAGTTGTATTGGCATTAGTGCAATAGGTGGTTTCTTGCACAATGTAGGGCAACTCATAATAGCATCTCTAATCGCTCAATCTTGGTCAGTAATGAATTATCTACCAGTCCTATCTCTTCTTGGTATTCTATCCGGAATTATAATTGGTATATTAGCGAATACAATACTTTTACGCTTTAAAGTTTTACGTCCATTTATTCTTTGAGTATCCCCTAAAAGATAATTGAAATGAATTCGAAAGGATGACAAAATGAAATCGAAAAAAAGGGCTATTAACATAGCAATGACTGTCTTTCTATTTATCACCATGGCTGCACCCATTACTGGAATCGATCTACACAAAATTATAGGCACAATTCTAATTTTGCTTTTTCTATTTCATCAATTTCTAAATAGAAATTGGTTCACATCACTCCCAAAGGGGAAATACAACCTAAATAGAAAGCTTCAAATCGTTCTCAATTTTCTGCTATTATTTAGTTTTTTTACATTGATACTTAGTGGGTTCTTACTCTCCTCAACTGCTAGTAATATTGGATTGTCGCATAGAGATTTCGGTAGAAAACTACACATGTTAGGTTCATCCTGGGCATTTGTCTTAATTGCTACACATATGGGTATGCATTGGAATTTAGTGATGAGTAAAATAAAACGGAAAAAGTTTACTTTCCCTCACTTTATCTCAAGTTTTTTGCCGAAAATTCTTATCATCACTTCAGTTTACTTGTGTACTAAACGACAAGTCTTTCAAAAAATGTTTTGGCAAATTGACTTTCCCTTTCATGATTACAATGAACACCCCATACTATTTTTTATTGATTATTTACTAATCTTATCTGGCGGTATTGCATTAGGTCATCATCTTTTCCTATTAACACAAAAACTATCAAAGAAAAGAAGTAAGAAGAGAAAGGATTCTAAAATATCAAAGGTTAAGATTTAAAAATATTCATCTAAAAGTATATGTTAGAAAAGAGAGGATCGAATCAAGATCCTCTCTCTTTATTTAATATCTATCGCCGAAAATATCTATTTTACTCAAGCTATCATTAATCTGCTTTAGTTCTAATTCTGAAAAAGTGAAGGAGGATGATTCAATATTTTCCCTTAATCGAAATTCCTTAGTTGTTCCTGGTATAGGAACAATCCAAGGTTTTTGACTTAAAACCCACGCAAGTGATATTTGAGCTAAGGTAGCCCCTTTTTCTTCAGCGATTTTCTTCAAAAATCCGAGTAGTTTTTGGTTTTCAATCATCGCTTCTTTTTGGAACCTAGGCAAATTACCACGATTATCATTCTGAGAAAAATCAGTATCCAAATTCAACTTTCCCGTTAAGTAGCCTCTTCCTAGAGGACTGTATGCTATAAAACCTATTCCTAATTCCTCAAGTAATGGAAAAACTTCTTTTTCCTGTTCTCTCCACCAAAGTGAGTATTCACTTTGAATTGTTGTAATGGGTTGTACTGCATGAGCTTTACGAATTGTTTGAGCATCTGCTTCTGATAATCCCCAATTTAGAATTTTACCTTCTTTGATCATCTTACCAATTGTTTCTGCAACTTCTTCAATAGGAACCTTAGGATCAATTCTGTGAATATAGTAAAGGTCAATGTAATCAGTTTTCAATCTTTTTAGTGATCCTTCAATAGATTGCACTAGTTTTTCTGGGCGACTGTCAAGTGATAGTTCAGGACTAGAGATATCAAATCCACCTTTTGTAGCAATTTTTACATTTTTTCTCTTTCCTTCTAAAGCGTCACCAACTAATTCTTCATTTGTATAGGGACCATAAACTTCCGCCGTATCAAACATTGTGATACCTAAATCGATTGCTCTGTGAATAAGTTGTATCATCTGTTGTCTATCTTTTGCTGGACCTCTATCATGGTTTAAACCCATACAACCGAATCCTATTTCTGAAGTAGTAAAATCATTTTGCCCAAGTTTTCGTTTATTCATTTCTTCTCCTTTTTATCGATAATAATTTCTCTAGTTTTATTATTACCTTCTAGTTTTTAATTGAATAATTCAGCCAAATCGAGCTATTTTGTAGTATTCTTATACTTTTCAAGCTGAATTCTATGAGACTGGTATCCATACCGTCCGTATCTAATTTAATACCTCTTTCAAAAAGTGTTGGAGTCTCAGAACTTCCATCAATAACTGGTGCAAGCACCAGACTTAACTCATCCACAACACCTTGACTTACAAAAGTCCAATTAATCAATCCACCACCACAAAGAAGAACTTTTTGAATACCAAAGAGTTGTTTTAATTTATCTAAGGCTAACTTACAATCGAGCTGATTATGACCAGCTATTATATAAGACACACCTTTTTCTCTGAGATAGGATTTATACAAAGAAGATGTATTTTCCAAAAGCACTTCAATAATATGAGAATCGGGACGACCCTTCTTTTTGAAACATCCTGAATCCCACCAAATTTCTCCTTTCGTATCTACCGAAATGAAGTATAGTTTGGCATCATGTTCAGCAATGAAATCTTCCGCGAATGCATTATTCATTTTGTGATTCTCAAGATTAGGCTTTTTGAAATTTACAAATTCTTTTGTTGTTGTAGTACCAAACAGCCAAGCATCAGCGGTATATTCATTCCTAATTTTCCCGTACTCTGTACTAGCATTACTAGTTAAACTAGAGTGAAAAAAATCTCCTGAAATTTTTCCGTCTAGAGCGCTCAACATATGACAAATAACGATTGGCTTTGTCACAATATTTCCTCCTCTCTTATTTTTAATCTTACACCCTAGAGTTCAGTCTATTTCAAGTATTATCCGCAAAAAAACTAGAAGACATTTTGAGATTTCTCCCAAAAGACTTCTAGTATAGAATTATATATTTTTACTGTTTTACGGATAAACTATTAACCCACTGAACTATGTCTTCTCTAGACTCAGATACATCTTCTCTAGAAACTGTAAGTCCATTTGTATTAATAGTAGCATCGGGTTGTAAATCTTCTAGTGTACCAATCGTACCGGAAAAACCACTTCCTCCATGAGTTGAAAAAGGTATTATCGTCTTACCTGAAAAATCAGTAGACTCGAGTAATGTGTAAAGAGGCATTGGTAAATCACCCGCCCATACAGGATATCCGATAAAAATTGTATCATAATTTTCAAGGTTTTCGATTTGATTTTTTAAATCTGGGCGTGCATCTTCTGCTAATTCATTTTCACCAAAATCTACTAGTTCATCATGATCTCCTGGATACTCTTGAACTGTTTCAATGCGGAATATCTCTCCACCAGTTTCTTGTTGAATCGTTTCTGCTACGAATTGGGTATTTCCAACGACCTCGCCGTCTTCGACAACACGACTTGCTCTCGCAACCGCATCAACTCCTACCGCTTCTGGAACAGAGAAATACGCGATCAGGACATTTCCATTCGTTCCGCCACTACTCTTTTTCTGATCATCGGTTCCTGCTGTCGCTCGTTTCGGAACCGTTCCACTCGTGATTTCTGGTGTTTGAGCAGGCTGAGCATCTTGTTCACTTTCTTGCGAACAACCAGCCAATAAAATTGCTAACAATAATGCAGATAGCAGCAGCTTTCCTTTTTTCATAAAAAACCTCCATATTATTATTTTAAAAATTTACTTAATCAACTCATTTTCTGAGAGCCAATTTTGGACTACTTCATCGGCATTCTTTACTTCTTCATCTTCAATCGCTAATGTATCCACAAAGGTATTATTTGGGATCATTTCTTCAATTCTCTCTTGGCTATCCCCTAGACCATAGCCTGCATGAGTTGCAAACAAGGCAACGGTTTTGTTCGTTAAGTCAGTCTCATCTAGAAACGTTTTGATTGGAGGAGGAACTGTCGTCACCCATACCGGATAACCAAGGTAGATTGTGTCGTAAGGCGCAAGATCAGGAAGTTTTGTTTCTAGTTCAGGTAACGTTTCCTGATTTATCTCCTTTCTAGCACGAGCCACAGTTTCCTCGTAATCTTCTGGATAAGGCTCCTTGACTTCTAAGCGCAGGATATCTGACTGGGTTATAGACTCGATTTTTTCGGCAATAGACTGAATATTTCCCGTTGTTAAATCATCTTCAGAAGCCTGACTAGCGCCAGAAACAGTATCTGCTTTGGTTGTTTCTGGAATTGAAAAATAGACAAGTAAACTCTTCGCTCCTGTTGAACTCCTTTCAGTACTTGCTTCTGAAGAGACTGCATTATTTGCGTTTCCCCTGTCTGTTGTCGTCCCGCAGGCGGATAGCAAAACGGTCAAGATCACAATAAACAAAGCTGAGATTTTCTTCATAACACACTCCTTTATCTTTATGTAGTTTATGGTAAAAGAAAAATGTGTTGGCCTTGTGATAGAACTAGCAAAGTTTAAGCAACAAAGAAATTTATTCAAATATCCTTTTTGGATTCGATCTTTTACTTTGACATTTTTCAAAACTTGCACTGATACCTCACAAATCCATCACTTTTTCCCTTTACTATAAAAGTACCCTAACAAGTAAAACCTTTTTATTTATTCTCTTTTTCAAAGAAGCAGATCAATGTCAATAATGATGGATACCACCCTTATCCATTGTTAAACGTGATCTGCTTTTTTTATTTATTTTTTTAGCGAATCTATCAATATCTTTTCACTATTCATTATTCCGTAATCAGCCATCCGAATTACTATCACATCCTTTTTCTTAAAAGAAGACTGCTCTCTTAGTTCATATTTCCATGAAATTTGTGGTGCCAGTAAGACCTTTGTTATATTGAACTTTTTTATTGAAGCTTCAATGTTGCACAAAGCACAATAAAAGATCCTTACATTTAGCTTCCTTTCAGTGACATTTTTCTTCATTTTAGAAGATAATAAGCCGGCGCTATAGCCTGAAAGGCAAACAACCAGAATACGTTCCATAATGACTCCTTTGTTTTTTTCTTTCTATATAAAAAGGCTGCAGATACAATCATGAAACTTTGTCTGCAGCCAAATGATTACCTATTAATTTTTTACAGAATAATTCAGCCAGATACTGTTACCTGTCAAAATATTAATATCCTCCAACTTGAATTCTTTTGTCAGACTATCCAATGGACGTGATGCATTGCTGATTCCCCGTTCAAAGATCGACGGTGTCTCAGAACTCCCATCAACGGCAGGTGTTAATACGATACTCAATTGATCCACGACTCCTTGTGATAGAAAGGACCAATTTGCTAATCCACCGCCACAAATCAGTACTTTCTGAATGCCAAACAGATGATACAACTTCTCCATTGCAACCTTGCAGTCCAATGAATCCTTCCCTGCAGTTATGTAGGAAACACCTCTCTCTTTTAAATAGGCTCGATAAGCAGGATCAGTAGTTTCTAGAATTATTTCAATAATATGGGCATCTGGTCTGCCTTCTTTCTTAAATGTTCCCGAATCCCAGCCAATCTCACCTTTCGTATCCAAAGACACATAGAACATTTTGGCGCTATTCACTGCTAGGTGATCTTTGCTCGATCCATCATCTTGGAATGTAGCCAAATCCGGCTTTTTGAAATGAGTAAAGGTTTTAGTCGTAGTTGTTCCAAATAACCATGCTTCAGCATTGAACTCGTTTCTGAGCTTGGCGTATTCTCCGCTGGCGCTTTTGCCAGATTCTGTCTGAAAGAAATCGCCTGATATCTTTCCGTCTAATGCCGATAGAATATGACAAATTGTATATGGCTTTACCATAGTTTCCTCCTTAGTTAGACTCTCTATAGCTATTTGAACTCATTCACCCAATCGATGACCTCTTGTTTCGAACCTGAAATGTTATCTCGTGAAATGGAAATCCCATTGTCAGATACTTCGGCACCGGGTTCCATGTCTGTTATAGTTGTAATGGTTCCTGACATACTGCTGCCTCCATTGGTAGAAAATGGAATGATTGTTTTTCCTGAAAAATCATGTTCATCCAAGAAGGTGTAAAGCGGCATCGGCAAATCACTGAACCAAATTGGATAGCCGATAAAGATTGTGTCATAGTCATCCAAATCATCGACCTTGGCTTTCAATTCAGGTCGAGCCTCTTCATTTTGTTCCTGCTCGCCATAATCAACTAGCTCATCGTGGTCAGAAGGATAAGCTTTGACAGTTTCGATTCTAAATAATTCTGCTTCGGTTTCTTCACTGACCGTTTCAGCCAGAAATTGGGTGTTTCCGACGACTTCGCCATTTTCCACCACTCGACTGGCTCCAGCTACGGCATCTGTTCCTGATTTTTCTGGCTCTGAAAAATAGACAACTAGCGTTTTTCCCTCAATTTTTACATTTTGCGCCGATGAAGCGTTCGAACTGGAGCTCGCTCCCTCCTCATTATCGGAACCGCATGCCCCTAAACTTACTGCAAATAATATCCCGCATAAAATACCGAAAACCTTCTTCATAATTTCCCATCTCCTTTTCCTTCGTTGTAGAATCCATTTGTAACTTAATCTTAGAAAGAATTTGTGAGGTTTTTGTGATAGATTTAACAGGTTTTACAGAACATTGGCTATTACTTAAAAAAATGACTCATAATTATGCTATACTGCAAAAAAAGAACGGGTTTTGGGGGTGTTTATGGTGAATGAAATAAGAAAACTATTAATCGTTGATGATGATCTTCATCTTAGAGCGTTGGTTAAAACGTACGCAGATATTGAGGGATTTAATTGCACTGAAGCTAAAAATTGCGGGCAAGCGTTGCAGCTGGTTGAGAATACCGATTTCGATATCATTATCCTTGATGTTATGATGCCTGGAAAAGATGGCTTTGAGGGGTTAGCCGAAATCCGGCAATACACGCAAGCTCCGGTAATCATGCTTTCAGCACGTACCGAGGAATATGATAAGCTGCTAGGTTTCAATTTGGGAGCTGACGATTATGTGAGCAAGCCCTTTAGTCCGAAAGAATTAATGGCTAGAATCAGAGCGGTTCTGAAAAGAAGCAATACTTCCAACAGTTCGGGAGTCACCTTTGGTAATCTACATATCAATGAAAAATCTCATTCTGTAGCTGTTGATTCAATTCCGATTGTGCTGACACCAAAGGAATTTGATTTGCTGATCTACTTAACCAAGAATCATCAGATCGTATTGGATCGGGAAACGATCCTAAAGAATGTTTGGGGCTATAACTATTACGGAGACACTAGAACGGTAGACACTCATATCAAGTCATTAAGGGATCGCTTAGGATCCTGTCGCGATCTTATTACTACAGTATGGGGAGTAGGCTATAAATTTGAATACATCGAAGAAAACATCCATAAGGAAATACCTTAAAAGTAAATTACTACTAAAATTTTGGCTGGCGAACATGTTTTTAGTGATTGTTGCGATTGCCTTTTTATGGGTGATGCAAATTTGGCTTTTTGAGCCAAATTATGTTGATACCACGATGAAGGACCTAACTGTTCGGGTAGAGCAAAACGCCAAGGATTTATCGAAACTAGATAAAATCGACCCTAATGATAGCGATAATCCAATAAAGTTTCTTAGCAAGACGATCATCGGTTTAGTCTTCCTTACTGATAAGGATGGAAATATTCTATATGCCTACAACAATGGCCGTGAAATGGAGCCATCAGCACTTGAACATGATTATTCGTGGCTTACCGATCGGTCAGCGGAGGTCATTTCTGGAACAAATCTTTCCTTTGTAGAGAAATTTTCAAAAACCTCCGCGATCATCGTTGGCGTCAAATCTTCATTTAAGGAAAAACCAGTCGCTTTACTGATGTACAACACCATCACACAGACGGATAGTTTGCAACGTTTGAACAGAAGGCAATTACTTATTTTCAGTCTCGTCCTAACGCTTGTAGCTTCAATCATCTCTTTTCTTTTATCGATTTACTTTTCAAAGCCGATTACTAAGATTAAAAACTCCGTCACTGACATGACTCTCGGCAAACTTGATTCAACGACAGATGTGAAACGAAATGATGAATTGGGTGAATTATCCGAATCGGTGAATGAGCTTGGTAAAGAGCTGCAAAGAGTAGAAGTCCTGAGAAAAGAAGTTATCGCAAATATTTCCCATGAGTTAAGAACCCCTCTCGCACTAATCACTGGTTATGGAGAAATGGTAAGAGATGTTACAGGTGGCGACGAGGAAAAGAGAAGAAACAACATGGATCTGATCATCTCAGAAGCGAATCGGCTCAGTCAAATGGTCGATGATATTATGGATTATTCGATTATGCAGGCGGGCTACTCAGATCTAAACCTTGAAGTATCAAATCTATTTAGTCTCATTGAATCCTGCGTGTTATACGCAAATGAAGTTGGGCAACGATACGATATCTCGATTGTCCTGCGCAGCTTCAGTTCGTCTATCCCCTTAGAAATGGATACGTTAAAAATGAGCCAAGTACTCCGAAATCTGTTAAACAATGCCATAAACCACACCCCAGGCGGTGAAACGATTTTAGTTGATATTGTTAATGAGGATTCTTCTATCAGAGTATCGATTACGAATCCTGGTCAAGATATACCGCCCGAACAAATCGATGAAATATGGGAACGATATCAACGCGTGCAGCATCAAGGGGGACATAAAGAAGGAACTGGTATTGGGTTAGCCATCGTCAGTACGATATTATCTGCGCATAATATGACCTATGGAGTAACCTCTGCAAATGGTGTGACTAGTTTTTGGTTTTGTATACCGAATAGGAATATTTAGATAAACTCAAAGAGAACATAAGACTAACTGTGAGGTTAACAGCAATCCTAGATAGGCTGTTACCTCACAGTTTTTCTATAATTAAGAAATTGAAATTTATCACCGACCTATTTGCTGATTAGATGATATATCGATTATAGAACCAGTGCGTATTTAATGCTATCTGCCTTTTTAAATCCGACACTTTCATAAAGCCTATGTGCGGGATAAGCAGTATCTAAACATGTTAATGAAATTGAACGATACCCTTCATTTCTTGCATTTTTAATAATATGTGTTAAAAGGTCCTTCGCAATTTGTTTTTCGCGATAATCAGTCCTTACTGCAACATTAAACAGCATAAGACAGGGCTGAAAATCAAATGTAAATAAATCAATCGAATATTGAGTGGCACTAGCAATAATTGTATTCTCCACTTTAACAACAAAAATTTGATAGGCTGTATTTTCACTATACTTTTGATATTTCTCTAAATCATTGCTTGTGCCAAAACATTCATCAATCAGTTCCTTATATGACTCCAAATCTTTTTGCTTTAAGATATCAATTTCCATAATACGTTCCCTTCTCAATAAGCAAATCAACTATTACTACTGCTTAAATAACTTGAGTACAGTTGTTTAGTCAAATGACGATTTTCTCAATCATAACAAAGTAAAAAGGAAAGATGAAGCACTATATATTTAGGCTGAAGAGATAAATTCATCCATGAATCTAATGACTTAGTCTAAATCACGTATTTCTTTCCCAAAAGTCAATTGCGTTTTCAATCCAGCCATCCGCAACTGTTCCCTCACCTAATCCAAACCCATGAGACAGGCCATCAAAAACGTCAATTTCGGTATCTTGTCCTTGGGCTTTTATACGATTAATATATGATTCTACTGTTTGATAAGAAGCAATCCCGTCATTGGTTCCGACATTAGCATAGGTCGCTGGTTCATCTCCTGTAATTTCTGACAATCCAGTGTACTGCATAATTACAGCTGCCGGTCGCGGATAATCCTTCTCTCCATATCTATCCGTTCCATTTGCCCCTAATCAGGCAGCCATTCTTGCACCTGCCGATCCGCCCCAAAGAGAATAATTTGAAACATCAACCTGTAGCTCTTCTGCATTCTCGTGAAGGAAGGCAATGGCTCTTGCCAGATCCTCCGCCGCACTTCTAGCTTCTGGACGATAAATTAACGCAAATGCGTTGTAGCCTTTCTTAGACAACTCAAGCGCATGAGGAAAACTATCATGCATAGCTGCAACATAAGAGAATCCTCCACCAGCATTTAATACGGCAAATTTTTCATTTGGATTGCCGCGAAATAAGAATAACCCTGTATTTTCTTTATCTGGATCTTCCTGCTTTTCTTCTGCTGTATAAATATCGTAAAAGATTTTTTCACCTTTTTGCACCTGACTTTTCAAATAATTTGCGATTTCTACCGTTCTGTCTGGATTTACATTGTTGTACCATGTGAGAATATCACCCACATCCTCCAGCGCTAGAGACGCATCTATTTGTTTATCAGCGGGAAATATCAATCGACCGTAACCCTCAAAAGCTGGATCATTGATTACATCAACAACTTTAGTCTTTAAGGTGTAATTTTGAGGGACATTCGTCTCTTCATTTATCTCTGATTCATTTGATCTTTGCATTGTATCTTCACCATCGCTAGAACAGCCAACCAATGAAAAAAATAGAAAGAGGAGGAACATACGCCACAAATTTCTTCTCATTTTTACATTCATAATCGGTCCCTCACTTCCTCTAATTGTTTAAAAGAAAAGCGGCAGTGCATTATAGATGTATTCCTCAACCGCTTCAAAATCGTGTCTGCCACCTTCTTTTTGATAGTAAACAACATGGTCAGAGGTAAACACATCGTTTCTCTTGAGCATTTCCTCCATTTGTACTTCCACTTGATCCCGCACTGCATCTTCCGTACCTGTTGCCGCATAGATAAAGTACCCACGCTCATTCAAGTCCTTCTCCTCAATCAATTCTTCAAAAAAGTCACACGTCTTTTCTGGGTAATAATCGCCATAACCGCCGTAATACCAGCATGAGCCGCTCATAGGCAAGAAATAGCGGATATAATCAGAGTCGTAGCAAAACTCCATCCAAGTAGTGACTGATCCAAGCGAAAAACCGCCAAATGCACGATGATCACGAGAAGCTGTTAAATCTTCCTTAGACGTGCTCTTAGCATAGGTGTGAAACTTACTCTCAACAGCAGGCATTAAATCATTGGCAAAATCCTGATGGAATTCCCGCAGCTCATCCACAGAGCTGCTAAAATCTTTTGAACTATTTTCCGTATAGAAAGTAGCTGAAACAATGATCGTAGGCGAGAGATCACCACGCTCAATCATCTGGTCAAACATATTTTTGAGCCGTCCGTTCCCACCAGTTAAATACTCACCCGCAGAACCGCCCCAACCATGCATCAGATAAAGAATATCGTATCGTGTTTCGGTATCCTTTTCTTCGTAACCATATGGAAGGTAAACGTAGACTGTCTTTTCGGTAGCAGAACCATCTCCCGCATATTCTTTTGTCTGATACTCGAAAGGTACTACTGTTCCTTGCTGCTTCGCTGGTAATCTATACGTCGAGGGTACAGAAATCGTAGTACCCGTTTGAGCTAAATTTTCTGTCAGAGTACTATTTCCCTTATTTTTGGCTTTATTGGTATTGGGGAGCTCTGAACTATTAATGTTTTTAGTTGAACTATCTGAACTACAGGATGTAAGCAACAATAGCAATGGAACAAAACAGATCAAGATACACAGCTTGTGCTTGTTTTTTTCTTTAAACAGTCTGGTTTTCACGTTGATTCCCTCCTAAATTGCGTAGCAACACGAATTATCTGGTAGGCTTCCTCTCAATAGTTAGTGTTTTTCGTACTATCTTTCATCTAAACCTAAACATACACTATGGAGTTCACTTCAAGGCAAGGCTTTTTTGAGCTAGAGTAACTCAATCAAAACGGGTACTTTTTTCACTTAATCACCCTTTTACATGTAAATCCTGAAAGTTTTTACCAGAATCGGACTCAAAACTGAAATTCACTTCTGCTTATACTGGAAGTAAGTTATGATTATCATGAGGTGATTTGAATGCTTTTAATTGATAAATTGCGAGTGCAACAAGGGCTGACTAATACAGAAAAACGGATCGCGGACTACATATTGGATAATTTGACCACTGCCCCGTCACTTAATGTGGACGAACTGGCAAAAAATACCTACACTTCTCATTCGTCTGTTAGCCGCTTAGCTAGGAAAATGGGCTATGATGGATTCCGGGATTTTCGGATCGCCATCTCGGAAATTGCCCATAGCGAACTCTACCGATTAAACGATGTTGATGCCAACTTTCCCTTTCATCCAAATGATACCGCTACCGAAATCGCTAAAAAAATCTCTGATTTGACGATTGATACGGTGAAACGGACCTATGCGCAGCTAAGTGATGAAGCATTGGAAGAAGCCGCGCGATTGCTGACAAAATCAGAACGGATTTTCTTATTTGCTACCGGTGATTCCCAAATTCGCGCCCGCAGCTTTCAAAATAAGCTGGTAAAGATCAATAAATTTTTGATTATTGCCGATGAATACGGCGATGGTGATTGGAATGCGGCCAACTTAACGAGCAAGGATTGTGCGATTTTCATTACCTATCGCGCCAAAGTGCCGCAGTATGAGCGAATGCTGAAGCTGTTTTTAAATGAAAATGTACCATCCATTTTATTAACGGGAAACGGAAATTCGAATTTGGCCTCATTAGCGACCCAACCGATCGTCTTCAATCATGATGAATTGGACTTTTTGAAGGTCAGTACGTTTTCATCGCAGGTCGCGTTTGAATATATTTTGAATACCTTGTTCTCGATTGTTTACGCCAAGGAGTATCAAAAGAACTTAGTCAATCTGAAAAAGAAGCACGATATCATGGAAACCGGAATATTGGCGAATCCTGAAGTAAATTGAAAATTCAAAGGAAAAGAGGAGTTTTTTTATGATCAACTGGGGAATTATTGGCGCTGGGAACATTGCCAATCGTTTTGCGGAAAGCTTAACGAATTTTACTGAGGCGCAGCTATATGGGGTTGCTTGTCGTACGATGGAAAAGGCAGCGGCGTTTCAAAGCAATCATCCTTGTGAGAAGATTTTTGATGATTACCAGCTGCTGCTGGATGATTCTGAAATTGATTTGGTTTATATCGCTTTGCCCCACCTTTATCATCACGAATGGATCATCAAGGCCTTGGAAGCGGGCAAAGGTGTTTTATGTGAAAAACCGGCTACTATGAATGCAACAGAGATGAAGGATGTTGCGGAAACCGCCCGAACACAAAATATTTTGTTTATGGAAGCCATGAAAAGCCGTTTTGTCCCAGCTTATCGCCTAGCTCAGGAGTTGATTACGGCTGGAGAAATCGGTGAAATCACCAAAGTATTCACCTCGCTTTGTCGGGAAATGCCCGAAGATCAGACCCACTATCACTACATGCCGAAACAAGGTGGCGCGCTGCTGGATATGGGAATCTATAATCTTTCATTGATCGAGGATTTCAGTCCGGCTGATCTAACAGTTGGTGCGATTGAATACAAGCTTCATGAAAATCAAATCGATCTATATGTTAAGGCTTCGCTGATTCATGACCAGTTCGAAGCGATCATCGAAACCGGTTTTGATCGAAACACTGAAACTGTCGCGGTAATTACTGGAAAAAAAGGTACGATTACAATGCCGAACTTCCATCGAGCAGCTAGCTTTACTTTGACTACAGAAAACGAGACGAAAGAATTCGATCTGCCCTACGATCATGATGATTTTTATTCAGAGATCGAAGCGATGCACACTTCTTTTAATAGAAAAGAAATCGAAAATCCAATCATGACGCTGGAATATAGTCTTCACTGTGCAGAGTTGATTGATCTGATCAAGAAGAAAATCAACTAATTCAATCCAAATTAAAAAAGCCGAATAACTATTTACTTTCTTTTCGGAAAGTGAAATAGGCATTCGGCTTTACGTTTGTTAAGTATTATTCAAAAGTACTTTACGATCATTTAGCGCTTGAAACTAATTGTTTCCTCACTAGTTCTCCATTGGATGCGATCACTTGCTTATACCAATCAAAGGATTTTTTCTTGGTCCGTTTCATCGTACCATTGCCTTGATCATCGCGATCGACGTAGACAAAGCCATAACGTTTGCTCATTTGTCCAGTACTGGCTGCGATCAGATCAATGCAGCCCCAGGTGGTGTAACCCATCAGTTCGACGCCGTCGATCTCCACCGCATCCATAAAGGCCTGCACATGTTTTTCCAAATAATCGATCCGATAATCATCGGCGACATAGCCATTTTCATCGGGAATATCGACAGCTCCCAGACCATTTTCCACGATAAAGAGCGGTTTTTGATAGCGATCATACAGCTGATTCAAGGAATTTCGCAACCCTAATGGATCGATCTGCCAGCCCCATTCTGTTGAAGGAAGATTGTCATTTTTGATCGAAGCGAAGAGATTTCCGGTTGCCTGCTGATAGTCTTCGGGATGAGCGCTGACGGTTCGTGAGCAATAATAAGAAAAGGTCACAAAATCGACAGGTGATGCGGCTAATATTTCTTTGTCCTCCGGCTCCATCTGAATCGTTAAGCCTTCCCGTTCAAATTTCTTCAGCGCATAATTGGGATACTTCCCTCTCGCTTGCACATCAATGAAGAAATAGCCTTCCCGATCACGCTTGATCGCTTCTTGATAATCCTCTGGGCGGCAAGTATAAGGATAGTGACTACCGCCCGCTAGCATACAGCCGACTTGATTTTCAGGATCAACCTCGTGGGCGATCTTTGTGGTCAAGGCACTGGCGACCAATTGATGATGTGCTGCCTGATACTTGATTTCTTCTTTATTTTCGCCCTCTTTAAAAACGATCCCGCCGCCTACAAAAGGCTGATGAAGCAGGATATTGATCTCGTTGATGGTCAGCCAATATTTGACTAAGCCTTTATAACGAGTCAAAACGGTTCTCGCGTAGCGGGTATAAAACTCGACTAATTTCCGATTTCTCCAGCCACCATATTCCTTGACCAAATGAATCGGGATATCAAAATGTGTGATTGTCACCAGCGGTTCGATATTATGCTTCTTTAATTCATGAAAAATATCTTCATAGAATTTCAAGCCTGCTTCATTCGGTTCTTGATCATCGCCATTCGGAAAAATCCGTGACCATGACAGGGACATCCGATAGACCTTGAAGCCCATCTCAGCAAAAAGTTGGATATCTTCCATATAATGATGGTACATGTCCACCGCTTCTTTGGCGGGATAATAATAACCCTCCTGCCATTCCAGCATTTCCAAATCGCCGGCTGCGACTTTTTTTCGATCTTCACCATAAGGCAGGACGTCGATATTAGCCAATTTCCGCCCGCCTTCCAGGACACCGCCTTCGGTTTGATTGGCTGCGGTCGCACCGCCCCATAAAAAGTTTTTATCTAAAGCCATGTTGATTTTCCTCCAATTTCTAAACTCTGACAGCTAAAATATCTTGATCGCAATCAGTTTGACCGACGCTGATCGTCTCGATCGATGAATATTGCGGTGTATTGGTCACAACGATTGGTACTTGTGTTTCATAGCCCGCAGCCTGAATTTTTGCTAAATCGAAGGTCAAGATTGGCTGGCCTTTTTTGACCGACTCATCCGCTTTAACTAACGCTTCAAAATACTGCCCCTTTAATTCGACCGTGTTCAAGCCCACATGGATCAGAATTTCTACCCCCGATTCAGACACCAGACCAATCGCGTGTTTCGTTGGAAAAATCGCAACGACTTTACCATCAAAAGGTGCGACAACTTTTCCCTCGATTGGCTCAATCGCAAAGCCTTTCCCTAATGCCTCGGAAGCAAAGGCTTCGTCATGGACATCCTTCAATGGGATGACTTGTCCTCTAATTGGACTGATCATCAAAGTATCTTCTAAAATGACTTCTTTTATTTCAGGAATCGTTTCTTCCTTTTCAAACTTGAAGCTTAAAATATAGGTCAATATCGCAGTCGATACCGCCGAAATGATCAGCGCGATCACGATATTCCAGAAAAAGCGCATGGTATCATCACCGATATAAAGCAGAATCGCGGGAAGTCCCGATGAACCGGTCGCGAATCGATGAGTATTGGTCAAGCCAGCGTATAGACCACCTAAGCCACCACCAATCATGGCAGAGATCAATGGGTATTTTTTCGGTAAGTTCACCCCATATAATGCTGGTTCGGTAATGCCCATGTAAGCTGTGATCGAACCAGAGGTTGCCAGTTGGCGGATTTTTTTATCCTTTGTTCTAAAGGCAACAACAGCTGATGCGGTCGCCTGCGCGATATTTGAACAAACACAGCCAGGTCCAAAAATACTATCATAACCAAGCTCTGCCATCTGCATGACACCCAGCGGAGCCACGCCATTGTGCAGACCGAACATCACCATAATCGGTAAAAAGCCGCCGATCAGAACAGCTGGCACCCAGCTGGCGTTAACACTTAAAAAGGTGAAGAATGTTGCTAAATAGCCGCCAAGTATACTGCCAATCGGACCTAATATAGAAAATGCCAAGGTTCCCATTACTAAGAAGGTCAGCATTGGTACGAACACGAGCTCGACCGATTTAGGAATCACGCGATTCAAGAATTTTTCAACATAGGACTGAGCGAAAATGACTAACAGAATCGGAATAACCGAACCAGTATAAGTAGCCAGAGTGAAGGGAATAATTTCAAAAAATCGAACTGGATCTCCTGCGGTTACTAACGCTCCCCAGTTTGGGTGCATCATCATTGCCGCCACAGACGCGGCTAAAATCGGGTTACAGCGTAATTTTTGCGCTTCTGTAAAAGCCAAAATCATCGGCAGGAAGAAGAAAACACCATCCGCAAACATATTTAACAAATAATACGTCTGTGATTCAGGGGAAATCACTTGGAAAACGATTAGTAAGGCTAGTACCGCTTTGACCATCCCTGCCCCAGACAACGCTGGAATAACCGGCTGGAAGGTTCCCGCGACAAACTCAATAATCGAAGTCAAGATGCCTTTCTTTTCAGTTTGCACTTCCTTGTTGGGATCAAGCTCGATAATTTTTTCGATTTCTTCAAAAACATCCTTTACATGGGTACCGATCACAACTTGATGGACACCTGCGTTAAAAATATATTTCGTGACACCGTCTAGATCTTCTAATCCTTTGACATCGATTTTTGCTTCATCAACAACCTTAAAACGCAGACGGGTCTGACAATGGTACCCTTCAGTAATGTTTTCTTTGCCACCCAGCTTTTCAACAATATCATGAGCCAAACCTGCATATTTCTTACTCATGGGATTCTCCTTTCAACGGAACAAGATGATTTTTTTGATCTAACCGGTTAATCAAGTCTTGCTTGTATCTGAACCTTACCATGCTTAGATAGCGTTTCCAATAGTTTGTGAACAGCTCAAAACGTATTCCGATTTTTCTAAAATTAGGCTCCGCATTTGTGGAATACATTTCACAAAAAAAGAACATTCCACAATGAATGTCCTTAGTTAAAATTGTTCTGATAAATCTTTGAGAGTGGTCTGCCGTTTGTTCGATTCTAAAACCTTCGCATTGGCGATTTTATTTTTCTTATTGGCTTCATAATCAAGCGAATAGATTTTCGCAAACAGAATATCTAATAAGAACAAAACTGACTCCTGCGTGGCGAAATTGGCGATCTTGGAATAAAGCTTTTCTTTACTGGAAATATTCAGCACCACATCAGAATAATCACGCAGGTAGTTCTTCCCGCCACTGGTAATACTAATGATCGGCGCACTCGAGCGCTTCAAAAGCTTCACATTGCTGGTAGGATTTTCGTCGGGATTATTGCCTGAATAGGAAATTATGACGGCACAATCTTTACTGGTCAAGGAATGAGAAATCAGTCCATTTTCCCCTGACTTCGACATGAATGCCTTCTTCTGGATCGTTAATAGATTCCGTTTGAATAATTCACCATAATAATAATTCGGGCTGGTTCCGTAGATGACGATGTTCTCTGCCTTTTGGATAAGTTCCGCGGCCTGATTCAGATCCTCCACAGCTATGTGGGAGACCGTATCCTTGATGCTCTGCATTTTCAAAGTCATCAGGTTCTCGATAATTTGCAGCGAATCATCTTCGGCGGTAAAGGGAAAATTCGGATCAACATCGTCATAGGCATTCTCATCATAATAAGCAACCTCATGGGAGAAAGCGTACATGAATTCCTTCCAGCCGGAATAGTCAAAGTATTTAGCAAAACGAACCAGTGTTGGCTTCGAAGTAAAAGTTCGTTTGGCGATTTCATCCATGCTTAACTCCTGCAGCTGATCGCGATTTTCCAAAATGAATTCGCCAATCGTGCGCCGCGCATCATTTTGCTTGAAAGCCGCTTCCTCAATTCTTTGAAATAAATACATGACTCACACCTCTTCCGACACTTTCACTGGCGCCGCTTTACTGGAAAACATTTGCTGCTCACATTCTTGGATCATCTGGTCATAGTTGTCGAGTTTTTGTTCTAAACGAGCGACCGTTCCATTGATCAGCTTTTGCTTTTCCAACAGCTTTTGATACTCATCCAATAATATCTGTTTGCGCTCAACTAAAGTGCCATCCCCCTGTTGATACAGCTCGGAATATTTTGCTAATGAATCGATTGATAGTCCCGAATCCCGCATGCACTTGATAAACTCAACCCAGTTCAGGTCCTCCTCTTGGAAATCTCTGGTCCCAGATTCATTTCTAGTGATCGGCGGAATCAAGCCTTCTCTTTCATAATAGCGGATGGTCGCTGGTGTCATTTCAAACTGTGCTGCTACCTCTGATATATTCATGAATTCCACTCCTTTTCTACTCAAATCAATTTTAGCAGGCTTTTCCATCGATTTAAAGTGAACTTTAAGCTGTGTCTATGTATAGAGAATCGCGATAAAACTTTCCGATCGTAAAGTCCCTTCAAAAAATACTTAACAAAAGGAAACCGAACGAGCAATTTTCTATCAAAATTACGATAGTCCAAGTCGTTCGGCACTCTCTGATTTTTTTTTCTAGTTGGCAATTTCCGTTAACCAATCTTTCACCAGCTTCGATGTGTTGCTTCTATCCGAAGAGGTGATGCCTAATCCCTCACCAAGTGTCGATTGATCCAGCAGTTCTCCATAATGACTCATGGATTCATTGATGGAGCTGCTGCCGCTGGTGAAAAATGGATAAATGCTCTTGTTCGATAAATCATTTTCACTGATCCACTTGTCTACCGGTAAAGCAGGTTCACCAAACCAAATCGGTGTTCCAAGAAAAATATGGTCATACTCAGATAAATCAACCTCTTGCTTCGTAATTTCCGGTAATTCATCTGCTTCCCTCTGATCACGCACAATATCTAAAACTTCATCGTAAACCTCTGGATAAGGTTCCACCGTTTCAATCCTTAATATCTCTCCGCCTACTTGTTTTTGAATTTCCTCAGCGACTGCTTTCGTGTTCTCAGTTAATGAATAATACACAATCAGCGATTTCCCCATGTCTCCAACTCCTTCACCCTTTTTCGCCTCCGACTGTTCACTTGCTTGACTGTCTGATTCGTCGGTACTCGTTTCATCAGAATTTGAACTTCCCAATCCGCAGGCACCTAAAAAGATTACAGCAGCCAGTAACCAGATTAACTTTTTCATTTTCTCCACCTCCGTTTGCTTTAGTACTAGCATAAGGGTTGAAGTGTACTTTAAGTCAAGTTAGTTTAGTAGAAAGCCTGCAAAAAAATAAAAGACCTATGTTAGACAAGTATTTTTAGTGATATTGTGCCATCGCCACTATGCCATGTTCATCACTAGCTCAATAAGCAAAAACCGGCAGAGACTTTACGTTCATAAAGTTTCTGCCGGTTTTATTTTCTATTCGTTAACCTAATACGATTCCTGCATCCTTGATCGCTGCTTCGACAATCTCCATCACGGTCTTGCTGTGATCGAGCTGTTTCTTAACAAAGTCCATATCTTTGGTTTCAATCACTTGATTGAAAAGCTTGAATTCATCGTACATCCGATGTGGATGGTCCTTATGATCAAAGGTTTCGATATCCCCCGCTAGCGTTTGAGTGCTGTAGCTATCCAAAGTATTGGTCGGTCCATTGACAATCACTGAGCCTTCTGTTCCTTGGATCGTTGAACGGATCGTCGCTTCTGAATCCTTCGCACCGATGCAGACGACTTTGACATCGCCATAATCCAGCAGCAGCATGCCAGATGTATCAATATCCCGCTCGATGTTCGCATAATATTGAACACGTTCCGGTTTTCCTAACAAACCGACAACCAAATGAATATTGTAGATATTGATATCCATCAATGCCCCGCCGCCCATCTTCGGGTTGAAGGCTGGTAAAATCGTGCCCTCTTTAAAGGCGTCATAACGTGAAGAATATTGTGAGTAGTTGCATTCAATGATTTTTAGTTTGCCGATTTTTTGTGCTGCTTCTTTGATCCCTTGATAGTTTGGCATATATTGGTTGGTGATGGCTTCAACCAATACTAGCTCTTTTTCCAAAGCAATTTGTTCCAAATCCAGCAATTCGGAGGCCCTCAACGTGAATGGCTTTTCACAGATCACGTGCTTGCCAGCTTCCAAGGCTTTTTTCGCGAAGCTGTAATGGAGGTGATTCGGCACCGCCACATAAACCGTATCAAAAGCGTCGCTTTGCAGGCACTCATCAATATCTGTGTAAGAGGATTCGATCCCATATTCTGCTTGGATTTTCTCTGTTTTTTCCTGACTTCGCTTCGTTCCCAAGATAGCCTTTAATTCAATCTCAGGTAAATCTTTGGTGATCGCCAAGAATTCCTGTACGATCTTGCCGGAACCAAAAATGGCTAATTTCATTGCTACTCCTTCTTTCTATGCTATTTTGCGACCTGCTGGATGCCTTTTTCCAGCATCACGATTTGCAGCAGCGTTTCTTCATCTTTGACGGATTTTGGTTTGCCGTTGATCAGCGTTTCGTAGATATCCTCGTAGACACGACTATAATCGCCAATCTCTGATACAACCTTTTCTTCATGAAAAACGCCTTCATCGTCTATATAAGTTAGCGTACCATAGTGCTCTGGCAAATCAATACCGAAATCCTTGTTTTCCGGCATATAGAACATTTTCAAGTGCTCTTCTTGACGATCCTTGGTTTCTTTGACAAAGACGCCCTTCTTGCCATAAACCACGAAGCTTGGACGCTCCTTCAAACGGAAATAGCTGGATTTCACCGAAACCTTCATGCGACCATAAAACAGATCCAAATCAAAATAATCGTTCATCCGATCATCCCCTAAAAGCTGGCGCACTTCATAATGCACATCGTCCGGCTCGCCGAAATATGAGATTACCTGATCCAAGGTGTGACAAGCATGTCCGTATAGATAACTTGTTCCAATCGAAAAATGCTCTACACTCTCAGGAACTTCTGGACGGAAATAATCATAGTGCATCTCTACCTCCAGCAAATCTCCCAGCACACCGCTTTCGATCACCTTTTGCACGGTTAAGAAATCTGAATCGTAGCGGCGATTTTGGTAGCATTGAATAAACAAGCCTTTTTCATCTGCCAAACGGTATAATTCCTTGGCCTCTGCGGAAGTTTCTGTGAAAGGCTTTTCGATCAGAACATTTTTTCCGTGTTCCAGAACTTCTTTGCCTAATTTGAAATGCAGCGGGCTTGGTGTCGTTACGACAACCAGCTGAATTTCTGGATCAGCGTAAATATCGTTGATATCAGAGGTATAATGTGTGCCCGGATTCTTCTCCCACGTAATCTTGCCGCTGGGTGAATAGATGGTTTTAACCTTGATTTTGTCGGTTAATTTTGTTGAAAAGGGTAAATGATAGCGATTGGTGCTCTTTCCGTTGCCGATATATGCGATAGTTAACATGAATAAATTCCTCCAAGTTTTCTTTGATACTTCTATTATAGAAGACACCATCTTATTGAGAAGCCTTTCCAGCAAAACAGGTCATTTGATCCAAGCATTCGTTTCATCAGACGTGATTTCTGAACATTTATACCAGAAAATGGGCCAATAGGCGGACATTTCTTCTGAAATCAGTGAAATTACGGTATGATAGATAAGATGTCGAACGTATTTTCAATTTTAGCAGAGTATAAAGCTGATCCGAATAATACTTTCAAAACATAAAGAAATGTCACGAGAAACTTTCCATTCGTAAAGTGTTGCACTTGATGTGACAATTCAAGCTAGAAAAATGAATACATTAATATGAAGAAGGAGCTGATTACATGCTTTTAATCGACAAACTGCGCTTGCAGCAGGATTTAACCAATACTGAAAAACGAATCGCGGACTATATTTTAGAGAATTTAGCGGAGATTCCGGCGATTAATGTGGCGGACCTCGCCAAGAATACTTATACTTCCCACTCTTCGGTGATCCGTTTGTCGCAAAAGATGGGCTACGAGGGCTTTCGTGATTTTCGTGTCGCTGTTTCTGAGATCGCCCACAGTGACTTGTATCGTTCGAATCCAGTCGATGCGAATTTTCCTTTTTTGCCACAGGATTCAACCAAAGAGATCGCCAAGAAAATCGCGGATCTGACGATCAATACCGTACAACGCACCTATGCCCAATTGGATGATCAGATTCTTGATGAGGCGGCGGCTTTGTTGGCAAATGCTGAGCGGATTTTTCTATTTGCTCAAGGAGATTCGCAGATTCGCGCCCGCAGCTTTCAAAATAAACTGGTGAAAATCAATAAATTCCTGATCATTGCCGATGAATACGCGGATGAGGATTGGAATGCCGCCAGTCTCACCAGCAGAGATTGCGCCATCTTTATTACTTATCGTGCGCGCGTGCCTCAATACGAACGGATGCTGAAGCACTTTTTAAATGAAAATGTGCCATCGATTTTAATGACCGGCAATAGCTCTTCAAACTTGATTCCCCTCGCTACCCAGTCGATCGTATTCAGCCAAGAAGAACTGGACTTTATCAAAGTCAGTACCTTCTCGTCTCAGATTGCTTTTGAGTATATTTTAGATACACTCTTTTCACTTTTATATGCGAAAAACTATCAAGAAAACCTGGCTGATTTCAAGAAGAAAAACAAATGGATCGAAAACGGCATTTTATCGGATAATCCTAAAATAGAATAAAATAGTAAAGTAAAAAGGGATTCTACTTAACAAACAGAAAGTAGAATCCCTTTTGGCTTTACATAATGCAAGTGAAATCATGATTGATGATTTCCAGTAGCTCGAATTGATCATTCTCAAAAGCGAATTTTAAGATACAGCAATTCTTGATTCTCCCCTTGCGCTCCACCTTGCTGGTATGTTCCCAGCGTTTAACAAATTGTCCGCAGACAGCCCCATGGGATACGATCAGAATATTCTTCCCCTCATCCGCTTGGGCTAATTCTAAAATCGTTTCACCGATTCGATCTTGAAATTCCTGCTCTCCTTCGCCACCAAAAGCAGTGAAAAATTCGCCATAAGGCAACGGCGGATTCAGGTACTCGTGTTCAGCCTCCAGATCGCCAAAATTCCATTCCTTTAGACCCTTTACGCGTGAATAATCCAAGTCCGTCACCAATTCCAACGTATCACAGGCTCTTTCTGAGGTAGAAGCGTAGGCACTATCCAGCTCAATCTTGTTTCTGACAAAATAATCCCGCGCGACCAACGCTTGTTTCTTCCCTAGTTCGGTTAACGGCGAATCGCTCCAGCCTTGAATCTTTTTCTGTTGATTAAACAGCGTCTCCCCATGACGCATCAAATAGATCGTTTTCATTTTATCGCTCCGTTTCATGAAAAGTCGGTCGCTGCAAGTTGTGTCCGCAACGACCAAATCTTCTTAGATTTTCAAATCATTCAGCCATTCAATGACCGCTTCTTTACTGTCGGCGGCGTCATCACGATTGACGGAATAGCCGTCTTCAATTACTTTTGCATCAGGCTCTGCTTCCTTGATCGAATTGATCGTATCGGAAAAACCACTGCCGCCATGGGTATTAAAAGGAATGATCGTCTTCCCAGTCAGATCCGTTTCATCCAAAAAGCTATAAAGAATCATGGGTATATCGCCCCACCAATTGGGATAGCCGAGAAAAATCGTTTCGTATTGATCGATGTTTTCGATTTTTTCCTTCAGTGCTGGCCGAGCCTCGTCTTCTTGCTCTTTACTAGCCAGATCAACCAGCTCTTCGTGATCAGTTGGGTAGGCATTTTCAGGTTCGATTCGGAAAATATCCGCTCCGACTCGCTCTTGAATCGTTTGTGCCACATATTCAGTATTGCCAAGCATTTTGCCATCAATTACCACCACGCTGTTTTCCTCTTCTTCGGTCATGTTTTCCGGATCAGCTGTCTCCGGCATTGAAAAATAGACCACCAAGGACTTTCTAAATTTCTCTGGCTCTGGGGCGACCGGCGCCAAACTTTCTGACTTGCTTTCACTAGAGCTTGAAGCTTGTGTCTCATTCTCCGTATTGCCGCAAGCCGACAATACTGTAATTGTAAAAATGGCTGCTAAAATCCCGAATAGTTTTTTCATTTGTTTTCCACCTTCCCAGGTTGGCTAGATCTTCACTCTTCCTTCAACTCATTATCGATCAGCAATTTTTCCTTTTCGTAATTGACCATATGGGTATCAAAATTATCTAATTTGTATTTCAAATAATCCCGCGCTTCCTCTAAAGCTTTAATCTTTTCTTCGGCATCGTCCAAGTGTTCCTGCAAGATCGCTTTGCGTGCCCCTAAAGTTTCGCCGCCTTCCCGTGAAAGACTAGCATAATCGATCAGTCCTTCAATCGAGACACCAGCGTTTCTTAAAACTTTGGCAAAATAAACCCAGTTCAAATCCTTTTCAGAAAAATCCCGATAGCCGTTTTTGTCCCGAGTGATTGGCGGGATCACGCCGATGCGCTCGTAATAGCGCAAGGTATCTGGCGAAAGCTCGTATTTTTCACTGACTTCTTTGATATTCATTCGTTTCACCCTTTCTTAACCTGTTTTTCTGACCAGTTCGGTCTGATTTTGGAATCACTGCGATCACTCCCGATGTTTAAATCATACACCTTGGAGTTCGCTTCAAGGCAAGAGATTTTTTTCCGAACAAAAAAATCTCCAATGATCGTCTAACGGATCTTCAGAGATTTTCTTTTCGCTTTACTACAGCTCCAATGAACTTCTTTTACCCAGCCAAAGGAATCCTTCTTACTAACGTTTCATCGTGAACAGAGCCGTCTTCTTCTAGGTCATCGATCGCACCAAAGCCATTTTCTACGATAAACAGCGGGAGTTAATACCGATTATAGAGTCGATTCAGCGATTAGCTCAGTTCTTCTGGATTGATTACTGACTATCTAACTCCGGTAATCCACTCACTTAAGCTCCTTCTTCGATCAGCTTAAGTGCTGTCGCAAAGACCTTCTCGCCATTCATCATGCCGTAATCCTGCAT
This sequence comes from Enterococcus sp., assembly GCF_032555305.1. Lineage (GTDB taxonomy): Bacteria > Bacillota > Bacilli > Lactobacillales > Enterococcaceae > Enterococcus_A. Next base: position 26,086 of record NZ_JAWGOQ010000035.1, read on the forward strand.
GTTGATGACTTCTACCGGTACATTGATGCTCGCGGCCTTTTCTTCAAATTGCTTCAACATGAAACGGACTTGCGGCCCTAATAAAATGACATCAATTTCACCTTTTTCAATCTCAGGATCGGCTTCCGAGGCAGATAAAGCAAAAATCTTCGCTTCTATTCCTTGCGCTTCCGCAGCTTTTTCCATTTTTGTGACCAATAGGCTGGTACTCATTCCAGCGGCACAGACTAACATGATCGTTTTCATTTTCTTTTTTCCTTTCTTTTTAAACCGGACTGTTCACGAACTACACATAATCAAAAGGGTCTTTGCGTTTTCGGGCAACCAGACAAGTGAATATCACATCCAACAAATAATCAACAGAGACACCATATTGCAGCGAGGTCAGTTCATAGGTACCAGAATAAATATAAAGACTGTCATTGCATAACAAATCCAGCTTGCGATCTAGATTACCGGTCAAAGCAATCGTATAGATATTTTTGCGGCGCAGTTCCATGGCCGCGTTGACCATCACTGGATTCTTCCCTGTATGACTTATGATGATCGCGATGCTGTCGTTATCCGATAATGTCCCAATATAAAAATCGTTATAGGTATTAAAGACCTGTGTGTTGATTCCTAAACTGCTCAGCTTTAAACAGATTCCTTGTGCGCGGGTGTAATTCATATCGCTGGCATAAAAATCGATCCTTTTTGAATGAACCAATCGATTGATGATCCGATTCAAGGAATCCTTTTTGATCATTTGCTGCGTATGGCGGACTGTTTCTTGGTACAGCCCCTCGACGGTGGTTGATAATTCGATATTTGAAGCCGTGACATCCAGCTTTGTCCGATCATTTTTCTTATTTTGTGCATGCTCGCTGACATACTGCAATTGAAACTCATGATAGCTTGTAAACCCCAACTTCTTACACAAACGGTTGATGGTCGCTGGGCTAGTCAAGGTCAGCAGCGCTAACTCTTTCGCCGGTTTATCCAAGACAGATTCTTGATTTTCTAAAATGTATTGAACAATGGCTTGTTCTTGATGGGTAAAGTTTGTCCCCTTTTTTAGTTGCTGAATAATCATGTTTTCACTCCTCAGTTTAGGATGATCGCCGCACCCATCATTGTAAAGTGCAATGGATCCGGATCATTTTCCATGAAACCGGATCCATTTTATTAATTATAGCATCCTAGTCTGAGAAAAATCGCTTGCTTTTGAAAATTTCCATCTATATGATGGCCTATCTACGCTTCATTCGCTTGGATCATTTCCACAGAGGCTGCTTCCTCCGCTTTTTGCTCTTCTTCCACATCCAAGCTTTGATTATAGACTTTCCAGAACGGCAGATAGATGACCAATCCAATGGCAAAGGAAATAATTGGAATCAGCGCTGTCTTAATATCGCCAGTTCCTAGTGGTCCTAATAGAAACGGTGGTGTTGCCCAAGGGACGACCGCATAAAATTTACCAATGAAGCTGGTTGACATCAAAAGATAACCAACGCCAGTCGAAATTGTTCCGCTTAAAATAAATGGAATCATCAAGTAAGGATTCAGTGCGATTGGCAGTCCATAGATTACCGGTTCAACGATTGTAAAGATCCCAGGTACCAGTGCGGTAACACCGATCGTACGAAATTGTTTTTTCTTGGAAATGAGCATCAAAAGCAGCAATGGCCAAACCGCTGCGGTCCAAATGGTTAATCGAAGAAGCCCAGTATTTCCAAGTCCGGCTAAAATATTCGGCAAATCTACATTTGAAGCACCATTCGCTAAAACGCTTGCATTTTGATCAACCCACGTTAGGCCAAATGGTGTGAATAAAGCTAAAAACATATTGTCGCCGTGAAGACCGACACTCCAAAGTAATAGACAAACAAACGTCACCAACATCGCCATCCAAAGACTATCCGAAGAGGTAATGATCGGTTCTAATAACGTATTCAACCAAGTAACCATATCGAAATCAAGAATTGTTCGAATGATCCACGCTAAAGAAAAAACGGTCGCATATGGCAGTAAAGCCCCAAAGGCATTCCCAATATTCGGCGGTACAGAATCCGGCATCTTGATCGTGATATTGCGATCTAAGAAGAATTTCAAAATTTGAACACCCACGATACTCGTAACGATACAGACAAATAATCCGCTGGCACTGAAGGAAGCCACTGAAATACCGCCGGCTTCATCATAGCCATTGATAGTAAAAATCAAAAATGTGGCTAGGCCCAACATGCTGCAGGTCAAGGTGTTCATTTTTTTCTTTTGTGCATAATGGTAAGGAATCGAAATCGCACAATATAAGGACATCATGTTCATGGTCAAGCTATTCATCCAAGCAAATTTTGCAGCCAAAGGTGCTAAGAAACCAATCAAAGGTTTTCCGCTGGTGCCAATATCTGGTGAACCCAATACATACAAGATCAGAAAGATCGAGCCAATCATAATAATCGGCATCGCTGACACTAGACCAGAAACAACGGATGAAATAATATCAGTATTCGCAAATCTGCCCAGCGGTCCGGAAATCTTCGTCGTAAAATCCATTACTCGATCCATGATGCTTTTTTTCTGTTTATCCATTTTAGACCCTCCTATTTTTAGTAGTCGTTCTCAGGGATCACGTACTTCTTTGTTCGTAATCCCTAATTAACTACGGTATATTACTTGCTGCTGGCGATGACATCAGCTGGGAAAATCACTTCAGCCGTTTTTCTAGCCTGTGTCTGGATTTTCATCGTTTCTAGCGAGACGTTCATTAACTCATTCGCCACTTCGATTTTCCGATTGTCGATAATATCGCGAAAGACGACAAATTCATGATACATTCTGTGTTTGCCCTGATTTAACTCATAAACCTGTTCAGTCGCTGAATCATTCATTAACACTTTGAACTTCGCAACGACATTGGCGGAATCTTCAATCACGATGCAGCCCTTGTCTCCTTGGATCGAGGTAACGATCGGTGCTTTGCAATCCTTGGCCGCGATACAAACCGCTTTGAAATCACCATAATCCAGATTCAAAATGCCGGAAGTGTCAATCCCCTTTTGAATATTCGCTTGATAGTTGACCTTATCCGTCGCTCCGAACAAGGTGACCATCAGATTAATGTTGTAGATATTAAGATCCATCAGTGCTCCGCCGGATTTTTCTGGATCAAAAGCCGGCTGAACCACGCCTTGTTTGAAGGCATCATATCTGGAAGAGTACTGTGAGTAATTAGCTGAAACGATTTTAATCTCCCCTAAAGTTGGCAATAGTTCTTTGATCTTCAACACATTTGGTAAAAAGCGCGTTGATACAGCCTCCAAGGTAATCAAATTGCGTTCCTGCGCCAACTTAGCTAGTTCGACAGCTTCAAGATAATTTGAAGTAAATGGCTTCTCACAAATCACATGCTTATCCGCTAATAAAGCTTTCTTAGTAAATGTATAATGCAGATGATTTGGCACACCTACGTAAATCGTGTCGATCTCAGGATTTTCCAACATCGCCTCAAAATCGGTGTAACAATTTTTGATTCCATGCTCTTCTGCCAATTTCTGGATCACCGTTTCTTCGTCAGGTGTCGCACAGATTGCCTCCAGCTCCATATCAGCAACCTCATTGGCAAAACTTAACAGATCATGAACGATCATCCCCGCTCCTAATAACCCTACTTTCATACCTTCGCCTCCTTCGCGACATTCATCGCGGCTTCAATAATTTCCAGAACAGCGACTACTTCTTCATCCTTAACAATTTTTTCGGCTTTTCCAGCTAGAACTTCGGCAATGTTGTCATAGATCAATCCGTAATCGCCCTTTTCTACTGGAACCTTCATGTCCACTTCTTGTCCTTCTTCATCCAAGTAAGACAAGGTTCCCCACAGTTCTTCTGGATATTCTTCTGTTGGTAATGGATATGGCCCATTTGGTTTTGCTTTAGACGAATTGTGTCCAAGAGAGGGCATCAAAAAACTCCCTTTTCTGCCATGAACCGTAAAACTAGGATAATCCAGCTTCACATAATAGCTGGTCTTTACAATCGCCTTCAGTCCATTTGGATAGAAAAAGTCGATGTCATAATAATCATCTGAAATCCCCGGATTATCGATACTGCGCACATCATAGACCAGTTTCTCGGGAACACCGAACTCGCCGATAATTTGATCCACCGGATGAACCGCTAAGCCATAAAGCACACCCATTCCCTTGTGTTCCGCAATACCCGGACGATAATAATCATAATGAGACTCCACTTCGATCAGCTCGCCTAAAACACCTGACTCGATCACTTTGCGCACCGTTCGCATATCGGCATCAAAACGGCGATTCTGATTCGCCATCGCTAACAATTCTTTTTCTTTAGCTAAAGCAAAAACTTCTTTTGCTTCTTCACTAGTCATGGCAAACGGTTTTTCCGTCAGAACATTCTTTCCACATTCAAGCGCCATTTTGGTATAGGCAACGTGGAACTGGTCTGGTGTATTGACCACGATCAGATTCACTTCTGTGTCTTGCATCACTTCTTCAATCATTGAAGTAAACTGAATCTCCGGATACCAGCTTTCTCGTTCCAAATCGCCCACGCGATCCTCTTCGCGGCGATAGATATATTTTACTTTCATTCTGTCTTTTCGTGCTTCTACATACGGCAAATGATATTGGCAAACACTGTTCCCAAAACCAATATAGGCAATGACTAACATACCCGTTCCCTCCTATTTCAACAGTTTATTCATCCGCTAGCTGTTTCTGCAGTAACAAACCAACGAAAACCATCAGCTGATTGGTACAGGTCAACCATATCACCTAAGTATCCCTGTTTCGATGAATAACCAGCAGAAAGGTTAGCGCTTTCAAAATCAGTGATAGATAATGAAAATGGATTTCACTCGCAAGACAGCAAAAAAACAGCAGCCGCTCATCGACTGCTGTTTCCATTATGCGTTTATACCTTCAACTATTCAGTCAGAAACTCCAATCTCTGAATTAAATGATAGAAGGATTTCTCATATTGCGAACTGAAGGCTTCATCAAAATAATAGCTGCCCTGTTTTATGTTCTCTCTACTTCGATCATGGGTTATTACGGCGAAAGTTTGAACGGCTAAATCGATGTTTTCTTTGGAGAAGGATCACTCATGTCCGCAAAATCATCGCTTTTCTTTCGATAATGATAAAATGTGCCGCCACCTTCAAAAAATCGAATAATTTTTCATCATTCAGCTCTTCACGTAATCCATGGTCGACAACGGCGACATTGAAGTTTTGAGCTCCAAATCTAAAAGAAATTCATTGGTCCACTGCCGATCCAAAAATGAACAGAAAAGAATGATAGTATTTCATTTCAAGTTTTTAATATCTAGTTTGCTAATATATAAATGACGTTTTTTCTTCTAAGACCTTTACACTCCACTCAGACTCTTTACTCTTTCTCGAAATATTTAATTGCTAATACCAATCATGCTTTTCATTTCGATCAAGCGCATTAATTTTCTCCATTTCTTCTTGAGAAAGCTCAAAATCATACAACTCAGTATTCTCTTGGATATGCTTAGGATTACTAGATCCAGGAATTATTATGACTCCTTTTTGCAGATTCCATCGAAGAATTACTTGAGCTGCAGACTTCCCGTGATTATTTGCGATTTCCATTATTACTTCGTTTCCTAGTAATTCAGCGGTGTGCCCTCTTCCACCAAGTGGATACCAGCCCTGGACAACTATCCCTAGACCTTGAATATATTCGATCACATCAGTATCTTGATAATAAGGATGGATCTCATTTTGAACGAGTGCCGGAATGGTGTCTACTTGCGGCAAAAATGATTTAAGTTCTTTAATGTACCAATTCGATAGACCAATAGAACGTATATTCCCTTGTTCGACAGCTTTTTCCATTGCTTTATATGCTTGAACATCACCCTTTCCTGGATGGTGCAGTAGCATCAGATCAATATACTCAATATCCAACTTTTCTAGTGCTTCTTTGATAGCCGCTTCTGGATTATCAAACTGATTAGGATAAAGTTTCGTGATAACAAATAGTTCATCCCTCGGAATTCCTAAATCCCGAACTGCTTTGCCAACACTTTCTTCGTTATTATACATAAATGCTGTATCAATCAGCCGAACACCTCTATCTAAAGCTTCGGACACTGATTTCACACACGTATCATCCAATAAACTGTATGTTCCAAGCCCATTTAACGGTATTTTGTAACCACTATTCAGCAGTACTGTTTTGCTATCAAAATCAAATATTCTTTTCTTCATCTTTTTATCTTGTTCCTTTCTTGAGTCGAGACTGTCTGTATGTTTTTCCCCTGAGAATGAATCTCTAAAATTTTGAGAAGTATCCTGTTTCAAAGTTCCACAAGCAGTAACTAGGAATAAAGTAACAAGCGACAACAATACTATTTTTATTTTCATTGTATCTCACCCTTTTTTAGAGTTTTCTTGCGATCTTACCTACCTTTTCTTGAACAGAATGGCTTCTTGATTGTTGTCCAACTGTCTGAATAACTCCCATATCTTGTGCCTCCATATGAAGAGTAATTGCCTCGCGATAATTTTTAATCGCTGAGCTAAATACTACGCCTGCGTCTGTCAAAAAAAATGCGTCCTCTTGGATCCTGGGGAGTCGTTCAAAGGAATACATTTCTTTCAATAGCAAAGCATTTTCCTAACTAATGTAACGTAATAGATAGGCGATGCAATAACCAACATTTTACATTCACACATCCGAGGAAGAATCGACTGCATGAACAACATCTCCATTCAATACCACGCGACAAGCATCACAATTTTGACATCCTCGAATATTCATTTGTCCAATTTGGTTGCTTGAAACTGTATGATCTAACAGTTTGGCTTCTTCTACAAAACATCAACTATAGTCGAAGTCACACCATTCAGTCTTGGACTGCCATTTGATATCAAAATGTTTATAGAATCCTTTTTTTTTGCTCGAAAAGGCGTTCATTGAATGAACACCTTTTGCGAAATTAATCTACTTTTTCAAGATTTCTATTTCCTTCCAGTCCACGATATTTCTGGATTAATTCTCTAAAAAAATCAATCAAAGGACCAAGACCGCCAGCTAAAATAATGGTTCCAACGCTGATTGGTCCTCCGAAAATGAAAGCAATCAAAGAAGTTAAACTGTCCAGCATGATTCGATAAACAAAGGTTTTCCCACCAAAACGTTTAGAAACTATAAATGAGAAACAATCATAGGGAACCATTCCTAAATGACTTTCAATATAAAGAGAAACACCAAAACACATTATTAACATCCCAACTACGAATAGTAAAATATTAGGAATCGCGAACAAATCAAAGCTTACATTCGGAAGAATCCTGTCAAAAAAGCTAATGAAATAGCCGATACTAACCATGGTTAAAACTGTTCCTATTCCAATAAATGAACGACCCGTCAGCAAAATTACACTGATCAGAGCGGCATTGATCAACAAAGTAGTTGTTCCTAGATTAAGTGAGATTGTTTCTGAAATTCCTACGCAAAAGGCGTTAAATGGATCAATCCCTAGAGAAGTTTTTTTACATAGTACTGTTCCTAAACTGATAATGAGTACTCCTACAATCAACATAATCAGTTGTTTCTTATTTTTCATCATTAAGTTCAATCCATTTCCTTTCAAGGTGTGGTAATCACTATTTACTTTCTACTTCCTCAATAGTGTTCGATAAGTCACTTCCATTTGTTTCAATTACTTTTTTATACCAATAAAAGCTCTTCTTACGTTTTCGTGAAAAATCACCCGTTCCATCATCATGACGATCAACATATATGAACCCGTATCGTTTAGCCATTTCACCAGTAGATAGAGAAACTAAATCAATACAGCCCCAAGGCGTATAACCAATCAGATCTACGCCATCCAATATCGCTTCACTCATCGCCTCAATATGCTGTTTCAAATAGTCGATTCTATAATCATCATTAATTGATCCATCTGCTTCTACGATGTCTTTAGCACCTAATCCATTTTCTACCACCATCAACGGAATCCGATAACGATCGTAAATCTCATTCAAGGCAAAACGTAGTCCGGATGGGTCAATCTGCCATCCCCAGTCGTTTGCTTTTAAGTATGGATTTGGTGCTCCGCCAAAAACATTTCCAGCAGCTAATTCTTTAGGATCGGTGGTTTGACAAAAAGAGGTATAGTAACTAAAAGAGTAATAATCGACTGTTCCTTCTTTTAGAATCTCATCGTCCTGAGACTGCTTATCGATGCGAATGTTATGCTCATCAAAGTAACGCTTTGAAAAACTAGGGTATTCACCACGAACTTGGATATCTCCGCAAAAATGATTGGACATCCGCATAGCTCTTTGATTCTCCAGCACATCTTCTGGACTAGGAGTTAATGGATAACTCGTAAAGTTTGCCAGCATACACCCGATTTTATAATCTGGATCAATCGAATGTCCCAAATTGACAGCTAGTGCACTTGCTAAAAATTGATGATGTAGCGCTTGAAAGCGAAGTTGGGGATCATCTGCTTGCTTCATGAAGTCATTTGACTCTCCATTGAAGATACCAGTTCCTTGCAAGTTTCCTTGCGCCATTGTCGCACAATTAATTTCATTAAAGGTAAGCCAATACTTCACTTTTCCAGCGTATCGTTTAAACAGCACTTCCGCATAACGAACAAACAGCTCGATTAATCGGCGATCCACCCACCCATTGTATTTTTGAGTCAAATGAAAAGGCATCTCAAAATGGGAAATGGTAATCAAGGGTTCAATCCCGTGACTCAAACATTCGTCTATCACTTTATCATAAAATTTCAATCCAGCTTCATTCGGTTCTAGTTCTTCACCGGTTGGAAAAATACGTGTCCATGCGATCGAAAAACGGTACACATTAAAACCCATCTCAGCAAATAATGCAATATCCTCTTTGTAATGATAGTAATGATTGATGGCGTCGTGTGAAGGATAGAATGTTTGCTCTTCAAGTATAGTGGTAATTCTTCTGCTTTGCTTATGTGATCCTCCTGTACAGATATCCGCTGTAGAAATACCTTTTCCCTTTTCTTGCCAAGCCCCTTCTATTTGATTGGCGGCTGTGGCTCCACCCCATAAAAAATTCTTTGGAAATATACTCATTTATCTCAACCTCTCCTATTTAGCTTCCGCTTCTTTATCCTTAAATACTACAAATGCTATAATGAATGACACGACGAACGGAACAACTGCTGCTAAAATCGGATAAAAGAAATTTGGATTTTCAGGTGAAACCATGCCTAATAAGGCTACTACACCCATTCCAGTAAAATTGTACATAGTCGTCTCAGAGAGCATCACTACGATCGCAGAAGTCATCGCTCCAATACATGAAATGACAAACATTTTAATGCGAGGCAAAGTTACCCCATAAATGGCTGGCTCAGTTACTCCGAAAATACCTGAGATAAATGCTGGCAACGCAATACTTTTTAGCTTCTTATCTTTTGTCTTAAGATACACTGCTAAAACAACTCCGATTTGTGCAAAACTTGGAAACATAGCCAAAGCCATGATTTGATCGGGATTTCCTGCTAAAACGTTCATGAACGAAAAGGAAGTCATAGCACTATGAACTCCGAACAGAACCATAATCTGATAGGCTCCACTAAAGACCACACCAGCAATTAGTGGCACCGTGTTTAACAAGAAGGTGATCCCACTATTTACAGCTCCCCCAACGGCTGTCACTGCTGGGCCGATGATCAAGAAACCTAGCGGAATAACAATTAGCAAAGTAATCACTGGTACTAGGAATCCCTCGACTGCTGTTGGAATATATCTTTTCAGAAATTTTGATAATGGCACTGCAACCGCTGTGATTGCCACTACAGGCAAAAATGAACTAGTATAAGTTGCATTAACAACCTGCCCAAATAATGGAATATCCACGGCGTTCACGGTCGGATAACAAAGAATTGCACCAATGACTAAACCTAAAAATGGTTCTCCACCTAAGTGTCTGGCTAAGTTATAGCCTAGAATCACTGGGAGGAAATAAAATACTGCATCCCCCATTGCATTCATTAACATATATAGTCCACTAGTTTCGGCCAAAACCCCAGTCATTGTTAAAACGGTCAGTAACCCTTTCAAGACCCCACCCGCACAAATGAAATTTAAAGCCGGACTAATACTGCCAACGATTGTATTCAATACACGAACTAATGGGTTAACTTTCTTCTCACTCTTATCCTCAGAAACAACGGCACCATCATCCGTTAGACCAAGTTGTTTACTCACAGCCTCATAGACCTCACCTACCTCATTACCAATAACGACCATGTATTCTCCGCCAGCTTTAACGACTGAAATAATCCCATCTGTATTATTCAATACGTCATCATTTGCAATTGCTTCGTCTCTTAAACGAAATCGTACACGCGTGATACAGTGTCTCATTCCCAAAACATTTTCTTGTCCCCCAACATTTTCAACAATTGTTTGTGCGATATTGGTGTAACTCTTTTTCGCTTTTGCCATTTTCTTTTCCTCCATATCGTGATTAATAAATGTAACTTTAAGCCGACTATTTTTTAATTGCGCCAACTTTACATCCACAAGCTGTTCTAAATCCTTGAGTTGGACTAAACTGCGATCCTTTATAGTTATGTTAAGTACCTTCCCATTTTCTTTTACGGTTTTAATATTTTTCGGACCACCACAAAGCTCTGTTATTTCCGATAATGAATCCTTATTCGCCATATCTATCCCTCCAATAATGGGAAAAAGCTGATTTTGAGGTAAATAAAAACCCACGACAAACCAATCCCTTTTAGGATTCGGTCTGCTGTGGGTAATGCTCCGATTAAGGGTAACACTCCAGCTAGCAAAATCTATTCTTCATTTTTTTGTTTCAATCGATTAATATGCAGCATCAGATACAACAGCTCGTCTTCACCGCAAATCCAATTTTTTTCTTCCTTGAAATAATCCGAAACCTTGTTGGCACAGACATATATACATGGATATTCTCTCATCATCGATCGCAGCATGCTTGAACTGGACTGCTCGATCTGTTTTCCGGTGGCTAAACGATGAATCAAATACCTTAAATGTGTTGCTAGTCTAGAATAAGGATGCCCATTTTCGTCAATGTCAAGATCGAGCTCTTCTTCAATAATTGCTTTTACTTCAGAAATCGTTTTCATTGTTAGCATAGCTGAATGCATGTCTCCTGTTTCTAATTGACCAGTAATTAAATGCAAGGCAATATTAATGATTTCATTATCTGGTAATCGGATCTTTGAAAAGTCTTCAATAATATCTAATGCCAAGACTCCTAGCTCGTATTCTTCGGGATATAAATGCCGTACGTCATATGCTAACGGGACCGTAATATCTAAGCCTTTGTTCATTCTTTCAATGGCAAAATTGATATGATCAGCTAAAGTGAATGTTAAGTTAGGGTTGAAATCACAATCCAGATTTATTTCAGCTTGCTCGATAATATCTGCACTCGCCAGAATGATTGCTTGTGGTAATGCTGTAATCATATCTACATACTTATTATCGACATCATAGAATGACCGTTCTATTTTTGAAAGATCTGTCAGCTCATACGGCATCTTTTTAAAGCCTACTCCTGCACCTAAAATAATAATTTCATTGCCATGATTATCTTTCGCCATTGCCGCATTATTGTTAATATGCTTGACTACTTCCACTTCTTCTCCCTACTTTCTCACATACTGATAAACTTAATCAGAGCATTTACCCACTACGGTGTTCATCCCTCCTCAGTTCTTTTTAAGTATCATTACCTTTGTTTCACCGGACGAAACGGTTTCTGCTTCCAATAAAGCAACCTCAAAATCACTCGTGTTCATTACAATCATCGGCGTCGTTAATGTCATGTTTTCCTCAAGTAGTCTCTCTCTATCGACCTGTAAAATAGGTGTGCCCTTTTTGACTTTCGCGCCTTGATTGACTAATTTAGTAAATCCGCGACCACCCAAGTTCACTGTATCCAACCCAACATGAACCAATACTTCCGCTCCTTGATCGGATTTTACGCCAAAAGCGTGTAACGATTCTGGAATCATGGTGATTTCCCCATCCACTGGAGAACATACCGTATTCTCACTAAGTTCAAAGGCCACTCCTTCTCCCATCATTTTAGAAGAAAAAACTTCATCCTTCACTTTTTCAAGTGGAATCATTTTCCCAGTAACTGGAGAAAGGAGTTCCTCAGATCCATTCTTTTTTAAAAAGCCAAACATGTTAATCATTCCCTTATCAGTTATTCTGTAAAAAAACTCCGAAAGCTTCACCATACAAAAAAGCAAAGAGGCTTTATCGTATCAGTGGTAAAGCCTCCGAAGAGTGACCCTCATTGATTACGTTCTAATGAAACTATAAATATTGAAATGTTCATTCATTTTTATTCAATTAGGAAAACTAAATCCTAAAAACTCACCCTATTTTACCAAGGCTGGCTAGTAGGCCCAATGGTAAACTCATTGACATTTGTATCTTCAGGTTGATTGATGGCAAATTCAATCACATTCGCTACTCGATCCGGAGTAATTCCGTATTGTTTGTATAATTCTGTCGCGCCAATCTTAGTATTTTCATCGGTGATAGCATCTAGCAATTCCGTATTAATAGCGGCTGGATAAATCGTTGCTGTACGAATATTCGTTCCTTCTTGAGCGGATTCCATTCTCAATACTTCCATCAAGTTGCGTACTGCCCATTTGGTCGCACCATATACAGCACCGCCGGGATAATTTTTTAAGCCGGCTACAGAAGAAGTCGCGATGATCTGGCCTGACTTTTGTTCAGTAAAGATAGGCAAAACTGCTGCGATTCCATTAAGAACGCCCTTGATATTAATATCGACCATGGCATCCCATTCATCGACTTTCAGTTTTGACATAGGAGAGTTCGGCATGATTCCAGCATTTAGAAAGATGACGTCGACTTTCCCAAATGTATCTTTTGCGAGTTGGACAAGTGCTGAATTATCATCTCGGTTCACCACATCAGTAACTCTGTATACAGCCTCTCCACCATTACTTTTAATATCTTTCGCAATTTGCTTAAGTTTGTCTTCTCGGCGAGCACCCAAAACGATTTTTGCCCCTTTTGAAGCTAAGAGCTTTGCTGTTGCTTCACCAATTCCAGATGATGCCCCTGTAATAATAACTACTTTGTCTGTTACTGCCATTTCCTGTCTCTCCTTTTTGATTAAGTTCACTTTAATCTTAAAGTTTCAATCTAAAGATTAAATAATCAAGACTGTCAATTTGCTTTTGTTTTGTATGTAATTGATCGATTAATCGACATTTTTGTTTTACCAGCAAATTCCTTTGACTATCAATGTCTCCATTCTGGAAAGCTTTAAAAAACTGAGTGATCATTTCAGAATTGATACCAGAATCCTCAAGATTTTGAATTATCTGTTCATTCAAATCTGTCGCTTTCGCCATACCTTCACCACCTTGAGTCCCAAGAACATCCATTGAAATAACCTCTGAACTTAATTGATTTTTTCTCTCCAATACTTCAAGTAAGCTATCACTTTTGTTTACATTTTCATTCTATTTCAGGAACACAAAAATATCAAATACTTATATCTTATAACTAGGTATTCTTGAAAGGAATATCTGATCGTGCTATTATAATTTTAAAAAGGATGGTGTCACGATGGATATTCGAGTTCTGAAATATTTTTTAGCTGTCGCAAGAGAAGGAAGCATGACTGGTGCCGCAAAATTTTTACACGTTACGCAACCGACCTTATCCAAACAACTGAAAGAATTGGAAAATGAGTTAGGGAAAAAGTTATTTACGCGTAGTAACTATAGTGTCAAATTGACAGATGAAGGAATGCTCCTAAGAAAAAGAGCTGAAGACATCATTGAAATGTTTGAAAAAACCAAAACAGAGTTTTTAACAATGGACCACATGACTGGCGGAGATGTCTATATTGGCGGTGCTGAAACAGATGCTTTTAAGTTTTTTGCCCAAGCTGCTGTCAGTTTACAGAATGAATATCCTGATATGTGTTATCACCTATTTAGTGGGAATTCTCAAGATGTGATGGAGCGTCTTGATCGGGGGCTAGATGACTTTGGAATCGTCGTTGATCCGGTCGATTTATCAAAATATGATTACTTAACGTTACCAAACAAAGATACTTGGGGAGTCGTAATGCGCAAAGATAGCCCACTAGCAGAGAAGCAATCTGTTACAGTAAAAGATCTATTGGATGTGCCTCTACTTTTGTCCAGACAAGCCAGCCAACAGACCCTATCAAAAAATGAGTTTTCCGAATGGTTTGGAAAATCTTTCGAGCACCTGAATGTTGTTACAACGTTTTCACTAGGTTTTAATCCTGCAATTATGGTCAGAGAGGGGCTTGGATATCTGGTATCTTTCGATAAAATGATAAATACGATGCCAAATTCCGAGTTAACATTCAGACCTTTGGAACCTAAGTTAGAATCTGGATTACATATTATTTGGAAAAAATATCAGATATTTTCTCCAGCAGCCGAGCTTTTTCTGAATGCAATCAAATCTATCTTTCATATTGGTAATGAATAGACTCATGCTAATAATATTTTGAGAAAGACTCAGAATAGTTTGTGAAATTATTTTTTTATTTAGACTTATAATATTACACTTTGAAATATAGGTATAACTCACAGTTAGATTTTCTCATGTTTTCAAAAAGATTTGCAGCATCTTCTCATCTTAATATAAAAAAACAGTACGAATCTATAGATAAGCTACGCGGTTGCTGATTTTATCTACTTTTACAACAATCATCGGATGAAACAGAAACGGAACTGAAAAAGCCCTGTTCAGTTTCGAAAAACAGCACAGGAAGCGGCATAATCGTTTAATTTAACAACAAAAAACGGAGTAGATTTCTCTACTCCGAAAAAATCTAACTTTTGAGGTGCAGTTGATTTTGAATGGTATTTGGTTGTTTGGCTTTATAAGCATTTTTTTAATAACTCGTATACATTGTTTCAAAAAGAAGCCCGAATTCGAGCTCCTCAATAATAACCCTCAATCACACTCCTGAATCGTCACCCGATAGCTGTTGACCACTCCGGCTTCTGCGATATTAACCTGAACGGTATCGACATCTTTACGTTCGATCATTTTCGGCAGTAAATATTGTTCGATTACTTCCTCTTCGGTGATCCCCTTCTCGAAATAATCGGTCTGAAAGATTTCTTCATTCGCGTGTTCAGCGTCAGACTCAAATATATAATCTACGATGACATCGCTTTCTTTTTTGCTGTCTCTAATTAGCCAATGACGTCTGGCCAGACTTTCGCCAAAACTGCCTAGTATCAACGCAACATCTGCATCGTATTGCCAATCGAAATCAGGATCATTTTTCATTAAAAGCTGCTGGATCTCATTGATCTGTTCCGCGCTGATGTTCGCTTGGGTCAACTCATAATTGTCACTTTCTGGCGGCTCCATTATTTTGTAGAGCAGGTTCCCCGCCTGATCCAAAATATTGAACTTGATCAATACCTCGTCCTTCAGCGTATTGATCCAAATCACGTGACTCGCTTGATACTCCCCGAATAGCTGGCGTCTTTTTTGATACTTGACTCTCATACTGACCACCTCCCAAACCTTCGTCCTTTTTCTCAGTATAATTTAAAGTACGCCATCTGCCTAGAGAAGGACTCGTAAGAAAAACGCTTTTTATTTATAAAAAACAAATCAATTGACCACTTCGCGCGTTTCGTAAAAAAGGAGCTGCAAAAACTCCTCCAACAAGCTTTGCTAATTCCAATATTTTCAAGCTTTAGTCAGTAAATCCCTTTTTTTAAGACTCATTCCTGGATCGTCACTAAATAACTATTGACCACACCAGCTTTAGCTATATATACACGGAACCGGTCACAATCCTCCCGTTCAAGAAGCTTTGGTAGTAAGTAGTCCTCAATCACATAATCTTCGGTCGCATCCTTTTTAAAATGGACTGTTTCAGAAAAATTCTCGCCATCTAATCCTTTACTGGAATCAAAACCGAATTTTATAATGACATCCTCAGTTTTATTACTTTTACGCGCCAATGAATGGCATGTAGCCAGTCTATAAGAAAAATATCCTAGCACGATAGACATATCTTTTTCATTCTCGTAATCAAAATAATCTTGCCATTCCTCCTCAAGCTCGCCGTCCCCTTCCATTATAAATGCTGTGATTTCTTTGAGTTCCTCTACTGTCAGATCATTATCGAAAATTTCAAATTCCTCCTCATCTGGCAATTCTAAGATCCGATAAAGGATATTGCCCTCCTTATCCACAACATCGCATTTGAACAATGATTGATTATCTAATGTCGTGATCCAAACGACCCGAGTCGCACGATACTCGCCAAAAGGGTGCTTATTCTTTACATATTTTATCTTCATCTATCAATCTCCCACTTCAATCTGTCTATTTCAATAGTAGAAAAAGCAATCCAACCGCTTTCATAATTTTGTATGACGCTTCGCACTTTTTACTGCAGATTTCTTCTATTAGTATAAGGGCGTCAAAGCCGGCTGACTAGAGAAAACACAATAGTAAAAAAAACTAATTATTTAGAAAAAATAAATCTATTGACAACTTCACCAAAACGCCAATTTAATCACAAAAAAACTCTAACTTTAGCCACAAAGTTAGAGTCAATGATTACTCGATTTCAATATTAAAGCTACGCATCAGATTTAAGGTCGCTTCGTGCAATTGGTTGCTTGCGACAAGCTCTGAGTCCACGTAGAAGTTGGCTTCTGGAAGAGCTCCCTGCAATGCCAAGGTATTGGCTAACACACATAAGCTTAATTCCACGCCAACGACTTCGATGCGGCTTTTTTCTTCTTTTCGTTCTTCTATTAATCCTCGAACACGGATCAAAGATTCCGGCGGCAAGGCGTAATAGTTCTTTTTGAAGACGTATTCCTCTGGTAAAGGAGTCAAGTCCTCAACGATCTGCAGCCTCTCCAGTTCTTCGGATTCATTTTTATGCTCGATCGGAATATCTCTGGTGAAAAGGATCAGCTCGTCAGATGCGCGCGCCTTTTTCAGACGCTGCTGTATCTTTGGAATGATCGTATTTGCACCTGCAACGAAGTTCTCATCCTTTTCGTCCAAGATACGTTTTTGCATATCCACAATCACTAGCATCGTGCTTACCTATTTGATCTGCCCAAGAAGAATGAAACGATCAAGACTAGGATGATTGCACCGATAATTGAAGGCACTAGCGCCATACCGGCTAATGAAGGTCCCCAAGAACCTAACAATGCTTGTCCCAATGCTGAACCAACTAGTCCGGCTACGATATTCGCGATCCATCCCATGCTGCTTCCTTTACCTGTAATTGCTCCGGCGATTGCACCGATGACTGCTCCGATAATTAATGACCATAATAAACCCATGATAAATTCCTCCTATGTTGTAAATGTTTGTGTAATTATTTTACGCGTGATTCTTGATTTTCTTCGATTTTTTCTTGTGCCTTATCTGCGCCATTACTCATCGCATCTTTAGCTTTGTTTGTTTGTTTTGAGGCAAATTCGCCAGTCGTTTTCGCTGCACTGGTTACTTTGTCCTGCACGGTTTCGCTGTCTGCTTCAAATTCTTCTTTGGTTTTGATATCTACCACACGAATATTTACTTCGATCACGTCCAGATGAGTCATCTTTTGAACTTCATCGCGAATCACTTTTCTGATTTTATTCGCAACTTCTTCGATATCTTTGCCATATTCCACCACGATATCCATATCAACTGCAACTTGTTTTTTGCCAACTTCTGTTTCGATCCCAGCAGTCACATCGTCTGTATTGACCAATTTTTCTTTTGCGTTTGAGAAAAATCCGCCGTCAACTCTTAGGAGCCCATCGATTTTTTCAATCGCGACACCGATAATTTTTTGGATCACTTTGTCATCATAAACTAAATCACCTTTGACTGTTTCATCAGCATTTGTGTTTGTTTGATTTGAGTTTGGTGTAACTGCCTTCTCATTAAAGTTTTTGTTTTCAAAATTGTTTTCCATAGTAAAATCCTCCTGATTGTATAAAAATAGTTGTTCGTTCTCTTCTGCGGAAAAAACCTTTAATAGTTCTTTCTATCACTAAAAAGTTCATCCAGCATGCCTGTTTGTTCAAAATAATAACCAAGTGCTGTGCCTAGACCTGTCAATAAAACGATTAACAGTGTTTTAAAAAAACCGATCGACACAAACAATATCGCTAGAATCAAGCCTAATGCCCCGAAAATAATCGGGAGCTTGTATTGATGATATAAATCCTTCATGGGACTCCCTCCTATTCCACTCGTGAGCGATTTTCTGTTGGCTCTTTGTCTTCCTCATAAGACGTATACGCAACGTTTACTTTTACCTTTTCTTGACTGCCTAGAATCTCCTGCAGCTCCTGCTGGATCTCTGCCATCAAGGCATTCGTTTTCCCGATTAATGAAGAGGTCCGAGTCAATTGACCCTTCACTTTCACTTTTATCTGTCTTTTTGTTGCTCGTACCTTAACGTTGGGTGATGCTACGAAGCCCATCCCTTGTAATTTCGAACGAACAAACCCTTCGATGGCTCTTTTATCTAAAGATAGTCGTCCCTTTTCTTCCTTTAAAACAAAAGTTTGTTTGACCTTTGGATAGAAGATTAGAACCAAAATACCAATCAAAAGGACAACCGCAAAGACGAGCGCTACCCAAAACAGGTATTGCCGAAACATATAATTGGTTAGCGTACTTCGTAAAAACTCTCCTCGACCGATGCCAAACGGTAAATTTAAATAAGGCGAAGTAAATGCGATAATGACTAATAGAACAGACATCAAAATCAGGGAAAGAACGATTCCGATGGTTTTTACTCCACGGTTCATAGGTGCACCTCCTTTAAAGGACATCTCGTTAGCAGCTGTGATAAGCTGTTAACGGTTTTTCACACGTGCCATTGCAGCAGCTGGTTGCCGCTTTTTAAACACCAGAGCAACCATATTGATGATTAATGAAATACCAAGTGCTTCGATCAAATGGATCATTGACAATCCCTCCTTAGAGATTAATTGCTTCTCCACCAGTAACACCATAAATTTGTGCAGTAACATAACTTGCATCATTTGACGCTAAGAAGACATATACTGGAGCTAATTCTGCCGGTTGACCCGCTCTGCCAAGAAGTGAATCTTGTCCAAATTCAGGCAGTGCATCTTTCGGTTGACCTTGATCCAATTGCAATGGTGTCCAGATAGGACCTGGTGCAACGCCGTTTACCCGAATCCCTTTTTTCGCCAATTGTTGTGCCAAGCCAACAGTAAAGTTCGCGATCGCGGCTTTTGTCGCTGCGTAATCCATTAGATGATCACTAGGATTAAACGCCTGAACAGAAGTTGTTGTGATAATGCTGCTTCCAGCAGGTAGATGTGGCAAAGCTTTCTGAACAAGTGCAAACATCGAAATAATGTTCACCTTAAAGGTGTCCTCTACTTGTTTAATCGGTAACTCTTCAATCGATTCCTGAGAAATCTGTTGCGCTGAATTCAACACTAAGGTATCTAACCCATCAAACGCTTCGACCGTACGTTTCACCATTTCCTGCGGCGCATCATCATGGCGTAGATCATAAGCCAGTAATAATGCCTTTCTTCCTGCTGCTTCGATCAGTTCTGCGACTTCTTGTGCATCCTCTTCTTCACCAGGGAAAAATTGGATAGCGACATCTGCTCCCTCTCGTGCATAGGCAATCGCTGCCGCACGACCAATACCAGAATCTCCTCCAGTAATTAATACACGACGATTTTCTAATTTTCCACTACCAACATAGCTTTCTTCGCCACAATCGGGTTGCGGCTTCATTTCGGTTTGCAGTGCGGGAGTTTTCTGATCCTGTTTCGCAAAGGTCCCTCCGTAAAATAGTTCTCTAGGATCTTTTAAAATTGGTTTCATAAATTATCTTCCTCACTTTCTAATTATATCCTAACGCCCTTTGTATTATTTTCACAACATTTTGCTCATAATATCCAAATTCACATTATTTAAGCGTCCTGTTTGACATTATATTGAGGATAAGTTATGTAAAATTAATTAACGCTTAAATTACAAATAACTTTTCTGTTAAACTTGTTAGTAAACAAGTCAAATCACCCTTCTCAATAGATAATCATCAATAGAGGCATCAAAAGATGAGCACTGCAAAAAAGAAACGATGACAATTTCCCTGAATATCGAATGACCGTAAAAGAATCACTTCGTTTCCTTCAATTATTGCGTGCTTAGAAAAAAGACCAAAACGAACGAACTCGTTTTGGTCTTCATTGCTTCCTATACGTATTTTGGGATCTGCTTGAATCAATTATTTTCCGTTTCGTTTCAGCCAACCAGCCAGCGCCGTTCCGACTGAAGCGACTCCTAGAATCATTAACCCAAAACCTGCCAGCATACCTGTCCTCGGATAACTCTTGGCTGCGCTTGTCGGATAAGCTTTGCGTGTACTAGTTGGCGCGATCTGATCGTTGTTCTTGATCGGTTTCAAATTCGCGATCGCTGCTTGCAACTCAGACAATACTGTTTTGACTTCGTCTTCAGTCGCGTTCGGGTTTGCGATCACTTCTTGTGCTTTTTTCAAGGCTTCCTCATACTTTTTCCAGCTCTCTTGGGTGTAGTCATTTTTGTTGCGCTTCGCTCCGGTTTCTTTGTTGACGAGTTCCTCCAACGCTGACTTCGTCTTCTTCCATTGCGCGAACAAGGTGAGATTGCCATTTGCCTCCGCAAGTAGATTTTTGACTTCCTGTTGATCAGCAAAGTCTGCCCCTTTGCCATCTGCTTGCGTGTTCCAACCTGTGAACGCATGCTCGACGCGAGTATACTTGTTCGCAGACAGCTTCACTGATTCGTCATAGTTCAATGTTTGTGGCGACAGTTCACCGCTTCCACCATTTGGATCAAAGGTGATCGTGTATTGATTGGCTTTCCATTGAGCACTAAGTTTAAGATTCCCAGTTGTACCTGATTTGATTTCCTGTACAATCATTGGTTGCTCACTAAGCACTCCGGCAATGGTGTCCTCTGCTATCAGCCAGCCTAAGAAAGTGTAGCCAGTCCTTGTTCTGATCGGCAGTTTAATCGTATCTGACTCCACTGTATAGGTAATCGCTGAGAGTGTTGGGTCGTCAAAAGTAATTCGATAGTCAACAAGCGTCCACCTTGCCTTCAACAAACGATTCCCCACTTCACCAACAGAGATACGCTCAATTTTTTTCTCGCCCTCGTACCAGCCATCGAAGGAATAGCCTAATCTGCTTGGTGTAGGTAAAGAATCGATTCCCCGTTCAATCGTATACTTTTGCGAATCAATAGTAGAACCACCGTCACTATCATAATCAACGTTGTACTCGATTGCTTTCCATTTCGCTTTCAGCTTTCGATCCCCGATTTCGCCATCCAAGATGGTCTCGATTTTCGTCTCACCCTCATACCACCCAAGGAACGTGAAGCCTTGCTTACTTGGTATAGGGAAGGTTTTTATCCCTTGTTCCACTGTATACGTTTGATCAGAAATCGCGTCGCCGCCTTGACTATCAAATGTCACTGTATAGTTGATTTGTCGCCATTGTGCAAATAACGAAACGGTACTATTATTCATCGCAGTCAAATTTTTTACTGGCGCCTGATCCTTGTACCCATTTCCCCCACCTGCCTGATCTGTGTTCCATTCCTGGAATTGATAGCCTTTTCTAGTAAATATGTTCTCTGGCAGAATGACCTCTTTGTCATAAGTCATTTCTAATGGAGCCATGTCTCCTATTCCACCATTCGTATCAAAAAGTATCTGATAGCTGTTGGGTTGCCATTGTGCGTAAAGATCAATTATATCCCCATCTACAATAGAAAGATTCTTTACTAATTGTCCATCTTGATAGGTATGCTCTCCTGTCCCATTCGCTTTAGAATTCCACGCTTTAAAGGTATAGCCTACTTTTGAAAAGAGGTTTGGAGATAGTGTTTTTTCTTCGTCATAGTCAAATGATTGATTAGACATTGCACCTTGCCCTGTATTCCCATGAAATCGAACCTCATAAGTGTTTATTAGCCAATCCGCCGTCAATTCCAACGGTGCAGATACCTTCGTTTGAAAATCGAATGGCTCACCTCCTAAAGTCCAGCCGTTGAACTGATGATGTGCTTTTGTTCCCTGATAATTCGGATTAACAACAGTCTTCGTTTCCAATACTCTTTGATTTGAAATCGGATCGCCGCTGCCGCCTGCCAAGTCAAAGCTGACAAGATGACTCTTCTGAATCGAATAAATGTGAACGGCTGTTTGAGCCAGCTCGTTATGCGCCGCAATAAAAGCCGTTGTTGAATCGTATCTCTCTTCCCCATCATCTCGAATCCAATGAGAGAGTGTTTTTCCTTCATTACTAGAAGCAGGAAGCTCTAACAATCCAAAATCTGTCTGAAATTTAAAGGCGTTGCTGATCCTTAAACGATTCAGATTATTGCATCCTGCAAACATGTAGGAGCCATAGTACTTAGGAACACTGGAAGTATCAAAACTTGCCAGATCCAAAGTTGTAAGCGCTAAACACTGATGAAACATGTAGGAAACATTCGTAACCTTTTTAGTATCGAAATGACTGATTTTTACCTCTGACAATAACTTACAACCGGCAAACATATAGGACATGGTCGTCACATTACTCGTATCAAAGTTCGAAAGATCTAAAGAAGCTAGTTTAGAACAGTTGGCAAACATAAAATACATGGTTGTGACCTTCGACGTATCAAACTGTTTCATATTAATCGTCGTAAGTTCTTTACAATTGCCAAACATATACTCCATCGTCGTCACATTACTCGTATCAAAACTCGATAAATCCAAGGTAGTCATCGCATGACAGCGATCAAACATGTTTCGCATCGTTTCAGCCTTCGCAGTGTTGAAATGTGTAAGATCTAACGATAAAACGCTCAAACAATTTCTAAACATATAGGAAAAATCCGTTACCTTTTCTGTATTGAAGCTTGACATATCAATAGACACTAGACTGTTAGAGTTTTCAAACATCCGAGCCATCGTCGTTACATTATCCGTAACAAAGTTCGTCAGATTTAACCCCGTCAATCCTTTACAGGTACTAAACATTTGATACATAGTGGTCACATTTTGAGTATCTAAAGAGCGAATATCCAATGTTTCTAACGAATCACATTGCGCAAACATGTAACTCATATCCGTAATCGCCGAAGTATCCGCATCGCCAAAAGAAACCGACTCAATCGGGGCAACCCCCTCTACTTCATCATAGATATTTACCTTAGCAAACAATCCGTGAAAAGTACCCGTGATTTTCACAGGAAGTTCGCCAGATTCTGCTTGCTCAATCTCAAATGTCTCAGTTGTTTTTTGTAGATGATCACCGAGTACGTCCTCTAAGTCAATCTGAACGGGCATATTATTGTATTTAGCCGGAACCTTAATATGTGTCGGATCACCTGAATATGCAGTAAGCTGCACTCTGCCCTCAAAAACAACCCCAGTCCAATCACCAGAATTTGCTGGCAAATCCGTTTGATCGTCTTTATTTCTTTTAACTGACGAATCCTCTGTTTTAGGAACTGATTTTTCTGATGAAGAAGTTTCGTTTCTAAGAGAAGCACCTGTGGTTTTTGAATCGGATTGAACTCTTGGTTCGTCTGAAATAGTGGTTAAGGTCGTGTCTATTTCTCCCGATTTTTCAATGGTTGAAGCTGCCGTATCTTCCGCAAAAGCCATCATAGGAACCACCAGATAATTCCCCAATAATAAAACAACTAAAAGTATAAAACAAAACCATCGACGACTGCCGTTTTTTGTACTGAAACACCCCTGAAATATTTTCTTTTTCCACGTTTTTTTCATATGTATTCCCCCATTAATGGCCCAGTTTCCAACATACAATTCCTCTTATTTTTATTTTAAAGGAAAAGAATCCAAGAATTGACTAAATAACAATAGTCTAAGCCCATAAAATTAATGGAGTTGAAAGAAAAAGAAATAAGACCAAAACGAAAGATTTGTTTTGGTCTTGTCGGTTATTTAGTTATTTTCCTTTACGTTTCATCCAGTTTTCTGCCGTATAATCGGAAACGATAATTGAAAAAAACACCCAACAAGAAACTGTTGAGCGTTCGGATTGAACCTACATGAAACTATTTTGAGGATTCACTTTTCTTTCCAGCTAAAAGCTGAAAATTCTTCACCGTATCAACAACACTTTCATGCTCTACATTTGTCACATCAAAGTGCAGCAACTTGAAGGTCGTTTCCAAAATAAAGCTGATGCCGAAGACCGAAATAACCGTTCCGATCCCCACCCTCGCACCAAGCAGCCAGCCGATCAACAGGACAGTCCCTTCGATGGCCCCGCGAACGATCCCAATCGGTACATTCGGCAGTCGTTTGCCCAGTGCCACCATCAGCGCATCCCGCGGACCGCAACCCATTGATGCTCCGATATAAAAGTAGCTGCCGACACAGATCGACACCTGACCCAGCAGAAGCATGAATACCCCCGAAAAGAAATTGTTCATCTGGGGAATAATATCGAAGGCTTGGATCATATCGACAAATACCCCGATCAAGATCGTGTTGAGAATCGTGCCGAAGCCGATCTTTTCCTTTAACAAAACATCGATAACTAAAATAAATAGACCACTGATAATCAAAATATTTCCGTACGTTTGATTTGTCAGATTCGCGACCCCCATACTAAAGGCCTCCCAAGAAGCCAAACCAATATTTGCCTGAATCGTCAAAAACGACCCTAACGCAAATAAAAACAACCCGAATATCAGCCTCACCAGCCGAACACTATACCCTTTCATTTGACCCCTTCTTTCTATTCTCTAAACATCAGCATCAAGATTCTCGTCTCTTCATCCGTCGTATTCATATACTTGTGATTGCAATTCGCTAAAAATTGGATCGCTTCGCCTTCCTCCAGCACAAAACTTTTTTCCCCAACTTGAATATCTAATACTCCCTGCGTACAGATAATGTATTCCCGAATCCCCGCTTCATGATATTCCGACATCCGCTCTGAATGCGGCGCGATCACATGGCGCAAAATCTCAAACCTTTTATCCGGATCAAACTCGAATAAATTGTAGGTATCAAAACCCTCCGAAGTCGAATAATGCTTCGTCGTACTTTTTTTGATCACCGAGACTTCAGGCGTCTCCATATACGTCAACTGCGCTAATGGAATATTGGTCCCAGTACAAATTTTCTCCAGCATTGAGATTGTTGGACTCTTGGTGCAGCGCTCGATCTCACTCAGCATGCTTTTACTCACGCCCGACAAACGCGCCAAATCATCCAACGTTAAATTTCGTTCCTGCCGAATTCGTTTGATATTGCGACTGATCATTTCATTTGCTGAAATCATTGAAACCTCCAAATTACTATCTTGGATAAAATCCACTATAGTGTAAAACTAATCGTATTCACCCGATTTGTCAATAGGATGAAAAAAGTGAATCCTTATCAAAACTCTTTTATAGGCTACAAAAAAACGAACTGCCGACCCATAAGCTGGCAATTCGTTTTTACTATTAAAATATCGTTGGAACTAATCCGCCATCCAAACGTAATGCCGCTCCAGAAAAGGATCGCGCATAGGGACTTGAGACAAAAGCAGCGAAGCGTCCGATCTCTTCTGGGCGGATCAAACGCTGGATTTGCGAAAGCGGGCGGTGATTTTTCATGAAGTCACTTTCCCATTCGCTTTCTGGGATATCGGTCTCGCTATACATGTCCACCAGCATCTGCTGCACACCCTCAGTTAAGGTAGAGCCCGGCATGATTGTGTTGATCGTTACATTAGTGCCCTTTGTTAACTTAGACAAACTTTTCGCCAACGAAAGATTCATCGTTTTTGTCATGCTGTATTGCGGCATCTCACCCGAAGGCATGATCGCCTCTTCACTGGCGATAAAGATAATCCGACCAAAATCTTCCTCCAGCATCGTTGGCAAATAAAATTTAGCGAGGGCATTTCCCGAATAAAAGTTCACATCAATAAAATGCTGCCAAACCTCATCCGTGAGGTCAAAATAATCTGTCGGCTGAAAGATCCCCATATTGTTGATCAAAATATCAACTGTTGGATAAGCCTCAAACAGCTTTTCCCGCTCACCTTCCTTGGATAGATCGTAAGCGGCGGCTTGCGGGGTTGTTTGTGGAAATACCGATTTTATTTCTGACACGACTTCATCGACCGCCTGACCATGTCGCCCGTTTACGATGACATTCGCCCCTTCTTTTGCCAGCTCCCATGCTATGGCCTTGCCGATTCCTTTAGTTGAACCAGTGACCAACGCTGGTTTTCCTGATAAGCCTAATTCCATTTCAAAATCCCCCAGTTTTTTCAAAAAATTCGATAACGTGATAATCGAATTCTAATAGCTTGTTGGAGGAGCTGTCAATTAGTATGATCGCCGGTCAATCGTAACGTGTTCCTTACGTCTACAGCGTTTCTCTATATTGGAACAAGCCAAATAGCCCGCTGGTTAAACGGGCTTAAAAAATATTCAATTGAATTGCCTGCTGATCCGTATCATACCAACGTTGGATTTCTGATCAAACAGACTCAGCTCGCTACTCGCGTTTCCGGACGCGTTCTAGCAGCCGCTTACGTTTTTTCTTAGGATTTACTGGTGGCGATTCCTTGTTTGGAACATCCACCTGTTCTATTTTTGCTGACGCTTCTTCAATTGTTGCAGAAACAATCAGCTTTGCTGGAACGGATTGATCATCCGCTTCAATATCCTCCAGTGTCGTACGCGCGGGTAAACAAGCGTTCAACAGGAGAACAACATACTCTTTACTTAAATCCCACGAATGGACATTCGCTGGCAATTCAATGGTCTGGATCAACCAGCCCGGTTTCGGAAACTCGTTCGTAATGTTCAATTCTTCTGGACCGTGAATATCTTCGATCGCTTCTGTGTATTCTATATAATTAACAGGCTCTTGCACCTGTGGAATGGGACTTGCTTCAATTGGGTCTGATTTTTCATGTACTACTTGCACGGGTGTTGGTTCTTCCACCACAAACGAAGTGATTGGCGTTTGATTTACGCCCTTCTTCGCTGATTTTTTTTTGTCAAAAATTATTCTTTCCTTCTTTTCGATCACCGTCGCATGACGGACTTTATCAAATAGGCTGATATCATTCTTATCGAAAATACTCAGCTTGGTCAATTTCGATAATGAGGCTTTGATTTCATCCACGTCTTTCGTCGGATCAAAATCTTTGAAGCGCAAATGATGGGCTCTGCCATCGCTTCTGCCGAATTCGGCATCGAGTGCCAGTGCTGATGCTGTGACTTTCATAGAATTCCTTCCTTTCTTTCGTATTTTTCCCTATTCAACTCACTGGAGCGAGCCAGCCAATCCTGTTAACGGTACCTCGATAAATTGGGTAAACAGCCCCTTCAGTTTTTCAGTGATCGCCGAATAAGTTTTCGCTGGGAATAGCTTAATTTGCAATAACCGCCATTCTTTCTTCTCGAAATACTCCGCGAAATACATGTAAAGCTCCCGTAACACAGCGGTTGAACGTGTGTGCATAAAGATGTGCTTCACCAATTCAGGCAGCATAAAAGAAAAATCCTTTTCGCATAGTTCATCTCGTACCTGAAGCGCTACCAACAATTCGATCGCGCCATTGCCGTCATTCGTATCGTGATAATAGTGATTGATGCGTTTTTCCAAGTTTTTGCGTGTTAGGCTGAATAGTTGTCGTTCAGATAATCCGTGTTCTTTCATAAACTCTTTCTCCTTTTCAAGTTGCTTATTTAAGTTGTACTCTTATTTTTTTCAATCGTGGATGATG
>NZ_JAWGOQ010000036.1:0-47173 GCF_032555305.1 Enterococcus sp.
CGTATTCTTAGGAGGAGAAACTTTATGAAATCACAATCATTGTCGCAAGTTCAGCTTTTTGTCACTAAACGACCTCGGTTAGAAAAGAACATCGAAAAAGTCTATGCAGATTCACAAGATGCGGACACTGTTATTCAGTACATCGTTGCTGTGCTGGTGCGGCATGCGTTGTGTATTTCTGATTTTTATCTATTTTGTCAGGATCTTGTTAGAGAGATCCTTTTATTTGCCGAACCGACAGAGGTGCTGCGGAAGCTGGCGCCGTTGTTTCGCGATTGCTTTGATAGTGGTAGGGAATGGGAAGAGGTCACTCATCGGCTCTATAAGAAAACCAAGGTTTACCATCGTTACAATAATCGAGTAAGTGAATGTAAAAAGTACTTGTTCGCAAAGACAACGCCGGTTGAGGAATTGGATGGACAGCAGTATAAGCTTGTCTCGACCTTTGAGGATGCGGTAGGCAAGATTCATAATTGGAGTTTACGTGATGCAGATAAAAATGCCTCCGCAATGAAGATCAATGCTGTTTTAGAATTAATGTCTTCATTAACTATTTTTGAAAAGGATGGAATCAGGCGCTTTGTCCAGCTGGAGAACTCTGAGATCGACAACTGTACTCGTTACGTCAAGATTCGAAAAGGGGAGATCGTGGAAGAGCCTGTCCAAATTTCGACTAATCCGGAAAAGGTTGAAACAGCAGAGGATTCTTCCGTGCAGCTTAGTTCAGAGATCGCTTCATTAAGCGAAGAGGAGAGACTAGAATTAGTGAAGATGCTGTTACCGGAAGGCTTCGTTTTAGCTGATACTCGTTTGGAGGAACCTGCGATTATCATGGCGGAAAAAGAAGCT
Source organism: Enterococcus sp. (assembly GCF_032555305.1). GTDB lineage: Bacteria > Bacillota > Bacilli > Lactobacillales > Enterococcaceae > Enterococcus_A. The sequence goes on from NZ_JAWGOQ010000036.1 coordinate 850, forward strand.
AGCAATGAAGGGGCGATTGCGCTTAAGACTAACACGGGCGCGACGCAAGAAGTTGGTAAAACGGATGGAAAAGTCACTTCCACTTTAAAAGAATCGCCAACTATCTCCGTGGGAAATTCTAAACCAACAACTGGGAAAAAGAAGAAAAAGGGAACAGAAAGTTCAAACTACTCAAGCAAAAGGAAGAAAAAGCGTGGTAAAAATAAACGGTAATAATAGCTAACACTGATTCGAGCTGTGATGGAAAAATATTATTTACCCTAGGCTTCTTTGTCATGGATAAATGAAGGAACAAATAGCTCAAATAATGACGAATAGTTCTCTTGCCTCATTTCAGGAAATATAAAAGGATAAAGATCATATTAGAAAAAGCCGCCCAAAAATTTTTATGAGTAAATTTGGACGGTTATTTGCCTTGTTTTACCGCTGTTGTTAGGCATTTTTTTGACATGTAAAGCAGATAAAGATCAATGGTTACTTCACACGAAAAAAAGTCTCTGGTTTTGATGTGCCTTCAGTATTTACTTGGGTAGTGGAGGACTGAAAGCTGAATTCATCGTCGGAAAGCTGTGTTACATGGTACTGAGACTCTTCGCCATTCGCGGGTAAGAGCCTCCAACGCCTATAAGAAGCATGGTAATCTGAGAGATAGACTTTGAATTTGTCGTCTGTCTCAGGGTATTCAAGTTCAACGGACTGTCCGGCTTCACGAATGATCAGTGTCTCTGAATCCTCCATCGATTTCCATTCACCAGCGAACTGATTCAAAAAATCTGTTGGATCCATTGTTTGCTGGGCAGACGTTTCAGTTGTACTTGAATTTGAGAACGTGTCAGATGACTGAACTTTAGTAGGCTCATCTGTATGTTGATTCGCTACAAAATAAATACCAAAGACTATTACAAAAACCAATACTAGGATGATTGATCTGCTGCGATAGGTTTTCATGCTTCATTCCTCCAGAATCATTGTTTCAGTTTTGACTCTTTTTTTTAGGTAATCAGAAATCCACTTCCTTTACCGATTGTACTCGAAAGCAACAGATTTTCATAATCTTGCTCAGGAATTCGTTTTGCGATGGAAAAGGATTAGATATCCAATATAGTCGCTAATGCTCATCATCGTGATATTCTCTTTCCTAGAGAGTATCATTTTTTGTCTATTCAAGAAAGCTGGAACACGGTCAGGGATTTCATGTATTATAAAGACAATAGAAATGAAAGCGGATGTATTCTATTTAGTAAATGTTTTCAAGGAGGGTAGCTATGCGTTTAATTGAACCATGGGAGAACATCGAGATGAATGTGCTGACGAAGGATCGTGTCATGCAGCATTTTGATACGAATATCCATTTAATCTATGTATTGGCAGGCGAGGTGACCATTGAACGCGAGGATCAGGTCATTTCCCTACAGAAAAATGATTTTTACATTTTGTCAAAGTCGTTGGTACACACTGTCTATGCGGAAAATGCTCGGGCTTTTGAAATTATTTTGAATTATTATTTTGAGGATCAAGCAGGCCTAGCCTTTGAAGGAAATTCTGTTACAGAAAGTAAAAGTGCGGATCAGCAGCTGATTCAGTCGATTGAAAAGCTGTTGAAGCTGTACATTTTGCAGGAGCAACATTCTGTATCTGAAGTGTTTGAGGAATATTTCCATATCATTCATCTGTTGGAAAAGGAGTACGCCGAAGCTGCCAGCACAGATGAAGATCGAAGCATCAAGCAAAAGGTTTATGAGGTGAAGTTTTTCATCGATAATAACTTCGATAAGGACATCCGTTTGGCGGATATTGCCAATAAGCTGTACGTTTCGGATCAGTATCTATCACGGATTTTTTCAAATGAGATTGGGATGCCCATGAACGAATATTTGATTCGGAAACGGTTGGAGAAGGTACGGAAGGATCTTCTGGAGACGGAGAAATCAATTACCAATATCGCTTTTTCCGCAGGCTTTTCCAATATCAACTCCTTCAATCGCCTGTTCAAAAAGTATCAGGGACTGACACCTAGTGAGTTTCGCAGGGAGATAAAGGCGGAGGCCAAGGTGGAGACAGAGCAGAATAATCAGGCGCAGGAAGAGATTCAAAATCTGGAGAGCTATTTCAAAGAAAAAGATGCCAAGATCGATGATGAGACGATCCAAGTGTCTATGGAGGAAATCTCCCGACAGAATTTTCAAAAAAGTATGATCAATCTGGGGTACGCAGGGGACTTGACTCATGCCTCATTTGTGGAGCAGCTTCATTATTTGCAGCAGAATAATCCTTTTGCCTACGGTCGAATTTGGGGGTTATTTAGTGAAGAAATCTTAGAGCAGGTGGGTGAGGAGTATGATTTTTCGACAGTCGATGAGATTTTGCAGAGCATGCTGAAGGCTGGGATCAAACCGTTTCTGGAATTAGGATTTAAAGGGAAGCTGATCCACGAATCCCATACCCAGATCATCAAAAGCCATTTGTTTACTCGAAAATCCTATGAGCTCTCTGATCTGCTCCACCGGTTTCAAGTATTCTTTTATCATTGTATCGATAAGTTTGGTTTAGAAGAGGTTTCTTCATGGATCATTGAAATCTGGAAACCCAATCCTTTGGTCCTGCAAACGATTGGTTGTGAGGATCTGACGCGAATCGATGATAATGGCGTTCAGCTAAATTTAGCGCAGGAAAAGACCTATATCAACGTTTTCTCCCAAATTAAAGAAGCCGTTCAGCACATTGTTCCCTCGATTCAGATTGGCGGCTGCGGGTTAAGCCTGGATATCGAGACGAGGGATCTGAGTTTCTTTCTGACTCAGTGGATCAAGAGCAAGGGAGCGCCGGACTTCATTAGCTTGTCTATTTATCCAATGGATGCGATGAAGCAGCAGCTGCATCAGCGAAAAAAACATCATGAACCGATCTCAGCAGATTCGAATTATATGCTTCATCGAATGAAGGAGTTCAAGGAGTTGTTGGCGGAAATTGATTATCAAGGGAAAACCTATATTACAGAGTTCAATGTAACGATCCTGAATCGCGATATCATCAATGATACCGCCTTTAAGGGCAGCTACATCTTAAAGAATGCTCTGGCAGTCATGCCGTATTGTGATTTGATTGGGTATTGGCAACTCACCGATTTGTCAGTGACTACCTTCGACACCGCCAACAAAGAAATTTTTGGCGGTTCAGGGCTGATCTCAAAAAGCGGGATCCCCAAGATCGGTTATTATGCCTATCAATTTTTAAATAAACTGAGTGCCAGCGTCGTTTATCAGTCGGAGGATTTGCTGATAACGAAGGATGATCCGAACCGGATTCAATTATTGTGTTTTTCCTATAGTCATTTGAACTCGACTTATTATTACGATTTCAACAGTGTGTTTACTAGAAGGAACGCCTCAGCCTTGTTTGCATCTACAAGTGTCCAGAAGAAAAAGATTTTACTGAAGGATTTAAATGAGGCAGAAAGCAGTTATCGAGTGAAGCATTATCGAATTGGGCCAACAGCAGGGAATCTATTAGAAGAAATTAACGCTGTCAGTCATTCCGATCGGCTTGATGATGAGCTTGTCACGTATTTGAAGCATCGCTGCCAACCACAAATCGAAGTAAAAGAAGCGACATCCAGAAATCATCAATTACGACTTGAATTAGAAATATTGCCACAAGAGATTCAACTGATCGAGATCCAAAAGGTCTCACGTTAAACAAGATTGTGTAACACAATCTTGTTTTTTTGTGCAAAAAACATGGATCATCCTTTAAAAGTATCAATAGAATCAATGGAAAACGCAGAGTATTCTATCGGTGAAGAAACTACAATAATAACTGTAAACGTTTACAAAAATTACTTATTCTGGGAGGCACACATGGAAAAAGAAGTTTTTGACAATGGAATGAATGTAGAGAAGAAGAAACTGACCAAATTTTCAATGATCGCTTATGGCTTAGGGGACCTTGCCAGCCAATTCGTATGGACTTTTGTCGGCACTTATTTGACCGTTTTTTATACCGATATCGTGGGGTTAGCACCAGTGGCAGTTTCAATGATCATGTTAGTTGCGCGTTTGTGGGATGGAATCAACGACCCGATGATGGGAATGATCGCAGAACGTACCAGAAGCAAATTCGGTCGTTTTCGTCCATATATCGCTTTCGGTTCCCCATTTCTAGCTTTGTTCTCTGTATTGACCTTCACAGGTCCTTTTGGTAACGGGACCGCAGGAATCATTTGGGCAGCCGTCATCTATATCATCGCGGGAATGATTTACACCTTAGTGAATATTCCTTATGGCGCATTAGCCGCTGTAATGAGCGAAGATGCCAATGAGCGTAATCAATTAAATGCTTGGCGTTCAGTCGGAATGAATGTTGGGATGATTATCGTGAACTCATTGTCTTCATTTATTATGCTGGCCTTCTCAGATGGCTCAGACGTCGCGACTGGTCGTGGCTATTTTATGACAGCGTTGATCTATGCGGTTATTTCGATTCCATTATTCTTCGCAGTGTTCGCGACTTCCCGTGAAGTGGTTCAGCCAATGAAGAATGAAAAGAAAGTACCGTTCCGTACAACGATTAAAAATGTTATCGGCAATAAATACTTGATGATCGTTTTTCTAGTTATGATCTTACAAATGACGGCCTTCATGGGGAGAATCGCAGTAACCACCTTTTACGTCATTTATTGTTTGGGTGCGTTTACTTTGATTGCTTTATTAATGACCATCCCTTCAATTGGAGGCGCGGTTTGTTCATTGGCGGTTATTCCTTTAGTGAAACGTTTTGGAAAACGCAATGTGTTGATGGTCACCTTGATTCTTCAAGGTATTGGCCTGCTGGTCGTATACTTTGCGGACTTTGATAACTTGCCAATGATCATCGCGGGACATGTGATTTTCGGTCTGTTCAATATGGGCTTCCCGATCTCACTTTCGATGGTGTCTGATTCGGTCGATTATCAGGAATTGAAATCAGGAGTGCGGACAGACGGAACAGCTTACGCAACCTATGGCTTGGCGACAAAAATCGGGAATGCGGTCGGCGCGTCGATCGGGATCATGCTGCTGCATTCATTTGGGTATCAAGCGAATATGGAGCAATCAATGGCTACTAAAAATGGAATCAATTTAGTGGTTAACTTGATTCCGGCAATCCTGTTTTTCGTGGCAGCAATTGCTTGCTTGTTGTGGGATATGAGCGATAAGGACGCTGATGACATTCGCGCAAAGCTGGATCGAAAACGTGAGAATACCAACGTCTAAGCATATAAGTATGATATAAATTTGTTCTCGAAAGAAAGAATAAACACATAGAGTAAAAATGTTTGATCTTTTATTGGAGATTTAAAGAGTAGAAAAAGGACTCATTCAGTAAACTAGGTTTTGTAAGCGATACCTATCGAGCCAGTCAAACTAACGAACATGGCTGGCTTACATATTTTAAGGAGGAAAACAACATGACAAAATTGAAATTCGGTATTATCGGGTGCGGCGGAATCGCCAATCAAAAACATTTACCAGCCTTAGCGAAATTGGCTGACCAAGTAGAACTGGTGGCATTTTGCGATACGATTATTGAACGGGCTGAAACAGCTGCGGCGGAATACGGTGTTTCTGACGCGTTAGTGACAGCAGATTATAAAGAAGTGGTGAGACAAGCAGATATTGATGTGATTCATGTGTTGACACCAAATATCTCTCATTCATTTATTACGGTTGATGCGTTAGAAAGCGGCAAACACGTAATGTGTGAAAAGCCTATGGCGATCAATTATGAAGAAGCGAAGAAGATGCTGGATGCAGCAGAACGCACTGGTAAAAAACTGACGATTGGTTATCAAAATCGTTTCCGGGCAGATTCATTGGCGACCTACGATGCCTGCAGCAAAGGGGAGTTAGGTGAGATTTACTTTGCGAAAGCACATGCGGTTCGGAGAAAAGGCGTGCCAACTTGGGGTGTGTTCCCAGACAAAGAAAAACAAGGCGGCGGACCATTGATCGACATCGGTACCCATGCATTGGATTTGACGCTTTGGTACATGAATAACTACAAACCAAAAATGGTCTTAGGCTCAACGTATCAAAAATTAAAAGACAATCCGATGGCAAATATGTTCGGACCTTGGGAACCGGAATCCTTTGAAACGGAGGATTCAGCATTCGGCTTAATCAAAATGGAAAATGGCGCGACGATTTTCTTGGAAGCAGCTTGGGCCTTGAATATGATCAATCCGAAAGAAGCACAGGTAACTCTTTGCGGAACAGAGGGCGGCGCGGAAATGTTCGGAAAAGCCTTTTTGGATCAAGGCTATGTTGTCTTTAACAAGGCAGCCCACAACCAATTAGAACAGACGGAACCTTCTGATGCAGGCGGCGTGTTCGGCTTTGAAGGCAGCAGTCTGGAACAAAAGGATGCAGAAGCGAAGCAATGGGTTGAAGCGATCTTGAATGATACCGAACCGGTCGTTAAACCTGAGCAAGCGATCGTTGTGACACAGATTTTAGAAGCGATCTACAAATCGGCGGAAACAGGAAAAGTCGTGGAGCTTTAATTGAATCGAAAGGACGAGCGCCAGTCACTGGTTCCTCGTCCCGGGTGCTATTATTTCATTATATAGGAGGAAAATAAATGTCTAGAATCAAAACGGCTGTGAGTCTATACAGCTTGCAGGATGAATATTTGAATCATCGTATGAACTTGAAGGACCTAATGTATTTTTTGAAGGAAAACAATGTTGAAGGAGTCGAGATTTTACCGGATCAAATGATTAAAAACGCTCCTCATCCAGCAGAAGAGGATGTCGCGCAGTGGCATCAGCTTTTACAGGAAACCGGCATCAAGCCAGTCATTGCAGATGTCTTTTTGAATACGAATCTGTATAAGAATCGCAGTCTGACAAAACGTGAGTGTATCGATTTATTGATTGAAGAAATCAAACAAGCCAATCGCTTAGGGATCAAATTGATTCGCCTAGTCTCCATGGTTCCCTATTGGGTTTGCGAACCATTGCTTCCTTATTGTGAGAAATACGATGTGACAATTGCCTTGGAGATTCATGCGGGTATGGCTTTTGACGAACCAGAGACGCTGCATTTCATTGAAGAAATGAAACGTTTGGATTCTCCGTATGTTGGTCTAGTGATTGATACAGGGATTTTCTGTAAGAAATTCCCGCGGGTAGTCGTGAATTATGAAGTCAATAATGGCGCGAGTCCTGAAATGTTTGCCTATTTAGATGAGATTTTTGCCCAAGGAACCGATCTTCACCGTGTCGTCAAAGAGAACAACGGCGAGTATCCTGAAGACTTCAAGAAAGTGATCAAAACCAAAGAGGATCAGATGTTTGCGCCGCTTTGCGATGGCTATGAAAATTATCCATTTACAGTGATGGATGACTATCTGCCTTATATCAAGCATTTCCACATCAAAATGTTTGAAATGACCCCTGAAGGTCCAGAATACTCGATGGATTATAAAGGGCTTTTGGAATATCTACATGAAAAAGATTATGACGGATACGTGGCAACGGAATATGAAGGCAATCGCTTCACCCTGCCAGGCAAACCGATGCAGGAAAAAGAACAGGTAGCCGCAAATCAACAATACTTGCAGGCTTGCTTAAAAGAAATTCAAGGATAGGGGGATGTAGAGAATGTTTGACAATAATGTATTTAAAAATGCGACATGTAAAAATATTGAAGAAAAGGGCGAAGTGATCGGCTTTGAACTGCAGACATTGATTACCTACTATCGTGGAGTGCCGCTTTCGATGGTGGAGTTTATCAAGGTTGCGGTGGATGACGAGGAAGTCTCGTCTGAAGCGATCCAAATTTCGATCGATAAGCAAGATTGGTTCTATTTAAAAGAAGCGGAGACAGTTACCAGCTATAAGTGGGAGTATGGCGAGCCTTTGTATATCCGGGTCTTGCAGCCAAGAGGATTAGCTAAAGGAGAGCACCAAATCAAATTAACGGTCGCAACCAGAACCGCCTATATTCCAGTCCCATTAGTGGGAGTGAAGGAACGAACGGTGACGATCTAGGTGAAAAAGGAGGAAGAAGGATGTTGAATTTTGGCATCATTGGTTATGGCTTCATGGGACAAACCCATGGGGAAACCATCAAAAAATTAGATTATGCAACATTAGTCGCGGTATGCGACATCAATAAGGATCAGCTCAAGGATATTTCAGCTGACGTAAAAGCATTTTTAAAAGCAGATGACTTGTTGGCGGAATCAGCTATTGACACAGTAATCCTTGCCGTACCGAATCATCTTCATTTAGAAATGGTGAAAAAAGCCGCCGCAGCGAAAAAGGATATTATTTTGGAAAAACCGGCTGCCATGAATGGAACAGAATTTGAAGAAATGATGGCAGTCACTGAAGCAGCGGGCGTTCGTTTCACGATCCACCATCAACGCCGGTGGGATAAGGACTACCGTTTGATGAAGGAAGTTGTAGACAGTCAAACGCTTGGTGATATTTATACCATTAAGAATTGTTTATATGGCTTTAATGGAAATATGCACGATTGGCATGTTTATCCAGAATTTGGAGGAGGCATGCTGTATGATTGGGGCGTTCATTTGTTGGATCAGATGCTTTGGATGATCCCTGGGAAATTAAAAACAGTTTATGCTGATGTGCGTAATGTGATTAACGAGAATGTTGACGATTATTTCAATATTCAATTGTATTTTGACAGCGGTATTACTGGTCAAGTAGAACTGGGAACCTACTTCTTAAAGGATGAAGCTTCTTGGTTTGAACGCCATTGGTTTGTGGGCGGAAATAAAGGCAGTGCGTATGTGGACGGCTTTAATCCGCAAGGGAAGATTGTGCGAACTAGTGAATTGTTAACCAATGTCCCAGGCAAGATCACCATGACTGCTGCGGGTCCAACGCGCTCTTTTGGTCCGCCGCCAGAAGGACGTTTAGTCACTGAAGAGCTTCCTGAGGTTTCAGTCAATCATGATATGTTTTTTGATCATTACAATAAATTTGTTGCAGGCGAAGAGGAGTTAACAGTGAAACCAACGGAAATCTTGCGTTTGATGAAGCTGGTGGACGCGATCAGAGTTTCTGCAAAGGAACACCGTTCAGTCGATTTTGAATAGAAAAGAGGGAAAAACATGCAATTAGGATTGGTTTCAGCGATTTTAGATCAAAGCGATTTTTACGAAATGATTGACATCGTTGCTGAAAATGGACTGGATTGTGTGGAGATCGCCTGCTGGCCGGCTGGAAAGGCCGAGCGGCGTTATGCGGGCGTTTCACACATTGATACAGAAAACCTGACAAAGGAACAGGGCGAAAAATACAAGACCTACGCGGCTGAGAAAAACGTGGCGATTTCTGCTTTGGCTTACTATCCGAACCCGTTAGACGAGGATTTAGCAAAGCGTCAGCTTGTGATCGACCATCTTTATTCCGTCATTGATGCGGCAAAAATCATGGACATTAACTTAGTAACAACATTTATTGGACGGATGCCGTCAAAAACGATTTCAGAAAATCTAAAGGAAGTGGAAAAGGTTTGGAAGCCGATCGTGGCTTACGCTGAAAAGCAAAAGGTAAAGATCGCGATTGAAAACTGCCCAATGCTCTTTACTGAAGATGAATGGCCAGATGGTCAAAACCTAATGACCACTCCGGATCTGTTTAGAAAAATCTTTGCACTATTAGACAGCGACTACATCGGACTGAACTTTGATCCGTCCCACTTTGTTTGGCAGCAGATGGATTACTTAGCGCCGTTGTATGAGTTCAAGGACAAGCTGTTCCATATTCACTACAAGGACATCAAGCTTTATTGGAACAAGCTGCAGGAGGTCGGTGTGATGGCGACTCCGTTAGAATATATGTCACCAAAACTACCAGGCTTAGGCGATGTGGATTGGGGCAAATATGTCTCGGCGTTGACGGATGTGGGCTATAGCGGCTATACCTGTATCGAAGTAGAGGACCGGGGTTATGAAGCGGATTATGAGGATGTGAAGCGTTCGATCAAACAGAGTGCGCATTATTTGCGGAATTTTGTCTAGAGGTGACGCCGTTGAAAAAACAAGGAAACATTGTAGGAATTGATATTGGCGGGACTTCGATCAAGTTTGCGTTAATGGATCAACAAGGAATCATTGAAAAGAAATGGTCGATTCCAACCAACATTTCGGAAAAAGGGAAATACATCCCAGGTGAAATCGCTTCTTCTGTTCGCACCACGATAGAACCACAAAAGCTGCAGTCAGTAGCCGGCATCGGGATCGGTGTACCAGGACCGATCTCACCAGATGGAAAGACCGTCGTACAAGCCGTGAATCTAGATTGGACTCAGATGCCCTTAAAAGAAATCCTAGAAAACGAGCTAGGGATCGAGGTCACTTTACTGAATGACGCTAACGCCGCTGCTTTAGGTGAAATGTGGAAAGGCGCGGCCCAAGGAAAAGCCGATCTTTTGTTCGTTACTTTAGGAACTGGTGTGGGTGGTGGCATTGTCTTAAATGGAGAAGTGCTAAATGGCTGCCACTCCTCCGGTGGTGAAATTGGTCATATTCCCGTTCGTTCCGAAGAAAATCGTTTGTGTGGCTGTGGTGGAAGAAATTGTCTAGAAACCTTTGCTTCTGCTAATGGTCTGATGCTGAGCATGAAAAAAGCGCTGCTTCTGAAGGAAGAAAGCTGGCCGGAGCTAACGCCGCCGATCATTTTTGAAAAAGCGGCGGAAAACCATCAACTGGCGAAGGAAGTGTTAGCAGAATTTACCGATATCTTAGGACAAGCCTTAGCCGGAATCATGAATACGATCGATGTCGAAGAAGTCGTCATTGGCGGCGGCTTGTCCGAAGCTGGAGACCAATTGCTAAAACCTTTGCAGGAAAAGATGGAACAGTACGTGTTTCCGCAAATCAAAGAGCATTTTACAGTGGAAAAAGCATTGCTGGGAAATGAAGCCGGGATTTATGGAGCGGTGTATGCCAGTTTAAATGAACCGAAATGAAACAAGCCATCACTGCAAGATTATCGATTTTTGCAGTGATGACAATCAACTGTCTGTTTAAACATCTTGAGAACTTTGGAAGTGCTTGTTTGAGAGCCATGCCAAAGTGAGTCAAGGTGTTTTTTCAGTTTTTTAGAAAAAATGACCAAAAGTACGATTTCTTCCTTTACCATGGAAGTTGATGAAAGTAGAAATGAGGAAACGGGATTAATAAGCGATTGCTACACTTTTATGAATGTGATTGCAAACCCATTTTAATCTGGTTATCAGTGTTCATTTAAAAATCTTCTCATTCAAAACGAGAACCAACCCTCCACTATGCCACCACCTTCACTTTTCCTAGTAGACTAATCAGGTGACAAGAAAGTGGGGGATTTTATGGAAACAGGAGAGTTGAACTTGGCACCGCAACTATGGCGCCGCAATGCGATCTTATTTATCACCAGTCAGTGTATCACCTTATTTGGTTCGTCAATCGTTCAGATGGCAATCATTTGGCAGGTGGCTTTGGAAACATCGTCGGGGTTTTGGATGACGATTCTTACATTGAGCTCGACGATTCCGCAAATGATCACTTCCTTTTTCGGCGGTGTCTGGGCCGATCGTTATCCGCGAAAGCGTCTAATCATTTTAGCGGATCTAGGAATCGCCATAATCACACTGTTCTTAGCAATCGTCTTCATTTTAGGAGAAACATCGAGTATTCTACCTTTGCTAGTAGTAGTTTCCGCGTTGCGTTCCATCGGGTCGGGTATTCAGACGCCAGCGGTCAGTGCGGTGATTCCGCAGATCGTTCCGGCAAAACAGCTGATTCGCTATAACGGAATCAACAGCAGCATGATGTCCATCGTGCAGTTTGCCGCACCTGCAGCAGCCGGGGCGGTGTTAGCGTTAGGAGCTTTTCACTGGATTTTACTGCTAGATGTAGCAACAGCGATTGTCGGTATTACCATCCTGAGCTTTGTTTCTATTTCTAAAAAAAGAAGTGAAAATGAGTCTTCAAAAAGTTTTTTTATAGATATGAAGGCTGGCATCCGTTATGTGATTGGGGATAAACTAGTAAAACGTCTGCTTCTAAACTATGGTGCATTTATCTTCTTATCGGTCCCTTCGAGTTTTTTAACCGTACTGATGATCGAGCGAACCTTTGGCGATAATTACTTGTATTTAACGATTAATGAAATGGCAGGTTTCGCTGGAATGGTCTTGGGGGGAATCGTATTAGGAGCGCTGGGCGGCTTTAAGGAACGGACTAAGACACTCTTTTTCGGACTGATTTGCTTTGGTGTGTTTTCATTCGCATTGGGCTTCAGTTACACGTTTTTACTGTTCGCTGTGTTCATGTTCCTATTGTGTTTCTTCATTCCTGTAGTCCAATCTTCAACGACAACGCTGCTGCAGGAACACGTGCCTGAAGAAAAACAAGGGCGGGTGTTTGGACTGTTGGGAGTGATGTATAGCGGATTTATGCCGCTGGGAACGGCACTATTTGGACCGCTGGCGGATGTCGTGAAAATACAATGGTTGGTGATTATTTGCGGAGTTATGATCATCTGTTTGGGACTGATACGATTCATCCGTGCTGATTTGAGTCAATGATGGGAAAGGTGAGTATCGAGTGTTCGATTTTCTATATTCATTATCCATAATTAAATTATGTTAATTAATCTGTGCTTTTTACTATAAGTAATAGAACCAGCAGTCAAAGCATCTAACTTCCTTAAAAAAGGGAGCTAGGTGTTTTTTCGTTTTCAGTATGAGTTCTCTTTATTATAGAAAGGCTTGGTCCAGAAATGCTTTTCTGAGATTAGAGAACACATGCTTGAATGAGAAAAGTTGTGATTATAACTATAACAAAAGTTATAATACGGCCAATAAGTTTAATTTAGTTAAATGTATTATACTTTTGAATAATAAATAAAAAGATTCTTGACAAAACTAGTGATTACTAGTATATATTAAGAAACTAGTAAGTGCTAGTTTAGTGATTGATAATAACTTTTTAAAGTAAATATAATAGAAGGAGGAAAAGGAGCGAGCTATCCATCAGGCTATTTCCGGAAATATGCGAAATCGATCGTATCGGAAAAAGCTGAGCATAAGAAGATCGGCAACGGAGTGAGAGAAGAGCTTCTTTGCTATAGGAGTGATTCGTCGTTTCCTATTTCTATGCAATCGCGGATAAAGAAATCTCAGAAACGAACAGCTTACTAAAACGGTTATTGGTATTGTTTGTTTTTTAAGTTGTTATATAAGAAAAATATGTTTGCTTTGGTCGGCAGTTATCTAATGAAGCGATAAACAATTTTTTTTAAGAGAAGAAGTAGTGCAAAGTTAAAGAGGTGAATGCAAATTGACAAAAGTATTGTTATTAAGCAAAAATCCAATTATTGAATCACGTCTGCAGAATATTCTGCAACGAGTCAACGCCGAAGTGTATTGCTCCTCCAGCTTATTTTATGAGGCGAGCGAACACCTGCAGGTCATTCAGTATTTTTCTCTGATTATGATTTGTGACACCATCTCAAATGTTGAGCTGGCACAGCATATCAAGAGCTTGAAGGACAGCGGTCTGCCGATTCTTCGCAGAGGAAACCAGAACCAGATCGAAGAAACCGAGTTTGCATGGTTGGGTGAGTTTATTGATTCTTGGCTGGAATTCGATGATAGTGATTCAGTGATCATCGATAAGATTGCTCGTGCTCAGGCCTATGCGGAATCTACCCAATCGGTTAGAATTGAGCCATTTTCCCGCAGCAATTTTTCTAATTTCTTAAATCGATTATCAAAAAAAGAGAGACAGCTGCTTTGTTTTTTGTATGAAGCAAATGGTAAAAGCGTTTCAAGAGAAGATTTGTGTCAGAAAATGTGGCATTCGGAGAGTAATCATGCGGGATTGTCGAACTTATCTGCGATCGCAAAGCGTCTGAAGGTCAAGATGATTGACTCCGGACTCAGTGAGGACTGTGTGGGCTCAAGCTGGGGGCAGGGGTATTATCTTCAGGTTCCGTTTCTGCTCTTTTTAAGAGATAATGACTTTGATAGGTACTGTTCAGGCGATATTGTCTACCTTGAACCACAGCAATAAGCAGTAAAAAGCTTCGACTAAACCGTCGAAGCTTTTTTCAATTTGACCAAATTTATTTGGTACGTTCAACCCGATAAATTTGGTCAAATTGTTCAATATGCTGTTCCAATAAGGAAATGTTTTCCTCGACTAAATCTGGACGGATGTCGCAGCGTCGGATTAGGAAGTTGATGGAAGAATAGAAATGCATCGCGATAATGTATGGGTCCATTTTGATAAAAGTTCCTTGATTGACAAGATCAGTGAATAAAATCGTCAGATACTTCATGGGAAGATCAAAAAATAGTTCATTATATAAGTTTCCGACAGATTGATTCATGTGCTGCTCCGCAATCAACAGCTTCCTGAATTTCGAAGCAGTCTCGTCTGCTAAGTAAAACTTAAAGGCATCAACATACATCTTCGTCAATTCTTGAATCGGAATGTTTTTATACTTGTCTCCGGCATTTACTGTCAAAGGGATCGCGTAGGTGTTATTGGCTTCTTTTAAAATTTGAGAAACTTCCCTAAGAATAGTATTGAAGATTTCCAGTTTGCTTTTGTAGTGATTATAAAGCGAACTATCCTTGATTCCGACCGCTTTTGCGATTTCTTTCACTGATACCCCATCAAATCCCCGCTGGGAAAATAAGGTTAAGGCTTCACGCCAGATTCGTTCCTTTGTATTTTTTATGACCGCTTCCTTCTTTCAAAATGAATGAAAAACATTCTATTATTTTAAGATTTTTTCTTATAAAGAATGAATAGAACGTTTGTATTTTATTTGATTTTTGCAGAGACAAACATTTGATAACACAAATATATCCATAAGATGATGTTTACTAACATATTTATACTAGTAAACACTAGCCCTGTCAATGAGAACTGGCGATTACCCAAAATGATTTTAAAAGGCTTGAAATTTGAATTTTTTTAGCTGAAAAACTAGTTTTTATAAACATCAAAAGTGCCTTTTTCAGTATTCTATGGTAGTTTCGAAGAAAGAAGGTTAACGAGAAAGGTTGATTCGATGCAGACGGTTATGTGGTTTCGCCGCGATCTAAGAATTCAAGACAACAAAGCGCTTTATCATGCGTTTAACGATTTGGGGGCAGAAGACGAACTAGTGTTATTATTCCAAGCCAATCCAGCACAATTTCTGGAAGACAGTCCCAATCATCAAGCATTTTTCGGGAGCGTCCAGCATTTTAAAGGAAGAATCGATGAGCAGGCTCATCTGCAAATTCAATATGGGGAGCCGCTAGACTTATTTGCACAATTAAAAGAGACATTGCCGGACTGGAATAAAATCTATTTCAATGAAGACACGACCGGTTTTGGCGCGAAGCGTGATAAGGAAGCAAAGAAGTTCTTTCGCCAAAATGGGATCGAGTATTTTCGATTTCAGGATCACTACCTTCACGGAGCAAGGGAGATTAAAAATCAACAAGGCGATCCGTATAAAGTTTTCACCCCCTATTACAATCAATGGAAAGAACGAGTGAAAGAAACACCGCTGAAAGTTCGCTTTCAAGCAGATTCGGTCCATTCCAAGGTGCTGTTTCCAGAAGATGAAAAGAAGTTCGACAAATTGGTCGCGAGACTTCCCAAGCAAACGAAGATTGGTGAAGAGGCAGCAACGCGTCAATTGAAGAAGTTTGTCAAAAACTCCGTAGAAAAGTACGAAAAGGCGCGCGATATTCCGATTTTGGATGAAACTAGTCATTTGTCGCGCTATTTAAGGACCGGCGAGGTTTCGATTCGGACTGTTTGGCAGGCGTTGCAGGAAGAAAAACCTTCACAAGGGCGCAATACTTTCGAAAAAGAACTGTGCTGGCGTGATTTCTACAATATGATCTTTACCAATCATCCCCGTCAGCAGAAGCAACCGATCCAAGCCCAATTTCGTTTCATCAAGTGGGAAAATAATCAAGAGAAATTCGAAAAATGGCAAGAGGGGAAAACTGGCTTTCCGATCGTGGATGCGGCGATGCGACAATTAAAGGAAACTGGCTGGATGCACAATCGCCTACGGATGATCACCGCTTCCTTTTTAACAAAAGACCTGCTGATCGATTGGCGTTGGGGTGAGCGGTATTTCCAGCAGCAACTGATTGACTATGATCCTGCCAGCAATATCGGCGGCTGGCAATGGGCAGCTTCCACCGGAACCGATGCCGTCCCTTATTTTCGTGTCTTCAACCCTACGACGCAATCAGAGAAATTCGATCCAGAGGGCAAGTTCATCAAGAAGTACGTGAAGGAGTTAGGCAGCCTGCCAGAGAAGTTGATTCATCAACCGGATAAAATGACCAAAGAAGAGCAGGAGGAATATAGTATGATTTTGGATCAAGATTATCCAAGCCCGATCGTTAATCATAAGGAGCGTCGAAAGAGAGCAATTTCTATGTATGAGGCGAGCAAAGAATATGCTCGTGAAGTGCAGGCGCATGAGGAATAGTTGATGGCTCCTATAGTTTATGGAAATAAAATCAGTTCTTAGAGCAATCATCATTTTCGATGGTTGCTCTTTTTTTTAACGCTTGCCATGTATTAAGGAAATCATAGATATAAAGCAAGGCTATAAGAAATCTTTGTTTTAAGTGGAGGTTTTTAGGTGTATAATGGGTGTGTAACTGGTGCGTCATTAGTGCGCAATTGGTGCGTTTTATTGGATGGAAATTGATCGTTTAAGTATAGTTCTAGAGTGTCATATACATAATGCGAAAGAAGTAGGTGGCTAATAAAATGGAAATGAAAGAAAAAAACAAAAACGAAAAAACACGTTTGAATATTAATGTGGACAAGAGATTGAAGCAAGAAGCGAAGGATACGTTAGAAGATCTAGGACTAGACTTAACTACAGCTGTAACCTTGTATTTGACACAGGTCGTCAAGAAAAAGAGGATTCCGTTTGAAATCAGTACAACGACCTATTATTCTGTTGATGAGGTGGCTGGAAAGGATTGGCGAACTGAAATTCAGGATGTAGAGGACGAATGGGAATGAAGCAGGAAGTTGTATTTACCGATTTATCAAAGCGTGATTTTGAACGTCTCGATAATAGTCAACGGAAACAGGTTCTTAAATCGCTCAAAAGAATTGAGGACCAAGGGATGAAGGCAGGTCAGGCATTACGCGGTAAATTAAATGATTGTCGAAAGATGAAGCACAAAAGATTAGGATTGCGTGTCATTTTCAAGGAGTCTGAGTTTGGTGTGGAAATCATCGAGATTGTAGTCATCGGAAAACGTGAAGATAGTGAAGTTTATCGAATTGCTGAAAAACGTTTAAACCGGTAAAGTCCGATTTTAAAAGTTTGTGAGTAAGATGTAATTATTTGAATAGTGTTGATTTGAGCTTCCATCATGGATCAGTATGGCTCGCCAATGTTAGGTTTCATCTAGCATCGGCGAGCTTTTTTTGAAGATTTATTCAATCTTTTAATTGAATTTAATAACAAAAAAATTCACCAGAAATGTTAGCGCTATTATCTATCCACAATCTATTTGGTTATTTATATAAATAAAGAGCGTTTTTTTAAAAGCTATTTTTAAATTCCTTTATTCTTCCTGATTCTCCAAAATGATCATTGGAAATAACGAACTCAAAAATCTTCAAAGTTCTTCTAATAAATCATAAAATGTTCACAACATAATGTTCGTTTGATTTAAAGGGGATTTTGATTAAAAAAATAAAATATTCCCATGTGGGTGTTTTTGTGATATTATTAGCAAAAAATAATTGAGGCATTGCATGCGTATATAGTTTTATTAATTGCTAGTGCCTGTTTTTTATAGTTAAGGTGTAATAGATGAGAGAAGAAATAAAAGACGCGAACATTATTGTAATTAAGGTCGGAACGAGCTTATTAGTATCACCTGTGACAGGCATTGAGGAAGCCGTGATCTCACAGCTGGCGAGTGTGTTGTCTGAACTGATCGCTATCGGAAAGAAACCGATTCTTGTTTCTTCGGGAGCTGTTGGTGCGGGTATTACTCAGCTTGGTGAAGTTTCAAAACAAACGGCTGCGGCAGTTGGTCAAGGCTTGGTCACCAGCAGGTATGAGGCTGCATTTAACCAGCAGGATCAAACAATTGCACAGCTTTTATTGAGTCGGGAAGTATTGGAATATCCGAAAAGTCGACATGCCTTTGTTCAAACGCTTCAAGAGCTGCTGGAGCATGGAATCTTGCCGATCATTAATGAAAATGATGCGGTGACGGTGGATGAAGAAGGTCATTTGGCGAAGTTTGAAGACAATGATGAGCTTTCGTTATTAGTAGCTGAAGCGATCGAGGCTGATTTATTGATTATGCTTTCTGATGTGAATGGCTTATATTCTGCCAACCCTATGGTTAATGAACAGGCGACGTTGTTTCGACATTTGAGCGAGATCGATCAGCGATTATTGGAAGAAGCGGATTCAAACATTGGAAATCTGAGTCGCGGCGGCATTCGCAGCAAGCTGAAAACAGCGACGGGTGCGTTGACAGCCAATATTTCAATGGTACTGGCGAATGGGAAAAGTCCCAAAGTGCTGTTGGATATTTTAGCGGGTCGTGAAGTAGGAACACTGTTCAAAAAGTAGGTCTAGGCTTTTTATTCAGAAAAATCAGAATATTCAAACGGGATAACTCAGCTTCGGCTGATTATTAGATATATTGAGGGAGGATTTATTTTAGATGGAATTAGCGAAATTAATAGGAATTTTGATTGTGATTATCGGCTTTGCCTTGAAGTTGGATTCGATCCTGATTATCCTAGTAGCCGCAGTCGTTACAGCGATCACTGGTGGTTTAGGCGTAGAAGGGCTGTTGACGACATTGGGAACGAGCTTTGTTTCTAACCGTTCGATGGCGATCTTCATCTTGATCATGCTGGTTACGGGGACTTTGGAACGAAATGGCTTAAAAGAATCCGCGGCAAAATTGATTGGAAAAATAAAAAATGCGTCGGCTGGTGCGGTGATTGGCGCCTATGGAATCATGCGTTCGATCTTCGCAGCCTTTAACATCAGCTTCGGCGGAGTGGCCGGATTTGTTCGTCCAATCATCATGCCGATGGTCATCGGTTCGATTGAAGCAAAGGGAAAGGAACCTGAAGAAGAATATGTTGAAGAGTTGAAGGGGATGTCTTCTGGCATGGAAAACATCGCATGGTTCTTTTTCCAAGTATTGTTTGTTGGCGGACCGGGCGCGTTGCTGGTGCAGGCGACCTTGAAATCTTTAGGCTATGAAGCCAGCTTGCTTGATCTAGCGAAGGTAGAAATTCCCGTGGCGTTATTTGCCGTTATCGTGGCGATCGTGTATTACTTCTTGAAGGATCGCAAGCTATTCAAAAAATACTACGGCAACGGGAAATAGGGAGGAAAACAGATGTCATTTTTTCTAAGTCCTGACGTATTGATGTCAGAGAAGTTACTTGAAATTATTTATAT
Source organism: Enterococcus sp. (assembly GCF_032555305.1). GTDB lineage: Bacteria > Bacillota > Bacilli > Lactobacillales > Enterococcaceae > Enterococcus_A. The sequence continues at coordinate 20,342 of NZ_JAWGOQ010000036.1, forward strand.
CATTATGGGTGCGGTCGCGGTGTACACTGGGATCAAAAATGCCCGCGACAAAAGTAATGCGACACCGATCGGCACAGCGATCTTCTGGTGTGCGCTAGGTATCGTGATGATGTTTGGTCGTTGGATTCCGCCGATGATCGATGGTGTGTTAGTCATCATCATGACCCTGCCGCCGATCTTCAAAAAAGTCAGCAAAGGCCAGGAAAACGCGCCAGCCGAAGCGGCTACCAAGAAAATGGCTGATAAGATAGGTATGAAGATCTTTATCCCAGCTTTGGCGATGGGGATCTTCGCGATCATCTTTGCGGTCTTCACACAATTGGGCGCGTTAGTCGGCGTTGGTGTCGGTGTATTAGTGGCGATCGTCATTTTGATGATCTACTCAAATTCAAACAAGCCAAAAGTATTTTTGGATGATGCGGAACGGATGCTGTCTACGGTCGGACCATTGAGCATGCTGCCGATGCTATTGGCTAGTCTGGGTGCAATCTTTACTGCGGCTGGTGTTGGGGAAGTCATCTCTGATTTAGTCGCGAAGGTTATACCTAAAGGTAACGTGAATCTAGGAATTATTGTTTTTGCCATCGGGATGATGCTGTTCACCATGATCATGGGGAACGCGTTTGCGGCGATCACGGTAATGACTGTCGGCATCGGTGCGCCGTTTGTCTTAGCCTATGGCGCTGATCCCGTCTTGATCGGAATGGTTGCCTTGACCTGCGGCTATTGCGGAACCTTATGTACGCCAATGGCGGCGAACTTCAATATTGTGCCGGTGGCGATGCTGGAAATGAAGGATCGTTTCGGCGTGATCAAGAATCAGGCATTGTTAGCCGTGATCTTCTTGGTTTTCCAAATTGGTTATATGATTCTATTTAAATAGTAAAGGAATGGTGGAAAATGAACGTATTAATTACTGGGTTTGACCCTTTTGGCGGAGCAGCCATTAACCCTGCCTATGAAGCAGTGAAATTATTACCAGATACGATCGCAGGTGCAGCGATCCACAAATTAGAAATTCCAACGGTTTTCAAAAAAGACGGTGAAGTGCTGGCAAAAGCGATCGAAGAACAACATCCGGATATCGTGATCTGTGTCGGTCAAGCCGGCGGACGTTCTGATATCTCGATCGAAAAAGTAGCGATCAATTTAATGGAAGCGCGGATTCCTGATAACGAAGAACAACAGCCCTTGAACCAAGTCATTCACGAAGATGGCGAAACAGCTTATTTTGCGACGATCCCGGTCAAAGCGATGGTCAGCAACGTCAAAGCAGCCGGTATTCCATCAAGTGTTTCTTATACAGCAGGGACTTTTGTCTGCAACGACATTATGTATCGTTTGTTGTATTTAGCGGACAAACAAAACAAAAATATCAAAGGCGGCTTTATCCATGTTCCTTACTTGCCGGAACAGGTAGTTGATCTGCCAGCTGGCACACCTAGTATGCCAGTCGAAACGATTGCCAAAGGGTTAGAAGCTGCAGTGGCGGCCGCGATCACGACAGAAGAAGATCAAAATGTTGCGATGGGAACGATTATGTAATGTACAAAAAGATCAAATGTCGGAAACGACGTTTGGTCTTTTTTTGAATTTCATCGGGACTGTTTGAATCCGTCCACGAAAAAAATCTTTTGTTGCAATTTATGGAAGAGTATAATGAAACATGATTCTACTGAAGGGAATGATGAGTATCGACAAAGTAATGGCTGGTGGAGCAGGCGTGCTGAGCGCAATCAAAAAAATCACCTTTCCCAACCGCTTATTTTTATTCTTAGCGCTCATTTTCGGCCTATTGATGATCAATATTGTGCCGCCAGTTCAGGCACCAGATGAGATTGGTCATTTTATCAAAGCCTATGCGTTTTCAGAATTCAAGGTCAAACCACAGGCCTTTAACAAAAAGCCGGGAAAAAACGACAGTACCTGGGGAAACTATGGGTTTGAGGTTCCTTATGAGATGAAAAGTATGAATTCCTACGCCATTGATAAAAATGGTAAGAATGCTGAGTATCCCTATCAATACAAAGCCGATGAGAAGAAAATCAAGGCTGGGGAAAAGGCCTTTATCGGTACTGGCGGCATCACAAATTATTTCCTTGTGAACTACATTCCTCAGATTATTGGGATCAAGATCGGAAAAATATTAGGAAAGCCGATCATTTGGCAGTATTACGCCGCCAGATACCTGAATCTGATTTTTTATGTCTTGATTATTTTTCTTGCCATCAAACGCTTCCCATTTTCAAAAATGGGAGCGACAATATTAGCCTTGAATCCGATGGCGCTCTTTTTAGCAACTTCGGTCTCTGGCGATGCCATGATTATCGCGGTGAGCTTTTTCTTTATCGCTTGGATTTCCAGTCTGATCGGTAAGGAGTCGATCTCCAATGCGAAATTGGCCTTCAGCGCTGTCTTGATGGTCACGTTAGTTCTGCTGAAGCCAACCTTGATTGTCTTAGGCATGCTGTTTTTCTTGATCCCTAATAAATCCTTTAGTATTCAGCGGAAGGCGATTTGGGGAGTCGGGATTTTTGCGGCGTGCATCTTGTGCTATGTATTATGGAATAAAATGATGATCGACCAACAGATTCTGTATCGCGACTTTGCCAATCCAAGCAAGCAGGTAGCCCAGTTTCTCAAGGACCCGTCGATCTTTTTTGAAAATCTTCGCGAAAATTATCTTTTTGGAACGAAGGGCGACAATATCGTCTATTCCTTCGCCGGCAAGTTCGGGCTGATTGACACACCGTTAGGATTGCACTGGCTCGTCCTATATTACATGGCGTTGGTGGGGGCTTGTCTGGTCCAAGAAAAGGATCATCAGGCGCTAACCGCTCTGCAAAAAGTCATTGTAGCAGTAATGATGATCCTGTATACGATCCTGACATTTTTCGCTTTGTATCAAATTTGGAACAAGGTCGGGCGCACCGCGTCGATCGAGGGATTGCAGGGACGCTATTTTATTCCCGCGAGCCTGTTGTTGGTTCCAATGTTCTCCGCTAAAGAAAAGATCCTCAATATCAAAAACAGCAAGGTGAATATAGTCGTTTCCCTTTGTATCGTGGTGGTGCTGATTGCGACATTGGTTACTCTGTCGAATCGGTATCCGGTGGGATAAGCCAATTGGGGAAAGGGTGATATCTGTTTAATCAAAATTAAACCACAAACGCAATAAATTTCTAGGACTGATAGAATCTATTTCTATCGGTCCTTTTTGAGCACGGGAAATTTATTGAAAAAGCTCCACCAAAATGGATTGGTATCTGTTGTTTTTCTCGTGAATAAGATTTTGAGTGAGTTGATTACTAGAACCAGGTGCAACTGTTTTGATGAGGAGCAAGAAGCTTTTTCACTTACCTAATCCGTTTTACTCAGACAACGTTGCCTACAACGATGCGGTTCAGCACGGCGAAGCAGATGCCAATTTTGCGCAACATGAACCCTTTATGAAGATGTTCAATAAGGAGAAGAAAGCGGACTTAGTAGCCGTACAACCAATTTATTATTTTGCTGGGGGCTTTTATTCAAAGCAATACAAAAATGCTAAAAATCTCCCTGAAAAAGCAAAAGTCGGAATTCCTAGTGATCCAACGAATGAAGGGCGTGCTCTGGCGATCTTAAACGAGAACGGCGTTATTAAGTTGAAGAAGGGTGTTGGATTTAACGGTACTATAGATGACATCGTAGAGAATCCAAAAAACTTAAATTTTGAACGAATCGATTTACTGAATTTAGCGAAGGCCTATGACGAGAGTGATATCGCGATGGTCTTTTGTTACCCTGCTTATTTAGAACCGATCAAGTTGACGACTAAAGACGCCATCTTATTGGAAACTGAAAAAGCCAGTGAGCATTATGCTTTGCAGCTTGTTACGAATAATGATGAAAAAGATAGTAAAAAGATTAAGGCATTGAAAAAAGCCATGACCACACCTGAAGTAGCAAAATATATCAAAAACAATTCCAAGGGCGCAAATGTGCCGGCCTTTTAGGTTTTTGCTAGTTTGAAAAAGTGGACGCCATTCAGTGGTAAGGGCTGAAACTAGGTGAAAAAGAGAAAAAAGCTGATTCAAAGTCTAGAGACTTTTGGATCAGCTCTTTTTCTCTTATAAACTATCATAAATTAGGCTCAATACATGATTCCATTAAAAAATATAAGTTTAAGATTGATATGTAACTATTTCAGGATGCTCATTTTTGATTTCATGACTTTTTAGCCACAATAAAAGCAGTTATTGCTATTCTTTTTTCGTACCAAAAATAAAAAAATGGAGTGTTCAATATGACGAATTCAAAAAAAATTGATTTACACGAAACGAAGAATATCGTTGGGGGTACTTACTATGGTAATGGTGTATCTTGCAACAAGAAAGGTTGTTCAGTTGACTGGGGCAAAGCTATCAGTATTATAGGAAATAATTCTGCAGCAAACTTAGCAACTGGGGGTGCTGCTGGTTGGAAGTCATAAGACTTTGTTTTAAGGTATAAAAAAATTAGGCGGTGAGTTCATGTCTACAATAAAATGGTTTTCTGGTGGTAATGAAAGAGGAGATCAAGCAGTAAGTATTATCAATGTGTTACTCGATAGCAAAGAGCTTAGTCAAAATGATCAACTACGAAAAACTTTGCTTGAATATAGAGTTGAGCTACAAAAAAAAGGATCATCTGTACCTTTTATTCTAAGCCGAATGAATCTAGATATTTCCAAGGCTTTGCGAAATGATGGAGTTTATCTTAACGAGGAGCAAAAAAAATACTTAAAACAGTTAACTTCTTTGTCAAATATTCGATATGGTTATTAGATCAACTATCTTTACCATTTTATATTTGATAATAGAAAAATTATTTTTATTGCTTGGTATAATAGGATTTGTTTTGCCTAAAAACTGTGACTTTAAATGAAAATTGGTATAAAATGCACCACCATTAGGTATGGAATGAACTATCCATAATTCTGGAGGTGTATTTTATTGGATTCTTATCATTCCTTATTCTCTCTATTAATTAGAAAACGTAAACATTATCGAATTAGGATTCAAACAAATTGAAATTTTTCATTTTGCGACAATATCTAGCTATTAGAAGATAAATTCAACATTTAATATGAAAAGCTATTTAAAATAAGTTTGTACCATAAAAAAGGAGCCATAAAAGAAAGGAAGATTAAAAATAGTTAAAAAGGATGTATTAAAGAAAGTAGATTTAAAAAAGGTAATAGGTGGTGGAGGTGCATCAGGAACTTGGATGGATAGTAAAACCAAAGCTTGTATCAATGGCCAAGCAGGAGGAATGTTGGCTGGGTCTCCTGGCGGTATAGGTGGGGCAATTGTCGGTGGGTGTTTTGGTTAGGATTTTAATCCAAGTACTTTTGTTTATGATTGTGGTTGGGTTCATGACCAAATCAAATTTTTCCGTATCAGATTTTTTTATAGGTACAGGAGTTTTTGCACTTGGAACTGTATTAGAAAGAACCGTAATTTCTAAGTTTTACAAAAAAAAGAGCTAAAAAGCTCTTTTTTTTGATATTGCGATCATTCATTCCCAATTTCTTTTTTCACAAATGTTAATTGAATTAATCAAAATAATTGGAAAACTCATTCACTTTTATTGCTACTTTAGGATCAATATTTTGGATTTTAGGATTTTTTGTAATAGATACGAGTCATTATACTTATTCTTATGTAAAGAACATATTTAGAAATGAGGATAAACATGAAGAAATTGAAACTGATTAAACAGCATGACGAAAAGGATTGTGGTGTCGTTTGTCTTGCTATGATTCTAAAAACATATGATACAACATTACCTATTAGTAAGTTGAGAGTAATGTCTGGAACGAATAATCAAGGGACATCTGCATACGGGCTTGTAATGGCGTTAGAATCTCTTGGCTTCAAAAATGAAGTCTTTCAAACGGATGGCTCGATTTGGAACGAAAAGACTTTGCTTTTTCCATTCATTGCTCACGTTATTCTAGATGAGTCTTTTATGCATTACGTCGTTGTATACGGAAGAAAAAGAGGAAAACTGTTAATAGCCGATCCCGCACGTGGGAAGTTGAAAAAAACTCCCGGGGAGTTTAATCAAGAATGGACGGGCATTGTATTAACGGCAGAGCCAGGCGATGACTATAGACCGATCTGTGATACATCTAATGGGTTATTCTCTTTTATTCCATTACTAAAAAGGCATAAAAGTACCATTTTCGGTATCGTTTTTCTTTCATTCCTTTTAACAGGATTCGGGATTATTGGTTCCTATTATTTTCAGATAATTATTGATCAAATTGTCCCGACCAAATCGATCCAGTTATTGAAAGTACTATCTATTGGACTGTTGTCTATGTACATACTTCAAGGCTTTTTTCAATATTATAAGCAGCATCTTTTAATTAAACTCGGACAGCGACTCAGTTCTTCAATTATGCTAAAGTATTTTGATCATGTTTTACGATTGCCAATGGACTTCTTTTCAACAAGAAAATCTGGGGAGATTATTTCTAGATTTTTAGATGCTAGTAAGGTCATAGATGCTTTGGCGAATGCGACACTATCTTTGTTTCTTGATGCGTCAATGGTTCTCATCGTAGGAGGAGTATTGTTTTTACAAAATCGTCTGTTATTTTTAATTAGTTTAATGACGATACCAATATATGCTTTAATTGTATTTATCTTCATGAAGCCTTTTGAGAGAGCGAACGAGGAACAAATGGAAGCAGGAGCAGTTGTCAATGCTCAAATTATTGAAAGTTTAAAAGGAGTTGAAACAATTAAATCATTAAATGCTGCAAATAAAATATCTAATAAAGTACAAAATCAGTTTAAAAAAATGATGGAAAAATCTTTTAAAACAGAGAATTTGGATAATCTACAAATGAATTTAAAAACAGTACTTCAAGTGCTAGGATCTACAACTTTGTTGTGGGTAGGAACATCTCTTGTTTTAAAAGGACAGTTATCCATAGGACAACTAATTACATACAATGCCTTGATGTCATTTTTCACAACACCCTTACAAAACATCATTAATTTACAGGTGAAAATTCAAACGGCGAAAGTGGCCAATGATCGATTAAATGAAATTTTCTATTTAGATCAAGAAAGCTTAGAGATAGGTCAAGAGGGAGTTCGATTTTCTTCTTCAATAATTAGGGATCGTTCTTTTCCTGTGATTGAGGTCGAAAATCTTTCATTTGCTTATGGTTTTGAAGAAAATGTCTTGAATAATCTATCCTTAAAAATACAGAAAAATGAGAAAATTGCAGTTGTAGGTATGAGTGGTTCTGGAAAATCTACACTAGCAAAATTATTAGTTAACTTCTATCAAGCACAAGAAGGGGCAATAAAAATTCAAGGACAGAATCTTAAATCAATTTCTCGAATTGATTTAAGAAATGCAATCAGCTATGTTTCACAGGAAGTTTTCTTTTTCAGCGGGAGTATTTATGAAAATTTGCTTTTTGGGCTAGATCGAGAGCCATCTGACGAAGAAATAGTCCAGGTATGTGAACTAGCACAAATCAGGAGGTATATTGAGGAGTTACCTCTAGGGTACCATTCTCCAATAGAAGAGGGCGCTGGAAATCTGTCAGGCGGACAAAAACAACGTCTTGCAATCGCAAGAGCTCTTCTCAAAAATTCCGACATAATAATACTGGACGAAGCAACAAGTGGACTAGACACACGACTAGAACACGAGATCATTCAGAATTTGATGAGCATGAAAGACAAAACAATTATCTTTATTGCCCATCATCTGTCAATTGCAAAAGAATGTGATCACATATTTGTTATGGAAAATGGAAAGATCGTAGAAGCTGGTACGCATCAGCAATTGCGATCACTAAATGGAATGTATGAGAATTTATGGGAAATGATTGCTACTGCCTAACAATGGAAGCTGGATTTTTTCAAGATCTCCTATTTTGATTGATTATTGTTATAATAAGGTAACTATCATGATAGGAAGTGAGTCTGTGATACATTTAGACGTATTCACCTATTTTTTCAAGGAACTTTTCGATTTATTATTATTATTCGTCCTAATTGGAATTCTCACAAAAATAAAGAGCACAAGATTTTATGGATTGTTGATAGTACTTCTATTTCCAATTACCCTATTATCTGTTACGGATACGTTTTTAACAGGAATAGCATTAACTATTATTTTTATTCTTTTACGAGTTCCGGTATGGAAAAGAATACCAGATTGTAGAGTAAACGATTTATTTGGATTTCTTCTTTCTTTATCGTTATACGCCATTGTTCCTCTTTTTTCATCTATCATTGCAACAAGCGGTTTAAATCTTAAATTTTACGTTTCATTAAAAAATGGACCACTAGTCGCGTTGATGATGGTTGTGCTTGATTGGGTTATTTCATTAATACTAGTGATTCCATTGAAAAAGAAAGTACTGAATCACTCATTTAGTAAGGATGAAAAAAAAATCTTCACAATGCAGTTTGCTGTATTTTTAACCTTTGTCTATTTATTCGGAGATATTTTACGGAAAATGGAGGTTTTAGGTGTTTTTAGACTGATCATGGTTGGCTTTTTAGTTGCTCAGTTTTCATTCACTATTTTTCTCACCTATCTATCAATAAAAAAAAATCGAGAGAAAGTGGAATTAGAGAACCTAAAAGAGCAAATGGAAATGATGAACGCATATACTACAGATGTTGAGAAAAATTATCAAGAGTTACGTAAGTTCCGCCATGACTACAAAAACATGTTGCTTGGGTTAAAAGCTAGTGAAAATGAGTCAGGACTTAATCAAGAATATTTAGACCAAATGATGGCCTATTCATATCAAATGATCGATACTAGTGTAATGCGATTTTCGGGAATCAGTCATTTAAAAATTGCCTCGATCAAATCGTTGATTATCACCAAACTTTTACAGGCAGAGCAAGCGGGATTGACTGTAAATTTTGAATGTTTAGTTCCTATCGATATGATCAATATGGATGAGGTAAAGTTAATTCGAATACTAGGAATTTTGGTAGATAATGCGACAGAGGCAGCGAGTGATTCACAAAATAAATTCTTAACGATCCTTTTCATTGATTCTTCCGATACTATTGAAATTTCGATAGAAAATAGCTATAAAGGAAAACTACCATCCATAGCAAAAATGAGCAAAGAAGGATTCAGTAGTAAAGGGAAAGATAGAGGGTTAGGACTAGCTAATGTTCAAGAGATCCTATCAACAGCTAGACAGGCAGATGTAACCTATTTTGCGGATAATGGTTTGTTTGTTTCTACAATAACTATAAAGAAAGCGTGAATAATACTATGACACTACCGATCATTTTATGTGATGATGATACACTTTTACTATCCCACTATAAGTCCGTTATAGAAAATTGGATAATGATCAATGACTATGAGATGAAATTAGTTCTGGCGACAACGGATCCGGAAGATATTTTCCTTTTTTTAAAAAACAATAAATTCACGAATAGTCTATTCTTCTTAGATATTGATTTAGGTAAACAACTTGATGGGATTGACGTTGCACAACGGATCAGGAATGACAATGAGTTTGCAGAAATTGTTTTTATTACGTCTCATCAGGAATTGGCTTTAGAGACCCTAAAACGTCAAATAGCCCCGCTGGATTACATAATTAAAGATGAAAAAACTGAAAAGGGACAGATAGAGAAAATCTTAGACGGACGGCATACAAAAACATTTATTGATCGAGGTCCTAATGAGCGTCACTTATCATTTATGATTGGTTCAAGAAATATTAGGATTGATCTTTCGTCTATCTACTTTTTAGAAACATCAGTGACACCGCTAAGGTCATTTTATATGGTGAAAACATGATGTATGAGTTTTATGGAAAGATGAATGATTTGGAAAAGGATTATCCTGAATTAATGCGTGTTCACAAATCTTACTTAATTAATTTAAGTAAGGTAAAATCAATCGATTATAAATCACGTACCATACTTTTTCCTGAAGAGTATACATGCAGCTTTCCTTTGGCCAAAGCGAAGTTGTTAAGAAATAGCTTTAGATAATGCCAAGAGAATCAACCAGGGAAATTTTTTCAAAAAATTTGTAAGAAATGGATCACTTAAACTTTAAAAAGTCAGTGATCCATTTTCCCATTTCATGATCAAATTATTTGGTTTTGCGACAAAGCGAACAAAATATCTACTAATTTTCATACACTGAATTTATCAAATAAAAGGAGTGATTCACATGTTAAAAAAGAAACTAGTTACAAAAGAAGAGCAAAAGAAAATCAAAGGAGGGACTCCTGGAGGATTTGATTATCTTACCGCGGGTCCAAATGCTGCAAAAGGTATTCTAAATGCCATCAAAAATTATTCTAAATAGGAAAGGTCTTATTGACACCATAGACTTTGGCATTTTCTTCTGTTGAAGGCAGGATAATATCGGATCCATCAATAGCTGTGACAATATAACCATTCAATTTTGACAAACTATCATCGTATTTTTCATAGACCATAGACAAATAATCTCCCATCATTAAATGGAGTGTTTTAGGATTGAATTTCATTCGTCCGTTGTAAAAAGCGACTGTCGAAATATCTAAGGGTTTGTTTTGAGCAGTATAAAAGTTAAGAAGTTCCGAAAATTGTGAAGTACCTTTTTGCGAGAACATTTGAAGCATCAAGTTGAGTGGTATTGTTTTTCTTTTTCGCGTTAAAGCATGCGGATGTCCCTCACGGATATCTTCTAAAAAAATTGTAGGAACTTCCTCAATGAACTCATAAAAAGCGCAAAACATCATTTTCAGCACATCCTTTGTGGTTAAGTATAGCCTGAAAAGAAAAGCAGTACAAAATCGTAATACTAACGATTTTGTACTGCTTTATGAAAGTCAAGATGCTTAAGTTAATGACATTGAGATGCATTCCTTGGTTTTTTGTTTACAGATAGGTGACAAAAAATACAAATGATTCTATAAAAAAGAACACTTTACTCAAGTGCTCTTTCGTATAATCAACTTCTAGAGCCAAACATCCTTGCTAATGAAGTTACTTTTGCCCATGGTCCCAATCCTTTGAAAAATACACTTTCTAATTCATCCCAATTTTTTTGAGAAACATCATCCAACTTTAAACCATTCAAACCGATTTCTAGATTCATTTTTTGTACCATTCTGTCTAATACAGATTTAAACTGTAGTGAATGCACCTTGGAAGATGATAGCTCAGATAATGATTCTTGCAAAATCTTAAATCCATTTGAAGACTTCTCGATTGAATCTAAACTCATATTTTTCTCAATTTCTCGAAGTAAAACAAGAATATCCTCTTCAGTGTATCTTTTCATTTTTATCCTCTTCCTCCAGTAATTAATGCATTTGTAACGTTATTTACAGTTTGATTGGCAACGACATCCCATTTCACTCGACAATTACCGACTTTGACAACGCCATTAATACATTCCATGTTGTCTGTAAAAGAAACAGTTTTCTAATTTGCTCCACCTATTATTTCTTTAAGATCCATACCTTGTAAAGATTTCCGATTAATCATTTTTAAAACTTCCTTTCTTTTCTATATTTTCATTCTACGGTTATTGTTCCATGTTTTTGGCGAACTATCTTAAAATAGTTGAATTTGATCTCGAAACGATAACACTCTTTCAGACATACTGACTATTTCACTATAGTTTGTGGTTTGGCAGAAGGAGAGTGGAGCCTAAATTCGAATATAAAGGCATAGAGTTTCTTTACTTCTATATCTAAATGAACTAATTTCATAATTCGCTTTTACAGAAAAATCAACACTCATCCAATTTCAAAAATAGACTTTTTTTGAAATTATGTGGCTTTTTCTTTTCCCATTTTTTGGCGGTTCAGTCGTTGAACTGCGTATCGTTTGGCATTATAAGCTAGCTGAATAAGCAGAAGTTCTACCTCAACCACTTCAGTTTTATAATGAGTTATCTGATTTAATTTCATGTTTTCTTTCAGGTCTCCGTTTACTCGTTCAACGACACTTCGTTCGGTGTATAGTTTCTTCCATAAAATGCCCTTTGCATCCATGACAAAAAACATTTTTTCCTTGATGTTTGATAATAAAAATCAAGGGTTACTACCTTAGCTTGAGAGTGAACTTTGATTGTTTAAAGATCTGAAAACAATGCTCTTATTATTAGATTCTAGAGCCGAACTTTCTTGTTATAGTCACAATTTTTACACATGGTCTTAATGCATTAAAAACTTTTTGAAGTTCGTTCCATCGTTCTTGTGGACCTCTAAGTCAAATTTAAATTCCTTCAATCCAATTTCAATATTGATCTTCTGAATCATATTATCCAGGTAATTCTTGAATAGTAAGCCAGGTACTTTTGACATCTTAATAATCGAATCCTAAATAAATGTATAAAAGTTTTCCATGTCATTAGTAGTCAATTTTTGTATGACAAAAGGCCTATCATCATTATTGAAAGGCCTGTTTGTCATGCTTCCTCCTAGCTCTAAAAGTGAAGGAAAGGTATTCTTATTTGCACGATGTTTTTATTTATTTTTTTGACATGGGTCTACTATATTTAATAGAAACGTAACGAACCCTTTTTTAATGTGTGACGGTCTCCCAAAAGCGGTCAAGGGTGTCTAATTGCGTCAATTGACGATTGCATTGTGCACTATCGGTGCAAATGTAATTGCCTTTTTTGGTATAGGTGCCATCGCCGGAAGATTTGGTCGTTGCCAAAAAGAAGGCGACGGTACTGATTTGATTGCAGATGGCGCAATGTCCTTTTTGTACATCCGTACTAAAGCTGCCATAGACTCCGGTGAAGCGGCCATCGATCTTGCGAATCAAGTACTTGCGATTCGTTCCGCTGTCATTCCAACCTAAATAGCTCAATTCCCGAAAATCGGTCGATTCTAATTCTGGATACTGCATCTTTTTGACTTTTCGGAAGCTTTTATCGATCTGCTTAGTAGAAGGCGCGTCCATCGGAAGGACAAAGCGCTTCATTTCTTCAAATAGTTTTTCGAACTTATCTCGTGTCAGACTGGTGTCGAGAAATTGCTCCCAATAAGCCGCTAATAGAGGGTCGCGACCAAAGAATTCTTCGGTCTTTCCTTGGATCAATGTCTGCAGGGTTCCGACTGTCTGTTTGTCGTTGACTGAATGGTAGGCACTAACAAGCTCGCTGACTTGCTGTTTGCAATACCAATATTCGTTTGGTTTTAATAGATTGTTTTCTGTATTCATGATTTTCCTCGTTTCTTCTCTCTGAGGAAAATTTCTTTTCCGTCAAAGAACTAATCGTTTATTTGTTCGCTAGATAGTCCTTTGAGCGTACGATACAAGATGAATGGGTCATCATGATCTCCTCCTAATGGTGCATAATTCTTACCTTCGATAGAATAAAACATTCTTCGCGTTTCTACAAGCTTTTTCTCTTTTTTTACCATTTAATTTCAAAATAGTTGCCAAAGTAAACTAAATGTTTTATACTCGTTTTAGTTGACATAGTAAACTATTAAACGAGAGGTCGTGATACGGAGTGGACACCCATGATGTGAGAAGATTTAATCGGTACTATACGAGAATTTTAGGCGTCTTTGACCAAAAGGTTTTTGATCTGGATTATTCGATGATTGAAATGCGGATCTTAGGTGAGATCGGTCGTCACCGTAGCATCACTGCTAACGAGCTGACGAAATGTCTGAATATTAAAAAAAGCTATCTAAGCCGCAAGCTCAGTAAGCTGGAAAAAAATGAGTATATTTATAAAGAAAAAAATCCCGAAGACAGCAGAAGCCAGCACCTTTATCTTACGGAAAAAGGGCTAGAACTGAACAAATACGTGGAAGAACAGTCTGATCGCAAAGTTCTGGAGCTATTAGAACCCTTGGATGAAGCAAATTATCAGGAGCTGGTCACAGCCATGAAGACGATCGAAAATATTTTATATCAGGTCGTACCCAATGAGCTGGAAAGGAATGATGTAAAGTAAAATCTCTAAAGACTTAACGAACATAAAGTAATGATGAAAAGCACTTTCCAAATATAAAGTCAAATAGCTAAAGGAGCTGTTTAAAATGGTAGAAGTAACCATCGTCCCATTTGAAGAAAAATATACCCAAGAGGTCGTTGATCTGATCCTTCCGATCCAAAGAGACGAGTTCAACATCGATATCAGTATCGAAGATCAGCCGGATCTATTAAGAATCAAAGAAGAATATATCAATACCGGTGGAAATTTCTGGGTGGCGTTATCCGAGGGAAAAGTCGTTGGCTCGATCGCGCTCGTCAAGCTGGAAAACCATTGCGGCGCCATCAAAAAAATGTTCGCTGCCAAAGAATTTCGCGGGGAAAAGCAGGTTGGCAAGAAGCTGCTAGATACGCTGGTTGATTATTGTAAAAATCAAGGCTATGAACGCTTGTATTTAGGAACCGTTGATGTACTGAAGGCCGCACAGAAGTTTTACAAGAAAAATGATTTTCAACTGATTGATAAATCAGAAATGCCCAAAGATTACCATTTGATGGATGTCGATACGGTATTCTTTATGCGGGATTTGACGAAGGAATAAGAAGAATCACTTGATCACAGGCTTAGTTCTGTGGTCATTTTTTCATGAGAATGTATAAGATAAAAATATCGCAAAAGAAATAAGTGGTAAATCTTTGTTTTTAAATCAATGCAAATAGGAAGTTCTAATTACCAAACTGAAGCAGCTTTTTTGGAAAACGCGCAGATTCTCTGAAAAAAACCACCAACATTTTTAAACCTGCTATTCTGTTCGCTATGAAACTGATAAAATCAAGGAGAGAAAGAAAAGGAGGATGAGTAATGAGTTTGTTAGGTTCATCGATCAAAGTTGGAAATTTAGAGCTGCCCAATCGTCTTGTCATGCCGCCAATCGCAACATCGAAATCGCAGGAAGACGGCGAAGTAACTGAAGCACTGTGTGAGTATTATGCCGAAAAATCGGCAGGCGGTCATCTTGGTCTGCTGATAACGGAGCATAGCTATATTTGCCAAGAAGGAAAAGCCAACAAAGGACAACTGTCGATTTCTAAGGACAGTGACGTTGCTGGATTAACGAAGCTGGTAAAAGCCATCCATCAAAATAAGACATTGACCTTTGCACAAATCAACCATGCTGGTGCCCGAGCGAAACAAGAAATCATCGGTTGCTTGCCGAAAAGTGCCAGTGCGGCGGAGCATCCTAAATTTGCTAAAAACGGTGCGTTGCCGATTGAAATGACGCAGGAGGATATTCAAAAGGTCATAGCTGATTTTGCGGCAGCGGCATTACGAGCGAAAAAAGCGGGCTTTGATGGGGTAGAGATTCATTCGGCACATGCGTATTTGCTGACGCAGTTTTATTCGCCATTAACCAATAAACGCATTGATCAATACAATGGGCAGACGATTGAAGGCAGGATTCGACTTCATTTGGAGATCATCGAAGCGGTTCGGGAAGTGGTTGGAGCAGACTATCCGGTGGCGATCCGGCTTGGAGCAAGTGATCATACGGAAGGCGGCACAACGATCGAGGACAGCATCATCGCTGCGCAAGTCTTTGAAAAAGCCGGGATCGATTTGCTGGATATTTCTGGTGGCTTTAGTTCCTATATCAATCCTTATTCCAAGGAGCAGGGCTATTTTAGCGATCTGACCGAGGCAATCAAACAAAATGTTGAGATTCCTGTGATCCTGACGGGTGGGATCGTGGATGCATCTGTCGCGGAAAAATTATTACGAGAAGAAAAAGCCGATATGATCGGTGTCGGACGGGCAATCTTTAAGGATTCCAATTGGGCAAAGCAGGCATTTTTGGAGTTGGAGAAATAGATTGATTAAAACATATTCGTAAAGTCTTTTTGAAAAGAACTTTACAAAATTAAAGTGAACGAGCATTAAACTATTCATATGGATAGTTTAATGCTCGTTTGACTTTTTAAATCAGTAATTCATAAGGCGAGATCGCTCTTGCTTTGAAAATCATTTTCGCAATATCCTCTGGCGATTCCTCTGCGCCTTTTTTGATCCACAGCAAGATGATGGCGACGATGCTGGAAAGCAGAATTTCCTGCGCGTAATCTTCTGGAAGATTTTCTTTTTTGAATTCCAATTTCGTGGATTGGTTGATTTTTGATTCGATTAATTCGGATAATATCCCTTTAATCATCGAAACGAATTGACGATCTCCACCGGGGCTGGCAAGGGCACTAACAAAATCAAAATCCTGTTTGACATAGATCAACGCCTCTAAGATCAGCGGATAAGGGATCAGCTCCAGCGGATCATTGATATCACCTTCATCTGGTCGCAGCAAGATACTCTTCAAATCATCCATGGTTTCCTTTTCCAGCTTTTCCATCAAATCGTACTTGTCTATGTAATGGGTATAAAATGTGCCGCGATTGATCCCGGCTTCGCGAGCGATCTCCATTACCGTCAAGCCTTCGAAACCTTTTTCATGGATCAAATGCGTGAAGGCTTGCTTGATCGCTTGTTTACTGGCGGTTTTTCTCTTTTTTACCATCGTGATCCTCCTTAAATTAACAGAACAGGGCAAAGTGTATATTGTTTTGACTTCACTTTAATTCTATACTAATTTCATTATTCAATCAACACGTTGTTGAATTAAGGAGGAAGTATTGATGAGTTACATTGAAATGGTCCACAATTACAAAAGCTATCAGACAGGAGAAACGGAGATTTTAGCGAACAAGGATGTTAATTTCCAAGTAGAAAAAGGGGAATTGGCGATCGTTCTGGGACCTTCTGGTGCGGGAAAATCCACCGTTTTAAATATTCTGGGAGGAATGGACAAAAACACGAAGGGACAGGTGATCATCGATGGGAACAACATCGCTGAGTATTCAGCGAACCAGCTTACCGATTATCGTCGGGAAAGCGTGGGATTTGTGTTCCAATTTTATAATCTGGTTCCAAATTTAACGGCAAAGGAAAATGTAGAGTTAGCTTCTGAGATCGTTGAGGATGCCACTGATCCTCAGCAAGTCTTGGAAGAAGTCGGCTTGAAGGATCGGATCGATAATTTTCCTGCCCAATTATCCGGCGGTGAGCAGCAGCGGGTCGCGATTGCACGGGCCGTCGCGAAAAATCCGAAAATATTGCTATGTGATGAACCGACTGGCGCTTTAGATTATCAAACAGGCAAGCAGGTTCTGCAAATTCTTCAGGATATGAGTCGTGAAAAAGGTTCGACTGTTGTGATTGTGACCCATAACGCAGCGCTGGCTCCGATCGCTGACCGGGTCATTCGCATGCATGACGCGCAGGTCAAAGAAATCACAGTCAATCAAAATCCGAAGCAAATTTCAGAAATCGAATGGTAGGTGGAGAAGATGATCAAGAAGAAAGCATTATGGAAGGACATTTTCCGTTCTTTTAAGCATTCTAAGGGCCGCTTCATCTCAATCCTGCTGTTGATGATGATCAGCTCCTTCGCTTTGGTGGGCTTGAAGGTGACCGGTCCGGATATGCGAGAAACGGGTAGAGAATATTTTACGAAATTGAATATGTCCGATGTCTCGGTGATCGGCAGCTATGGACTTGATGACTCGGATCGCGAAGCTCTGGAAAAGACAGACGGGATACGCCAAATCGAATATGGCTACTTGAAGGATGTTACCAAGCAGGACTCGACCGATAGCTTTCGGATATTCTCGAACACGGAGGACATTTCGACATATAAGGTAGAAAAAGGCCGGATGCCGAAAAAAACGAAAGAGATCGCGCTGGATGCCAAGTTTGATGATAAATACAAGCTTGGCGATACAATCACTTTCTCTGAAAAAGCGGATATCACAGGTTCGAAGATTCTGAAAAATGAGAGCTACAAGATTGTCGGTTTTGTCCATTCCTCAGAAGTCGTCTCCTCGCTTAATCGTGGCCAATCAACGGCAGGAACAGGAGAACTGACCGGCTTCGGGGTAGTAAACAAAGAAAATTTTGATTCTCCTTACTATATGGTTGCTCGAATGACCTTCAAAGATACGAAAAATTTAGATCCTTATTCGAAAGAATATACCAACAAGGTTCAAGCTCATAAGGATGCTATCGATGCGCAGTTGAAGGGTCAGCCTGAGAAACGGTTAAGCACGATCAAAACAGAGTTTCAAACAAAGATCAATGACACCAAACGTCAAATGAATGACGCTAGAAGACAAATATCAGAAGGCCAGCAGCAACTGGATGCAGGCAAAGCGCAGTTGGACTCGGCACGCCAAGAGCTGACGATCCAAAAACAACAGCTGGAGCAGGCACCTTCCGTTCCTGAAGCAGCGAAGACACAGCTTGCTGCGGCAGAACAGGAGCTGGAGCAAAAAGAAGCTGACTATCAAAACCAGCTGAATCAGTTTGAAGCTAAGAAAAGTGACGCGCAAAAAAAACTGAATAACAGCGACAGCAAAATTCAAGAAGCACAAACTACATTGAATCAGCTGAAACAGCCGGTTTACTCGGTGAATAATCGACGGGAGGCGCCAGGCTCGGAAGGCTATAAAATCTACAACAGTATTTCTAGTATTGTGGATGCTTTGGCTAATGTTTTCCCGGTTTTCCTATTTCTGGTGGCGGCACTAGTAACCTTTACGACGATGGGGCGGTTTGTTGAGGAGGAACGAAAAAACGCTGGGGCCCTCAAAGCATTGGGCTATACAGATAGGGATATTCATAAAAAGTTTGTCGTCTATGGTTTGAGTTCAAGTATGATCGGTTCTATCCTTGGGATCATTTTAGGGCACACCCTGCTGCCAATGATCGTCTATAATACTTATCAAGACGGCTTTGATGTTCCGAAGATCACATTGGGATTTCACTGGGAAATTTCTCTGATCGCAATTGCCTTAGCCTTCATCAGTGCTGTGATCCCAGCCTTGATCTCAGCGAATAAAGAATTGAGAGAACAGCCTGCGGATCTGCTACTGCCAAAGGTTCCGGCTAGCGGATCACGGATTTTATTGGAAAGAATCCCATTCATCTGGAATCACTTGAGCTTTACTCACAAGGTAACCGCTCGGAATCTTTTCCGCTATAAGAAACGCATGCTGATGACGATCTTTGGAGTCGCTGGTTCGGTTACTTTGCTGTTCGCCGGATTTAGTGTCCAACATTCGATTGAAGGGATCAATGATCGTCAATTCGGCGAGCTGATCCGCTATGATATGATCGTGGCAGAATCAGATGCTCTCACCGCAAATCAGAAGGACAAGATCAAGGAACAGCTATCTGACTCGGCGGTGGAGGAGTACACATCGGTCCACTATGAAACCTTGACCAAAGTCGCTGGAGCAGATAAGGATACGCAGGAGATTAAATTGATTGTGCCAGAGAAAACCCAAGGCTTTGATGACTACATCCATTTGAATGAACGAAAGACCAATAAAACCATCCATCTGACAGATGATGGTGTGGTCATTACTGAACGACTCGCCAAGCTATTAGATGTGAAGGCCGGTGACACGATCAAAGTGAAGGATGCCGAAAACAAGAATCGAACCATGAAGGTAGAAGGAATCACTGAGATGTATATGGGACACTTCATGTTCATGAACAAGCAGGAATACCAATCTGTCTTTAAGGACGATTTCCATACCAATGCCTCATTGGTTAATCTAAAGAATCCTTCAGAAAAAAATACGAAGAAAGAAGCCGCGAAATTTATTGATCTGGCAGGCGTCGCGGGGGTGGTGCAAAACACGACGATGACCAGCCAAATCGATGTTATCGTCACCTCGCTAAATAAGATCATGGAAGTGCTCGTACTAGTCGCCGTACTTTTAGCTGTTGTGATCCTCTATAATCTGACGAATATCAATGTGTCGGAACGGATTCGTGAGTTGTCTACTATAAAAGTGTTGGGCTTTTACGATAAGGAGGTCACTTTGTATATTTATCGCGAGACGATGCTACTGACGGCTATTGGGATCGTGGTCGGCTTCGGACTAGGGGAGTGGCTGCATCAATTCATCCTGACCTCCGTTCCGCCAAACGACGCGATGTTCAATCCCGCGCTTTCAAGTATCAGCTTCCTCGTGCCGACGGTGATCATCGTAATCGTGACGATCCTGTTAGGCTTTATCATTAATCGCCGCTTGAAAAATGTCGATATGCTGGAGGCGTTGAAATCGGTGGATTAGTTGAAGTGAACGACGATTCTATTAAATTCACTCTTTATCAGAAGCTATTTCTGGTAAAGAGTTTTTTTGGTGGAAAGGACTATTTCTTGCTTGACATATGAACGAACGTTCATATATAATCTAATCAAACACATGAATGGTTATTCATATGTAGAATGGATCGAGGAAAAGAGGAGAGTTTTATGGATAAAGTCAGTTTGAAGCTGCACAAAAACGAAACAGATCATGAACATGCTCATAATCATGGAGAAAAAGTTGCGATCATTCTATTCTTTGTTGGGCTGGCGGCTTTTCTACTGGGATTTCTTTTGGAAGGAAACCGCCTTTATTCAAATGCTGCTTTTATCGTCGCTGTGATTACCGCGGGGTACCATATTATTCTTGAAGGTGTTGGCGATACGATCAACAATTCCCGCAGGGCCAAAAAATTTCAACCAAATGTTCATTTTTTGATGGCTTTGGCAGCTGCCGGAGCGATTGTGATTGGCAAGTACGAAGAAGCTGCGATGCTGATCGTGATTTTTGCAGCGGCGCATTTCTTGGAAGATTACGTTGATGGAAAAAGTAAAAAGGAAATCACCAATTTATTGAATCTGAATCCGACTGAAGCCCGAATCATTTATCCTGATGGCAGTACTAAAGTCGTTCCCGTTGATGAGGTAAAAGTCGGCGATACATTGCAGGTTCTAAACGGCGCTCAGGTGCCAACGGATGGAGTGATTTTAACCGGGACGACTGCGATTGACGAATCATCTATCAATGGCGAGAGTATTCCTAAAGAAAAAACAGTCGGCGATGAAGTCTATGGCAGCACGATCAACGGTTCCGGCACCTTTACGATGAAGGTTACGAAGGATAGTTCGGAAACCGTCTTTTCAAAAATCTTGCAGCTGGTGAATCAGTCCCAAGAGAGTCTGACCAAGACAGCCACGCTGATCCAACGCTTGGAACCGAAATATGTGACGATCGTCTTAGCCTTGTTTCCATTCGTGTTACTTGCTGGACCGTACATTTTTGGTTGGAGCTGGGATTTGAGTTTATACAGAAGTATGGTTTATCTGATTTCCGTTTCACCCTGTGCCCTTGCCGCAAGTGCTGTACCCACAACCTTAGCGACAATCTCCAATTTGTCTAAAAAAGGTGTACTGGTAAAAGGAGGCGCTTATCTGTCAAAACTGCAAGGTCTAAAAGCCATTTCCTTCGATAAAACCGGCACGTTGACTAATGGCAAACCCGTAGTTACTGACTACGTTTTCGAACAAGGCTTGAATCGAGACGAGCTTATTGACTTGGTCGTTGCGATGGAAAAACAATCGAACCACCCATTAGCAACTGCGATCATCAATAAGTTCCCCGATACGCAGGAGTTTACGCTTGAAGTAGAAAATCAAGTAGGACGCGGGCCGTCGACTAATTATGCGAATAACAGCTATCGCATCGGCAAACCAGCCTCCTTTGAAAAAGTTTCCTTCATCTATAAAGAAAAGGAAAAGCAATTCTCGGCAGAAGGCAAGACCGTTGTATTTATTGGAAAAAATGAAGCAGTGATCGGCTTGATCGCCTTGATGGACGTACCTAATCAGTACGCCAAAGATGCCATCGCCTACTTCAAAGAAGCTGGACTGCACACGACCATGATCACTGGGGATGCGAAGTTGACTGGTGAAGCAGTCGGAAAACAAATTGGCGTGGATGAAGTCGTAGCCAACGTGATGCCGGAAGACAAAGCTGCGATTGTCAAAGAGCAGCAAGCAAAATACGGCTCAACCGCCATGCTGGGGGATGGAATCAATGACGCGCCTGCACTCGTTACCGCGGATGTCGGTATCGCGATGGGTGATGGAACAGATGTGGCGATGGATGTCGCTGATCTAGTCCTAATGAAAAATGACCTATCCAAGCTTGTTTACGCTCATAAGCTAAGTAAGAAAATGGATAAAATCACATGGCAGAACATCGCTTTTTCAATGGTTGTCGTACTAACCTTAGTTACATTGAATTTTCTCGGCAAGATGGATATTACGATCGGTGTGATCATGCATGAAGGCAGTACGATTTTGGTTATTCTGAATGCGTTGAGAATGCTGAAGATACCGAAGAAGTTTCTATAATTTATAGAAAACATTTAAAAGAGGACTTTGAATGTAACTCTGGGGTTCTTCAAAGCTTCAAATTGTACGAAGCAGGAGTTTTAGGAGAAATAACTTCTCGAAACAATCGTACAGTCTTTTTGAAAAGAACTTTACGAATGAAAAGCTAGACGCTCATATTACTTTCTATTTGGAAAGTTTATGGGCGTTTCGCTTTTGTTAGGTTCCTGCATTTGAAAAAGCCGCGACCGATCTAGAATCCCAATATTCGAAGATAGTCTTTCTTTTCCGGGAGCACTCGAGTAGCCTCCATCACATCGTCGACGATCTCATAAAAATGATGTGCTGCTCAACGAGGTAGAAGCGGATGTTCGTTGGGGCTGCTATTTTGCTTTCTAATGATTGATCAAGTAAAGGAGTTGCCTGCAAGAACTCAAAAGCAGAGTAGACTTTGTCTAAAAAGCTTAGCACGGTAGACTCGTACGCTCCAAATTGCTGCATGTAGAAAATGATATCTGATAAATCTCTTTCGATTTGAGGAGATAGATGCAGTTTATTTTTTTTTTCATTCATTCGAGCCTTTAGCTGGTCTAAGGATAAAGGGCCGTCATCCTTCAACGCTTGTTTTCCTTTGTGCAATTCTTCAAACAAGGTCAGAGTAGCCTTCATCTTTTGATACTCCTCATAATCGCTTACGACATACTTAGCCCGACCATTTTTTGTTAGAATCATCTCTTGACCAGCTTTCACATTGGCTAAAGTCTGATTATACGATCTCATATCTGAAACAGGTACAATATTTTCCATCATAATCATCTCCTTATCACTAAATTTAACATGCTTTACTTAAAATTTTAAGTAAACTAATCAGTTTACTGGGAGAACTATTTACTTTGACCAACATTTAGTGGAGTTGATGTGATCATGCACGAAGGTAGTACGATTTTGGTTATTCTGAATGCGTTGAGAATGTTGAAGACACCGAAGAAGTTTCTATAATTTATAGCGAGGCTCCTTGAACCTACACTCAAAAAGATTCTGAGTGTAGGTTTTTTGTATGTTCACACTATTATCAATGGTTTTGAAGCTTGTCACTATTCTGACAACTATTACAAAGAAAGCGATGATAAACTAATTTTGTAGCCGGTTGCAGAAAGGGTGAATGATATGAAAAAGATTAGACTTATGAGTACGATGTGTTTATTTTGGGTTGCGGGTAATTTAATGTTCACAACAGAAGTGTACGGTGAAGACAATCAAGGGGAGAATACTGTCCAGCAAGAGACGAAGGTAGATGATAAGGAGCAATTAAATGAGCAGTATGAATCGGATAATCGGAAAAAAACCATGAGCTTTGAGGAGTATGAAAATTTCCGCAAAACAATTTCTAGTCAAAATAATTCTGAATATAATCGACAGGGTTCTCCAGAACTGAAAGCTAATCTTGCAGCGACCAGTGTACGGGATCAGATTGTTGCTGAGGCTAAGAAACACTTAGGAAAACCATATACTCAAACCAATCCGACGAGATTAGGACCCAATGCATTTGACTGCTCAGGCTTGGCCTACTATGTCTATAAAACTGTGACAGGGAAAGATATTAAGAATGTCACGTGGGAACAGGAGTATTCAGGTGACATGATAAGCGTTGCAGAAGCAAAACCCGGAGATTTATATTTTTGGGGAGCTCGCGGAAACACTTATCACGTAGCAATCTGTATTGGTAATAACCAATACGTGCATGCCCCAGATTTTGGTAAAACAGTTGAGATTTCTCCTATTTGGGACGAATTTAGACCAAGCTTCGCTGTCAGAATTTTACCAGACACTCCAGTTCAAAAATTCAAAGTAAACGACCGTGTGAAAATCAAGAAAACCGCCACTCATTGGGTGGGAAGCGGAAAACTTTCTGACTATGATTATACTAGAGTGCTGATTGTTGAGGAGTATCAAAGTAACGGAGTCAAATTACGCATACCTGGAGAATGGGCAGGCATAATTAAAGAAGCAGATTTGGAAAAAGCAACTCCAGCCTTCAAAAAAGGTGACTACGTTAAGATTAAAAGAACAGCGACTAAATGGGTGGGCAGTTCAAATCTTGCTGAAGAGGACTACCAAAGGACCCATATTGTTGAGGGCATCAATTCAAACGGCGCCATTACGATTCGGATACCGGGATCTTGGGCGGGCAATATTCGCGAAGAGGATCTTGAAAGGGATATTTCCAAAGCTGATTTTAAGGTGGGGACCAATGTTTCCTTTGGCATGAGTGCCCTTAAGTGGATCGGCAGTTCAACTATTAGTTACGACGATATGATGAGACCTTATAAAATTTCCAAAGTAAATGATGACGGGACATTCTATGTTCGAACATTAGATGATGCGTGGGGTGGCAATATATCAATTAATGACATGATGCTAAAAAGATCCAATAGTATTGGTACAAATGATGTAGTGAAATTACGTGCAGCAGCGACTAATTGGGCAGATGGAAAGCCAATCAATATTGAGAACAAGACTACTCGTTCCTTTATCGTAAAAGAACGCAAGGATAATAAACTTCATATCTATTCAGATGCGGCATCAGGCTGGTCAGCATGGCTCTATGATTGGGATGCTGTGCTAGAAAGAAAACACAAAACGACACCTGAGACTGATTACAATAAAAAATATGTAGTGATGAATCAAAATTCTTCTGTTTGGAACGCGTACAAAGGGGTTTCTTCAAATGTAAAAATCTCTTTGAATGAATATGATTCGGTCTATAAAGTTGTCGATAAAAACAGTGAAGCCACAAAAATTCAATCGGTAGCTGATTCATCAATTTTTGGATGGGTCTACAACAATCAAGTAAGTGCCGCGCCTAATAACACGTTCGCACGTGGAGACAAGGTAAAACTGAAAAGCTCTGCATCCAGATGGGCAAGTGGTGAAACGATCAATATCGATAACAAAACAACCAGAACCTTCCTAATCAAAGAAAGAAAAGACAATCAATTACTGCTTTACTCTGATGCAGGTTGGCAAGCATGGGCTTATGATTGGGATGTTGCGAAATAGTTTTATCACAAGGGGCTCGAGTTTTTCGAGCCTCTTTTCTTGCATATAAAACTCCCAACTGTTCTTTAGATTACTCTAAAGGTTCCCTTTCAATGGGTAGTTCTTTTCTATATTGCTTTTCTAACTGTATTCAAAGTTATTCGCCCTTGTTCTAGATTACACAAAAAAGAATCTCCCCCTTAATCACAATCAGTTAGTCTTAAAAGAAACGTTCTGAAAATGAGTGTACTAAAACCACTTGTTCGATCTGAAGATTTAGCACAGCTGGCTATTAAAAAAATGGACACAAGGGTCATTATACTGTAATGACAATAATTCAGTATTTTTTATCTAGTGTTTAAACATAGCCGAGATAGAACTACCGCTTATTCTGTTGGTTTATAGTGCCAAGCGCTATGTAATTCAACGACTGAATCATAAAATGCGGATAATCGTATACTATCAAAAAGTATCCTTTTGAAATTAGATGAGTGTAGATTTTTGGACTGTTGAAAAAACTTGAAAATAGTAAGAGGATCATAAAAGGAGAATCCTTTTGCAGGGATGTTTTTTACTTGTCTGGAGTTTTTGCTTGGGTCAGTGTGATCAAAAGTCTTTGTGGGATTCAAACTTTATTCTTTCGTTTGAGCTGTTTCTGGAAACGAGATTTACAAGTATCTTGTTTATTTTAGCAAAAAACATGAATCGGTTATTAATCCTATTTCAAAAACGGATTCCGACTTGCTTTAAATGATAGAATTCATGTAGTTTAGGGATTTTGAAGCTCGGCTCATTAAGGAGGAAAACGATGATAGGTAGTATCGCAGGTCTATTAACAACGATTGCATTTGTACCTCAAGTAATAAAAATATTAAAAACCAAGGATACTCGGTCAATTGCTTTTGAAACCTGTCTTTTACAAGTAGTAGGTATTTTTCTATGGATTATTCATGGCATCGTGCAGTCAGATACGGCAATCATCATAGCCAATGGAGTGACGCTGTGTTTGACCAGTACTATTTTAGTTTGTAAGCTCTCTTCAATAAAACGTAAATCAGGAGTTATGGCTGATACTGTTGATGACGAATAATTTCTTTTAGAGAACAAGCTTACCAAAAACCGTAAGTTACTCGATGTTATCGAAAAGAAAAGGTGAGTTTTTCAGTATACAATTAGGAAATGATCGTTGTAAAACATGGAAATAGCAATGGAAGATCGCGAGCGGATAGTCTTGCGATCTTTTTTTCTTACATAATGGAACAGTTATTTAAAGAATGTCTGCCTGATCTTCATCGTTTAGAACATTTTGCTCCTATATTTCTTAAGAAATGACGCTGAAGTTGCCAGCAAAGTAAATTTTATTATTAAATTAGAATTAATCTACTTTTTAATTTCACGTTAAAATTCTGAACTTGAAAACGGTTTTCGAAAAGCGTATGTTATTTTTGTAAAGCTAAGAAACAGATCAGGGTTTCACGTGGTGACCGGCCATCATCCACGATTGAAAAAAATAAGAGTACAACTTAAATAAGCAACTTGAAAAGGAGAAAGAGTTTATGAAAGAACACGGATTA
>NZ_JAWGOQ010000037.1:0-41766 GCF_032555305.1 Enterococcus sp.
AGAATTTTTAGGTGCTCCTCCTAGTCAGCAATTTTTCATTTTATTTAAGGATAGATCACTAACCTTCTAGAAAAGTGATTTGTTCAGTAGATATTAATTATGGACTTGATCAGAGAAGTCTATCTGTCAGCAGAAAAAACCAACACCATGTGCCAGTACCTGCCCTACTTCCAAGATTATTTTTCGGTTGATGAGTGGGAATCCTTAATAAAACGGCTGTACGGCAATCGTTCACAATACTTCGCGCAAACAATTGAGGCACGCATCTATAAGGGCTTTTTAGAGCAGGAAGGGACACTCGATAATCGGATTGAGGGTCTTGTTTATCGTGTCGAAGCGATCTTTGAAGGTGAAGACGGCAAAAAACACAAATTGACGATTCGCGAAACTGATCCGACGATCGATGAAGAGCTGACCATCAATATTCTAAACATTTTGACCACCTTGAGTATTTTTAAAGTGGAGGGCGGGCAAAAATTTGCGACTTACGTGAGCTACAAAACACAAGGAACGATCATTGCCACCTCTAACAACTCACGCCAAAAACCTCAAAAGGCTGCTGACGAAAAAGAAACAGTCATTGCCGCTGCGCAAGTACCACAACCAGAGAAAGTTCAAAAACAATCTGTGCCATCTAATAAAGAGGAAGTTGTTCGTGTGCCACTTGTTGATCGAAAACCAGAACAAGGCTTGGAAGAATCCACGGATTTCAAAAACACAGTATCGAATAAAAAAAGTCCGAGTTCTGCGCTACCAAAAGACGACATTCCGCCGAAAAATTCCAATGAACCGAACAACCGATCAACGGATGCCACTGAAAAGAAAAAGAAGACCGCAGCAAAACCCGATACCGCTAATAAAGGTTCTAGTAAAAGTGTGGGAAAAGTCGAGAAGAAAAGAAACGAAAAGGAAACGAAGAGACGCGTGGACAGAGCACTTGGGAAAAGGAAAAATAGGCATAAGAAAAAAAGATAATCGCGCCATTGGTTAGTGGAAAAGATTCATTAAAGGTATGCATGATTGAAAAAAATGAGACAATCAGGCTTCTTTCATGTGGAATTAAACAGGAGCGAATGGTGTCGTTTATTTGTTGTAGATGTAACTGATTGAGATAAGTTGGGACACTAAATGTTGGATGATCCATCTGATGTTAAGTGTTCCTTTTTGCGTTGAAATTTGTTTTGCAGGATTTTTTTTGCCGATTTTTTAGACAAATCAAGCAATTAGTCAAAATTTTTGATTCCTTGAAAGCGTCTTATTTTCAATATTTTTTTTGAGTTGGTAAGCTGAGGGTAACAACTTGAAGGGGGAAACATCATGAGATATACGAATGGAAATTACGAAGCATTTGCTAGACCGAGAAAACCGGCAGGAGTCGATGACAAGAGTGCCTATATCGTTGGTGCAGGACTGGCTGGCTTAGCAGCAGCGGTTTTTCTGATCCGAGATGGTCAAATGAAGGGTGAGCATATTCATATTTTTGAGGAACTTTCTTTATCTGGCGGCTCATTGGATGGAAAATTTATTCCTCACGACGGCTTTGTGACTCGGGGCGGTCGTGAAATGGAAAATCATTTTGAATGTTTGTGGGATCTATTCCGCTCGGTGCCATCACTGGAAGTAGAAGATGCTTCAGTCTTAGATGAATTTTATTGGTTGGACCATGATGACCCTAACTCATCAAATTGTCGGATTATCCATAATCGTGGTGAACGTGCAGAAGATGATGGTGACTTTACATTGTCGAAAAAAGCGCAAAAAGAATTGGTTGATCTATTTATGACTTCAGAAGACCAACTGATCGGTAAGAAGATCGAGGATGTTTTTGGCGAAGAATTCTTTGCCTCTAACTTTTGGTTATACTGGTGCTCGATGTTCGCTTTTGAAAAATGGCATTCAGCGATTGAAATGCGCCGCTACGTGATGCGTTTCATCCACCACATTAAAGGATTACCAGATTTTACAGCTTTAAAATTCACACGCTACAATCAGTATGAATCTTTAGTAAAACCATTATTGGCTTTTTTAAATGATCATGGCGTGGATTTCCAATATGAAACGAAGATCAACAATATTCAAGTCGATGCGATGCCGGACAAAAAAGTCGCTAAGAAAATTTTGCTGACGCGCTCAGGCAAAGCCGAAGAAATTGATTTAACCGAAAATGATCTAGTCTTTGTCACAAATGGCTCGATTACTGAAAGCTCAACAGAAGGCGACCATCATACACCTGCACCAATCACTCGTGAATTGGGCGGCAGCTGGAATCTTTGGAAAAATTTGGCCAAACAGTCCAATGAGTTCGGTCATCCCGAAGTCTTTTGTGATAATTTGCCAGATGAAAGCTGGTTTGTTTCAGCGACGGTGACATGGGAGAACTTTGACATTGAACCTTATATCTCACGCTTGACGCAACGGAAATTACGAACTGGAAGAGTTGTTACTGGCGGGATCATTACGATCAAGGATTCTAATTGGTTGATGAGTTTTGCGACACACCGTCAACCACATTTCAAAGAACAAAACGATCAACAAACTGTAACCTGGGTCTATGGTCTACTGTCAAACACGCCAGGAAACTACATCAAGAAACCGATCGAGCAATGTAGTGGGCAAGAAATCGTCCAAGAATTGATGTATCATTTAGGCATGCCGGAAGACGAAATCAAACGAATCTCTGAAGAATCTTGTGTTGTGACACCGGTCTATATGCCATTTATCACGTCATACTTTATGCTGCGGGAACCGGGCGATCGTCCACTAGTCATTCCTAATGGCTCAGAGAATTTGGCTTTCATTGGAAACTTCGCTGAAACCGAGCGTGATACAGTCTTTACGACGGAATACTCCGTTCGTACAGCAATGGAGGCAGTTTATTCATTCTTAGATATCGAACGTGGTGTGCCCGAAGTCTTTGCATCAGCCTACGATATTCGAACATTAGCGAATTCCGTTTATTATTTGAGTGACCGGAAAAAGCTTTCCGAGATGGATCTGCCATTCGTTGAGAAAAAAGTGCTGGAGCATTTCGTGAAGAAAGTTGAACATACCTATATTGGCGATGTTTTGAAGGACAATCATCTACTATAAAAAGGAGTGGGAGAATTTTTCTCTCACTTTTTTTATCAAAACAGTTGCCCTCGACCATGGTTTAGGGTTTAAAGTAGGTAAAAATTGATGGAGGTCTTCAACATGACAGAAAAAGTATTGGTAACTGGCGGAACGGGATTTTTAGGCATGCAAATGCTCTTACAATTATTGAACAAAGGCTATGACGTGCGAACTACGGTACGTTCATTGAAAAGCAAAGACAAGGTAGTTAATACCTTACGTGAAAATGGTGTCACAAAATTTGATCAGCTTTCCTTTATTGAAGCGGATCTATCGAGGGATGACAATTGGGATGAAGCGATGGAGGATCGTGATTATGTATTGAGTGTGGCTTCACCAGTTTTCTTTGAAATTCCAAAAGATGAAGCTGAAGTGATTCGACCAGCAATTGAAGGGATCGTGCGGATTTTGAAGGCGGCTAAACGCACAAAGGTGAAACGGGTCGTGATGACTTCAAATTTCGGAGCTGTGGGCTTTACTAATCAAGATTGGCAGTCAGTAACAACTGAAAATGATTGGACTGATGAAAATGCGAAGGGCCTTTCAGCTTATGAGAAGTCCAAACTGCTGGCTGAAAAAGCTGCGTGGAAATTTATCGAAACAGAAGGGAAAGGATTAGAGTTTGCGACAGTCAATCCCGTAGCGATTTTTGGTCCATCGTTAGACAGTCATGTTTCTGGCAGTTTCGATCTGCTGAAGGGAATTGCCAGTGGTTCGATGAAAGTCATTCCGAATATTCAATTAAATGTTGTAGATGTGCGGGATGTCGTTGATC
This sequence comes from Enterococcus sp., assembly GCF_032555305.1. GTDB lineage: Bacteria > Bacillota > Bacilli > Lactobacillales > Enterococcaceae > Enterococcus_A. Next base: position 3,887 of record NZ_JAWGOQ010000037.1, read on the forward strand.
TACACATTCGCGCCATGATCACACCGGAAGCAGCAGGGCAACGCTTTATAGCAACTACAGATGGCATGATCTCAATGCCGGAGATCGCAGAGTTGCTGAGGAAAGAACGTCCGCAATTGGCAGAGAAAATTTCGAAGAGAACCATGCCAAACTGGATACTTAAAGGGGCTTCACATTTTAACGCAACAGCAAGAGAAGGACAATTTATGGCGGAGATGAACCGCAATGTCAGTAATGCCAAAGCCAGAGAAGTATTGGGATGGACACCGATCGGTACAAAAGAAGAGGCTGTATTAGCAGCGGTTGATAGTTTGATCAAATACAATTTAATCTAATGATATGACCAAGAATCTGCTGGAGGTTTCTTGGTCATCTTTTTTTGTGATGAGATTTTTCTAATTATCAAGCTGAATTTATAGTATACTTTTAATAAATACGAATAGGGGGACAACGAATGATCAAAGTAGCAATTGTCGGATATGGAAATTTAGGTCGTGGTGTGGAACGGGCATTGAAGCAAAATGCCGATATGGAATTGGTCGGCGTCTTTACAAGAAGAAAGCCGGAGACGGTTCAGACCGATGGTGCACCGGTTTATCTGATGGATGATTTAGATGCACAAAAGGGAAAGATCGATGTGTGTATTTTGTGCGGCGGCTCAGCAACCGATCTACCAGTGCAAACACCAGCGATCACAAAAAACTTTAATACGATCGATAGTTTTGATACCCATGCCAAGATTCCTGAACATTTTGCGAATGTCGATCAGGCTGCCAAAGATAATCAAACCGTTTCGATTATTTCAACTGGCTGGGATCCAGGTTTGTTTAGTTTAAATCGTTTGTATGCGGAAAGTATTTTGCCAAAAGGCGAGACGTATACTTTTTGGGGCAAGGGTGTAAGCCAAGGACATTCAGATGCCTTGAGAAGAATCGAAGGGGTTGCTGATGCGATCCAATACACGATCCCGAAAAATGAAGTGATCGAGAAGTTAAAAGCTGGCGAAAAAATGAATTTAACGACCAGAGATAAACATCTCCGGGAATGTTTCGTTGTCTTAGCAGAAAATGCCGATGCTGACGCGATCAAAGAAGAGATCGTTACGATGCCGAATTATTTTGATGAATACGATACGATTGTGCATTTCATATCAGCGGACGAATTAAAACGTGATCACGCTGCGATGCCTCACGGCGGGACGGTATTGCGGACAGGGACGACCCACGAGAATACGAAGCAAGTGATCGAGTACAATCTGCAATTGGAAAGCAATCCTGAATTCACCGCCAGTGTCTTAGTGGCCTATGCCAGAGCATGCGCGCGCTTAGCAGCAGAGAAACAATTCGGAGCCTTCACGGTATTGGATATCGCGCCGAAGTACTTATCGCCTGTTGATGATGCAACGTTAAGAAAAGAATTATTGTAATCAAAAAAGCGAAGTGACCTAGCTTAACTAGCTACCACTTCGCTTTTTAAATATTGTTGATCAACACGACTAAGGAAAACTGTTCATCATCATAGTCAATATTCAAGGTTCCATCATAGCTTTCAACGATGGAACGGACAGATTGCAATCCGACTCCATGCTCCTGCGGCTTGTCCTTAGTTGAGAAGAAGCGCGAACCAGTCTTCTTGATCTGGTGCTTTTTTGTATTTTTGATCTCATAGCTGAAAAAACCGTTATAATATCTAGCCTTCAAGCTGACCTCTTTTTTGGGAGCATCTTTTGCCGCTTCGATTGCATTATCCAAAGTATTCCCGAATAACGAGCACAAACTAATATCATCAATTGTTATCATGGTGTCGATGTCTAGCTGTATCGAGCAAGCAATCTGATAGTCCTGCATCAGCTGATATTTGGCATTTAGTACGGCATTGACGATCGTATTCTTACAAAAAATACGATTGGATAAGATGTGCTGCTGGGTCAAGTTTGCCAAGTATTCTTCTGCTGCTTCGGATTTTTCTTCACGAATTAAATTGAGCATCACACCAAAGTGATTGTTCATGTCGTGGTGAACTTTGCGTAGCTGTTTTTGATTGCCTTCTAATTCTTGATAATACTCCTTTTGCAGCTGCAGATTTTGATTTTCTAATTTATAGTGAAAACTTTTTGCAACGTGTCCCGTCATATATAAGCTGCTGATGCTTGTCAGGATACTTGCAAAAGAAGCTGGATAGATCATCAAGGTATTCGACGGTGTAAAAATAATGAAACTAACCATCGCAATCAATGGAGTTAAACAAATTAAATCAAGAATGAACCATAGCTTCGGTGTAATCTGTGTTTTTGAATATGGAGTCGCATAACGAAATGCTTGATACATCGCAAGCCAAACGAGACCACGTACAATATGCATCATACCGTGCAATAATAAATCTAAGCCTAGTCCTCTCCCACCGGCGATCCAAAGTCTCAATCCAATATCTTCAGCTAAAAAATTGAGTGCAATGATAAAGGGAAATAAAATGAGCGACAAAGAAAGCTTGTGGATGAATGGTCCTTGTAAGAAGAGCAAATTAGATCCTAAAAAAAGTAAAAATATGATTAATACATTATACATATCGTTTGGAAAAATCGGCGACGAGATTGAACAAAATAATACTAAGAGAAAGAGCGATTTAAAAAAGCGATTTTCTTTCACGGCGACGAATTGCCGAACGAGCTGATAAAGAAAATAGGTGCCAAATACCCCAAATATACTATTAGTAAAATCAAAAATGGCATTCATCCGATCACCTACCCCAACATATTTTTAGCGAAGTTGACCATTAGGGACTGCCGATATTTGCGGCTGATGGGCAACTGCTCTTGATTGCAATAAAGAAACGCAGCTTCCAGCTGCTCTACGTAGTTCAAATTGACGATATAGCGGTTATGAATTCGCAGAAAAGAGTCTGGCAGTTCTAAATCACTTAATTTTCCATAGAAAGAACTGGAATCCTTTGTAGTTACCACCGTCAACATGCGGCGATCACTGCTGAAGTAGCAAATATCCTTTAATGGCACTCTCGTGATGCCTGATTTTTGTTCAATCACGAAATATTTTGACTGAGTCATTTTCAGTTCGTCTAATGCTTTGCGTAATACCTCGACGATCTTCTTCTCACCATAAGGCTTCAAAAGGTAATTCAACGCCTTGACTTCATAGCCTTGAAAAACAAAATCGGCAAAAGCCGTTATAAAGACGATCACCGCGCGTTGATTGACTTTCCGTAGTTGCTTGGCTGTTTCGATACCGTCCAAGGTCTTCATTTCTATATCTAAGAAAAGCAGGTCCACCGCCTCCAGCCGATTACTGCTCAGTAATTCTTCCCCCGAAGCAAATTCACTGAGCTGATAATTGATTCCCTGCAGCTGCAACTCTGGCTCGATTATTTTGATCAATACTTTACGCATCTCTTTTTCATCATCACAACAAACCACTTGAATCATTTCTACCCCTCCCTTTTAGTCATTATAGCACTAAAATATTACCGAAATTGACAATAAAAGCGTCAAAGTTTACAAGATGACTCATGGGTAAGTCTGCCAATTTTTCCTAGAATAAGGGTATAGAAAACAAGAGTGACAGCTCTAGGAATCAGGGGGAGAAAAAATGTTAACAGTGGATCATTTATACAAAAGCTTCCATACTGGCGGGGTTCAGTATGATGTATTGAAGGATGTTTCGTTTACCGTTGATAAAAGTGAATTTGTGGCGGTGATGGGACCATCGGGGAGCGGGAAAACAACTCTGTTGAATTGTATTTCGTGTTTTATTCCTTATGAAAAAGGCGAGATTCGCTTAGATGATACGTTACTGGCGAAGCTCGACGAGGGAGCGATGGCGGAGGTACGGAATAAGAAGCTAGGTTTTGTCTTTCAGGACTTCATGCTGCTGGATGGCTTAACGATTTTTGAAAATGTCTGTGTGCCGAAAGTCATCACGCAAGCACCCTATCGACCAATGGAACAAAAGGTATCCAAGCTGCTGAAGTTATTTAGGATTGATTCAATTGCCAATAAGTATCCGGTGGAAATCTCGGGCGGACAAAAGCAACGGACGGCGGTGGCTAGGGCATTGATAAATGACCCGTTGATTCTCTTAGCCGATGAGCCGACTGGAAACTTAGATAGTAAATCTCGCGATACGGTGATCGAAGCCTTTATTGAAGCCAAACGCTCGTTGGGCGCAACGATTTTTATGGTTACCCATGATACATTTTCGGCTAGTTATTGCGATCGCGTGCTAGTGATGAAGGACGGCACCATGTTTACGGAATTAGTAAGAACAGGCACAAGACAACAATTCTTTGATGAGTTGCTCCATGTCTTAAAAGAATTGGAGGGGAATCCTGATGAAGCTATCCATGTCTGATCTTTTAAAGAAGCTGCGGAAATACAATCAGCGAAATTACCTGCAATTCGTTTTCTGTATGACGTTTTCAGTTTTACTGATTACGTCTTATGCGGTGATGTTGTATAGCACGATCGTCCAACAAACACTTCCGATTGGCGGGGACAGCCGCAAGCAAGTGATGATGATTTTCGCGATTGCGATCATTGGCTGTTTGATCTTCATTATGTATGCAGCCAGCTTATTCTTAAAATACAAAAGTCGCGAGACTGGTGTGTTTCTGGCTTTAGGTGCGAAGAAAAAATACTTATCACAAAAGCTGACGATCGAGATGCTGCAATTAATGATCGCCTGCATCATGGTCGGTGTCATTCTCGGAATTGGCTTAGCCTTTCTGATCTGGCAGATTTTTCAAATGGTATTGTCTAATCTTGGCGATATGTCCTTAGGCTTGTCGTTTACTGGTGTTGCGATCGGTCTGGCTTTCGGTCTTGTTTCAATGGTACCAGTGCTCATTCAGTTATATCAATTTGTTCAGCGCACGGATATGATGGAAATTTTGTATCATGAGCATAAAAATGAACCATTACGGTCAGTTACTACGAGGTATGGGATATCTGGATTCGTGTTATTGATTCTTGGATTAGCTTTAGGCTTCGTTGTTCCATCAATCACAGCTAGTATGGGAACACAAATGCCTGGTTTTTGGAGCGCTACTTATTTAATTTCACTGATCGGTCTTTACCGCATCATGACCTATGCGATCATGAAGAGCAAGCGGGGAAGAAATCCGCAAAAATACTACAATGATTTGATTGGCTCCAACATGATGAAATTTCAAGGTCGACAAACGGTTCGTAATATGAGCATTATTGCGTTGCTATTAACCGCCAGTCTCTTTGCTTGTTTCTATCCGCCGCAATTATACAGCGCGTTAAACATCTATGGAAACAGTCCAGTGGATTATGAACTGCATTACAATCTTTCGGAAGATGAAGTCAATCAGCAGGATATCTATCGATTGGCAGAAAAGCATGATGTACAAATCAAGAATTATCAGGAAATTATTTTTTCAGAACTATTAGCTAGCGGTGTAGAACGTGATTGGTCAGATGATGGAAAATTAATTGAAGACTACATGGAGGATCACCGGTTATCCGATTTTATTGATGCAAGTACCTTTAATCAGCAAACAAATCATAAGCTCAAAGTCCCTCAAGGACAGTATTATCGAGTAAAGGGACAAGACGAAGCTGAAGGTATGTGGGAGAAGGATAATGATTTGGATCAAGTCACCAATCCTGTCACTAATGAGAAGCTTTCATTAAAATTCAAGGGCGTCGTTCGTTATCAGCCTTTGGTAAGTCAAGGAAGTCGCCGCTATGTTTTGAATGACCAGGATTATCAGAGCATTAAACAAGAGTTGAGTGAAGCAAATCAGACAAAGCAGATTCTATTCAATGTTGCAGATTTGGAAGCTTCGTATCCTTTTGCTCAAGCGCTTTATCAAGAATTCCTTGAAAAAGCCTCCTCAAAAATGGCGGTTTTAAATTCTTATGATGCTCACCAATCAGCTAAAGCCAAAGCAAATCATCAGAAATACAGTTATGATCGAGTACTAACTCTTTCAGCTGAGAATCCCGATTTAATGGATAACTGGAAATATTACCCAACGATGAAAATCTTAGTAGAGAAAACCTTTTTCCAAAATTTAGCGGTATATTTCTTAGTCTTCATTTTTGTCGCGATCATTTGTTTAGCCGCAGTTGGAGTTATTTCTTACACGCGCAGTATTACGATTGGTTTATCCAATCAGCGATTGTTTGAAGATTTGAAACGTTTGGGAGCGAATAATCACTATATCCGGAAATGTGTAATTAGTCAGCTGAACAAATTGTTTGTGTTGCCGACTGTCGTCGCGGTGATGTTGATTTATTGTTTTACGTTGCTGATGTTCAATACAAACGATGGCCAATTTACCAACACTGAAATGAGTGCGTTAATGATGGATAGTGTCTTATTGCTAGTAGTTGTTGCTTATCAAGCAATTATTTACACGATCTCATTCCGAAAAATCAAAGGAATCCTAGATATTTGATACTTTACAATAAACGAAGACTTATCTTTTTTGGATAAGTCTTTTTTGCAATCCAACTATTCGATTATTCAACAAAATTGTGGTAAATTGCAGATGAATTTTAAGTGAAGGTGATCGAGGTGGGCATCATGCAATTGACTCAAGAAGAAGTACTAGAGAAAATCTATAATTTAATATTGAATCCGAAGACGCGTGACTGGGAGCGCTACTTATTGACCACGACTAAAAATGCGTTAGATGATAAAGGCAATTTCAAGGAGCAATTGGCGAAGTTGGAGGCAGAACTGCGGCCATTGGCACTACGAAATAATCTCACTCCAGATGTGACAGATTTTTATCAGGAGATCACGGAAAAGGACTCTGCCGTTTATCAATCTGTGAAGAAAAAGCATTTTGTCAGTAATCCTGCCCATCAAGAGCGGGCGATTTTTGCAGGTGGCTGCTTCTGGTGTATGGTAGAGCCTTTTGAAACCCAGCCGGGGATTGTTTCGGTATTGTCGGGGTATACAGGTGGAGCGCTAGAAAATCCTAGTTACGATCAAGTTAGCAGCGGCGGTACCGGACATGTTGAGGCAGTGGAAATCATTTTCGATACGAGGGTTGTGAGCTATCAAGAGCTTATCGATCTTTATTGGAAGATCACTGACCCCACGGATGCTTTTGGTCAATTTCAAGATCGAGGGCCGCAGTATCGTCCAATCATTTTTACGACGAATGAAGAACAACAAGCAATCGCAGAGAAAACCAAACAAGTGGTAATCGATTCTGGTAGGTATAAGAAACCGATCATTACAGAGATTCGAAAGGCTGAGACATTCTGGCCTGCGGAAAATTATCATCAGGAATTCTACAAGAAACAGCCCAAACGCTATAAAGCGATCAAACGGGAACGTCAACAGTTTTTGACCTACCAGCACTTAAAGGGAAAACTCCGGGTTAGCTTAGGCAGAGGGAAAAAAACTTAGAAAAAAACTTTTTTAAATATTTATTAGAAAAAAGTGTTGACTTACGAGGAGTTACGGATTATATTATATACATACCAACCGAATGTATGGATAGGAGATAGCGATTATGGCTCGCAATAAGTACCCAGAAGAAACGATCAATAAAATTTTAGATGTTTCGATGGAGCTGTTTTTAGAGAAGGGTTATGAGCATACATCGATCCAGGATATCGTTAACAATCTTGGCGGATTGTCAAAAGGAGCGATCTATCACCATTTTAAATCAAAGGAAGATATTCTAGATGGTGTGATGAATAAGCTCTATCAAAACAATGCAAATGAGACAGACCATCTTCGTCAACTCGAAAAAAATAAGAATATGACAGGATTACAAAAGCTGCAGTCACTGTTTACGACTGCTTTAGAGAGTCCTCGCCAGGATGACATGTTTCAAATGGCTCCAGATTTTCTAAAGAACCCACAGATGTTAGCCATGCAACTAGAAGGAATCTACAAAGAATCTGTTCCACATTTTGTTCAGCCAATCATCGAAGAAGGGGTAGCGGATGGTTCCATCAAGACCGATTATCCAAAGGAACTGGCGGAAATGATTCTGTTGCTGATTAATATTTGGTTGATTCCACTGGTCCATGATGAGGATCCAAGCAGTGTCGCCAATCGTTTCGCCCTTTTTCAAGAAATGATGACTAAATTGGGAATCGAGATTTTTGATGCAGACGCAGTTAAGCGTCTTGAGAAATTCCGAAAGATATATGATCAAAAAAAATAATCTCTGCCTTGAATGGCAGTTTTATTTTAAAATTATACATACCGTCGTTAGGTATTAAAAATCGTGTAGATCGTTTTATAAACTATGAAGCGAGTAACTATAAAGACTAGAATTTAAAAAGAGGATGCCAGTCCAACTTTTCACAGTTTTTTATTGAACAAAGGAGCAAAAAAAGTAACCACTAACTATCGGAGGAAATCCTAGTTGGATGGTATACGGCTTGAAAATCAGACTTATTTTTCTGAAGGAAAAATAAATACATTAAAATGAAAAAGGAGTGTTTAAAATGGAACAAAAAATGAATAACAGAAATGTGTATGGTGCAAATGGCGGGAATAAAGAGGACAGAACGATTATCGGAAAAATTGGCAGTGGACTTGCCGTATTCTTTTCAGGAATGTTTATTGTACCAATTCTTTCAGTTTTGACGGGAGCTTTTGGGATCATCGGTATTGGCTTGCCGATAGTAGCAATGATGAATCTTTTTGGTATTCTAGATATTCCATTCAATATTTTGTTTGTGACATTAACGGGATTCCCACAAGTCATGGCTGGTTTTGTCGTTGGATTACTTTTTGTGGCTTTATCAGTTATCTGCGGCAGCTGGTTGAAAAAATATATAACAATCGCAAAACGAATGATCTAAATCGGATTTTTCATTCGAACAAATTGTACGAATAAAATGGAATAATAACCGGATAGTAATGAAAAACAGAGGATTATAACCTCTGTTTTTTTAATTTGTTAAAAGTGTTTTTGAGGGAAAATACGAATTTAATGATACACATTTAGATAACTTGTGTTATAATTGTCGAAATTCTTCATAAATTAATTATTTTTTTAAATTAATTAGCCATATGTTAAGATATATTTATAGATAAAAGTGATTTGTATGGTGCAAATCTCTTTTTTTTTCGTAAACACCAAAAAATAAGGACAAAAAGATTATTCTGCTAATTAAATTTTACTTATATAAACAATATAATTAAGAAAATTAATTATTTAAGATACTTAATTTGAAAGGAGCGAGAAATGCAGGCGAATGATTTATTGATGGATGATGACCGTTATAAATGGTATCTGCTTCAATATCTAGAACTAAATAAGAATGCATATTGCTCAATTGAACAGCTTGGAGATATTTTAGAGATCTCTCGATATAAATTGGAAAAATATCTGCAGGAACTACAAGCCGAATTACAAGCTAATTATAACGAAGCGTCAATCGAACTGCTGGAAACAGGTGAAATTGAAGTCCATCAGTTGACACACGCGATTGTAAAAAAGATGCGAGTTTTCTTAATTGAGCGCAGTTTGACCTATCAAATTTTTCATCGATACGTAACGAATGAGACCAGTCTTGATAAACAAATCGAAGAACTTCATGTGAGTCGTTCAAGTACCTATAGGTTATACAAAAGGCTGAAGGAACAGCTAGTGGATGAAGGGTTTCAGATTAAGAAGAATCAGCTAGTCGGCAATGAAATGTCCATTCGCAGTTTTTTATTTGGTTTGTACTATGAAATGTTTAATGGATTAACGAGCCCGTTTGAAAAAGTGATACAACAGCGCTCGAAAGAGGTTCTTCGTTACTTAGAACATTTTCTGAATCTCTCCTTACCAAAAACCAAAGAGCATAAATTATTGTTTTTTCTGAGTATAGCAATGATTCGATTGGAGAAAAATCATGCAATAGACGAAGCAATTATTGACTATGAGGAGAACGAAACGACTGAGTATCTTGCAAAATGGTTGGAAGGGCACTTTACTCTTACACCCACAGAAATAAAACACGAGATTGCTGCACTACTCCTCTTTTGTCAGATGATGGAAATCGATTTGCAGCAAGAACTTACTTTCAATGAAAAAGCCGAGGAGCAGCAGGCGCAAGAATTAGTGGTTGAATTTCTTCACTATCTAGTCAAGCATTCCAGTTTTGAACTAAGTCAATTAACTGAAAATGAAGCATTAACTGACGGATTGTTACGAATTAATCGTAAATGGCTGATTTATCATTTTCGTGAAACAACATTTGTTACAAAAATCCAACGTCGCTACTTTCAAGAAATTAATCCTAAATTGGATGAAATCATTCAAGATTTTATTGAAAAGATTGCTCAGCGTGGCCTGTTTCATTCGGATCAGGAGCGAAACAAGCTTTATTATGACTATTTGTTTTTCTTAATGACCAAAATCTCTGTTGATGAGTTGGAAGCTCCAGTATACATTTGCATCGATTTCTCTCACGGTCATAGCTATAACGAATACATCCAGATGATGTTGACTTCTCTTCAAAGTATGAATATTTGTTACGAAAAAAAATTAAGCACAAAAACACAAATTTATCTATCTGATTTTCTGATTGATATGCTTCCGTGCCATCAAATAATTTGGAAACGGCCGCCAACGCCGGAAGACTGGGCGGAGTTTGGTCATCTACTATTAACAGTTAAGGGAGGGGCCTATGAATAAAAATATATTAATCGCCTTTGCGCTCCCTTCGCTGATGTTTTATCAATCCAATGCACCAATCTTGTATAGTAGTGAAAAATTAATCGCTCAGGTTAAAGAAGAACAAAAAATACTAATGTTTGATCTATCTGAGTCGGGAAATATGATGATTGTTTCAAATGATCGGATAGAAGAACAAGATGAACTTTTGAATTCAACCGAAGAGCCGGAGCCCGAACAGCCGCCAGATCAAAAAGCTTCGAAAAGAAAAAAGACAACAAAAGAGACAGAAAAAAATGATCTACCTGACACTGGCGAAAAGGCGATGGCACAGTCAGCTAAAAGGAAAAGTACAGCTTCTTTAGAGACAATTGAACAAAAAATTAGTGCGTTACCATTTACAGAATTACCTGATAATAAAAGCGGTGAACGAGAACTCGTTCGAATGCTGTCAAACATGTCAGGGACAATTCTTTATGGCACCAAAATGACGGAAGAAAATAGAGAAGAATATCTTATATTTTAAAAGGGGATGAAAATAGATGAATCGATTAAAAAAAATATGGTCATTATCTGCAATCGTGGGAATGATGCTTAGCAGCTTTCCAATGTCAATCTTTGCGGAGACCATTGAATCAGCCGATGTGGTGATCAATCAGGCGTTGATTACAGATACGTCTGATCAAGAAATTACAGAAAGCAACCGTGTGAAGCACAAAGATGAAGTAAAACTCAAATTGAATTGGTCCTTGGCGGAGGCAACGCTAGTTGAGGAAAATACGATCGTAGCGGTTGATCTGCCGGATAATTTAAATTTTCCTGACCAATCAGGCAGCTTAGCTGAAATGGGAAATTATCAAGTAAGCAATCAACAATTGGTATTCCAATTTAAAAAGAATTATGAAGAAACAGAGGACGGTCGCGCTCCAGAATTTACGAGCGCCAAGTTCTATGAGGGAATCCTCGAGCTGACAGCAGAAACGATCGCTGAGGATCTGGAAACAGAAAACGTTGATTTTGGAAATAATACGGTTTCGACGATTTACTACGATAAAAAAGTCGATCCTGCGGCTGATCCGCTGACGGAAGTCAACTCAACGCAAGAAAAACTAGAACCGCAAGCAGAAGAACCACATAATCCGAAATTAAACGAACGTGGCGTTAAATTGTTTAATGATATTAAGATTACCGATCTTCAGGAAAATGAGTTCACAGCTGAAAATCCAGCAGTGAAAGATGCGAATATCATGATCTTTTTTAAATGGATTTTAGACGATTCGGAAATAATCAAAAATGGTGATTATTACACCTATCAGCTGCCTGAATATTTTTCCGTTCACAATAAAGTTACAGGTGATTTGAAGAATATAGACGAAAATGGTGTGGAAAAAGAGATTTTAGGGGATTTTATTTTAGAAGAAAACGGTTTGTTGACAGTCAGATTTAATGGTGTAGCAGAAAAGCTAAGCCAACGTGAAGGGACCATCAAACTAAAGACTGAACTGAATATTAAAACGGATACTGAAACTATTGAGATTCCTACCAATATTACTGACCAAGCTGGGGATGAAATCAAAATTGTCGTCCCTGTCGTAAAGCCGGATATCAATAAAAAAGGAATCATAGAATCTGATAATACAGTTACTTGGACAATCGTCCTAAATGAAGAAAAACGTGATCTAAGAAATGTTGTCGTAAGAGATGCTTTGCCTGAAGGGTTATCCGTTTGGCACCATGAATATTCTGTCAAGGATGAGTCGGGTAATTGGGTAGCGGCACCTGCTGGATTTATTCAAGCTTGGCAAGATGGCAGTGATTATGTCTATAAGTTCGCTTCTGGAATCATGAATCAAACAGTCAGAATTGTTTTGAAGATGAAGCTAGAAGATAAAACAAAGAAAGAGTTTCTCAATAAGGTAACGATCACTGGCGATAATTTTATACCGAATTCTTCAGAGGCCAGCGTATCCTTTAATGATAAAGACAATTACAAATACTGTACAGATTATGATTTGAATACAGGAAAGTTCAACTGGGAAGTCAAGGCTACCTACACCCAAGCTGGTGGGACCTTAAAGGATTGGATGTATTCAAGATATGGCGATCCGAATACGGCGAATCACTATCTGCTAAAGAATACGATCAAGGTATATGATAATGATGGAAGTCTAGTTCCAGGAGATAAATGGTCTTTCTCTGAAGACGAAGCTGATTTTAAGAAGAAGGATGGCGAATACGTTTATTTTACACTGAAGTTTGTTGAAAAAGGTGTTTATAAGGTGACGTACTCTACCCAAACGTTTGTGGTGCCTACGCCAATCAAAACAGATCTGATGAACACAGCTGTAATTACAGACGGTGGAAACAGTGAAGAGATCACAGGCGGTGAAAAGCCAGATGTTGAGAAGGGATTAGGCGTAGAAAAAATCGCCACAGGTAAAGACTACTCAGATAATACGATTGATTGGAAAACGACTTTAAATAAAAATCGTATTGTAATGAAAAATGCGGTCATTACAGATAGGTTTGCACTACTTGATGGAAGTAAACAAAGTCCGCTTCAATTGATTGAATCAACGCTAAAAGTTACAGCAAATGATGGAACAGCTGACAAACTTTTAACGAAAGATACTGATTATGTATTAGAGAAAATTGATGACGATTCAGATTATTCTGTTGGTTTTATCGTCCGTTTGATTGGCAGCTATGCTACTACGAGCGCCCAGATAAAACTCGAGTATTCCACACATTATTTTATAGACCAGCAACCAGAGTATGCTTCCGGAGCGTTATTACAATTTAATAATAGTGCTTTAGTCACGTATACAGGTGAAGACGATAAAACACATATTGATGGAGCCGAGGTAGCTACATGGGTTGACGCCAAGTTTTCCTTCAACGGGATAAAATATGGGAAATATTTAGCTAAAGATGCGGATGTCAGTACTGCCTTTTCACATGCTAATCCGTTTAGCGAGGATAAAGCAGCTGAAAATAGTGTCTATTGGACTGCCTTGTTTAATACCTGGAAGACGACTATTCCGGCCGATACAACAATTAGAGAAGAGCTAGGTGAAGGTCAGGAGCTTAAAGATCTAGTCATTTATGATGTGGAGATTGCTTCAAGTAAGGCTGAGGTAGGCAGTTTAGGCAACAAATGGCAAGAAAATGTAGACTATGAATACTCGCTGGATGATGGTGTCCCAGTCATTAAATTATTGAAGGAGACGAAAAAAACCTTCGCAATCTTTGTTTCGGCAAAAGCTTCAGATGAGTACCATAAATATAAAAATGTAGCGACTATGACCGTAAAAGATAAAACGCCTCTAAAAGTCGAAGGGATGGTAGAAAAAAGTGATAAAACCGCCTGGATCGATAAAAAAGGGGTTCAGGGAATCGGCGATGATTATCGTTTGATAAACTGGTCTGTTGTACTAAATAAGGATGGTCATAAAGTCATTAATCCTGTAGTCACAGATACAGTCAAGCTCAATGAGCAGACATTTGTTTATGATGCTGATAAAAACGTAGTGGTGAAGGTTTACAAAGCCGCAAAAAATAGCTCAGGAACGTTTGTTAAGGATGGTCCAGCAATTGATTTTCCTGAAGACAGAAAACCGGAAATTACTTCAGATTCTGCTGCAGGAACACAAACGTTAACCATCAATTTAGGAGAATCCATCGATACGCCTTATATTATTGAGTATCAGACATTGTTAGATCCAGGTATTCAAAATAATGAGTTAGTAAAAAACAGCGCCTCCCTTTATGGAAAAGATATTCAATATCATGAAACGACAACGAGTGTAACAGTGAAATCTACTGATGGTGAGGGGACATCGAGTGGGAAAAATGGCTCCATCAAATTTAAAAAAGTCGATGAAAAAAATGAATTGATTACTACGGATTCCGCGTTCTTTGATCTTTACCGAAAGGATAAGGATGGCAATCTTTCCCTGATATTCTCAAACATTGAGGTAAAAGGTGATAAGATCATTGAAAATGGTAGCGAAATTGACCAGCTTTCCAATCTACGTTATGGAACCTATATCATAATTGAAAGCAAAGCACCAGACGGCTATACAAAAGATGATACAGAACATCCAGTGGTAATTTCGGATACCCAAGCGAGTCATACCTTTACTTTAAAAAATTCAAAAACACCAATTAAGTTGAGTACAAAAATCACCTTGGAAGCGAAGAAGGAACTAAGCGGCCGCCCATTGAAAGCCGACGAATTCAGCTTCAATTTGAAGGGTGATGGCGGTGTTGATCAAACGAAGAAAAATGATGTTGATGGCAAAGTGTTGTTTGATGAGATTACTTACGATAAAGCAGATACGTATGAATACACAATCTCCGAAGCTATTCCAGCGGAAAAAGAAACTGGCATCACTTATGACAACACGCAATACAAAGTAACCGTGACAGTCGAAGAAAAAGCTGGGAAGCTGGAAGCAACAGCGGTCTATGAAAACGTTAAAGCAGGCGAAGTACCAGTCTTCAAGAATGTGTATAGAGCACTGCCCGGAAGTATCCAATTAGAAGCGAAGAAGGAACTAAGCGGCCGTCCATTGAAAGCTGACGAATTCAGCTTCAATCTGAAGGGTGATGGCGATGTTGATCAAACGAAGAAAAACACTATTGATGGCAAAGTGTTGTTTGATGAGATCACTTACGATAAAGCAGATACGTATGAATACACAATCTCCGAAGCCATTCCAGCGGAAAAAGAAACTGGTGTCACTTATGACAACACGCAATACAAAGTAACCGTGACAGTCGAAGAAAAGGCTGGGAAGCTGGAAGCAACAGCGGTCTATGAAAACGTCAATGCCGGCGAAGTACCCGTCTTCAAGAATGTGTATAAAGCACTGCCCGGAAGTATTCAATTAGAAGCGAAGAAAGAATTAAGCGGCCGCCCATTGAAAGCCGACGAATTCAGCTTCAATCTAAAAGGTGATGGCGGTGTTGAACAAACAAAGAAAAATGATGTTGATGGCAAAGTGTTGTTTGATGAGATTACTTACGATAAAGCAGGCAGCTACAAATACACAATTTCCGAGGTTATTCCAGCGGAAAAAGAAACCGGCGTTACTTATGACAATACACAATACAAAGTAACCGTGACAGTCGAAGAAAAAGCTGGAAAATTGGAAGCAACAGCTGTTTACGAAAACGTCAAGGCCGGTGAAGTGCCAGTCTTCAAGAATGCCTACAAAGCTTTACCAGGAAGTGTTCAGTTAGAAGCGAAGAAAGAATTAAGCGGTCGCCCATTGAAAGCCGACGAATTCAGCTTCAATTTGAAGGGTGATGGCGGTGTTGATCAAACGAAGAAAAATGATGTTGATGGCAAAGTGTTGTTTGATCAAATTTCTTATAATAAAGCAGGCAGCTACAAATACACAATTTCCGAGGCTATTCCAGCGGAAAAAGAAACCGGCGTCACTTACGACACTACTCAGTATGAAGTAACAGTGACAGTCGAAGAAAAAGATGGAAAACTGGAAGCCTCAGTGGTCTACGAAAAAGTCCAAACTGGTGAAGTGCCAACATTTAAGAATGTTTATAAAGCACTACCAGGAAGTATCCAATTAGAGGCGAAGAAGGAACTAAGTGGTCGCCCACTGAAAGTTGACGAGTTTAGTTTCAACTTGAAAGGCGATAAAGTAGACCAAACGAAGAAAAATGATAAAGACGGCAAGATAACTTTCGACCAGCTTACTTACGATAAAGCAGGTACGTATGAGTATACAATTACCGAAGCCATTCCAGCGGAAAAAGAAACCGGCGTCACTTACGACACTACTCAGTATGAAGTAACAGTGACAGTCGAAGAAAAGGCTGGAAAGTTAGAAGCGACAGCGGTTTACGAGAACGTCAAGGCCGGCGAAATACCAGTCTTCAAGAATGTGTATAAAGCACTACCAGGAAGTATTCAATTAGAAGCGAAGAAGGAACTAAGCGGCCGCCCATTAAAAGCTGAGGAGTTCAGTTTCACGCTAAAAGGCGACGGTGTTGATCAAACAAAGAAAAATGATAAAGACGGCAAAATAAGCTTTGATAGTATTGTATATGACAAAACGGGTACGTACGAGTACACAATCTCTGAAACGATCACAGCGGATAAGGTAATCGGCGTCACTTATGACAATACACAATACAAAGTAACAGTGACAGTCGAAGAAAAAGCTGGAAAATTGGAAGCAACAGCAGTTTACGAAAACGTCAAGGCCGGTGAAGTGCCAGTCTTCAAGAATGTGTATAAAGCACTACCAGGAAGTATTCAATTAGAAGCGAAGAAGGAACTAAGCGGTCGCCCATTGAAAGCGGACGAATTCAGCTTCAATTTGAAAGGTGATGGCGGTGTTGATCAAACGAAGAAAAATGATGTTGATGGCAAAGTGTTGTTTGATGAGATCACTTACGATAAAGCAGATACGTATGAATACACAATCTCCGAAGCTATTCCAGCGGAAAAAGAAACCGGCGTCACTTATGACAACACGCAATACAAAGTAACCGTGACAGTCGAAGAAAAAGCTGGAAAGCTGGAAGCAACAGCGGTTTACGAAAACGTCAATGCAGGCGAAGTACCAGTCTTCAAGAATACTTACAAAGCTTTACCAGGAAGTATTCAATTAGAAGCGAAGAAAGAATTAAACGGCCGCCCATTGAAAGCCGACGAATTCAGCTTCAATCTAAAAGGTGATGGCGATGTTGAACAAACAAAGAAAAATGATGTTGATGGCAAAGTATTGTTTGATGAGATCACTTACGATAAAGCAGATACGTATGAATACACAATCTCCGAAGCTATTCCAGCGGAAAAAGAAACTGGTGTCACTTATGACAACACGCAATACAAAGTAACCGTGACAGTCGAAGAAAAGGATGGGAAGCTGGAAGCAACAGCGGTTTACGAAAACGTGAATGCAGGTGAAGTACCCGTCTTCAAGAATACTTACAAAGCTTTACCAGGAAGTATTCAACTAGAAGCGAAGAAAGAACTAAGTGGTCGTTCACTAAAAGCCGATGAGTTTAGCTTCAAGTTATCTGGTTCGGGGATTGAAGATACGAAGAAAAATGATAAAGACGGCAAGGTGACCTTCGATCAGCTTACTTATGACAAAGCAGGTACCTATGAATACACAATTTCTGAAGCCATTCCAGCAGAAAAAGAAACCGGGATTACGTATGATGATACTAAATACAAAGTAACTGTCAATGTGGAAGACAAATCCGGGAAATTAGAAGCAACAGCAGTCTACGAAAACGTCAAGGCCGGAGAGATTCCAGTATTTAATAATTCGTACACACCAGAAAAGAAAGTCCGAACCGGTGAGATACTATTAAAGAAAATTGATAGTAAAACAGGACGTACATTAGCCAATGCTGAGTTCAAATTGGTTGATGAGAAAGGAAAAACTGTAGCTGGAAAAGAAAAAATAGTTACAGGTGAAGATGGTTCGATTCTCATTAAAGGATTAGCTGATGGCGACTATCAAATTATTGAAACAAAAGCGCCAGATGGATATCTGATAGATGAAACACCGATTAAATTCTCCGTTAAAAATAGTCAATCAAGTAAAAAAGAAATTAATCAGGAAAACGATCCATTAAATCTTCCTAAAACAGGAGATTCTAACAACAAAACTACCAATGTTCATACGACTTATCGAAATGTTTCAGGAAGCAGTTCGACTGCTTCAAAGAGATTACCGTCAACAGGAAGTATTCAAAATAAAGGCTTAATTGTTTTAGGCTTGTTCTTCCTAGCCATGGTTGGATTAGTCTTAATTGGAAAACGAAAAAAAGTTTAGCTTATTTAGCAGAAAAGAGGTAGCCATGAAAACTAACGTAGAACCAAGTTGGATTTCGGAATTAAATGAAGAGGAACTTGAATTTATTAAATTCTTTGTCCTTTCTTCGGGATCAATTAAAGAACTGGCCAATATTTATTCAACCAGTTATCCAACGCTACGAAAACAATTGGACAAATTGATTCAAAAAATCCGAATCAGCGAGCGTAAAGAAAACGACAAGATTATAAAATTGATTCATCAATTAGAAAAAGAAGGAAAAATTGATCAAGATATTGCTGACACTGTTGTACATGAATATGGCAAATCATTGAATTGTCTAATCCTTGATTAACATGGAGACTCTGAATCATTTCAATAAATGAAGTGATTCAGAGTCTTTTTTACAGAAGTGAACATTCTATTTGAAGAGTAGTTAAGTTATGATGGGAATGAGTAAAAGTCAAAAACTATGGGAGGCAAATAGTTGTTTGTTCATGAACTGAAGTTAGCGGGTATTAAGGATCAGACGGGTTATCCTTTCGATGTGTTTGCGATCAAAGAAATTATCCGAAAAGGGAGTTTGACTTTTGATCGTCCAGTGACCTTTCTATCTGGTGATAATGGGACTGGGAAATCAACCATTTTAGAAGCGATCGCCGTAGCCTACGGGATCAACCCAGAAGGCGGCAGTCAGAATTTTAACTTTCACACGGTTGATAGTCATTCAGATTTGCATGAAGCTGTTCGGCTAATCAGAAAAGGTGCCATACCTAGGACGAAATTTTTCTTACGTTCGGAGACCTATTACAATGTTGCTTCTGAATTAGAAGAATTGTCGCGAGACCCGATGGAGGGTGGCTTCGCCTATGCTTCTTACGGCGGACAATCCCTGCACACCCGATCTCAGGGTGAAGGCCTGCTGTCGATCATAGAGAATCGTTTTGGCAAAGATGGCTTCTATCTGTTAGATGAGCCGGAAGCAGGCTTGGCAACGAATCGTCAATTTAGTTTATTACGTGAGATTCACCGTTTAGTAAAATCTGGAAGTCAACTGATTATCGCGACTCACTCGCCGATATTGATGGCATATCCAGGTGCGACAATCTATCAATTCTCGGAAGCAGGAATCGAAGCATTGCCGTTGGAGGAGACCATCGCTTATAAGGAAACCAAAGTATTCTACGACGATCCAGAGCGGATGATGTATTATTTGCTGGATTGATCAGGAGCTATCTTTTTCTTGCTGAAATGTTCAATGCTAGAATAGTCTTAGCTGAGAACTAGGGAGATGGAGAAATTGGATTTCTTGAAGAAGTACGGCTTTCACTTTTTACTAATAGGTGTAGTGTGCGATTTTTTAACACCTTATGTTTTGGGACTTTTTTACCCTGAACTTAATCAGATGACCGCTGTTATGAGCTTGTTTGGAGACGTTGGCAGTCCGGTTCGCAGCGCCTTTTTAGTTTGGTCAGTAGTGGCTGGCTGTTTTTATACTTTATCTTTACCGGCAATCTATACGACCTTCAAAGAAACTTCTACTGTACTGGCGGGGGTAGCAACGGCAGCGATCGGCACTTATGGAGTTGGCGATTGCATTTTTACAGGGCTGTTTAGCGTGGATACGGCTAATTCACAGTGGAATCTTTCAACGTGGGTCCATAATATTGGTTCTGGATTCGGCTATGCTGGCTTTTTGTTATTTCCATTATTTCTGTGTTTGATCTATAAAAAGCAAAATAATCTTCAAGCGAGTCGTCGTTATTTCATTCTACTGGTGCTAAGTTTGATGGTTGCGGCGCTCTATGGCTTGGCACGCATCCCGCAGCTGAATCAATTTACTATTTTTCAACAGCTAGGCTTGTGGCAGCGAGTAAGTTTTATCTTCAATTATCTGCCGATTGTTCTTTTTGCGAGAAGTCAGGTTAGGAAGAAATAGTAGTTAATTTAACTATCTTAAAAATAAATGAGTATTATGTGATGGAAAAGTTTGTATTAACCTTATTGGACCTATATGATGGAGAAAAGAATGGTTATCAAAATATTTCTATTCCACAGTGGAGGAGACCGAAATGAAAAAGTTAAAAGTGGTTATGGTATTAGCGTTGGCATTAGTCTTTTTTGCCGGATGTAAAAAGGAAACACAAAAGGAATTTACCGAAGAATTAGCGAAGCAAAGTGAAATGAATGCTGGAGAATATTCGATCTTGATTGATAAGATGACGATCACAGGTGAAGAGGAAGATGCGCAGACACGTGCTTCGATGGATATGGCAGCGAAAATGATCAGCGGTACAAAAATCTCAGGGGACTATCTACAAGACAGTGAGAAAGAATTGGTCGATCTGAACATGAATGTTGATGTATTAGGTCAGAAGATCCCGATTAATATGTTTATGGATCAGAAGAAACAATCGATGTATTTGGACACCGGCTTCATGACTGAGATGATGAATATCGTGAAAGAATTCAATGCGGACGTTTCATTTGAAGCGAAGGATTTTGAAAAGTTAAACGGAAAATACATCCATATAACTGAAGAAGATATGAAAAAACAGGCGGATAGTAAGACAGACACAAGTGCACTGACAGCCGGCTTCAACGGGAAATTATTCAGAGAATACCTAGACACGTTGGAATCCGATTCTTTCGAGAAGAAGGAGGATACTATCAAACGGAAGTTCACGAAGAAGGATATTCAAGGCTATATCAAATACGCCAAAGAAAATGGGAATAAAGACGAGAAAAAAGCGGCAAAAGAATTAGAGGAAAGTTTGGATGAGTTAACAAAATATGAACAGACTACAACCTTGAATACCAAGAAGAACTCACAAAAAACGACGATGAAGATCGCTGCAAAAAATGAAGGTATAACAATGTCGATCGATTTGACCCTAAATAATCAGGCCAAAGAATCTGATAAAAAAGTTGAATTACCAAAATCAGCGGATACAATCTCAATGGAAGAATTTGAAAAAATCATGGAGGATACCCAAAAGAAAAATAACTCACTTGTTTCAGAGGAAGATTTCAACGACTTATTAGATGCTATCAGAAGAGGCGGTGGTCAATTTTCTCAAACGCAAATTGATCAAATCAAGCGTACCTACAAACCATATTTGACTGAAGAACAATACAAACAGCTGGAAGAAGCTTTGGATCAATCCATTCAAACCTCCGTCTGATTTTACCAAGACCAATCATTTTTCGATGATTGGTCTTTTATAATGGAAAGCAGGAGTTGGTAAAACTATTTTGAGTATAAGATATCCAGTATCCGCTTTTGGCTAGCAGCGAATTATGCTAAACTTAGGTTGACGACAATTACAAAAAGAAGATAAGAGGCGATTTTGGTCCGGCGCACTATTCATTCCGCAATTAAAGGATTTTAGTGAAACGTGGAAAAGTATTCTGACATCGAATAAACTGAAAATTTTCGCAAGAAAAGACAGTTTATTTGGTGTGCAGAGCTTTTTCATGTTTTTTTGTCGCCTGTTGGATTGTCGTCACTGAGAAAGAGGAATAGAAAATGATGGAATTAATTAAAAAAGACGTAACGCTTTTTAGTCAAAGCAAAGATTCAATTTGGTTAGATGCGCACTTAGCACCACAAATGCTGGCTGCGCACTTAGATACCGAATTTGACGGAGCCACTAGAAATGCGGAATATATCGATCAATCAATGGAATGGTTGACGCAAAAATGTCCAGCGCAGTCATACCCTAAGCTGTTGGATCTGGGCTGTGGACCAGGAATCTATGCTGAAAAATTTTATGAAGCCGGCTACCAGGTGAAAGGCATCGATTTTTCTGAGTTAAGTATTGCTCATGCGAAAAAATCAGCACAGGAAAAAGGATTTATCATTGATTATCAATGTGGCGATTACCTGCAAGAAAATCTTGGAAAGGAACAGTACGATATCATCGTTTTGATCTATTGTGACTTGGGTGTTTTTTCAACTGAAGATCGAAACCGAGTTTTTGAAAAGGTTTATGGCGCGTTAAAAAAAGGAGGCCGTTTCATTTTTGATGTATTTACACCAAAGAAATACGCGAAGTTTGAAGCTGGAGATACGTGGCAATTAGAAGTAGATAATTTTTGGACAAAAGAAGCGTGTCTCCATTTATCGGCTCAGAAAAACTATCCTGGAACGAATACCTATTTAGATCAGCATTATTTGCTTTATCCTGATAAAATCAAAGAATTTTTCATTTGGGAGACCGTGTTTAACAAGGAAGAAGTTTTAGCTGAATTACAGGCTGCTGGTTTTACCACTAGTGAAGTATTTGGCGATATTCGCGGAACTGCTTATACATCAGAATCAGAAACCCTCTGTTTTGTCGTTGAAAAATAGAATACGCCACCTGTTTCTTGCTATAATGGAGAAATAATTTAGTGAAAGTGGTGGCTCTATGAAAACGATCGGATTATTAGGCGGTATGAGCTGGGAAAGTACCGTAACGTATTACACGCGAATTAATGAATTGGTAAATCAACAATTAGGCGGCCTTCATTCGGCGAAAATCAAGTTGGCGAGTGTTGATTTTGAAGAGATCGAAAAATGTCAGGTGGCTAATGAATGGGAAAAAAGCGGCGAGATTCTTGGAAAAGAGGCGCAGCGCTTGGAGCAGGCAGGAGCTGATTTATTGTTAATCTGCACGAATACAATGCATAAGGTCGCACCACAAATTGCCGAGTATTTGTCGATTCCGATCCTGCATATCGCGGATGCGACGATCGCCGAATTGCAGGCGAATCAAATAAAAAAAGTTGCCCTGTTAGGAACAAAATACACGATGACCCAAGACTTTTATAAGCAAAAAATCATCGATAGCGGGATCGATGTATGGATTCCCAATGAAGCAGAGATCGAAACAGTGAATCAAATTATTTTTGACGAATTATGTCATGGCAAGATTTTGGCTGAATCGAAAGAAAAGTTCATCGAGGTAATTGAACAGGCGATCGAAGCTGGAGCAGAGGGCGTGATCCTAGGCTGTACTGAGATTGGCTTGCTGATCCAGCAAGAGGATGTTTCCATCCCGGTTTTTGATACCACCGAAATCCATTCCCAAAAGGCCGTTGAACAAGCATTGGCAGATTAAGTGAGGTTCATGATGGAGACAATTCTTTTTGCACTAGCAACCTTTAATTTAGCGGAAACCACGCGAATGATCGAAATCGCCAAGGTGATGCAGGGGAAGTATCATTGTGTCTTTTGTGGTTTCTCCGAGACCTATCTGGATTTGATCGAAGAAGCGGATTTCGAGGTTTCTTTGTTGAGCCCACGGCTAACATCGGAACAAGAAGTTGCGATCATAAAATTTGATCAGGGGAAAAGCTTGAAAAATCCTTTTACGACAGAATTGGTCGCTGAACGGGTTGCGAGTGAGCTGGCGTTGATCGAAAAGCTGGCTCCGCGCGTGATTGTGACCGGCAGCAATGTGACGATTTTCTTATCGGCGCGCATCGTTGAGATTCCGTTAGTTTACGTGAAGCCCGTAGCTATGTCGCGACCGCATTTCAATCATGAAGCGGGTTGTGTGATCCCTAGTCAGTTGGGCAATAAAGGACGACTATGGCGGGTTATGCTTAGAATTGTTAAAAAGCTGACCTGGAAGCCCAGCTCTTTCAAAAAAGTTGCCGCAAGCTATCAATTGAAATTGCCTAAATACACGTTAGATATGCTGGACGGCGATTTGAATTTGATTACTACTCATCCGACCTTCACAACTGAGCTGGGATTTCCTGATAATTATCAATCTGTCGGTCCAATTTTCGCCCATTTGCCTTATGAGATTCCCGCGGAGGTGCATCAGGTGGTCGATCAAGCACGAGCCAACAATAAGAAAATTGTTTATTTTGCGATGGGGAGTTCGGGCAATCGCTCATTGATTGAGAAGGTGCTGGCTTATTTTGCTCAAACCGACTTTGAAGTGATCGCACCAATCAAAAGCTATTTACCAGAAGATTTTATTGCCCGGAACATCCATATTTTTGATTGGTTGCCAGCCTTGAAAATTTCTGAGCTGGTGGATTTTTCTGTGATTCACGGCGGGGAAGGAACAGTGCAAACCGCCTGTTCATCTGGCAAACCTTTTATCGGGATTGGTCTGCAATACGAGCAGGAGGTCAATGTCGCCTATTGCGAAAAATTTGGCAATGCAATTGCCTTAACCCCGAATAAAGTCTCAGCTCGAAACTTAGAATGGAGTATTGAGAAGCTTCAGTCACGGGAAATCCGCGAAAAAGCCTTGGAAATGCAGCGATCAATGAAACGGATCAAGGGTGCTCAGACCGCGGCAAAAATAATAAAACAGCATTACCTCGAATGAGTACTTGACCTAAAGTAACAGGAAGACTTACACAAAAAAAGACATCTGGATTCTCAGCTAAGAAAATCCAGATGTCTTTTTTAGTGTTTTCGATTATATTTTCCCATGAAAAGTCCAGCGATCAATCCAAGCGCGCCACAAGCCAGCAGGACAACAATAGTAATGAAGCTCATTTCTAAAATATTGTAGATGCTGGTTTGATTAGCGATCACGTTTGTGGCAAGTACAGCGGGGATCGCCAATAAAGAAGCAGCGCCGAGACAAGAGCCCATATTCCAATGCAGTACTTTACGAATACCGATGTTGATCCATAAGTAAGCGATCCAAGTCAATGCAATCGGCAAACCAATTGATCTCAGCCAGAAAACCGGTGTATCCAAAAAGTAATTATTAATCGTTCGTTCCAGCACCATAAAGTAAGGGATGATCAAGACTGTAAAAGCCGTACTAAAGTGAATAAAGCGGATATTCTTGCTGAAAAGCAGCGCGTCTAAAAGAGTACCACCAAATATTAAACTACTACCAACAATCCGAAACCAAGTAAATTGATGATCAATTGCCAGATTCGTAACAGCTGTTATTGCAAATGCTAAAAAAAATAAAACCCAGAAGAACTTTCTACCAACATTCCCCTTTTTATCTGAATCCTTCATCTGTCTTCCTCCTATACGTATCTTGCTTCTCTAAGTTAGGTTACTTAGAGAAGCAAACGTTCTCTTTTTTTTAGTATAACAAGCATTTGAAGATGGTAATATCAGACCTACGACTCATTTTTTTCTACAACCGTCATGAAGGGAATCCCCGTGAAAAAAAGTCTAAGAATTAATGTGGTTCGATAAACTTGATTGGCGGGTTTTCATCGGCATGCTTCAAGAACTCTTTTGGCGTAATACCAAATTCCTTTTTAAACGCTTTCAAAAAGTGGGCATAAGAGTTGAAGCCGCATTTGCTATAAACATCAGAAGAGCTTTTGTATTGCTTAAGCAGCTGCTTGGCATAAAGCAATTTCTTTTTAAGTACAAACTGATGAAAGGTAAAGCCTGTATGTTTTTTAAACTCTCGAGTGATGTAGTACTTGCTGACATAAAAGTTTTGTTCCATTTCTTCTAAGGTCAATGGATGAGAGAGATTTTCTGTAATGAAATGAATCATTTCTACAATTCGTTCATTTTGAATGATCGGCAGGGCTTGATTTTCTTGAGTATCCTCCTCAATTAATTGATTCAAATACATCATGTAATTAACCAACTGCTGTTCATAAAGGATATCTGAACCATATGCCTCCGGCGAAGGCTTTTCATCAACAAATCGAAGCAATTCGTGTAATTTTTCCGGTTTTAACTGCAAAACCTTGCTTCGCTGCTCTCCTACAGGATGGAAGCAGGCTTCCAAATTTGTCCATTCTGTTGATCGATCTCGCAAAAATTTCTCTGTCAAAAAAATATAAACACGTTCAAAATAATCAGTGCTTTGCTTCATAATTCGATGAAGATCATTATAATGAATCAGCAGAACAGTACCCGGACCTATGTCGAACTGACGATTGTCTAAATAGAACGTAGCGACACCTTCCAAGGTTGCATGCACTTCGTAAAAATCATGGTAATGATAGACTGTTTTTTCGTTGTTTACATTGTCCTTTACATGATAAATTTCATATTGATCAGAAAGCATCGTATTGACGTAGTACCTTTTCTTATTCTGAGGGGGCATGTAATCACTCCTAGTGAATTATTGAACAATATTGGATAATTATACTTCAATTTTGAGTCAGCAGGTAGGTTCTCTCTAAACTCTTTCATCCTTCTTTAATCAATGTTATTAAACCTCAGAAACGCGCTTAACAGAATGATTTTTTTGAAATACTGCAATTTTTGACAGTTTTAAATCAAAAAATGCCATATTTTAAAAAGTTTTTCCCTGCTAAACTTACGCTTGTAAGCAGTTACAACAATAGCCATGAGCGGTTAGTTGAACTTTTTAAAGAATTTAGAAGGAGTGTTTTAACATGCAACAGATGGAAACTCGGTATACGCATAGTCCTTTGGATATTCGTCATTATTCGACCGAAGACTTGCGTAGGGAATTTTTAGTAGAGAAGATTTTTACTCCTGGTGAGATTAATTTGACGTATACCCACAATGATCGAATGATTTTTGGCGGCGTTACACCCGCTAGCGAAGCATTAGAAATTAAACTTGATCAAGAGTTAGGTGTTGATTATTTTCTTGAGCGAAGGGAATTAGGGGTCATTAATATTGGCGGGCCTGGTTTTATTGAAATTGATGGACAGCAGGAGCCAATGAAAAAGCAGGATGGCTATTATATCGGAAAAGAGACCAGGCATGTTGTTTTCTCTTCGGAAGATTCAACGAATCCTGCGAAGTTTTATATTAGCTGTGTACCCGCTCATAAAAAGTATCCAAATGTCAAAATCAGCATCGACCAAATCACACCGATGGAAACTGGTGAAGGAAAGTCCTTAAACGAGCGGAAAATTTATCAATACGTTCATCCGAATGTTTGTGAGAGCTGCCAATTACAAATGGGTTATACCATCTTAGAGCCCGGCAGTGCTTGGAATACGATGCCCTGCCATACGCACGAACGTCGAATGGAAGCGTATGTGTACTTTGACTACGCCACTGAAGATACACGCGTTTTTCATATGATGGGCAAACCGGATGAGACCAAGCATCTAGTCGTTGATAATGAGCAAGCAGTAATTTCACCTAGCTGGTCCATTCACTCAGGGGTTGGAACGAGTAATTATTCCTTTATTTGGGCAATGTGCGGAGAAAATATTACGTACACGGATATGGATATGGTAGAAATGGATCAATTAAAATAAACAAGTAAGAGGAGCAGACTAACAATGGATTTTAGTATGGAAATGTTTCGTTTAGATGGAAAAATTGCGTTGGTTACAGGGGCGGTTTATGGCATTGGCTTTGAGATTGCCAAATCATTAGCAGCAGCTGGAGCAACAATCGTTTTTAACAATCTGGATCAGACTTCTGTCGATCAAGGCATGGAAAACTATAAAAAAGAAGGCATCAAAGCATATGGTTATGTCTGTGATGTTACTGATGAGACCGCAGTAAATGCGATGGTGAGACAAATCGAAGAGGAAGTCGGCGTGATTGATATTTTAGTGAATAACGCGGGAATCATTAAGCGTATCCCGCTGTTGGAAATGTCCGCAGAAGATTTCAGGCAAGTAGTAGATGTTGACTTGAACGCGCCATTTATCGTGTCCAAAGCAGTTTTACCATCAATGATCAAAAAAGGGCATGGTAAAATCATCAACATTTGTTCTATGATGAGTGAGCTGGGACGTGAGACTGTTGCGGGTTACGCTGCTGCAAAAGGTGGGCTAAAAATGCTGACGAAAAATATTTGTTCAGAATTTGGAGAAGCAAATATCCAATGTAATGGGATTGGGCCAGGCTATATTGCCACACCACAAACAGCACCTTTAAGAGAGAAACAAGCGGACGGTTCCCGTCATCCTTTCGATCAATTTATTGTATCAAAAACGCCTGCAGCACGTTGGGGTGAACCAAGTGATTTAGCCGGTCCTACCGTGTTCTTGGCGTCAAATGCTTCTGATTTTGTGAACGGTCATATTTTGTATGTTGATGGTGGGATTTTAGCTTATATTGGTAAACAGCCTTAAAACTAGATTTTCTGAGGATAGGAATTATTCAATCAGCCACTCCTATCCTCTGGTTTCTACGATTCGCAATTTTTGCAAGTTTTTGTTCAATTTATGACATTTATTGTGATCGATTCATTTGTTATTCTATTCACATCAAACAAATGAAAGCGATTTATTAAGGAGAGAGAGATGGAAATTATTTTAGAAGAACTGTTCATCCCAAAGGAGACAGTCAAAGAAAAGATTGATTTATTAATTGAAAACTTAACAACAATCAAAGACAGCAGCGGTGAGTTCATCTTAGACTTTGATGGATTGAAGGTCGATGATAAGAGCTGGAGCATCTGGAATTGGCCGCAGGGAGTTGGCTTATACGGTATTTACAAAAATTATCGAATAACCAAAAATCCTGCCGCGTTGAAGGTTGTTACTGATTGGTTCGAGGCACGAATGGAAGAAGGAGCGCCGCCAAAAAATGTAAATACCATGGCACCTCTATTGACGATGGCCTATTTGTATGAAGATACTCAAGATACGCGCTATATCCCATATCTAGAGCAATGGGCAGAGTGGGTAATGCAGGACATGCCGCGAACCAAGGAAAATGGGCTGCAGCATGCGACGTATGGTCCTGAAAATAAGAACCAGTTATGGGACGACACATTGATGATGACAGTCCTGCCGTTAGCGAAAATTGGAAAATTGTTTAATCGTCCAGAATATTTGGAAGAGGCGCGTTATCAATTCTTGATCCATATCAAGTATTTGATGGATAAGAAAACAGGTTTATGGTACCACGGATGGACATTCGAAGGAAACCACAATTATGCAGAAGCTTTTTGGGCACGTGGCAATTGCTGGTTAACCATCGCGATTCCAGAAATCATTGAAATTTTGGAATTGTCAAAAGAAGATGCGTTGCGTCAATTCTTGATTGAAACATTAGAAGCACAGGTCAAAGCATTAGCGGATTATCAAGCTGAAAGTGGTCTGTGGCATACATTGATTGATGATCCTACATCTTACGAGGAATCTTCAGCGGCTGCCGGGTTTGCCTATGGAATATTAAAGGCTGTGCATAAAAACTATTTACCGAAGAAATATGAAAAAGTTGCTTATCATGCAATCGAAGGATTATTAACCCAAATTGATGAAAATGGCACGGTGCAAAATGTATCAGTCGGTACAGGGATGGGCGACAGTTTGGACTTCTACAAAAATATCGGCATTACTGCAATGCCGTATGGTCAATCCTTAACTGTTTTATGTCTGACTGAGTTGTTAGTTTCTTACTGTTAAAAAAAGGAGCAAGACGATGAAAATTAGATCACTGATTTTTACAGCAGCAGCACTTTTTACAACGACTTTCTTTTTAAGCGGCTGCAGCAATACAAAGGTCGCAGCCGCTGATGAACAGGCGGTAACGCTACGTTACGCCTATGCTTCAAACAGTCAACCAGTCATTGATTCAATGAAGGAGTTTGGTCGACTGGTGAAGGAGAAAACAAATGGCCAAGTAAACATTGAATACTTCCCAGATGCACAATTAGGTGGAGAGACTGAATTGATCGAGTTGACCCAAACAGGAGCGATCGATTTTACCAAAGTAAGCGGTTCTGCGTTAGAAAGTTTTTCGAAGGATTACTCGATCTTTGGCATTCCTTACCTATTTGATGATGAAGAACACTTTTTTAGAGTCATGGAAGATGAAAAAATTATGAATGACATTTATCAGTCAACCGATGACCTAGGCTTTGTAGGCTTAACCTATTATGATTCTGGGCAACGAAGCTTTTATATGACAGAAGGTCCAATCAACAGTCCAGCGGATTTAAAAGGGAAAAAGATTCGGGTGATGCAAAGTGAGACTGCGATCAAAATGGTGGAACTGCTTGGTGGATCCGCGGTTCCAATGGGAAGTAATGAAGTATACACTTCATTGCAATCAAATCTGATCAATGGCGCTGAGAACAATGAGTTTGTTTTATACACGGCTGGACATGGCGGTGTTGCGAAATACTATTCTTACGATGAGCACACTCGCGTGCCGGATGTGGTGATCATGAATGATTCGGTCAAGGAGCGTTTAACTGAGGATCAGTTTAAGGCTGTACAAGAAGCCGCAAAGGAATCGACTGAATTTGAAAAGAAAGTGTTTAAAAAGGCAATCGAGGAAGAAAAGAAAATTGCGACTAAGGATTATGGTGTTCAATATAATGAGGTAGATAGTGCACCATTCCAAAAGCTCGTTCAACCATTGCACGATGAATTTAAGAATAATGAAGACTATCGCGAACTGTATCAAGAAATTCGAGCATTAGCGGAAGGGTAGGAGAATACAAATGAAAGCGTTTAGAAATGTGCTGGATAAAGTAATGGAGATTTTATGCTCCACGATTTTAGCAGTGATGGTTTTGGTTGTCCTGTATCAGGTGTTCGCTCGGAAGGTCTTGAATAACCCCAACACGGTTACGGAAGAACTGGTTCGTTTTTGTCTGGTTTGGGTATCAATGTTGGCTTCTGCTTATGTTGCAGGTAAGAAGGGACATTTATGTGTCACCTTGCTAAGCGATAATTTGAACGAAAAGGGCAGACGGTTTTTAGAGATCATCGTTCAGGTTCTCTTTCTCTTGTTTGCTGCAGTCATCATGATTTATGGCGGTTGGCAGGCATCCTTAGTAACGATGGGACAAATTTCTCCTTCGTTATCGATTCCTATGGGGTATGTTTACTTAGCAGTTCCAGTATCGGGAGCGATTATGCTGGTGTATAGCTTGATGAACTTATTCGATAGAACACCTCGAACAGTTGAAAGTGAGGCGGAGTAGTTATGGCTTTAGAAGCTGGTCTGATTCTTTTTGTCATTTTTGCAATTTTGTTAATCGTTGGAATGCCGATTGCGATTAGTATCGCTGTTTCTTCGATTTGTACCTTGTTGTTAGTGATTCCTTTTGAAAATGCGGTTTTTACCTCTGCGCAAAAAATGGTCTCTAGTCTAAATAGCTTTTCACTGATTGCCATTCCTTTCTTTGTTTTGTCTGGGATCATAATGAATAATGGTGGAATAGCGGAAAAATTAGTGAACTTTGCGATGCTGTTTGTCGGACGAATTCCTGGTGGCTTAGCGCATACCAATGTTTTAGGAAATGCGCTTTTCGGCTCAATGTCTAGTTCTGCGATTGCCGCTTCTACAGCGATTGGCGGAGTGCTGGTGCCTCAACAGGTAAAAGCTGGTTATGATCGGAAATTTGCTACGGCAGTAAATATTGCCTCGGCCCCTACTGGAATGGTGATACCTCCTAGTACGGCCTTTATCATGTATTCTTTAGTCGCTGGTGGAGCGTCTATATCAGCTCTCTTCATGGGCGGTTATCTTGTTGGGGCATTATGGTGTATTGGGATTATGGTCGTCGCCTTTATCCATGCGAAACGTAACAACTACAAAACAATCAAAGGATCTGAAAAGGGAACCGTGGGGAAAGTTTTAAAAGAAGCGATTCCTAGCGTAATATTGATCGTAATTATTATTGGTGGGATTCTTTTTGGTCTGTTTACAGCAGTTGAAGCGTCAGCAATCGCAGTAGCATATTCCTTGTTGATCGCGATGTTTTACTATAAAACGATTACTGTCAAAGATATTCCTCAAATGCTGGTAGAAGCGGTTAAAACAACCGGGACGATCTCGTTCTTGCTAGCCACTTCATCAATGATGTCGTTTGCGATGGCCTTTACTGGAATTCCCCAAGCCATCAGCGGAGCGATCTTAGGCTTAACAACCAACAAGATCATCGTACTATTGCTGGTCAACATTGTCTTATTGCTTGTTGGAATGTTTATGGATGTTGGACCAGCCATCTTGATCTTTACACCGATCTTTTTACCGGTGGTGACAAGTGTTGGAGTAGATCCTGTTCATTTCGGGCTGTTTTCAATCATGAATTTATGTGTGGGTTCAATCACGCCACCTGTAGGAACTGGATTATATGTGGGTGCCAGCGTCGGTGGAGTCAAGGCGGAGCAAATGTTGAAGCCGTTGATACCATTTTACGGAGCGATCTTAGTGATTCTATTATTGATTACTTATTTTCCAGCACTAGTCATGTGGCTGCCGAATATTGTGGGGTAGAAAATGTTAAATTTAGCTATTCGTGGACATGATCTATCTAACGTAACCACTGTTGAAGCACTCGCTGAAAAAACACAAGCAGAAAATATTCAAACACTGCAATTGGCACTTGGCCTTTCTTTTCCGGATTGGCCTAGTGATGCTGAAAACTTAACTCCTGGGTTAGGACAATATGTTAAGGGTATTTTGCAGAAAAGAGATATTCAAGTAGGAATTTTAAGCTGCTATATCAATATGATCCACCCTGACAAAATAGTACGGGAAGCAGCGTTAACGAAATTTGAAAGCTACGTCCGCCATGCACGCTATTTTGGCGCGACGATGGTGGCAACAGAAACAGGAAATGTGCTGCCGGAAATTTGTTATACAAAGAAAAATTATACCGATGAAGCCTTTGAAGAGATGGTTCAAGTCATTCAGCGTTTAGTAAAGGTTGGAGAACAGCATCAGATGTTGATCGGGATAGAGCCGGGCCTAAATCATCCCCTCTATTCATTGAAGCGTGTAGAACAATTGCTTCAACGAATCGATTCAGAGTACTTAGGAATTGTTTTAGATCCAACCAACTTGATAACAAGTGATACCTATCATCGTCAAGTTAACTTGGTCGAACAAGCCTTTGAGCGATTTGGTGAGAAAATCGTGGCTTTTCATTTGAAGGATTATCACATTCAAAACAACAAGATTATTCCAGTAAATTTAGGAACAGGAATGATTGATTATCCAGCAATTTGTCGATTGATTGCTAAGAAAAAGCCAGGAATGTTTGTTGTTTTAGAAGAAACGAAGGATCAAGCGATTCAAGAAGCAGTTCAATTGATTCAACAAGTCTGGAACGATCAATCGGCAAAAGGGAGTTTTCCATGATAAAAAAAGCGATTAGAATGAAATTGTACCCAGACGCAAAAGCCGAGTATCAGAAGAGACACGATGAACTGTGGCCTGAAATGCGCAGAATGCTAAAGGAACATGGGGTAATAAGCTATTCTATATTTTTAGACTCGGAGAGTAACACTCTATTTGGCTATCTTGAAATCGAGGATGAAGAAAAGTGGCGTCATGTTTCGACTACAGCAATCAATCAAAAATGGTGGACGTACATGAAGGATCTAATGGAAACAAATGCGGATGATTCTCCCATCAGTTTTGAGTTAGAACAGGTTTTTGAATTATAGGCAGGTTAAGTTGATCCGTTTTAAAAACCAAAAGTCGTAGTGAATGGAAAGATTTTTTCTATTTGCTTCGACTTATTTTTGTTTCCCATCACTTTACTGACTTGTAGGAGTTGAGTAATATACATATGTTATTGGTGAGAAAATATTGATAAGGTCAAATTTTTCCTTTTGAAAACAATTGCGAATGACTGCTGTTTTCATCCTAATTCTTCCATTTGACTCTTTTTTCTCTATGAACTAGTGTAAACATAAACCTTAAACCATGGTTTAGGGTAAACGGTTTGTTTTATTTTATAGGAGGAAAAATCATGGCTGAAACATATACGATTAAAGAAGTAGCCGAAATGTTTGATTTGACGATCTCAACGATTCGTTTTTATGATAAAAAGGGCTTGCTGCCATTTGTTGCGAAAAATGAATCCGGTTATCGGGAGTTTACCGAATCCGACTTGAACATGATTCACACGGTTTGCTGTTTAAAAAATACCGGCATGCCAATCCATGAAATTAAGCAATACATCGAATATTGTATGGACGGTTCTAAGACGATACCTCAACGAAAAGCCTTGCTGCAAGAGCATAAGGAAGAAGTTTTACGTCAGCAAGCACAACTGATGGAAAATTTAAAGGAGATCGATATCAAAATTGATCGTTACAATTCACCGCTAGCCAAAGAATTGATCGATGCTCAAGTGGCTTACGTAAAAAAAGAAAAAGCTGATTTGCACTTAGCAAATGGGTTTAGGGTATGAAACTGGTCAATCCGAAGCAGGAACAAAGCTAAAATTAAGAAGAGCGCTTATTAAAATGGAATAAGTGCTTTTCTATCTAAAGTGGTTATAATTTTCAAAAGAGAATACTCTTAGGAAGACAACGGTTACTATCAAAGATAAATAAATAGCTATTATTTTGATAGAACAATTGCAAAATAACGTGTATAATCATTAATAACGAAAACGTTATCATTAAATATCATTTATTCAAAAAATAATATGAAGATTTAATGAAGGTATAGTTTCACAGATTCATGAAAGCTCCGGTACTGAAACAGATTGGGGGGAATCCTGTAATTGTTTATTCAATAGAATACGTTAACTGGATGCAATCGAGTAAGAAAGGGGAAGAAGTGATTTAAACAATCATTGATGTTGGTATACCTATTTGAAAAAATCATAGGAGGAAAGAGAATGAAAAAGTTTTTGTCTAGTGTTTTTGTTGCGGCAGCTTTATTGATTGGTGGAGGGCTATTTGTTAATGCTGTAGATGTGGATGCAGCGACTTTATTGCGGGTCTATAATCCTAATTCAGGTGAA
The DNA here is from genome assembly GCF_032555305.1 of Enterococcus sp. Classification (GTDB taxonomy): domain Bacteria; phylum Bacillota; class Bacilli; order Lactobacillales; family Enterococcaceae; genus Enterococcus_A. The sequence continues at coordinate 38,922 of NZ_JAWGOQ010000037.1, forward strand.
CATCACTATACAGCGAATACGAATGAGCGGAATCATTTGGTAAAAGTTGGTTGGCGTAATGAGGGAATCGCTTGGGACACTCCGGCGAAGGGAGCAGCAGTTTATCGCCTGTATAATCCGAATGTTGGCGATCACCATTATACGACTACCCTCAGTGAAAAAAATCATTTAGTAAAAGTTGGTTGGCGTTATGAAGGGATTGCTTGGCAATCAGGCGGCAGCATTCCTGTCTATCGGTTATACAACCCCAATGCAAGAACGGGGACACATCACTATACGCTGAATGCGAACGAAAAAAATCACTTAGTAAAAGTCGGCTGGCGCTATGAAGGAATAGGCTTCTATTCTACCAAAGCACCATCATCGAGTGGCGGTGGTACTTCTAATCCGGGAGTAACACCGAAAAAAGTTGATGTGAATATTACCGGTGTCGGGGGAGCGGAACAAAATAGACCTGGATCATATCGGTTACTCTATTCAAATAAGCCATATGATAACGCTAGTTTGAGCGGGAATGCAAGGATCGATTTCTCAGCGAATATAAAAATCTCGGGAAATAAAAACGATTATGAAATGCAGTTCGTCATTGGCGGAAATGGAGATGGCAGTGGTCAGGTCGGAGTAGGGTTACACTATCAAGCTGGGTCAGATGCTAATTTCGCCCAAGGTAGGATCAACACGACAAATATCAATTTCCCAGCAAATGCGGGTGTAACAGGGCAACAATACTATTCAGTTAACACCAATGCACCACGAGTAAATAACGGCGGAACAGTTCATCTGCGTGTGAAATACTTTGCTTCAGGTTATATGCAAACATTTGTCAACAATACACTAGTTGGGCAATACAGAACAAGCTTAACTACAAAGAGTGATGGGGCTTATATTCTTCACGATACTACAAATACACCGATCACAATCAGCAATCTAAAGGTGTATAAAGATGGTAAAGACGTAACGAAGAGCGGTCCAGTACCATTACCAACTTCTTATAGTCATTCAAGCGGTTCAAAATCAGGAGCCTATTAAAACAAAAAGTGTCTAAAGATCCGCTTTGATCTTTAGACACTTTTTTTGTATTATTTAGCTGTCTCCGCCTCAGCTTGCGCCATTTTCGCTGTCACATGTTCATCGATCCGTAAGAATGGCAGATAGATAAATACACTCACGGCGATGATCAGGACTTGCAGTACAGCCGCTCGCCAATCTCCGCCGGTCGCTAAGAAGCCGGAGATAACTGGCGGCGTGGTCCATGGTATCTGGACGACGACGTGATTGATCAATCCTGCGGCTGTTGCGAAATAGGCAGTGACCAATGAGAAGATCGGCGCCAAGACGAATGGAATAATCAAGCTTAGATTAAATACGATCGGCAGACCGAAGATGATCGGCTCACTGATATTGAATAGAGCTGGAGTCACAGACAATTTAGCGAAGTCTTTGTAATCTTTCCGACGACTAAAGATGAAGATCGCAATCAATAATGCGATCGTATTCCCAGAACCACCCATTACAGCGAATGTATCCTTGAAGGCCATATTAATGATATGCGGAATTTGTTCATGATTGGCATAAGCAGCCATGTTTTCTTGCATATTTTGTAATAGGAATGGATCAAGCAGCGAACCAGAGATTACGGCTTGGTGAATCCCGAAGCCGAAGAACAAGTTTGCGATCGATGTGATCAGGACAAAACCAGGCAGCCCAGTGGTTATATGACTCAGTGGACCCGTGATAGCTTTCGTGATCAGTCCATTTACATCCATGTTGAAAATTTGGTTAACACCAAAGGATAGAATCGCAAAACCAGTAACAGTGATCATAATCGGAATCAGCACGTTGAATGATTTCAATACAGCTGGCGGAATATTCCCAGATAATTTGATTTGTAATTTTTCATTGGTCGATAATTTGATAAATATTTCTGTCGCAAGCAAACCGACAAAGATACCCACGAACATACCAGAAGCACCAGTATGATCACCAGGAATAACACCAGTAACTTCGATTGCTTTTTTCGCGCCTTCTGGCAGAAACATGGTTTTCATTGGTGTTAAGACAATGAATGTCGAGATCGAAACTAAAACTGCTGCAATATGATTCGTATAATTTCTGCTGACACACATATGATAAGAAACTGCAGCAACAACTAGCAGAGTAGTGATACTCAGAGTACCATTGGCAATTGACATACCGATTTCCTGGATTTTCATCAAGGTTGCTGGATTGACGATTTTCCCCATGAAGCCGGTCGGTTCTAGGATGACGTAATTGATCAAGGTGACGAAACCAGCCAACATCATGAATGGCATGAATGTGGCGAAGGCGTCACGTAACGTCCGCATGTGGATTTGATTACCTAGCTTCGTCGCGATAATACCGAAGCGTTCAAAGAGCTGTTCCTTTTTACTTGTTTTGTCCACGCTAAATTCTCCTTTTTCTCAAGTATTTATTTTTGTAAGCACTTACCTTGATTACATAATAAAACGGATTCTAAATAAAGTAAATACCTTTTTTAAAAAATATATACTTTTATCAAAAAGTGACAGCTATTTCGTTTTAAAGAGTCTATTTTTCCAAAAAACGGAAAAATAATTTTATGCTCATTACGCATATCATTATGCTAAACAGCTAGTCTTTTATCTTTCTAAACAGTAAAACTACAGCTCAAAATTATTAAACTGCGAAAAGCATAACTGACAAAAAAAAGAGCTGATTTACTCAGCTCTCAGACTGTAGACAAAGCCCATTTTATGGATGCTGTCTACAGTCTTTTCTTTTATAATAGATTTATGAAATCGAATACAAGGAGTGGTAGTTATGATGTCCAAAAACAATACGAACG
>NZ_JAWGOQ010000038.1:0-40715 GCF_032555305.1 Enterococcus sp.
CGGTCCTCGGCATTAACAAAATAGGCACCCGTAGCTCAATTGGATAGAGTACTTGACTACGAATCAAGGGGTTAGAGGTTCGAGTCCTCTCGGGTGCATAGTTTTTTTTTGTTTATCGGGAAGTAGCTCAGCTTGGTAGAGTACTTGGTTTGGGACCAAGGTGTCGCAGGTTCGAATCCTGTCTTCCCGATCAAAAAAGAAGGTGAAAGCCTTCTTTTTTTTTATCCTTATTTAAAGAAAGGCGTTCTTCTTTATTTCACGCTCTAAATTCGATATAATTATGGTCAGGAATAGTCAATAGGAGGCGATATCATGAGCAGAAATACCTCTGATTTGATCGAATCTTACTTGAAAGATATTTTGGAAAATAGTGAAATTATCGAAATTCGCAGAGCTGAAATGGCACAATTGTTTAATTGTGTTCCTTCTCAGATAAATTATGTGATCAATACTCGTTTTACTTTTCAACGAGGATACTTAGTTGAAAGTAAACGCGGTGGCGGTGGATATATTCGAATTAGTAAAGTTAAGATTTCTGATCAACATTATTTTTTGGAACAATTGATGGATTCTTTTGGAAGTGATATTTCTGAGGCAAATGCTTTTGGAATTATTCAGAAATTATTCGAAGAGGAAATTATTACGGAAAATGAAGGTAATTTGATGTTGAGTGCAGTATCGAAGAATGTTCTTGGTATCAGTCAAATTGAAAACAGACTACGGGCAAGAATTCTTCATGGATTTTTGGAACGTTTAAGTTATGAGAAAAAGGAGTGAGGGATATGGATCAGCTGTATACAGAACGCGCAAAAGCAGTGTTGGCGATCGCCCAGCAAGAAGCTAAATATTTTAAACACCGTTCGGTTGGTTCGGAACATCTATTGTTAGCGTTAGTGATCGAACAACAAGGAATTGCGGGTAAAACATTACGTCAAATGAATTCAAGTGAAAATGATATACGTGAAGAAATCGAGCATATGACGGGTTACGGATCGGTTAAATCCTATCCTGAAGGGGGTTACTTGCCTTATTCTCCTAGAGCAAAGCAAATTTTGATTTTTGCAGATGATGAAGCGAAGCGTTTTAATGCAAAATTGGTTGGAACTGAGCACATCTTATTAGGGCTATTGAGAGACGATGAAATCTTGGCTTCCCATATCTTAGTGAATCTCGGTTTGAGCTTGCCTAAAATGCGGCAGCTTTTATTGAAGAAGATGGGTGTGAATGAAGCATCAAATGGTAATCAAGGAGCTGGGAATCGCCGCAAGGCACCAGCAAAACCTGCTCAAAGTAACTCACAAGGAACACCTACCTTGGATGGTTTAGCTCGGGATTTAACGAAATTGGCTCGAGAAAAGCGTCTAGACCCAGTAGTAGGTCGAGACAGTGAGGTTCGTCGTGTAGTTCAAATTTTGAGCCGTCGAACCAAAAATAATCCTGTGCTAGTGGGAGAACCTGGTGTCGGTAAAACGGCAATTGTTGAAGGTTTGGCGCAACGAATTATCTCAGGCGATGTACCCGAGGATATGCGTGGAAAACGGTTGATGATGTTGGATATGGGTGCCTTGGTTGCTGGGACAAAATATCGTGGAGAGTTTGAAGACCGTTTGAAAAAAGTGATCGACGAAATTTATCATGATGGACAAATCATTCTATTTATTGATGAATTGCATACCTTGATCGGCGCGGGTGGCGCTGAGGGCGCGATCGATGCTTCTAATATCTTGAAACCTGCGTTAGCACGCGGAGAATTGCAAACGATCGGTGCGACAACCTTAGATGAATACCAAAAATACATTGAAAAAGACTCTGCTTTAGAACGCCGATTTGCTCGCGTACAGGTAGAAGAACCGACACCTGAAGAAGCAGAAGAAATATTGAAAGGCTTGCGTCCTCGTTATGAAGATCATCATGGCGTCGAAATTACTGATGAAGCATTGCATGCGGCTGTTTCTTTATCCGTGCGTTATATCAATTCACGTCAACTGCCGGACAAGGCGATCGATTTAATGGATGAATCATCTGCAAAAGTTCGTTTGGATTCGACCGATGAAGTATCGGAGCTGACAGACTTGGAAGAAGAAGTTCAGGATTTGGTGGCTGAAAAGGAAAAAGCTATTCAAAATCAAGACTTTGAATCTGCTGCTCGTTTGCGTTTAAGAGAGAAACAACTATCCGAAGTATTGGAGCAAGCGAAAATCAAAGCGGCTAAGCAAGAAAATGGCTATATTGATCAAGTAACGGATGAGGATGTTGCGGCTGTTGTTTCACAATGGACAGGAGTGCCATTACAGCAACTGGAGAAAAAAGAAAGTCAGCGCCTGATGGATCTGGAAAAAGTACTGCATAAGCGGGTCGTTGGCCAAGATGAAGCGGTTGTCGCTATTTCTCGAGCGATTCGTCGGGCTCGCAGTGGGTTGAAAGATCCGAACCGACCGATTGGTTCCTTCATGTTCTTAGGTCCAACAGGAGTAGGTAAAACGGAGCTGGCTAAAGCATTGGCGGAAGCAATGTTTGGCAGTGAAGAGACCTTGATTCGAGTAGATATGTCTGAATACATGGAAAAATACAGCACCAGCCGTTTGATTGGTTCACCACCAGGTTACGTGGGCTATGAAGAAGGCGGTCAGCTGACAGAGAAGATTCGTCAAAAACCTTACTCCGTTATCTTGCTGGATGAAGTGGAAAAAGCCCATCCAGATGTCTTCAATATTTTATTACAAGTCTTGGATGATGGTCACTTAACGGATTCAAAAGGTCGAAAAGTTGATTTCCGCAATACAATTTTGATTATGACCTCAAATATAGGTGCGACAGAGATCCGCGAAGAAAAAAATGTCGGTTTTAACGTGAAGGACATTACGAAAGACCATGCGATGATGGAAAAACGAATTTTGGAAGAATTGAAAAAGGCCTTTCGTCCAGAATTTCTCAACCGGATTGATGAAACAGTGGTGTTCAAATCACTAAACCAAGATCAGATTAATGAGATCGTTAAAATTATGAGTCGTGCTGTTCTGGATCGTATGAAGGAACATGAGATTAAAGTGAAGATTACTCCTGCTGCTTACGATGTTATCGGAAAAGTTGGGTTTGATCCTGAATATGGTGCACGGCCGATTCGACGAGCACTACAAAAAGAAATTGAAGATCGACTTGCGGAGGCTTTATTGTCTGGGCAAATCCAATTGGGTGACACGGTAACGATTGGAGCAAGCAAAGGCAAAATCACATTAACAGTGAAAAATCCAAAAGAAGAAAAAATTCCAGAAAAAGTTTAATTGATCAGAGGAGGACGTGTTGATGTCCTCCTCTTTTTTATATCGTTAGTTGGAAACTTTTGCAAGCTGTGATAGTATGGGAAAGTCTAAAGGGAGGAAACACCATGATCGAATTAATTGCGACGGCAGAATCGCTGGAACAAGCTGAAGAATTGCTGACTGCCGGCGTGGATACACTATATATAGGGGAAGAAACTTTTGGTCTGCGACTGCCCCATTCTTTTTCTCGCGAGGAGCAGAAGGCGCTGATTGACTTGGCACATACTCAAGGAAAAAAAGTGAATATTGCTGTCAATGGCATCATGCATCCTGAGAAAATGAAAATGATCCCAGAGTATTTGGATTTTTTAGCGGAAGTGAAACCGGATCACGTCGTTGTTGGTGATACGGGTGTGATTTATTTATTGCAGGAATATGATTTGCCATATATTTATGATGCGGAAACTTTGGTGACTAATGCACGACAGATCAATTTTTGGCAGAAAAAGGGTGCTGTGGGCGCAATATTGGCTCGCGAAGTTCCCTTTGAAGAGATGCAGCGTTTAAGTGAGCACGTCAATGTACCAGTGGAAGTATTGGTTTATGGCGCAACGTGCATTCATCAATCGAAACGACCGTTGTTGGATAATTATTTTAATTACACAAAACAGACGGAAAGTGCTTCAAAGGAGCGGGGATTATTCATTTCAGAACCGAAAAAAGCAGAGACGCATTATTCGATTTATGAAGATCAGCATGGCACACACATCTTTGCTGATAATGATCTGAATTTGATTAATGAGCTAGCTGAGTTGAACCAAGCGGGTTATCAAACGTGGAAATTAGACGGTCTGTTTACACCTGGTAAAGATTTTGTCGCAATTGCGAAAATCTTTGCAGAGGCTAAATCAGCAATTGAAACGAATTCTTGGGATGAATCAGCCGCAATCAGCGCGCAGCAAGCAATTCAAAAATATCATCCTGTTGGTCGGGGAATGGATACTGGTTTTTATCATTTGGACCCAACAGCGATTAAATAGAGGGAATAGTAGCATGACAGAGAGAAAGTTGAAACGGCCGGAAGTTTTAGCGCCAGCCGGGACATTAGAAAAATTGAAAACCGCAATACATTATGGTGCGGATGCAGTTTATATTGGTGGAGATGCATATGGCCTGCGTTCTCGAGCCGGAAACTTTTCATTTGAAGAAATGGAAGAAGGAGTGGCTTTTGCCAATCAATATGGCGCTAAAGTTTATGTAGCGGCTAATATGGTCACACATGAAGGCAACGAAGAAGGAGCCGGAGAATTCTTTAAAAAATTACGTGATATTGGGATATCGGCAGTAATTGTTTCCGATCCTGCTTTGATTGAGATTTGTGCATCAGAAGCGCCCGGGTTAGAAATCCATTTATCTACGCAAGCCTCAGCTACAAATGCCGAGACCTTGAAGTTTTGGCAAAATGAGGGCTTGGAACGGGTTGTTTTAGCTCGAGAGGTATCGATGGAAGAGTTAGCAGAGATTCGTCGCAATACTGATATTCAAATTGAAGCCTTTATCCATGGCGCGATGTGTATTTCCTATTCAGGTCGTTGTACCTTGTCGAATCATATGTCCATGCGGGATGCAAACCGTGGCGGCTGTTCACAGTCCTGTCGCTGGAAATATGAATTATTTGATATGCCGTTCGCCCAAGAACATCGATCATTGATAGAAAATGGCGATGTGACAGAAGAGTTTTCCATGAGTGCGGTGGACATGTCCATGATCGAACATATTCCTGATTTGATTGAAAATGGTGTCGATAGCTTGAAGATCGAAGGTCGAATGAAATCAATTCACTACGTATCTACTGTAGCGAATGTTTATAAAGCAGCAGTTGACAGCTATATTGCTGATCCAGACAACTATGTTTGCAAGCAAGAGTGGATTGATGAATTATGGAAAGTTGCTCAGCGAGAATTGTCAACGGGTTTTTATTACCACACACCAACAGAAAATGAACAACTATTTGGACCGCGCCGAAAGATTCCTGTCTATAAATTTATTGGTGAGGTTTTAAGTTATGATGAAGCTAGTGGAATTGCCACTATTCGTCAACGAAATCATTTTAGAGTGGGGGATGAGATCGAGTTTTATGGTCCGCATTTCCAGCATTTTGAACAAACGGTTACGGAAATGAAAAATGATGAAGGTGAGTCGATTGATCGCGCACCTAATCCGATGATGGTCTTGACGATGCCAGTCGCTCAGCCAGTTAAACCGGGAGATATGATTCGGAAAAAGAAAGACTAATATATAAGCCGCACGCTAGAAGTTGGATGAAAAGCCGATTTTTGACGTGCGGTTTTCTTGAGATATTTTTTAAGAGAAAAGAGTGTTTGGAACAAAAAATGATCCTTTTCTAGCAAAATAGATTAAAATGAAAGTATTGAGTTTCAAGCTGTTTATTCTGCTTACTTTAAAATATTTCCATTACCTTAATACGAACTAGGAGGAAGACGAATGAAAAAATATGATTATATCGTTGTTGGCGGCGGTAGTGGCGGGATCGCCTCGGCAAATCGTGCCGGTATGTATGGGGCGAAGGTCTTGTTGATCGAGGGAAATAAAATCGGCGGAACCTGTGTCAATGTTGGCTGTGTTCCGAAAAAAGTGATGTGGCAAGCTAGCAGTATGCTGGAAATGATTGAACGAGATGCGCCTAGTTACGGTGTACAGGCAGATGTTGAAACATTTGATTTCAAAGAGTTAGTTGCTCGGCGTGAAAAGTATATTGATTTTTTACATGGCGCGTATTACCGTGGGCTTGATAGTAACAATGTGGAACGGATCGAAGGCTACGCGACTTTCAAGTCAGATCATGTTGTTAGCGTAAATGGAGAAGAATACACAGCACCAAATATGCTGATCGCGACGGGTGGTCGCCCAAGTCAGATGAAGATTCCTGGTGGCGAATACGCCATTGATTCTAACGGATTCTTTGAAATGACGGAGCAGCCGAAGGAAGTCGTTGTTCTAGGGGCTGGCTATATTGCAGCAGAATTGAGCGGCGTGTTGCAAGGCATGGGTACTCAAGTTCATTGGGCTTTTCGTCACAGTCGTCCATTGCGGACATTTGATAAAATGTTGGCGGACAATTTAGTTGAGATATATCGAGACAACAAAATGAAGCTATACGACCATCATGTGGCAAAAGAAATTAAACAAAATGCTGAAGGGACCTACACTGTCTATTTCGAAAACGGAAATACACTGACGGGAGATAAAGTATTGTTTGCCGGCGGTCGTGTGCCGAATACGGATAATTTAGGCTTGGAAAATACCTCGGTGACATTGAATGAAAAAGGCTTCGTGATCGTCGATAAATATCAAAATACGACGAGTGAAGGTGTTTATGCGGTTGGCGATGTGATTGGCAAGATCGACCTGACACCCGTAGCTATCGCGGCTGGTCGTCGTTTATCAGAACGTGTCTTTAACGGTAAGTCTGAAGAATTCTTAGATTACGAAAATGTACCAACGGTGATTTTTACACACCCAACGATTGCCACGATCGGCTTATCAGAAGAAGCTGCTATCGAACGTTATGGAAAAGATCAGATCAAAATCTATCATTCAAGATTTACGCCGATGTATTTTGCTTTGAGTGATTATCGTCAGAAATGCGATATGAAGTTGATTTGTCTTGGTGAAGAAGAAAAAATCATCGGCTTACATGCGATTGGTGTCGGTGTTGATGAAATGCTGCAAGGATTTGCGGTAGCTATTAAGATGGGCGCAACGAAGAAAGATTTTGATGATACGGTTGCGATTCACCCAACTGGCAGCGAGGAATTTGTTACAATGCGCTAAAAAAATGATGTGCCGCAAATCGGCACATCATTTTTTTGTTGGATTTTGACCTTCTATTGAATTGAGCTTAAACTGATTTCCCCAGAGGAAAGAGAGACGGTCTCTTCCCCTAGATCAACAACCAACTCTCCAGTGTCGGTGATAGCGACAGCAGTGCCTAGATAAGATTGATCTTTACGCTTGAAGGTAATTTTTTTTCCTAATACAAATGACTTTTTACGATAAGCCTCCAGATAAGTCGTTTGATGAGATAACAGGTCAAAGAAACGATTCCAGATATTGATGATTAATTGGTTACGAGTGATTGTCGCATCGCCGCTTGGAAATAAGGAGGTTGCTTTTTCTTGCAATTCCGCTGGGTAGTTTTCCTGTGGAATAGAAAAATTTATCCCCATGCCAATGATGATATATTTTAGTGAGTTGGTTTCAACGTCAGTCATTGCTTCGGATAAAATCCCAACAATCTTTTTGTGATTCAGATAAATATCATTGACCCATTTAATTTGAGTATTGACCCCTAGTAGTTCATCAATGGCTTCAGCTACAGCGACTGCCATCAAGATCGTATACTGTGGTAACTCTTGTAATTGCTCTTTAGGCTCCAATAGTAAACTCATATAGATCCCTTGTTGTTTGGCTGCGAAAAATGGTCGGTCAAAACGACCACGAGGGGCTTCTTGCATATCTGCCACGATCAATAAGGGCGATTTTTTACCGTTCATTACAGCTAATTGTGCATCCTTCATAGTAGAGACAGAAGTTTCTAACACTGTTATGTCAACGTCTTGCTGAATTCCTTCTTGAATTTCTTTGGCATCCAAAATATCAGAGGGCTGGTAGCGATAACCATTGGCTGAATGCTGGATCTGATAGCCTCGTTTCTCTAATTCCTTGATCGCTTTCCAGATAGCAGTACGGGAAACACCTAATTCTTGGGCTAAGGCTTCGCCAGATAAAACTTCTTCTGCCGCTTTTAAGCGTGCTAAAATCTTCTCCTTGGTCGACATAGATAGCCTCCTTTAATTTTTCATTCTGGGCTCAGTGTAACAAAAAAACAGGCTACATAAAAGTAGCCTGCCAAGAAAGAAGGGGGTGAATCATTTAAGCATCAACTTAATAATAGGGCATCGTCCTTAAGTTCGACGCCAGAATTTTGATGGAAGAGCTCCATCAATTTTGGTACGGTTAAGTTCTGTTTTTCCTCTTGTTTTAAATCTAAAGCGATCTGACCTTGATGCAACATGATCAAGCGGTTGCCGTATTGGATCGCATCTTCCATATTATGAGTCACCATGAAGGCGGTTAGTTCCTGTTCACGAATCAATCGCTCGGTTAATCCCATAACAGTCAAGGAAGTCTTCGGATCGAGTGCGGCAGTGTGTTCATCCAATAAAATTAAATCAGGCCGCTGCAATGTCGCCATTAATAAAGTGATGGCTTGACGCTGTCCGCCAGAGAGTAAACCAATCTCTGCGTCCAGCCGATTTTCTAAATTCAGATTCAACATCGCTAACTGTTCTTGAAAGAAACTGCGATCTTTACTTTTTACACCTAAAGAAAAGCCGCGTTTTTGACCACGCTTCATTGCTAAAGCTAAGTTTTCTTCTACAGATAAACGGACCGCGGTCCCCATTTTAGGATCTTGAAAGACACGGCTGATTTTTTTCGACCGACGTGTGACAGAATGTTTGGTGATATCTTCTTCATTTAAGAACATCTGACCTTCTTCAATCGGCAAAGTTCCCGCAACGCTATTGAGCAAGGTCGATTTGCCAGCACCGTTCCCGCCAATGATCGTAACAAATTCGCCAGGGGCAAGACTTAAATTAATTCCACGCAATACATGGTTCTCGTTGACTGTTCCGCGTTCGAAATATTGATGTAGATTATTAATCCTTAATACTGGTTGCATTAACATCCGCCCCTTTCTTTTTTGATTTTATGGTAAATTTTGATCGAATTTGTGGTAATGATAGACAGATTACTAAGACGATCGCTGAAGCCAATTTAGAGTCTGTCGGCTCTACGTTCATTTCGAAAACTAGAGCTAAGATGAAGCGGTAAATAATCGCTCCAGCAACAATTGTAATCAAACGAATCAAAATCGGCTTATTATGAAGCAGAACTTCTGCGATAATGATCGAAGCCAGCCCGATAACGATCGTTCCAACACCTGAATTCAAATCAGCAAAGCCGTTGTTTTGGGCTAACAATGCTCCTGAAAGAGCGATGCTGCCGTTTGAGATCATGTACCCTAACAGTTTCATGTTTTCAGTTTTGATACCGTTAGCCTCGCTCATATCGGGATTATCACCTGTTGCCCGGACAGCGAGACCAATCTCTGTTCGGAAAAACAGTACTAGCAGCAGAATGACCAGCATCACGATTAATAAACCAATCAAGATGACCGCATTATTTTTACTTAATCCCATGTCTTGGGCTGTGGTAAAGACAGTATTTTCTCCTAGCAAGGCAATATTTGGTGCTCCCATCACGCGTGAAGTAACGGAGTACAATCCCGTCATAGTGATGATCCCGGCTAGTAGAGCTGGAATTTTGAATTTGGTATTCAAGATTCCGGTAACTAAACCAGCTAGCATCCCGCCGCCAAAAGCCAGCAAAGTAGCCAGTGCGGGGTGCATGCCGTTGACGATGCAAATCGCGGCGATCCCGCCGCCTAAAGGGAAACTCCCTTCGGCGGTCAGATCGGCAATATCTAAAATTCGAAAAGTCATGTAAACACCGATCGCTAATAATGACCAGAGCATACCTTGTGACGTCGCTGATAATAACAAAGTGATAACATTCATGATTCTTCCTTCTTTCTTTTTGGAGCTGTTATAACGAATTCTTTATTTAGGTTCTTTGATACTTTCTGGGTCGATCCCTAAAGCTTCAGCCATATCTTTGTTGACTACTAATTTCAATGTGTCAGCAGATTCGACAGGAGTATCTTCCGGCTTAGCATCACCATCTAAGATTTTTGCCGCCATTTTTCCGGTTTGTTTGCCAAGTGATTTATAGTCGATACCAACTGTTGCTAAACCACCACCATCAATTTGTTCGGTTGAGCCTGCGACTAATGGAATTTTCTTCTCTTTTACAACATCACCAATAACAGCCGCTGCACTTGCGAAAGTATTATCAGTAGGAACATAAATTCCGTCTGTTTCACCTGCTAAAGATTCAGTAACTTGTTGTACATCATTTGTTGTATTGGCTGTTTTGACTTTTACATCAACGCCAGCTTTTTTCAAGGCTTTTTCAGCAAGGTCGGCTTGGATTTTTGAATTAGCTTCCCCTGCGTTGTACATGATTCCGATTGATTTCGCATCAGGTACGATTGATAAGAGCAGTTCGATTTGTTTATCGATAGGCACCATGTCCGTTGTTCCTGTAACGTTTCCACCCGGTTTCTTATCACTTTTAACTAATTTTGCTTCTTCCAAGTCAGTAACGGCAGTAACAGTGATGGGAATTTCAGTTGTAGCGTTTAACAAAGATTGAGCCGCTGGAGTAGCGATCCCCAATAACAAATCAGGTTCTTCTTTGACTAGTTTTTCACTCATGCTTTTCAAGTTATCTTGATTATTTTGTGCATTTTGATATTCGATTTTTAAGTTTTCGCCTTCTTTATAGCCGCCTTCTTCTAAGCCTTCTTTGAACCCATCATAGGCGTTGTCCAATGAAGCGTGTTGAACTAATTGTAAGACCCCAACTGTTTTTGTGCTGTCGTTGCTATCAGCGTCATTTCCGCCACCGCAAGCGCCTAACATCAATAAACTAACCAATCCAATTCCTGCTAATACTGTTTTTTTCATAATTTTTCTCTCCTTTTTTTCATTTCCATAAAAAAATCACCCGCTTAGAAGTGTCGAAACTCTAAGTGGGTGATTATGAATGCAAAAAATATTACTATGCTTCAGCCACTTAGATTTCTCTATGCGGCCGGTGGTACATCGAAATGCTCTAGCCATCATAGATACAAAAAACACTTAAGTTGTTTGTATCCATCGGGATGAATACAAACCTATCTAAAATAGCTAAAGTAATAGCGGTTATTCAGTTGTGAGCTTTTCGCGTTCAGCATAGGAACAACCTCCAACTTGATTAAGATGTAGATTAGTATACGTTAAGAAAAATGAGATGTCAATAATAAATTGTCGAATATTCTGAATATTCAAAAATGTAAAACAAATTGAATCAATTAATACTTACTGAAAGTTTTAAGAAAACCTTGAGGAGTTCTGATTAAAGCCTTGAGACTATTGACTTTTATATTCATCTCATGTATCATATGAGTTTGCTAAAACTATCTGAAATGATAAAAGGCAGGAACGAAATATTGTCCGTTCCGGTTTTTAATAAGGAAACAAAAGTAGAAGCTCGCGAATATTTTTCAAGAGAACGTTCTATTTTTGGTTTTTTTTTGCCTAAAAGCCGCAAAAAATGTCGCGTGTTACAGTAATTTAATTTTTGTAACATTATTGTAATTTATCTTCGGATCGGTTTTCAAACTTTTAAGAGGGGTGAAGAACTTGGCTGGACACGTAGTAAAATACGGGAAACACCGAGAACGTAGAAGCTTCGCACGAATCAGTGAAGTGTTGGAATTACCGAATTTGATCGAAATTCAAACAGATTCTTATCAATGGTTCCTAGATGAGGGCTTGCGAGAAATGTTTGAAGACATTTTGCCAATTGAAGACTTTAATGGAAACTTGTCACTTGAATTTGTTGACTATGAATTGAAAGAACCTAAATACACGGTGGCAGAAGCTCGTTCACACGATGCAAACTATTCTGCACCATTACATGTTGTATTACGCTTAGTAAACCGCGAAACCGGCGAAATCAAATCCCAAGAAGTATTCTTTGGAGATTTCCCATTAATGACTGAACAAGGAACCTTTATTATCAACGGAGCTGAACGGGTTATTGTATCTCAATTAGTTCGTTCTCCTGGCGTTTATTTCCATGGAAAAGTGGATAAAAACGGAAAAGAAGGCTTTGGTTCAACAGTGATCCCTAACCGTGGCGCATGGTTAGAAATGGAAACTGATGCGAAAGATATTTCTTATGTTCGAATCGACCGTACCCGTAAAATTCCTTTGACGACATTAGTACGTGCTCTAGGTTTTGGATCGGATGATACGATCTTTGAAATCTTTGGCGAAAGCGAATCATTACGCAACACGATCGAGAAAGACTTGCACAAAAATCCAAGTGATTCTCGTACTGAAGAAGGTTTGAAAGACGTCTACGAACGTTTACGTCCAGGCGAACCAAAAACAGCAGATAGCTCACGTAGTTTGTTAACTGCTCGTTTCTTCGATCCAAAACGTTACGACCTAGCGAATGTTGGTCGTTACAAAGTAAATAAAAAATTAGACCTTAAGACACGTCTATTGAACCTAACTTTAGCAGAAACGTTAGTTGATGCTGAGACAGGTGAAATCATTGTCGAAAAAGGCACTGTTCTTACGCATCAAGTAATGGAAGATTTAGGTCCAAAACTTGAAGGTGGTTTGAACTCAGTGACGTACTACCCATCGGAAGATGCGGTTGTGACGGATCCAATGACAGTTCAAGTGATCAAAGTCTTTTCACCAAAAGATCCAGAACGTGAAGTAACAGTAATCGGTAATGGTTATCCAGATTCATCAGTACGTACTGTTCGTCCTGCTGACATCATCGCTTCAATGAGCTATTTCTTAAATTTGATGGAAAACATCGGCAATATCGATGACATCGACCACTTGGGAAATCGCCGTATCCGTTCTGTTGGTGAGTTGTTACAAAACCAATTCCGGATCGGTTTAGCCCGGATGGAGCGTGTTGTACGTGAACGGATGTCAATCCAAGACCAAGAAACATTGACGCCGCAACAATTGATCAATATTCGTCCAGTTGTTGCCAGCATCAAAGAATTCTTCGGCTCTTCTCAGTTGTCACAGTTCATGGACCAAACCAATCCGCTAGGCGAATTGACGCACAAACGTCGTCTATCTGCCTTAGGACCTGGTGGTTTGACTCGTGACCGTGCTGGTTATGAAGTTCGAGACGTTCACTATTCTCACTATGGTCGTATGTGTCCGATTGAAACACCCGAAGGTCCTAACATCGGGTTGATCAACAGTTTGGCCTCTTATGCGAAGGTTAATAAGTTTGGTTTCATCGAAACACCTTACCGTCGTGTGGATCGCTCAACGGGTAAAGTAACGGATACAATTGATTACTTAACTGCTGATATCGAAGACCATTACGTCGTAGCCCAAGCAAACAGCAAGTTGAACGATGACGGCACATTCGCTGAAGAAGTCGTTATGGCTCGTGCAACTTCTGAAAACTTAGAAGTTACGATCGATAAAGTTGACTACATGGATGTATCGCCAAAACAAGTAGTCGCAGTCGCTACCGCTTGTATTCCATTCTTGGAAAACGATGACTCCAACCGTGCCTTGATGGGTGCCAACATGCAGCGTCAAGCTGTGCCTTTGATCCAACCACGCTCTCCTTGGGTTGGTACTGGTATGGAATACAAAGCAGCTCATGACTCAGGTGCCGCTTTACTATGTAAAAATGATGGTGTCGTTGAATTTGTTGATGCACACGAAGTTCGTGTACGTCGCGACAATGGCGCATTAGATAAATATGACATTACGAAATTCCGTCGTTCAAACTCTGGAACCAGCTACAACCAACGTCCATTAGTTGGTTTAGGTGAAAAAGTTGAAGTCGGCGATATCTTAGCTGATGGACCTTCTATGGAAAACGGCGAATTGGCTTTAGGCCAAAACGTGGTCGTAGCCTTCATGACTTGGGAAGGGTACAACTATGAGGATGCTATCATCATGAGCCGTCGTTTAGTTAAAGATGATGTCTACACTTCGATCCATATTGAAGAATATGAATCTGAAGCTCGTGATACAAAATTAGGACCTGAAGAAATCACGCGCGAAATTCCTAACGTTGGGGAAGACGCATTGAAGAACTTAGACGAAATGGGGATTATCCGCATTGGTGCTGAAGTTCATGATGGTGATCTTTTAGTTGGTAAAGTCACTCCTAAAGGGGTAACTGAATTATCAGCAGAAGAACGTTTATTGCATGCGATCTTTGGTGAAAAAGCCCGCGAAGTTCGTGACACTTCTCTACGTGTGCCTCACGGCGGTGGCGGAATTGTCCATGATGTGAAGATCTTTACTCGTGAAGCAGGCGACGAGTTATCTCCAGGTGTAAATATGTTAGTGCGCGTCTACATCGTGCAAAAACGTAAGATTCATGAAGGAGATAAAATGGCCGGCCGTCACGGAAACAAAGGGGTCGTTTCTCGCATCATGCCTGAAGAAGACATGCCGTATTTACCAGACGGCACACCAGTGGATGTCATGTTGAATCCATTAGGGGTTCCTTCTCGGATGAACATCGGACAAGTATTGGAATTGCACTTAGGGATGGCTGCTCGCCAGCTAGGTATCCATGTGGCGACACCAGTATTCGATGGCGCGCAAGATAGCGATGTTTGGGAAACAGTACGTGAATCTCGTATGGCGGCAGACGCTAAGACTGTCCTTTATGATGGACGTACAGGTGAACCATTCGATAACCGTATTTCTGTTGGGGTTATGTATATGATCAAATTGGCCCACATGGTCGATGATAAATTGCATGCTCGTTCAATTGGACCTTACTCTCTTGTTACGCAACAACCATTGGGTGGTAAAGCTCAATTTGGTGGACAACGTTTTGGGGAAATGGAAGTTTGGGCACTGGAAGCTTATGGTGCCGCTTATACCCTACAAGAAATCTTGACTTACAAATCAGATGATGTGGTTGGTCGTGTGAAGACTTACGAAGCCATCGTCAAAGGTGAACCTATTCCAAAACCAGGTGTGCCTGAATCTTTCCGCGTATTGGTGAAAGAATTACAAGCGCTTGGTTTAGATATGCAAGTCTTAGATATCAATGACAAAGAAATCGAGTTACGAGATATGGACGATGACGATGATGACTTGATCACAGTTGACGCTTTGACGAAATATGCAGAACAACAACAATCTGCTAAAGAAATCGAAGAAAAAGCAGCTGCTGAAAAGGCCGAACAAAAATCAGATTTGATCCAAGAAATCGAAACTGCAGAAGACTTATAAGAATCACACTTGCCATATGTGAGCCAGCTATCCCTAGCTGGCTTACGATAAAATGAAATGGAGGGAAACCCTTTTGATCGATGTAAATAAATTCGAAAGTATGCAAATAGGTTTGGCTTCTCCTGAAAAAATCAGAAGCTGGTCATACGGTGAAGTAAAAAAACCGGAAACCATTAACTACCGTACATTGAAGCCTGAACGCGAAGGGTTATTCGATGAAAGAATTTTTGGGCCAACCAAAGACTGGGAATGTGCCTGTGGGAAATACAAACGGATTCGTTACAAAGGGATCGTCTGCGACCGTTGTGGTGTCGAAGTTACCCGTTCTAAAGTTCGTCGTGAACGTATGGGGCATATCGAATTAGCAGCTCCTGTAACACATATCTGGTATTTCAAAGGAATTCCTTCTCGGATGGGTCTTGTGCTAGACATGAGTCCTCGTGCGTTAGAAGAAATCATCTACTTTGCATCTTATGTCGTGATCGATGCTGGGAATACTAGTTTAGAGAAGAAACAATTACTAACAGAACGTGAATATCGTGAAAAACGTGATCAATACGGTCAAGAATTCCATGCGGCAATGGGTGCCGAAGCGATCAAACAATTATTAGATCAAGTCGATCTTGATGGCGAATCAGCTGAATTAAAAGAAGAGTTGAAGACTGCTCAAGGACAAAAACGGACACGTGCTATTCGTCGTTTAGATGTTTTAGAAGCCTTCCGTTCTTCTGGCAACCTGCCAGGCTGGATGGTTATGGATGTTATTCCTGTTATCCCGCCGGATCTTCGTCCGATGGTTCAGTTAGAAGGGGGTCGTTTTGCGACTTCTGACTTGAATGACTTATACCGTCGTGTAATCAACCGTAACAATCGTTTGAAACGTTTGTTAGACTTGAATGCACCAAATATCATCGTTCAAAATGAAAAACGGATGTTGCAAGAAGCTGTGGATGCGTTGATCGATAATGGTCGTCGTGGCCGTCCAGTTACTGGACCAGGTAACCGTCCATTGAAATCTTTATCTCACATGTTGAAAGGGAAACAAGGTCGTTTCCGTCAAAACTTGCTGGGTAAACGTGTTGACTACTCTGCCCGTTCTGTTATCGTCGTTGGACCTTTCTTGAAGATGTATCAATGTGGTCTGCCAAAAGAAATGGCGATCGAATTGTTCAAACCTTTCGTCATGAAAGAGCTTGTTCAACGTGAGATTGCATCAAATATCAAAAATGCCAAACGTAAAATCGAACGTCAAGAAGACGTTGTTTGGGACGTTCTAGAAGAAGTTATCAAAGAACACCCTGTTTTACTTAACCGGGCACCTACGTTGCACAGACTGGGTATCCAAGCATTCGAACCGATCTTAGTTGAAGGTCGTGCCATTCGTCTTCACCCGCTAGTGTGTGAAGCCTACAATGCCGATTTCGATGGAGACCAAATGGCTGTCCATCTACCTCTAGGTGAAGAAGCGCAAGCAGAGGCTCGTATGCTGATGCTGGCTGCAACCCACATCTTGAACCCTAAAGATGGCAAACCAGTTGTTACACCATCTCAAGATATGGTCTTAGGTAACTACTACTTAACAATGGAAGAAGAAGGTCGCGAAGGTGAAGGAATGATCTTCCGTGACATGAATGAAGCTGTTTTAGCATGGCGTAATGGCTATGTTCACTTGCATTCACGTGTGGCTGTTGATCCTAATACATTAGGCGACAAACCATTTACAGAAGAGCAAAAAGAACGCATGCTGATCACAACTGTTGGGAAAATCATTTTCAACGAGATCATGCCACAAGAGTTCCCTTACTTGAACGAACCAACTGATTTCAATCTGACGCAATATACACCTGACAAATATTTTGTCGAAAAAGGTGCCGATATTCCTGCGGCGATCAAAGCGCAAGAAATTATCTTACCATTTAAAAAGAAAAATCTTGGAAATATCATCGCTGAAGTCTTCAAACGTTTCAAAGTCACTGATACGTCAATGATGCTTGACCGCATGAAAGACTTAGGTTATAAACATTCAACACATGCCGGTATGACCGTTGGTATCGCCGATATTATGGCACTGGCAGAAAAACAAGAAATCATTGACAATGCTCACAAACAAGTCAGCACGATCACGAAGCAATTCCGCCGTGGTTTGATTACAGATGATGAACGTTATGAACGTGTTATCGCTGTCTGGAATGCAGCGAAAGATGAAATCCAACAACGACTAATGGAATCCCTAGATGCGAAGAACCCGATCTTCATGATGTCTGATTCTGGAGCTCGTGGTAACATCTCCAACTTTACTCAGCTTGCTGGGATGCGTGGATTGATGGCCGCTCCGAATGGACAAATCATGGAATTGCCGATCATCTCAAACTTCCGTGAAGGTCTATCTGTCTTGGAAATGTTTATCTCGACTCACGGGGCTCGTAAAGGGATGACCGATACCGCCTTGAAGACAGCCGATTCAGGTTACTTGACTCGTCGTTTGGTTGACGTTGCCCAAGATGTTATCGTACGTGAAGAGGATTGCGGAACTGACCGTGGTCTAGAAATCTCTGCGATTCGTGAAGGTAACGAAATCATCGAATCATTAGAAGAACGTTTAGTTGGACGTTATACGCAAAAATCAGTAATGCATCCTGAAACAGGAGAAGTTCTTTTACCTGCTGATGCACTGATCAGTGAAGCAGATGCAAAACGCATCATCGACGCTGGCGTTGAGAAATTAACGATCCGCTCAGTCTTCACATGTAATACGAAACATGGTGTATGTAAACATTGTTACGGACGCAACTTGGCAACTGGCGACGACGTTGAAGTCGGTGAAGCAGTTGGTACAATCGCTGCTCAATCAATCGGTGAACCAGGTACTCAGTTGACCATGCGTACATTCCATACCGGTGGGGTTGCCGGAGACGATATCACACAAGGGCTTCCTCGTGTCCAAGAAATCTTCGAAGCACGTAATCCTAAAGGTTTGGCTGTTATCACTGAAGTTACAGGTGAAGTTGTTGAAATCGCTGAAGATGCCGCAACTCGTACGAAAGAAGTAACTGTTAAAGGTGAAACTGATACCCGTACGTACACTGTTCCTTACACTGCTCGTATGAAGGTCGTTGAAGGCGACATGATTCACCGTGGTGCACAATTGACAGAAGGTTCAATCGATCCTAAACACTTGTTGCAAGTCCGCGATGTGATTTCTGTAGAAACATACTTGCTGCGTGAAGTTCAACGTGTTTACCGGATGCAAGGGGTAGAAATCGGTGACAAACATATTGAAGTAATGGTTCGTCAAATGTTGCGTAAAGTCCGCGTTATGGACCCAGGCGACACAGATATCTTGCCAGGTACTTTACTTGATATCGCTGACTTTAAAGATCAAAACTACAATACTTTGGTTGCTGGTGGAACGCCTGCGACATCTCGTCCAGTCTTGCTTGGTATTACCAAAGCTTCATTGGAAACGAACAGCTTCTTGTCTGCCGCATCATTCCAAGAAACGACTCGTGTCTTGACCGATGCTGCAATTCGCGGTAAGAAAGATCCGCTACTTGGATTGAAGGAAAATGTTATCATCGGTAAGATCATCCCTGCTGGTACAGGTATGGCGACTTATCGTAACATGGAACCAAAAGAAGTCGTTGTGGCTAGCGAAAATGTCTACAGTATCTCAGATATTGAAGCACAAATGGCTGCCGAAGATGCTTTGAACAATCCATTAGGCTAAATCTAAATGCTTCACGAATTCGTTCGTTAAGCTAGATACAATTGGTTTTGAAAGACCACAAGATTCAAAAGAATCTTGTGGTCTTTTTATTTTCGCGCTATTATAAGAAGGTATCTGACAAAATGACAGCGGTCGCTTTGCTCAGATATTAAATTTCGTTTAGAGCAGAATACTAATGCTATTTTTAATGGGCATAATATGAGAAAATGGCTGAAAATATACAGTACGTAAAACTTTTTGAGGTGCTACATGAGCAGAACAAAGAAAATCATCTTGATTGTCGTAGGAGTCATCGTGCTACTTGTCGGAGCTGCCACTGTTTACTTATTAAAAGTGAATAACGATGTCGATCAGGCGATCAGTAAAATGACTAAAAAAGTCAATTATAAAAGTACACGTTCGACGGAAGTCGATTTGAAAAACGGTGAGCCCTTCTCTATTCTTTTAATGGGGACGGATACAGGTGACAAGGGGCGGACGTATCAAGGGCGCTCAGATTCCATGATGCTGGTAACCATCAATCCTAAGAAGAAGCAAACCTTGATGACTAGCTTGGACCGAGATATCTATACCCAGATCGTCGGCTACAAGGGTGATGACAATAATTACGTCGCAAAAGGTGATACCTATTATGATAAATTAAATGCGGCCTATTCACTAGGTGGCACCAAGATGGCAATCGAGACTGTTCAGAAAATGATGGATGTCCCTGTGGATCATTATATTGAGATCAATATGAAGGGTCTAAAGACATTAGTTGATGCAGTCGGCGGGATTGAAGTCGACAATAAGATCGATTTTACTTTAGACGGTGTGCACGTAAAAAAAGGCAAACAGACTTTAGACGGCAGACACGCATTAGAATATGTACGGATGCGTCATGAAGATCCGAAGGGCGATGTAGGGCGGCAAGCACGGCAGCGTGAAATCTTATCCAAGATCGTTCATAAAATACTGTCCGTCAATTCCGTCACGAAGTATAAGCAATATCTTCGAGCAGTAGAGGATTACGTCAGAACTGATTTAAGCTGGAGTGAAATGCTGACGGTCGCCAAAGATTACACACCTGCTGCCAAGAACATCAAGCAGACGCAAGTGGAAGGTCAAGGTGAAATGATCAATAATATTTACTTCCAAATTTTGGGGCTGAATAATTTATTGGAAGAACAAAATATTGTGAAAAAACAACTCGATCTGCCAACGAAAAAGAAGCTGCCTAATCTGGATGAAGATGACGACAATCAATTATTCTTTGATGATAGTGAAGTAGACAAGATCAGTGCGGGGACTCATTATGATTATAGTGGATATGGAAAAATCATTTATCCGGTAGATCCCGATAACTATTAAAATGAAAAAGATAGCGGCGCAACTATTGAGCCGCTATCTTTTTTTTGAAAGTGTGACGTGAGCAGATTCGTTTCAATTTTGGGAGAAAGGGTTATGATGAAACCAAAAGGGGGAATGTTTCATGACAGAAGAAAAAGCAATTTTTGCTGGGGGCTGTTTTTGGTGCATGGTAAAACCGTTTGATCAAATGCCTGGCATTAAGCAGGTTGTTTCCGGCTATACAGGTGGACATGTTCCAAATCCGACATATGAAGAGGTCTGCAGCGGTACGACGGGACACACGGAAGCCGTTGAAATTACTTTTGATCCAGCAGTTATCTCTTATCAGCAATTAGTCGAGATCTATTGGCAACAAACAGATCCCACCGATGCTTTTGGTCAATTTGCCGATCGCGGTGATTCTTATCGTCCAGTGATTTTTTATGCTTCGCCAGAGCAAAAAGAAGTAGCGGAGGCATCGAAGGAACGGTTGCAAATGAGCGGACATTTCAAGGATCCGATCGTAACAGCGATTGAACCAGCGCAAGCTTTTTATCCCGCAGAAGAGTATCATCAAGACTTTTATCGCAAAAATCCCGAACACTACAACGCCTATAGTGAAGGTTCGGGACGTAAAGGCTTCATCCGTCAGTACTGGAATGCTTAACGCTCTTTCAAGAGTAGGAATAGCAGCCCGATAAATAAAAAGGGCAGAAATGGAAGTCGCTCCGGGATTGTTTTTCGTAATGCCTGATAGCCGAAAAAGGCAAGACCGCTGAAGGAAGCGACAAATAGAACCTGAAGCAATTCGTAACCGGATAAAAAGAAACTCCATAGCCCGATCACCCAAAGATCTCCCAGACCTAAGCTGTTTGGGAGTATTTTTTGGCTGAGAAAAAACAAGCCGAAAACAATCAGCGGATGAAGCCAATATGGGTGGAACAAGTAAGCACCGCTGACTAGCAGAATCACTCCCGTTGAACTAAAAATCCTCATCTCTACGATATAATGATCCCAATCAATTACTGCCAAAACCAGTGAACTCAGTAACCAAAACAATTGCCAAAGATTGATCCAATTGAAATCCTGCAGGAAGACTAGAAAGAAAATACCGCAAAAGAGTTCCAGCCAAAAACTTCGCGTCGGAAATTTTTCATGACAATGGGTACAATAAAATCTTTGACGCAAAGCGGAAAGTAAAGGAATCATTTCGCTTGGATGGAGCTTATGTCCGCATTGATCACAATGGGAAGGTGGATAAAGCAGCGATTCATTTCAAGGAATCCGGGTACAAACGACGGCCAAGAAAGATCCGATGACCGTTCCAAAGATAAAATGTATGATGGTTTTCACCTCCCTTTTTCAATAAGATACGAAAAATGAGCGTTTTGCCAGCATTTTCTTTGTACTTTTGCCATAATTGTATTATGCTTTTAGTGGAGCAAAAATTAGGAGGTATGAAGGAATGAAATTCGAAAAAACAAAAGAAGTATTGAACCAACTAGTTGCAGACTTGAGTCAAATGTCCATGGTCATTCACCAAACACACTGGTACATGCGCGGCCCTGGTTTCTTGACATTACACCCAATGATGGATGATTTCATGGATGACGTGAACGATCAATTGGACGAAATCTCAGAACGCTTGATCACATTAGACGGATCACCTTATTCAACGTTACGTGAAATGGCTGATCAAACAAAAATTCCTGATGAAGTAGGACGTTGGGATCGTACAATGGAAGAACGTTTAGCTACACTTGTTGAAGGCTACCGTTACTTAGCAGATCTTTATCAAAAAGGGATTGACGTAACTGGCGAAGAAGGCGATGATCCAACGCAAGATATCTTCATCGAATTCAAAACTGCGACAGAAAAACGTATTTGGATGATCCAAGCACATTTAGGAAAAGCACCAGAAATTGATGCATAACTAATTAAAAAGAGGCACCCCTCAGTAATGGTGGGCGCCTCTTTTTGTATATCGGGCTTTCGCAGCTATTTCGTTTATTGTGGTGTATCCGTATTTAAACCGAGAACACCATCTACTGGAATCGAGATCAGGATTCCTTGCGCTTCACTCTGCAGACCGCATTGCGCGCTGATCGCTTTCATGATTGCCAGCTTTTTGTCTTTTTCCACTAAGATATAGACCATCTCTTTTTCCGGCTGTACACAGATGCCCCATTTTTTCAGCGTCTCTTGAGAATCAAGTCGGCGCGCATGGATGACAGTACCACCAGCAGCCCCAGCTGCCGTCGCTGCTTCCATGACCTCCTCGCTAAATCCTTGGTTGATGGTGACCATCAGTAAGCAGTGTTTTGCTTCATGAATCATCTGTCTTTCCTCTCTTTCGGCATGTTTTTTTACCTTTTCAAATTTTTCCGAATCTAACATTTTCATAATATACGAACTTGCTCCAGAAATAGGGAAAGTAAAGGCACAGCCTCTATTAGGTTTATGGAGGGATAAGCCCTCAGCAAGTGCTGTGAACAAATTAGGGACCTGTTTTTTTAATACTGGACTGAAAAGAATCGCTTTTTCAGATACACCTAAGCCTAAAACATCCATAACTTCATTCGTGGCAGTCCCCTCACCGATCGTTAAATATTGAACAGGAGAACCATGGTTTTCTAAAATAGCGCGGGCTTTTTTGGCATCTTTATGCCCGATAATTAATACTAGCATTCGAACTGATGGCTTATTATGTATCATCCTCAGAATCCTCCCATTCTTCGATTTCATTAAGCTCTTCTATAGCTAGATCCGCTTGTTGTGCAGACTTCGCTGATTTCCACTTATAAACGACACCCATAATTTGAACGGCGATCAATGGAGTTAAAGCAACAAGGGCTACAACGCCAAAAGCGTCTGCCATGATATTTCCACCCAGAGCTTCGCTAACGCCAATGCTGAGGGGAAGTAAAAAAGTGCTGGTCATTGGACCACTTGCCACACCGCCAGAGTCAAAGGCGATCCCAATAAATATCTTTGGAACAAATCGGGTCAGTGCCAGAGCGATAAGGTACCCAGGGATAATGATCCAGTAAATACTGATTCCAGTAATGGAGCGCAGCATCGCCAAACCGACACTGACGGATACACCGATCGATAGACAGAGGTTCATTGCAGAAGCGGAAATCGCATCGCCAGTCACGTTTTCGACTTGATGATTTAACACTTGAATGGCAGGTTCGGCCTTTACAATAAAATACCCAATCAGCATGCCAATTGGAACAAGCAACCATTTAAACTTGCTTGCAGCTAACTCGCCACCTAACAAACTACCTACAGGGGCAAAACCGATACTTACGCCAGTTAGAAAGAGCACAAGTCCCAGATATGTATAAATAAGTCCAACGATGATTCGAACGTACTGTCTACGATGATAGCGACGACTGACTAATTGAAAGATAAAGAACATGGCGGCTATCGGCAAAATAGAGATCATGACTTCTTTGGCGTAATGGGGCAACTCCAGCATGAATTCGCGCATGACATCACGTGTAGTAATGATATCTGGAAATTCGATGGGCGTGTAAGAGGTAGTCGTTGGTCGAAAGAAAATCCCTAATAACAATACTGCCAGAATGGGCCCGATACTAGAAATTGCTACTAAACCAAAGCTGTCGTCGGTGGCATCTTTATCACTTCGAACGGAAGCGAGCCCAACACCTAGAGCTAAAATGAAGGGAACAGTGATCGGTCCCGTGGTAGCTCCACCAGAATCGAAGGCTACAGGAACAAAATCATTTGGAGCCAGAAAAGAGAGCAATACCACAATCAAATAGAGTCCCATTAATATGAGGGACAGGTTGATCTTAAACAAGATTCGCAAGACGGCTATCGTGAGGCAAATCCCCACACCAACAGCAACAGTCCAGACTAATAAATCACTGGGAATCGCAGGCATCTGATCTGCTAATACTTGCAAATCCGGTTCAGCGATGGTGATGATCGCACCAATGATGAAGACTACGAAAGCGAGTATCCCGATTTTCTTACTCTTCGAAAGCTGGACACCGATCCCTTCACCAAGTGGTGTCATAGACATTTCGGCGCCTAACTGGAAAAAGCCCATCCCGACGATCAACATGACTGCTCCAACAAGAAACATAGCAATCGTACCGATTTCCATCGGTACTAAAACAACACTGATAATTAAGACGATCAGTGTGATAGGAAGGACCGCTGACAAAGATTCTGAAATATTATCTTTTAATTTTTGGTTCATCGTTTCACATCTTTTCTAATTCTACAAAGGGGAAGAAAAATTTTGTAGATCAAATTTGAAATAGTTAAAAATAGGAAGAAATTGATTGCAATGTGTTGAAAGGATGTTAAAAGCAAAGCGAATGTGGTAAGGGATAGGAATTCGTGAAATCGCGTGCCATTTCAACACCTACTATATAAAAAGTACCACGTTTTTCGAAAAAATGTAATATTTTACAGGAAATTGAATGAAAATTAAAGCTTTAATTGAAGATTCAGAGAGAATTGATTCGGAGTATGAAAGGAATGATCTAAACAGTTCAATTGTAAGTATTTATTGCGTAGAAAGATTATCTAAAAGAGGGGATTAACTAAAGAAGACAATGCTTCAAAAACTTACTATTTAGCGAATGAGGTATTAAAGACCTGAATAATTAACAAGAACCCGAACAATCATATTCTATCACAATCGATAGGAATATGATTGTTCGATTTCATTTTGTATATTTTCACCAGAAAGTCTTTTGGATTAGTCTCTTTTTATGTTTAACGCTCATTTTTTGTTAATTCAATTTATATTTTGACAAAGCGGAAGTCGGTACTGCTTTTTATTGAAAATCTCTCAATTATCAGTAACCCGCAAGGCATAGGAGTCCAGTAAGATTCGTGCGATGATCTGTAATGGCAATCTTGAACGTACCTCGTAATCAGGAAAGTAAGAACCTTCCGATTTGAAGCCGACTAAAGCAATTTCGCTATAATTCATCAGGCTGGAAGAGTTGTTCGCTGTTAAAAGAATCGACCCGATTTCGGCATCGTAACAATTTTTGGCAGCGACAACGAGTTCTTTAGTCTCTCCATTCAGCGAAATGAAGATGACAATGTCTCTTTTCGTTAGTTTTCGGCTGATATTTTTGATGATTTCCGGATCGTTATGCATTTGACAGTTTTTCCCGGTTAATTGAAATTTCACCATCATTTCCTGACCAATCATCTCTGAGAAGCCTCGAGCAAAAATAATTACCCGATCAGCAGCTTTGATCTTTTGAATGGCATCTTCGATATTGCCGATTTCGATCATGTTGATGGTTCGAACGACTTCTTGTTCATTTTTTAGAATCGCCCGCCGAATGCCCGTGTCAACTTTATCCAATGCAGAAAAATTGATATTTTTATTTTCCTGTTCTTTCAAATGATGTTTAAAAGCGGTGAAGCCTTCGTAACCTTTCTTTTTCATTGTCCGCACGATTGTAGCAGTCGAAACATTGGCTTGCTCACTCAGTTTGACGATGGAGTAATTTGGGATTTCAAGGATATGGCTTTCAATAAAATCCCAGAGGTATTGTTCTGTTTCGCTTAATTTATGATCCATTGTTTTACCTTCTTTCAATGCAATCTTAGTTAAAAAGTATCACGATTTATGAAATGATGTAAAGCTTTTCAGGGAATTCGCTCAAAAGTGAAAACCTTTTCGGTACGACATGTCCCATAATAAGGTCAAGGAGGTCGTCACTCATGTCTATCTACACATGCACCATGAATTTAGCGATTGATCTATTTATCGAAACTGACACAATGAATCCTTTCACCGTAAACCGGACAAAGGATGATGATATCCAGGCCAACGGCAAAGGTGTCAATGTGTCGCTTGTATTAAAAATTCTGGGAGTCAACACCACTGCACTAGGATTTCGCGCAGGGTTTACGGGGAACTATATAGAAGATTATTTACGGGAAAAGGAAATTTGCACTGATTTTATTGAAGTACCCGGAATGACTCGCATCAATGTATTCACGCAAGTCAATCAAACAAAGGAGGAATACAAGTTAGTTAACCAAGGACCTGAAATACCCGCGGAAAAGGTCCAAGACTTTCTGAATCAAATCAGAGATTTGCAATCAGGGGATTACCTTTGTATCTCAGGCAGTTTGCCTCGTGGGGTCGAACCGACGATCCTAATTGAGATCAGCCAAATTTGTCAGGAGCGCGGGATTCACTTGGTTATCGACAGTAGCTACAAGGAAGTAATGAACTGCTTGCAGTATCGACCGTTTCTGTTAAAGCCTAATGAAGAGGAACTGGAATCTTGGTTTGGAGAAGTCATTGACACGGAAGAAGCCTATTTGTTTTATGGGCAGCAATTATTAGACGCAGGAGCTGAAAATGTATTGTTGTCACTTGGCGGTGAAGGAGCGATCTTTTTCACACGAGATAGAATTATTCGCGGAAATTCACCAAAAGGAAAAGTAGTTAACACGGCTTGCGCCGGAGACACATTGTTGGGAACATTCTTGGCTGGGTATTTAACGGATCAGCCGTTGGAAGAAACCCTGCGCAAAAGTTTAGCCGCAGGAAGTTCCACCGCATTTCGTAAAGGTTTGACTGATTTTTCGGACGTTGAAGAGTTAAGTAAACAAATTGAAATCAAAGAAGAGGGGTTAAAAACATGGCAAATTATCAAATAATCGCTGCAACAGGTTGTCCAACAGGAATCGCCCATACGTATATGGCTCAAGAAGCTTTAGAACAAGCGGCCAAGAAAAAAGGGGTTACGATCAAAGTTGAAACCCATGGACAGATCGGAATTGAAAATGAATTAACAGCTGAAGAAATCAAAAATGCAGAAGCAGTAATTATCGCTGCTGACAAGGATGTGCATCCGGAGCGCTTTGCTGGAAAACGAATCATTGATGTGTCTGTTAGTGCCGGGATTAAGGATG
Source organism: Enterococcus sp. (assembly GCF_032555305.1). Lineage (GTDB taxonomy): Bacteria > Bacillota > Bacilli > Lactobacillales > Enterococcaceae > Enterococcus_A. The sequence continues at coordinate 27,258 of NZ_JAWGOQ010000038.1, forward strand.
CGGAACGTTTGATTGATGATGCATTGGCAGGAAAAGGTTCAGTTGCAGCAGAAAATCAAGCGGTAGATGCCTTGGAAGAAGAAACGGGGAACAACAGCAGTTTTGGTCGCAGCATTTATAAAAATTTGATGAATGGAGTTTCCCATATGCTGCCATTCGTAGTGGCTGGTGGGGTCTTGATCGCGATCTCATTCGCAGTTTGGGGGATTTATTCCTTTGATCCAGATAATGCGCAGTACAACGCGACTGCAGCGATGCTGAAAAGTGTCGGCGATGCAGCGATGGGGATGATGGTTCCGGTTTTAGCTGCATATATTGCTGAAGGAATTGCTAAACGACCTGGGTTAGTTGTTGGTTTTGTCGGAGGTATCGTCGCGACCAATGGTGGAACAGGCTTCTTAGGTGGTATTTTAGCTGGTTTCCTCGCAGGATATTTAATTTTACTCTTACAGAAATTAATGGAAGGTTTGCCAAAACAGTTGGATGGATTAAAGGCAATTTTCTTGTATCCCGTGATCGGTGTGGCAGTAATCGGAATCATCATGTCATTATTGGCTGATCCAATGAAAGCTGTGAATGAAGGCATGATGAGCTTCTTAGCTGGATTTGAAAATTCGAATCCGTTAGTTCTTGGCGTTATCGTTGGGTGTATGAGCGCCTTTGATATGGGGGGACCGGTCAATAAAGCTGCTTATGTCACAGGAACAGCACTATTAGCTCAAGGCAATACAACCTTCATGGCAGGTGTATCAGCGGCCTGTATCGCACCGCCACTAATTACAGGCTTCGCGACCTTATTCTTTGGGAAATATTTCGATACGAATGATCGTAATGCGGGTCTGGTTAACTTTATCTTAGGGTCAACACATATTACTGAAGGCGCGATTCCATTTGCCGCCAAAGATCCGATCCGGGTGTTGCCGACAATGATGTTAGGTTCCTCAATCGCAGCCGTCCTTACTTATATGTTTGGTGTTCAAGTGCCTGCACCTCACGGCGGATTCTTAGTATTGCCAGTCGTAACAGGAAAAATCCAATGGGTTGCTTCAATTTTGATCGGTGCACTTGTAGGCGGCGTAATCTTAGGACTGATTCAAAAAAGCAGTGTCGCTGCCAAAGAGAAAAAAGCGAATGCCGAACAAGCAGAAAAATCAGTGATTACAGAATAGAGAGGACCTTAGAATGGAAATCATTCAAGAAGATAAAATCTTTTTAAATCAGTCATTTGCATCACAAGAATAAGTCTTTCAATTTCTAGCGAAACAAACAGAAGCCTTAAGCATCTCGTCTGATGCGAAGTCGATTTATCAACGACTAGTGGAGCGTGAAAATGAGGGAACTACCGGAATGATGGATGGCTTTGCCATCCCCCATGCAAAAGATCAATCGATCGGTGAACCGAGCATCCTCATCGTAACGCTTGAGCAGGGGATCGAGTGGAATAGTTTAGACGGACAATTAATCAACTTTGTCATTGCCCTATTTATTCCAGATTCAGAGGCGGGAACGACTCACTTGAAATTATTATCAGCAGTCGCACGTCTGTTAATGCGTAACGAAGTAACTGAGCAGTTAAAGGCGGCAAAATCAAAAACGGAAATTGCTACACTACTAAATGAAAAAATAGGTGAGAATGAATGAAGACAAGCAGTGCAGGGAAAAAGAAGTATTTAGAGCAAATCACTAATGAAGCAGGAATTATTGGTGCTTTAGCGATTGATCAGCGAGGCGCTTTGAAGAAAATGATTGGTAAATATAAAGAAGCAACAGCAGACGATGTGATCAGATTCAAGGAACTCGTCTCACAACAGCTGACTCCTTATGCTTCAGCGATTTTGTTAGATCCAGAGTACGGGTTGCCAGCAGCAGAAATTAGAGATAGCGATTGCGGCTTGTTGCTTGCCTATGAAAAGACAGGCTACGATGCGACAACACCAGGACGTTTACCGGATGTATTAAATGTTTGGTCAGTGAAACGCTTGAAAGAAGCTGGAGCTGATGCTTGTAAGTTCTTACTATATTATGATGTGGATGAAGCGGAAGAAATCAATGAGCAAAAAAGGGCTTATATGGAAAGAATTGGTTCTGAATGTACAGCAGAAGATATTCCATTTTTCTTAGAGATCGTTTCTTATGATGCGGAGATCACGGACGCGACTTCATTGGATTATGCTAAAGTAAAACCGCGAAAAGTGATCGAAGCGATGCGAGAATTCTCACAAGAACGCTATCAAGTAGACGTGTTGAAAGTAGAAGTGCCAGTGAATATGAATTATGTCGAAGGCTTCGGTGAGACAATCTGCTATACACAGGCGGAAGCCGCAGCTTACTTTAAAGAACAATCCGATGCAACGGAGCTGCCATTTATTTTCTTAAGTGCTGGTGTCAGTGCAGAGCTGTTCCAAGAAACTCTGCGCTTTGCGAAACAATCCGATTCAGCTTTTAATGGGGTACTGTGTGGTCGAGCAACTTGGGCCAATGGTGTTGAGTCGTTTGTCAAAGAAGGGGAAGAACATGCAATAGGTTGGTTATCTGAAGAAGGGAGACGAAATATCGAAGAGTTAAATACTGTTTTAAAAGAAACAGCAACTTCTGTTTATCTGAATGCCTAAAAAAACGACTATCCAAAGCGGATAGTCGTTTTCGTGTATTCTCTTTTTAAGAATACGAAAAGATAGCTGTCGTTTTATAAGGCTGCTTTCGCTAATTCAATCTGCTTCTTAACCTGATCAAAGCCGGTGCCGCCTAATGAATGACGACGCGTTACCGCGGTTTTAGAGGATAGCGTATCATAGATATCTTCCTCGATCACGGGATTGATGGCTTGATATTCTTCTAAGGATACATCTTGTAAGTAAATGCCTTTTTGCGTACATTCTAATACCAGTTTTCCAACGATCTCGTGAGCTTGTCGGAAGGGAATCCCTTTGGTAGCTAAATAATCAGCTAACTCTGTGGCATTGGAAAAGTCTTTTTCAGTCGCATCATGCATGACCTGAGTATGAACGTTCATAGTATCGATCATGCCAGCCATGATATCTAAGCTCGTCGCGACAGTGTGGACGGTATCAAACATGCCTTCTTTGTCTTCTTGCAGGTCTTTGTTATAGGCTAACGGCAATCCTTTGATCACTGTCAGAAGTCCAATCAAGTCACCAAATACTCGTCCTGATTTGCCACGGATTAATTCCGCCATGTCAGGATTTTTTTTCTGAGGCATGATGGAGCTGCCGGTCGAAAAAGTGTCGGTCAGTTCAACAAATTTAAATTCGTGACTGCACCATAGAATAATTTCTTCGCAGAAACGTGAAAGGTGCATCATTAGGATCGAGCTGTTGCTTAAAAATTCTAGAATGAAGTCGCGGTCACTAACACCATCAAGGCTGTTCATATACAAATCACTGAAGCCCAGTTCATCTGCGGTCATCTGACGATCAATCGGGAACGTCGTACCAGCTAATGCGGCACAGCCTAAAGGCGAGATGTCCACACGCTTAATACTTTCCTCCAAACGTGCTTGATCACGCGTCAGCATGCCATAATAGGCCATTAAGTGGTGTCCGAACGAGATCGGCTGGGCATGTTGCAGGTGTGTATAACCTGGCATGATTGTTTCGACATGTTCTTCAGCCTTATTGACTAAAACTGCTCTGAAATGGTGAACCTTTTCAATGATCTCTTTTAAATGTTCCTTCAAATATAAATGCATATCTGTGGCAACTTGATCATTTCGGCTGCGGGCAGTGTGGAGCTTGCCAGCCACTGGACCGATCTCGTCGTGGAGCATTTTTTCTAAATTCAAATGAATGTCTTCATTTTCAATGGTAAAGGTCAATTCTTCTTTTGCAGCTTTTTCCGCTAATACGTTTAACCCAGCGGTGATTTGCTGTGCTTCTTCTTTGGTAATGATGCCTGTTTCGCCCAGCATTTTGACATGTGCTAAGCTGCCGGTAATATCTTGCGTCGCTAATTGCTGGTCAAAGGGAATCGATGCGCCAAATGCGTCGATCCACGCTTCGTTTTTTCCATCAAAACGTCCGCCCCATAATTTTGCCATTGTTTTATCCTCACTTTTATCTGCGAATTTTTAACAAAAAAGACCGTCGCAACGGTCTTTTTTTTAATGTCTAGCTGAACTGATATCGAACAGCTTTTCTTTTAGGGAGGAGGCATCTTTTCAGATACCTCAGGATGAAAACATTGCTGGTTTCCTTATTTCCTGACAGGAAAAGAAACTCTCCTAAGAGCAATGGCAAGATGTGAAACCGGACGGCCTTATTTACCGGCAAGTAAAAGCCGCCTCACATCTGGTTCATCTTGCACTTTCATGATTTCACTTTGTTTCTATTTAAACTGTTGTTTGCTGGTTTCCGGCTTGCACTTCAGCGTTTACCTTGGTTGGTAAGCCCCAAAGTTTGATGAAGCCGATCGCAGCATCTTGATCGAAAGTATCGGCAGACGTGTAAGTCGCCAGATTTTCGTTGTATAAGCTGTTGTCAGATTTACGTCCTTCAACGATCACATTGCCCTTGAATAGTTTCACACGCAATACGCCGTTCACGACTTCCTGCGATTGTTTTAAGAATGCGATTAAAGCATCCATTGTCGGGTTGAACCAAAGACCATCATAAATCATTTGGCATAATTGTTGTTCAATGACTGGTTTGAAATGCGCCATCTCACGAACGAATACCAAGTCTTCCAACTCTTTATGAGCTTTCATCAATACTTCTGCACCAGGGCATTCGTAAACTTCACGAGATTTGATCCCGACTAAACGATTTTCGATATGATCGATTCTGCCGATACCATGAACGCCCGCGATGGTATTGAGCTTCATGATCAAGTTTGCTAAAGATAATTTTTCGCCGTCCAATGTAGTCGGTACACCTTTTTCAAAAGTGATCTCGACGATCGTTGGTTTATCTGGCGTATCTTCTAATTCAGCTGTAATAGCGTAAGCACCTGCTGGAGGTGTCGCCCAAGGATCTTCTAAGATGCCGCATTCGCAGGCACGACCCCATAAGTTTTGGTCGATTGAATAAGGATTGTCCAAATCAGCAGGGATTGGCACACCTTTCTCAGCCGCATAGTTAATTTCTTCTTCACGTGACCATTTCCATTCACGTACTGGTGCGATAATCTTCAAATTTGGATCAAGCGCGGCGATGGAAACTTCAAAACGTACTTGGTCGTTTCCTTTACCGGTACATCCGTGAGCAATCGTTGTTGCGCCCGTTTGATGAGCCAGCTCAACTAATTTTTTCGAAATCAACGGACGAGATAATGCAGAAACCAATGGGTAAGAATTTTCATAGTATGTATTTCCTTGCAGTGCGATTAAAACGAAATCTTGCGAGAACTCTTCGCGAGCGTCAATCGCATAAGATTCTGTCGCACCCACTTGCAATGCTTTATTTTTGATAAATTCGGTATCACGGCCTTCACCAATGTCCAAACAGCAGGCAATCACGTCATAACCCTCATCCACGAGCCACTTGATTGAGACTGAAGTATCTAAACCACCTGAGTATGCTAAAATCACTTTTTCTTTCATCCTGATTGCTCCCTTATCGCGTTTTCATTAAATTCTAATTAATGTGTTGAAGTCATATTAGCATCGTAAAATACAAAAAGCAAGCACTTTTTAAATATTTATGCAAAATAATTTTAAAATTACGTGTCTTTATTCATTTTAGTCTGTATATTCAAGTCCATTATGTATAGTAGAAGAAAGGGTGCGAAATGAAAATATTTTGCGTTTTCAAAGAGAAAAACATTGACATGACAAGGCTTAGCAAGTATTATGGTAAATGGTATTGTTTGCCCCACAAGAGCCCCGGAAACTCAAGTGTTTGTCAAACATTCGAAATCGAAATTGGAGGAAAAAAACGTGCGTACAACATATATGGCTAAGCCAGGCGAAGTAGATCGCAAATGGTACGTAGTAGACGCAACTGATGTTCCTTTAGGACGTCTTTCAACAGTTGTTGCATCAATGCTACGCGGAAAAAATAAACCAACATTCACACCACATATTGACACTGGTGATTTTGTAATTATAATCAATGCAGACAAAGTTAAATTAACAGGTAAGAAAGCAACTGACAAGATTTATTACCGTCACTCAAACTTCCCTGGTGGATTGAAATCAATCTCAGCAGGCGAAATGCGTGCTAAAAATTCTCGCCGTTTGGTCGAAACTTCTGTTAAAGGTATGCTTCCTAAGAACACTTTAGGTCGCGCTCAAGGCATGAAACTTCACGTCTACGGTGGAGCAGAACATCCACATGCAGCACAACAACCAGAAGTCTTAGACATCACAAACTTAATTTAATAGGAGGGAAATTCATTGGCACAAGTTCAATATAGCGGCACAGGCCGTCGTAAAAATGCAGTTGCTCGCGTACGTTTAGTACCAGGAACTGGTAAAATTACTGTAAATAAAAAAGACGTTGAAGAATATATCCCACATGCTGACCTACGTTTAGTAATCAACCAACCATTTGGTGTTACTGAAACAACTGGTTCATACGATGTATTCGTAAACGTAAATGGTGGAGGCTACGCAGGTCAAGCCGGCGCTATCCGTCACGGTATCTCACGCGCTTTATTAGAAGTAGATCCTGATTTCCGCGCACCATTAAAACGCGCTGGATTACTTACACGTGATTCACGTATGGTTGAACGTAAAAAACCAGGTCTTAAAAAAGCTCGTAAAGCTTCACAATTTAGTAAACGTTAATCGTTGTTATATCAACGGTTTTGGACATCTGCCATTTGGTGGGTGTCTTTTTTTTCTGAAATCCCCACCAAATTCCCCACCAGTTCCCCACTATTGGATTTTGCAAGGTGCTTAAAGGCAAAGTCAGCAGGGGTTAATTCAATGACATTGTTTGCGTTGATATAGTTTTTTGTCGTTGCTACTTCTGAGTGAGTTAGAGCTTCAGAAATACTTTCAAGAGACATTCCATGAAGTTTAGCTAAAGTAGCGGTTGTATGCCTCAATTTATGAGGTGAGCATGGTGCAAGATTTGGATGGCGACGTTTGACTGATTTCATTCGATAATTTAAGAAATCAGTATGAACTCGTTGATTCAGATTACCCTTACGATCACAATAAGTAAATAAAAATTGATCACGTGTTTGTTTAATGGTTAGTTGTTCTAGTTCTTCTTTTTGGCTTTTTTTCCATTCTAATAATAGATTTTTAAGCAGATGGGGCAAGTTTAAATCAGTTGATTTATTACCTTTAGTATTTTTGATGTTACCAAATTTATCTAATGCTTGAACGAGATAAATTTTATTATTGGCAAAATCTACATGCTTCCACTGCAAAGCGTAAGTCTCTGATTTTCGATCAGATAAGAAAAAGGTTGTCCAAAACAAAACATAATCTTGCAAAGTGAGGTCTTCGTTATCGTAGTCCTCTTGAATCGCTTGAAACCATTCAACGAGTTGAGATTCTGTTAGATATTTTTCATCTTCTCGTTTAGCTTCTTTAATCAGGTTCTTTTTGACTGACTTTATCTTTTTAAGCCCTTTGCTTAACTGATTGTATTCAATATATTCATACACTTCGGCCAAATCAAACACTTGATTAACATAGCTTCGAACTACTTTAAAATTTGCGTACTCTCTCGCTTTTGCATTCATTTTTTGAATCACAAGCTTACGATGATGATTTAAGTAATTTAAGCTATAGTGACCAAACATTGGTAAAATATGCAAACGGAATACATCTTCTGTATTGCTAATTGTCACCTTGCTAGGTGGGGTAGGGTAAGAGCTGGTTAATCCAGTCTTATAGTCGGGTAACCATGTATCTTGATAAAAATCTTTGAATAAAACTTCGCCTCCAAGTTCAAAAGAACTAATATCTTGTGTGTCACGCAATTTTTGGATACGGTTTTCAAAATCTAATTCAGCTTGTTTAGCTTCTTTTCGAGTTTTGAAAATCTTATCGTAATCAGGATTAGATAGCCCCAATAGTTGCATAACGTCCACAGGGTACTTTTTTCGTACCCTGTAGCTGTTGCTTTTAGTCTTTGTAATACTCATTTGAAAAAACTCCTTTGGTTGCGAGTCAAAGGTGTGACTCAATTATACTTTGCTTGATAGCCATTTATCAATCGCTAAACTATCAAAACGCACTACGCCATTGATTTTAATAACAGGAAGTCCACGATCAATCCAGTGATCTAATGTATTATTGGATATTTGAAGATAGGAACAAGTTTGCTTTTTATTCATATATCGTTGTTTACCTGATCCATCTTTTATTTTCATAATTTCCGTAGAAATAAGATTAAAAACTTGTTTTTGAATGACTTTAATTTGATCATCACTCAGTACAATTTCTAATGCTGGCATTTTAACTTCACCTTTCGTGTTATAATGAAGTAGCAAGCGCAAGCTTGCTACTTTTTAGGACGGCTTGTCACAGATGCTTTTGCGGGCTTGTGACAAGCTCTTTTTTGTTTGCTCCATTTCATATTTTTGATAAAATTTTTAATGATTATATCGATTTCTTTGTTATTTTTTCTGCGATCTGCTATATTAGAAAAACTCGAAGAAAATGTTTTATCTTGTTTTTCCATCCGATTAATCGCTTTATCGATTGCTTTACTAGCTTTTTGGTAATTCTGTACTTTAGAAAATTCATACGAATGAATATCGGGTTCGAGTGGATTTGGATGAACCGTTGGGATATAATCTAAATTTTTAGTAGAGTTGAATAATGAGTAACCGTTATCGATTTTTATTAAAAGGTCAATTCTTCTGAAAAATTGACCCAAATCTTCTTGGAAATTTCCCTTTGCACGTTCAAAAAACTCATCTGGTTCTTTCGTGCTGGTAATGATAATAACTTTTGCTGAACCCATTTTATTGTGGTATCTCGCTGAAATTGGACTGATTGTATGAGGGTCTAGCAACTTTAGCCAATCAGATACAGTGAGGCTGTCACCTCTAATATCATCTAATAATAGAATGTCTTGACCACAATATTCATCAAATGAATTTTTAGAAGCGGTTAGACAATAATCCCACCTCTTGTTAGAAAATTTTTTGGCTACTTTTTGTATAATGCCTATAATATTTTTGCTTAAAACAGTTTTCCCAGCACCGCTTTCTGCTTGAATAAAAATTACAGTCTTTTTAAATTTTCCGTTTTCTAGGTCTTCCATCGTTTGATAGCTTTTACTTTCGCCAACTGTTTCAAAAGCATCATTTATTTTTCGTTTGTGAAGGGCATAGACTTTGTATAAGTCATCTGTAAGCAGTACTTGGCTTTTAGTTAGATTTCCTTTTAGGATTTCTGAAACTACATAGTCGATGCTCAAATTTGTTTCAACTGCTTCTTTAGTTGCACGCCCTTTTACCCAAGTTTCCATTCGTCTGTTATAAATACTAAAATAATTCTCACCTAGAACAGTAATCACTTCTTGTGGGTTATACTGATATTTTTTTTGATCTTTTGCGTGGATGATATAGGAGAGCATATTATCCCAGCCATATCGTCCACTCTTACTTTTCTCGATTTGCTGCGGTGGGATTGAAACTGAGACGGCAAGATTATTCAACGTGTTTCCCTTTTCAAACTTGATTAATAAATGGACATGTTTAGCCTTTTTCTCGATAATATTTTTCATTTCTTTTTGATCCCATATAATCTGTTCATCTTTGTCATGGATAATTCCGTGTGCTTCTGACACTATACAACCATCTTCATTAAAGCGTCTCACTACTTCCTCCAGAAGTGGATGAATATTACCTTTGTTTGCTTCATCGATATACTTCTCATCCCAACCAATCCAATATTCTATATCTAGTTGTTGTACAATCATAATGCATGTTAGATTTGCTTGTTTCTTCATATTTAAAATTCCCCTTTTCTTATTATTCTTCTAACTATTCCTTCTAAGTTATGTTTATAAATCCTTGTTGTAACGAGGACGTATGCCGATTCAATCAGCTTTTTTTGGATTTTACGGCACATCGACAAGCCCTGTGCCGCGTGGGCGTAGAATAGTTAGAGTTAAATTAGCCGCAGTGCATTGCGAGCACCGCACTGCGGCAGGTGTATTCTTTTATTCAAACCAAGGTGTTTCAAAAAAATGTGGTGTTTCCCATTTTTTTCCACTTGAAATAATTCGTGCGACACCTTGACCTTTGCCATAGCTTCGCTTCGGTAAATCAGCGAAACCAGCCATTAAGTATCTACGTTCATCTGCTGAATCAGCGGCACCACCGAGCATGATTACTGCATCACTGCAATTTGCACGCGCTACTGAAGGTAGAAATCCCTCTTTAGTAGCAAACTGACTGATAGCAATAATATGAATACCAGCGCTGGCTCCGGTTGCAGAAAGTTTATTAATAGAGCTTTCCCAGCGTTTTTTTAACGGTTTGTCAGACTCTAATTCTGCGTTGAGATTCCCAAGTTCGTCTATAAAGATTGCTATGTCTGACATGTCAGGCATCTCAAGATATTTTTCTTTATCAGCTTTGTTGATTTCTTCTAGCCTATCGAGCATGATTTGAACCCAATGTTCTGTGCGTTCTACGATTTCAACAACAGAGCTTTTGCCACTGAATTCTTTTACATAGCGATCATACTTTGCTGAATTGTATTCGACAGTCCATCCCTGTAATTGCATCAAACGAGCCATATAGCGTCCAGCTAAAACGGATTTACCAGACCGCGTGCGGGCGATAATACTCAAATGCGGTGTTTCATCAGTATGCCAAATTAAATCTTTTGATAAACGAATTGTATGAACGTCATCGTTAACGAATTCTTTCAAAGAATTGTATGAATCTTTAACGTAAAGTCGACTTGAAGTTTGTGTATCTTCAAAATGGAAGAGCATGTAAGTGTCGCCGCTAGTTAACTGGGAAGAAACAACTGCAAATTTTTTATACTTTCCACCAAAAATTCCAGAAATTCGTTGTTCGTATTTTTCTCGATCCATGCGGTCATAATTTGCAATATTTTCAATTGCTACATATCCGTAACTCAAATCGTTAGCTACCCATACATAAATTTGAGGCATTTCTTCACCAAATCTTGTTGAGTTAGATAGTTTTAACACATCTGTAACTTGCTTATCGTTAAACAAACGTTTTAGTTTATAAGAAAGTTTTTTTGCTGGTTTTGACATCTCTTGGATGGTTAACTTAGAAATTCTTTCACGTCTGTTGTACAGAATGAAAAATAAGATAAGAAGAAGTATGTTAGTTACGATAAAGAGCAACTTCATTATTCGGAAAAAGGAGAATAGGTCATAAAAAATTTTGATTTTTGTTACGAGAGCAAGGGAATAACTTGATACAACCGTGAGTGCAATGGAAAGCCCTAAAGCTATCAAAGAATATTGATAGCTTTGTAGGCTACTGTTTTTTTTGCGGACAATACGTCTATATCTACGCATTTTGTTTCGCCACTTGAACTGAGTCGGCAGCATACCAACCTCGACCAGTATTTGAGACCATACCACCGCGAACATTCTTGAAAATAAGTTGAGTACCAAATTTTACATCAATTTTATTTTCTGTTTTAATCAAATACTCAAGTTTATTTTCGGAATCAACGATTGAATATCGAAACTTTCCATCATCCAAGTCTTCCATTGATCCTGTTGAAAGCACAACAAGTTGAGGAATTACATCTGCGGTATATTCATTTCCCGTTTTTGGACTAGTCATAGTGATTTTCTGTGTAGGGTGGTGTAAAACCTCACTCAAATCAAGAACCCAATTTGGATTAGCCATTTAATCACCTCCTTTCAAATTATCGTTAGTCATTTGCTCGAAATAATTTTTAAAAATAGCAAGTGCATTAATCAATTCGTTGTAATTTTGAATTACTAAAATGTAGTCGTTAAGGTGTAAATGACTAGGCTGAAAATAATCGCAGTCACCAGATGCCATTGAACGCTGAGTTACTTCTAGTTCAAATTCAAGACAACCAATTAAATAATCGATTTGTTTCGAAGTTGCGTTAGCATCTTTCAGAATATTAATAAGAAATTCTTTTGATTTTGTAGTTACATTTTTTTTTGCGATAAACATAGTGTTACCTCCGTAATATTTTTTAGTCGATATGTTTTTTTAGATAATTCATTCATTTTTTGCGATGGATTACCTCCGCCGCTAACTATTGATTAGCCATTTAATCACATTCTTTCAAAGGGTTATCAATCATTTGCTCGTAATAAGATTTGAGAATCTCAAGTACATTAGTTAATTCATAGTAATCTTGGATTACTAAAATATAATCATCAATGTGATGGTGGGGTTGCTGGAAACAATCGTAATCGTTGGTTTCCATTGAATAATGAATTTTTTTCAGCACAGACTCCATCTCATCAATTAAATACTTAACTTGTTCTGGGCTTGCATTAACATCTTCCAGAAAGTTTTGTACATAGAGATCATTTTTTAACGTTTTTACTTTTTTTGTGATAATCATTGCGGTACCTCCGTATATTTTTTTAAAATGAATAGCTTTGTTTTTCTTTAGACCAAGAGATGATCCATTTTGAGTTATAAAACTGAACATCTAAACCACACTGTAATAATTTTGACAGTTCATCTAGTGTAATACTTTCAAATTTACAACTCGAAAGCCCTTTTGAAGAACTACTTTCGATAGTTTTTACTACGTAAATAGCATGAAGAAACTCTGCTAGATAGGTTATCTTTTCTTTGGATTCTAAGTTCTCGGAGTTATCAAAGTTTTCTGAGTGGGCTTGTGAAAATTTATTTTGTAAATTTTCACGAGAAAGATTATTAAATAGCTCATCTAACATTTTTTCACCTTTACCTTTCGGAAAATTTTGTGTTGTTGTGAGTTTTGATGGATAGCTAATCCGACTACATCAGGTTGCAAGTCTGATGCCTTGTCCAATCATGTCATTGACAAGCTGGACGAAATATATATAAAAGGGAGCTTTTCGATAGTTTTAATCGATCTATCCCTGTGTTTTACTTAATAGACAACAAAAAGCCCCATCCAAATGAGGACGGGGCTCTTCAATAGAATTAAAAAAACGCACCGTCGCTCTAATGTAATAGGCGCGGTGCGGTTGTCCGTTTTTACGGCTCTTTTGCTACAATTTGTGCTTTCCTATATTTCAAGTATACTGCAAAATATTTTAAAAGCAATACGGTCTGTCTGAGTTGCAATATTTGACTTCATTGCTCAGTTTTCTTTATTTAATAAAATTGTACAGTATTAAATTTCAAAAAGAAATCCGGTCTCTATTTATGAAATCAGATGGATTTAACTGATGATCATTTGAAACTTGTGAATGAATTTTTGAACGCTACAGATAAATTTCATAATGGTTTTGATTAGGAATAATCGAGTTGATTATTCAAAAAAATTGTAAAAAAAAAAGAACTGGCGTACGCACGAGTAATTACCAGCTCGTTTTTTTTTTTTTTTTTTTT
>NZ_JAWGOQ010000039.1:0-39153 GCF_032555305.1 Enterococcus sp.
CGCCATGAATGGCTCTTAATGCCTCAATCTATCATTAACTATTTTCCGGAACATTCTCCAATGTCCAAGAAAGTTTCCCTGTGTATTGTCCTAGTATTTGTTTGCCCACTGGGACGGTTAAAGATAATCCCTCTCCTTGAGTCCATTGGTTCGAAATCACGATTGAACCATCTTCGGTTAAGTTTCCTGTTTCAACCACCTGATTTTCTTGGTTTACTTGAACAGAGGCTTGTTTATTTTTATACTTCAACAAACCGCTCAAGTCGGTAGTGTCAGAATGCAGCCCAACCTCTTCTTTTAGTAAGAGCTCCCATGGCGCCTTGTCCGTCCCGCGGGTATCTGAAACTTCGAGTTTTCCTGAAATCGTTGGGTAATAGGTTTTCGCCTTTGTATCTATCTCTTGGGTTCCAAAGTCCAATGAATCAGGAACCGAAACAAGCTCTAAACTCCCGTTTACTGTAAGTTTTTTCGCTGCTAAAAATTTCGCATCATGGTAAACAACATCGGTTGAAGGTTCGATGTTCCCGATACTGTCATTCGTAGATGGCGGATTGGTTACATTTGCTGCTCCCGCATGATCCTTCAGAAATAGTTGGAGAGTATCCCCTTTTTGAAGACCGGTTGGTAAAGCTGCTGTAAACTCGCCATTTTCGTTCACTGTAGTTTCAATATTGGTATTCTGATTATTTAGAAATACTTCTAAAATATCGCCGGCTTCACCAGTACCGCTAACTTCCTTAGCACTCGGTGGAACTGTCTCTTGGTTATTCGTTAGCTTAACAGGATCAGCAGGCGTCACATCGTATACTTTTGGCGTATCCTTTGTTAGCTCTTCAGGCGAACTTTGATGTATCCAGTCAGAATCATTCATTCCACGCCAAGCATCTAGAACTTTTAACGTATAACCGGTTTTCAAGAATTCTTTGTTTGGCGCATCAATTTTGATGATCCCTTTTCGCTCAGGATCGCCATAAATCGATAGCGGTTCTCCAATCGATTCCCCTTTTACCTGTGCCACTTCTTTGCCTGTTTCATCGTACACACCAATTGTCGCTTGAACTTCACCTGTATAGGCATCTCGGATTTCGTCTTTTCCTTCGGGAACCGAAGCATGGGCATAGATAAATTTATCAGCATTCGTTGGAACTCTTATTTCATCTAGCAAAGCAGATTGATTATTCGCACTCATGCGAGAATAATTTGTTAAGGAACCAAACTCTGATTGCATCTGTGTATTATCTGTAGAATCAAGGACACCAAAGTCCAATCCTGAAAGTGCAAAATTTACGTTAAACCACTGATGCGCTGGATCGCCATCTAAATCACTGCCTGCCTTCCAAACAGAAAGATCTGAGTTTTTACCTGAAAATTTAGATTCATCGTAATAATTTGGAACATTCATGACCATCCCGCCGCCAGGTCGATTGTTCCGAAAGTCAAAATAATCCACATCATCCATCGAAAAATGTAACTCCGTGCTACCGAAAATCCCTTTATCAGCACTTTTAGTCATTCCACGAGCAATAAAGTAAGTGCCCGCTCCAGCGGTAATGGTTGTTTTACCACCTGTACCACCATCAACGGCAGGTCCTGATTTAGCATCAAGGACAACGGAAGATTTTTTATCCATCAAGTTAAACTCATTTCCCGTTCCACCACCCAAACTGATGGCTGCATTTTTACCATTATCACCTGGGTCACTAACTATACTGCCCACAGCACGGTGAACATCGAAATCAGAGCCGCCAGAAATATTGATTTTATTATTGTCTCCAAACGTCCGGACACCAGGAGCAAATTGAGCAGTTCCATTAATACTGTTTTTGGTAATATTAACTTTAGATTCGGTTTTCACATTGAAGGCCATTTGTCCCGATCTAAAACGCACTGTTCCTTGGTTCGCATCATTATCTCCGTTGGAAACCAAGTCGAGGACTGAATGATCCTCCACATTAAATTCTTCACTATCATTTTGTAAATATACAGCAGAAGTATTTTCCGCGGTTACTTTTAGTTGTGAACTGCCTGTAACATTCAATGTCGTTCCTATGCCTGCAATGGCGAATGGACCTTTATCACCACGAGCATTTCCAGTCATAGCCAACATAGAACTATCTTTAATCCAAAACTCACTCTTAGACTTAATTTCCCAAATCGTTCCATAATCCGTATTCACAGACTTATTACTATTTGTGGTTACAGATGAGCCACCATCAATGATGACTTTAGATTCGGTTGAAATATCCGTAGCATAAAAATTTTGCGCCTCTGATGTAACAGTTGCGTGATTGGTAATCGTCAAATTCTGCCCAGTAATAGCTGGATTATAGCGGCCGGTACTTGAATCAGTTACACGGTCATAATTTAACGTGACACCATTTAAAACCACACTACCTTTGGGCATGTAGGCAATTCCCGCTGCATTCCCGTCTACGCTTGAAATGTTATCGGCCAGCTCCAAAGTCCCAGTCCCAGAAGCCAAAAAGCTCTTTATTAATCCAGTAAAATGTAGGTTGTGCATGATTACCTTGCCTGGTGTATTGATAGTCAAGGTCATACCTTTTAGATCTAACTTATGAGAATCAAAATCTATATCTACCGTTCGCGTAACCGTGGGAAGAGACCCAATCGTTGGTGCTGTCAAATCACCAGTAACTTTAATAGCAGTCACATCGGTATTCTTTAAAGCGTTGACAAAATCTGCCCATACGCTAACCTCTGTCACAGCACGTGCACTTTTAACTGTTTTTTGATCGTTGGTGCTATTTTTTTCAGATTCCGAAGTAGATGTCGATTCAGCAGTTTGGGATTCACTTGATTGATTCTTATCAAAACTATCCTCCGAAGCACTAGTACTAATTTCTGATGGCTGAGTACCAGATTCCGTGCTTGGAGCTTCAGACTCAGGTATTTGAACAGACGAAGAAGTCAAAGTTGTACGTTCGCTGCTCGCAGTCTCGTCCTTTTCAAGAAGTCCCGTGTTCGCTTGATCTTCTTGCGAGGGCTCTTGTGCTGCTTGAGTAACAACTGGAATATTTACCATGAGCAAGCTTGCTGCAATCCACGTACTAAAAATTTTATTTAACAATTTCGCTCTCTTCTTTCTCTTCTTGTTTAGTTACTTGAAACATCCCTCAAAATCCAGTCCCGCGCTGCTTGATCGTTCATCTCATCATTAAGTGCTGCTTCAGAGATGCACTTAATGATGGCTGCACTACATTCTAAAAATCAGCTCATTTCAGAACTTGCCTTTTAGTTACAGCACTAGTTATTTTCTGGGGTTGAAGCTAATGTCCAATTTAAAGTTGTTTTGTATTCCTTTGATAATTTCACCGACTTGCCAGGAACAGAAAGCTGTACTGCTTTCTTTCCATCTTCAGCTGTATCACCGAATCTATAAACCCAGGTACCGACACCTTTTCCCTGCTCTGCCTTGATTGCTTCTGTAGTTCCAGGAGTTGTCCCGTCACCAGGTACCAACGTTATCGCTGAAGCAACCGTTCCTGGTTTATAGCTATCTAGTGAATTGTCATCAACCGCAGCAACAGCAGAAGCCTGGTTGATTTTTAATTCCGCTCCATTCAGTACTTCACCATCAGCAGTCTTAAATTGATCAACTTGACCTACAGTTAGATTCCAGCCAGCTAGGTTCCCACGCTTATCCGATACTTGAACATAGTTACTATCGCCAAATTGATTTCCATCAGCATCAACAAATTGGTCAAGTGCTGCATAATATGTCTGATCTTCAGTAGAAATTTTTTGTTCTCCAAATTTAAAGTTCGATGCATAATCGATAGACAATGCCCCGCCCACAGGAGTTGGAGGATCAACAGGATCAATCGGGTTTCCCGGATCTGTTGGGTCTGTAGGATCTGTCGGGTCTTCCCCAGCTACGAAATTAACTGTTCCATTTGTCGGCATGCTCCCACCTTCTTCAGCAGCAAACGTTTGAACAGCACCACCCATTAGGCTCATTGCTATGACAGCAGAAGCGAATAGTCTTTTCTTTTTCATTTGTCGTCTCTCTCCTTTTTTGCATCATCTGGAATCTGGCAAGCGTTAACAACAGCATTGGGACGATCATGATTACAGATCTAACTGAGGCTATCTTTTACGTTGCAGCTTCTTCCTTTTGATACTCTTGAAAAATAGTTTATCTTGTCTCTATGACAGTAAGTATTTTACAAGCAGAACAAGAAACATTCTATTTTATTTTTTTCAAAATCAAAAAATTTGAAAACAACAAAAGAACAAATGGTTTTTTTCTAGAATGTTCAATCAGAGTTATCTAAAGTTATTTTTCACTTTTGAAATTATACTCATAGATTGATAAATAGCAAGTAATTTTATCCGGGGAGGTACGAAAACGTTCTCTATCCCGAAGAGGATTTAATTCTAGAACGAAATTCCTTTTCTATATCCTCTTTCACGTATTCATAAAGATGTTTTTGCAAAGAAACGTCAAAAGTAATAGACGCAAAATAACCAGACAACTATTCATCCATTTGTCTGGTTAATTCTTTTATGTAGTTGGAGGTTTTTACCCGATTGAAGAACGGAGAATACTATTGCATGCTAATAACGTTTTGCTGCATTTATTCGACGAGATATACGTCAAAGATTTTTCTCTTACCGCCAACGACTACATGCTCAACTTCCTCTTTCCAGAAGAGAATAATGGAATCTGAAAAAAGTTCAATGATCGTTTCCTTGTTCTCTGGTTCATTTTCCATCATTTTTTCCAGATTATAAGTGAACATCTAATGAAATCATCTATTCCTCCAAAGCTATTGATCATCAATAAAATACTACTAACGTTTAATCAATCGAAGGGTTTTTCATCTACTATTTCACATTTCAGACCGTGACTCGCGATGATGATCGGTGCGGTCTCAAAATCCTCAGCGTTGATTTTAAAAATATGATTTCCTATTTCAACTTGATATTTAACGACAATGATTGTCATTGTGTTGCCAGTAAAATACTGGTTCAACAACGTGCCGATTACTGCAACAATTCTTAATAATAGAAATAATCCAATAGCGATACCAAAATCCTTTATTTTGATCTTTTGAATAGTTTGAGTGGTATGTCTTTTGTAGTAGTTCCATATCCAGTAAATTGAGAAAAAGATAAATCCAGTAATCGCTATTGAAATGAACCATTTCATCTCAATTACTGTTTGATATTCCATCCCAATAGCCAGCGTCAAAAGAAGAATTGGGCATGTCGCCCAGATGAGAAAAGCAACAGTTTTCAAACAATTAAAAAAAATTCGACGAGAAGAACGACCGCTCGGTTTTTCCATACAACACCTCCATGTGCTGAAAGTTCCCATAAATCCTCTAATCTGTTACCTGACCTTCTGCTTTTTTTAAAGAACTAGCGGCTTCTTTGAGCTTTTCCCGATTAGCATCAAATTGACTTGGCTTGGTAGATGCGTATACTTGCACAAAATTCTGTTTCGCCTCTAAAAGATAGGCAAGCGCTTTATGTTTTACGCCTTCGGTATCGCCTTCAAGTACCATCTCAACTCCAGACATTCCATGAACCTCAACAGGTTCTCCTTGCTCAACAAATTGATATCCCATAGATTCATACGTATTGACTATCGTATTTTGCCAGCTTGCAAAATCCACATAATCCATCTTGTCTTCTATGAACAAACTCAAACCTTCTTCAGCGGTCGTAACAAACAATTCAGAGTTCTTATCTACACGTTCTACCCATCCCTTTAATACTGTGTAATGAAATAATTCACCATTTTCAGCTCTGACTTCGGTCACATAATCTTTAGTTGCTTCGCCTTTTAAAAGTTCGCTGCTTTCTTGCGCTTTCTTTGATTCTTGCGTTTGTTCGGAACCAGCTGTATCTTTCGGTGCACAACCGCTGATTGCCCATAATACCAATCCCAAAACAATGAATTTCTTTCTCATCTTGTTCTCCTTTGTAAACTGTCGATAATCGTACTCCCTTTTCCAGCTACTGTGGCCTGTATCTATCGCTTTTTCATCTATCCAGCCACAAATGAATTCACCATTTCGGTAACTAGATCACCATTTCTTTCAAAGAATGAAGGCAGTCCTACGAAATTAAGAATAATATACTCCGTCTCCGTTTCTAAAAAATAGAAACGAACATCGACTTTTGCGCCCTCAGCGATTCCCGTTAAGCTATAAAGTTCACCTGTATAATGTGCTGTTTGATACGGCTCTTCTTTAATCGTTTCTTCTTTTATTTGAACTTCCTCATCGGACTTCATTTGTTCCTTCATCGCACTTTTTAAGACAGTAAAATCATCGATATCGGATTTCTTTAATCCTGAAACCATCACTTCTTCAACGTTGTTATCATTCTCAGCACGAAAAGAAAACTCTTCATCCTCGATGACTTTCCAGCTATCCACGATCTTCATTTTGTAATTTGTTCCTTCAACTTGAAAATCGACATCTTTCATTTCAATTTTCTTTTCTGAAGAAGATGTTACGGTTTTTGACGTTGAAACTTCTGTCGTAGATGCTGACTTGGTATTTTTTCCTGATTCATTTGTTTCCTTTTCTCCGTCTGAGCCACATCCTGCTAAAACTGCTACCATTGCTGCTAAAACAATCCATTTTTTCATTTTATATTCTCCAAACATCCTAAATTTTTAATGACGCAATTTGCCAAATAAAAGCAATAGGGTTATACGAAATTACCTAATTATTTTTTAGATACTTTACACCGGATCTGTTTCCCCTTGAATGGCGTCTGTATCCTCCTGAGTAATCAAAATGTTTCCTACCTCCGTCTGATCCGGACGTAGATAGATCACCTGAATTTTTGCATCAGGAACTATCCCTTTTACCGAGTCCATGATTGGTTTCATTGCTTCGACCATCACTGGTTTTAGCGCTTCACTATCCATTTCAAACCCTGGATCTTCTGGAAGAGTATATCGATAAATCACCGTATGATTTTCGCCAGCAGCAATCTCGATATTGGTGTAAGCATCACCTAGTTGTTCCTTCATAGCTGGAAGCTGAGACTGTGCTGCTTCGATCATAAGATCAAAAAGTTTTGAATTACCGCTCTCATTACTTTCCTCTGTTTTTAACTCTTCTTCAAGTAGATCCACTTCATTAGAAGAAGATGTAGATTCTTTGGTCGATTCTGCGACTGACGAGGAAGACTCTGTGTCTTTCGCCTTCTCTAGACTGGCAGACTTATCATTAGAACAAGCAGCTAAGCTAGTTAAAACAAACCCAACAAATAAAACCTTAAGCATTTTCTTTTTCATTTTAAACCCTCCAAAATTTGAAATTTGATGACTTTTACAACCCTAGTTATAGTTTACACTAATTTCAAATTGATTAATAATACAATTTGTTTTTTTATCAACAAATTTCGAATAAAAGGATTTGAAAACCCTGAGAAAATATCAATTAATACTACTTAATGCTAAAATATAGTAAATCCACCTGAATATTTAAGATCAAAAAAACAGTTTGGATACAAGAAAAAGTATTCCAACCTGCTTTCAAAAAATATTCTATTTTAGGATATTAATAATTGGTTCAGAACGTGTTGCTATGTCAATGACATAATTCAGTGTGATGATGATATGTTACACTCTCCGTTTTTGAGTAAATTAGATAAATTTATACTCTAAAATGATTGATTATCAGATAAACTTTGCTACACACTTGGAAAAGCACCTATTTCAATTTCTTTTCCTGAATTTCTATTTCTGGTTCATAATGGGCAATTATCTCAACAGAATCGTCTTCAGTCCATACAACAAAATGCCTTAAATCCAAATCATCATAGATACCCATAGTTTGGTCTGAAATAAAATCAAGAAACTTTGAATTTGATAGTTTGAAAAAACCCCACTTTAGATATTTTCCGAATTTTCTGACCCATTCATAATCTCTTTTTTGAAGTCCAGATTCATCTGCGGTTAACATGGCATAGACAAAACCTGCAAAAAGAATTTTCACCATAAATTGTTTGCTATCTAATACTATCAGGGTTCCCTTCTCATCCTGTAATACTTTTTTTACCCAGTAATCACATTCTGGTAAATTATATCCTGTTAATTCTTCCATTATTTTGTTCCTTTACCTGTACCTTAATTTTGTTTTTTGTGTTTCTGATTTTTTGAGTAATCACTACCCTATTTTCCTAACATTTACAATTGACTCTAGCACATCAAAATAATCGTTATCAGGAAAAATCATTAGAGGGATCGTAGTTTCTAAGTTTTCATCATTCAGTATATTTCCACACGCGCATCCTATTTTCATTGTTAGATCACTCTCCTAAGTTAAACAAGAGGTTAAAATCATTTGAATGTTTACTATAAAATAGCATATTATCAGATAAAAACGAACAAATATTAGATCAAATATCAATTATTATTACTTTATGTAAAACGAAAGAGTATTTTCTAAAGTTCATAAAATTAATGGACTGTCTTTCTACTCTTCATATGATATTTGGCAATAGAAATTGAGTTTATATTTAAATCAAAATTAATAGGCGTTTTTGTAATTATCTATTGAAAATCCTAGAGAGTTACGATCAATGATTGAAACCACTTCTATCTGTTGTTTTATTTCGATAATATTCCTTATTTTCAAAGATTATCGAAATATATATAGATTTTTAATCGTTATTTATTTCATCGAATTTTTATTGCCATGGGATCCATCTTTCGGTATACTATTCTTTGTGCTAAGTGGTTCCGTGGTGTAGGGGTTAACATGCCTGCCTGTCACGCAGGAGATCGCGGGTTCAAATCCCGTCGGAACCGTTCGTTATTCTGGAGGATTACCCAAGTTCGGCTGAAGGGAACGGTCTTGAAAACCGTCAGGCGGGTAAAACCGTGCAAGGGTTCGAATCCCTTATCCTCCTTTTATTTGGGGAAGTACTCAAGTGGCTGAAGAGGCGCCCCTGCTAAGGGTGTAGGTCGGGAAACCGGCGCGAGGGTTCAAATCCCTCCTTCTCCGTAACGAATAAGCCGGACTAAACTTTCAAAGAGTTTGGTTCGGCTTATTTATGTTTGCTTGATTGTATCTTGTACGAATAAATGTATGATAGTAGACTTATTTAAAAAGGGGAAAGGCAATGAAAACAACTGATATCCAAGCTCTTTATCCAAAATACTCTGTTCTGATAAAGCAAAAGCTAACTGAGATGCAGAATCTGATTCATAACATAGCCGAAGAATCACATATAGAAATCACTGAAGGTGTGAAATGGGGCCAGCTTTCGTTTGCGACTCCTAACGGAACACCCATAAGAATCGATAAGTTTTCTGACACTCAGATTGCTCTCTTTGTTCATTGTCAGACTCACTTGATCGAAACGTGGAGATCGTTGTTCTCTGATAGGTTGCACTTTTCAAAAAATAGAGCGATCATTATTGACCTTAGTGAACCATTACCTGAAGAACAGTTAAAAATTTGCATCGATCAAGCTTTTAATTACCATTTAAAGAATCGGAAAAGGTCAAAATGAATACACACATTTAATGTAGCGAAGGCTAATACCTTCCACACATAATCTAGTTTCCCCTGATATAATTTGTTAAATTGAGTGAAAGGATGCTTGATCATTCTATGGGGAATATTTACAGAGATGCTCATAAGTATTGTGACCACAACAAAGCAATATTGAAATAATCCAAAATATGCGGATGCTTTTACTGCCAGAGTCTGTTCAACTATGACAAAATAACTAATTGGATAGGGGATACCGCCTTATGCCCGTATTGTGATGTTGATTCCGTTATTCCAAAAAATGAAAAGTATGCTTTTCCAGTCGATATTTTGCAGGGAATGCATGATATTTGGTTTTAAGTCTTTAATTATCAATCAAATTCTGCACAAAAAACACCATGATTTCTCAAGATCATGGTGTTTACTGAAATCTTCTAAAAATCTCAGCACACTTTTTTATTCTTTTAGAAATTCAGAATCAATATACTTAAATAAACATCCCAATCACTTCTACTACTTCAATCCATGTCAGCATATCACACTGTTCTATTTTTTCTATATTTCTGTTGAGATAATCTACCGAACGTAATTGGTGGGTTACTACTTCCCCTGCAATTTTTTGCGGGTCTTTAATTTCAATATACGTTGCGAAATTTCGATTGGTCGAGGTGATCGGACAAACTAAACAAAAACCGGTGTGTTGGTTAAATTCATCTTTGCTGACTACTAAAGCCGGTCTTCTTTTTTTGATCTCTTTTCCCTTTGATGGATCAAAATCTAGCCAAATGATGTCCTTCTGTTTTGGATAACTCATGTTAGCTTTCCTCTCCAACGCTCTTCATTGTGTCCCATTCAGTATCCTCTTGACTGATCGAATCTCTAAAATCTTCCCAGTCTTTCTCATTCTTAAAAATGTCTTCTTTTTTTGGTTTTAGTATATAGGCTTCGCCGACTTTTAAAATAGTAAATGTTTCGCCAACTTTTGGAGAAATATCCTTAGGAAAAATCGCTCCTACCGAATTACCGATCTTTCTTGCTACTGTTTCCATGGTTTTCATCCCCTATCTTTATGTTAAATTAAGTATAACTCGATTTAACTTGATTCTCAATTTTTTTCTCCAGTTAGTAAATCCTTTTGAGTTTCCCGATTTAATATTATGCAAAAAAAACACCATGATCCACTTCTGAGATCATGGTGCTAATTTGACTATTTATTCGCGCGTTTTTGGTACGTACCTTCTTGGGTATTGATTTCCAGCATTTCGCCTTCTTCAATAAAGTCAGGAACGTTCACGACTAAGCCTGTTTCCATTGTTGCTGGTTTACCTGAACCAGTAACTGTCGCGCCTTTAATTGATGGTTGTGTTTCAACCACTTTCAAGATCACAGTAGTTGGCAAGGTTAAGCCGATCACTTCATCACCATAGAATTGAATGTTCAACTCCATGTTTTCTAGCAAGTATTTCATTTCTTCTTCAACTGTCTTGATTGGAATTTCGTATTGTTCATAGGTTTCTAGATCCATGAAAATAGCGATGTCATCTTGGCTATACAAATATTGTACAGGTTTTGTATCCATCATCGCCTTTTCAAATTTTTCATCTGGTCGGAACGTCGTATCGTAGGTTGAACCTGTACGAACGTCACGTAATTTCATACGCATAACCGTATTTCCCTTACCAGGTTTGTGGTGGCTGGCATCTAACACTTTGATCAATTTGTCGCCTTGAACAAAGGTCATACCTGCACGTAAGTCGCTTGCTGCAATCATTATTAAGCACTCCTATTCCTATTTTATATGTTCGAATTTTTCTATCTGAAAATTCGATGGATCGTTAATCGGACCCGAATCTGCTATAAAATGAACCTTATTCATTGTAGCAAATTCCCCCTATAGTTACTAGGGAAAATGAGCTGCGAACGGTAAAATTCACTTATTTTGCTTCCTGTACCCGGAAAAATCGCAGCTTCGGCAAATGATTCAAGGTGAATTCTAAGGAAGGTCCCATCAATATGAGCACGATCAACGTACCAAAGCCGACATGTCCGCCTAGTAAGAAGCCAGTCAAAAAGAAGGCCGCGTCTAAAATGATCCGCGCGACTTTGACCGAACTGTTCAGTACGCGCTTTAATAAGATCATCAACGATTCATAGGCTCCTGATCCTGAATCCGCTAACAAATAAACGCCTGTGCCAAAACCGAATACGATAGCTCCAACGATGATAGACAAATGCCCCATGCTCTCAGGAATCGTATGTAGAATCCCCATCCAGTCTAATAAGTTTAAGCAAAAACCGATGCCAAAGCTGTTGATAATACTTCCAAGTCCGATCATTTTCCGATCATAAAGGAAGATTATGACTAAAATGATACCGTTAAAGAGCATACTGACTGTGCCGAACTTTAATGGAACATGCTGCAGGATGCCTAAGACTAACGTGCTGATTGCATCTGCACCCAGGCCGCTGACGACGATCAGGCGAATACCGATCGCTGCGATAAATGTTCCGATGACCGCAAAAAATAATTGTTTCGCTACATTTGGTTTGATAATTTTGTACCTCTCTTTCTATGAATTAAATTGTTGCTTTTCGTTTTATGACTGAAATTCTTATTTAGTAAACTGTTTTACTTGCTATAATAATAGATAAAAACTAGCAATTGAGGCTAATTCTTTTTTGAAGTATTCATTTTTCTAACTTGCTGTTCTCTCAAATTTAAAAGAAATAAATTTTTGACAAAATTTCTTTTTAAGTTCGTGGACATATCATCCAACTAAACAGTTCAATTATTGATTTGCTGACGTTGATCTATTCACCTAATTTCAAATAGAACTGCGAAAAGTTGGACTGGTAGCTAACTCTTTTTGAGGTATTCATTTTTCTAAAGATCAGAAAAATGAGGCTTATTTTCGTTTCGCATACGATCCGACTAAATTTCTCATACCTTACATTCTCTTAACCAACAAACTTTGCGTCACACTTTACAAACTACGAAAAGTCGGACTCGCAGCTAACTCTTTTTGAGGTATTCATTTTTCTAAAGACCAGAAAAATGAGGCTTATTTTCGTTTCGCATACCATTTTTCTAACTTGCTAAAGCAAGAAGAAAAACTGGCAAAAACAAGGCACCAAACAAAATGTTTGGTGCCTAAAATTGTTTAGTTAGTTCCATTCTTTCTTTAAGCGCGCTTTGTAGGAATTGAATCTGTCTACTAAAGGCACGGCTGCTTCTTTAATGGCGCAATATTTATCAACCATCGTAACGATATAACTTTCCTTATATTTCGGAGGAGTGATTGTTGCCCCCCACATATGTTTAATAATAATATCACGTTCAAGGTCAGACAATTCGGTGATCTTCTCTGCATTTTTCACAGCGATCCGTGGATGCATGTAAGCATGTGAACCTTCATCGAATTTTGTTGTCCGCCAGTCATAGTAAAACAAGTCATGTAACAGACCCGCACGAGCTGTTGCTCTTGCATCGCCATTGAATTGTTTTGCTAATTTGTAGCTATTATAAGAAACACTGATTGAGTGCTCCAGTCTTGTTGAGTTCATATGTTGGGTGTAATCTGCTAGTCTTTGGACTTCATCGGTAGCTAGTAAATCCTCAATATAAGAAACGTATTCTTCGTCATCACGCCAGTTTTCTGTCATGGATAAAAAGCCCCTTTTCTTCGTTCTGTCGCCAATTATAACACGGCTATCATTAATTGAATAGGCTTCCATGACTTTGTGAAAAAAGTTTAAGGGTTCCTTAATAACAGTTATAAAAATGTGAAGACTTATTTAAGAAAATGGAACATTAGGATGCCAGCAGCAATCGCGACGTTCAAGGATTCGGCTTGTCCTTTGATCGTAATATAAATATTTTGATCGGTCATAGCCAGTAATTCTGGCGCCATTCCTTGTCCTTCGTTACCCATCACCAATGCAAAGTCAGTCATTTTTTCTACTGTTAGATACTCTTTGGCTTCTTTATCTAAGGTTGTTCCTAGTACTGGACTACCCGCTTGTTGGAATTGAGGGATGATTTCTGCCAAGTCTCCATTTTTCACAGATAGGTGATAAAGACTTCCTTGTGTACTGCGTAACGTTTTCGGATTGTACAGGTCCGCGCTGCCTTGTCCTAAGATAACTCCAGCAAAACCTGCCGCATCGGCTGTTCGGATCATCGTTCCAACATTGCCGGGATCCTGGACATTATCAAGTAGCAACCAGGCTCCTGAATAATCTGTCGAGTCTTCCTGAGGCATCTCTGCCACAGCGATCATACCTTGTGGGGTCGGCTGACTGGCTAGTGTTTTCAGTACCTCATCGGATACTAAATAATAATCGGTCAGATTTTCTTCGATCCAGTCAGACCATTCATTCAATCCCCGTTGGCTGATAAAAACTTCCCTCAGCGTGACATTGGCGGCTTTTGCTTCCTGGATCAGATGAAAGCCTTCCAATAAATAGCTGTTTGTCTGCTGGCGATATTTCTTTTGCTGCAATTTTTTGGTTTCTTTGATTAATGTATTTTTACTTGATTGGATTTCCTTCAACGTGTTTCTCCTCGCTCAATTATCATTTCGTCTGCCATTATAGCACGTGAATTCTTGTAACAACCAGCAAAACTCGTTATCATAGAGAATAAGAGAAAAATAAATAGGAGGTTTTCTGATGAAAAAACATATAAATGTTACTGGACGTGTACAAGGTGTCGGCTTTCGCTATACAACGTATCAAATGGCCGTGGAGATTGGATTGACCGGTACGGTCAAAAACGAAGACAACGGAAGCGTGACGATCGAAGCAGTCGGTACGAGAGAACAAATCGATCAGCTGCTGGAAAAACTCAAGGTTCCGCAAAATCCGTTTGCCCGCGTTTCCCACATTGAGCAATATGAAGACCCTACCATTAAGGACTACGATCAATTCAATGTTGTGTATTAAAAAATTGACAAGGTTCCCTGACTTTTTTCGAATTAGATTGAAAAGGCTTGTGTTATCTAGTATAGTATTTCCTGTATAAATTTTTATTAGCAGAGGAAGAAATAAATGACAAAATTTAAAAATTGGCTTTTAGGCTCCGGCCTTTTGGGCGTTCTTTTACTATTATCCGGCTGTGTCCGTTCAAATAGTGATGGCACGCCAGATACTTCAGGTCTTGTTTATCGAATGCTTGTTGTTCCATTGGAGAACTTCCTTAATTGGATGGTTACTAGTTTCGACTGGTCTTACGGCTTAGCGATCATTGTTTTGACAATCATCGTACGCTTGATTATCATGCCGTTAGGAATCAACCAATCGAAGAAATCTTTGATCCAATCAGAAAAAATGCAGTCGATCAAACCACAAATTGACGCTGCACAAGCAAAAGTAAAACAAGCTACGACCCAAGAAGAACAAATGGAAGCTCAGCGTGAAATGCAGGCAGTCTACAAGGAAAACAATGTCAGCATGATGGGCGGTATGGGTTGTTTACCATTACTAATCCAAATGCCGATCTTCTCCGCATTGTATTACACTGCTCGTTTCTCAGAAGGAATTCAGCATTCGACGTTTATCGGGATTGATCTTGCAAAGCCGAGTTATTTGTTAGTTGTCTTCGTCGGTGTCGCTTACCTACTTCAAGGATACATCTCCTTGATCGGCGTGCCTGAAGAGCAGAAGAAAACGATGCGCAGCATGATGATCGCTTCACCGTTGATGATTGTGTTCATGTCCTTCACTTCACCTGCGGGTGTCGCGCTTTACTGGGTGATCGGTGGGATTTTCAGTTGTATCCAAACCTTCATCACAAACGTCTTGATGCGTCCTCGTATCAAAGCACAGATTCAAGAGGAATTGAAGAAAAATCCACCAAAACAAGTAGTCACAAAACCAATTAAAAAGGCTGAACCTATTCAACCAAAACAAGTAAACCAGCCTAAAAACAAAAATAAAAATGCCAACGGGCGTAATGCCGGTAAACAGCAACGTAAGAAATAAACTAAAAATAATTTGGAAAGTCCCACAGACTCATAGGAATGATACTATGAGCCTGCGGGACTTTTTTGGAAGTCTAGTGTTTGCTAGCCTTCTTTTTTACCTAAAAAAGCTATCTCAAAATTGAGATAGCTTAATGAACGCTTATGTTAATGAAATTCTTTTACCTCAAAATATCGATCAGATCTTTCTTCGCTGCCTCAGAAGCTGGCATGACTGAGAAGATCAAGCCGATTCCACTGGAAACACCCACCGCCAGCACGACAGTAAACAGATCAACAGATACCGAGATATCCATCACATTTCCGATCGCATAGGCGACAATCATTCCTAACAGATAGCCGATGACCCCACCAACGAGCGTCAAGGTCATTCCTTCAAGTAAGAATTGCATGCGGATCGCGCCGCGGGTCGCGCCTAATGCTCGGCGTATCCCGATTTCTTTGGTCCGCTCTGAAACAGAGATATACATCATGTTCATCACACCGACGCCGGCAATGAACAATGAGATTCCTGCAACGGCACTGATGAAAAGTGTGATCGTACTCAGTACCTGACTGATCCCATCGGTCATCATTGCCATATTAGAAACCTGATATTCCCCTTGCTGGCGCATTGCTCCGGCGTCTTTCAGCTTTTTCATCGCTCTGTCTGTCACTTTATTGAGCTGAGCCCCATCCTCCAACGTCAGAACAACGGTGCTTGTATCCTGCTCATTTCCGAAGAAACGGATATAAGTTTGGCGCGGCAGCAGGATTTTGGTTGTCCCTTCGGAGAACATCGTTTCCTGTGCTCCGGCTGGGAAAACGCCGATGATCGTAAATACTTGCTTATCTAGTTCGAAACCACGACCAACCGCGGTTTTAGCTGATCCGAAAAGATCTTTCGCTAAGTTGGTATCGATCGTCACGACTTTATTTTGGGTTTGATTATCGTAAGCACTGATTGCTCGTCCATAGCGCACAGACTTGCCCTTTTCAGAAACGACCCCTATGCGATAATGATTCGTCTTATCTTTTACCTTCACCTCTTTATAGATGTAGCTCAAATCTGGTTTCGGATACGCTACGGACTTGATCCCTTCAACATTTTTCAACATGCTGAAATCAGAAGACTGGATCATATCAATATTAGAAGAATATAACGCATCATTGTTGGGGATAAAATTGATATCCACCTTCAGCTCTTCTGAATCATCTGAGGTCAGACTCTCAATCGTATCCCGTTCAAAGCCACGTCCAATTGATAAAATTGCGATCACGGCCGCAATTCCGATGATGATCCCAAACATGGTCAACGCGCTGCGTTTCTTATTCTTAAAGATTGACCCTAGAGACGAACGCCAGTTTACATAGAACTTCATGCTTCGTTCACCGCCTTGTCATCAGTGATCGCACCATCTCTGATTTTGACGAGACGCGTGCAATAAGGAACGACTTCTGGATCATGAGTCACTAAAAAGATCGTTGCTCGGTCACGACGATTTAGCTCCTTGAACAGCTCCATGATCTCATTTGAGGTATGGGTATCCAAAGCTCCGGTTGGTTCATCGGCGATAATAAACTTCGGCTGATTGATCAAGGCTCGCGCGATCGCAACACGCTGCTGCTGACCACCGGACAGTTGGCGCGGATGCTTCTCGGCCTTGTCCGCGATCCCGACCCTTTCTAATACTGCCATCACCTTTTCTTTCGTTTGATGGAAGCCATAGCCATTATAAAGCAGCGGCAGCTCCACATTTTCGTAGACCGTGTAGTTTTCGATTAAGCTAAAATTTTGAAAAACGAAGCCGACCATCTGGTTACGTGTCTTAGACAGACGATCATCAGTGGTCGTCACTAGATTCTCCTCTTCAAATAAATACTGACCTTCAAATTTTGTATCGATAAAGCCTAATAGATTGATCAAGGTTGATTTTCCTGATCCGGATGGTCCCATAATCGCAATCATTTCACCAGCATCAGCTTTAAGATTGATGTCTTTTAACACATGCAACGATTCTTCATCATTGCGGTAGTACTTGTTGATATTTTTCAGTTCGATCATTTAATCCACCGCCACTTCCTGACCATCGCGTAATGATTTGTCAGGATTTGAAATGATCCGATCGCCATCCTTAAGACCATTCTTCAAAAGATAGTAGTCGCCTTTGTCCTCGACTTCAACAGTCACTTCTTGAACTTTTCCCTTACGATAAGCAAAGACATAATGGCTGTCACCAGTCTCCCTGACCGCTTTTTTCGGTATACGAATCTCAGTCAGAGGCAGGACAACCTGGACATTATAGCCGTACTGTAATTCCTCTGTCGGCTTCACGATGAAGCTGTAATTGGAAACTGAACTGGTTGCCGCTCCAGTCGCTGCTCCAGCTTGACTAGCGGCCTCTGCTTGGTCAGGTAATTTGTTTACATGGGTGATTGTTCCAGCGATCTCCTGATTAGTCGTGATCGGTTTGATGGTCACAGCCGCATCCTGATGGACCTGCGGATAATCGTACTCAGATGCTTTGGCTGAGATCGTAACCTCATTACTGACAATCTTTACTACTGGTACAGAAGGATCATTCTTGCCTTTCTCATTGATGTAGGCCGTTCCTTTTGTCGCACTGGCAATCGTTGAACTGACTTTTCCACGCATCTTCGTCACACTTTGCGAAGCTGAGTTCAGCTCCACATTGGCACTTTCTAGCGCTTGTCGCGCCTGAACGACTGCCTCGCCAGCAGCCTCTACACTACTTTCATACTGCGTCTTCTCCTGATTGTATTGTTCCTTTTTCGCAGCGCCCTCTTCACTATTTTCATTCGTATTATTATAGTTTGTGATCGCGTCATTCAATTTTTGCTGCTCTTTCGCCTGCTTATCTTGGGCCATAGCCAAAGATTCTTGCGCATTTGATACGGCGAGATACAGCTTATCCAGGTTCGTGCTCTGTTCATCCGCCTGCTCTTGATATTCTGTGTTGGTGTAGCTTAAGAGCGTCGTTCCTTGATCGACTTCCTGTCCATCTTGAACATTGATCTCAGAAATCTTCCCCAACGTTTGATCAAAATAATAATCTTGCGTATGAGTCGCTTCCACGACCCCATTAAAGGTCAGTGGATCTGATTTTTTCAATGTCACTGTCTTGAATTGATTTTCTTTGACTGTATTGGTCTTCATACGAGAATACACGAATGCGCCAATAAATAAGAGCAGCGCGAGAACTCCTGCAATGATGCTCCAACGGATCTTTTGCTTTTTGTTCAATTTTTTCTTACTCATCTGCTACTCCTCTGGCTCTGCTTTAAATAGATGGACGATCACTAGAATTGCTGGAATCAGGAAAAGAAATTGAAAAACAATTCCAATAACTGTTGTCATAAATGAAACATCTATCCCGTCTATCTTCATCGTTGGCGTTGTGATCAGATTAATCGCTAACCCTACAATGCTCCAACCTATATAAAGATAATAAGGAGCTTTAGTTGGTGCGATTTCATCGGATAAACTCTTGTTTGCTCTAAAATAAAGAACCAATAAAACAATTGATATCACTAATGATAAGATAGAAATAGCTTTCGTCAGCGGGCTATTTAAATAATCGAACATTACCCGATTAAAATCTCCTAGTACTTCATTCTCAGTAAATGTGGGATTCAGTGTCTTAGGTAAACCAGCTATCCCCGAAATAACTGTAATCAATGTTAATACAATCAAAACCATGTTCCATGTTTTTGCCTTTTTCAAATGCTTTTCCATATAATCACTCCAACTCAACAATTTTCAATCATTCATGAAAATCCTGCAACAACCCTTAGCAATCATTTCACAAATAATTATCATTATACTATTAATCCCTTCCATTTTTGAAGGACGATCATGAAAATAGGTTATTTTGTCTTGAACGGGTTAAAAGAAAACTCATCGCGCAGTGGCAATAGGCTTATATAAACATTGACATGATTATAGGTACAAAAACGGCAACTAGTAGAATCATTATTGGCAAAAAGACATTTCGTCTTTTTAACAAACCAAAGTGATACCGTCTAAACCTATAACTAATACCAACGACTAGACAGCCAAAGAGAAAACTATCTATATGCAATGGGCTAAACGAAATTAAAGCCCCATTGGATGTTAAGCCAGGTGAAACTATTCCTTTCCATTCCAGCGGTGCGACAAATGATAAAAATAATTGGACCAAATTCACTGTGATCATAATCATCATACTAACCGCTAAAGCATCAAAGACCATTTTCTTTTCTAGTTCGTCATGGCGATTACTGCTGATCAATATTCTGACCAAAGAAAATATTCCTGCAACTGAATAAATCACTAAACCTAAAAATGGAAGCATACAAACCAGCATAATCATCATTGAAAAATTACCCATATTAAATTCCCTCCAATTTAAATATTTCTTCTACTAATATTTCAAAATACTGTGCGATCTTTAGACTTAAATCCAAACTGGGATTGTATTTCATCGCCTCGATTGCGGTCATTGTTTGCCGCGATACGTCTAAATCTTCCGCCATTTTCTTTTGCGGAATTTTTCGAGACTCACGAATCTTTTTGATTTCATCGTGTACATTCATTTCTTCTCCTTATTTTTATGTAAAGATATCTTTACTGAAATTCTACTCCTTCATTTTCCGCAAGTAAAGATATCTTTACAAAAAAACATCAAAATCAATATCGGCTTCAAAACAAAAAAAGCCGCGACTAGTTAAAGTCACGGCTCAAGTGTTTGATTCTATTTTGAAATTACTCTTTAGCGAATGTATTCTTAGAGCTAGGATTTCCCAAATGTAATCCCCACACCACGAGGATGAACCTCCGCATAATCAAAGGTCGCTTCTTTACATCCCTTCGCATATGTTCGAGCCAATTTTTCAACCAGCTGCTCAACTACGACTTCATTACAATCAGAGCAGCGAAAAGCTGGAACATTGATCGCTTTGACTGACCTCCCTTTGATAGAAATCTCCATTTCTGTCGTTGTTTCATTCATTTTTACCCTGCAACTATCACAATTCATTAAATTTCCCTCCATTTTATCTGTTAAAGTATTTGTTTCAGACTTTTTGCTAGATCTTGAAAACGTTGATTTTCTTGTAGCGGTAGATAAGCTGGATTGCTAATTACCGCCTCCACCATTTCTTGTTTAATTAAGCCTTCATCACGGGGCAGCTCAGGCATCCCAAAAGGACGCACACTCAGCTGCCGTTCACGATATTCTTCCACTAGATTGAAGAAGCTGTCGCCATTCGAAACCAGCTTTGATACCTTTCCTGTGACAATCTCGGCATAGGCTTCCAGCATCCTTAGAGCATGCTCCTGATCATTCATTTCCATATCGCATTCAGCAGCAGTTAGATAAAAAGGGACGACGCTGATCGGACTTAATGCTGAAACATTAAAAAGCTCGATTGTTGCGGTGGTTCGTCTACATATTTCTTTAAAATGCTCTTGATCATCCGTACAAAATGATAAGTAGGTCGTTGCATCGTAAATTAGTGAAATAATGCTATCCAAGAGGCTGTCCTGCATAATTGCTTTGGCTTCTTTTGTTTCCCCAAGCGCCTGATAGGATTGTGAAAGCAGCGCACCGATAGATGGATGAAGGGTGTAGCTGATCTTGCTTTCCAATAATTCCAGCACATTGCTTGAATTTCCAAGTGTCAGCTCACAGACTGCCTCCGAATGCAGCGCCAACTGCTGTAATTCGATATTGTCGCCAAACTCCTTTATCCGAGTAAAAAGTTCTTTTGCATCTGCAACGATCGCTGCCTTTTCCTCCCCATCATCATCGGTCGGGGTATAGTTCATGAAAAGCAGTCCAATTTGAAAAAGCAGCGGCCAACAGGAATAATACTTCTTGATGATTTCATCACAATTGTTCTTCACTTCTTCAAACGGTTTTGTCGCAAACTCCTCCATCAGCTCGA
The DNA here is from genome assembly GCF_032555305.1 of Enterococcus sp. Taxonomy (GTDB): domain Bacteria; phylum Bacillota; class Bacilli; order Lactobacillales; family Enterococcaceae; genus Enterococcus_A. The sequence continues at coordinate 21,398 of NZ_JAWGOQ010000039.1, forward strand.
GATTGAGCTTGCGAATATCCTCCACCGTCATCTGCGGTTCGTACCCCATTAATTCATCCATACTGATATTGAAATAGGAGGCAAGCTCTGGAAGAAATTGAATATCTGGATAGCTTTGCCCTGTCTCCCATTTGGAAACAGAAACTCTCGAAACACACATATACCTCGCCAACTCGTCTTGCGTGATCCCTTTTTCTCGCCGTTTCGCCGCGATCGTTTTCGCAATGTTGATGTTGCTCATACCCTAACCTTCTTTCTCAGCCATTCTTTTGATTACAAAAAGTATAGCAAGGAAAAACTTGTCTTGATAGCGACTTCTAGTTACGTTTTTTTTGCAAAAAGTAACTCATGGTTACGTCGCACCAAATCAAACAAGCCATACGAATGAACGCATGACTTGTTATACCGATAAAAATTTTAAAGAAATTCTGCTATTCTTTCCTTGATCGCTGCGTAATTGTATTGCATCAAATCCAGCTCAGGTATCACTACAAGGTTGTGGTATCTTTCTTTATCAAGATACGCAACGATTGAAAACCCACACATAGTAACATCTGCTGCTGGTATGTCATCATCTAAAACATCAGCGCTGATAAACTCCACTTCCCATTCGGGTGCCAACGCTTCTCGAAGCTCTCTTTGAAACTTGTAAGGTCTAACTATGAAACCAAATGTAGTGGAAAATCCTCTTGTACCCTGATTTGCATTTGTCGACCAGATCCAAACTGCTTTTTTACTCATTTAATTTCCTCCCATCTAGCTATTTTTCTAGCAAATCCCCTAGTATTTCCTTCTCCGCAAATAAAGCGGTAGCCCCGCCGGTATGCAGAAAAATTACCGAGCTCTTTTGCGGGATAATCCCTTTTTTAATATAATCCAGCATCCCGGCGAAGGCTTTGCCAGAATAGACCGGATCTAAAAACAGTCCTTCTTCTCTTGCCAGCAAGCGAATCGCGTCATTCCCCGCATCACTGGGCATCTCATAGCCTGGAAGATAATAATCATTGTCATGCTCAAAGTCCTCAGCTGAAATGCGTTCGTCAACACCCAGCCACTCTAGGCTTTCATTTGCTAATGCAGCTGAGTTTTCTAAATAGCTCGCATCATGACCAATCACATCAAAAGACAGGACCCGCATTGGATGCTTCAATAATTTTTTTCCGGCAACTAATCCTGCCATCGTTCCGCCTGAACCAGTCGCATGAACCAAATAATCAAAATTTTGTCCAACTGCTGCTGCTTGTTCTGCAAGCTCGACAAAGCCGTCGATAAACCCTGCTGAGCCGATCAAATTTGCGCCGCCCATCGGAATCTCGTAGCATTTATGACCTTCCTTTGTTAGCTGCTTCATATGCTCTCGCGCTAACTGGACCGAACGAGCATCCACCTCCGCATCGGATTCACCCGGATTTTTCAAGATCACATGGACCTCTGCCCCTAAGATTTTGTCCAGTAGCAGATTGCTCCGCAGATCATCTTCATCTGGCTCGACATAAGCAACTAAGTATAAAATCGGCGTTAATCCTTCTTTGCGACAGGCCTCAACGGTTTGCATCGCGTGATTCGACTGCGTCGCACCAAAGGTGAAAATGTACTCTGCTCCCTGTTCTTTGGCATCCCCGATCAAATACTCCAGCTTTCTGATCTTGTTTCCGCCAAATAAGCTTTGCCCGGAAAAATCTTCTCGTTTGATGAATAAATTGATTCCTAGTTTTTTAGACAAATTCTCCAGCCGATAAAACGGCGTTGGATAAAAACCTAAATTTGCCTTTGGTTTTTGTCCCAACAATTGCTTTACACACTTGGATTCCATTTTGCGCCTCCTAACTTGGATACCTGATACTACTTAGTATATAGTACAAATTCTCAAACGTGCACCGGGAATTTGATTTGATCTTTTTTGTCTTGAAAAATGATGGATTTTTCCAAAAAGCGTTCCTTTGTTATTGGATGTTCACTTTTTTGCATTCTGCCTATGTTTCTTCCCAAAAATCTCAAAATAGACAAAAAAATAGAGTTGATCTGCCAGCCGGAATGACTGATCAATCAACTCTATCTAAACTTATAACCCGTACGGGATTTGAACCCGTGCCTCCGCGCTGAGAACGCGGCGTCTTGACCCCTTGACTAACGGGTTATGTCTCAACAACAATAGAAATTATACTGCTAAATTTTCTTTTTAGAAAGTAATTACCCTTCATTTCGTGAAATATTTTAATATGTGTTTATTTAATCAATCATGTTGTTTATATGGTTATTACGTGTATAATAGGGTGTGTATTCAAGTCGTTGAATTTTTGGAGTATGAACTCAATGGCAATTGAAAGAAAATCCAATTCATTTTTTCTCAAGAAGAACGAATGCATTACTAGGAGGACTTATGAACTTATCACAAAGGCAAGAGAAAATCATCGAGATCGTCAAGCGCGATCAACCGCTAAGCGGCGAAAAAATCGCCGATCACTTAGGAATCTCACACGCTACCTTACGAACCGACCTCTCCTTCTTGACAATGGCAGGCATTTTGGAGGCAAGTCCCAAAGTTGGTTACACCTATACAGGTGTGGGTATCGAACAATTTTTATTCGATAAAATCTTTTCAGTTAAAGTCGAAGAAATTATGCTGTCCCCACTGTTAACTCCGCAGGACACCTCGATCCATGACGCGATCACCAATATGTTTATGTATGACGTTGGCTCAATCTATGTGACCGACAAAGAGCAGCATCTTGTCGGGCTATTGTCGCGCAAAGATTTATTACGGGCATCGTTAAACAGCAATTTGCAAAGTACACCGGTGGCGGTCGTTATGACCCGTGCTCCCCATCTGCAAACATGCACGAAGGATTACACGATCTTGGAGGCTGGAGCGGTCTTACTTGATTATCAAGTTGATTCACTCCCTGTAGTTAGTGAAGAAGATCCAAAAAAAGTGATCGGCAAAATCACGAAATCACGGATTTTTAATTATATCATGCAGCAAGCAAAACAAACTGAAACCAATCGATAGGAGCGAAAAAAATGAAAAAAAGTGTACCATTATACATGATCTCTGATTCAGTCGGCGAGACCTCGCTGAAATTAGTCAATGCCGCGGCAGCTCAATTTCCTAGTGTGAATTTTGATTTGTCCTATCGTTTTCCATTTACGAAAGATGAAGAAGAATTAAAAAGTATCTTAGGTGACGCCTTGAAGGACAGCGCCGTTGTGGTGACGACTTTAGTCAGCGACAACCTCACTCAAATCGTCGAAGACTTCGCTGAGCGGACAGGCCTGCAATACATTAACTTGATGACCCAGTTCATGGATATCGTTCACCAAAAGACCGGTGTCGCTCCGTTGCAAAAAGCCGGTGTTGTTCATAAATTGAATCAAGAATACTTTGACCGTGTCGCTGCGATCGAATTTGCGGTGAAATACGATGATGGGAAAGATGCGAAGGGCTTTTTAGAAGCGGATCTTGTTTTGTTGGGAATTTCTCGTACTTCTAAAACTCCTTTAAGCATGTACTTAGCGAACAGTCGCTTGAAGGTGGCGAACCTACCATTGATTCCAGAAGTTCCTTTACCCGATCAGCTTAAGGATGTTCCAAAAGAAAAGCTTGTAGGCTTGCTGATTGAACCAGAAGTTCAGAAAAAAATCCGTATGAGTCGTTTGAATTCTCTAGGCTTAGCAGAAAATTCTCGCTACTCAGATATCAATCGGATCAAGGAAGAAGTCGATTACGCGTTAAGTGTTTATGATGAACTGGGTGCCTTCACGCTAGATGTGACGAACAAGTCCATCGAAGAATCTGCCACGTTGATTTGCGAGCATTTGGACAACTGTATATAAAGGATGTCAGTTTGCCAGTTTTACTTCTTGCTTTAGCGAGTTAGTAAAATGGTATGCGAAACGAAAATCAGATTTATTTTTCATGATTTTGGAAAAATAAACTCATTAGCAAGAGTTAGCCTTACTTTATAAATGACTAAATGATATACGACATGAAAATTAATTCATCATTATGAATAAGGAGCGCATTTATGCTATCGACCCGTGAAAAGTATTATCAAATGTTGGAGAAAGAATTTAGTACCAAGGAGGCGATCATGACTGAACTCATCAACTTAGAAGCGATCATGCATCTGCCTAAAGGAACCGAACTTTACATCAGTGATATTCATGGGGAGTTTACCGCCTTTGATCACATCTTGCGCACTGGTGCTGGGAATATCAAGGAAAAAATTAGTCTGCTCTTCGGCGACCGCTTGACGGAACATGAGAAGGATAAGCTGACGATCCTTGTGGCCTATCCTCGCGAAGCTTTGGGAGACGCCGAGTTCTATGCCTATCGTGATCGTTCTTGGTATCGTAAAAAAATCCGACAGTTATTAGAGCTGTTGGCTTTCTGCTCTACCAAGTATACCCGTTCCAAGGTGCGGAAAGCTTTGCCGAAGCAATATGCCTATATCATTGAAGAATTGATGTACACTGATACGAATTACATGGATAAAGCGGCCTACTTCGATCAAATCTTGGCTCACTTGCTGGATTTAGAACAGGGGCGTCCGTTTATTGTCGCCTTATGTCAAAGTATCCAGCGTTTAGTGGTGGATCATCTCCATGTCGTCGGCGATATCTACGATCGTGGACCAGAAGCGGATAAGATCATGGATAAGTTGTGTCAGCACCCTTCTGTCGATATTCAATGGGGCAATCATGATATTCTTTGGATGGGCGCCTACGCTGGCTCACGCGCGTGTCTGATGACTCTGCTGCGGATCGCCGCACGCTATAACTACCTTTACGAAATCGAACAGGCCTACGCCTTAAATTTGCGACCGCTTTTCATGTACGCGGAAGAGCATTATCAGAAAAATTCGGTTTTCACACCAAAGGAAAAAAATAGCAGTGAGAGCTATTCGATTGAAAGCCTAGATAGCTTAGAAAAAGTTCATCAGGCTTTGTCAATCCTGCAATTCAAGCTGGAAGGTCAACTAATCAAGCGTCATCCTGAATTTCAAATGGACGATCGTTTGCTATTTGAGAAGATCGATTTCGATAGAGACACGATTCATTTAGCAGGTAAAGACTATCCTCTTCAAGGCAGCTGCTTCCAAACCCTGCAGGAAGATGTCCATGCGTTGACAGAGCAGGAGGATTATGTAGTCGAGATGCTGCTGGCTTCCTTCCAGCAATCAACTAAAATGCAGGAGCATATGCAGCTGCTTTTGAATAAAGGATCGATGTTCTTAGTCTATAATCAGCATCTCCTTTTCCACGGCTGTCTACCGTTAAAAGCTGATGGCAGCTTCCTTCCTTTGACCGTTGATGGCAAGAAATATGCTGGCAAAGATCTCTTGAACTTTTTCGAGGAACAGATTCGTTCCGGCTGTCAAAGTCAAAAAACAGATAGCTCCGCAGCTGATTGGATCTGGAATTGCTGGACTGGCAAGATTTCGCCGCAATTTGGCAAAAGCGCTATGACGACTTTCGAACGCTATTTCATTGCCGATAAAAAGACACATAAAGAAATCAAAAATCCCTATTATCAATTTCGGGATACACATGAGACTTGTCAGATGATTTTAGAGGAATTTGCCTTGTACTCGCCAAATTCGCGGATCATCAACGGCCATACACCCGTCAAGGTGCAGGACGGTGAGTCGCCGATCAAGGGCGAAGGCATGCTCTTCGTGATCGATGGCGGGCTTTCTAAGGCCTACCAGAAAACTACGGGCATCGCCGGTTACTCGTTACTCAATAATTCCTACGGCTTCCAGCTGGTTACGCATGATCCATTTGAATCTGTCGAGAACCTGTTAGCTAAACAAGTCGATGAAACCTCCCTGAAGCGTGTCATCGATAAAGACTTGAAACGTATCCTGATCAAGGATACGACCGTCGGCGACAGTCTCGAGGAACAGATCGAGAATTTGACTGGCTTGCTGAATTATCAAGAGAATAACGATATCTAGCTCACTGTTCACTATTTTCCTAATTTGCTAAAGTGAGAAGAAAAACTGTTAACAAGGGTGTCATCACCGATTGATGACACCCTTGTTTTTATGTATAGTAAGATGCGAGGTGAAAAAATGGTTTCTGCGTATATCAATATTTTGTTTATCTTTGTTCTAATGTTTATCGGCTACTTACTAACCTACAAGCAATGGTTCTCAAATCAAATCGGTGATGCCTTCTCAAAGCTGGTCTTACAGATCGCGTTGCCATGCAATATGTTCTTGACAATCACCAAGAATTTTTCTCGCTCCGAATTCCTGCATCTCGTTGGCGGAATGGTGATTCCTCTGATTTCCATGCTGCTGACCTTCGTCATCAGCTTTGTCTATCGCCGATTTTTTCGAATTACATCTACTCGTAAGGGAATCTTTTCCACAATGTTTACCTGCTCCAATACGATCTTTATTGGCTTACCCATCAATTTGGCGATTTTCGGAGAAGGTGCAGTCCCTTATGTGCTGCTCTACTACATCGTCAATACGACGATCTTTTGGACATTAGGAATCTACTTCATCGCTCGTGACAACCCTCAGATTGAACAAGCAACCGTCAATTTTCATATCGTACCGATTTTGAAAAAGATTTTTTCTCCAGCATTGCTGGGCTTTTTGATTGGTCTGTGCGCTGTACTGGTAAATATCACTGTTCCGGCCTCCATCGCAACGTTTCTGGAATATCTCGCTAATTTAACAACACCATTATCGATGTTTGTGATCGGGATTATCGTCTATAATGTCGGAATCAAAAATCTGACGTTGAACAAGGATATTATCGGAGTACTCATTGGACGCTACGTGATTTCACCATTGATTGTTTGGCTGTTAGGCCAATGGATTAGTATACCACCCTTGATGCTCTCTGTTTTTATTATCCAATCCGCGATGCCAGTACAAAACTCCGTGCCAATCTTAGCTCGCTCCTACGCTGCTGATCAACAATTCGCCGCTTCTTCACTGGGCTATTCTGTGCTGCTCTATCTTGCTTATATTCCGCTATTATTGAAATTGATACTATAACAAAAGCCTTCAAGCACGAACTCGAAGGCTTTTCTTTGGCTATTTAGTAATGATTTTATCAAGACTTGCTAACGCATTTGCCATACGTGCAATAATCGCTAATTGATTCAAGCGATTGTCACGAACTTTTTCATCTTCTACCATAATCATCGTGTCGTTGAAATAACGTTGGATGACTGGACGCAGGTTCGCCAAGGTTTGATAGTTTTCAGACATGCTTTGGTTAGCAAAATCATCTTCAGCTTCTTTCACCGCTTCATACAATTCTTTTTCACTATCATTTTCAAACAGTTTTTGATCTACTTTGAAGGTAATTGTTGATGGATCGACCTTCTTCGTCAAGTTGATGACACGAGTCAAAGCTTCCATCGCTTCTTTAAAATGCTCATCACTCAAATGCTGATCGAGAATTTTTGCGGTCTTGAAGACCTGCACGAGATCGTCTTGATGCGAATCTACGACTGCGTCAATGATGTCATGACGAACATTGTACATTTGCAGACGTTGACGGATACGGCCCTTAAAGAACTCGATGAATTCTTTTTGGTCGCGGTTAAAATGGATACCGTAGTCTAAAACATCTTCGTTGATTGCATCTACGATCGCGCCTTGCATATCAGTGAATGGGAAGGTCCAGCCTTGAGCTTCGACAATCCGCACGATACCGTAAGTTTGACGACGCAATGCGTAAGGGTCATTTGAACCGCTTGGGATCATTCCTACAGCGAAGAAGCCTAGTACGCTGTCAATCTTATCGGCAATCGCTAAAACAGCACCAATCGCTGTTTGCGGCAAGTCTCCTTCAGACGAGATCGGTAAATAGTGTTCGCGAATTGCTGTCGCAACGGCTGATTTTTCCCCTTTTAACAGGGCATATTTTTCACCCATGATTCCTTGCAGCTCAGGGAATTCACCAACCATATTTGTCACTAGGTCAAACTTGTAGATCTCTGATGCACGTTTCAGATCTGCCAGCTCTTCTTCACTCAAACCAACACGATCACCGATAACCTGACTAATCAAGCCGACACGTTGCATTTTCTTATACATGCTGCCGATTTTTTCATGGAAGGTCACGTTCTTCAATTTTTCAACGCAGTCTTCAATCGTTAGCTTCTTATCTTCTTCAAAGAAGAATTCACCGTCTTCTAAACGAGCAGCTAAGACTTTTTGATTTCCTTTGATGACGTTATCTAGTTTCACACTGTTTCCGTTCCGGACAGAGATAAAATGCGGTAACAGCATCCCAGCTTGATTGCGCACTTCAAAGTAACGTTGATGTTCCTTCATAGAAGTGACCAGCACTTCTTCTGGCACTGACAAGAAGCGTTCTTCAAAGTCCCCAACAAAAGCTGTTGGGTATTCTACTAGGTTTGTAACTTCTTCTAACAAATCAGGATCAAGATCGATCACCCATTTATTCTTTTCGGCAATCTCTCCGATTTGTTCCACGATCATTTGTTGACGTTTATGAGCATCAGCAATAACGAATTGTTCTTCCAATTTCGCTTCGTATTCGCTTGGATCAGCAAGCTCTACTTGATCGCCTAGGAAGCGATGACCCACAGTTGTGCGTCCTGTTTGTACATCCAATAGCTCGAAGGGAATCACCTCATCGTCCAACAATGCGATGATCCAGTGAATCGGACGAACGTATTCAAACATCGTATCGCCCCAGTGCATCATAGTTGGGAAGTTCAAGCTCTTCACGACATCTAACAGTCCGGTTAAGACTTCCTTGCTTTCTTTTCCGTGGATGTATTTTGTGACATACACATATTCCACACCGTTTAATTCACGGAAAGTAATGGCATCTGTCGTCAAGCCTTGACCGCGAACGAAGCCTTCTGCTGCCTTGCTCCAGTTACCTTCAGTATCCAATGCAATCTTCTTCGCTGGACCTTTGACCTCTTCTTGCACGTCTTCTTGGCGGTCAGGAATATTGGTTACCCGAATCGCTAAACGACGTGGGGTCGAGAAGGTCTCGATAGATTCGAAGGTCAGACTATTTTCTGCTAAGAATTTTGAGACTTTTTCTTCTAATTGTTTGATACTTGGCCAAACCACGTGGGCTGGCATTTCTTCTAAACCGATTTCTAATAGTAGATTTTTCGCCATCTTATTTGCCCTCCTGATTCAATAATGGGAAGCCTAGTTTTTCCCGTTCCGCTACGAAGATCTTCGCAACTGAACGCGCCATATTACGGATACGAGCCAAGTAGCCCGCACGTTCAGTAACGGATACAGCCCCGCGCGCATCTAACAAGTTAAATGTGTGGCTGCATTTTAAAATATAATCATAGGCTGGATGCACTAGATTTTCATCAATACAGCGTTTTGCTTCTTTTTCAAATTTTTCAAAATTATCTAAAAGCATTTCTTGATTGCTTTCTTCAAAGGAGTATTTTGAATGCTCATATTCAGGTTGTTTGAAGATTTCGCCGTATTTAACCCCAGCGCTCCATTCCAAATCATAGACGCTATCAACTTCTTGGATGTAAGAAGCCAAACGTTCCAAACCATAAGTCAATTCAGAAGTTACAGGATGACATTGCAGACCGCCGACTTGTTGGAAATACGTGAACTGAGTGATTTCCATCCCATCAAGCCAAACTTCCCAACCAACACCAGCACAACCCATTGATGGATTTTCCCAGTTGTCCTCTACGAAACGAATGTCGTGCTCTAGCGGATCGATTCCCAATAGGCGCAGGCTATCCAAGTACAACTCTTGAATGTTTTTTGGAGAAGGCTTCATAACCACTTGGAATTGGTGATGCTGATACAAACGGTTCGGATTTTCTCCATAACGTCCATCCGCTGGCCGACGTGAAGGCTCAACATAGGCCGCACGCCAAGGCTCAGGTCCGATCGCCCGTAAAAAAGTATAGGGACTCATTGTTCCTGCCCCTTTTTCTGTGTCGTAGGCTTGCATTAGCATACAGCCATTATCTGACCAAAACTTTTGTAACGACAAAATCATTTCTTGCACTGTTAATTTGCTCATTCTGTTTCCTCCTGGTTTATTATTGAAGTTTATTTATCTTTCGACTTGCAGGGCAGCTAGCTCAATTGAAGGAAGTTCATTTTTCCAAAAAATGGGGAAATAACCTTATGATTGAACTAACGAAATAATAATAAGGTTGAAGAACTCACAGTCGACTCAAAAGCTTAATGAACATAAATTTTTTGCAAAATTTATACTTATCGTCGTCGACATATCATCCAACTAAACAGCTTTTCAAGATATTCAAAATAAAGACCTTATTTAGCGTCTCAGCTAAAACAAACTGCGAAAAGTTGGACTGACAAAAAAGTCCCTATGCCGAAATAATCGACATAGGGACGTATCAACGCGGTTCCACCCTACTTCCAAGCAGTTGCTTGGCAGCTTTCACTCAATGTGCTCACAAACGCCAACAAAATTTGTTTCCCATTCAGGCTTCCACTCTCCCTGACTCGCTGTGTGTTCCACAAATTTTTAATTTGATCCTCGCACCTATTCAACTTGGTTCTATAATAGCGACACTAGACCCCTTTTGTCAAATCTTTCTGCTGACTATAGGGATACTTTTCGCGACTTCTATAGTAATTAATCGATTGGCTAGTCAAAAGGGATCGGCTGGAAAATACCATCCTTCAATTGCATGGTCTCTGTAAATCCAATCGATTTTAATAATTCGACTGTTTCCGGGAAATGGCAAGTCAAGGTCGATGTCTCATGACTGTCGCTGGTGATAATAATAGGACAATCGCGCTCCTTCAATTGCTTCAGTAAGAATGGATTAGGATAAGGTGTCGTTCGCCAATTACGAGAAATCGCACCTGTATTGATCTCCACCATACCATCATAGGTTTGGATAATATCGATCACATCATTCAATGCCTTCAATGCGATTCCTTGATATTCAGCACTATCTTCGTCCAACCAAGGATTTTTCTCATTGAATTTGGTAATCAAATCAAAATGACCAACAATCTTCGAATGATTCTGATGGATATGCTTCACTACCGTATCATAATAGTCGCGGACCATGTACAATGAATCTCCCTGATACCACTCGTCCAAGGTCTTCATCAGACTTTCAGGACTTTCATCAACACTGCGAAAAATGCCTTGACGCGGTGGGAAATAATGCACCGAGCCAATGGTGTAGTTATAGCCTTTTATGGGATCAGCACTATAATAATCCCATTCCAAGCCAATTCCGATAGTTAGCTTGCCCATTAACCTTGCTTTGAGATCACGTAGGGCTTCCTGGTAGGCAACCTCATTCTGCACACCTAGACAGCTGGGATCAAAAAGTGCTGGTGAGTGACAAGTAAATCCTAAATCCGTAAAGCCTAAATCGATCGCGGCCTGCGCCATATCTTCCAAGGTATCTTTTCCATCACACCACGTACTGTGGGTGTGAGCATTTGAATAGAACATCGCTGATTCCCCCTATTGCATCGGTTCTTGTTTGACTTTTTTATCGACAACGTGGCGATTCGCTAGCTCTTGACGAACTTCCGTCAAATCGATGCCCATCTCCACCATCAATACAAGGACATGATACACCAAATCAGTGATTTCGAAAACGGTTTCGTTATGATCTTCCTTCATGGCTCCGATCACGACTTCCGTTGATTCTTCTCCGACCTTTTTCAGGATCTTCTCGATACCCTTTTCAAACAAGTAGCTAGTATAGCTCCCTTCCTGTGGTGTCTCTTTACGACCCTTGACTAACTCATATAACGCATCGATCGTCGCTTGCTTGTCTTCACCGTACATGACTTCATTGAAGCAGCTTTCTGCTCCTGTATGACAAGCTGGTCCGTCTTTTTTGACCTTCGCGACTAGTGCATCCTGATCGCAATCCAATTTCATTGAAACTAAATGCTGATAGTTGCCGCTGGTCTCGCCTTTGCGCCATAATTCCTTACGGCTGCGAGAGTAGAAAGTCATAAGTTGATCCTTTAATGTTAATTCATAGCTCTCCTGGTTCATATAGGCTAACGTCAAGACTTCATTGGTTTCAGCGTCTTGTACGATCACTGGGATCAAGCCTTGTTCGTCAAATTTTAGTTCAGTCATAATATCTCCCCTAAACGATACGGACAGGAATATCTGCCGCCATCAATTGTTTTTTCAGATCCGGAATCTTCACTTCACCATAATGGAAAATCGATGCCGCTAAACCAGCTTCAATCTTCGGCAATTGGAACAAGTCAATGAAATCTTCCGCTTTCCCAGCACCGCCTGAGGCCACGATCGGCAATGAAGTAATCTCACTGACTGCTTTCAGCAGCTCCAGATCAAAGCCTTGCTTCACTCCATCAGTATCCATACTGTTGAGAACCAACTCCCCGGCCCCCAACTGCTCGCCTTGACGAATCCATTCTAAGGCCTCTAGTCCAGTATCTTCCCGACCGCCTTTAGCAAATACATGCCATTGATCGCCAACCCGACGAATATCGACCGACAAAACAACACATTGACTGCCGTAGCGCTTGGCACCTTCTTCGATCAGCTGGGGACGACGGATCGCGCCGGAATTGACGCTGACCTTATCCGCGCCGCAATTCAAGACACGTTCAAAGTCAGAAACCTCATTGATCCCGCCGCCGACAGTCAAAGGAATAAAGACTTCTGAGGCTACGCCCTTCAAAATATCGGTAAACAAACCGCGTTCTTCTGCCGAAGCCGTGATATCGTAAAAAACCAATTCATCCGCACCCTGCTCATTGTAAAAACGAGCCAAAGTCACTGGATCATTGACATCTTGTAAACCAGCGAAATTGACGCCTTTAACTACGCGTCCATCACGAACATCTAGACATGGAACAATACGCTTTGCGATCATTGGTCATCCTCCTTGCCTGCAGCCAGAACATCTTCCAATTTTAAACTGCCATTGTATAGTGACTTGCCGACGATCGCACTGGAAACTCCCAGTTGCTTCAAGCCTTCGATATCCTTCAACGAAGCGACACCGCCAGAAGCGACGATCTCGATATTCAAATGATTGAGTTTTTCATACAATGGCAGGTTGATCCCTTCGCCTGTGCCATCGCGGGAAATTTCGGTAAAGATAATCGTCTCAGCACCCCACTCAACTAATTGCTGGCAGAACTCATAAGCATCCGTTTCAGTTTTTTCCAGCCAGCCTTCGACAGCGACTTTTTCGTCTTTCGCATCGACTCCGATTGCGATCTTATTGCCATATTTTTTCAGCATCGCTTGGGTGAATTCCGGATCTTTTTGCGCGATCGTTCCAAGAATGACTCGATCCACGCCCGCGGATAAGCAATGTTGGATGGTTTCTTCATCACGAATGCCGCCGCCGACTTCTACGAATAGATTGGTGTTTTCAACAATCTTTTTGGCAATTCCAAAATAATGCAATTTACCCGCCTTGGCGCCGTCCAAATCAACAAGATGCAGATACTTCGCACCCGCTTTTTCAAACGATTGTGCAAACGCTACTGGATCATCGCCAAATACTTCTTTTTGATCATAATCGCCTTGATACAAGCGAACGACTTTCTCATCTAAAAGATCAATTGCTGGGAAAATTTTCATACTGGCACCTCCGTGAATGCTTTTAGAATCTTCAGACCTACATCGCCGCTTTTCTCTGGATGGAATTGAGTCCCGAATACATTCTTATTTTGCACAATTCCCGGAATTGAGATTCCGTACTCACTGTCAGCGACCAAGTGCTCTTGGCAATCCGTTGCATAATAGCTGTGAACATAGTAAACAAAATCATTCTCGCCTAACGATTTTACCAGCGGGCTTTCCTGATTTTGCACGTCTAAGCGATTCCAGCCAATCTGCGGAACCTTTAAATCAATCTGTGCTTGGTCAAAGGCTTCCCGCATTGACACGATCCGACCGGGAATCAAGCCTAAACCAGAATACTCGCCAAATTCTTCACTCTTATCAAAGAGCAGCTGCATCCCTAAGCAAATCCCTAAAAAAGGTTTGCCCGAAGCCGCCAGTTCTTGAATCGGCTCGACTAAGTCCAACTCTTCCAGTTTTTTCCGCGCATCGCCAAAGGCCCCGACACCCGGTAAAATGATCCGATCCGCTGCTTTTAATTCATCTAAAGAACGCGTGACCTTACACTCGACTTCTAAATATTCCAGTGAGCGCGACAAACTAAACAAGTTGCCGACACCATAATCGATAATTGCTAGCATAGGCTTCCCCCTTAATTGATCGTTCCTTTTGTTGATGGAATCTCATCTGGCGCCAACTGGTTGATTGCCACTGCATCTCCTAAAGCACGACCAAAGCCTTTAAAGCAGGCCTCTACGATGTGGTGGCTGTTCTTACCGGCTATTTGATGCAGATGGATCGTCGCGCCTAACTCACGAGCAAAGGCGATGAAAAATTCTTCGACTAATTCGGTGTCAAACTGCTGTCCGATTTTTTCGCTAGGAATATCCAGTTCCACAACTGCCATGCCACGACCACTGATGTCAATTGCCGCCATTACCAAAGCCTCATCCATCGGTAAAAGCATACTGCCGTAGCGTTTAATTCCGCGACGTTCGCCAAGACTTTCAGAAAAAGCCCGACCGATCGCGATTGCCACATCCTCTGTCGTATGGTGAGCATCTACTTCAATATCGCCATCACAAACCAGCTCAAGATCAAAACGGCCATGCCGAACAAATAATTCCAACATATGATCCAAAAAGCCTACACCTGTCTTGATCGTTTGTTTTCCTGTACCGTCAACTGTCAATGCCAGCTGAATCTTTGTTTCGGATGTATTGCGCGTCACTTCCGCTTTTCTCATGCGTCCACCTCTTCTAATATTGTCGTCAAAGCCGTTACTAGTTGTTCCATGTGTTCTTGTGTACCCACTGTAATCCGAAGATAATCTTTTGTCCGAGGTTGGTTGAACCAACGGACTAAAATTTTCTTTCCTCTTAAAGCGGTAAATAGAGTTTCACCCGCTATTTTCGGGTGCTTCGCAAATAAAAAGTTACCCTGACTGTCTGTTTGTTCAAAGCCTAATTTATTCAGCTCTTGCTTGCTCCACTCTCGGACTTGGATCGTTTCTTGAATCTTCTGATCCACGTATTCCTGCTCCTGCAAGACAGCTCCGCCAGCGGCTTGGGTCAAGCTATTGACGTTGTAAGGATTCAGACTGAACCGCAAACGATTCATATCCGCAATTAATTCGACATTCCCAACACCAAATCCCAAGCGTGCTCCTGCCAATTGGCGAGATTTTGAAAAAGTACCTACGACTAGCAGGTTCGAATAGCGATCAACCAAAGAAACCATTGATTCGCCTCCAAAATCGATATAGGCCTCATCTACAACCACTAACCGATCAGGATGCCGCTCGATAAACTCACAAATTTCAGCTTGTGTTAACTGAATTCCTGTGGGCGCGTTTGGATTGGCGAAAATCACCGTTCCTGATAATTCATCATAGTCCTTTAACTCAAGGGAAAAATCATTTTTCAGCGGAACAACAGTGGCATCTACTTGGTACAATCCGCTATATACCTGATAAAATCCGTAGGTTACATCAGGAAACGCGATACCTTTTTCTGTGAATCCTTGAAAAATATAGGATAAAACTTCATCACTTCCGTTTCCAAGAAAAAGCTGTTCTTTCTTCACACCCAAATATTGTGCCAGTGGGTTTGCAACAACCTCGACCGCAATATCTGAATAACGATTTAAGCTAAGTGAAGCTTCCGCAACTGCCTTTTGAACGGCTGGAGCGGGCGGGTAAGGACTCTCATTAGTATTCAATTTAATGTATTCCTGTTCATTGACTTGCTCACCCGGTATATACGGAGTCAGATTCTGATATTTTTGATTTAAAAATGTCATTTCTTTTCCTCCCTGCGTACTTTCATCGAGCGGGCGTGACCCATCAGGTCTTCTGTTTCCGCAAATAGTTCCACTCCTGAAGCGACATCATTCATGGCCTCTTGCGTATAGTAAAGGTAACTGCTCTTCTTAATAAAATCATCCACTGACAGCGGCGAATAGAAACGCGCGGTTCCTTCTGTTGGTAAAGTGTGATTCGGTCCCGCAAAATAATCGCCTAAAACCTCTGGTGTGTAGTGGCCTAAAAAGACACTGCCGGCATTCTCAACTTTCCCTAGCAATGCAAACGGCTCCGCCACAGATAGCTCTAAATGTTCCGGTGCGATTTGATTGGAGATCGAAACGGCTTCAGCTAAATCTTTTACCAAAATAATCTTGCCATTGCTTTCAATAGCTGCCTCAGCAATCTCTTTACGCGGCAATTCGGATAACTGCTGCGCCAATTCTGTCTGAACTTTTTCGATCAAGGTTTCTTCGGTCGTTACCAAAATCGCTTGCGCCAGCTTATCATGCTCCGCTTGCGCCAGAAGGTCGGCTGCGATCCACCGTGGATTTGCGGTGTCATCTGCCACGATCAAGACATCACTTGGTCCTGCGATCATATCGATATCAACTTCGCCATACACCATGCGCTTCGCTGTTGCTACATAAATATTTCCCGGTCCTACGATTTTATCGACTTTTGGAATTGTCTCTGTTCCGTAGGCAAGCGCCGCTACACCATGAGCCCCGCCGACTTTATAGATTTCGTCTACACCAGCGATCGATGCTGCCGCTAAGATTGCAGCAGG
Organism: Enterococcus sp.; assembly: GCF_032555305.1. Classification (GTDB taxonomy): domain Bacteria; phylum Bacillota; class Bacilli; order Lactobacillales; family Enterococcaceae; genus Enterococcus_A. The sequence goes on from NZ_JAWGOQ010000039.1 coordinate 38,056, forward strand.
AACATTTCCTTCACTATCTGTTGGGGTCATCATCACAATCTTCTTCACACCAGCGATCTTTGCCGGCAATACATCCATCAAAACAGTGCTGGGATACGCCGCTGTTCCGCCAGGTACATAGACCCCGACACGTGCTAAAGGCAGGATTCGCTGTCCCATCACAACGCCGCTCTCTTCGGTTGAAACAAAGCCTTGCCGCACTTGCTTTTTGTGATATGCTAAAATATTTTCTTTAGACTGCTCCATAACCTTCAACAATTCTGGTGAAACCACCTGTAAAGCAGCTTCAATCTCATCCTTACTAACGGCCAATGAATCTAAAGCTACCTGATCGATCTCTTCGATTAATTGATATAGCGCCTGATCACCATCGGTTCGCACCCGCTGAATGATTGTTTTGACCACATCCGAAACATCCGGTGTTTCAGAAAAATCACGTGCCAGAATATCGGTTAATGGATCTTTTTCAGTCGAATAGACTCTCATAGTTGCTTCCTCACCTTCTCGATTACCTTTTGGATTCGTTCTTGTTTAAAACGCCATGTCGCGTTGTTGATGATTAAACGGGCAGAAGAAGGCGCGATTTCTTGAATGACCTTCAAATCATTTTCTTTTAAAGTAGTTCCTGTTTCAACGATATCAACGATCACATCGGACAACCCTAATAATGGCGCCAACTCGATCGAGCCGTGCAGGTGAATCAATTCCACGGAGCGTCCAAGTCCTTCATAGAACTCGCGAGTAATTGTCGGGTATTTAGTTGATACACGCAGAGGCCGAGAGAAATCTTCTTCAAAATCATTGTGTGCCGCCACTGCCAATTTACAGACACCCATATGCAGATCTAAAAATTCGATTACCTCCGCTTTGCTTTCTAATAAAATGTCCTTTCCAACAACACCGATATCCGCTGCTCCATGCTCCACATAGATCGCCACATCACTCGGCTTAACTAAGAAGAAGCGCAGTTTGTTGTTTTCATCGGTAAAAATCAGCTTGCGATTGTCTTCAAAGACTCCTTCAGCCGCCACGCCAGCTTTGGTAAAAAGCTCATACACCGCATCCCCCATACGTCCTTTTGGTAACGCGATATTTAAG
>NZ_JAWGOQ010000040.1:0-35475 GCF_032555305.1 Enterococcus sp.
GATAGGAGGTGTCCTTATGGAAAAGGACAAAGAAAGTTTATCACATAGTAAATGGAGATGTAAGTATCACATCGTGTTTGCGCCAAAATATCGGAGACAGATCATTTACGGAAAATATAGAGAAAGTATAGGTGAGATTATTCGCACGCTCTGTGAAAGAAAAGGAGTAGAGATCATTGAGGCAAATGCCTGTGCAGATCATATTCATTTGCTTGTAAGTATTCCACCAAAGTTAAGTGTTTCGCAATTCATGGGCTATTTAAAGGGAAAAAGTAGTTTAATGATATTCGACCGTCATGCAGAGTTGAAATATCGCTATGGGAACCGAAAATTTTGGTGTCGAGGGTACTACGTGGACACGGTTGGACGGAATAAGGAGCAGATAGCTGAGTATATTCGTAAACAAATAAAAGAAGATTATTCAGCAGATCAGCTTACGTTGTTCGAAGAGATAGACCCGTTTACAGGAGCAAAAAATAAAAAGAGATAGAGCGAGATTCTTTTAGAATCAGCGAGTAGAAGTGGTGCGGGGGGAAGCTTTCAGAGGGCCTTTTAGGCCGAGGCCGGTAAGAGAGGCTTCTAGCCGAAGAACAAACCACCCGTTTCACGGGTGGTCATGATTAATTTTTATCGTAAGCCTCTAAAGCAGCTGGCAAAGCATTCAGTACTTCATTTCCCACAGCTGGTAAACCGACCATGATTGTGCTGATCACTTCCTCACGAGTAGCTCCGGCTTTCTTGGCTAGCATGACATGAAATGGTAATCCGCTTGTTTTCCCAGTTGCGGCTAAAACGGCAAGATAGGTCAAGTGCTGGGTCTTATCGTCTAACACACTGATTTCTCCCCACGAATGGATCATTTCGTTGAAGGCTTTTTGATACTCTGGTGCTTCTTTCGCAAATGTTTCAAAAGAATTGCTTATAGTCATCTGGATACACTCCCTTTTTTTCCATAAGTGTATCAGATTATCAATACTTTAGGCTAGATCATCGCGCAGTGCTTCGATAATATTCTCCTTTTTTATTTTATCGACTGCATAGAGCATTGTGATCACTACGATTAGAAAGACACCTAGGATGCTGATCAACAAACTACTCCATGGAAAATGAAACACAATTTCTGCCCCACCCTTTGTCATGCCTTGGTAAATCAGCCATGAAATGATGCCGGCGGCTGGAACGCCCAATAGAAGCGAGCGCGAACCATAAAAGATACATTCAAAGATCATCATTTTGTTGAAATCTCGATCCGTCATCCCAACCGAGCGCAGCATTGCCAGCTCTCTTCTTCGCAATTTGATATTGGTTGAAATCGTGTTGAGGACATTTGCGATCGCGATCAGTGAGATCATCGCAACAAAGACATAACTGAAGATATTGACGACAAAAATAGTATTGCGATTTTGTTCAAAGATCTCATTGACGTTATACAAATCATATTGCGCCGTGATCCCTTCCTGTTCGATGATTTTTTTCATTTCTGCGGTTGACCAAGCGGCGTTTTTCGACAGAAAGGTCAAGCCGATATCCTGATTTATACCAGTTAACGAAAATTTATCCTTCATTTGATAAGGTGCCACTACCATGAGAACATAGGGCTTCTTTTCAGCCGGTTGTCTAGGTAACGTATCCATCGGATAAGTGTCCGCAAATTTTACCTTGATTTTTTTCTGCTGATCCCAAGCAGGTTTTCCAGCGATTTCTGGCGTAGCCGTCAGAGTCAGTTCATCTTTGGCGAACAAGTCGATCAGCTCAGTTTTCCCTTCCCCTTTATCTATCCTCTGTTTTGCGACAGCGATTACTTTGCCATTTTCACCTGTGTACTCTTTGGGAGACAGGTCCATACTTTGAATGAATTTTAAGTATTCCTCGTCCTCGATGAACTGGATATCAAGGGATAGTTGGTTTTGTTTATTAGTTGGTCCCAGCTGTTCTCGATAACGACTAGAAAAATCACTGGACTTCACTTGGCTAGTATATTGCACGATCGCTTGATAGGAGCTGCTGGTAATTCCTTCGACTTTTTGGAATTTCTCGTAAAGACGGAACAATTCATCCTCCGATAGTTCCGAGCTGGAAAACACAATATCATAATCCGTATCTACCACCGATTGTTTAGCAATTTCCTGTAAACAGCTGCCGAAAGCTCGCGCTGACACAAATAATACAACACTCAGTGCCAATGATAGGATAATCGTCCGATACCGTTTTCTATTGCGTTTAAAATTTTTTAGCGCCAACATCCCTTCCAAGCCATAGATCCGTTCCGAGAAGTTGGTCGTTTTGACATCTTTAGAAGAAACTTTTATTTCATTCGATTGACGAATACTTTCCATTACTGGTGTATTGGCCGCTTTTCTTGCGGGAATCGAAGCTGAGATCACTATTGTAATCAAGCTAACTGCCGCCGCTGCCAATAGGATAGGAACAGACAAAGTTAAGTCTAGTGAGTTATTGCTATAGAGAAGATTGTTGAAATTTTTGGCAACAAGAGTAATAACAATTTTTATGCTGCTGATTCCTAATAGAATCCCGAATGGAATGGCAACGATTCCGATGCACAGACCTTCAAACAGAACAGAATTTCTTAGCTGCTTCGGTGTTGCTCCAACCGATGCTAGGATGCCAAACTGCTGCATCCGTTCGTTCAGCGAGATTGTAAAGGAGTTGTAGATCAAGAAGACAGAGCCCAGCATAATCAATGCAACTAAGATAGTCCCAATGGAGTACAGCAGCAGATTAAACACTGTATCATCGGATGCTCCCATAAAGCGCAGGACCTCGTCATTCAAGGTATAAGACTGATTTATTTCCGTATTATCGGCATAAGAACGGGCTTTTCTCGGATTTTTAAGCGTGACAAAGACACTGAGATTCTTTTGCTTCTCAGCTTTTTCGGCAAGTGTAATCACGGTATAACCAGGTGCGCTCTTTTCTTCAAAGCCAGGACGTTCGCAGATACCGACTATTTTGTAGCTTCTGGTTTCTCTCAAAGACAATGATTCTAACTCTTTTTGTAGATCGTCATAGGCATCGTGCTGGTTCAGACGCTTATTTCCTTTCATGCGATCGCCAATCGTTAATGAAAGAGTCTCACCAATTGCATATTTCACTCCGCCGTTCGCCGCAACATGCGCTGGAATAACAACTTCCTGACTGCTTTTCGGCAGCCTACCGGATAGCATTTTTACTGGCAAGGTATCAAATGTATTTTGATTAAAGCCTGCGACAAACAGATAAGGCTTATTGGGATTTTTTCCGCCAGTTAACTCGCCATATCCAATATCCTCATACTCAGCGGTTTTTAGAACATCTTTATTCTGCGCCTGCTTTTTAGCAAAGTCAGAGCTGACGTCTAAAAATTCAACATGCCAATCGCCATATTTTCGCTCCGCGCCCCTCACCATGTAATCTTGCAACGAGATAGCAAAGGTGGCGACCGCGGTGATCATCGCAGTCGACAAAATGACGCCGATAATCGTGACTAGTGTTCGTGTACGGTTTTTTTTCATATTTTGCAGCGTGACTTTATGGAAGATGTTCATGATTGCACCATCCTCTCATCACGGGTCACACGTCCATCGGAAATACCGATGATTCGATCTGCCTGCAGTGCGATCTCTTCATCATGGGTCACGACGATCAAGGTTTGTCCGTATTTACGATTGCTCATTTTCAACAGCTTGATGATTTCGTGCCCATTTTTACTATCTAGGCTCCCTGTTGGTTCATCCGCCAGCAAGACTGCTGGAGCATTCATCAGCGCCCGTCCCACTGAGACCCGTTGCTGCTGTCCGCCGGATAACTGATTCGGCAAATGATCTTTTCGCTGACTTAACCCTAAGAGCGCCAACAATTCGGTAAGTCGTTCTTGATTGACCTTGCGCTTATCCATCAAAACCGGCAGTGTGATATTCTCTACCACATTTAATGTCGGAATCAAATTATGAAATTGATAGATTAGACCAACTTGTCGCCGACGAAAAATCGCCAGCTTTTCATTATTTTGCGCATACACATCTTGTCCATCCAAAAAAACTTTCCCGCTGGTAGGCACATCCACACCGCCGATCATATGGAGCAGCGTGGATTTTCCTGAGCCAGACGCTCCAATAATCGCTGTAAACTCGCCTTTTTCAATCGTCAAAGACACGTCATCCAATGCAACGACCTTGTTCTCACCTTTTCCATAAACCTTGCTAAGATGTTCGATTTTCAACAGCTCCATTATATGAGCCCCCTTCCTTATGGTTCACCTATATAATAGAAGCTTCACCTTTCAGCTCGGTGACTTCAAAGTGAGAGATCCGTCACTTTGGAAAACGAATGATAAATAGCGCGCCGCCATCAGGATAATTTTTTGTCACGATCGTTCCGCCCTGACGCTGAATGATCGACTGGCTCAAAGACATACCAATGCCAAATCCAGTTGTACTTCCAGTTTTCCCACGATAAAAACGATCAAATAAGTGATGCAGATCAGCTGCTTCAAAGCCTTTACCACTGTCGTGAATCGTAATTTCGGTAAATAGTGGATTGTCCCTTCCGTTGATTTCAACCGTTCCCTGGTTGCCAATACTTTCAATACAGTTTTTTAGAATATTTTGCAGCGCTTCCGATAACCAAATCTCGTCACCTTGGATCGTACTCTCTGGCGCAATAGACGTTACTACCTGAATCTCATGCAAATCTAGTGCTACTAAAAATGGGCGCAAAGAAGTTTCTACTAACTCGGCCACGTTAACTGACGCATTTTGAAACTCTACAACATCCGCGTCTAAGCGCGAAAGCTTTAATAACGCTGTAATCAAGCCGTCCATCCGTAAAAGTAACGCTTCGATTTCTCGCAGATTCATTTTCCGTTCTTTTTCATCAGTGCTTTCCGCTGCCAAAGACAAAAGAAGGTTGACTGAGGTTAAAGGAGTGCGCAGTTGATGAGCGATATCCGCTAACGAATCCGCTAAGTTTTCCTTTTCTTTATTAAGGACTGCATTCTGTTCACGAATCCGCAGTGTCATTTTGACGACCTCACTTTGCAGGATCGAAAGCTCCCCTTCATCCAACTCTTCGATAAATAAATGATCTTCGTTGTGCAGGATCAAATCAATCTGATCAGAAATTTGCGCGATTTTCTGATAACGGGCTTTTGTGGCAGCATAAAATAAACCACCAAAAATAAGCGCAGTAAATAAGACCAGCATCCCAGCGGCCGTATTTTGACTGAAACCAAACACAGCCAAAATGACTGTGATCACTGCAAACACCAAAGCGAACCTGCGAAATTCCTGATTTCTAAACATTGCTGCCTCCTAAGCGATACCCCATTCCGCGAACGGTCAGAATGATTTGAGGATTTGTCGGCTCATTCTCGATCTTTTCGCGCAAGCGTTTGATATAAACGGTCAAGGTATTGTCATTCACAAATTCGCCTGCCGCGTCCCAGATTTCATCTAGCAATCGTTCACGTGTGATGATGATTTTCGGATTATTTACGAATACCAGCAACAGACGATATTCTAAAGCCGAAAGAAAAACTTCATTGCCATTTTTTCGCACGATACTGCTGGTAATGTCGACAGTAATCCCAGCAACCTCAAATATTGCCTGTCCCTGCCCATGTTTTCGCAACGCATTTTTTATTCGCGCCAATAATTCCCGTGGTCGAAATGGTTTCGTGATATAATCATCAGCTCCCATGTTCAAGCCCGTCACTACACTCGCCTCATCACCAGAAGCCGTCAAAAAAATAACCGGAATCGTTTGCTCAGCCTTTATTTCCGTGCAGACCGTGAAGCCATTGCCATCAGGAAGAGAAATATCCACCAAAGCAATATCAAAACGATTTTCTGACAGAAGCATCAGAGCTTCACTTTTACTTGCGGCGTGGATCACAGTGAACCCCTCAGACTGGAGTAAAATGATTAAATTTTTCGCGATCACTTGGTCATCTTCCACTAAAAATAGCTGTGTCATCGTAACGTTCCCTTCCTGACTATCTATAATTAAAAGCATCCTTGTCGTTGGTTTTATTTTACCTTAAATAATCGATGCAAAATAGAAACCTGTTATTATTTTTATCTTTTCACTGAATTCCTTTGTGCTATAGTGATAAATAAGAAATCCTCCATTTAGAGTGAGAATGAGGTGAAAATATGTCGTTGTTGCTGAATGGTCTTTTTGCACTTGAATTAGCATTATTGCTGACGCATGAAATGGATGCTGTGGGCCAGAAAGAATGGAAGCTGTTTATCTTTTTAAAAGATCTGCCCCAGCAGACTGCTTATTGGGTCTTTACCCTACCCCATATCGTTTTATATGCTCTCGTGCTCTTTTTCCTTCTATTGAAGAGTACAATCATTCTCTACGTTGTTGATCTATTTCTTATTTGTCATCTGCTTCTTCATTACTTTTTCAGAAAGCATCCGGAGAATCATCTGACTGGCTTTTGGTCGAAGTTAATTATTAACTTCGCTGGGATCATTGCCGGAATTCATTTGATTTTGATGATGATCGCACACTAAAAGGACCCATTTTCATGAGTCCTTTTTCTAAAACTATTCATCCAACAACTAATCACGAATATTTTTCTAAATGCCATGACAATTTGCTTCTTTATTCGACACGTCCAAAATTACCAATTATTCTGGATAGAAATCCCTAACTCCTTAAAATCTGAGCTCTCATTTCAAGATTCTTTCATCCAAATTTGTCAAAAACTTGATAAATAGTTCCCTCTCAAGTTTAAGTGTAGCACGAAAAAGCGCATAGTTCACTATTCGCTTTTTTTGCATTATTTGTTTTTGGTTTCAGCTTAACCGCCTGATAATCAGAAACAAAAAAATGAAACCAGTTAACGTCCCTTGATCGCTCCGTTTTCTCTACGCACAATTAAACGGTTACTGAATCTATAGAAAAATTATACCCATCACATAATAAACATTTTTTCACTATTCTAAACACCATTGATTTTTTTAGGCATAGCAAAGAAAACCGGTCGCGATCCGTTTTTTTTCACACAAATCAGCTTGGCTGCTGTGGTATTTTTACTGGATTGAGAGGTCGCTTAATAAGCGGAGCTTACTAGTTAAGCAAGCCGCCATTCTCTTTTAAACGACGAAGAATCACTTAAATCCAGCTACAGAACTCCTCCCGCAACGGAACCTTCTAATAGAAAATAGTGTGATCGTCATTCTTTTTTCGGTTGTTTCCCTTCTTTCTGTTGCTGTTGCCTAGACCCGTCTTAGCTAACGCCTGTGTGACCAAATCTAATATATACTCTTCCCGCCTGTTTCGAGGTTTCTTCTGTTTAGTTTTCGCAGGCGGCGGATCAGCGACGGCTGTTGTACTCGATTTTTTTTTAGTTACGCCTGTCTCTTGTCCACTGGAGTTTTCTTGTGTCCGTTTATCCGGGATGGGTATCTCTTCCTCCAAGAATTCCTGTTCTTTCTCAATAAAGACGACGCGGATATTTTTCAAACTGCGGATGTTTGGATGGGCTGCTTGTACTAACGCTAAAAGCTGCTCTTCATTTAAAGCTAGAGCATCAATGTCTATTCCCTCTGGTGCAACGATCTCAATTAATTTCTCAGCAGTTTCTTCTACTTCCATGATCGGATCAGAAAATCCGACTGATTCCCCCTGTATTTCTTCAACAGGCTCCTCCTCATAGGTATTTATCTTCCCAGTTCGATCTAAATCGATAAATTTTGCAAAACGCCGCATGCCGTTAGTTGATTTCAGGATAGTCAAAGTAGTCAGAATTTCCAACCGCTGTGCGGATTCGGCTTTTGTTAAATTCTCATAGGTGTCTCGTATTTTTAGGCGATGCTTTTTCCCGCTGGCATCTTCAAATACTGCCACTATGTCATGCCTATGATCAGGACGGTCAATTTTTCCCGTACCTGGAGTATTTAACAGCTCACTATAACGACGTGCCTCTTCTGTGGTATTTAAGTAAGCGGATTCATTTTCGAACAGCCTTCTCTTGACCTGTTCCTGCCACTCATCAACAGTAAAGAAAGACTTGAAATATACGCAAAATTTGCGCAATGTATCATTGGGTTCAGCCGTCATAAATAATTGGCGGACTAAATCAGCACACATCATGGAGAAATCCTGCAAAACCAACGCATCCCTCAACAAAATCACAACCAGATATTCCACGACTGAATTCACGTCGCGGGTCGCTTCATAATAAGAAATGACTTTCTGCTCAAGCCCTTTTCGTTTCTTCATACTCATAAGCTGACGCTGCCCTAAAGGTTTAACTGATTTTTTTGCTTCCATGTGATTCGCTCCCTCTTTCTACTATTAAGTTTGTTTAAAAAAATCATAACGCTAGTTGGCTAATAATACCAATTCTAATTTATTCAAAAAATGAAAAAGTTTGCATATATCATTATTGTGTTTTTACATTACATTACCTATATTTTGGTAAAAACAAATCAATACTATTAGTCAGCGAAAAACTTTAGATGTTTTTTTGCAAAATACGCCTAAAGTCCTATAGTCCTCCCTATACTATGTAATGTATAGTATGATGTATAGAGAGGTGTTGTTGATGGATAGTCAATTAAAAAAAGGTTTGATTGAGTATTGTGTGTTGGCCTCATTAGTGGACATTGATTCCTACGGCTATCAAATCGTGAAAGAAATCCATCCACATCTTGAGATTACTGAATCAACACTATATCCAATCTTAAAAAGATTAGAGACAAATAATAAGGTCTCTACCTATTCAAAGGTTCACAATGGACGTTTGAGAAAGTATTACCATTTAACGGATCAAGGAGTTGCCAGTATTCAGAAATTTTTACAGGAATGGAACGACGTAGAAGCAGTTCACTATTACATTAAAAGGAGTGTCGAAGAATGAATCGAGTGGAATTTATTAAGGAACTAAGCAATTATTTAGCTTATGAAGTCAGACCTAGCGAAGTCCATCGCTTGATTGAATATTACGATGAAATGATTTTAGATTTGATGGAGGATGGCTATTCTGAACGAGCTGCCGTCAAGAAATTAGGTGATCCCAAGCAATTAGCCTATGAAGCGGCTGGTATCCCAACGGAAGTAAGGGTTCCCCGTCGGTTTAACTGGCTTTGGATCACTCTGTTGATTCTCGGTTTTCCATTGTGGGGAAGTCTAGCACTCGCAGCATTCTTTGTTCTTTTAAGTATTGATATCGTTATCTGGTGTATTCCATTCACGGGTGCTTGCTTAGCTGCCGGAACGATCATCGGCGGTGTAGCCGCAGCGTTCACCAGCCCATTTGTTCTATTCAATTCAGTCTTTATGGGGGTTACTCAACTTGGTGCAGGGATGTTCCTGTTCGGCTTTGGTCTATTATGCATGTGGCTGACATACAAGTTCAGCGCAGTCTTCATGAATATGCACCGCAGCTTAATGCGGATCATTCGCCGCAACATTTTCCAAAGAAAGGTGGTCCAAGTATGAAATCCAAACTTTTATTGCCAAAGGTAGCAACGTATTTGATCGGGGCTGGAATCTTATTAATGATGCTAGGCTATGCGTTATCCGGATTCTCTACTGATCGTTATCGAATGGATTATGAAGACCGTCATTGGTACAATGTCGTAGGGTTTTATGTAGATTAATAAAAGCTCGAATCCGTCTGGATTCGAGCTTTTTATTCGTTCATCAACGCTTTTTCGACGGCTTTTTGGATGACCTTACTTGAATTGGTGGCTCCAGAAATGGCATCTACCTTGATCTTTTGTTGATCCACCATTTTTCCTGGCAAAACATCGGCTTTCTTGCCGCGATCATTGTAATGCTCCAACAGTTTGATCGACTGGAACTGATGATTTGCCACTTCAACTTTTACTTTCGCCCGAATAAAATCTACATCGTGCTCTCCTACATAGTCCCCATCCTTTAATTGCGTTAAGTCGGGTTCAGCAACACGAATCGTCTGAACTGCCTGTTTATAATCAAGATAACGTTTGTAATAAAAGACTCCATAACCACCGATCAGAACGACTACAATCACTACTACAAGCAAAATAATCTTCACCTTCTTTGTCATAACTATTCCCTCTCGATCTCGATTTGAACAAAAAGCTTTTCAATATTGTCATTTAGTTCCGATTTATTGATTTTATACAGCTCGTGATTCTCAAAAAGCGGCATGATCTCTTCCATGACTTCGATGATCTGGTGAAACATGCGGATGCGTTCTTTCATCGCTTTTACATTGCGAATCAGTACTTCATTTGCCTTATCGTTGCAATCCTGCCCTTCCGGCTCATGGTACAAAGAAGTCAGTGTACGGATATCCTCCAGTGAAAAGTCCGCGTACTTCAATACAACTAAATTTTTTACGATCAATAAATCCTTCTGATCATAATACCGATACCCATTCTCTAAGCGTTTCGATGGCAGAATTCCTTCTTTGTCATAATAGCGCAGCGAAACGGCGGAAACGCCGGTTAATTGCGAAAACTGCTTGATCGTCCACATGCCAATCCCTCCCTTTTTTACATCCTAACATTCAACTTCAGGTGAAGGTCAAGCCCTTTTCATCCTTGAATGAGCTATTTCATTCAACAAAATCATGCTACACTAGCAATAAGAAACAAAGCTTAAGAGGTGAAGGTTATGGAAAAAATCAAACTAGTCCAACCCGGAAAAAGTCATGAAGCAGCAGTCAAGGACTACACAGAAGAGCATTTTTCTGTCGGTGAAGATTCGCTACACGGTTCGTCATTGCTGACAGAAATGGAGAGCTACAGTGCATGGCTGGCACATCTGACCAAAGAATCCGATAGAGCAACAGTCGCTCCTGATTGGGTGGTTTCTACTACCTTGATCGCTCTGCGGGATAGCGATCAAAAGGTCATTGGAACGATCAATATTCGCCACGAACTGAATGAGTTTTTGCGTGAATTTGGGGGGCATATCGGTTTTGGTGTACGCCCTAGCGAACGTGGGAAAGGCTACGCAACAGAGATTCTGCGTTTAGGATTAGACTATTGCAGAATGCTTGGGTTGGAAAAAGTGATGGTAGCCTGCTACAAAGAAAATATTCCTTCAGCCAAAACGATTCTAAAAAACGGCGGGATTTTAGAAAGAGAATTTATCCATGATGATGGAAAAGAGGTTCAGGTTTATTGGATCAATTTATAAGCCGTTCCCTTTAAAATCAATAGGCTCCTGTTGAATGTGATGATAAAATAGGGATAGAGAAGAAGTCTGAGAAAGGACGTGATGCTCATGAACGCTACGCTGAAGAAACATGATTACTCATTTCGCAGGATTCAGCAGGCTAATTTCCATGATATGACCTTTGAGCAAGTGGATTTTTCGAATGCGGATCTGACTGGAGCGAACTTTAGCAATTGTTTATGTATTGATTGTGACTTTTCAGAGGCGATTCTTAGAGATGCGGATTTACAGGGAACTGATTTTCAAAACAGCAGCCTGCGTGGCGCAGATATCTCTGGCGCAAACCTCTTCTTCGCGATGCTGGAGCATGCTGATTTGACGGACATTATCCACGATGAGCGGACGCAATTTTTTGATTTGTATTGCCCTGCAGAAGGCCCTTTTGTCGGCTATAAAAAGTGCTTTGATTTTCGAATCGTTCAACTGTTGATCCCAGCCGATGCGCGCAGGACTTCTGCAACAAACACTTGCTGCCGATGTGATAAAGCTAAGGTACTGACTATTAAAGATATGTATACAAACGAAGACTATGACGAAGCTGTTTCATATGTTGATGGAAATTTTGTTTATCGTGTTGGTGAATATGTGGAGGCAGAGAATTTCAATCCCAATCGCTGGGCCGATTCTACTGGCGGGATTCACTTCTGGCTGACCCGAAAGGAAGCTGAAGGATATATGTAAATAAAGGAATCCGATCGCTACTTTTACTTAAAGTAGCGATCGGATTCCTTTATTTTTATTCCTTTTTATCCTGAAATAGGTCCAGCGTTAGTCCTTTGATATCCGTTAAACGCAGGAGGTCTCTTAGCGATTCATAGTCTTCGTATTGTTTCTTCTTCTCTTCATTCAACTTATAAGCAGTCACGATACCCGACATTACTGGAGCATCGAACATTTTTGCCGCGACTGTCCGATAGATACCATCCTCTTGGAGAATGTAGCAATCATCATCCTGATAATGGTTGAACTTGATGGGATGCTCTCCCTCAAGATTGATCTTTCCAGCATAAAATGCTTGTTGGGAGGCTAGCCCATTCTCCTCCAGAGAGCGCAAGTTCTCTTCGAGCTTAGCAGCTTCTTGATCGTCCTCAGCTGCCCCCATAAAAAGGTCATAAACAGATTTTCCTGCGATCGTCTGATTGGTTTTTACTGCAACAATTTTCTGAACGGGGATGTCTATCCGTGGGCGCTCGCTATCTTCTATCTTGTCATAATAGTACTCTAGATGTGTATCTTGAAAAATAATTCTTTTTTGCAGCTGGATATGATCCAAGCTGATCCCAGCCTTCGTCATACTGTCGATCGCTTTCTTTTCAATATCTGTATTCATTATAAGCCCCCTTCAACCAATATTTTTCTCAAATGAAAAATATATCCTCCATATCAGAATATCCTTAAAAAGGAATTCTGAAAAAAAGACAGACACCTGCAATGTAGACTGCAGGTGTTGGTTTGACCGATTATTTGATTCTTCACACCAAGTTTGGACAGCTATTCCAATCAATGGCTGTTAATTCGATGTCTTTTTCTAAAATCGTTTTATACAACACCTTGTTTTTCTAAATCCATATACATCAGTATTTCACTCAATCTCTTAGAGGTCAGATTTCTTACTTCGCGTGGCACAAATTGATGAATCTCATCCTCATTGTAGCCAATCTGCATTCTCATCTCATCCATCACGATTGGACGTTTCAACAAGCTAGGATTCTCTTCGATGATTTGAACTAATTCATTAAGTGACAAATCATTAAAGTTGCACGTAAATTTATTATAGACCTTTGATCGGGTCGCGATGATTTCCTCAGTGCCTGTTTCTGTCATTGCAAGAATCTCTTTCAATTCTCTTTTCGTAAGAGGATCAGTAATAATATTCCTTTCTTCAAAATCTAGTCCTTGTTCTTCTAGCCATGCTTTGGCTTTCCTGCACGAGTTACAACTAGCCGAGCCATATAATTTGATCATTTTGATTAACACCCTTCTGCAAAGTCATTTTAAATATGTTCTGTTATTCTACATCTAATACGTTACAGCACTTGCCACCCTTTGTTAATCTAATTTTTAAAAAGTATCAAAAAATAGTATTTAAAACATGTAAAAACAACCCATTTTTATAACAATCATGCAATTGAGAATAAATGGAACAGCTGTCAAAACATTGATACATCAGTATTTAAGCTCTGAAAATGAAATATTCCATAACCACCAGATATGATGCCCATGAGATTGACTCAAATATTTCTCCAAGAAGTAAAAATATGATTATCTAACTAAAATTATTTTTTTCAGTCATAACCAGCTGAATAATTTAATGATTTTTTTGTTTTAAATTTGAACGTGTCAAAAAATCCATATAAATTATTATGAGGGTTTCCATGTTTCCTAACATAGCAAGCGCAAAGAAAGCTTCTGTATGAGAAGCCGCTCCTATGAAAGCGAAGTTAATCAAGTTAATTGACGCTTGCTTTTCCTCTCGAAGCTAGTAAACTGAAGATGAGCATAAAAACACATGGCGGTTGGTAGTCCGCCGCATGAAAATGTCAGTAACCTGCCCTCCCTGGGTTGTCCATTGCTTGAAAATAAAATCAGGGGAGGTGTCATCATGAAGTTGACGATCTACTTCGATGGCAGTTTTTGGTGTGGTTTGATTGAAGCTGAAACAGACGGCCATTATCAAGCGATTCGCCATGTTTTTGGAGCAGAGCCAAAAGATGCAGACGTGTGGGACTTTATTTTCCAACGTTTGCCGCACTTACTAGAGCAGTCCGGTTCCGTAGCCGTTGTGCAAAAGTCTGAAAAGAAATTGAATCCGAAACGTATGCAGCGATTAATTAATCGTGAAAAACGTCAGCCGGTTGTTTCTACAAAAGCTCAGCTTGCCATCAGCGAAATCCGTAATCAAGCAAAAGCAGTGAACAAATCACAGAAGCGCCAAAGAAAAGCCGAGTATGCTGAAGCACGTTTTCAACAGAAGCAAGCCAAGAAACGTGAAAAGCATAAAGGACATTAAGAAAGAAGCAGCCCGATCTAAATAGATCTGAGCTGCTTCTTTTACTTCCCTGTTATTCCTCTTTATTTTTAGCTGGCAAAGACTGCATCAGGGCATAAAAATACTCAGCCTCACCAGTATTGAAATAGTTATACCAGGCATCTAATGTATTTGATTCAAAAACATCTAGCTGCTCAATAATTTGTTTTGCCCATAGCAAACCGGCCGTAGAGCTGGCAGTGATCAGGTTATCTTTCGCAACCGATGGCTCGTCTACATAAAAGCTCTGACCCTTGTAACTAGGAGCGATCATGTCCAGAAATCCTGGTCCATTGCTCGTATGTGTCCGCTCCTCCAATAATCCAGCATTAGCAAGGGCAGCAGTTGCTCCACAGATGCCCCCACCTTGGCACCTGAAGAAAGGAACGCACTAGCTTTTTCGATGACCGCGCCATGCTTTGGATCGTTCCATGTATCTGCTCCTGGCAACAACAACATATTTGCTTCACTCACCACGATCTCATCGATGGCACAATCAGGAATAATCGTCATCCCGCCCATAGTTGTAATCGGGTCTTTCGAATAACTTACCGTTTTAAGCGTTACTTGTTGCGCTCTCTGTTTGAAAAATCGACCCGAATTCAGCTCCGCGGTCAGGTGTCCCAACTCCCAGTCAGCTAACGTATCCATCACATAAACATAAATTGTGTTCATAATTTTCCTCCTTGTTTTAAAGTAATCGTTTTTAAGAAAAAGTTAGGTTGATGCGAATGCCGTATGTCATTCAATAACTTTCTATATACACAGTATACGTGACAATCGTTGACAACAGTATGTCAACAATCTAAACTAAAATAAGAAAATTTGGAAGGTGGCTCATTTATGAAGATGGACCGGATGCTCAGCATCATTATGCTGCTGCTAGATAAAAAAAGAGTCAGCGCACAAGAACTGGCAGATAAATTTGAAGTTTCCTCTCGCACGATCTACCGCGATATCGACACCATCAATATGGCTGGCATTCCTATCCACTCGACTTCAGGCGTCGGAGGCGGCTTTGAGATTATGGAAAATTACAAGGTCGATCAGAAAGTCTTTTCGTCCGCCGATCTTTCCGCTATTATGCTGGGGCTTTCCAGCCTATCCGGCATGATGCAGGGAAATGAACTGACAAATGCCTTAGCTAAAGTCAAAAGCTTTATCCCTGCAGATCAGGCGAAAGACATTGAGGTAAAATCAAATCAGCTGTCGATTGATCTAAGTCCTTGGATTGGCAATAAAAATATCCAGCCTTATTTAGAAATAATCAAAGCCGCCATGCAAGATAATAAGCTGCTTTCATTCGAGTACTCCGATACTCACGGAAACAAGACCACAAGAACAGCTGAGCCTTATCAGCTTGTATTGAAAAACAGCCATTGGTATTGGCAGGGCTATTGTCTGATTAGAAAAGACTTTCGCCTATTCAAAGTTGTGCGCATGACAAATCTGCGGATGCAAGAGGAATCATTTACAGCGCGAGACTATCAAAAACCACAGCTGGACTTCGATGATATTTTGGAAACAATCCAAATAACCATCAAGCTTCGCATTCACAACGCCGTGATGGATCAAGTGCTAGATTATTGTGCCTATGAGAATTTCACTCCAGATGGTGCTGATCATTATATCGTTGACTTCCCATTTATCGAGAACGAATACTGCTACAATATTCTTTTCAGCTTCGGAAAACATTGCGAGTGCTTGGAGCCTTCACATATTCGAGCAGAGATGAAGCGTAGAGTACAGAATATCGCTGCATTATACGAAAACTAAATGAACAGAATGTGTCCATCTGCTTCATAATAAATCAAAAAAATGGCTACGAGAAATCCAGCAGTGTTTTCTCGTAGCCAACTTTTTATTTATACTGGATTCACATTTTAAACTTAGCCCTTTGATGGCGTTGAAAAAATTATCTTATTTCCCCTGCTGCATCAATTGCAGCAATGGATTTAAATGTTAACGCATAAAACATCGCAAGAAAGATCCCATAAAGGATCGTAAATAAAAACCCATCTCGCCGATTTTTACTACTTTTGAAATGTTCAACTAGTTTTCCGATAAACATTTTTGGCCGCAATAAATCCCAAGTATTGAAGCGAATATAACGACCCAAATAAATGCCAAAACTTAATAGTGGGAATACTAGCCAAGTTAACATTTGGAATAATGGCGTATTCAGCTGCTGGATACTCAGCGGATCAATATAGATAATCACCAAAAATTGCAGCAGCAAGATATTTAAGGCCGTATTTAGAACTCCCGAAATCGCCAGACTCAATACAGAAATGATGTCGTACCAGATGGGAACCTCCACTTTATCGACATCACGGTGCGTTAAATTTAATTCTGTAATTAAGTAACCAGAATTCGGCAGAAATAGAAACCAGGCTAACAAGCCAATCACCAATATAACAAAAGCAACGCTGCCAACCAGATCACTGTTGAGCATAGCACCCAGCCATGAAACAAAAATCTGCGCGAGAATGGTGCCCACCAAAATAGCTATTGGTATGATTGAAAGATTAAAATTGTGTACCATCGGTTGAAATAGCTTAGCGTGAAACAATCGAGGACGAATCAGGATCGTCCCAATCGCAAATAAATTGAATAGGATGGTAACCAGCAGTATTACAAACAAACTATCACTCCATACATTTTTTTGCTCCTTTAACAATCAAGAAAAAGTCTCCTGATCCTTGGTTCAAAAAAACCGAACCAACCAGAGTCATATACGAATATCATATCATATAGCCATGCTACTACTCCTGAAATTTGTTTAGGTTATAGATTACCAAATTGACTAAGTCGTCATACTTATTCCTTGAATAGAATAGCTCAGCAATTCATTCAGACTGACAATTTTCCATTTCTTACTTTTCACAGTTATTCAACAATGAGGTAAAAATAGCACACTCATCAACTTAGGATGATTGTGCTATTTTCACCGTGTTTGATCGATCCTTCCCGGGAAATCACCAGAAGGAACGATAACAATATTGAAGACAAAAAGATGTCTGCCCTACTTGTTTTTGCTAAAGATTCATAATTTTATGCTATGTTTCTCTTCGTTTTTATTCAACCTCAAATAATATTAAGGACACATAGTAGTCGTATTATCAATCTAATTCGGGATACCCAGATAGTAAACAATCTTTTGTTCCTGATTCATATAAAACGAGGGAGTGAGCTCCCTAACATAGGCAGTATAGCCCGGAATACGCGCTATCTGCTGTTGGCCTTCTGAATCACGATAAATCAATCCTAATGGATGAGAAGTCATTGCCAAATCTAAATTTATTGGACTTTCAACCAGTGTCCCAACCTCGCCTGATAATTCAATCATCCCTTCATCTGGGATACGATAGCCAGTATCAAAGAATAGAAAACCTTCTGCTTTCACGCTCGTCCATGTAGAGGGATTATTTTCATCAGTATAAATATAGAAATTTTCTCCGATACGAGAAATAATCTCATTGAAATCAATCAACACGCGACCTATCTCCCGTTCTGCCCTATAAACGAAGGTTACGTCTTTTTCCTGTTCCCCGAAAGTCCCCGACGTCTCTCCAATCACTTGCACAACAGACATTCCAGGAAATTCCAATGGCTTCGCCTCGTAGCTTTCTCCAATATTTCCTGATAATACTACGTCCTGTCCAATTATATTCCCCGTCTCTTCAACAAAGTGGACATTCACATTTGCTCCTTTTACCGGATTTTTTCTATAAATATATGTCACTTCTTGTGCTTGTTCTGTAAATGTTCCTGTTTCATCGCCTAGAATGTTGATTAAGCTGTATCCGTCGATAATTTTTTCTTCAGTCGAAAAAATCTCTCCAACATTGCCCGTCAACGTGATATCCGCTTCCAACTTATTGCCGTTTTCATCCATATAATGAACCGTTATGTCAGCTCCTTTTACTGGATTTTTTTCATAAATGTACGTTACTTCCTGCGCTTGTTCTGTGAATGTTCCGATTGCGTTCCCTTGAACATCTTTGAAGCGATATCCATCGATGGCCTTTTCTTCGGTGGTAAAGGCCTCTCCAACTTTCCCTTTCAATGTCATGTCGGCTTCTAATTTATTCCCCTCTTGATCAAGATAGTGTACGACTACGGTTCCTTCTTTTTCTTCAGGAACAGACGGAATCTCATCATCTTTCACGGTGTGAATATAGCCAACATACTCATAGTCTGTAATCGAAGTAATTGGTTTGAATACACTGCCCTTGGTTAATGTCTCTGTCGTAGTTCCCGGTAACCCGATTGTGTCCGCTAAGACACTAGGAACACCCAATCCTCCTGCAACAACGAGAATTAGAAGTATTTTTTTGCCTTGTTTTCGCTTCCAAATCAATAATCCCCCTGCCGTTGCGAGAATCAAAATCCCTAGAACAATGACTGTTTTGTTCTGCTTTTCCTCTCCTGTTTGTGGCAGGAAATGTTTACCTTGAGTCGTGGATGTTACTTCGCCGTCTAATGTTTTCATAGCTCGAACTGTTACCTGTGAACGAGCACGCGGTACGAATGTTTTCTTCACAGTTGATGCTGTTTGTGAGATATTTTCATCTTTTACTTGCGCTGTTTGATCCGCCGGAGCTTTTTTCATTTTCTTATAAACTAAACGAAAACTCTCCACATCATGTTTCAGCATACGATTCGGCTGACCAGCAGTAATACTTTTTTGCTCCGATACGGACAAAGAGTCAAATAATGTGTACTCCGTGGTTACCTCTGTCTTGGATTCTTCCGCAAAGACGGCTTGTCCACCGATCTGAAGTACTCCGATGGTCATTATAAGCAAAATCAATAGGCGCGAATATTTCATAAAACCATTCTTTCTCATCATATTATCCCCTTAAAATCGATTTTTTATATCGAGATTCTGCTAAAATGCGGCTTCTTGTGCCCCTCTCCTGTGATTCAATTGCCTGAACATCTTATTTGCCTTCAAGAAACTTCCCCAGTCTAGTCATGCTTCATACTTTTAGAATCTCAAATTAAATTATCCTTCATTTCAATAAGAGGAACGTGACATAAATCGTTAAAAAATTTGTATCCGTGACCTATCCAGCCAATAATTCAAAAAAACAAAGAGTATCAAAAATAGTGTCAAAAAAAGAAGCAAGATCGCCAATTTCTGACAATCTTGCTTCTTTCTTCAGCTATTTCAACACGTCATTCAAGGCTTCACTCATCGTCGGATGGGTATAGATTTGATCTCTTAACAGAGTATATGGCAAACCGCCCTTCATTGCTAAGGTAATCAGATTAATCACTTCGTGGGATTCTTCCGCGTAAATTGTCGCTCCAAGGATTTGCTCTGTTTGAGGATCCACAAGAATTTTAAACATCCCTTTAGGATCCTCCAGAACATTGGCTTTCGGAACTCCCGCAGACATGAATTTGAACAGCTTGTACTCGATCCCTTTCGCTTGAGCAGTTTTTTCCGTCAGACCAACATTTGATAAAGGCGGCGTAATGAAAACACTGTACGGAACAAGAGTCCGATCCTTCGTTGACCGAGTATTTTTACCGTCTAGTTGATCTAAAATAATGCGATAATCATCCAATGAAACGTAAGTGAATTGAGGACCACCTTTAACATCTCCAATTGCCCAAACATTTTCCGCAGCTGTCCGTAAGTAGTCACCTACCACGATTTCACCGCGATCAGTTACTTTTACGTCCGTATTTTCCAACCCCAAACCAAGAATGTTCGGCTTGCGGCCAGTTGCAGCCAGAATATTATCTGCTGTTACCTTCTGTGATACACCCTTTTCAGTAAAGCTCACTTCAACTTGATTTGCTTGATCCTTCACTTCATCTATCGTAACTCCTAAATGAAATTCTATTCCTTGTGCAGTAAGGTCGGAAAAAATCATTTCAGAGATATCATCATCTTCACGAACCAAGAATTTCTCTTTGGCGTCCAGTACGATCACCTTTGAGCCATAATTTGCAAACATTGAAGCAAACTCCAATCCGATATAGCCTGCACCAATGATCACGAGTGTTTGCGGCAGATTTTCCAGATCCATTGCTTGAGTCGAATCGATCAAATACCTGCTATCAGCTAGCCCTTTGATTGGCAAAATAATCGGTGTCGCTCCCGTATTAATGAAGATCCGTTTCCCTTCTAATTGTTGAGTTTCTCCGTTGTTGTCAACCTCTAAGACATGATTAGAAACAAAACGAGCTGTCCCATCCAGCACTGTTCCAGTAGGCTCATCAGCAATCATATGATAATTCTTGTTTCTTAATTTTCCCGTTAAATTCTCCTTGATTGCGACTCCTTCAGAAAAGGAGGTGCCCTTTTCTCCATTTAAAATCATTGATTTTGATGGGATACAGCCGATATTGATACACGTTCCGCCATACATCCGCTTAGATTTCTCAATTACTAGCACGCTTTCGCCTCGACTAGCTAATGTTTTCGCTAGCGTTTTTCCGCCCTTTCCAAAACCCACAATAATATTCTGATAGTGTTCCATCTTCATTCCTCCAAAGACATTTCTTGATTTCATTTGAAGCATACTACTTAATATTTTTAATGTGAAATATCCTGCACTAAAAAAGATATTCGAAATTAACAGAGATGTCTCCATGATAGGGATGAAAAAAAGCCAGTTTTTGTGATAATCTGGCAAGTTTGATGGCGCTACCACACCCGCTGAAGCTTCAAAGCAGAATTCTTTTCAGCAGTAAGTAATCTGTATATACTTTGGGGGACAAGTAGTTCCGAAAGGGAGCGATAATCATGAAAAAAACGTTAAGGACTTTGTTTAGTGTCATTTTCTTATTAAGTAATCTTTTCTTTAGTTTCGGATCAAGCAAATCATATGCAGCAGAACAACTAGATGCTTCGCAGTTTGTCTCAAATGTCACACTGGCTGACGCTAACGGCCCCATTGGAATAAACAAGATACGTGACTCCTCTTCTATTCACGTCACGTATAATTTAGCGATCAGCAATGGCAATACGATCGATCCGACCCAACCCTACACCATGGCATTGCCGAAGGAGCTTAGCTATGAAACAACAACTCCTATTCGTATAGACAATGGTTCTGGCGTTCATTTGGGTGATGTGACGATAAATAATGGCATTATCTCCATCCAATTTTCACCTGATATAACGTCTTTCGAAAATCTGAAAATCAATTTTAATTTCTGGGCTGCTCTCAATAAAAATCAATTAAACTACGAAACCGGAAATGATCTGCTATTTCCAACCCAAAACTATCCGAACAATACCATTCACGTAAACTTTTCAAAAACTAGTTCTGGAGGTGGTTCCGGAACCAGCGCTATCGCTAAAACCTTAAACTACGACGATACAGATCCAACGATTGTGAACTGGACGATCACCGTGAATAATGGCGGCTATCCAATTGATAACGCTTCGATTCAAGACATTATGGAAAACAATCAAGATTTCATTGCCGGCTCAATGACCGTCGCTCACCGTAATTGGAGAAAAACGACTATTTATACAGAAAAAACCGACCCCATTATTTCTCAGCAAGCGGATGGCAGGCAGAGCTTCAGTCTTTCTTTTGGCAAATTGACAAGTACTCAGGAAGAAAACAACTCAGCGACGACTTCTTTAGTCATCCACTATAAAACGAAGCTTCTATATAATGCGTTAAATAATCAATATCATAACAATGTTTCTTCTTATGACAGTAACGAATTGATCGATAGCGCTCAATCTACGGCTGTTTATCGTGGCCAAGGTGGCGGCGGCGAAGGCGATCAGGTAATGACAATTTCTGGCAAAAAAATCTGGGAAGATCAAGACAATACGTTTCAAACGCGCCCCGAAACAGTCACAATTGCCTTATTACGCGACGGAGAAACTTATCGCCAAACGACGATTTCAGAAGGTCAGGATGGCGATTGGAGCTACAGCTTCTCTACTGTCCCGAAATATGACAGTTCCGGCAAAGCCTATACCTATTCTGTACAGGAGTTGAATGTTCCAGAAGGCTACAGTAGTGAAGTAAACGGCACAGATATCACTAATCATTATCCTGCTCGTACTACCGAAATCTCGGGTCAAAAAATCTGGCGAGACCAAGACAATCAAGATGGAAAAAGGCCGAGTGCGATTACCGTAAACCTTCTTGCAAATGGGATTCTTCAGGAAAGCCAAGTTGTTACTAGTCAAAACGACTGGAAATATCAGTTTGCTCAACAGCCGATGTATTCTAATGGAAAGGAGATTAGCTACAGTGTCTCGGAAAATGCCGTTCCAGGCTACACCGCTGTGATTGAAGGAACTACGATCATTAATACCCATACCCCTGAAGTACGATCGATTACGGTACAAAAAAATTGGGATGATCAGGAAAATCAAGATGGCTTAAGAAGTGAACATGTTCAGGCGGTATTATTGGCTAACGGGAAAAAGGTAAACGAGGCTGCACTCGACGAAGCTAGTCAATGGACTCATACATGGGATGAACTGCCGAAATACGAAAAAGGACAAGCAATCAACTACACTGTAGAAGAGCAGACGACCATTCCCGGCTATACTACTAACATATCAAAGCAAAATGAAGACACATTTATCATTACCAACACCCATCAGCCGCTACAGACAACGGTAAAAGGGCGCAAAACATGGCGAGACAATAATAACCGTGCAGGCAAAAGACCGGACAATATTACTATTCAGCTGCTGGCAAACGGACTCCCTGTCACTTCTAAACAAGTATCTTCAAGCGATAATTGGAGTTACGAGTTTACCGCGTTGCCGAAAAATCAAAAGGGCAAGCCGATCGTCTATTCGATCGTTGAGGAATCTGTCCCTGGATACATCAGTCAAGTGCAAGGCTATGATCTGATCAATACCTATAGTCAGGAAACCACGATTCCTTCAATCAATGTCACTCAAAAATGGAATGATGACAATAACAAAAATAAAGATCGTCCTGATTCAGTAAAGGTACAACTTTACGATGGCAATAAAAAGCATGGAAATCCAGTAGTCTTAAATGATAACAATCATTGGACCCACTCATGGAAGAATCTTCCAAAACAAGACCTAAATGGAAACAATATCAACTATACTGTCAAAGCCATTGATGTTCCAAAAAACTATCATTCAACAGTTATCGAACAAGCGCCCTACGATTTTGTTATTACCAATACCTATCAAAACACTGTAGGCAATGAGAGCTCCCAGTCTGTTTCGAAAATTTATCCGAAAACAGGTGAAAATAATTCTGAAATCCTTTTAATAATCGGTACGATTCTAGCATTTGGAACGATAATCGGATATCTTTTACAAATCAATCTCCTGAAAAACAAACAAAAATAAAATGAAGCAGGTTGTTAAGAATTCTAACTTCTTAACAACCTGCTTTTCATTGCCCAAACTTGCGTATCATCTTGATTTTATCGCTATTCTTTGAACTCGGTCGTTTATTCAGTTCTGATGATGTTATCGAATACTGGACCTTAATCCGATCACTAACAAAGTAATTATCAATTCCCTGTGGAAGCCGCCAGTTTACACTGACACATCCTGGTCTGCGATAATAATCATCACTCTCATAATTCTCGTACAGGACAAACCACGGAACCAAGGATGTTCCCTTGCCATTTTCATCCATATACCGATCATTGGTATCAAAGCGAATGATGTCGCCAGAATCATCAAAGGTAAATTGACCTTTGGCGCTTACACCGTTCCACGTGATTGTTCCCTCAATTCTGCGGGAATCAATCGTTTTCCATTCTATGTACTCTTGCAAAAACAAGCTTGGCATAAATACAGCATCAGCCAGTGCCGTGATCAATTGTCCTTGATCCATCTCCGGACCAGTCGAGTTGAACAATCGAAAATGCTTGGCGATCATCCCAATCATTGCCCCGCGCCCATCTTTCACACTATCCCTCACATGAACAGGCAAACCATACATCCTTGCTTTCAAAAAAGCATAGCGGTCAGGTCGATCAACAAAATTTACCTGGCAAAAATCAATTCGAATCGGATCTTTATCCGCTGCCATCCGAAACTTTGTATTTTCAAATTGAACATACATGTTACGCATCATCGGCTGATTGACGTAGCCGTTCTTCTTCAGATATTTCCTGAGAAGTTGCGGCAGTTGAGCCACGGCTTCTTCCGTAATTAACTGTGGTTTCGCAGAAGATTGTTCATGCTGAAATGAATCTTCGACATCCGTCAGATAGTTCCTCCAAGCTGGCCCGCCCGGGATAAGCAGATAAATGATCACTAATACTAAAACAATAGCTAATCCCCATAAAAACAGCATGCTCATCCTTCCTTTCATAAATAATCTTGTTCCTACTTCTTACTATACACGAAACTTCGACAACAGCCATCCGCCCAAAGGCTTAAAAATGAATAAATTTAAGCGTATTATTACTGGAAGAATACAAGAAACATGCGCCTGATCACTTGATAACTTCTGATACTAAGTCTATGAATGCCCGCAGTTCTGCCTGCTTTTCAAAAATCTCTTTCATAACACAAAAACAGGCAAACCTTTAGTAGGCTAGCCTGCTTGACAATTATAGTTATTTTTGACAAAAAGCGATGATTCTCTCCATCATTGGTTCATAAGCAGCTCGATTCAATGCCTCCGTTCCGCCTAAGATCAACTGATCTGTCTGAACAGCTCCGCCAATCGAATGACCGACTCCCGGATAAACGATTGCCTCGGTATTTTCAGCGGGGCGATGCGCTTGGATATCCTTAACCATTTGATCCGAAGGCCAGAGCTGATCATCGCCGCCAGCAATCAAGAGCAGTTCTCCAGAAAAATGTTCGATTTTTATTCGGGACTCCTCGCTATTTTCGTCCAGCTTGATACACAGCTAATATATATTTCGAAATGAGACTGGCTTTTTCCGCAGCGTTCGGAAAATATAGAGAAGAAACGCTCGAATAGTTGCTAGACTCCAGCGCTTCTTCACTCTTTCAAGCGAAAGGTACGGTATTTCCTGACCTTTTTTAGTCCATGAAGAGCCCTCTTCCTCCATTGTTCCTAACCCATAAAACACATGACTGCTAGGAACAATCCCAACAATTTTATCGATGTATTGGCTGTATTCACTTCCTAACACTAAAGCAAGCTCTGCACCCTTAGACTCTCCCAAGACCGTTATCTCGTTTGCATTCGCAAATTGTTTTGTAACATACGCATGAGCAGCTTCAAAAATCTCGATCGGAACTTGCTTTAGTTCTCGCGGCAAGTTTGGTTTTCCGAAAAAGAACAACGCCAGCACTTCAAAGCTTTGACTTGCCAGCTCTTCAGCCTTTTTATAATTACAGCCGCCCTCTGATCCGCCAAAAACGATAACTGTTCCTGCAGACATTCCTTGTTTCATTCTCAAGGAATAGCCTTGCAAGATCCCTTGATCCACTTTGTTTACCAACAAATCCTTCGTTGCCAACAGCACTTTCCCCCTATACTCCGTTATAAAACGTTCTCACTCCTTTTATTCTATCATCTAATCGGGTCGATACCGCAAAAAAATGAACACTATTGCAAAGATCCAGAGCACTTAGAATCTTAAACTAAAATGCGGTGCCGTACTTTTTTTCGATCCCTTATTAATTTAGCCAAATCGTAATAGCACTCTTAAATATCAGTAGATAGCTTTGAATTATTTCGGTAACCTGATAAAATGATCAATGAAGAATTCGACCGTTATCTCTTTAAATGAACAGGAGCTTTAAACAATGGATGAAAAAGAACTAAATATCGTATTAACGCAAAAATACTTGGAATTAAATAGCTTATTCATGCAATTCTTCCGTGAAAACTCCCGTGGACCCTTCAAATTTGAAAACCGCCATCGTGGACAAGGGCAAATTTTAGCGATCATTCGGGAACATGGGACGATCACCCAAAAAGATCTAGTCAGCCGATTAGATATGCGTCCGCAATCCGCCTCTGAAATGATCCGAAAGCTGGAAAAAAAGGAATATATCACCCGCGAAAAATCAGAAGAAGACAAACGGGTAATGAACATCCACCTTACTGTCCGCGGTAAAATAGCTGCGCAGCAAAGTGATGATTTCCAACCAGTTGTATTGGAAGCCTTGACTTTGGAAGAAAAAGAACAGTTTGATCACATTATGACGAAGTTAATTAATGAAATTGAACCGCAAATCAAGCACCGCCCGCGGAATCGCTGGGGACGCCAATAAAAAGGCCTAAGAGAAGAATAATTCTCTTAGACCTTTTTTAATGGATTAACTTTTCCGTTCTCTGATTTTCTTAGTAAGAAAGCCGATCACGAATACGGATAAAATCTTGAAGATCAACGATCGAACCGCACTATCTTTTTTTGCTGCATTCTTTTTGCTCATTTTATGAGGTCGACCATGATTTCTGGGATTATCCCAAGTATTTTTCAATAAATGTACCATTATTTGTAAGCCTCCTATAGTTTTCTTTTATTAAGGTCCAATCAGCCTAATTTTCTGGTTGAAGACAGTTTTGCTGGGCTCTTTTCATCCTCATCAGGAAACGCCGTTAATTCTTCGTATTCCTCATAATATTTTTTCAGTGATGATTTAAATTCTGGACTCCATGGCTTCACATGTCCTGAATAGTGAATAATCATCGGATCTCTGCGGGTTTCAAAGTACTCTTTTTCACCCTCAGGATCGGGATGTTCCACTTCCCGCTTCATGATATAGCTTTGGGCATTCCATTTTGGATGAAGTTGCAACCAATGGTCGTGCAAGATTGCATTCAAGGCATCCTGGTCATGGAATTTCAGCTTCTCAGGATTGTCATGAATATATCGCAATACACGATTCGTCACATCCTCTGCCAGCCATTTCTTCATATTGATCAGCATAAAGCCGGAATTGAAGTATTTCGTCGAATCACAAGCGATATCCATTTTTTCCAGTCGATGATGGAAACCGGCATCCTCTACCGCCGCCAATGTGCAGCCTGTCAAATCAATCCGCCATAATTCAGAGATGTCGCCTAAAGCGATCATGTCACAATCCAAATAGAGAATTCGTTCAAGGTCTTGATCGCGGAACAATTCCGGGATGGCGATCCGGTAATAGGCTGTTTCTGGGATTCGGTCGCTTTCCACCGCGTCCGAGAAATATTTCTTATCAATTGTTAAAAAATGCAGCATTGCATCGTATTCTTTCAACGTTTCACGCATCAAGCGTTTGTTCGCGATACTGATTTCATCATCGATCACATAGAAATCAAAAATCTTGGTCGAGCGATCTGTATTCTCTAAAACTGAGACAAAAAGTGCTGAGACATGCTCAGCAAATGCATCATTCGAGCTTGATACGATCGTTATCTTGTCATTTTTCATTTTACATTCACCGTCTTCATAAAAATACTTTTGTTCAAAAGCTCCATATACCTCTCTTGGTATGGGTGCCCCTCTAACGTGTTCCATGGTTTATCATGGCCAGTAAAATGGACCACTGCGGGATTTTTTCGCCCTTCCTGATACTTTTCATCGTATGCCTTTGTAGGAGCTGGATGTTTATCAAAGATTAGTGACGACTGCATGTTCCAGCGAGGATGGAATGGATGCCAATTTTCATACAACACGGCATTCAGCGCGTCTTGGTCATGATAGATGATCTTATCCCCATTATTTTTCAGATAATCGATTGTCTTTTCTGTAATGTGCTGTTGGTTCCAACGAGCAACATCAATCACCATCACACCCGAGTTGAAATAATAATCATCAGAATCTACCCCTAGACGTTCCAGCGCTTCTGTCTGGCCCGGGTCTATGATAGCGCCGATTGTTTTTCCATCTAAATCTTGCTGATAAAGCTTTTGGATATCATCAAGTACCAATGTATCAGCATCAATGTACAGAATTTTGCGATAATTATTCTCTGACAAAATTTTCGGCATGGAGATTCTAAAGTAAGCGGTCGTAGTAATATGGTCGCTAACTAGAAAATCTTCATAGATTTCTTCATCTACCTTTACAAATTGAATAACAGCAGCGTCAGAATACTGATGGGCTGTTTGGATCAATTTTTCTTTGCTGGAAACCGATAGATCGTCATCAATAATAAAGAAACGAACCGGTGTATTTCTTGCAGTCTTTTTAAGTAAGGTTGAGATCATTACACTCAGATAAGGAGCGTAATTTTCATCAGCTGCTGTGACCACAGGAATTTCCTCAATTTTTGAGAACATTTAACCTTCACTCCTATTCCAAATTTAGTTTAATTAATAACACGTGTTTACAAAATTTAGATTAGACCCTTCTTAGCGATTAAGCAAAATTATTGCTTTGATACCCCTCACATTTCTTCAAAAAATCAGTTTAAAACCCCATCATTTGGGCTAATTTGCAATTTATTAATTTTTTCTAAAGATTTATTTAAATTATTGTTTTTACAATGCATTCATTTTCAAATGAGCGTTTAATTGTTCATTTAAAGAAAATTGGTCTACTCTTTATATAGAGTAATCAAAAAAAGGACGGATATAGATGAAATTGGTAGCAGTAGATCTTGATGGTACCCTATTAAATAAAGAGGGACAGGTTTCAGAGGAAAACGCCTGGGCATTGCAAGAATTCGATCGTCAAGGCGGCACTGTGGCTTTGGCAACCGGACGCTCTATCCAGTCAGCGAAGGAAGTATTTGAAAAATTGCAGTTGCACGGCTACACATTGGCTTCTAATGGGGCCTATGTGGCACGTATTGACAATGGTGAGATTAAAGAAGTGTTGAAAAGCTATACGATCGTTCCCGAAACAGTAAAAACAGCGCTCTCCCTTGCGATGAAAGCTGGTGTGACAGTGGTCGCCAGCCGTTCAACGCAGGACGACCGTATCTCATTTGCGCAGGACAAAAATGAGGTCAACAGTCCTTATTACGCACAATTTAATTTGAAGGAATCAAAAGTGGAAGATCTCTGGGAACAGATTGAAAAGGACGCGATCAGTTATTTCAAACTGGCGTTTACCGATGGTGATACTAGCAAACTGGTGAAACTGCGTTCCCAGTTAGAGAAGAAACAGATCAACAGCTCTTATTCTGATAAGTATTGGCTCGAGGTCATGGCCGAGGGAGTCAATAAAGGTGCTGCACTGAACTTTTTAACAAAACACTTAGCAGTAAAATTATCTGATGTGCTGGCTTTTGGTGACCAAGAAAACGACCTAGAGATGCTAAAGATCAGTGGGAACAGTATCGCGATGGAAAATGCCGCACCAGCCGTCAAAGAAATCGCTGATAAGCTGACAAAATCGAATCAGGACTCCGGCGTTGCCTTTGTTTTGAAGGAATATCTGGCGTAATTTTATCCATGCACAAATAAAGTCGTTACCAGACACTGGTAGCGACTTTATTCGTTATAGCACAATACTTTTCGTTCATTGATTGGTTGGCATTCACGGTTATTGCGTCCGTGAATCGCGATAAAGCGCAAAACCTGCTCCGCTGATACTTCTAAAACAGACTGCATCACATACCATTCCACCCCTTCGGTCAACGGAGGAGTCGTTAAAGAACCGATATAATGATAGTAACTCTTGTTCTCAGGAATGAGATCAGCGACAGAAAAAGTGCCTTCGCCCTTCTGCTGGTCATACTGGTTCAACACGTTCTCAAAGTCTGAGTTATGTTCCCCTACTTGATAGAATACACCGATCACAGCCAATTGGCCGTTAGGTGCTTGGAAGAGAAAATGTCCCTCTAATGGAAAGATTTTTCCATCTAAACGATGCTCCGAATCAGAATGAAAATGCATTTGGACAAAATGAAACAAGCGGTTATTGAAACTGGCTTGGCCTGCTCCTAATAGCTGTAGATTCTGTCCATTGTTTAGGAAAGTTGCGGTAGTATCTGAAAAATTAACCTGTATATTTGCAAGTACATCATTGTTTTCAATTTGAGAAGTCTGAATATCGATCGGTGATTGTCTTTGTCCGCCTTGCGGTTGCCAGTCATCTTGATGGCAATAATCAATCAAAAATTCTGCTTTCATAAAATCCCTCAGTTACCTAAAATTTTTACAATGATATCATTTTCTAGAAAGATTTTCCATCCATATGCAAATATCATGAAAAACTGTAACTTTTTGGGTTTCATTCAGCAGCTCGTGACGAGCATTTTCATATAGCCGGACCGTTACGTGTTTGCTCCCTGCTGCGCGGTAAGCTCCTGCAGCCTTCATCACTCCTTTGCCAAAATCACCAACTGGATCCTCTTTACCGGATAAAAATAGTAAAGGGAGATCTTTTGGCACCTTTTTCAATAATTCCGAGTCCTGTGACCGAATGATCAAGGAAAAGAGTTCTTGATAACCGCTCAACGTAAAGAGGAAGCCGCAATTGGGATCAGCTAGGTAAGCATCGACCTCGGTCGAAAGCGTGGACAACCAATCCTTGTCTGTTCGTTTATTGAATATTTTGCGGTTCATATTGCCAAAAGCCAAGTGATCGATCAGCTTACTGTAGTGCTTTTCACCTTGAAGCTTGCTTAATAGCTTGGCAGACTGCTGTCCAAAGCGAGTCATCCAGACTGGCTGCTGCCCGGTTCCCATCAAGATCGCGCCATCGATCTTCTCGCCATAATCATACAGATAATTTCGCAGAACAAATGAACCCATGCTGTGACCTAAAATAAAAAATGGCAAATCAGAATAGTGGATTTTTCCCCACTCAGTCACCTGATAAAGGTCTTGAACCAAGCCGTGTTTTATTTTTTTATCATGGAAATATCCCTGCATACCCGCTTGAGCCGAGGCGCCATGTCCAAGGTGATCATGCCCGATCACTACAACTCCTTGCTCATTAAAATATTCTGCAAGCTTCTCATAACGTAATAGATGCTCCGCCATCCCGTGTGTCACTTGAAGAACCGCCCATGGGTCTTCACAGGACCAGTGGTAGCCCTGCAATGATGTTTTCTGATCAACTGAACGTATTTCAAATTTTTCTAACATACTCATTTCCTTTCTAAAAAAGACTTATTTTTTTCGTTTGACTTAAACGCGATCCCGTTTGAATTTCCATCTTAAGTTGGATGTGTATCTAGCAAAAAATGGTACACTATTAGTAAATGGAGGGATGGAATATGTCTTGCTTAGGTAATATCATCTGGTTTATCTTCGGCGGTCTGATTGGTGGATTGACTTGGTGTCTTGCAGGCCTCTTATGGTGTATCACGATTATCGGCATCCCCATCGGATTACAGTGCTTCAAATTTGCCAGTCTAAGTTTCGCGCCCTTTGGCAAAGATCTGGTGTATCATACGACGGGCGTAAATTTTATCGTTAATATTATTTGGTTGATTGTCTCTGGTGTTCCCTTAGCCTTAGGGCACCTTGCTAGTGCTGCGTTGCTATGTATTACTATTGTCGGAATCCCCTTCGCTGCACAATCATTGAAGCTCGCTCGCTTGGCACTGATGCCTTTTGGCGCACAGATCGTGTCGATTCGCTAATACTATCAGTCTATTCACAAAATCAGAAACGATAAAAAAGAGGATGACAGCCTGTCTTCCTCTTTTTCTTACCCAAAAATCAAGTAGATTAAGCCTGAGATAACCAATAGGATATTTAGCGTTACTTGGATATTCACCATCAATGGAGTAACCTTCTTTTTTCTGCGTCGTGTAAGACTCAGATAGATATTGTACACTCCAACTAAAATAATGAAGATTACCAATGCGATCAGATACAAAAAGTCACTCCCCTTTTTGTCTGTAGTGTAACGTGAAATATTCCCATCAGCAAGCAAAGTCAATGAAATCTAATCTAATTGTTTGAAGAAATCACGTAATTCAGCTTTCCGCCGTTCACTTAATTCACGCTTCGGAATATCCTGTATCGCTCCTTCTAATCCATACAATAAATGTAAACAAGCGCCATCATCCACGAGATGACGGATTTTCAAGAAGGCCGCTTCCGTTCCTAGCTCCCGCAGCTGCTCCGGTTCAACAATCCCTACCTGTGCCAATTTTTCTTCATTTACTACACCAATATTTTTCATTTCTGAGATTCTCATCGCCGACTCCTTTTAGATATATTATACCCCAGAATGAAAGCGGAAACGACAGCTTTCATTAAAATACACCAAGAAATCACTTTTTTCATCAGCTGATCTTTCTAAATAGTAGCAACAGCAGAATGATTAAACTAGCCGTCATTTCTTTTTAAGAATAAATTCTATTTATGAAAATTTTGGTTGTCTTACTACTATTTTTTACGCAATTCTTACAGAATTATATGATTGAGTTAGTTGTCTTTTCTGCAAATTCATCCTGTTTTACTTTCAAAAAACCAAAAATATAACCTAGGTTATTTTTAAGAATGCGAGTTTTCAATATTTTTTAGGAGAAATCTTTATTTTTCTTCATTTATTAGATTATTATTTGTATTAAATGATATTTTAATATATTATATAAATCAGTGAGATTAATTTTTATTAAATAAGAATGGAGGGATAGTTCATGCTCGGAATGGATAGAGCTACCTTATTGAAGATTCAGATCATAGAGACGTTAGATGGACTGCAGGCACCGATTTCTTTGAAAGAGCTACAGGAAAAAATTGGACACGCAAGCCTTGGTACAATCCGTGTGAATTGCAAGGAGCTGCAAGGGATCATCGAAGACCTCTATACAGAAGAAGACTATTCATTAAACTTGCGCATGAATAATGGTCGTGGAATTCAATTGAACCGTTCCTCAACCAATCTCCAATCATTAACGAGTTACTTGTACAAACAGGATCTCGCTTGTGAAATCATTCGTACGGTCCTAGCAAAGCGAAAAATATCCGCGATCCAGTTTTGTATGGACAATAATATCAGTGAATCAAAACTGCGGCGCAAGATCAAAGAAATCAATCAGGACCTGACTGATTATGATCTCTACATTTCTTGCTCAGCAAAAATGAGTTTGAAAGGCCGAGAAATCGACATTCGCCGTTTTTACTATATCTTTATCAGAGGACTCTACCATCAGTTTATCCAAATTGAATGGATCAATACAGAGACGTATTTCCAACTGGCTCA
The DNA here is from genome assembly GCF_032555305.1 of Enterococcus sp. Classification (GTDB taxonomy): domain Bacteria; phylum Bacillota; class Bacilli; order Lactobacillales; family Enterococcaceae; genus Enterococcus_A. Next base: position 33,245 of record NZ_JAWGOQ010000040.1, read on the forward strand.
ACAGATCGGAGAATATCTGAAACTCATGAATAATCCGACAAATCTCGAGATGATCAGCTTTTGGTTGTTAATCACCAATCAATCCCTCAGCAAAAAAGGCACGCTTGTTTTTAATGATGCCGAACTCGATTGGCTGAATCGCTTCAAGTATCCAAAGAAGCCGGCTTTTTTAAAAACCTGGGATACCAACGAATGGAAGTTTTTTCTTTATGCCATTTACAGTTCGCTTTTGAATGATTTCGAATTGCAACCTAAGAACTCTTCGCAAGAATTGTTCTTTGATCAGGCTATTTCCCGCTGGATCGAATACTTTACCCATTATTTCCGCCCATTGAATAGTCGGGAACAAAAATTTGTCGCACGAAAAATTAGACAGCATTATGCTGCTTTTGCCCTCTTCAGATTAAATGATCCCATGATCGATCAGCTGAGGAATAGTGTTGCACTCAATGATGTGCAAACCGATTTCCCCTATTACTTCCGGCGTTTTGATGCTTTTTGGAAGGATTTTACTCAGGCAGTTCCGGGATTTGACCGACGTCAATTACGGATCTATTCCTTTTTAACTTGTGTGACTCTGTTTTCCATTGAAAACTGTTTACCGGAACTATCGGTATATGTTTTTTCCGAACATAGTGAGCTTTTCGGGATTTTTATCCAAGAGAAAATCAATTTGCACTTCAAAAATCGCTATCACCTGAATTTCGTTGATGATCCGCGAGATGCGCGGCTGATTATTGGCACATCACCAAGCTGTAAAAATTTCCTGTCTGAAGGACAGAAATGTGTGATCATTCGCTCAAACATCTCCGCTACCGATTATTTGGACATTGAAGCGATACTTGAGTCGATGGTGAATAAAGATTTGGCACAATCAAAGGAATAAATGAAAATAGGTTGAGAATTTGATTAAAAAAAGGTATCGTAGTATGTATCACACATAGAAGGAGGCCATTATGGTTTACGTTAGTGAAATGCAGACTACCCCACCGACTGAGTTTGGTTCCAAGTTAGAGGAGAAGACGTACGAAACACTGGCAAAGCTGGAGATCCCTTTTTATCAAGTGGCTACTGGTGAGACCTTAACCATGGAGGATTGTATCGAGATCGACAAGCGCTTAGGTGTTGAAGTGGTAAAAACGATTTTCTTATGTAATCAAAAAAAGACCAAGTTCTACTTGTATATTGTTCCAGCCGATTTCAAGTTTGTCACAAAGGAATTCGGTAAGAAGTTAGAAATTCCGCGGGTGTCTTTCGCCTCAGCTGACCTAATGAAGGAACGCTTAGGTGTGATTCCTGGTGCGGCAACGATTTTTGGCTTGCTGAAGGATCCAGACCACGAGATTCAATTAGTGTTTGATAAATCAGTGTCAGAGCGCGAATGGTATGCATGCAGCTCTGGATCGATTACCAACTATATGAAGCTCAAGATGAGTGATCTATTCGAGAAATTTCTGCCTTATACTGGGCATGAAGCTATTTTTATCGATTAAAAAAGTGTTAGGAGACCCCTCTCCTAACACTTTTTTTGGACGATCTTGCTATCTGGAAAGATCAAAAACGGGTTTCTTTCCTATTTTTTGAACACTTTTTAACCCCTAACCCTAATGACGAACGAATCGTCAGCTTACCATTTAACAGTCACACAGCCGATTTCTTTCATTGGTCCAGTAATTTCTTTCCCGCAATCTGAACCAACTGCTTGAATCGCAAAGTAGTAAGTGCCTCTTGATAAGCAAACTTGACTCAATGAGTAGTCAAGGTAATATCCTTTTCCGTAAGGTCCATTCATGTATTTCGCATAACGAACATCGATGGTTTTGTACGCTGAACCGTAGCCGCAACCTGCTGTTCTGCGATAAACGCGAACTTTCGTATAGTCTAACGAATTTGGATTTTGTGTACCTAAGAAAATTTGCGCACCATAGTAACGTGTTGGGATACAACCGCATTTAAGAACATTCTTAATGCAGCCTTTCAAACTGTTGCCAATGTCCTTTTTCTTAAGCGTTGTCGCACAGCTTGATCCCCATTGTGGGCTCACCCAGCTGCTCCATTGACCGTAATTTGCTTTTACCCAGTAATAGTAAGTGGTGCATTGGTTCAAGCAATCATCTGTATAAGACATTTCTGAACCGCTTTGGTTGCCATTCACATTGATCGCAGTCGCATTATTGATGTTGTTTGTTGTGCTGCGGTACAAGGTATAGCTTGTTGCGTAGCGAGTGGAT
>NZ_JAWGOQ010000041.1:0-33973 GCF_032555305.1 Enterococcus sp.
TGCTTATTGCCGATATGCTAGTTCTTCTTAACGCCAGTTTAGAAGTAACTGTATGCGTAGCTTGCGTAGAAAAGCTAGTTCGTGAAGCCGGACATGGATCCACTTGCTCTCATAAGCTTTTTGCATGTGAAAATTTTATACTCCCTTAAAAAACAAAAAAACTAGGTATCTATACAGATACCTAGTAAATAGAATTATTTTTTGTTGGTTTCAAACAGCGGGCTAACTGGTTTGTTTTCGTGGATGCGCTTGATTGCATCACCCATCAACTCACCAACACTGATTTCATCAATCTTATCGATTTTACGTTCTTCAGATAAGTAGATTGAATCCGTTACGACTAAATGTTCGATCGCTGAATCTTGGATCCGTTGCATTGCTGGACCAGATAAAACAGGATGCGTACATGAAGCATAAACTTTTTTCGCGCCAGCTTCTTTTAAGGCATTGGCAGCTAAGGTAATCGTACCTGCTGTATCGATCATATCATCAATGATCACACATGTTTTGCCATCGACTTTCCCAATGATATTCATCACTTCAGCGACATTCGCTTTCGGACGACGTTTATCGATGATTGCGATTGGAGCTTTCAAGAATTCAGCTAATTTACGAGCACGCGTTACCCCACCATGGTCTGGTGAAACAACTACGACATCATCGCCGCAAATTTTTTGTTCTAAGAAATAATCGGCGATCAAAGGAGCACCCATTAAATGATCCACAGGGATATCAAAGAATCCTTGGATTTGAGAAGCGTGTAAATCTAAAGTTAATAGACGTGTTGCGCCAGCTTTTTCAATCATGTTGGCAACAAGTTTAGCAGTAATTGGTTCCCGTGCACGTGCTTTACGATCCTGACGGGCATAACCGTAGTAAGGCATTACGACGTTGATTGTTTTTGCACTCGCACGTTTCAAGGCATCGATCATAATCAAAAGTTCCATTAGATTATCATTTACCGGACTACTTGTTGACTGAACGACATAGACATGACAGCCGCGAATACTTTCTTCAATATTTACTTGAATTTCACCATCGCTAAATTGGGTTACAGAACTTTTTCCTAGTTCAACACCAACTTCTTCAGCGATTTTCTCAGCTAGGGGACGATTTGAATTCAAAGCAAAAATTTTCAATCTTGGATCAAAATAATGTTTCGACATGGGGACCTCCACTTTCTTTTTAAACGTACGCTACCGATTATATACCATTTCAAATAAAATACTAGTCATTTCCATTTAAGAAATCAAGAGAATTCCCTTAAAATGGCAAATGACTTGCATAACCTGCCTTGTTTACTTGGCGAGCTCGAGCGATTGCCATATCGCCTTCAGCAACATCATCCGTAATCGTTGAACCCGCTGCCGTCACACTGTTATCAGCAATGTTGACCGGCGCGATAATATTTGTGCTGGAACCGATGAAGACATGATCCCCCACATTGGTATGATGTTTGTTCTTACCATCGTAATTAACAAAAACAACTCCGCAGCCGACATTAATATCTTTGCCAAGTGTTGCATCTCCAACATACGTTAAGTGTCCAACTTTGGTATTTTCGCCAATTGTCGCCTTCTTAATTTCTACATAATTACCGATATGGGCATTTTCTCCAATATCTGCGTTTGGACGCAAATGTGCGTTTGGACCTACATCTGCATTTTTCCGTACGATCGCCTCTTCGATGACCGATGCGGTGATTTCCACCTTGTCTTCGATGGTGCTGTCAACGATTTTGGAGTGCGCACCAATAATACAATCGGAACCAATCACCGTATTTCCTTGAATTTGTACGCCTGGTTCAATGACTGTATCAGAACCAATTTCAATTCCCGCATCAATGTACGTCGTTGCTGGATCAATGAATGTCACACCATTGACCATATGTTGACGATTGATGCGACGACGCATGATTTCATTGGCATTCGCTAAAGCGATCCGGTCATTGACCCCCAGTGATTCTTCAAAATCTTCCGTTTGATACGCAGCAACCGTTTGATCGTTATTTTTCAAGATCTCAACGATATCTGTCAAATAGTATTCCCCTTGGGCATTGTTCGTTCCGATTTTTTCCAACGCCGCGAATAATTGTTCATTGTCGAAGCAATAGGTTCCCGTGTTGATTTCCTGCACCCGGGCTTCTTCTAGAGTTGCGTCCTTTTGTTCCACAATCTTTTCTACGATTCCCACATGATCGCGCAGAATACGGCCATAGCCGGTTGGATCTTCTGCATGTGCAGTCAAAATTGTTGCGCTGGCTTTTTTGCCTTGATGGTAATCGAATAGATTATTCAAGGTTTGCGTTGTAAGCAATGGTGTATCTCCACTGATCACTAACGTTGTGCCTTTTTTGCCTTTTAAGAACTCTGCCGCTTGCATGACGGCATGACCTGTTCCTAATTGTTCCGCTTGCAAAGCATACTCGCTACGATCGCCTAATTGTTCTTTGACCATTTCAGCACCGTGCCCTACAATCGTCACGATATCTGTTGGTTGCGTCTCAACCACCCGTTCAATAATGTGTTCCACCATTGGTTTTCCTGCCACAGGGTGTAAGACTTTGTATAGTTTTGATTTCATGCGAGTTCCCTTACCCGCTGCTAAAATAATCGCATAACGATTTTCCAAAAGAAGTCACTCCTCATTCGTAATAATGAAATAATACTAAAAAATATTCCCTCTAATTTGTATTTTCTTATATCGTTTTTCTCGCAAAAGCAAAACTGACATTCTCACTCATACTAGTGGAATAATTTGAATTCCGTAATCCATTTTACTAGCCAGACGCAAAAAAGGCTAGCTCATTAGACTCTCTCCAAGAAAAAATCTGGCGAGAGTCTTTAAAACCTAGCATTTTTATCCGCTATTTATCGAAGCAATTGCCTGGTACGACACTGATCGTTTTCGTACTAGTATCAACATCTTGCACAAATAGTAATGAATTGTAATCATCGATGGCGCGTTCGCCTTTGAATTTAGATTCCGCAAAGACTGTAATTCCCACAAGTTCTGCTTCAAACTCCTCGATCAGGCTCTTCATACCATTGACGGTTCCGCCGCCCTTCATAAAGTCATCTACAATTAAGACTTTTGAGCCGCGCTTCAAGCTGCGTTTTGACAGCTCCATTTTTTCAATACGTTCCGAAGAACCGGAAACATAGTTCACACTAACCGTTGAACCTTCTGTAATTTTTGAGTCGCGACGAACAATCACAAATGGCGCATTCAGATAATAAGAGACTGCTTGCGCGATCGGCACGCCTTTGGTTGCGACTGTCATGACTGCATCGACTTTTTTATCTAAATATTGCGCTGCGATAATCCGGCCAACTTTACGCAATAAGTCGGGTTGGCCCAACATGTCAGATAAATACACATACCCACCTGGCAATAAGCGATCTTCTTCAGACAAACGTTCAGCCAAAGACTCGATATATTCACGTGATTCCGCATCCGTAATACTCGGTGTAAAGACCACCCCGCCGGCTGCACCGGGAATCGTTTCTAGGAATCCTGTTCCTCGTTCTTTGAAGGTCTTCTTTACAATCGCTAAGTCTTCACTGATAGAAGATTTAGCTGAGCCATAGCGGGCCGCAAAAAAAGTCAATGGGATCAAGTCATGTGGATGATCCAACAAATATTGTGTCATGTCGATTAATCGTTCACTTCGACGCACTTTCACGTAATTCACTCCTATTTCGTATTAAAGTATTTTTTTCTCTAGGAAAAAAGGTTGATGCTCAACACGCATACCTTTTACTAATGGACGAAAATCCAAAGTAACGCAGGTATCCTATTTCACATAAGCTTTGATTCTCAACGCATGCCATCCTGTCACTCATTTTAATGTACAAGCAACGACTGACAGCCTATTCTGATTAATCGTTTCCCATTATAAGGGTTTAGACGATAAAATTCGAGCATTTTCTCGTTTTAAAGTCGAAAAGTTCGGAATTTATTAATTATTCCGCAAAAAAAGAGGAAAAGCTTTCGCTTTCCTCTATTTCTGCAACTGTTTTCGTTGAAGGAAGAATCGTAATTGACGGATTCCATTGATCACTAAGAACAATAAGATAAAGCCCAAAGTAATCGTCGCACCTGGCGGCGTATCTAAATAGTAGGAACCAGTCAAGCCACCGATCATTCCAACAAAACCAACCAAGACACTGACTAAGATCACGATATTGAAGCTTTTCCCTACCCGCATACCGATCGCCGCTGGTAGTACCATAATCGCTGAGATCAACAGAGCACCTGCGATCGGTATCATAATCGCGATTGCTACTCCGGTCACAACGTTAAAAATCATCGACATCATACGAACAGGTAAGCCATCTACCGCTGCGATATCCTCGTCAAAGGTTAATACATACATTGGACGCTTGAATAGCAAGAATAAAATGCCAACCAAAACAAATAGAATTCCTAGAAAAACCACCTGCTGCCAAGTGATCGTCACGATCGAGCCAAACAGATAGGATTGGATGCTGACCGCTGAACTGCCCGGAGCCAAACTCATTAATACCAGCGCGATTGCTAAGCCCGCGGCCATCAAGATTGCAATGGAAATCTCTGAATAAGAACTGTACATGTTCTGTAAATACTCCATGATAATCGCGGCAACGACTACGACTAACAACGTCGTACCTGTCGGATTTAAATTCAAGAAGAACCCTAACGCCACCCCTGCCAGCGAGACGTGAGACAAAGTATCCGCCATCAATGATTGACGGCGAATAACTAGAAAGACGCCCAGCATCGGTGCAATCCCTGCAATAAAGATAGCGGCTAGAAAGGCCCGTCTCATGAATTCATATGAAAGCAACGCCATTTTGAGTTCTCCTTTCGCACCAACCGAATGTGGCGATCAATGTATTTTTTTGTATCCTCATGATCATGGGTGATCATCAAGATACTCTTGCCATGAACATGAGCACTGTGCCGCAGCAGATTATAAAAATCATTGCGAGATTTTTCATCCATCCCTGTCGTCGGCTCATCTAAAATAAACAAATCAGGATCTTTCGCAAATAACCGCGCCAAACTGATTCGTTGTTTTTGTCCACCGGATAATTCGCCGACTTTTTTATGGCGCATGTTCCACATGTCTACCGATTCTAACGCTTTTTGTACGTGCTCATGATCGCGTTCAGTTAACTTTTTAAACCATTTTCCCTGCGGATAACGTCCAGATTCTACCAGCTCCAAGACCGTACTGGGAAATCCAGCGTTGAATGACGCCACTTGCTGGGGAATGTAGCCAATACTCAGCCTCTTGCCTTCAGCATTTTTCTTGGCAATCGTCACTTTCCCGCTGCTGGGCTTTAATAATCCTAATGTCGCTTTGATCAATGTCGATTTTGCGGCACCATTTTCTCCAGTCAAAATGACAAACTCGCCTGGGTCCACATGATAGGACACATTTTCTAAAACTGGTTCGTTGTCATAATAGAATGAAAGGTCTTCCACCTCGATATACGACATTTTTTTCGCTCCTTCTACTTAATACTCTCTTTCAATGCAGTCAGATTCTCCCGCATCACGGAAAGATAGTCTTCCCCTGCTTTGATTTGCTTATCTGTTAAGCTTTCTAACGGGTTCAATACTTCTAATTTTACACCGGTTTCTTTAGACAATGTTTCAGCAACTTTTGATGACGCATTTTCTTCAAAATAGATAACTTTAACTTGATTGTCATCAACATGATGCTTCAGTTCGCTCAATCGACTTGGTGAAGGTTCTTGATCAGGCGAAATCCCAGCAATCGCTTCTTGCGTTAAGCCATATTGTTTCGCCAAATAGCCAAAGGCCGCATGCTGTGTTACAAAAGTTTTGTTCTTCGCATCTTTAAATGCCGTTTGATATTCTTCATCCAACGCTTTTAGCTCGTCAATATAACTTGCCGCATTTTTTTCGAATGCCGCTTTGTCATCTGGGTATTTTTTACTCAACTGATCACGAATCGTTTCAACCTCTTTGATTGCCAAGGCAGGATCTAACCAGACATGCGGATCTAAATCATGGTCATGTCCATGTTCTTCGTGCTCTTCTGCATCATGATCATGAGCCTCTTCATGATCGTGCTCCGCACCGTCCATTAATTTGATGTCCTTAGACGCTTGAATAATCTCTGTTTTTTTCGTATCGATCGTATCCGTAAGATTATCTGTCCACGTTTCTAATTCAGGACTATTGTATACAAACACATCTGAATCTGAAATTTTTGCCAAGTCTTTGGCTGAGGGTTCAAAATCATGGGGTTCGGTACCTGCCGGAATCAGCAATTCCACATCGCCTTTATCTCCTACTACTTGTTTAGTGAACTCATACATTGGATAAAAAGTCGTCATCACCTGAATCTTGTCATTGGATGATGCTTCTTTTTTCTCTTGACCACCGCAAGCAGTCAGCAAAACTGATAGTACCACAGTTCCTAGTAAAAGTAGTCCTTTTTGCATCTTCATCTAACTAAACACCTTCTCTTCTCGTTTTAAGACAAAGATTAATTTAACAGATGTTTTTCTATCCGTCAACACAAAACGTAAAAATTACGATTTATACCGGAATAAGGTTGATAAACCGTAAAATAGATGACATTCCATTCATATGAAGACAAATACCTGTATCCGTTTCTATTTTTATTTTTTGTTATTTTAAACATTTGACTAAATAAAAAACGCATTTCCCAAAACCTGGAAAACACGTTTATTTCAACCCTTATCATTTTCTACTTCATCTGCGGCTATTTTAACGTGCGAACAAGATAAACCTCATCGCAAAAACCTTTCAACGCATTGAACACATGCTTGGCTCGTGAATACTTATGACACAACGCATAGACTGTTGGACCACTGCCGCTCATCATTGCAGCATCCGCACCATATTTCAACATACGATCCTTTAATTGCTGGATAATCGGATGCTTTTTAATCGTAACAACTTCCATTGAGTTGCCTAAATTTTCAGTCATCCTCTGATAATCATTTTCTTCAATTGCTGAGACTAATGCCGGGATATCCGGATGGTACAAATCCTCCATCACAATCTTAGCGAAAATCGTGCGTGTTGAGACACTCATCCGCGGTTTGACAACCACCACCCAACATTGGGGCATCGGCGCGATCGGTGTGACTTTTTCTCCAAAGCCTTCTACTAAAGAAGTTTGACCATAGACACAATAGGGAACATCTGAACCAACTTCCGCTCCCAGCCCAGCCAACTCTTCAACTGACAAGCCTAAATTCCATAAACGATTGACTGCCCGTAGAGCCGCAGCTGAATCTGTCGAACCGCCGCCGAGTCCAGCCGCCACTGGAATCTCTTTATGAATTTTGACCCGCAGGCCTTTTTTTATGTCAAAACGCTCCTTGACCAGCTCCAGCGCTTCGTAAACATGGTTCTTTTTATCCGTGGGTAAAAAAGCCTTATTGGTTTCAATGATAATTTTATCTTCTGGAATCTCTTCCAAATACAAACGATCCGCTAGATCAATGCTCGCCATGACCATCGCCAACTCATGCAAGCCATCCGGTCGTTTGCCTAAAATATCGAGGCCCAAGTTGATTTTCGCTGGGGCTTTCTCCATAATTTCCATTTTCTCACCCGTTCAAATTTTTCACTAGACGATTCTATCATAGCCCATACTAAATGTATAGATAATTCATTCTAGCATAGGCACCCTAAATTAGTTGAATAATTCCACCTGAACCCTTACCATTAAAGAGAGAGATAGGTTTGACAGGTAATTTATTATAAACTAGGAGGAATGTGGTATGAATCTACTGCCGAAAAATGATTGGTTTGGTGGAGAAGAATTAGTGGGCAAGCTGATGAACACGTTTTGGGATGACCGGAAAATGAATGTAGATATTCGCGATTTAGATGATCACTATGAAGTAAAAGCGGACCTGCCAGGTTTTGAAAAATCAGAAATTTCCGTGAACTATACTAATGAGATTCTTTCGATTGATGCCGAACACAGCAGCGAAAACGAATTCAAAGACGATGGTCGTTTTGTTCGCAGAGAACGTTCCAGCAGTGCCTATCATCGTCAATTCGTGGTAAAAAGTATCGATGATGAAAAAATCAGTGCGAAATTTGAAAATGGCGTACTCACTTTGAAGCTCCCTAGAACCGATTACGAAGAAAAGAAAGGCAAAGAAATCACGATCGATTAACCTTTGCCTGCATGAAAAAGACGAGCCCAGTTGCGGCTCGTCTTTTATAATTCGATCATTTCTTCTGAAATCGTCACGCCTTTATTTTTTCCGCGACCAATCAGAAATAGTAATTGCACAGCTGAGAATAAGAAGCTGCTGTCTTTCATATAGGCAAAATATCTTGGCCGCCAACGATCGACATAAACTGTTTTTTCTTCTGCCACCTGTTGGAAAGCATAGATCGAATGACCATACTTATAGATCAAATTCATGATCCGTTCACCTAAGAAGGCAAAGGATGTCTCCCCTACTTTCGCCAATGGGGCCATTCCTTGATACACTTCACAATAACCTTGTCTTTTCAATTCGTCCATTAAGTGTAACTTCAAAAATGTTGGCAGCTCACTCGGCACATCATTTCGGAAACGCAATAAATCAAAAGAGGCTCTTTCTTTGTTGACTGGCTGTTCGGTAATAAAGCCGACGATCCGATTTTGCGGATCACGAGCGATCCCAACATTGCTCTTTTCAATGTAGGAGCGGTCAAAGCGTCCAACAGAGAAACATTTTTCCTTCTCACCATTTAGCCATTCATCTGAAATTTCCTCCAGCTCATCGAAAACCTCTTCCGGTAACTTTTCAAAATAGATAAATTGATAGCCCTCATTGGTCAAACGTTTAAATTCGAAGCGGTCAGAGAAGACATCATGCTTATGGCGCGTGAAATCAGTGACCCCGGTCTCGCCGATCTTATCAAAATGAAAACCTAGATCATGCAGAAGCAATACATAGTCCTCCGAAATTTTATAAAATGCTAGCTGATAGCCCAGTTTATCGGCATGTTCCATAAAGGCAAACGTCGCTGCTTTCCATTTTTCAGGATTTCCCACAGGATCACCTAAGACAAAACACTTATTGGCTCGTACTTGAAAACCGAAAATATTTTGATCATTGCCGTTTTCTTGATAATAATAATATTGATACCCTGAGACCCGAAGATAGTGACTAGCCGGCGTGCCCCCATAACGATTAATCAAATAATTGAAGCGCTTCTCATCCCAAGCAGCACCTAACTTGGTCTCACTTTGCGTTAAGTATTGATATAAGATTGCCAAACACAGAATCGACAAGATCAAGCCAACTAATCCGGAGAACCAGATTTCTTCAGATGGAAAGGCAAAATACTTCGCTGATAAACGTTCAGTACTCCAAATTTGGCCGCTGTGATAACCTGCTACTGCATAGAAAATGAATAGCAAGCCAAACAAAATTCCGTCAAAAGCCAATGCGCCCCATGAATAAACGAACCGTTCGCGATAAAATTCTCGCCGCGACATCCAAACGATTAATAAAATCACCACATAAACGACGATTAAACGAACCGATGCCGTACGCGCTACCGTGTTGACGATCCCAAAGATTAATAATAAGATCGTGGGCCAAAAAGCTTTTTTCACTTTTTGCGAGATGCCTCGAGCAAAGCCCAAAAGTAAGAAACCAATCAATAAGTTCAATGTCTGATCTAGAAAATCGAAAGAGAACGGCAGCAACACTTGGAATAAGCGGCTGATATTTGACAAATTGGTCAACGTAGATAACAGGATCATCATGATTCCTGCAAAGTAAACGGCACTAACCATAATGACGTGGGCAACTTTTTGAGAAAGCACACGCGGTAAATTGTCAAAGTAGCGATTCATTTTAACACTGGTATTGGTTAAAAAGATTACGATACCTGTGACAAATGGAACTAGATAATAAAAGATCCGGTAGAACAAGATCCAGACTACCGCTGTGCTTTGATTCAATCCAAGATGTCCCAGTCCTAGAATCATCATTACGTCAAAGGTTCCCGCTCCTCCGGGTACCATCGTCAGCATTCCTAAGCCTGTCGCAATCACAAACATCGGGTAGATATCCCCGATATTCAATTTCGTGCCCATCAGGTAGCCGACCATTAGGAAAACCAGCAGAGCTCCCAACCATTGACCTAAGGAAGCCAGAAATAATTCAAAAATTTGTTTCAAACGAAATTCTTTAAAGATCGTCCTTCGGCGTGCATAGACAAAGCCAAACAGGATTGGTGCATAGGCTCCCCCCGCTAGTAACCAAAAGCGATAACGGACAAAGGGATTTTGTGTTCGAAAGAAGATCAGATCCAAAGAGGTCACGAACGCCATGATCGAAAGCCCCGCCAACATAAAGATGGCGATCTTGGAAATCACAGCCAATACTTTTTTCTTCTCCATTCCTTTTCCATAAAAACTTGACCGCAAACTCACTCCTACTACCCCACCAAAACCGGCTAAATTATTGATCGTATTGGTGGTCCAAGCAGAAACCAGCCACTCTCTAAAATTCATGCGGGGGCGCCCCGCTGCTTCAAGTGTCGTGATCGCTACATGATCGTATAAAAGCATGGGCAGAACTCCGCATAGGCCGATCCCCAACATACCTAATAATTCGATTTGTTCTTGTTGTTTGATCGTTTGCCAAACAGTCTGCCAGCTCATCCCATGGGCGATATTTTTCACTTGATTCGCTACGAAAAATAAGACGACCCCGAAGAAGATGATTTTGAGCAAGGTGGCATGCCGTTTGAACCAGCGGCTGATAGTCGTCATCCTACTACTCCCATTCTTTCTTTTCTTGTACTCTATTTTAAATGAATTCTTGTTATGAAGCTATCCTTTTAAATTTATGATTCCCTTAAAAAAGGAATTGTTATTTGATTCGGTGAGAAATGAACCTGTTTTCGTGCGTATACCATCCAACTATCGACTTCTTTTAATATCAAGTTTAAATAATTTAATATCTATGATCCACCTTTGAATGACTGCAAAAAGTTGGAGTGGCAAAAACAAAAAAGCCTCGTAAAGAGGCTTTTTGTTATTTTGCATAATCGGTTGCACGTGTTTCACGAATCACGACGACTTTGATATGTCCTGGGTAGTCCAGTTCGTCTTCGATCTTGCGACGGATGTCGCGAACTAAACGAACAGAATCTAAATCAGAGATTTCTTCTGGTTTGACCATGACACGTACTTCACGTCCGGCTTGAACGGCGAAGCTTGAATCAACACCATCAAAACTATTGGAAATATTTTCCAAGTTTTCTAGACGACGGATATAGTTTTCTAATGATTCGCTTCGTGCACCTGGTCTAGCAGCTGATACTGCGTCAGCCGCGGCTACTAAAACAGAAATCACTGAGGTTGCTTCCGTATCTCCATGGTGAGAGGCGATCGCGTTGATTACGACTGGATTTTCACGATATTTAGCGGCAAGTTCTGCGCCGATCTCGACGTGGGATCCTTCGATCTCATGGTCTAACGCTTTACCGATATCATGAAGCAAGCCTGCGCGTTGCGCTAACTGAACATTTTCGCCTAGCTCTGCAGCTAGAACGCCGGTCAATTTGGCAACTTCGATCGAGTGATTTAAGACATTTTGACCATAGCTGGTTCTGAAATGCAAACGTCCCAAAATCTTAATCAAATCTGGATGCAGGGTATGAGCACCAACTTCAAAGGCTGCTTGTTCCCCGTATTCGCGAATACGTTCATCCATTTCTTTGCGAGATTTTTCAACCATTTCTTCGATCCGAGCCGGATGAATCCGACCATCCTGAATCAATTTCTCTAACGTCATCCGGGCGATTTCCCGTCTGATTGGATCAAAACCGGATAAAACGACTGCTTCTGGCGTATCATCAATAATCAGATCAATACCTGTCAGTGTTTCCAACGTCCGAATATTCCGGCCCTCACGTCCAATGATGCGACCTTTCATCTCATCATTTGGCAACGTCACTACCGAAACAGTCGTTTCAGAAACAGCGTCGGCACCGCAACGTTGAATCGCCATCGCCAATAGATTTTTCGCTTTGCGATCAGCTTCTTCTTTGGCACGTTGTTCAGATTCCTTGACCATAACCGTTAACTCATGGTTCAATTCCTCTTCGGTCGTCTTCATAATTACTTCTTTCGCTTCATCTCTCGTTAAAGAAGCAACTTGTTCCAATTTTGTTTGTTGTTCATTAATCAGTTGTTCTACATCTTTTTCTCGCTCGTCAATTAATTGCTGTCTAGCACTGATTTTTGTTTCTTTTTCTTCCAGTGAGTGCTCACGCTTCTCTAGAGAATCATCTTTACGATCTAAAGTCTGTTCTCTTTGAAGCAAGCGATTTTCTTGTGATTTTAACTCTTGTCTGCTTTCTTTCAACTCACTTTCAACTTGTGCGCGATACTGCTGGTTTTCTTCCTTGGCTTCCAACAAAGCTTCTTTCTTCAAGGTCTCCGCTTCTTTATTAGCATGCGTAATGATCCCTCTTGCTGTGTTTTGTGCCCCATCAATTTCTTTTTCATGGCGTGATTTCGCTACCATGAAACCCAAACCAAGACCGACAATTAAACCGATGATAGCGAGGAGAATAGGAACTAACATTAAATCCACCTCCGTACTATCTTATTTACCTATCTGTAGTTTTTTGATAAACGAATGTCAAATTATCAATATGCCTACTTGCATATGTGTGAGTGTCACACAACTTTATTCTAATGTTTGTCCGATAGCGTGTCAACTTTATTTATCTTTTGTCAGACGAAGCAGTAAAGCGCTTCGATTCCCTCTAAAATAAGGCACAAAAAAACACTAATGACCAGGCAAATCCCCACTGTCATTAGTGTCGCTTTGTTTTTTATTCGTCTAAAGGCAATTCTTCTTGACCTGCTTCTTCAGCATCAGTCACATCGCCTTCTTCTCCAATGCCGTAAGCTGCGCGGACACGTGTTGCAACTTCTGCCATCATCTCTGGATGATCAGCCAGATATTTCTTGGCATTTTCACGCCCTTGACCGATCCGATCTTCTTTGTAGCCGTACCAAGCACCGCTCTTATCGATGATGTCTTGTTCAACAGCCATATCCAGCAGTTCACCTTCTTGCGAGATCCCGAAGCCGTACATAATGTCGACCTCAGCCACTTTGAATGGTGGCGCAACTTTGTTTTTAACGACTTTGATCTTCGTACGGTTACCAACAATATCTGTACCGTTTTTCAATTGTTCCGCACGGCGCACTTCTAAACGGACCGTTGCGTAGAATTTCAATGCACGTCCACCAGGTGTTGTTTCCGGATTACCGAACATAACGCCGACTTTTTCACGAATTTGGTTGATAAAGACCGCGATCGTCTTCGTTTTATTGATCGATCCTGATAGTTTACGTAATGCTTGCGACATCAAACGAGCTTGCAAACCTACGTGAGCGTCACCCATTTCACCATCAATTTCGGCCCGAGGTACTAACGCTGCTACTGAGTCGATAACGATGATATCAACCGCACCACTCGAAACCAAGGCATCCGCAATTTCTAACCCTTGTTCACCAGTATCTGGTTGTGATAATAGTAATTCATCGATATTTACGCCTAAACGAGCTGCATATTGAGGATCTAACGCATGCTCAGCATCAATAAAGGCTGCTGTTCCGCCATGTTTTTGAACTTCTGCGATGGCGTGCAATGCAACTGTTGTTTTACCAGAACTTTCTGGACCGTATACTTCAATGATCCGTCCACGAGGGTATCCGCCAACACCTAGCGCAACGTCCAATGCCAAAGAGCCGCTTGGAATCGTTGAGATTTGTTGATCGACCTTTTCCCCTAATTTCATGATCGAGCCTTTACCGTAATTCTTTTCAATCTTCTTCATTGCAGCGTCTAAGGCTGCTTTGCGATCATTTGCCAATAGCTGATCCTCCCTATTTCCTATAATCAATATGCTTCCACATCATTATTGCTTTTTCAATATCCCTAGTTTATCGGTTTGAAATCAAAAAAGCAAGCAAAAAACGAACAAACATTCGCATTTTTAATTTTTGTTTAGAATTGCGCGGCGCACCATGTCTAAGCCCTTCATCACTGAGCTGTGACGGACATACGCACGGTCACGTGTAAAATGGTTTTCGCTGATAAGCGTCTCACCGTTCTTTTGAGCCAACGCGATATATACGGTTCCTTTGGGTTTGCCTTCTAGTTCATCTGGACCCGCAACACCTGTAAAGGACAAGGCAAAATCTGTTCCTGCTAAACGCAGCGCTGCTTCTGCCATTTCCTTCGCACACTCTTCACTAACAACCCCCACACGTTCTAAAAGCGCTGAATCGATGCCTAAGAAGCTTGCTTTGGTTGCCTTGGAATAAGTAACAAATCCGCCAGGAAACACCTCAGAGACGCCAGGAATCGTTCCTAATGTCGCTTGGAATTCGCCAGCAGTCAAGCTTTCTGCTGCTGTAATAGTTAAATTCTTTTCCTTCAACAAATCTACTACGACTTCGACCAAACTATTTTCTTCGCCGTAGCCATAGAAGAACTCACCGACTTTCGCCAGAATCTCCGCTTCTGTCTGATCTAACAAGGCATTGGCTGAGACTTCATCTTCAGTCTTCGCCGTGATGCGTAAAGTTACCTCATTTGGCTTCGCATAAGGAGCGATCGTCGGATTTGATTGATGTTCGATCATCTCTGCCAGATCGGTCACTAGTTTGGATTCGCCGATACCAAAGAAACGCAGTACTCGGGAAGTCAATTTTTCTGAAGTCGGAAATTCCTTTTCCAATAATGGACGGGCTTGTTCTAAGAACATTGGCTTCAACTCACTTGGTGGTCCAGGCAAAAGAATGTAATTGTTCTTTTCGCCTTTATACAAACAGCCAATCGCTAATCCTGTGCGGTTCGGCAATGGGATACCCTCTTGTAACGTTTCGACTTGTCGTAAATTATTCGGTGTCATGGTACTTTGACGCTGCGCGAAAAAGCTGTTTAATGCTTCTAGTCCTTCCTGATTTTGGACTAGCGGTACGCCCACATGATCAGCTAGAACATTTTTGGTTAGATCATCATCCGTTGGTCCTAATCCCCCGCACAAGATGATCAGGTCACTGCGAGTATCTGCCAGTTGAAGCAATTCCTCTAATCGTTGCGGGTTATCACCTACAACCGTGTGAAAATACACCTCGATTCCCATATCTGCTAGTTTTTCTGACAAGAATGTCGCATTGGTATTCACGACTTGTCCCAATAAAAGTTCTGTTCCTACAGCGATAATTTCTGCTCTCATTTGTTCCTCTTCTTTCTAAGATACGCCATTTTTCCTCAACTATAACAGAAAAAACGATCAGAACGATAGATTTTCATACCGTACTGATCGTTTTCTTACATTGATCCTTTAAAGATCGCAGTGTTTTTAGCAAAGTAGTCATAGCCTGAATAGACAGTGAAGAATAAGCAGACATACAACATGATTTGATCCATTGGAATACCGATAAAGTTAAAAGGTACATTGTTTAGATATAGTAGGACGATTCCCACCATTTGTGTCGTCGTCTTGATTTTTCCTGGCATGGCCGCCGCCATCACGCCACCGCCTTGTTCGACGATCAGCAGGCGTAATCCTGTCACCGCTAACTCGCGACAAACAATAATAGCAATTACCCAAGAAGGTGCTTTGCCTTGCTCAACTAGAATAATAAAGGCTGTCATTACAAGCATTTTATCCGCTAACGGATCGGCAAATTTCCCAAAATTGGTGACCAAGCCATCGCGCCGAGCGATCTTGCCGTCCAAATGATCAGTATAGCTGGCAATTGCGAAAATGATTGCTCCTACTAACTGTGTGACGGCTAAGCTGGTATCTCCAACTTGCAGCGTCCCCCAATCCCACGGGGCTAGAACAACGACCATAAACAATGGGATCATAAAGATCCGGATGACAGTCAATTTATTTGGTAAATTCATTGTTGATTCCTCCTAATTCGATTTAAGTACGCGGCTAAGATGCATAGGCGATATTCAATGTCACGTTCTTTTGTAATAACGACTCTCCCGGTTGGAAGTCAAGAACCTGATCGTTGACTTTGATCTCAGCGTATTTTGCCATACCAATCGTAATGATTGCTTGAGCAGTATCAGCCGCTAATTCGGTGGTCTCTGTTTCTCCTGGATTCAATGTTTTCTCATAGGTCCAAGCTTCGTTGACCCGTACGCCGATCCAGACGCGTTCTTTAGCAGTGAAGGTGATTTTTAACGGTTTCTCTGCCTGATCAACTTTCATCGTTGCTGCATTTGTCGTGTTGTTTTCCATCGCAAGTGCCATTTTTGGTTTCTCTGGTTTTTTTGATGATTCCGTCGTTGGTTTTGGTTGTGACGACGAAACCTTTTCAGGTGCTGATGAAGAGTCATCTGAACGTTCGACTTGAACAGAACTATTTTCCGGAATAATTGCAGTTTCTTGGTGATCCAGCCAAGTCATGTACCCTACTACCGAGATAATTGCCAATGCCACCAACCCTAAGAGAACCATAGGAAGCGTTGCTCTAAAACGGGCCCGAGTGGGACTTTCAGCATGTTTATTTTTTCTCAGCCCATCGACGGTTTCCAGCTCAGGATACGTCGGCAACGGCCGATCCTTCCCATCCAATACATCGAGCAAATGATTGCCGTCAAGTTTTACCTCATCAGCATATTGTCGAATAAACGTCCGCAAATAATAATCGCTGGGCAGCTCTTGAAAATCATTTTCTTCAATCGCCAGCAAATAACGTTTTTGGATTTTGGTGCGTTGCTGCAGCTCATCTAAACTAATTTTTTTATCGATACGGGCTTTGCGTAACGTTTCTCCAATATTAATACTAGCCACTTGATTCTCTACCCCTAATTCGTAATTATGGAACGATATACGTTCCGATTTTATTCCATCCAGCCGCCGGCGACAGGTAAAACGATGCCGGTTGTATAGCTGGCTTCTTTTGAAAATAAATATGTGCAGGCTGCCGCGATCTCTATTGGGTCAGCCAAACGACCTAAGGGAATCTCCGCTTTTAATTCTGCTAACTCATGCGGATTCCAATTATTATTCATTTTAGTTTGAACAGCTCCTGGTGCTACCACGTTAACTGTAATCCCTAAAGTCGCAACTTCCTTCGCATACGCTTTTGCAAAGGCTTCTTGCGCGCCTTTTACCGCGCTGTAAACCGTCTCCATACTGCTGCCGCGATGGCCATAGACTGAGCCGATAAATACGACGCGTCCATTACTGTTCTGGGCCAATTTCTCCTGTAGCCCCTGTAGCAGGAGCAGCGGTGTCTTCAAATGGACCTGCCATAAGGCTTCCATTTGATCGGCTTTTGTTTCTGGAAACAACTCATAAAAAGTAAATCCTGAAGCAAAGACGATTCCGTCTACTTGGAATAATTGGTCTAGGAAGTTAGGAATCTCCGCTTCCTTCAACATGTCTAAGGATACCATAAAAAAATCTTGCTGAGGATAACGTTTCTGTAAGTCTGAAACGAAATTTAAAACTTTTTCTTTTTGCTGATTATAGTGGCAGTAGAGAGACCAGCCTTGCCCCGCCAATTTTTCGCAAACCGCTTGACCGATATCTCCACTGGCACCCATTACTAAAGCATAAGGCATTTGATGTCTCCTATTTCATCTGAATATATGGCTTTTTGTAACCTAAAATCTCAAAAAAACTCTGCTAATCTAATCCGAGTAAGATTAGCAGACTGATTAACTGCGTAAAGCTAACTAACAATTTACGAATCTAGAGAAGCTTATTCATCCTTTTCCATATAAAAACGAGTGAAGCCCTCTTCTTTTATAAATAGTTTCCCGGCTTCCAAAACATCAGCTAGTTCGATTTCTTGGATGATTTCCGGCATATCGAATAAGGTCCATTCCCCAAATAAGGATTGCGTGAATTGATTGGCAACATATTCGAGTGAATTTAGTGATTGGAAATATTTGCCTAGCATTTTTTTCTTCAGTAAAACGAGATTTTTCTCGTTGACCTCTGGATCACTGTCGAAATGCAGCAAAATCTCCGTTAAACGATCTGCCAGTTTTTGCGGTTCTTCGCTGTCGCCACCGAAGTCCGCAAAATAGAAGCTGCGATCTAGTGAAAATTCATAGCCGAAGCTATCATCCAACAAGCCTTCATTGTATAAGCGCAAATAATTCTGCGATGTGGTCCCAACAAGCATTTGGAATAGCAGGTCCATCGAAACCTTGAAGATTAGACGCTCTTTATCGTCAGCCGGCAACTCAGCTAACCCTTTGACTCCAACGATGGCTTTTGGCATCGTAATCGGCATTTTTTCTTCGCTTAGCCTGATGATTTCATCTGGTGTTTCTGCCGGGAAACGACGCAGAATCGGTTCTGGAGCTTCAAATGTTTTCGTAGCTTGATTTTCACGAATGAACTCCATTAAAGCTTCAGGCTCCAAATTTCCTACAACAAACAACGTCATGTTGCTTGGATGATAGAACGTATTGTAGCACGTATACAGATCCTCAGCCGTGATCTCAGCGATCGAATCGATCGTTCCCGCGATATCGATATGCAGCGGATGTTTTGGATACATATTTTTAAGAATCGCGAAAAACTGCTGCCAGCTTGGATCATCCTGATACATTTGGATCTCTTGACCAATGATCCCCTGCTCTTTTTGCACAGATTCTTCGGTAAAATAAGGCTCTTGAACAAAATCCAGTAAGGTTGCCAAGTTTAATTCCAGCTGATCTGTAGTAGAAAACAGGTAGCTGGTCCGAGTGAAGCTCGTGAAGGCATTTGCTGAGGCTCCTTGTTCACCAAATTTTTGGAAAACATCCCCATCTTCTTTTTCGAACATCTTGTGTTCTAAAAAGTGGGCAATTCCGTCAGGAACTTTGATGTAGTCGGTACCACCACGAGGGACAAACTCATTGTCGATCGATCCATAATTCGTGCTGAATAGACCGTATGTCTTGTGATACCCTGCTTTCGGCAGCAAGTAGACCGTTAAGCCGTTTGGTAATACCTCTTTATATAAGGTCTCATTGATTTTTTGATATGCTAATTTATCCATTCTGCTGCCCTCCATCTAAGAAGAAGATCGCTTGCAGACGAATTTTCTTCGCGACTTTTTGGACATCTTTCGGTGTCACCGCCGCCAAGCGCCTCAGCCATTCTTCGTCTGTTAGTTTACTTTGCGGCAGCCATTGCGCCAAGTAAGTCGTCTCGATCGTATTTTGCATGCTGTCCAAGCCCAGTAAATAATGATTTTTCAACATCGCTTTGGTTTGCTGGAAAGCCAACTCTGTAAAATTGCCCGCCTGCAGCTCCAACAGCTGTTCATTAATCAAATGCAAGACCTTTTCTCGGTTATCACTGTTGATCCCCGTCTGCACCTGTAAATACCCACGGAAAGTATCGAATGAGCTGGATGCATAATATGCCAAGCTCGCTTTTTCCCGTACATTCATAAAGAGTTTCGAATGGGGAAATCCGCCGAACAAACCGTTGAAAACTAACAAAGCAAAACGATCAATATCTTCATAGTAAATATCCGTGGCATAGGCAAGGTTCAGCTTTCCTTGTGTCACAGTTTCCTGTACTTGCTGTTCCCGAATCACATTGTCATTGACTTGATAATAGTAGATCGCTGGGAAGCTTTCTTCGCGATCTGTAAAAGGCAGCTGCTTGAATAATTCTGTCATTTCGGCTTCTTCTACATCCCCGATCACAAACAGGTCGACTTGATCTTGTGTAATCATCTCGTGATAATAAGCTGCCAGCCCTTCATTTGTCTCACCTTCCAAATCTGCAACCGTCCCAAAGCTTGGGAATTTTTGCGCTTCGTCTGTGAAATAGGTCTCTTTGATCTTTAAGGAGGCCATCGTCTGCTTGTCCTCATGCAAAGTTTCGATATAGCTTTGCAGATTTTCTTTTTCCAATTGGAACGTTTGTTCATCAAATTTTCCATCGTGGATATTTGGATAGAATAACACTTCCCTCAAAAAATCCATTGCTGAAGGTAAAAGGGTCGGATCATTCACATATTTTCCATTAACGACGCCAAGACCGATGTCCATCCAATGTAGGTTTCCTTTGCGTCCAACATTTAGACCAAAGCTGGCACCATAAAGCTCCGCCAATTGTCCACTTAATTTGGTCTGGTCGGAATAGCGCAAAGAATTGGTCTCCAACAGGTTCGCCAAAAGTGCTCGTTTAGTCATAATTTCTTTGGTTAAACGGGTGGTAAATCGCCCGTAGATTTGAATCGTTTTGTATTTTTTGGTCGCGATCACGTGCAGACGCACGCCTTTTTTTAATTCGATCATCGCTAAGCTCCTTTGTCTTATCATTAAGGCTAATTATAGCACAGGCACTGCCTAAGGACTGAAATCAACCTTAGCCGACAGTTTGTTTTATTTCAAATTTTTTTCTTCTTTCGCTATACTGAAATTAGAGGTAGCTTAGAGAATGCCGGCTTTGCTCATTTGACTTAATCTGTGAGTAGAAACAGTTAGTAGCTTGGCATACGGATTAAGCATCGAACGATTTTTTTCTGGAGAAAAAATTAATACATTAATACAAGGAGTGTCATTATGATTAAAGAATTTAAGGAATTTCTAATGCGGGGCAATGTCCTCGATCTTGCTGTTGGTGTAGTAATCGGTTCTGCGTTTACTGCAATTGTAACGAATGTAGTAAATGGACTGATCACTCCTCTTGTAGGTCTGATCGTTTCATTATTCACTAATGGGAAAGATTTGAACGAAGCGATGTCGATCTTAGACTGGAGTCCTGTAAAAGGTGTAACCTTTGCTTTTGGCGATGTCGTCAGTGCATTGATCACCTTTGTTATTACAGGTTTCGTCCTGTTCTTGATTGTTAAAGCAGCCAACAAAGCAAAAAAAGCAAAACCAGAAGAGGAAGCTGCTGTACCAGAGATGGCTGTACCAACAGCTGAAGATTATTTAGCAGACATTCGCGATCTTTTGATTGAGCAAAATAAGATCAAACATGAAGACAACTAGTTTATATCCGTTTTTTTAAGCAAAAGTGCGATAAACTACAAAAAGCCTAACAGGTAAAATAAAAACCATGGAGCAAATGCTCCATGGTTTTTAAATTGCTTCTGATAAAAATTCGATCTCTACTGTGCGAGTCAATACATCGGAATAGCTGTATGAAACACGTTCGAAAGAATTTTCTTCTGGGTCCAAATCAACGACGAATACGGAAGGATAAGTCTCGGTAAGAATACCTTTACGTTGCGTTTGGCGCTTGCGTCCCGTCTGAGCTACAAGCATGATTGGAGCACCAATCCGGTCTTCCAAGTTTTTCTTGATAGACGCTAAAGTTGTTGGCATACAGTTCACCTCAAGATATATTATAGCACAAAACTAAAACTTTTCAATGTTATCATAAGATAAAAAAATTTGCAAACTCTTACTCGCTAAAATGACCGGAAGTGCAGAAAATTATGTGTTCAATTAGATATTTTTCTCTTTATTTTATTTTTTGCGCGATTTAATGCGTTATTGATCGCCTTTTCTGTTTCATCCAAGTGTTCCGCGATCATAAAGGGATCTTCCCCCTGTAAATAGTAATACAATGAGCGGTTTTCTAACGAAGAAAATGGAATCTCACCTGCCAACAGCAGCTCGCTAATATATAAGTTTTCATCCATATACTCATGGTATTTGCACTGTTCGCTGAAGGCTTCGATACCGACCTTTTCAATTGAAACAGCTTGTTGTTGAGCCCAACGTTTTTTTGCTTTCTGGCGACGTAAAATAGAACGAATGCGATTCTCAAAAATCATCTTGTAATATAAACCAAACGTCGTCCCATGTCCCTTACGGTAACTTTTTAGTGCACTGTCCAGGGCAATCCGCCCCTCTTGCAGCCAATCATCAAAATCAAAATCACGAATCGAGTAACGAGAATACATGTTGTAAACTATGGGTAAATATTGACTAAACATTTCTTCAAAATCAGAACCATCAATTTCTTTCATACGCGTTGCATCTTCCAAATTAAACACCCCTCTCAACACCTAAAAGCATACACGCTTTGTTAGGAAGAGAGGGGTGTCGACAGTCGATTTATTTTTTTTTGCTTAATTCGTCCAGTTTTTGAGACAATTTTTGCAATTGTTCATTATTCCAGGGAGAATTGCGTCGAAAATTTTGAAAATGCGTATCTTTTGTATCCCCTGTAATTAATGCTTCGGTTTGCTGGACGGTTTTATACAACTCGCGCGCGGATGTTCGCAGTGCTCCTTGAGAAAAAATCGTCCATTGTTCAGCCAGATCACTAGTGGCTACAGTTACTTGGGTCAGACGGTCATTCAGTTCGCCAGCGATCCGCTCGATATAGCTATCGGCCGTTTCATCTTCTTTAGTAAAGACGACTGTCAGCTGGTATTTCTGAAAGCTTTGGGTGATTCCTGGAACAAATTGTGCATCAAATACAACGATCGTTTCTAATCCTTGGTACTTAGCGAAGTTCGACAAGCGAAATAGCAGAGCTTCCCGTGCTTCTTCTAGACGATCCTGATTTTTCAGTAACGTTAATTCAGGCCACGCGCCGATCATATTATATCCATCAACGATCAATAGCTGTTTTTTCATTACGAATCACTTCGCTTTCGGAAGACTTCGTACATTAATAAGCCAGCTGCGACTCCTGCATTTAGACTTTGGACATGTCCTGTCATAGGGATCGTCAACATCTCATCGACTTCCTTTTTCAAGCCGGCACTCATCCCTTTACCCTCATTGCCAATAATCAACGCAATTGGACCTGAGACCTTCCACTGACGATAATCAGTTCCTGCCATATCCGTTCCAAAGATCCAATAGCCAGCCTCTTTTAGCTGCTTGATGCTTTGAGCCAAGTTCGTCACTCGAGCGATCGGTACATATTCCACAGCACCTGTTGAAGCCTTCGTTACGACGGGTGTGATCCCGACCGACCGATGTTTTGGAATGATTACTCCTGATACACCACTGGCGTCTGCTGTCCGTAAGATCGAACCAAAATTATGAGGATCTTCCAAGCTGTCTAAAATCAGTAAAAATGGTGCTTCTTCTGATGACGTTTTTGCCATTAAGTCATCTAAAGTCAAGTACTCATAAGGTGTGATCCCTAGAACGATCCCTTGATGAACACCACCGTCGCTCAATGTATCCAGTTTTTGTTTGGGAACCCATTTGACAGGAACTGCTTGTTCCTTAGCCAAGCTTTTCAGCTGATCGATCTTGTCACCATGAGCGTCCTCTTGCATGAATAACTTATTTCCTCGACCAGCCTGAAGCGCTTCGACGCTGGCATGATGCCCGAAGACAAAATTGTTTTCTTCTGATTCAATTGCTTCTATTTCTTTTTCTTTACGGCGATCTTTAGATCGATCGTTGTTCCGCTGATTCCGTCGATCATTGCCTCGACGCTGTTTCTTATCCTTCATTCATTTCACCCGCTTTCTCTAAACACCACATGATCAATTCTTCCAATCGCTCTTGTCGTTCTAATAAATGCAGATACCCCATCAATGCTTCGAATCCAGTAGACATACGATAGGTCATGATGTCGGTATTTTTGGCTGAGGTATAGCTTTTGGCATTACGTCCTCGCCGATAGATACCTTCTTCTTCTTCTGACAGCATACCATCATCGATCATTTTTTGGATCAGCGTTGCTTGAGCCTTGGCAGAAACATAATGGGTCGCCATGTGATGTAGTTTATTTGGGCGCGTTTGCCCTTGACGAACAAGATAATCCCGCACGTACGTTTCATAGATTGCGTCGCCTACATAAGCGAGAGCCAACGCGTTTAATTGTTTATAATCTGCCATTATGCTCGTCTCCAACGGACGCCTTGCGGGGTGTCTTCTAAAATGATTCCTTGTTCTTTTAATTGGTCACGGATCTCATCGCTGCGGGCAAAGTTTTTATCTTTCCGTGCTTGATTACGTTCTTCGATTAATTGGTCGATTTCTTCATCTAATAAGCCAGCTGTTTGGAATTCAATCCCAAAAACGTTCAGCATCTTCGTAAATTCTTCTAACGCAGAAGCGATAACTACTGTCGATACTTTTTCTTGTTCGCTATAACTATTCAGCCATTTCGCCAATTCATAAACAACCGTGATCCCGTTTGCCGCATTAAAGTCGTCGTCCATCTCTTCGATAAAACGATCCTTCAGTGCCTGTATTTCAACGATTTTTTCTTGATCATCGGCTAGTTCAGCCTCAGCCGTTATTTGGCGGAAGGTCGTATTTTCAAAGGCTGTCCGTAGTTTTTGCAGATTGGCTTGAGCATCTTTCATAGTCGCTTCGCTGTAACGGATTGGGCGACGGTATTGAGTAGTTGCCATAAAGAAGCGCAAAATTTGCGGATCAATCTCTTTAACCATATCGTGCACCGTTACAAAGTTTCCTAGCGACTTACTCATTTTCGCGTCATCTTCACCGATCGTAACATAGCCGTTATGCATCCAATAGTTCGCAAAACGCTGACCGGTTTTCGCTTCACTTTGGGCAATCTCGTTTTCATGATGAGGAAATTCCAAGTCTTGTCCACCACCATGAATATCAATGGTGTCGCCTAAATGTTTCGTTGCCATGACTGAGCACTCGATATGCCAGCCTGGACGTCCTTTGCCCCAAGGAGACTCCCAAAATATTTCATCGGGCTTCGCGCTTTTCCATAATGCAAAATCCAAGGGGTCTTCTTTAATCGACTGCTCTGCACCTGTTCTTTGACTAGCACCTACTTCTAGTTCATCGATCGACTGATCACTTAGCTCCCCATAATGTTCAAACTTCCGAGTGCGATAATAGACATCGCCTTCTGCTTCATAGGCATAGCCTTTGTCGATCAAGGTTTCGATAAAGCTTAAAATATCAGGAATATGATTGATTACTCGCGGATGCAGCGTCGCCGGCTTCACATTCAATGCCGCAGTATCTTCTTCAAAGGCTGCGATAAAACGATCCGCTACTTCTGGCGCGGTAATTGACAACTCCTTTGCCGCTTTGATGATTTTGTCATCAACGTCAGTAAAGTTCGAGACATAATTCACTTCGTAGCCGCGGTATTCAAAATAACGGCGGATCACATCAAATGCAATCGTACTGCGGGCGTTGCCGATATGGATATAATTGTAAACCGTTGGTCCGCAGACATACATTCGGACTTTGTTCTCTTCAATTGGTTTGAATATCTCTTTTTCTCGTGTCAATGTGTTGTGTATTTTAATCATGTTGAACCTTCTTTCCATGTAATCTTGCTACTTTTGCTGGTACACCAACAGCGGTCGCGTCGGCCGGGATATCCTTTAATACTACCGCACCTGCGCCGATTTTACTTCCTGCACCGATTTCAATTGGTCCTAAAATCTGCGCATTTGCCGAAATAAACGCACCTTGACGTACCGTTGGATGCCGTTTTCCAGTGTCCTTTCCCGTTCCGCCTAATGTCACCCCATGAAACAAAACGACATCTCGCTCCACTTCTGCCGTTTCACCGATCACGACACCCATTCCGTGATCGATAAAAACACCAGGAGCGATTTTGGCTCCGGGATGAATCTCGATACCCGTTAAAAAACGCCAAAATTGCGAATGAATCCGTGCCAACAAAAACCAGTCGTGCCGATAAAGAAAATGTGAGATTCTATGGAAAAATAATGCATGCACACCTGGATATGTAAGTACAACTTCTACGCCTGTCCTAACTGCCGGATCATTTCTCTTCGCTGCTGCGATTGCTTCTTGCCACCATCCCATTTACTTCAACCCCTTTTTTATTTTTAGATTTTTTCCCCCATAAAACATTCAACAAATTTCCAATTTCCTGCTATTAAGCTATCTCCAATTAAGGAACTCATTTTTCCAAAAACCAGAAAAATGATCTTATAGTCGTTTCGCATACGATTCCGCTAAACTATGCATCTATAGTTTAGTTAAAAATCCTTATTTGACCCTTGTACAACACAAAACTGCGAAAAGCGTAACTGACAGCTAACTCATATTGATGATGCCATTTTTCAAAAAACAAAAAATGACTTTATTTTCGCTGCGCATATCATTTTTCTAATCACGCTAAAGCGTGAAGAAAAACTGACAAAAAAGCGTCTTTTGAGTTTCCTCAAAAGACGCTTGAACGTGGTCCCACTTTTGTTTGCAGAATATCTGCCTCAAAACAGGTAACGTCTGTGAACCGTTCTTGGCTACGTATCGCCAAGACCACTCGGAGATGCATTTCGTAGATATTGATTTGACTGCTTCCACCACCCGCAGTCTCTCTGAAAAATCGCCAGCTACTACTTCTTCTCTTCTATGTGTTTACATTACTTGAGCTAAATGTGCTAAGGCTTTTTCCTTGCCTAAGATTTCAACTGTTTCTGGTAATTCTGGTCCATGAACCACGCCGCTTACCGCTACACGGATCGGCATCCAAAGGTTCTTTCCTTTAATACCTGTTTCCTTTTGAACCGCCTTGATCGCCGCTAAAACACCAGCCGCATCAACTGTTTCCATTGCTTCTAGCTGTGCTTTGAAGGCATTCAATACTGTTGAAACACCTTCACCCGCTAAAACTTCCTTCGCTGCGTCGTCTAACTCAAGCTGATCTTGGAAGAATAAGCTGGATACTTCAGTAATTTCCGCTGCATAGCTCATTTGCGGTTGGTACAGGCTGACCACCCGTTTTACCCAAGCTTTACGTTCAGGTGTTGGATTTTCTTCGACTTTACCAGCCTTGATTAAATAAGGCAAGCACAAGTCTGTTAATTTATCCAAATCCATCGCTTTGATATAGTGATTATTGACCCATTCTAGTTTTTTCGGATCAAACGCTGCTGGTGATTTGCTCAAACGGTTTGTATCGAATATCTTGATCAATTCATCTTGCGGGAAGATCTCGTCTTCGCCGACTGGAGACCAGCCAAGCAAGGCGATAAAGTTAAACATCGCTTCAGGTAAATACCCTAGTTCGCGATATTGTTCGATGAATTGCAGAATACTTTCATCACGTTTACTTAATTTTTTCCCAGTCTCGGTGTTAATGATTAATGTCATATGACCAAACGTTGGTCGCGGCCAACCAAAAGCATCATAAATCATCAACTGTTTTGGCGTATTCGCGATATGATCATCGCCCCGCAATACGTGCGTAATCTTCATCAGATGGTCATCCACCGCTACGGCAAAGTTATAAGTCGGCATACCATCACGTTTTTGAATGATAAAATCACCGCCGACATTGTCCGATTCAAAGCTGATTTCACCTTTGACCATGTCATCAAAAGCAAAGCTAGTATTACGAGGAACGCGGAAGCGAATAACCGGCTCTAACCCTTGTGCTTCTTTTTCCGCCTGCTCTTCTGGAGTCAAATTCGCGCACTTGCCGCCGTAATGAGGCATCTCACCGCGAGCACGTTGTGCTTCACGTTCAGCTTCTAATTCTTCAGAAGTACAGTAGCATTTATACGCTAAGTTGCTCATCAACAATTGATCGATCAACGGTTGATAAACATCGCGTCGTTCTGATTGACGGTAAGGACCGTATTTCCCAGGATTTTCTGGTGATTCATCCCAGTCGATGCCTAGCCAAGCTAAATTTTCTAACTGGCTTTTTTCGCCGCCTTCGATGTTTCTTTTTAAATCAGTGTCCTCGATCCGGATGATGAAGTCTCCATCATGGTGGCGAGCAAATAGATAATTGAACAAAGCAGTTCGGGCGTTTCCGATGTGTAAGTGTCCAGTTGGACTTGGTGCATAGCGCACACGAATTTTCGACATATATTAGTTCCTCTTTCCCGCTTATTTAGCAAATTAAAAACCATTTGCTACTCAACCTAAATTGTACAATCAATCCACTGTTTAGTAAAGCTACAGTGTTATTTTCCCGCTTTGCCGTTGCTGTAGTCTAATTTTTTCTCGGGTGAATCATCCTTGATGTTGCGGCTTGAATGAGCAGGTTTAGCAAATATCATGCGACCCGCCGCTGTTTGCAAGGCACTCGTTACAACTACTTCGATGTGTTCGTTCATATAATGCTGACCGTCCTCAACGACCACCATGGTGCCATCATCCAGATAAGCAACCCCCTGCTGACGTTCTGTTCCGGCTTTCACGACTAAAACATTCATGTTTTCACCTGGAATCACGACTGGTTTCACCGCATTGGCTAAGGCATTGATGTTCAAGACTGCGACGTTTTGGAACTCTGAAACCTTATTCAAGTTGTAGTCATTTGTCACGATTACGCCGTCTAATAATTTAGCCAGCTTGATTAATTTACTGTCGACTTCGCTGATATCTTCAAAATCGCCATCATACATTTCCACGGCGATGCCTTCTTCTTTTTGTAAAGAATTCAAGATATCTAACCCGCGGCGGCCCCGTACGCGTTTCAAGCTGTCGCCAGAGTCAGCGATGTATTGCAGCTCATACAAGACAAAATTTGGAATCATTAAGACGCCTTCTAAAAATCCGGTCTTAGCAATATCGTAGATACGTCCGTCAATGATGACGCTGGTATCCAAGATTTTGTATTTATGGAAGTGATCGTCCGCTTTACGCTCTAATACTTCGCCTTCATTCGTTTCGGCCTTCTTGTTACGTCCGCCGAAGAATTTCTTCAACTCGTCGATCCGCGTCGTTCCCATCCGAAAACCTAAATAACCTAACAGCAGCATAATTAAAATCGGTAATGCGCTGTTGATGAATGGAATCGGGATCTGATACAGAGGTGTCGTTCCGATCAACCCTAGGGTCAACCCTAAGATTGCACCCACCACTCCAAATAAGATATAAGTCAAGCTTAATTCATTTAATTGTTTCTCTATTTTTTTCACACCAACTGTGATTGGTTCTACGATAACCAAAGAAATAATATAAAAAATAATTGCACCAATCAGGCCATTCGTAAGTGAATTATTCAACCACAAGTTGTTCGCACTGCCAATTGCCGTCCACGCTGCTGGTAAGAAAGTGATTCCTAAACTGATCCCAACAATCAGAACGATGACTGTTAACACACGTTTTTGCATGCCATCCCTCCTAAGTTCTTTCATTTATTTTTTTAAGGTAAAAACCTTTGAATAAAGGCTGTGCCAGAAATGCTTCTGGCACTGCCGCTTATTAACGAAATACTTTTCTTAGTGTTTCTCCTAAGGTCGCCACCGGAATCAATTCGATTCCTTTCGGCGGGTTCCACTCGCCCATGTTGTTCTTAGGCAGATAGATTTTTTTAAAGCCTAGCTTGCTGGCTTCTTTGATGCGCTGTTCGATGCTGTTGACCCGGCGAATCTCACCGGTCAAACCGATTTCACCAATAAAGCATTCGGTCGCTTCCGTGCCGTTTTCTTTATAGCTGGAAGCAATCGCCACAGCCACAGCCAAGTCAATGGCGGGTTCATTTAATTTCACGCCGCCTGCGGCTTTCAAGTAGGCATCTTGATTCTGCAGCAGCAAACCAGCTCGTTTTTCCAGAACAGCCATGATCAATGAGACACGATTGAAATCTAATCCCGTTGTCGTTCGCTTTGCGTTGCCGAAAACGGTCGGTGTTACTAGCGCCTGAACTTCCACCAAAATTGGTCGGCTGCCTTCCATTGCTACCACGATCGCCGATCCAGTCGCACCCTCCAGCCGTTCCTCCAAGAAAACCTGAGAAGGATTGGCAACTTCGACTAAGCCTTGTTCTCGCATTTCGAAGATCCCGATCTCATTAGTGGAGCCGAAACGGTTTTTTACCGCTCGTAAAATACGGAAGCTGTGATGCTGCTCGCCTTCAAAGTACAAAACCGTATCTACCATATGCTCCAGCATCCGAGGTCCCGCGATATTTCCTTCTTTAGTCACGTGACCAACAATGAAAATCGCGATGCCATTGGTTTTCGCCAGCTTCAATAGTTCCGCTGTTGTTTCACGAACCTGGCTGACAGAACCTGCTACGCTGGTGATATCCGGTTGTGTCATGGTTTGGATCGAGTCGATGATCACATAATCTGGCTTAAGATTTTCAATCGTCCGGCTGATTTCTCCCATGTCTGTCTCCGCATATAGATAGAAATCCGTTTTGCTGGAGCCTAAACGCTCCGCCCGCAATTTGATTTGCTGGGCACTTTCTTCACCGGAAACATACAGAACATTCCCGCCAGTAGCCGCCAATTGGTGCGATACTTGCAACAGCAAGGTAGATTTCCCAATTCCGGGATCTCCGCCAATCAATACCAGAGAACCTGGCACCACACCCCCGCCCAGCACACGGTTCAGCTCGGCTAACTCCGTTTGGATCCGTGTTTCCTTTTTAAAGACGACATCCTTCAGCTTAGTGGGGACCGCCCGTTCACCGGTAAGACTGACCCGATTCCGGCGATCTTCGGGATGATTTTGCTCAACCTCTTCCACCATTGTATTCCAATTACCGCAGTTAGGACATCTTCCTAAATATTTCGGCGAAACATAGCCGCATTCTTGGCAGATAAATTGTGTCTTGGATTTTTTCGCCAAAGCCTTCGCCTCACTCGTTGATTAAAATTTTATTTTTTGTCTGAAGAACCGAATCCACCAGTACGTTCAGCGCCTTCTTCATCATTGTCAGCTTTAAGAAACGGCAAGAAAATCCCTTGTCCGATCCGTTCGCCTTTTTTGATATGCACATCGGTTAAACCAAAGTTTGAAAATTGAAACATAATATGCCCTTCATTGTCTGGGTTATTATAGTAGTCGCTGTCGATCACGCCAACACCGTTGCTTAACGTCAAAAAACGTTTTAACGGATTGCTTGAACGATTCGCTAATTGTAAATATTCATCGTGCCTCATGTAAGACTTAATTCCAGTAGGAACCAAGACTGGCTTCACGATCTTTTCAGATACCTCTGAATTTTTAGTAAAATGCTGAATGACTTGCTTCCACACCGCTGGGATCACGATATCTTCGGCCGCTTCAAAATCATACCCCGCCGCGTTTTTCGTTGCCCGTTTCGGTAAATTGATGTTCTTATCCTGATAAGCTTCAGTCACTTCAAAACCACGTTTTCTCATTATAAACCCCTTTTTTTCTAAAAATCAGATACTTTCCACTCCGTCACTCTTCTCATACAACTTGCAAAAGAGCTGACAGCCTTTGTGAAATATATTGCTATTCTACCATAGAGCGGGCATCTGTTCGAAAATCTTTTGCGAAAACTCTATGGAAATTTAATGAATTTTTTTCGCTCTAAATCAATTCTCGCTGATTCGCTCGTCCAGTGCTGGTAGACGATTGATATACATATCGATTCGCTTCGCATAGGAAGGATTTTCTTCATATGTTTTGATCTGTTCCTGCAGTGTTTTAAGATCATCCGTTACGATCCCGTTAACATTCAACGAGACCATCCGATCCATCGAGTCAGCATCGTTAACAGTCCAGGCGTAAACGTCCTTGTCTTCAAGATGAGCCCGCCGAACAAAATCACTGGTCAAGGTCGTTTCCTCCATCGTATAAGCGTTCGCCGGTGTTTGCGGGAATACTAAATTATAAGGCAAGACATAACTGACATACAACTTTGGTGCCTTTTCTTTTAGCTCAGTCACTACGTCATAGTCCAAGGAATGGATTCGATGGTGATGAGTCAAAATCGTTTGCTGATACTTTTCGATAAATCGATTGATCATTTCCTTAGAATCGGCTGAAGTCGTTTTAATTTCAATCAGTAATTTTTGCTGATGCTCATTGGCAAAAGCTAAGTAATCATCAAAACTGGCAATCGGTGCCACATGGCCATTCTCGACTGCCTGCAACTCTTGGGCTTCAGCCAAAGTCAGCTCATGGGTGGTTTTATCTCGACCTGTTAGTTTTCTGAAATTTTTATCGTGAAAAACCACAAATTGACCGTCTTTGGTTTCTTGGATATCCATCTCGATATAATCAGGTTTTTCTTTGATCGTCGCAGCCATCGCCGAAATCGTATTTTGCACCCCGTTACCATTGTCCACTCCGCGATGAGAAATAGTTAACGGAATTGAATCTTCCAGACCTGCTAAATAAAGCACATTGCTGATCAGAGTCGTTCCCCCAAGAAAGACAAACAACACTGCGGCTGCAATCCGCGTCCAAAAGCTTGGTCGAACCAGACGCAAAGGACGTTCGCCGCTAATCATCAACGGATAAAATTTTTGAACCAAGATACTGAAGTACAAAACCGTCGCCCATGCCAGCATCAATTGACTGAACAATTGGATACTCGATAGGTTGACCATGGCGCCGATCGCAGGAAATGGTTTCGGCAATAAATCAAAGACTAGTTGCGCCCCATAGCTCACACCATAACCAACATAGGAAACTAGAGTCAAAATAACCGTTAAAACAAAGATCCGCCACGCATAATGCCAATAACGATGATGGGTCAGCTCAAGGCTTTTGGCTATCGCCTGTTTCGGCGATTCGTCTGCGAAAATCATCAACGGCAACACAAATAGCAGACGGATTCCGATATACGACACTGCAATCGAGGCAACGACTAATAATAGAAGAAACAATCCATTTTCACTTAAATATTCCAGAATGAAAACCGGAATCGTCACTTTATTCAATAATGGTGTTCGGAAAATGGCATTGGCAAAGGGCAAAATCAGCACAAAGTAAAATAGGAAGAAAAAGAATGTTTCTGGACGCAAATGCCGCATGTGGTAAAGAGATTGCTTAAACAGCTCCCACAGAGTACGTTCTTCCTTGGTTTGAATACTTTTAATGGCAAATAATTGAAAGGTAAATTGCAGAAATACTAGGGCTAAGACTAGCGCCAAGAGTAATAACAAAGCGATCAAGACAGCGGGATGTTTCGTTAAGATCGTCAAGATGTTGGTGTTAGAAACGTAAGGGATTTCCCCTCTTTTTAGAATAAAGGCCACTAAAAACTGAACGCAGGGGATCACCAGCATTTCTAGCACGATATTCGTTCCAACGATCAAGAGAATGTAGCTGCCCCAGTGACGGAGAAACTCTCTTGAATAAGAGAAAAAGAATCGTAGTGATGACATTTTTTGATACCCCCTTTAAGTAGATTAATGGCAGCCAGCTCAATTTAATGAAGCCGATCTTTGCCATGCATATCATTCAACTGAAAACCTAGCATGAAAAAATAGGCAAACCTATAAAACTTGCCAATGACCTTTGAAAAACTGCTCAAAGTTCATTGGCAAAGAAACCGGCACAATGATTTATGTGTCCGATTGGGTTTGGCGTTTCCGATCATAGTCTGGGTCGAACTCATCGGTTTCGATATAAATATAGGCTTTTTTATCTGGCAACGCTTTGCGGATTACCCGCTCGATCTGGTTCACCACGTCATAACTGACGCCTTCATAAGAATCCGCGATATCGATTTTCGCAGCGATCATTACTTCAGTCGGACCTAAATGGACTGTCTTGATGTCGATCACTTTTTTGACTTCTTCCCGTTTGAAGGCATCTTGGATTTTTATCAGGTCATTCTTAGACACACTTTCCCCGATGATCAGGCTGTAAAATTCCCGCGCTAAAAAGATCGACGCAAACATCAGCATCATCCCGATCAATAATCCACTCAAAGCATCAAACATCGGGTTTCCAGTCACCATCGTCAGCAATGTTCCGACGATCGCCAAGACTAAACCAATCACTGCACAGAAATCTTCTGTAAAAATGATCAGAATTTCACTGTGGCGGCTTTCGTGTAAAAATTTAAATAATGGCAGCTTCTCTGTATTCAGTTCATGAATTTCCTTGATCGCTACCCGCAGCGAACTGCCTTCGACTAAAATACCGAAAACCAAAATCCCCAATACGATCAAAGGATTCGCCACTTCATGGCTGGGATGGAAAAGCTTTTCCACCGCCTCCCAAATTCCTAACGCACCACCACCAAAAAACAGCATCGTGGCAACGATCGTACTGAAAAAATATTTTGCCCGACCTTCACCGAATTGATGCAATTCGCT
>NZ_JAWGOQ010000042.1:0-31302 GCF_032555305.1 Enterococcus sp.
GATTGCCTCCTGGGTATGTTTTTAGTGGTTAAAAACATTGTACCGTAAAGAGGCGTTCATATGGCCTTTTTGCTTTTACACAATTATATGGACTTTATCAAAATTAATCAGATATTCTTATCAAAATATTTCAGACTAAAATATTCAACTGGATATCTAAACAATAAGATTATAAAGATTACTTGTAACACATCTACAAGTTCGACTTTAAAACTAAGATTATCGAAAATTTGAAATACTAGAGACAATAAACATGCTACTAAAGAAATAAAATTGAAATACCGCATCACTTTGTTCTTTGATTTTCTAACTATTTCTTTCCATCTTTCATCATTTTTATATTCCACTTTCTTTTTCTTTTCAAAAGAATCAGCTGCGATAAGAAAAAAGCCACCAATTAACACTAATACTATAGAAATGATTGATTTCACAGTTCATCACCCTCCATTTTAAACACGTCAGTAATTTCTACTTTAAAAACTTCAGCAATCTTGAATGCTAATTCTAAAGAAGGAGTATACTTATATTTTTCAATTGAGATTACAGCTTGTCTAGAAATCCCAACTTTCTCAGCTAAATCTGCTTGAGTCCAATCTCTCTCAGCTCTTAAAATCTTTAGTCTATTTCTTATCAAGAGTAATCACCTCATTCCTAAATGTAACCATATCGTTACATTTAGTCTAAATGAACATTCTCGAATTGTCAATAAAGCTCTAAAATTGCTTCAACAAAATATCGCATTTCTGATGATTCGGGTATAGAACTATCCACGTCTCAAATCTGAATCAATTTTAAATGGAATCCTACAGTTTTATCTTCTACCTAAAATGAAGAATTTGTCTGTTTAAAATATAGGAAAATTGGGTGCTGCTGGTGCAGTTGAATGGGTAAAAATTGGGTGGGATTTAGTTTAATGTTTTTAATAGTTTTTTGAGGTCGAAATTTTACCTCTCTTTACTCCCAATTTAGGGATAAAAAAAGGAAGCCATCTGGCTCCCTAAATTTTATTTCTTTGCTTGCTTAGTAGTTTTTTCAGTAATTGGTACTTTAGTTGCAAATTTCTTAGTTTCATTTTCGTCTTTAGTTTCAGCTACTTTCTTGTTCTCCCCTTTTTTGGTAACTGGCTTTTTTGGTTCTTCTCTATCTTTAACATCGATTACTTTTTTAATTACCGAATCGGGTACTGGTTCAATTTTTGGTTTTTCCGCTTTTGGCACAACTTTATTTCCGTTTTTATTTAAAAACTCGACCAAAATCTTTAAACCTGGTTCACATTCTTTCAGCTCATAACAAGCACGTTGATACTTTTCAAATACTTTCTTATCTGCCGTAGAAAAACCTTCCGCTGTTAAATTAACCATTTCTACATCCTTTAAATAAGCATCCGTCAGTTTTAAAATAGTATCTGCCTTGTTCACTGAATAAATCATTTGAGTTTTGCCATTCTTTTTAATGATACGGAAATATTCCTCTTTACCATTTTGAACTCTTGTAAAAATTCCACTCAAAACGCCTTTTCTTTCGGTTCCATCTGCTTTAACAAGTTGTCCTTTAAGGTTGTCAATCTTCAATAGTTCTTTCCATAGTTCACCGTGGCTACGCCCTTTTCCATCACTTAGAATCCCTCTTAATGCTGTTTTTACATCTGCTGTTGTTGACATATTATTTCATCCTCTCTTTTTTTAAAGCGCTATCATTTAACGTGTCTGTAGATTAACTCTGGTTGTTATCTTAAGCAAGTCATTGTATTAAAAAAGATTGTAATAATATGGTTTCAAGTAAATGTCAACTTTTTAATTGTTATTAAATTCAAGGAAATATCCACTCTAAATAGAAAAGTCCACTCCTTTTTCCACTCTACATAATTTTTATCTTTTAAATATCCACTCTTATCATATTTATCATAAGCCCACTAAGACCCTGTTTTAAAGGGTTCTCCGCATCCATCTATTTTAAAAATGTTCACTCTTTATCTCCACTCCTATACTCACTCTTACTTTCTTTAAAATAGGGCAATCTACTTAACCATCCTAAATTTTAAGAATATTCAAATTTTTACTCCCATCGCCTTTTTCAAAGACTACTCTTTTCCCAGAGCACCTATAACTGGATAACTAAATAAATGGATTATTTAACTTACTGAGCGTCTCCAATTTTTGAATTGGTTAAATGCATAACTGCTAATCGTACAAACCAGAAGAACCAATATAAAGCCAATTACATATAATGCCAACAAACATAATATAAAGCCTAGTTTATTGTCCACATTTTCATAATTGTGAATCATTACCTCTCTTCCTTTTTTTCCAATTAGAAGTTTTGAAATCATTAGTATCGGGTATGTCTTTCCTAATTTTTTAAAATAATGGAAGAAAGTACTTTTAAACGTCACACCTTTGTTCATATCATCAAACCATCCATAGTTATTTAATATTATAATACTCTTACTATTATCAACTATCCATATAAAACATAGTTTATTTTAAAAATTGACTTAACGATTGAAATAAACTTAAATAAACTTATCAAGAATATTCCCAATAAAAACTGATCCTAATACCAAAACACCTACAATAATTAATATTGCTTTTTTCTTAAGCTCATCTTCAGAAGATATTCGTCTTGGGATAGCTCATCGATCGGATAGACTAACTATTTCCATAATTAATTATTCCCTTTTAATTCAAGCTTTCCACACACAGAGTGAATTTTTTGGTCAAACAGAAAAATTGACAATATGCTCGTTTCTGATTATCTTACAGTTAGTAAGTAAATGAAAGGAATGAGACTATGGAACGTTTAACCGCTGTAAAAAAGGCGTTAACTGATCAACTTAATAATATTGTCTTCATTTCCTCTGAGACTTGCAGTATCTGTCACGTGGACGAACCCAAAGCAAGAAGTCTTGCTGAGGATTATGAAATCCCGTTTCATCATTTGGATATCATGCAGGAACCAGAATTAGCTGGCGTTTTTGAAGTTTTGACTGTGCCGGCAGTATTGATTTATCACGAAGGAAAAGAAATTGCACGTCAGGCACGTTTTATCGATTTTCGCTCTATGGAAAAACTCTTGCAGCAATTGCCAAAAGATGCGGAAACAACAGATTATCAATCTTTGTTCAAGTAAAAAAGACTGAGCGCTCGCTCAGTCTTTTATTTGTTATCATTATTATGATGCAAGAAGTAAATCAATGTTTGTAATTCGTTGGTCAAATCAACGCTTTGAATAATGACATCATCTGGCGCTGTTAAACGAGCGGCAGTAAAGTTCAGAATTCCCTTGATACCAGCGTCGGCTAATTGATCAACCACTTGCTGTGCTTGTTGAGCTGGTAAGGTTAAGATTGCGATCTCGATTTGCTGTAATTTGATTTGTTCAACCATATTGTCTAATGGATAAACGGGAATACCGTCTACAATGCGGCCGACGATATCTTCCTTGACATCAAAGGCACAGCTGACACGGATACTATTGCTTTGGTGGAACTTGAATTTCAACAAGGCACTCCCTAAATTACCGACACCGACTAGTGCTACATTGGTCAATTGATCGTCATTTAAGAT
Source organism: Enterococcus sp. (assembly GCF_032555305.1). Lineage (GTDB taxonomy): Bacteria > Bacillota > Bacilli > Lactobacillales > Enterococcaceae > Enterococcus_A. Next base: position 3,567 of record NZ_JAWGOQ010000042.1, read on the forward strand.
TTTTCCGAAGAAATGCATCAAGTCTTCCACGTCATACCCATATCCACGCTTGCCTAACTCCCCAAAGTAAGAAAAGTCACGGCGAATCGTTGCGCTATCGACTTGGATGGCCTCACTTAGTTCTGTTGATGATACTTTGGTTTTTCCAGCATTATTTAAAATACGTAAATACCGATAGTATAACGGCAATCGTTTAACAGTCGCTTTTGGAATTGAATGTTCTTTCACAATAACTCTCCTTTATCAAAAAATTTCGTAATTGTTGACTACTGCACTATAATAGCAAGAATCTTAGTGAAATTGCAACGCACTTGCTCGAAAATTTGTGAAAAAATCACGATTAATTGAAATGACCTCTTCCAATCGCAACGACCTCGAAAATATGTTAGACTAAATCCATTCGGAAAAATAAATTTAAGGAAGATATCCAATGATTTTATTACAAGCAAACCAAATTGCTCGCTATTTTGGTGCCGACACACTGTTTGAAAACATTCATCTAGAAGTCGCCAGCAAAGCACGGATCGGCTTAGTCGGACGAAATGGTGCAGGCAAATCTACTCTTTTAAAAATTATCGCCAATATCGAAGCGCCTGATGCGGGTCAAGTGATTAAAAATAAACAGGCTTCCTTGGGTTATCTGGCTCAAGATACTGGTCTAGATTCAACTGAGACCATCTGGAATGAAATGCTGAAGGCCTTCGAAAAAGTTCGTCAAATGGAAGCCCGGATGCGGGAAGTTGAAGTCGCGATCGGTGAAACTCCAGAAAGTAATAGTCGCTACGCTTCTTTGTTGAAGGAATATGATCAGCTGCAGCATGATTTCAATGACCAAAATGGCTATGGCTATGAAAATGAAATTCGCAGCGTCCTGCATGGATTTAAGTTTGACGAAAGCTTCTATGACAAAGAGATCAGTACCTTGTCAGGCGGACAAAAAACGCGTCTGGCCTTAGCGCGGATGCTGTTGATAAAGCCTGATATCTTGATCCTCGATGAACCAACCAACCATTTAGATATCGAAACACTAGCTTGGCTGGAAGACTATCTACAGGGCTATCCTGGTGCTCTTTTGATCGTCTCTCATGACCGTTATTTCTTAGATCGTGTCGTCAGTGAAATCTATGAAATTTCTCGCCATAAGATCCGTCATTATACTGGAAACTACTCTCGTTATTTGGATTTGAAAGCCGCACAGCTTGCCAGCGATTGGAAAGCTTATGAAAAACAACAGGTTGAGATCGAAAAATTAGAGGATTTCGTCGCCCGCAATTTGGTCCGAGCTTCAACGACTAAGCGCGCCCAGAGCCGGCGAAAAGCTTTAGAAAAAATGGATCGCCTTGATCGACCAGACGGCAAAGAAAAATCAGCGAAGTTTATGTTTGATATCGATAAGGTTTCTGGAAACGTTGTTCTACAAGTAGAAGAAGCTGCCATCGGTTATGAAGAAACATTATCAGAACCGATAGATATGGATATTCGACGGGAAGATGCCATCGCGCTCGTTGGACCAAACGGAATCGGCAAGTCCACCCTGTTGAAATCGTTGATCGGCCAAATTCCTTTTATTAAAGGAAAAGCGCATTTTGGGACGAATGTTACGATCGGTTACTATGACCAAGGCCAGGCGGATCTACATGGGAACAAGACAATTCTAGCCGAACTTTGGGACGAACATCCTACAACTCCGGAAAAAGATATCCGAAATGTTTTAGGCGGATTTCTTTTTAGTGGTGAAGATGTTGAAAAGACCATTCCTTTACTCAGTGGTGGCGAAAAAGCGCGTGTAGCATTAGCGAAGCTTTCTATGAACAAGGAAAACTTTTTGATTCTTGATGAACCAACCAACCACTTGGATATCGACAACAAAGAAGTTTTGGAAAATGCTTTGATTGATTATCAAGGAACGCTGCTGTTTGTTTCCCATGACCGCTATTTCATTAATCGAATCGCGAATAAAGTCATCGAGTTGTCTCCCGAGGGCAGCAAATTATACCTTGGTGATTATGATTATTATTTGGAAAAGAAAAAAGAAGAAGAAGAGATCGCAGAATTACAGGCAAAAGAAGCAACTCCTGTTGAGGCGCCGAAAAAGAAATTCTATCAGGACAAAGAACAACAGAAATTAATTCGTAGTTTACGTCGCAAGATCGAAACAATTGAAGAAAATCTTTCTACTTTGGATGAAAAAATCGACGAACTGGAAACACAAATGAGTCAACCAGATATTTTAAATGACCATGTTCAGCTATTAGAGTTAACCAATGAACTAGAAGCCAAAAAGGCCGAGCAGGAAGAACAACTTTCTAGTTGGGAAGAGCTCAGCTTAGAACTAGAAGAATTCGAATAACTTACAACTTTTGACCGATGACACCTCACTCTTTTTTCGTTTTAATAATAGAGTGGAGGTGTTTTTTATGCGACGAAAAATTCGTCCCTTTTCAATTTTTATTGGAAGTATTTTAGTGATCGTCAGTTTAGGGATTCTCTCTTCTCGATTTTTCCATTTTGATAATCAAGTCAATAGTCAACAAGACTTTTCTGCCGATGCCAACCAATATCTGCAAGAGCACGGACAAGATTTTTCATTATTAATTCAGACAGACTCGCGTTGGGCTGATCAAGCCTATGGTAGCGGCTCTGCTCAAAATAATTTAGCTACTAACGGCTGTGCCATCACTTCTTTAGCAATGATTCTTTCCTATCAGGAAAAACGAACCGTTTATCCTACAGAAATCTTACAATGGAGCGGCGATCATTATTATGAAGCCGGACAAGGAACAGCTTGGTCGATCTTTCCTGCTTTTGCTCAGAATTACGGCTTAAAAATGGAAGACCTCGGTAAAGACCAAATGAAAATCCAAGAACATATAAATCAAAACCAGCCAATTGTTATCTCGGTCAATCCAGGGGAATTTACCGATGTTGGGCATATCATGGTAATCAAAAAAGACCTGCAAAGCGATCAAATCATCGTTTACGATCCTAATGACAATCCAGATAAGGAACACTACATGCAAAAATACTCCCTTGACCATCTCATGCCCCAGCTCGCTAATGCATGGGCATACACAAAATAAAGCTGACGCATATGCGCCAGCTTTATTTCTGGGGGTTCCTGCTTTCACAGGGGAAAAAGAATTATTTTTAGGGTTAAGTTCATCTTACGCTAAACATTTGAAAAAGCTATGAGCATTTTAAACAAAAATAAGAAAAAAATGTGGCTTAATTATGAAGAGTTACTCGCTCCAACTTTTATACAGAAAAAACATTCATGGGTTCCCGATTGCAGGAAAGACTCATGAATGTTTTTTTCTAATTTATTTGCTGAACCAGCGAGTGAAGAATCTGGTTCATTTTTTTGCCATTATCTTCTTTGATAACTTTTTCTGATAAGATAAACGAACCGCCAACCCCAATGACATGAGGATTGTCCAAATACTCGACAAAATTCTCTTGGTTGATTCCACCAGTTGGTAGGAATTTTACGTCATAAAAAGGACCACTAAGCGCATTGATAGCTTTTAAGCCGCCATAAATATCTGCGGGAAAAAACTTCACGACATTGATTCCATATTCGGTTGCGGATTGAATGTCTCTAGGTGTCGCAGTTCCAGGAAAAACCGGAATATCCTGCTCTAAACAATATTCGATCACCTCAGGAACAATTGCAGGGGAAACGACAAACTGCGCGCCGTTTTCAATAGCAATCTTTGCTTCTGCAAGTGTTCGTACCGTCCCTGCGCCAACCATCAGCTTACCAGATGCTGCTAATTGCTTGATGGCTTCACCGGCAAATTCACTACGGAAAGTTACTTCGATCAAAGGGACATTATTATCTAATAGAATCTCTTCTACTTTCGGTAAATAGCTCAAATCTGTCGCTGTATAAAGCGGTAAAAGCTTTGTTTGGATCAATTGTTGATATATTTTATGCTCCATGTTTACTGGCATGCTATTCTTCTCACTTTCTATGCGAATTCTAGTCTTTGCGTTTAGTAATCGCTTCGTGCAGTCCTTGCATATAAGTGATCCCCATCGCCCGATCATATAGACCATAACCCGGTCTGGCTACTTCACCCCACAACGTCCGACCATGATCTGGGCGGATTACGCCGTCAAATCCGACTTCCACCAAAGCTTCCATGATCGCATACATGTCAAGAGACCCTTCCGTAGATAGATGCGCAGTTTCTTTAAACTTGCGGTAACCTAGAAACTCAACATTCCGGAAATGAACAAAGTTGATACGATCACCAATGGCATGAACGATTTCTACCATATCATTGTCTGGATCAGCACCTAGAGCTCCTGTGCACAGAGTCACACCGTTATACGGAGAATCAACCATACTGATAATGCGTTGTAAATCGGCTAAATTTTTGGTGATCCGAGGGAAGCCAAAGATTTCCCAAGGTGGATCATCCGGATGAATCCCCATCCTCACATCCGCCTCTTCACAAACCGGAATAATTCGTTCAAGGAAGTATTTTAGGTTATCAAATAAAACCTCTTCCGTTACTCCCTCATACATTTCAACTAACGAATTGAATTTGTTTAGCCGTTCTTCTTCCCAGCCAGATAGTTGAAAACCTTTTGACTGACTGCTGATTAATTTATACATATCGCCGGGTTCCATGTTATCTACAACCGCTTGGTCGTACAACAACGCCAAACTGCCATCTTCATTTTCGTAATTCAAAGTAGTTTTGGCCCAACCAAAAATTGGCTTAAAGCTGTAGCAGATCAAATGAACCCCACATTCAGAAAGATTCCTAATGGTTTGGATATAGTTGTTAATGTAGTGATCACGTTCGTTTGTTCCAGCTTTGATCGCATCGTGAATCGCAACACTTTCAATTCCTAGTAATTCCAATTCTTCTTTTTCAATGGATTCTTTTAATTCGCGTATCTCTGAAACTTCCCAAACATCGCCTGGCATTTTGTTCAGCAATGTACCGACTACGCCATTAATACCGGGAATTTGTCTTACATGATTTAAAGGAATGGAGTCGCCTTTCTCTCCATACCATCTAAAGCCCCACTTCATTTATTCTAGTCTCCTATTCCTAATTAAGTGTTTTTTTCTACATTAAACCTTGAGTACGATTTTGCTAAACGTTTAAAAGTCGTCTTCATCGTCCTCTTCGGCTACTTCCGATACATGCCAAACGTCAAGGCTATCTGCGCCTTGCGCCAATACGGCTGGCGCAATTTCTTCAACCGAGGTATTCAAGATTTGATGGTTGATCGTTTCCAGCAGCATCGGCAAGTTCACTCCGCCGATCACATAAACTTTTTCCTGAAGTTCTGAAGCCAAGCCATTGGTGATTAAGACGGACTGATTATAGGGACTTGCACTGACTAAGTCTGTTAATACGATGACCCCAGCATCCTTATTTACTTCTTTGATCGCAGCTTCGATCGTTGCTCCTAATTCTTGAACATCATCTCCAGGATTAAGATTGACTGTAGCGATGTTATTGGTTGTGCCTACGATTACTTCCGCGGCATCTTTCAAGCCATCACTTAACTTCCCGTGTGTGGCAATTACGATTCCTAACATATGACCCTCCATTTCTCTCACTGAAACAAGCTCGTGACAGCGACAATATTTTCCATGTTCAATTGCTTTTCTTTTAAATCGGTTGGATTCAAATAGAAAGCATCCTTTGTTTGATCTTTTCTTGCACTAAAGAGATAACTCACCTTTTGATCAGATGCTAGATAGTCTAGCTTTTCAGCTACTTCGCTATTGTTTGGAGATTTCCCGACCAAATGTAACGGAGCGGAAGCCCCAACACTATCTAAATAATAGATTTCGCAATGCCCATTGACTTGCCTTTGCAGTTCTTCTAGACCTTTATTGCCATAACTGCCCTCATCTAAAAAGGCATAAGCAATCTTCTTTTGTTTGTTTTCCGCGATCATTTTCAGCATTGCTAGTATTGATGATGTATTGCGGACGAGCGTTTTTCGATTAGACAAGCCTTTCGTGATTTTCCCCAGCAGGATAAAATAGCCTGCATAAATCGCGATGATTACGAAAGTACTCAGCGAGTACAATTGAAATGAACTTGGTGAAAACCGCATATAAATCAAGGTCCCAATAACACCCAAAAGAATTGCGATGATCGTGCTAGCCAAAATGAAGGTAGTCGTCTTTTTCGCTTGATCCTTTCGATCGAACAGCTGATAGGAACCAAAACTTTCAGGAGGAGTATCATAGAAGGTGCAAATCACGCGATCAGCTTGCTTGACATTGCCAACGTAGACATTGCGTGAAGCATATTTCTTTTGTTGATCGTATTCGATGACTTGAATATCTTCCCGCATTTTCGCTATATCTGTCACCAAGGCTGTTAGAAACCGCTTCTTGCTTTTTTCTGTTCGCCGCAGCCGATAAACGTATTGATAACGGAATAGCCAATCTTTGAATGCTTCTGTTTGCTCCATCTCTTCTCTCTCCTGTCCTTCGATTCAACGATTGTTACAGATCAAATTGCTTTAAGACATCTTTTAGGCTTGATTTTGGTGCTGATGGTGTGGCTTGGAAATAGATATCTTCGACCCCATAATTGTCATGCATATCCTTCAAACGTTCAGCGTCCTCTTTGTTTAAGTAAACAGATTTCGTTACCAAAATATCTTTATCAGGGTCTTTTTGCGCGATCCCACCGATATTCAACTCTTTCATTGGTACCCCGTGTTTGACTAGGTCATAGATAACACTCACCGTTTTTGTAATCAAGATACAGTTATACTCTTTGAAATTGAACTCATCCCAATAAAATTTCGCCTTTTCCGGAGTAATCACGATCGTTTTCTGACCGGTACGACTCCCAGCATTTTTGTATAGATCACGCATGAACTTATCCTTTGCGACCACCTCATCTACGACAAAAATTGAGTTAACTCCGCTTTTTTGTGATAAAGTCATCATTACTTGTCCGTGGATCAACCGTTCATCCACTCGAGCTAAATTAATTACGCCCATGATTTACACTTCCTTTTCATCATTATAAGATTCCGACTCCGGCTAAAACAATTAAGATTAAAGTCAGCCACAGCAATGCTTGGGTTACTTTCAGGCCTTTCTTCGTATAGAACCAATAAACGCCCATAACGACTGCTAGCGGTAAAATACCTGGTACGATCTGATCAAGAATTTCTTGAATGACGAACTTCCGTCCCGAGATCGCAAACTTCAGTGTCGATTCAACTTTTACATAATTTCCTGCAAGAATGCCCATCATAAACAGCCCCAGTACCGAGAGTGCTTCGATTGCTGTCTGAACACCGGTACTTTGCATCAATCCAGTTGCATTTCGTCCCATTGTGAAGGATTGTCTCGCAAAGAAGACACCTAACGCCGCTTGATAAATTGCGAAGAAAACAAACGGGAATAAGGCTCCTAAGGCACTTCCTTGTTGCGCCCATGGTACGGCAATCGCAATAAAGATATATTGCACGGTTCCCGAGTCAATGGCATCCCCGATCCCAGCGAGTGCTCCCATCAAGCCGGCCTTCGTGTTATACATTAAATCATCTTGCATCAAGATTTCTTTTTTCTCGTATTCTTCTTGTGCGCGTTGCTGCTCCATGGATGACATCAAACCAGTGATAACACCGCCGCCCCAGCTTAACTGTGTGTTGAAAAATAGTAACTGACGTTTATAGGCTGCCTTTAAGGCATCATCATCTTTATATAATTTCTTCAAGATTGGCATCATCGCATAGAGTAGTGATGGTGCCAAATAACGTTCAAAGGAATGAGGTATTTCATTCGCAAAGTGCCATCTCAGATACGCTTTTGTGACATCCTTACTAGTAATTTCTTCAGGTGCCATATTTTTATTTGTTCGTTCTTCCGCCATGTTTTTTTCCCTCCTATTTCTATTCATTAAAATCCGTCATCATAATCATCGTCGTCATCAAAGGTTGCGCCAGAGCTAGGCGATGCAGACTCCGCTGCTGGTGCTGCTCCTTTTCCTTTTTGTGACTGTACAAAGATCAAGGCAATCAAAATTCCAAAAATCGCATAAGTAACCATTGTGATTTCTAGAGATTTCAATACCACACTCATGAAATAAGCAAGGAAGAAAAAGACCATGTAATCTTTACGTCCAATGACATATACTGTCGTCGCAATCCCGATCGCAGCCAATCCGCCGCCGACTACTTCAAGAATATGGATCACTACTGTTCCTTCAAGCGCATTGATAACATCTGCAATAACTGGAGCACCTAAATAAAGTGCGATAAATACTAAAGGTACAAATAATACGAACGAGGCGATGGTCGGATAAAGAATAATCGAGCGTTTGATCGCGCTTGCATTCAAATCTTCAACCGCTTTGTCTGTATATTTACCTAAAAATGTGTTGATAAAGAACCGGAATTGATATAAGTAACTTCCTAATAGTCCAACGGGTACAGCGACTGCGATCGCCGCTTCTGGTTTCAAGTTTCCTAATAAAGCTACCGGAACCGCAATCGCTGCTGCGATGGATGGTTCAGCTGGCATTGACCCGCCTGGTGAGAAAACCCCCATATAAATCATTTGTAAAGCAGCAGTAACGATCATTGCTTGCGCAACATCGCCCATAACAAGTCCAACGACTAATCCTGTCATTAAAGGCGAGAAACGCAAGGTCAGGGTTGCCCCTCCTCCTAGCCACCTCGACATTACCGCAGCGACCCATAAAGCAATCAATAGACTTTGCATTACACTTAAAGTATCCATAAGCTCCTCCTTATTCTCATCTTCATGCCGTAGATTATTCCACTAGTAGTGTGAGCTTTAAATAACTACGACATATTTCTGGTATTTCTATGATAGTAAAATTGCCGAAAAAGAAACTGACATCCTTTTAACGATTATTAATATAGTCCTCTAGTTCAAAAATCGATTCTTTCAATAATTTTACCGTGATCGGTATCGGCAACAGATGAACCTTTTCTTTCGAATCGACAAAATTTACAATTTGATCAATCGCTGTCTCATCTGGAGTTATTTTCATCTGTTTTAACGACATTGGCAGACACAGCTCTTGATAAAACGGCAGCAGGGCCTCAATTTGATCCCATTTCTTTTCGACAGCCAGCTGATAGAAGATCCCATAGGCAACCTTCTCTCCATGTAAGAAATCATGACTTTCAGGAATGTATTTGCTCATTCCGTCATGCATCGCGTGGGCGATCGCATTTCTAGCGTACTTGTCGCCTAACCCTCCGACTAAACCTGCTACTGCAAAAACGATTTCTGATAGGTGGATAAACTCTTCTGTGACTTCGCCGGCTTCCATATCTTTAATCGCCTTCACTGAATCCTTCAAAATAGCGTCCTTGCAAAGGGTGGAAGTATAGCCCGCCAACTGTAAAAAAGGTTCATTTTTTAAATGCTCTTGCTGTAATATGGCATCTGACTCATACCATTTCGCGATCGTGTCAGCGAGTCCAGCAACAAAGTAATTTACAGGTGCATCAATCACTAATTTTGGATCGGTAATGAAAAAGCTAGCCTGCCGCAGGAAGTGTTCACTTTTACCTTCTGATTCACCGCTTTCCTTGTACATCACCGAAAGAGGTGTCCAGGGTGCACAATTACTGGCGAGCGTTGGGATTACTCCGAAATTCACATTTAACGTATGGGAGGCATACCCAACTAGATCGGTCAATTTCCCGCCGCCAACGCCAATGATGAAATCGATCTTCTTTTCCTTCACAACTTCTGCGATTCTGTCAGCTCCGTAATAGCTGCACTCACCTGTGTATTGCAGAAAATCGAAGCTATAGGCTGAGTGCTCTAGAAAGCTTAGAAAGGGTTTTGCCTTTTCAAAGGAAATCTGACCATGAACAATCAAAACATGTTTTGCTGAAAACTCTTGTAACAGTTCTGGCACAAAATCGATCGCACCAACATGATACCGATAAAATTGAGGTCCTACTTTTACCTTCAAATCTGTTAACATTTTTTGCACCCCTAACTAGCTGACAGCTTTGCTTTGCGCCTGAACAGATCGTTCAGGAATCCTTCCAGCTACGACATCCTCCACATCTCGCAGGCATTTTGCGCCCATCTCTTGTAAGCATTCCATTGTATAGGCCGAAGTATGAGGAGTCATGACTACATTACTAAAGGCAAGATACGGATGATCTTTGCGTCCTGGCTCTTCTTCTAAGACGTCTGTCGCTACTCCCGCAATTTTTCCGGATTTTAAAGCGCTGACAATTGCTTCCTCATCTAGTAAGGCACCACGAGCACTGTTGGAAAGATAGACATTGTCCTTCATTTGCGCGATTTCTTCAGTGGAAATCATATGATAGTTCTCTTCATTTAAACTGGCACAAAGGCAAATGATGTCTGATTCCTGCAATAGTTGGGAAAGTTCAACTTTTTTGGCCCCGTAGCTTTCAATATGCAAAGCTGACTTGTAAGGATCATAAGCTAAAACGTTGCAGCGAAAACCATTTCGCAGTGTTTCGACGACACAGCTGCCAGTATTTCCAACACCAATCACACCGACAGTTTTATTGAATAAAGTCCGACCAACAAAATTGGCACGATCTTCCCAGCTGTCATTTTTTACACTCAAATCAGCTTCAACGGTTTTTCTTAAAAGCGCTAACAGATTTGTGATGTTGTTTTCTGCGACCGCATCCCGCTCAACCAAAGCTGGAATGATCGAAACGAGCGTATCGTGTTCACGTGCGGCCTCAATATCAATATTGTTGTAACCAATCCCGTGTCTGGTAATCAAAATAAGTTCATCCTTATGATCAAAAAATTCCTGAGTAAAAAATGGCGTGACACTTGCAATAATGATATTGTAGCCATGTAAATTTTCCGCTAATTCGCGACCACCGATTTCTCCATCAAAGATAAATGATTGAACCTCACCGATTTTTTCAAGTCGTTCCAACTGATCATGGAATATTTTGCCGAAACTACTTGAATTTACGATCGCTATTTTGTATTTTCCCATCTTTAAAGCTCCTTCTAATCATGTTCTGTAGTACTGACATAGTGACTTCTTTTCCTTAATGAACTGATTTAGCTTCTCTTTCATCCATCTCCTTTTCATTCAGAACACCTATACGTCATGCTTCATAAGAATTGATTCAGAAACCGGTTTATGATAACGCATTCAACCTTATGCCTTTATTATACAAAAAAATATTTTTTTGTAAATAGAAAAAATAAAAAATATTTTTGTTGATTTTTATTTTGTTTCCTAGTATCTTATGGTTAAAGAATAATCTAGGAAGGAGGGATACCATGTCTAGCCCTATTCACTTACAGATCAAATCGATGTATAAAGATTTTAGTCAGAAGGAACAAGCCATTGCCGATTACATTTTAGAAAATCCCAGCAAGGTAAGTCACAGTTCTATTAGTGATCTTGCTGCTGAATTGGGTATCGCTGACTCAACTTTTTTTCAATTCACAAAAAAGTTAGGCTTCAATGGATTCAAGGATTTTAAGCTGGCGCTGCTGAAGCAGGAAAATGATTTGACAGCTGTTACGATTCACGAGAATGTTCAAAAGGACGATTCTGAATTGGTGATGGCTCAAAAAGTTTTCAATTCAAATATGACAACTTTAACTGACACAAAAAAACTGTTGAAGGAAGAAGATTTGAAAAAAGCAGTAAAAATGATCTCTGATTCTCGCAGACTCTATTTCTTCGGCGTCGGTGGTTCAGAAATCGTGGCCACTGACGCTTACCATAAGTTTTTACGCTCTCCTATTCCTGTAGGTCATAGTACGGATTATCATATTCAATTAATGGAAGCCACCTTGCTTACTGAAGAGGATTGCGCCATGTTCATCTCTCACTCAGGTAAGTCGAAGGAAACAATCCAGATCGCTGAAGTAGCCAAAAAGAATGGCGCGAAGGTAATCGTGGTGACTAGTCAAATCAATTCACCTTTAGCCAAATTAGGTGATGTTGTGTTTATTTCAATCTCTGAGGAAATTGAGTTCCGCTCTGAGGCTTTGGCTTCAAGGATCGCTCAATTAAGTATCATCGATTCGCTCTATGTGATTCTGATGTTCAATCACCGCAAACATGCTCAAGAAACGATTTCCAAAGTTCGAGAAGTCATTTTGAGCATTAAAGAATAGACCGCAGAAGAAGCCTCTCTTCAATTAGTCAGTTACAGACTAATTGAAGAGAGGCTTCTTTATTTTGTTGGCTGAACTAAACCTTTTGATTGTTTGATAGCTAACTGATCTATTAATAGTAATGGGAATTATCGCAATATAAGCTCCCTGTCCTGAATAATCAGAAGCTGAATCTAATTAATGGAAGTCGCTTAAATGTTCAGATATCGACTTGATAGCCTTGCAGTCGAGGTCGCGCACGCTTTAAAAATAGTAGTATCTATTCATATAACTATCCTACAACACATATTGAAAAATCATATAGTAATGGCTTGCCGCACCCGCTAAGACGAACAGGTGAAACAGCTCGTGATTGCCAAATGCCAGAAGATGGAATTGACATTTTTTTGAGGCATAAACAAAAGCTCCGATCGAATACAAGATTCCACTGATAAACAGCCAAGCGATTGCCGTGACTGGCAAATTTTGTGCTAGTGGATTAATCAGAAAAACAATCCCCCATCCCATGATTAAATAGATTATCGCACTGAACCATTTTGATTCTTTGAACCAAATTACTTTACCGATAATCCCCACGAGTGCCAACGACCAGATCAAGATCAGACTGATCCACCCTAGCAAGCCTTTTAAACAAAGCAGACAGATAGGCGTATAACTTCCGGCAATCAGGCAAAAGACCATCGAATGATCAATCTTTTGCAGAATTCGGTGAACCTTCGGCGAAATATAAAAAATATGAAAAATTGTCGATGCCGAAAATAATAAAATCAAGCTTGCACCATAAATACAAAACGAAACTAATTTGATTGGCGCACTATCTTGTCTGACCGATAATAAAATCAACAGAACTGTCCCGCCAATCGACAGCAATGCTCCCCACAAATGCAACAGCCCGCTGGTTACACTTTCTGCATCACAATACAGTTGCTTTTTTTCCATCATCAAATTCCTCCATTTCTACACGTTCTCTGTTTTGTTAGTGGCTCTGTTCCAGACTGATATGAACTGCTCCCAAACATGGTCGCAACGTGTGTATCTAGCCTTTGCTCGCATTGTTTTTTAGCGAACTCATCAGACTACCGTTCACTCCGCCGCAATGAATAAAATCACCATAAATAATTGAACCGTTCATTCAATAAAACAGTTAAAAAAATTTACTTCACTGTGATGTCACCATTTCTTGTCTCAATGGTGACTCGAGGAGTAGATAACTTCGCTTTTTTCGTCCTTCCTTCCCAGCGATTATCTACCTTACCTTCTTTTGTTTTTACATCAAGCTGAGGTGTCTGTGAGTCTGGTAAAGACACAGTGACAGCGCCATTTTTAGAGAATACAGACAGATCATCCGCTAAATGATTTACTCCAAGATTGAGACTTCCATCGCCGCTAGCTGTAAATTCGCCTGCGCCAGAAAAATCCGTTACAGTTAAATTACCGCTTTTTGTTTCGTATTCTACCTGTCCTTTGAGCTCATCCAAGGTTGCTTTTGAACTTGTCGTATGGAGTATGAGCCGCTTCACTTTAGACTTGTGCAATTTTATTTCTCCGCTAGTGCTTTTGATCCGAAGCGTTCCTTTACTGGTTAATGAACGACTAGAAATCAAGCCGCTGGTCGTGATCAGCTTAATCGTATCTGCTATTAGATCATCTCCATAAATTTTTCCGCTCGTCGTGTCCAAAGTGATACTGGACATCGATTTATTTGAAAGGTGAGTTTCAACTTTGCCGCTAGTTGAATGAATTCGCAGCTCATCAGAGTAGTTTTTAGGTAATGATAAAACCATTTTGCTTTTAAAATCTGTTCCTATCGGCCTTCTACCTTCTTGGATCGACAAGGTGTCACCATTCTTTGAAACCTTCGAATAATACTTACGCTTGTCTTTGCTTAAATATTCCTCTAAAACAACCTTTTTACTGCTTGAGTTTTTGATTAGCAGATCATCCGCGTCATAATCCAAAACAATTTTTGAGACTGCACCGATTTCAACCGTCTGCGTGTTGACAAGCTCCGCCTCTTTATCAGAACCACAAGCCATTAAGCTGCTCAGTATTCCTCCCACCATTAAATAAAATAATTTTCGCTGTACTTTCATCCTTTCACCCCTTCTGTTAATTGAACCATTCATTCAATTGAATGCTTTAAGAAAAACAGAGCCCTGCTCTGTTAAGCTTGATATGCATGCAATAGTAAATCTAAACAAATGTCCTTTGCCTGCTGCATTGAGATTGCGCGATCTTTTTCAAAAGCATCATACTTGATATGCATTCCCCACCAAGCAATACTTTCAACAACAGCTCGAGTCGTATAAAAAAGATTATCTACTTCCCGAAACTCGTCCTTCTCAATAAATAGCTTAATGTACTGCTGAACCTGACTAAAGTAACGCTTCCGATAGTCACGGTAATAGAAGCTTAAATCTCGCAAATCTGCTTCATTATGTTCGATGATCAAACAGCTGACTGAGTATTTTGAGACAATATCAAACGCGTCAGAGAGCATTTCCGCTAGTGAATAATCTTCGGCATTGTCTTTTAAATGGCTATCGAAATTTTCTTGGTTCTTTTCAAAGGTTTCCATGATCTCATCATCCAAATTGTCAAAAACACTAGAATCAATGGGGAAATGTAGCTCTCGTTCAAAAAATCCCGGATCAATCGTCCCCTTCAAAATAAAACTAAGGATATCTTTTTTTCCGCTGAAATACTGATAGATCATCCCTGTTGATAGTCCGATTTCCTTAGCAATATCGCGGATTTGTGTCCGTGCAAAGCCCTTGTTGATAAACAATTGACTCGCTGCGTCATAGATTAGTTCCAAACGATTTTCCAAAAAAACTCGCCTCCAATCATTAATTGAACCGTTCGTTCAATTTTAGTGTACTTGATTTTTTCTGCTTCGTCAAAGGAAATTGTGATTATTTTGTTTATAGATTCTAAAAAGGAAGGTTTTATGACCTGAGTCAACGGTCTCAATTGCTCGAGACAGGAAATATCAGCAAGTCTATTATGAAATAATTTAAGCAATGAAAAAGCTCTATGGAATTTTTCTTTTCTATAGAGCTTTTTGCTGATTATTATAGCTGGAAGCCATATTTCAACCGATCGTCTGGATCAATTAAATATGTTGCGTAACCAGTGATATTGGAGCTGCCAGTGATCTGGGGAATAACCGCTGAATACTCACCAATCTTCGTTTCTTCTAAAAGTTCTCCGATGAAGCGGCTGCCAATAATACTTTCATTGATGAAGGGTTCATTTAGGGTTAATTCACCTCGGGCATGCATCGCTGCCATTATCACACTGGTTCCTGCTCCACAGGGTGAGCGGTCTGCTTGATGGTTGCCGAACACGACAACGTTTCGATTATTGATTTCTGCTGAATTTATTTTTTCGTAGAACTCGCAAGTCACTACTTTATTGATAGCCAGCTCTGGATGCTGAATCTCTACTTCTTGATTGATTTTATCCAGCATTTTTATGCCGATATCTGTGATTTCAGCAAGGTTTTCTTTGGTTATCTTCAAGTCTAGCTGGGCACTATCGATCAAGGCCATAAAATTTCCGCCGAAGGCAATATCATAGACTATCTCCTGATCCTCGACCTGAACAAGAAGATTTTCTTTGTATAAGAATGATGGGACATTGATGATGCTGACTTCTTTGGCTTTACCGTGCTCAACTTTGACCTTAGTTTTAATCAAACCTGCTGGCGCATCGATATTCACATAAGTATAGGGTTCAGAGATTTCGACCAGTCCTGCTTCCACTACTGCTGTGGCTGACCCCATCGAGCCGTGACCACACATCGGCATGTAGCCGGAACCGTCCATAAAAATGGCGCCAATATCTGCCTCTGGATTTACTGGCTCTGTCCATAATGCCCCGAACATGTCCTTATGACCTCGCGGCTCATTCATTAGAGCACTGCGATAATGGTCAAAATATTCAGCGACATAATCCATTTTTTCCAGCATCGTCTCCCCTTTTGGTTCAGGAAACCCATCAATCACGATTCGGGTAAATTCGCCTTGTGTATGGGTATCGATCGCCTTAATGCTTGCTTCAAAGTGATTCTTGTTAAGCTTCACCTGCTTGTTTCTAGCCATCAAAATTATCCTCCTTCGTGTGTTAATGAGAAACTATGTACAACACAGTCACAAAAGAACCTTTTCTTACTCAATTATAGGTTAAATCCTGTCATTTGACGATTCTTGCTTCAACAAAAAAAAAGAGAATGCAGGATACTAAATGCATTCTCTGAAGAATAATTTATTCCTCTGTCATTTTCTTTCTTTTTCCTCTGTATCGAAATTTCTTCCAGTTTTCACGTCTAGAGACAGCAAGAAAAAATTGGATCATTGGTCCTAATAAAAAAATGGCGAAAAAGGTCCCTAAGCCAAAGGAGCTTCCAAGTAAAACACCGATAACAACAATCATAAAGTCCAACAAGATTCTGCCTTTTTGCAGAGATAGATGTAAAAGATCGCAGACACAAAACATCATTCCCTCCAAAGGACCTGATCCCAATCCACCTGTTAAATAGATAGCTGTTCCTAATGCCATCGTGCAAAAACCTGCCAGACAGATAAGAGGATTGTTCCCGAGAGAGTCGACAGCTTGAATCACCGGCGCTGTCCGACTGATCGTTTCCCCTACTAAAAATGTATTAATGATACTACCAATTCCCAACATACTGCGCTTATAAATAAGGGTAACCAGCAGAAACAGCACACTGATCAGTTGACTCCAGCGACCAAACGGCAGCGCGGAATGGTTCATTAATCCCAAGATCAGGGTACTGACTGAATCGAATCCTTGATCTGCGACCACGATCAATTCGATCCCGATTCCCATTAAAATCGTGCCCACAATCACCAAAGATAAGCGACATAAAAGGCTTTTACTCATCTGCATCAACCATCGTTTTCAATCGCAAAATGAATTCATCAAAATCCTCACTCATGCTTAATTGTTTGGTATTGATGGGTTCTGAGACGATCTCGATAAACTTTTCGAAAAACTCATTAAAGTCATTTGCTTCATCCTTATTGATCGCAATATAGGCGACCAAATTGATTGGATGATCCGCCCATATTAATGATTCCTGCAAGGTCATGATGGCAACGCCACTTTTTATGGCCTCTAATTCGACTGAATGAGGCACGGCGATGCCCGAAGGAAAGCTCGTCGGAGACATGCGCTCACGCTTTTCTACCCGGTGTGAAAAGTTCTCATCGACAAAGCCAGTTTGCACCATCCGTTGATTCAATTGTTTACGGATTTCCCTCGGCCTTAAGCCAGCCGGGTCAATCTGATTAAAATAGAGTTCAGGCAAAATAAATTTTTCAATCGCCTGATACATTTTTCGCTTTTCACGCTGTGACTTCAAGGAATCGATCCGCTTCTCTATTTTTTTGACATCTTTGCTGGTTAAAAATGGATGGATGAAGACAGAGCCAGCATAATCTGACGCCGTCTCGCGATCAGTCGTCAACAGCAAGTCATAGTCATTCGTTGCTGTTTTCCATTTTTCTGTCACTACAATATCAATACTCTCACCGAAATGCTCTTCAATTTGTTTACTTAGATTGCTGCCAATATCATGATAGTCATTCACGATCAGCCGGATAGTCACCTGATCTCGGAAGTGCTTCTGCGTTTCAAGGAAAGCTCCGATATGTAAAGCAATGAAGGAAATCTCATCGTCATTAAACCAAATATCCAAACGATCTTGGATCAAAGAAGAAATATAAACCGCCAAATCATAAATCAATGGATAGGCTGTTTTCAAATCTAGCAAACTGCTGTTACGCGTGAACGTTTCATAATGAGAACGGTAGTAAAGACTTTGCAAATGGATTGCCAGCTTATTGAAAAACTCTTCATCATGCAATTCGACTAGATAGGTTCGTTCTACTTCGGCTAAAACATCCTTCAATGCAGTGATGATCGTTGGATCAACAAAGCTGGAAAGCTGTTGACTGTCCTGATTGGTCAAGGTTTCATTCTGCATTCCGATAAATAATAAGGATAACTGCTCCAGCTCAGCATGCGAAAAATGAATATCATATTGCTGGGCTAATTTATCACTGATTTCTCCAGCAATCAAAAATTCGGAATTACTCTGCAGCTGGTTATTGTTCAAACTTTTTTTCAAGCTGTGGCCCTGACGTATCCGTTCGATACTGATAGCAAAATGCAGGACGATATTGTTCAATGAGTATTGATTGATCTGAATCGTGTGCTCTGCCAAAACTTCTTGAATCGTCTGCTGCAATTTTTCCAGCGAGATATAGCCGATCATTTGCTGAATGCTGACCTTTAGTTTTTCTTGAACATCACTTTCATTATAAAGAAGTGAAATAAGATAGCGCCGTTTTGCCCGCTCTGGCCCTGTCAGTTTGATATAATCCTGATAAAAAACAATCTGAATTGCATCGTTGGTGATTTCTTTTTTTAATTGCTGAATGTCGTTTTTCAATGTGGATTCGGAAATGAAGAGCATCTCCGCCAGGTCAAAAAAGTCAACTCCGTAAGAGGAATGCTTCAATAGTTCTAAAAAGATCCGCGATTTCCGATCCTCCGTTCCATCCGTAGGTAAATTTGCATGTGGATTCAGCTGGTAACCTAAATGACTGGTTAAAATAAGTTCTGGATTATTTTGGTTGATCTTGGCGACGCGATTACGAATCGTCCGTGTCGTGCACAGGCTATATTCAGCTAATTCGTCAGAAGTTATCCAACGATCCTTCTTATCTAAATAGGCAATCAACTCTTTTTCCTTTTTAGTCAGCATTTTTGCACCTCCATTCAAAGAAAAGTTGACCACGAGGATCAACTTTTCAATTGATTATAATGCGTCGCCATTTGACGCGATTACTTGTTTATACCATTCGAAGCTGTCTTTCTTAATTCGTTTACCGGAGCCGTTTCCCTCGTTATCCAAGTCAACATAAATGAAACCATAGCGTTTCTCCATTTGAGCAGATGAACAGCTGATAATATCGATTGGTCCCCAAGCGCAATAGGCAATTACATCTACTCCGTCATACATCGCCCGTTTCATCTGTGCGATATGTTCCGAAAGATAAGAAATACGGTAATCATCGTGCACCTGTCCGTCTTCTAACTTGTCATACATACCAAAACCGTTTTCGGCAATAATAATCGATTTGTGATAGCGATCCCAATATTGCGATAAGGAATTGTACAGTCCTTGCGGATCAACTGCCCAGCCCCATGGATTGGCTTTCAAATTCGGATTTGGAGTCACCGATGATGGATTCATCGTGTTTTTAGTGGCGTCAACCATTTGTGAATAGTAATAAGAGAGTGCCAAGTAGTCCATCGGATGATCCTTCAATATTTTTTTATCTTCAGCTGTAATGTCTAAGTGAATCTCATTTTCAGCAAAATAGTTCAAGGCATATTGCGGATATTCCCCTTGGAATTGCACATCTGTATAGAAATACTGCATCCGGTTACGACGTAAAGCTAAATTCACATCATCCGGATCACAAGAATACGGATAGGCTGTACAATCGGCCATCATTGTTCCAATCATCATATCAGGATTAATCGTTTTCGCATAGGCTGCTAATTTTGCACAGGCGACAAACTGATGATGGACTGCCTGGAAGCTGGCTTCTTCATAATTATCCACCGTATCGTAAGGGATTGCTGTTGAATTAAACGGTTCAAACTGAATTAAATTAACTTGATTGATGACGATCCAATATTTTACTTTTGCTTGATAACGCTCCAAGACGACTTTCCCATAGTTGACAAATAGATCGATCACTTTACGATTGTTCCAGCCGCCGTATTTCAAGGTGATTTCGACCGGCGTTTCATAGTGAAGGATCGTAATAATCGGCTCCATACCTAATTCAATAATTTTATCGATTAAACGATCATAATAAGCTAACCCAGCTTCATTCGGCTCTTCTTCCTCACCAGTAGGAAAAATACGCGTCCAATCAATCGATGTGCGAAAGGTTTTAAAGCCCATTTCGCTAAGTAATTCTAAGTCCGCTTCAAAGGTATGATAGAAATCAATCCCGTGACGCTTTGGATAGTATCCTTCTGTATCGGCTAAGTTCGCTTTTACATCAGCCATCGACATGCCTTTGTGCTGTTCTTCAGCAATTTCAGCGTTGCTCTTGTCTGGATAGTATTTGTGCAAGTCTGCTAAACTGACTCCTTTTCCGTCAATTTTATACCCACCTTCTGCTTGGTTGGCTGCAATCGCTCCGCCCCATAAAAAATCCTTAGGCATTTGATAATTTTTCAATGAAACTCCTCCTCGTATACTTCTGTGATAAGATCTTTTTGCTATTTTTGGCTAAAGGCTTCAAATAGTCGAACTAAATGTTCACCAATTAAAATCTCGCTTTGTGCAGTCATCAAGGTATCCTGTGCATGGCAAAAGAGCGTTGAATAGCGAATCTGTTCGCCAGATGCCTCTAACTGTAAAGTGTCCGTTTGTAATCCGTGTGCGACAACAACCTCCTTGCGCGCTGCCTTCACCTCTTCTTTGGCTGTTTCAAAATCCATCTTCTCTAAACTTTCTAATGAATGAACCAAATGATCCCGTGCATTGCCGGCATGTACTAAAATGTTCATGGACAATTGATTCAATTGGTCATTTTCCTCTAAATATGTTGTCTTTTCCATAAGCGACCTCCTGCTAGTTCCCTTCGATATATAATTTTTTTAATGTGCAGCCTCGACTTCTGCTTCAGCTTCTTCCAGAGCCTCTTGTGCTTCTTGTTTCACTAATGAATTGTCATAGGCTTTGAAAAATGGCAAAAAGACCAGCCAAGTAATCACGAAAATCAGAGCACAGACGACAATTGCCCGCCAATCCTGCGTTGCCAAATAGGAAGTAATCGGATACGGCATGTACCACAATAGGAAAGTACTTGATGGTACATTGACTAAGCCTAAGGACATCGTGACATAAGCGATTGTTGGAACGATAATACTATTGATCCACATCGGCACCATCAGATACGGATTGAAGGCGATCGGTGCACCGAAGACTAAGGGTTCGTTAATATTAAAAATAGACGGAATGATAACTGCTTTCCCAATTGCCTTTAATTGCGCTGATTTACTTAGCAGCAACATCATAAAGGACAAAGCCAGGGTGGTTCCGATTCCTCCCATTGATGAGAATGCGTAGCAGGTTTCCTGAGTAGCAATATTTAGTGCTTGTCCGCCATTAGCTACCGCTTCTGCATTTGCAGCCAATCCGGACATATAGACTGGATACACTACTGGCATCATGACCCAGCCAGAAATTCCAAATGTATACAAGAATACTGGGATAAAGACCGATAAAACAAAACCAGGATAGGATTGAACGATATTCGCCAATGGGCTGAAAACCAGTAGTACCACGTCGAAAAAGTCGATCTTGAATTGGAAAGTGATCAACCAGCCAACAAGTAAGACGAACGTAATTGGCAGCAAGCTATTAAACCAGCCGACTACAAAATCAGGGATCGGTGTATCTTCATCAAAGAACGAATATTTCACTGCAAAATTCATAACGAATGCAACAAACAAGCCCGTAATCATTGAAAGGAACATGCCTGTAGCACCGAAACGAGAAAGAATGAAGACCGCTTCTCCATCAGCAGTCATAGTTGGAAACAGCAGCATCATAAATAGTACCAACGAAGCCGCACCGGAAATTAGTTTTTGACCGCCATAGCCTTTCTTCTCCATCAAGTAATAAGGAATTAAGAAAGCAACTACTAATGCATACATACCGAATGAAAAATTACTAATCATGGAAAAGTCAGGCATTCCGCTAAAAATATTTTTCAGCAAGGAAACGACAGTCACTAACGAACCAACAAAAACTAACGGCAGTGCGATCATAATCGAATCCTGAATTGCTGAAATCCAAGGATTTTTTACTACCTTATTCACTTTTGGCGCAAAAGAATTCGTCATAAAGTTCATAATTTTATCCATCGTCTAATCCTCCAACTTTAAAATTAAATCTAATGCTTTCTCTCCATTCAACGTGCCGTAAACCGATTGAGGAATAACTGCTGCTTTAACATTTTTATCTTTGGTCTGTTCTTGCAGATCATTCAGCATATAAGACAGATGCGGACCAATCAGTAAGTAATCGATTGTGTCAATGCGATCGTCCAATTGAGATTCACTGGCTGCTTTGACTGAGAACTCAAGCTTTCTTTTTTTAGCCGCTTTTCTAATTGATGCTGCCATAAACCCGCTTGAGGCTCCTGAACCACAAATTAACAAAATATTTTTCATTTTCTTCACCGCTTTCATTTATTTACATGTTCATTATAGGAAATCTAGGAGCGGTCCTACAAACTTACTTTTTTCCTACTGATGGGAAAAAGAACAATTCAAGCAAACAAAAACGCTGAACTATCTCTAGTCCAGCGCATGGTTAATTGTAAAGTTCACGAAGCTTTGATGCCTGACACTTTATACGGAGTCATCTATCTATTTCAGTAGATACAAAAAATAGGAAACTTGAATAAAGTTTTGTTGAAATCGTGTTGACCACATAAGAAGCAATCTAAGCCACTAGTCATTTTGCAGCTTTTTCAATTGACTGACTAAAATAGAAAGGACAGATTTTTCATGATCCTTTCTATTCCAGTTCTATCCTAAACTTCTTAATTTCTCCAATAACGCAATAAATCGTTCTTCCGCCAATAGTGGCTGAAACTCATCCGATTGCTCAATTAGATCAGCCATACGCTCAGCGATATACTGGGTTGAAACAGATGAATCTTTTAATTGGATGGTATCAAACAGCAAGTCACCACTGGTTTCTTTTATCGCGAATGCAGCCTGCAACGCAGGGATGAAATTCTCTAGCTCCATCAGTGCAGATTGCTTTTCTCCAACTCTGGCTAAAATCTCGGCTTTGAATAAATAGTAATTGGCATTCGTGCCGGTGATTTGATCAACATGAAGCAGCTTGTCGAGCTTAATACCAATGTCTGCGATTGTCATCGCCTTCTCGTATTGTTCATATTTACAAGCGATTTTTGCAAGAGTGTATAGATGAAGTCCGATATCACGGAGCTGCTGGAACAAGCAAATTTGTGTCAGCTTCCGTGATTCTTCGTACTCTTTCTTCATATAAAGAATATTGGTTTTCATCATTCGAGTATCATAATCGGCGGTGGGCAGTTCTTCTATCGCTTCTTCAGCTTTGTCCAGATCATCGCTCATAGTATAGAGGCTCGCCAATACATGAAGTGACGCATGGCGAAGTTCAAGATTCTCTGACGAACGGAGGGTTTCAAAATGTCTGATCGTTTCTGCAAGCTGCTGCGCTGCCTCTTCCTCATCACCAGAAGCACCTATATAGAAAAAGGACGTAGAAGCCAAACGAAATCTTAACAAATCATCAGCGGGATATTCTTTCAATAACTCATTGCAATAATCCATCGCTTTTCGGCTATCCCCTGTTTCAAAGATCACTCGGGCTTTTTTCTCAAAATTGGCAACCTCTATATCACTTAGCTCCTCTTCAAAACTTACCAGCCGATCCACATTGGTTCTTAACATACGAGCTAGCGGATTTAACAGTGAAATATCGGGATAGGTGCTGTCGGTCTCCCACTTGGAAACAGCCGCAGTAGTCACTCCTAAAGCCGCTGCAACTTGCTCCTGGGTCAAATCCTGTTCTTTTCTGAGCTTTTTGATCGTCTTTCCCATCAATAATGTCATTTTAATCGCCCCTCTCTGATCACCTATAGTGTACCATCGTTGCGCGAGAATGATAATGGAGCAGTTGTTAACGAATAGTAGGATTTTATTAACCAGCAAGATTTTTTTGATACAAATTAAGCGCAATGATCCGTTAAGATCATTACGCTTTTACATTTATATTTTCGCTAAGTACTCAGAGAATTTATTCAAGCTGGCGATCAACTCTTCTGTTCGGCAGCCATAGCCGATTCGAACACAGTTCTCAAACTCGAAACAATCCCCAGGAGTGAACAGCAGTCCGTGATTATCGATCAAATCAAGACAAAGCTCTCGGCTCGATCGATCGAAATCGTAATACAGTAAGGTCACAGTCCCAGCCTGTGGTTTCACATAAGAAATATGAGGTTCTTTGGCTACCCACTCGTCTAAGATTTTTAGATTTTCGCGAATAATTTTTTGACTTCGCATCAATAGCTTCTCTTTATTTAGTAGAGCTATCGCCGCTAGTTCTTCATCAATCATGCCGCAGCTGATAGTGTTGTGATCCCGATGTAGCAGACATTGTTGTAAAGCTTCTTGATTTTTCGTGGCAATCCAGCCCAATCGCAGACCAGCCAGTGACCAAACCTTAGACATACTGCTGACACTGATTCCTTTTTCATACAGATCGGCAATGGATGGGCTCTCGATATCAGCTTGCGTCAGCCCGCGATAGGTTTCATCTGAAAGAATATAAGCATTAGCGTCTTTGGCAATCGCAACGATTTCCGTCAACATTTCACGATCCATTAATGAACCAGATGGATTGTTAGGATTATTGATAATGATTACTTTCGTTTTTTGGCTGACCTGTTTTTTAAGTTCTGTTAAGTCAGGCAGAAAGTTATTTTCCGGTGCTAAAACATGCTGCTTCACAGTTGCACGGAAGGATGCCGGAATAGAATACAATTGCTGATAGGTCGGCAGTACGGCAACGACTTCATCCTCTGGTTCAACCAATGAATATAAGACTAAATGATTCGCTCCGATCGCTCCATGAGTCGTTGTAATATCCTCTTCTTGGATTGTTTCGTAAAGCGATGCGATCCCTTTTTTAAACTTCGGATTGCCGAAAATATGCCCATATGTCAGGCGTTTTTGCGTTAATTCATTTAGTGTATCTTGCTTATCCAGTCCAGCGATCTCAAACAGCTCGTCCATACTGATGGAGTCAACGCAGGTCTCTCCTGTATTATAAATCGCTTTATCCTCATGTTCGTTCATCCACAATTCTACTTTAAATGGTTCTATCTTCATCCTATCGCTCCTCTGCCCATATTCGATGAAGTTTTTATTAGCAAAATTTCATCGTCTTTTTATTATAGAGGATATGGAGTTTGATAGCTAGATTGTACAAGTCGAACCAAATAATTTTTCTATTACAAACAAGTCATCACTAATAATCAATCGTGTTCTTTTCTTTAGTTTTATTCCGTGAGAAGAATCCGATCAACCTGCCTATTGGCTTAACAGGTTCATGTACAGGCGTTTCTTCTTCCGCTGCTGCGATTGGTTTTTCTGCTTCTTTACTAACTGACGCCAAAGTTGATGTCTTACTTTTCGTTTTTTCCGTTGGGGCTACTGCGGCTTTTTGGGCAGACTTCGATTGCTTTGTCTTTTTTTGAATCGATTCCATCGAATCTGCCTCAGTATTCGAACCTATTTTCTCACCATCAAGCTGAACCTTGCTCACTTCGCCAGTCTCCGGATCGGTTACATCAAAGTAATAATCCTTCAGATTGGCGTCTTTCGGAATGACTGCTCTGGCTAGTTCCTCAATGTCTTGCTTGCTCAAGCTTCTTGGATCAATATCTGTGGGCAGACTGGCTTTACTAATTTGTTTGCCATTAGTTTTCTTCGATTGAACAGAAGGCATGTGGGCAGACTTCTGCTGTGCTTTTTTAGTTTTCGTTTTTTTCGGTTTTGGTTCTTCCACTACCAAGTCTTCATCTTCGCTAAACACCCGTTTTGACTTGACAAGTTTAGTGAATTTTCGGGTTCCATTATCTTCGAAAATTGATAGCGTCGTCAAAATCTCCAAGATTGGGCCAAAATCTTTCTTATCTTTTAACGGATCGACATCACTTAAAACCCATCTATGACGCTTGCCGTTTTCATCTTCAAAGATTGATTCAATGTTTACTTTCCGATTCTTTTCTTCCTCAAGAAGCTCTCTAGCAGTCGTTGGCTTCATCAATTGCGCATAGGAATCACGTGCCGCTTTAGAGTTCTGGAAATAATTGGTCTTGCTCTTAAACAGGCGATTGATAATTCCGTTCCATTCTTTTTTCGAGAAATAATTTTGGAAATAGGGCATGTACGTCCGCATTGCGGCATTTGGTTCAGCAGAAAGATACAGCTCTCGAATCAAGTCATATAAAAACAACGAATAATCTCCTACAACAATCGCGTTTTTCACCAAAACTGCTACGACATATTCAATCAAGCTAGCTGAATTTTTTGTTTCATCAAAATAACTAAGCGCTTTCAATTCTAAGGTAGATCTTTTAGTTACGAAAATTTGACGTTGATTCAAGGCTGATACTTCCATGCTGACTCTTCCCTTCTCTAGTTGTACATTTAATTTATTAACTATCTCTATTTTGCAACAAGAATAATAATTTTTGAAGGGCTATTTTTTTGGGGAAAGTTAACTGATTATGCCGTTTATAACTCAAAATATTAATCGATAATCTATTTGTATATTTCCTCTCAAACAAGCGCAAACAGTACAATTTTTGCTCATTTTCAAAAAACATAATCAATTACTTTAATTATTAAAAAAGTTTCTTGTGGTCAGGCTTTTTCAATTTTTTAAAAATTTAGAGTATTACTTAGGGCGAACTTGCACAATCAATTTCAACAAAAAATCGTCAAATTTTTGTGCAGACAGACCGTTTAGGATCACATCAATGTAAATATCTCCTTGAATTATCAAATGATGCTGCTTGATATAGTCGATCATCTGTTGAAAAACAATCGCTCGGTAGGTTTCCCCATGAAAATAGCAGATTAAATAGTCTCCAGCTGGCCGTGCTTCAGCTGCTTCTGGAACCTTGATGTAGGGATGAACATCTGCGGCATAGAGAACGTCTGCATCTAATAATGAACTCGTATTTTCAAACATAAATCCAGCCGGATAAATAAACTCATATCCTGCGGCAAAACTTTGCTGATAAATATCACTTAGTGGAATCGATGCGCGAAATGTCGATACTTGATAAGCCGTTGAGCTGAAAAAGAGTGGCTGCTGTTCCAAATGAACAATCGAAAACTTCAACCGATCGGCTGTCGCGTATTCTTCTAATGAAGATAACTGACGATCCACCATTCCAGCCATTTGCTCGTAATACTCCTGCTTCTGACGAATCAATTCACGTTGACGTTTCAGTAAAATGGCTGCTTTCTCTGGTGTACTATTTTGTAGATGATCCTTGATTTCAGCTAAAGGCATTTTTATTTCTTTGAACAGATTGATCATATTCACCTTATAGAGCTGCGGATAATCATAATAACGATACCCTTTTTCAGTTGTATGCACGGGTGCTAAAAGACCGATTTGATCATAATAAATTAGTGTCTTCCGTTTAATCCCAGATAGCCTTGCGAAATCACCGATTGAAAGATAATTACAGGTATCCAAAATTTAAACCTCCTTTGTAACAAGCCAATTACTTGACTGTCTAGCTACTAGACAGTTTATCATAGCAACATACCAATAAACTTGTTTATCCTAAAAAAGAAGATTACTTAATATCTACTGAACAAATCACTTTTCTAGAAGGTTAGTGATCTATCCTTAAATAAAATGAAAAATTGCTGACTAGGAGGAGCACCTAAAAATTCTCG
>NZ_JAWGOQ010000043.1:0-30186 GCF_032555305.1 Enterococcus sp.
TTTGGTTTATTAATTTTTTACTTTCAATAAACTACTCCACCAGACAGTATTTCAAACTGGTATTTTAAAATCCTGCAAAAGCTATCAGATAAACACGTAGCAAGAGTCCAAATTGTTGTTTTATAGCCTATATGGCGCTTATTTTTTCGCCTTGACACCTTGGTTTAAACTTTTTGATAATTTAGGCAGAAGTCGCTCACACATCCTTTAATGGTTAGATTGTAGTCTGATAAAAAATGTTTGTCTTCCTTTAAATGCAAAAAAGAATCGCCATATTTCAATGACGATTCCTCTAATAATTCTTTTCTTTTGCCTTTTTCTTTTGCCGCTGCCGATTGATCACAAATGAAATACTTGGATCTGATGGTTGCTGTATGGCGTAAGATTCCAACTGATTCACCTGATGACGATAATTATTGGCGGCAAAACCAGAAATATCCTCACTTACTTCGTACTTATCAATAATTTTTCTTTCCAAGTAAAATCCGCGAATCAATTCTTTTGCATAAAGCGGGTCTTGCTGAATCAAATAGGTTCCAAATAATCCATGACCACTGACTTGATTCATCAAATTCTTTCGTTCATCCACAAAGAAATCGATCAAGTCTTCATCGTAAACATCCCGCAGGTTTTCCAAACTGTCCAGTATCGCCTCGCTATTGCGAATAAATATTTTTCTGAGTGAGGAAATATCTTCATTATCAACCGTCTCCTTGCGCTTTTGCCGACGCTCCCAAAACATTTTCGGATGTATAATGACACGGATGATCCGGCGGACAAAAATCAGCCAAAAACTTAATAATGATAGCATCTGCTTCGTCACAGATTCAGACACATTGGAAATGAAGCGCGAATATAAACGATAGGCGCCTGAGTCAATTTGATGTCTTCTGAAGCTTTCATCTAGTCCATCACGTTCAACGGAAATGATCAAAGCTTGGATTTCTTGAAATTCCTGCTGTGCGCTCTCCGGCATCGAATTATTGAAGACCATCTGGATTCGACTTTGATAATTCGCAATCACCGCAAGCAATGCAAAGCGTTCCTTCTCACTCAATTTCTTATTATCTAAATCATCATAAAGCTCACTGATGACCTCTCTCAAGATCAACATCAATTTCGGATCCGTTGGTGGGACAACTTCACCTTCCGATAGAAGCGGCAGTAGGATCATACCAATAATCAAGGTCAAGAAGGTCACAGAAGCCGTAATAAAAAGCAGTAAGGAGCGTTCTGGAAATTCCATTCCGTTGATTGTTGTAGGTAAAATAAAAATCGTGGCAATGCTGACCGTTCCTTTTACTCCACCAAACGTCAGCAATAATCGATCTCTTAGTTGCGCATGGCTTTTCTTCCAGCCTTTAGTCACAAAATAAAAACCACTTACGAACATAAAGCGTAGAACAAACAATAGCACTGTAAGCAGCAATACGATTCCTAACAAATGAATATTTGAATAATTGCGACTATTCCAAACAGGAGAAAAAACTTGCGACAGCTCGATCCCTAGAAAAATGAAAACCAAGGCGTTTAGCATGAAACTGATGGTACTCCAAGAGCTTTCAGTCACGTTAGACAACTGTGCCTCAAATAGATTCACACGACGAAATCCAGTAGCTTGCAGCACTCCTGTTACAACAGCCGCGATAATTCCAGAAGCATGGAACAATTCAGCAATAAAATAGGCTGCAAACGGTAAAATCAATTCTATCAGCAAATATGCTGAAACATCCTGAGCAGAGATTCGCTCAATGATTTTTATCACTTCATTTTTAAACCAAATAATCACTAAACCAACTAATACACCTACGATACTTGATTCAATCAAGGATATCGACGCATCAGCCGCCGAAAATTGACCAGTTAACAGGGCGGCTACCGCAAACTGAAAGGCGGTAACTCCTGTTGCGTCGTTAATCAGGCCTTCCCCTTCTAAAACGTGCATGACAGATTCAGGGATATTTAGACGCTTCGCCAGCGAACTGACCGCCACCGCATCTGTTGGTCCTAAAGAGGCCCCAAAAGCCAAACAAGCAGCGATCGGAATCGCTGGCAGAATACTATGCAAAACAAACCCTAAACCAAATAAGGTAAAGATTACACCGCCAAAGGCCAGCAGCAAAATCAACCCAAAATGCTTTAATATCGAGGGAATATCTGCTGTCTCGCCTTCGCGAAATAATAATGGTGCAATGATCATTACAAGAAAAACTTCTGGTTCAAAATGGATTGAAGTACCGACTTCGGTAAAACCAAGAATGATCCCAATAATAATCTGGATCATAAAAATGGGAAAAGATGGAAAAACTTTTGCTAAAACATTCGATAAGGTAATGGCAATGGCTAAAATGATAATGATCTCAATTAAGCCCATTCACTCACCTCTTGGCACAATTCTCTTTTGCTTTGAATAATAATTTTAAAAACTCTCTTTTCTTACTAATGATGCGGTCTTCTAGCTCTGATAATTCCTTTGACTCGCCATCTAGTGAAAGCTGAGCGCGTTTTGTTTCCATACGCAGCAGGTCATGCTTCATTCGCTCTAATTTACGAGAAGTTAACACATTGATTCTCTTAATTTTTTGTTTCACGGCTTTACGTTCTTCAGGGCTCAAATTTTCAAATTCTTTATGGAGAGCCTTCATCCGTTCTTCAAATTCCGTAGTCATTTTAGACTATGCCTCCTTGAAAAATATCCAGCAAAAGGATTAATTACAAACTGCATACACTTTAACAGGATTTGTTCAATAATGCAAAAAAGAACCCGAAAAATTTTTCAGGTTCTAACGAATTTATTCTTTATTTAAGTCCCGAATCATTTGATCAATCTTAGAACCATATTCAACTGATTCATCTAATTCAAAAAACAATTCCGGT
The DNA here is from genome assembly GCF_032555305.1 of Enterococcus sp. GTDB lineage: Bacteria > Bacillota > Bacilli > Lactobacillales > Enterococcaceae > Enterococcus_A. The sequence goes on from NZ_JAWGOQ010000043.1 coordinate 2,878, forward strand.
GTCTTGTAGATCGATAAAGCATGTCCTAGTTCACGACGAACTAAACCACTTGCTTTATTCAATCCTTCCTGCGCCTTTTCTTTGTCTGAAGCTTTATCAGATAAGAGACTATAATAAATCGTCGCTTGCTGCAGGTCGCCAGTGACATGAACATCAGTAATGTTCACATTTTGGACCCGTGGATCACGAACTTTTTTTCGTAAGATGTCGTTGACTTCTTTCAAAATCTCTTGAGCGAGACGACGATCGCGATAATTTGGCATAACGATTGCCTCCTGTTCATCTTCATTCATTTTATTATCAATGACCCGCTGCATATTAGAAATACGCAGCGGAACTGATAGTTATTTTGGTTTAATTTCTTCCATAACGAATCCTTCGATGACATCATCTACTTTGATGTCGTTAAAGTTTTCGATCATCGCACCACATTCAAAGCCCATTTTGACTTCTTTCACATCATCTTTGAAGCGTTTCAAGCTGGCAAGCTTGCCTTCAAGGATGACGATGCCGTCACGGATAATCCGCACACCGCTGTCACGTTGAATCGAACCTTCAGTGACATAACAACCGGCGATCGTACCGACTTTAGAAACTTTGTATGTTTCACGAACGGTCATTTGACCAGTAATTTTTTCTTCGTACTCAGGATCAAGCAGACCTTTCATCGCTGTTTCGATTTCTTCGATGGCCTTGTAAATGATCCGGTGTAAACGAATATCTACTTCTTCAGCAGCTGCTTGTTGCTTCGCTTGTGGTGTTGGACGAACGTTAAATCCGATAATGATCGCATTACTTGCTGCGGCAAGAGTCACATCACTTTCGTTGATGGCACCTACAGCTGAATGGACGATCTTCACACGTACGCCTTCAACATCGATTTTATTCAATGATGCGGCTAATGCTTCAGCAGAACCTTGCACGTCCGCTTTGATGATGACATTAACTTCTTTCAATTCGCCTTCTTTAAGGGATTCGAACAAGTTGTCTAATGTCACACGAGCACTTGCACTGCGGTGTTCAAGCAACGCACGTTTGGCACGTTCTTCCCCAGCAGCCCGAGCTGTTTTTTCATCATCAAAGATTGCGAAACGATCGCCGGCCTGCGGCACATCATTCAATCCAGTGATTTCAACTGGCGTCGCTGGTCCAGCAGTCTTGTCGCGACGACCAATATCATTCGTCATTACACGAACACGACCGTACGTATTCCCAACTACGATTGGGTCACCGACTCTCATCGTACCTTGTTGAACTAGTAATGTCGCAACTGGTCCTTTACCTTTATCAAGACGGGCTTCGATAACTGTTCCGATTCCGTGCAGCGTTGGATCAGCTTTCAAGTCTTCCACTTCAGCGACTAAAAGAATCATTTCTAATAGTTCGTCGATGTTTTGATTGAACTTCGCAGAAATTTCTACAAAAATCGTATCGCCGCCCCATGCTTCAGGAATTAATTCATATTCACTCAATTCTTGCATAACATGTTGAGGGTTGGCACCTGGTTTATCAATTTTGTTTACTGCAACGATGATCGGAACTTTCGCTGCTTTCGCGTGGTTGATCGCTTCGATCGTTTGCGGCATCACACCATCATCTGCGGCCACGACTAAAATCGTGATATCAGTGATACTTGCCCCACGTGCACGCATGCTTGTGAAGGCCGCGTGTCCTGGTGTATCCAAGAATGTGATTGGCTTGCCATTGATATCGATTTGGTATGCACCGATATGCTGAGTAATTCCGCCTGCTTCACCGCTGGTTACGCGAGAATGACGCAAAGTATCTAGTAAAGTAGTTTTACCATGGTCAACGTGTCCCATGATTGTAACAACTGGCGGACGAGAAACTAAGTTTTCTTCGTTCACATCTTCTGCATCGAAGAAACGATCGATATCGGCAATATCAATGGTAACTTTCTCTTGCGGTTCGATACCGTAATCCGTTGCCAACAACTCAATTGTATCTTTATCCAATGGTTGGTTTTGGTTGACCATTACACCCATCATGAATAATTTTTTGATAATCTCTGCTGGTTCACGATAAATTTTCTTCGCGATATCTGCTACGTTCATACCTTCTGTATACTCTAATACTTCCGGCAACTCACGGAACTTGCGTGGTGGAACTGCAGGTTTATTGCTTTGTTGCTGTTTGCCTTTTTTGCCTTTTTTGTTGAATCTGTTTTTGTTGCGGTTTTGATTGCCGCCAAAACTATTATTACGGTTTTGGTTGCCATAATTATTTTTATTGCGGTTTTGTCCGCCGCCTTGATTTGAACCGCCTTGGTTCGAACGTTGACCCTGGCTTGAGCCGCTTTGATTTGTCCGAGGTCCTTGGTTCGCACTGCTTTGTGCTGGGCGTTGACCTTGGCTTTGATTTTGACGTTGCGCGTTATTTGGATTACTTTGCGCTGGACGTTGACCTTGGTTTTGGCGTTGTGTATTGTTTCCGCCGCCTTGTGCCGGACGTTGACCTTGGTTTTGGCGTTGCGCATTGTTTGCATTGCCTTGTGCCGGACGTTGGCCCTGATTTTGACGTTGTGCATTATTGGTACTGCCTTGCCCTGGACGTTGACCTTGGTTTTGGCGTTGTGCATTGTTTGCATTGCCTTGCGCTGGACGTTGACCTTGGTTTTGGCGTTGTGCATTGTTTGCATTGCCTTGTGCCGGACGTTGACCTTGGTTTTGGCGTTGCGCGTTGTTTGTATTTCCTTGCGCTGGACGTTGACCTTGGTTTTGGCGTTGTGCATTATTTGTGTTGCCTTGTGCTGGACGTTGTTGTCCTTGGTTTGAACGGTTTGCGTTCGTTGAGTTGTTCTGTCTATTATTTTGTGTCAAGTCTTTATTCCCTTTTCTATTCTGGAAATTAGGATTATTCCTAGAGCTCTTTCCATGGAATTTTGGTTTTTCGTGCTGGTTAGCTGATGGTTTTGCTTGAGTAGTTTGTTGCGGTTTGCTAGAAAAAGCCTGCTTCAATTTTGATTCATCATCTCCAGATAATGAACCCATATGATTTTTCACATCAATCCCTAAAGTCTGTGCCTTTTCCACGATATCCTTACTTGATTGATTCACTTCTTTGGCAAATTCGTATACTCTCTTATTTCCCATGCAATCACCTTCCTAACCTGTTATTAACGTCATAATTTTGTTGGCGAAGCCTTGATCTAATACCCCGATAACTTTTCGCGGTTTACCAATCGCTCCTAAAATCTCTCCTTGAGTAAATTCGACAAAACATGTCGTTTGATAGTATTTGCTTTTATCTGATACTTTTTTTTGAGTGTTTTCACTCGCATCAGTAGTGACAATCACGAGCTTCACGTTTTTCTTACGGATCTCATTAATCGTCATTTCTTCCCCTGTGATCAGTTTGCCTGCACGCATTGCAAGGCCTAACATGTTCAAGGCCTTCTGTTTATTCATTGCCGAAGAGCTCTTTTCTGGCTTTTTGGTGTTTCACATAATCAAGTAGTTCTTGATAAAACTCATCACTTAAATCAATGCCGAGCGTTCGATCCAAGATTCGCTTTTTCCACGCTTCTTCTACTTCAGCTGGCTCTAGCGCGACATAAGCGCCGCGTCCGGGTTTCTTCCCAGAAGGATCAATTGAAACTTCCCCTTCTTTTGACTTAGCGATACGAATCAATTCTTTTTTAGGGAGCATTTCACCGGAAACAACCGATTTACGCAAAGGAACTTTTCTTTTTTTCATTTGCTGTCCTCCTAATAAACTATTGGTCAGTCTGATCGGAAGCGATATTTTCTTCATCTTCAATCATATCATCAATAGTTACTTCTGCTTCTGATTCGATGTCCTCTACTTCAGTTTCAACTGCTTCCACTTCTGAATTGATTTCTTCAATTTCAGTTGCAATCTCTTCAATTTCTGATTCATCATAATTGGCATAAAACTCTTCCATATCAGACTCAGACTTGATATCGATCTTGTGCGCGGTTAACTTAGCTGCCAAACGTGCATTTTGTCCACGTTTACCGATGGCTAATGATAATTGATAATCTGGAACGACTACTGTACATACCTTTGGATTATCAATGTCGAAGATGACATCTTCAACTTGAGCTGGATTTAAAGAGTTCGCGATAAATACTGCTGGATCTTCATCCCACTCAACGATATCCATATTTTCGCCTTTTAGTTCATTTACGATTGCTTGAACACGTTGTCCTTTTGGTCCCACACATGTTCCGACTGGATCAATGTTCGGGTCGGTCGAACGAACGGCAACTTTCGCACGATCTCCAGCTTCGCGAGCGATGCTGACGATTTCAACAATTCCATCATAGACTTCAGGAATTTCTTGTTCAAATAAGCGGCGCAACAAATCTGGATGGCTGCGACTTACGAATACTTGCGGTCCTTTTGATGTATTTTCTACACGAGAAACATATACCTTGATCCGGTCATGTGGTTTGTAATGCTCATTTGGCATTTGGTCTTGTTTTGAAAGAACCGCTTCGATCTTACCTAAGTTGACATAGATATAACGATTATCTTGGCGTTCTACAATACCTTGCATGATGTCCTTTTCGTAAGCACTGTATTCGTTGTAGATGATGCTGCGTTCTGCTTCACGCACACGTTGCAAGATTACTTGCTTCGCTGTTTGTGCTGCAATTCGGCCGAAATCTTTTGGTGTAACTTCAAAACGGATCGTGTCGCCGATTTCATAGGCTGGGTTGATATCCATGGCATCCTTCAATGAAACTTCTAATTGTGAATCCATTACTTCTTCCGTTACTTCTTTTACGGCGTAAACATGGATGTCACCTTTTTTCTCGTTGAATTCCACTTCAACATTTTGTGATTGTCCGTAATGACGTTTATAAGCTGAGACTAAAGCCGCCTCCAACGCATCGATCACGATTTCTTTTGAAACACCTTTTTCTGCTTCGAGAGTATCCAACGCATTCAGCATTTCTTTACTCATTTCAACTTTCCTCCTACTAATATATCTATTCTTAAAATTCGCCATGCATAGTATTTAGTTATCTCACTAAATAAAGGCTAGCTCGTTAATAACGTATGAATTTTTCTAACGTAAAAATTCTAGAGAATCTCGTACGCATACCATTTTACTAATTTGCTAAAGCAAAAGTAAAACTGGCAAATCTATTTTTCAAAGAAAAATAGGTTTGATTTCCATTTATTAAAATTCGATTGCAAAACGCGCCTTGGCGATATTTTTGCGTTCAAAGACCATGTCTTTTGTCCGCGTTTTGATTTTAACTGTCAGAGTCAATTCATCCTCAGTCAATTCTTTCAAGAAGCCTTGGTATTGTTTTTCGCCATCAATATTTTGATAAAGCGAGATGTTGATATATTGTCCCATTGCTTTTTGGTAATCTTCTTCTTTTTTCAATGGACGTTCGGCTCCCGGTGAAGAAACCTCAAGGAAATACGCTTGCGGGATCGGATCTGGGTCGATCGAATCCAGCTTATCACTAAGCTTTTCGCTAACGAAGGCACACTCTTCAATGTCGATACCGCCCTCTTTATCAATAAATACTCTTAAAAACCAACTTTTTCCTTCTTTGACAAACTCAACCTCGACTAACTCAAAATTTTGTTCATCTAAGATCGGTGTTACTAAGTCAGTCACTGTTTCGACAACACTACTCAAACTGTCAGCCTCCTTAATTCCATTAAAAAGAGTGAGCGAAAAATCCGCTCACTCACCATCAGTCTATGATTACATTGTTATATTAGCACAATTCTATTGAAAATTCAACCGTGTCATTTTCATGATGGAATTTTCTTTCATTTTAAAGCTGAATTTATCTTTTTCTTTACATATCGAAGAGTGAAAGCTGGTTTTCATCAGGTAAATCTTTCAAAACACCATGAGTATCCATGTACTCGATCAATGTCTTAGAAACTTTCCCGCGAGAAGCCAAATCCTCTTTCGATAAGAAGATGCCGTCTTTGCGTGCTTCAACGATTTGTTTTGCCACGTTTAGACCAAGCCCAGGTACAGCACGGAATGGTGCAATCAACGTATCCCCATCAATCACGAAATCCTGCGCATCTGATTTATATAGGTCAATCATACCGAAATGAAAATCCCGTTCCAACATTTCATTACACAACTCTAAAACAGTCAATTGATTCTTTTCTTTCGTTGACGCGTCCATTCCTTTATCCGTGATAGCTTTCATAGCCGCTTTCACCGCATCTTTTCCTTTCGCCATCGCAACTAGATCAAAATCGTCAGCGCGGACAGAGAAGTAGGCACAGTAATAAAGAATCGGGAAATAAACTTTGAAATACGCTACCCGCAATGCCATCAACACATAGGCTGCCGCATGGGCTTTCGGGAACATGTACTTGATCTTCGAACATGAATCAATGTACCAGTCAGGCACATTGTTTTCCTTCATGGCGGTCAAATAGGTTTCACGTAGTTCATCATCAATTTTATTCCATTGTCCTTTACGTACGGTCTCCATGATCTTAAAAGCCATGCCGCTGTCAAGCCCGGCATGAATCAGATAAACCATAATATCATCCCGACAACCGATTACTTCGGCCAGATTGGCTTCGCCGCGACTGATTAATTCCTCAGCATTGCCCAGCCACACATCAGTACCGTGAGACAAACCGGAAATTTGCAGCAATTCGGCAAAAGTCGTTGGACTCGTTTCCTCCAACATCCCGCGAACGAATCGTGTACCGAACTCAGGGATTCCCAAGGTTCCAGTCTTGGAATAAATCTGATCAGGTTCCACTCCTAAAACTTGCGGACCAGCAAAAATTTTCATCACTTCTGGATCATCAGTTGGGATTGTTTTAGGATCGATACCCGATAGTTCTTGCAGCATCCGGATTACCGTCGGATCATCATGGCCAAGGATATCGAGTTTCAACACATTATCATGGATCGAATGGAAATCAAAATGGGTTGTTTTCCATTCAGAATTTTGGTCATCTGCCGGATATTGGATCGGCGTGAAATCATAAACATCCATATAATCAGGAATAACAATGATCCCCCCTGGATGCTGTCCAGTTGTTCGTTTAACCCCTGTCGCGCCTTTCGCTAAGCGATCAACTTCCGCATTACGGAAGTGTAGATTGTGATCACGCTCGTACCCTTTAACAAATCCATACGCTGTCTTGTCGGCTACTGTACCGATCGTTCCTGCCCGATAAACATACTCTTCACCGAATAATACTTTGGTATAGTTGTGGGCTTCGGCTTGATAATCTCCCGAAAAGTTCAAGTCAATATCGGGAACCTTATCTCCGTGGAAGCCTAAGAACGTTTCAAACGGGATATCATGACCGTCTTTATTCAGACGAGCGCCACATTTAGGGCAAGCCTTTTCCGGCATATCAAAACCTGAACCATAAGACCCATCCTCGAAGAATTCCGAGTATTGACATTCAGGACAATAGTAATGCGGCGGCAATGGATTTACTTCGGTAATCCCGGTCATTGTAGCCACAAAACTTGAACCTACAGACCCACGAGACCCCACGAGATACCCGTCTTCGTTACTCTTATGCACGAGCTTTTGTGAGATCAAATAGATTACAGAAAACCCATTCCCGATGATCGAATTCAATTCCTTTTCTAAGCGTTTTTCGATAATATCCGGTAATGGATCACCATACAATTCACGCGCGCGATTATAACTAAGATCTTTGATTTCTTCTTCCGAACCTGGAATTTTCGGAGTGTATAAATCGTCTTTGACCGGAATAATCTCTTCACAACTGTCAACAACGGCGTTCGGTCCGTCAACAACGATCTCCTTAGCAAGCTCAGGTCCTAAGAAACTGAACGCTTGCAGCATCTCATCTGTCGTACGGAAATGAACATCCGGCAAACTGTGACGGTTTAACGGGTTTGCACCACCCATAGAACTAATTAGAATCTTCCGATAGATGGCGTCTTCTTTGTTCAAGTAATGAACATTCCCTGTAGCAACGACCATTTTATTCAAATCTTTCCCGATCTGGATTAGATTGCGCAAAATGTCTTCCAAGTCTGATTCGTTCTTCACTAATTCTTGTTCGATCAATGGGGCATAGACCGCTTTAGGCATCACTTCGATGTAATCATAAAAAGCTGCACGATTTTTTGCTTCTTCGACACCCTTTTGCATCATCGCTTCAAAAATCTCGCCTTGAGAGCAAGCCGAGCCCACTAATAGATTTTCTCGTAACTTATTTAGTTGGGAGCGAGGAATCCGTGGTACTCTTTCAAAATAATCAATGTTAGACATTGATATCAATTTGAATAAATCTTTTAGACCAGCTTGGTTCTTGGCTAAGATTGTCACATGGAATGGACGCGCCCGTTTATATGAATCGCCTTCACCGACATGATCGTTTAACTGGTCATGGTAATTCATTCCATGCTTTTCGATCGCTTCCTTGACAAAAATCCAGCCTAAATGTCCAGTAGCCTCCGCATCATAAACAGCGCGGTGATGTTGTTCCAAATTAATACCGAATTTTTTCGTTAAGACACCTAAGCCAAAACGCTTATACTCCGGATAAAGAAAACGCGCCAATTCCAATGTATCGATGACTGGATTTTGTGTTTCCGGCATCCCATGACGCACATAGGTTGTATTGATAAAGCCAATATCGAAGGTTGCGTTATGGGCAACCAGAATCGTCCCTTCACAGAATTTTTCAAACAATTCCATGACTTCCTTTTCTGGTTTTGAGCCTCGAACCATTTCGTCAGTAATCCCGGTCAGATTGATTGTGGTTTCTGACAACGGATGACCTGGATCGATAAATTCTTCAAAGGTATCAATCACATTTCCTTTATGCATCTTAACCGCGGCTAACTCGATGATCGTGTCATAAACAGCAGACAATCCAGTAGTTTCCACGTCAAACACGACATAAGTAGCGTCAGTCAACGATTCATGAGCATCATTGTAAGCAATTGGTACCCCGTCGGATACAACATTTGCTTCTACCCCATAGAGAATCTTAACGCCGGCTTTCTTCCCTGCCGCATGAGCTTCCGGAAATGATTGCGCGCCGCCATGATCCGTGATCGCGATAGCTCTGTGTCCCCATTTTCCAGCCTGGGCAACTAGATCACTGGCACTATTAATCGCATCCATTGTACTCATGTTCGTGTGTAAATGTAATTCTGAACGTTTTTCCTTGGCTGTGTCTTGTCGCTCCGGATGCTTCACTTCTTGAATATCTTGAGCATTCATGACTAGATCCCGCATAAATGTATCCTCTTGGACACTTCCCCGAACACGAATCCAACTATTGTTTGAAATCGCGTCAAAGATTGCTTCGTCCTTTTCGCCATTAGAAAATTTCTTCACAACGAAAGATGATGTATAGTCAGTCATTTTTAAGATCAAAATTTTACGTTTTGAACGTAATTCTCGAACTTCCTTATCAAAAATAAATCCTTCGATCGTGATCCGTCGTTCTTCTTCAATGATGTTGCCCATTGGTGTAATGGCTTCGTCAGCCGGGATATTTCGTCCCATTTGAATCGGTCCATCAAAGTGAGCAGCATTTTCTTTCTGCTCTTTTTTCTTTGATTCATACTGAGCCAAGCTAGCTGCTGCCTGTTCTTGCATCGCTTGAGCTTGCGCTTCTTTCCGTACTTCAAATTCCTGCAGCTTCTTATCTGCCTGCTCTTTATCCACTTCTGGATCGACGCGCAAATGCGGGAAGCCATAAGAAACTAAGTTCTCTTCGATCAACGGCAAATATTGCTGTTTCAGAAATGGAATCACTGTTTCATTATCAATCAGCAAAACGATTCGTTTGCCTTGGATCACTGGCAACGGCTTGCTTAAAACCTGTTTGACCAGTGGCGTATCACAATCCTGTTCACTCAAGGCTAATTGCCAATAGTTTTGCAGAAGCTCCTCCTCAAACTGATTGTCCTCTGGAATAATATGTAATTTCACTTGCGCGATTGATTGAAACGCAATTTGCAACTTTTGATGAAACGCATAAAATAATTTCGCCGGTAAGATTTGCGGTGTTTGAATAAAAAATTCCCACACTCGGGATTTCTCGTGAACAACCACTTCCTTGATCTCTGATGCTTGGATCATAGGATGCTGCTGCTCTGTTTCGGCTAATTCAATTTGTCGTAATAAATTTTCAAATAGCTCGCGATTTTTAGACAAAATGACATCTCCTTCACTTTTTCAAGTATGTTTCAGTATAACTGTTTTCTTTTATGATTGCATTAGAAAAAGGATCGAAAAAATTTCGATCCTTTCATTTAAAAGAAGAAACGCTGGATATCGTTCCATGTGACGAGAATCATCAACAGCATAATAAAGGCAAAACCAATCATTGTAATCATGCCTTCCTTATCTGGATCTAGCGGTTTTCCACGAATTCCTTCGATCAGATTCAATAGAATCTTCCCACCATCAAAAGCCGGTATCGGCAACAAATTAACAATTCCTAAGTTGACTGAGAGTAATGCCATTAGATAAATGACGGTTTTAATTCCCGCCCGTGAGGCTTCCGCTGACATCTGATACATCATTACTGGACCGCCCAACTTATCTAAACTAAAACCTGTAAAGAGTGAACCTAAAGCGCCAAAGATTCTTGTGACCATATCCCAAGATTGGGTTAGGCCGCCAACAACTTTATCACCAAATCCGGTTTTCATATAAGGTCCGACTCCGATTTGCCCAACCTTTTCACCGTTGCTCTTTATTGTCTTCGGTGTCATTTGCAGTGTTTTCTCTTTGCCGTCTTGATCAACGACAACCGTTAGTTCTTTTCCTGGTTTTTTCGTGACAGTATTCGTTAAATCATCCCACGAAGAGATCTTTTTTCCATCAATCGAAAGAATTTCATCATGCGCCTTTAAACCAGCCTCGGCAGCAGGACTGCCGGCTTGAACCTCACCAATCTGATTCGTGTCATAAACCGCTACGCCACCTTGCAAAAAGGCTAAAGCGATAAACAAGATGATCGTCAAAATGAAATTGTTCATTGGTCCGGCAAAATTCGTCAGGATACGCGAACTTAATTTCGCCGATTGAAATTGGACATCCCGGGGAGCGATCCGCACCTCCGTACCATTTTCTTCAATCACTGTAGCATCATGCTGGACTTTGTAAATTGTTTCCTGACTCTCATCACCATTAACATAGCCTTTGATAACTAAATCATCGACCAAATCAGCCGAAATCAGCTCCATTGGCACACTATTTGGCAATTGAATTTTCTTACTGACATTGATTCGCTGCACTTCATTATTCGGACTTAATTCAACTGATAATGGCATACCCGGACTTAATTCTGTCTCTTCATCCTCCAACCCCGCCATCCGCACATAACCACCGATTGGCAGCAGACGCAGCGTATAAGTGGTTCCATCTTTTCCCATATGAGCAATCAATTTTGGCCCCATACCGATCGAAAATTCTCGAACCAAAATTCCTGAGCGTTTTGCAAAGAAAAAATGTCCGAATTCATGAACAATCACTAAGACACCAAAAACGATTAAAAACGTAATAATCGTACGCATAATTATCCTACCTTCATTAGTTTCTTAGAGATAGTTTATCACAGTCTCTAAAAAAGATATTCCTTTCCTGACCAATTCATAGAAAATTTAAAAAAAGCTCCGAATAGATTCAAAGCTTTTCAGAAAATATTTCAGAAACAATGGATAGAAAAAAGAGCGTCTCCGCTCTTTTAAAACACCCCTAGTAAATGCATCATTGGAAAGACAAACAGCATACTGTCAAAACGATCCAAAATGCCGCCATGACCTGGCAAGATTTTTCCTGAGTCTTTTACATCGTAATGACGTTTGATTGCCGACTCTACTAAATCCCCAAATTGACCAACCACGGAGAAGATGATCGTGAACAGAATCATCGTCACAAGATTATGTTGAAACACTTCAGGCTTAACTAAGAAAAACACGACAGCAACAACAACGGCACTGGCGATCCCGCCTAACGCACCCTCAATTGTTTTGTTTGGTGAGATTTCCGGCCACAATTTGTGTTTGCCGAACTGTCGTCCAACCATGTACGCACCAATATCCGTTGCCCAGACCACGAAGAAAGCGAAAAGCAAAATCGCTAATCCTTCAGCTCGTGCTGTAACTAAATTCTGAAAACCAACACCTACATAAAGACTAGCTACAACTGGAAAACCAGCTTCATCAATCGTATAGGTATTTTTCGAAACAACCGAAAAACCTAAAATGATCATGACTGTTAAATAGAATAATAGAAAATTGCTGTTGTCCCCGCTTAAAAATGGCAACCATCGTTCTGCTGGCAGTACTAGAAAAACTGCACCTAAGATCGAAAGTACACCTTCAAAACTGACTATCGCAAGCCCCTTCATGCGGAATAATTCATAAACACCGATCCCCGCTAATACAGCCGCTGCTAGTTCAACTGCAATTCCGCCAATATAAAGAATCGGAATAAAGACTGCTAGCGCGACAACTGCGGTAATAACTCGCTGCCTCATTTTTTTTCCCCCTTATCCAAGCCACCAAAGCGCCGATTTCGTTGTTGGAACGAAGCAATCGCCGCTTCTAAATGATCCCCATCAAAATCAGGCCATAAGGCTTTAGTAAAATATAACTCACTATAAGCAAGCTGCCATAGCAAGAAATTACTGATTCGTTCTTCCCCGCTCGTTCGTACAACCAACTCTGGATCTCTTAGCTCTTTTGGTAAAAATCCAGTCATTAAATGATCCCCGACAATATCATCGTTGATTGCTTCAATAGCAAGTTTATCGTCTTTGACTTCTTGCGCCATTTGTTGGATTGCCGTAATAATCTCAGCACGACTACCATAGTTCAAAGCGAAATTCAAAACTAACCCATCATTTTGAGCCGTTTGTTCAATCGCTCGTTTCACGGCATCTTGTGTATGTGCAGGCAAGTATTCTTCATAGCCCATTACATGGACTTGAACGTTTTCCTCAATCAACTCTGGTACGAAAGTATCAAAAAAATCCACTGGCAGCTGCATCAAGAAATTCACTTCTTCTTCTGGACGCTTCCAATTTTCCGTTGAGAAAGCATACAAAGTCAGTACTTTAACACCTAAACGATTCGCATGCTTCGTAATTTTTTTTACAGTCTCCATGCCTTCTTTATGGCCGGCAATTCTTGGCAGGCGACGATTTTGTGCCCACCGACCATTACCGTCCATAATAATCGCGATATGCTTTGGAACAGCTCCATCAGGATCGAAAACGAATGCCGTTTCTTCCGGTGTATATTTTTGTTTTTGCGGAAAAAATCGCAATACCATGTTTTTCCCTCCTCTATTAAGATAACAAATTAAAAATACTTTTGAAAAGTCATCTGCCATTATAACAATAAAATGCGGTTATTCCTATGAAAAATAAATACCTTTAGGCTTTTTCAATGAATTACAGACAATCTCTAGTTCACGAAATCTCCACAAAAAAACCTGAAGAGCTGCTCTTCAGGTTTTTCAACAAACTATACTTCCAGTAATTCTTTTTCTTTTTCGGCAACGATCGAATCGATTGCTTTGATGTTGTCGTCTGTTAATGCTTGAATTTCTTTTTCCATATCACGTAGATCATCTTCAGTTAGATCGCCATTTTTTTGTTGCTTCTTGTATTCATCCATTGCATCTCGACGAATATTACGGACAGCAACTTTTGCGCCTTCTGACTCTTTTTTCACTTCTTTAGCCAATTCTTTACGTCGTTCTTCCGTTAATTGAGGAATCACTAAACGAATCACGTTGCCATCATTTGCTGGATTCAAGCCAATATCGCTAGCCATAATCGCTTTTTCCACGTCATTGATCATATTTTTATCAAACGGTGTAACCATTAACACACGTGCTTCTGGGATCGTGATTGATGCCATTTGGTTAACAGGTGTTGGTACGCCGTAGTAATCAACTGTAATACGATCAAGCAAACTCGCATTCGCGCGTCCCGCACGAATTTGACCTAGTTGACGTTGCAAGGCTTCTTGAGCCTTCTTCATTCTGTCTCTTGCTTCATTCATTACTGCATCTGCCATGTTATTTCCCCCTTACCGTTGTCCCGATGTTTTCACCGAGTACAACACGTTTAATATTTCCTGGTTCATTTAAATTAAAGACAACAAGTGGAATGTCATTGTCCATACTCAATGAACTTGCTGTCGAATCCATGACCTGCAATCCTTTCGCGATTACGTCTAAGTGAGTCAATTCTTCGTATTTCACAGCATTTACATCAAGTTTTGGATCAGCCGAATAAACACCATCGACGTTGTTTTTGGCCATCAAGATCACGTCAGCATTCACTTCCGCTGCTCTTAAAGCCGCTGTTGTATCTGTTGAGAAGTAAGGATTTCCTGTTCCGCCAGCAAAAATCACGATCCGACCTTTTTCAAGGTGGCGCTCTGCTTTACGACGAATATAAGGTTCAGCGATTTGACGCATCTCGATTGATGTCTGAACACGAGTTGGAACATCAATGTTTTCCAACGCATCCTGTAACGCTAAAGCATTCATCACAGTTGCCAACATCCCCATATAATCGGCTTGCGCACGTTCCATGCCCATTTGAGCACCGATTTGTCCGCGCCAAATGTTTCCGCCGCCAACAATGATTGCCATTTCGATTCCTAAATCATGAACTTCTTTGATTTCTTCCACGATCTCTGAGATCACAGGTGGATTAATACCGAATTTTTCGTCGCCCGCTAATGCTTCTCCACTAAGTTTCAATACTACACGTTTATACTTTGGTTCATTCATCTCAATACCTCCACTGTCACTCTAATGATATTTTAGCATACTCTGTCTTTGAAGCCAGCCAAATTTGTATTTGCTTAAAAAAAGGGAGCGCACTTTTAATCGTGCGTTCCCGACTGTTTTTAGAAACAGAATTATTTTTTGATTTGGCTCATAACTTCTTCAACAAAGTTATCTTCGCGTTTTTCGATACCTTCGCCAACTTCGAAACGAACGAAGCTTGCAACTGTAGCACCTTTAGAAGATACATATTTTTCAACAGTCATATCAGGATCTTTAACGAATGGTTGGTCAACCAAAGCGATTTCTGCTTTAAACTTGTTCAAACGGCCAATAACCATTTTTTCAACGATATTCGCTGGTTTGCCTTCATTTAATGCTTGTTCAGTTAGAACAGATTTTTCGTGTTCTAATTCTGATTCTGGAATTTGGCTTTCGTTTACATAACGAGGATTAATTGCAGCAACGTGCATTGCAACGTCTTTTGCCACTGATTCGTCAGTTGTGCCATTTAATAAAGCTAAAACAGCGATGCGTCCGCCCATGTGCAGGTAGCCGCCGAATGCTGCATTGTCTTCTTTTTCAACAACTTCAAAACGACGGAAGTTGATTCTTTCACCGATAACTTGTGTCGCTTCAATCAACGCAGCTTCAAGAGTTTCACCTTTAGCGTTTGTTAATTTCATTGCTGCATCCATATCAGCAGGTTTGTTTTCAGCAACTAATGCTGCGATTTCTTTAACTAGATCTTGGAACATTTCATTTTTAGAAACGAAGTCTGTCTCAGAGTTCACTTCTACGATTGCAGCAGTATTTCCGTGGATTGCAACTGAAGCTAAACCTTCAGCAGCGATACGGTCATTTTTCTTAGCTGCTTTAGCCATACCTTTTTCGCGTAAAAGATCAACAGCTTTTTCAATGTCGCCTTCTACTTCTACTAATGCGCGTTTCGCATCCATCATCCCTACGCCAGTCATGTCGCGTAGTTCTTTTACCATTTTAGCTGTTACGTCTGCCATTTTAAGGGCCTCCTTAGATTTTCTAAAAAAGCTGCTTCAAAGGAAAATATTTACTTTGAAGCAGCATATGCTACGAAATTATTCAGCTGATTCAGTAGAAGCGTTGTCGCCTTCCACTACATCAACGATTTCTTCGATTGAAGTTGCTTGTCCGCCATCTTCAGCAACGAAGTCTGCTTCTGCTACTTGGTCTTCACCTTGGTTACCTTCGATGAAAGCATCAGCCATTTTAGCAGTGATTAATTTCACGGCACGAATAGCATCATCATTTGAAGGGATTACTACGTCGATTTCATCAGGATCACAGTTTGTATCAACCATAGCAACGATCGGGATGTTCAATTTTTGGGCTTCTTGAACAGCGATACGTTCTTTACGAGGATCAACAATATACATAACATCAGGGATGCGAGGCATATCAGCGATACCGCCTAAGAATTTTTCTAAACGTTCACGTTCTTTATTCAAACCAACAACTTCTTTTTTAGGCAATACTTCGAAAGTACCGTCTTGTTCCATAGCGTTGATTTGTTTCAAACGAGCGATACGTTTTTGGATTGTATCCCAGTTAGTTAAAGTTCCGCCTAACCAACGATGGTTTACATAGTATTGACCAGCGCGGACAGCTTCTTCTTTGATTGCTTCTTGAGCTTGTTTTTTAGTACCTACGAACAATGCAACGCCGCCATCTTCAGCAACATCTTTCATGTAATCGTAAGCTGCATCTACTAATTTGACTGTTTTTTGCAAGTCAATGATGTAGATTCCGTTTCTTTCTGTGAAGATATATTTCTTCATTTTTGGGTTCCAGCGACGAGTTTGGTGACCAAAGTGTACGCCGGCTTCTAGTAATTGTTTCATAGACAATACTGACATTTGTGTTTCCTCCAATTGGTTTTTTTGTTTTCCTCTCCTGCTCTCTTCTTTATAAGGAACTGACTAGCAGCACCGCCTTATAAATCAAGCCAGAATGTGGATTTTTTATGAGTAGTCTCCTACACACAATTAGTAATTATACAAGAGTATTTTTAAGAAATCAATCTTTTTTTACTCTGCTTTTCTATGATTAATATTTATGAAGGAATACTGTTTAAAAAAACTTTTTCTGCTATACTGAGTGCATAATTATCATTTTACGGACCTCTTTCTAAAAATGAAAAAGACGGACAAGCATTATTCGACCTAACACTAAAAGTTTTTTTTTGAAAAATTAATCTACTACATATAAATAAGGAGTTTTTTTATGCGAAAAAAAGATCGACACGAGCTAATCAAAAAAATCATTTCAGAGAACCCCATTCGAAACCAAAATGAATTGATGGATTACTTGCAGCAATACCAGGTGTCAGCGACTCAAGCGACGATCTCTCGGGATATTCGTGATCTTAAAATCGTTAAAACAATCGATGAAACAGGCAAACCACGCTTCGAGTTGTTCCAAGATCAACAGGCGCCTACCGAAGATGATGACATCAAACGTTTGATTCGAATGACAAACAATGTAATCGTTAAAGTGGATACTGTCCAATTTATGACGATCGTCAGCACCTTGCCGGACAATGCACATCTATTGGCATCTGTTTTAGACGACCTATCCAGCGAGTTGATCGTAGCAACGATGGCAAGTTTTGATACTATCATTATTATTTCAAGAACGCCAGAAGATGCGCAGCAGGTTACTGCCTTTCTGCAAGACCCGACGCAACAATCAATCTTCTCTTAAATTTGATACCAGCGCAAAAATGCGTTCCTGAATTCAATCAGGAACGCATTTTTCTATTTTTCCGGTACAGTGATTTCACCGGCAATAATTTGTTTTTTAGCAGTTGTTACAGCTTGATAGGCTTCTTTCGATAATTGACCTCTGGTTAGATTTACTCCGTCCTCTTTCAGTCCAAATTCTAAATGCTCCCCGCCAGGAAACTTGTTGTCATACGCGGCTCCAGCGATTTCAGTGACTGCTGCTCCAACATTCTTCTTAGTAGAGGTTAGAGTGAAATTGCCAGTTTTGCCATTTTCCATGTGGTAATCCCCTTCATCCGCTTGATCACGGTCTACTCCAATCACCCAAACCTTTTGACTATAGTCATTTTCATTGCGAGCCTTTGCTTCTTGGAAAACTCCTGCTCCGGTACTTCCTGCCGCCTGATATATAATATCCGCGCCTTCTTTATACATTGAAGCGGCTATTGCTTTCCCTCTATCCGGTGCGTCATAAGAAGCAGCGTACTGCACATTCACTGAGATCTCTTTTCCTAAGTCTTCCGCTCCGGCCTTCACCCCTGCTTCAAAACCACTTTGAAAACGTTGGATAACTGGTCCTTCCATCCCGCCTATGAATCCAACTTGATTTTTCTTCGTACTATAAGCCGCCGCTAATCCAGCTAAATAAGCACTTTCTTGGTCCTTAAACGTCGCAGAAACAACATTTTTTTGATCTGAGACCTCCCCATCAATCAAGGCAAAATTTAATTTTGGATTTTGCTCGGCAGCTTCCTTGATTGCATCGGCTTGCAGGTAACTCAAGCTAATAACCGTTGTAAAACCATTTTCAACCGCCTGACTGATATTCGTACTATTTTCCTGAGGGTCATTTGTTTCAAGATAGGTAAAATCTTTTTTAGCGGTCAGACCCTTATCTTCAACCCATTTTTCAAGTCCTTCCCAACCAGCTTGGTTAAAGGATCGATCATCAACGCCACCAAATCCCAAAATCAAAGCAAACTTTTGCTTTGGCTCTTCTTTCTCTGCGTTCTTTTCAGCTTGACCTTGGCCACAAGCAGCTAACAGTCCCACTAAACCAAGACAGCCTAGCCCTAACACGAATTTTTTCATCAATACGCCTCCATATGTCTTGACACATTATATTTTTTCAAATTGTATCATACATCATGATATTTCAGCAAAAAAGATTAAAAAAGTTGCAAGAATCACTCCTGCAACTTTCTTACTCTATTACATTTTGTTTGGTGCGTGAACCCCTAGCAGACGCAAGTCTTCTTTTAAAATGACAGTTAATGCATATACCAATGCCAATCGAGCCTCTTTTTGATCGTCATCAACTAGGATCTTCGTATGTGCATAATACTTATTAAACGCCTGAGCTAATCTGATTGAATGTTTCGCAATTACAGATGGTTCATATTGATTTGCAGCCTGCATAACTACTTCCGGGTAAATTTGCAATAATTTGATAATTTCCCAGCTATCGGGATCATTCAGTGCATAAACTGCTTCAGGATCAACTGTAAAGTTTCCTTTTTCTAAAACAGTCATAGCCCGCGCATGTGTGTATTGAACATAAGGGCCTGTCTCTCCCTCGAAACGTACGACTTCTTCTAAACTGAAATCGAAGTTGTTCAACCGATCGTTCTTCAAGTCATGGAAGATAACTGCCCCCACACCAACCTGATGAGCGACTTCTTCCTTATTCGGCAGATCAGGATTCTTTTCTTGAATTTGTGCCAAGGCTAACCCGTTCGCTTCATTCAAGACTTCTTCTAATAAGACGATTTTCCCTTTTCGAGTCGATAATTTCTTACCATCTTTGGTAATCAAACCGAAGGGAACGTGAATCATTTCATCCGACCAATCGAAATCCATTTCCTTCAAGACAGCTTTTAATTGTTTAAAGTGTCCGCTTTGTTCATTCCCTACAACGTACAATGATTTAACAAAATTATATTCACGTTTACGGTAAAGTGCTGCCGCTAAATCACGCGTGATGTATAAGGTTGCACCATCAGATTTTTTAATCAAGGCTGGATTCAAATCATATTTTTCTAGGTCAACGATTTCTGCGCCTTCATTGGTTTGCAACAAATGTTTTTCTTCTAACATCGTAACGACTTCATCCATCTTGTCGTTATAAAAGGCTTCACCATTATAAGAATCAAAATCTACTTCCAACATGCCATAGATTTTATTGAACTCTTTCAATGATTCGCTGCGGAACCATTTCCATAGATCCAAAGCTTCTGGATCATTTTCTTCCAATTTCTTGAACCAAGCCCGTGCCTCATCATTCAATTCAGGTTCTTCTTCTGCTTTTTCATGGAACTCAACATATAGACGCAGCAGCTCATTGATTGGTTCGGCCTTAACCTTTTCTTCAGATCCCCATTTTTTATAAGCAACGATCAATTTACCAAATTGCGTGCCCCAGTCTCCCAAGTGATTGATCTTGATCGGATTATAGCCGATTTTACTTAGGATCAAGCTGATTGAATTCCCAATAACGGTTGAACGTAGATGCCCCATAGAAATAGGTTTAGCAATATTTGGTGAGGACATATCGATCGTCACATTGCCTTCATTTCCAATATTGCTATCGCCAAAATGATTTTGCTCTTTTGCGATTTGTTTCAAAACCATGCTGGAAATGACTTCTTTTTTCATGAAGAAGTTTAGATAAGGACCCACGACTTCAATTTTTTCAAATGCTTCCGGATTGATTTGTTCTGCCAATTCCGCTGCGATTTGTTGAGGTGCTTTCCGAAATACTTTTGCTAATGTAAAGGTTGGAAATGCTACATCCCCATGATCCGCTGATTTAGGATTTTCCAACAATCCTTCTACTTCCGACAACGTCAAATTTTCTTTGACGGCTTCAAAAACAGCTTGTGCGACGATTTCTTTATTATTCATCCAAAATTCCCCCTAGTATATTCTATATATTTGACTCTGTTTACAAAAATAAGGCTGATTCTTCCCTTTAGGTTGTTAAAAGCTAGCCGGCTTTGAGAAAATCATTCTAGCAAACAACCGCTGCAATGTATGCTCAAGGAAAACGATTCAACTCGAACTAAAAATAATAGCAAAACCACAAAAAAAGTCTCTGATGTATAAATACATCAGAGACGAGAATTCCCGCGGTACCACTCTTATTGTCGTCAAACGACCAGCTCAGGCTATAACGGTAGCTGCCGTTTCATCTCAAAAGTGCGCCATCTACTTTTGTTTACTCGGCTCTCACCTGCCCGAACTCGCTGCAAAACAGACCATAAATATCTCTTTATCATCGATGAATGATTTATCTGGCATTCATATTAACAGAAAAATCTTCATCTGACTAGTCAAGGGCGAGATTTTTATGCTTTCGGGATAAACAGATTTCCTAAAGTCGCAGCCATTACTGCTTTTATGGTATGCATCCGATTTTCAGCTTGTTGGAATTGCAGTGCATTCTCTCCACGAAAAACTTCATCGGTGACTTCCATTTCAGCCAACCCATACTTTTCTTTGATTTCTTCCGCAACCTCTGTTTCCAAATCGTGAAATGCAGGCAGACAGTGGAGGAAGATCGTCTCAGCTTTTTTGGTCTTCTCCATTAATTCTTGATTGACTTGATAAGGCAGCAATAAGTCGATGCGTTCTTTAAACGCAGCTTCTTCACCCATCGACACCCAAACATCTGTATAAATAATATCCGCCTGTGCAACTCCTAGACCAATATCGTCAGTAATTAAAACTTTTGCTTTTGATTCTTCGGCATATTTTTCAGCCATAGCGATTAAGCTTTTTTCTGGATATAATTTTTCTGGTGTAACGATCGAAATATTCACTCCTAAAATTGCACTAGTAATCAGAAGCGAATTCGCGACATTGTTTCGTCCATCTCCCACATAGGCTAAAGTCAGCCCATCTAATTTGCCAAAATGTTCTTTGATCGTCAGAAAATCAGCCAACATCTGCGTTGGGTGCCATTCATCAGTTAGACCATTCCAGACAGGCACACCAGAATGCTCAGCTAAAGCTTCAACCGCTTTTTGAGAAAAACCACGATATTCGATACCGTCGAACATACTGCCCAAAACCTTTGCAGTATCCTCAACAGATTCTTTTTTACCTAGTTGAATATCATTTTTACCTAAATATTCAGGATGCGCGCCTAAATCGATGGCTGCTGTAGTGAAGGCTGCCCGCGTACGAGTAGAAGTCTTCTCAAACAATAAAGCAATATTTTTCCCCGCTAAATATTTATGCGGAATATTTTGTTGCTTCAATCCTTTTAGGTGTGCAGCAAAATCAATCAAATACAGTAATTCATCCTTTGTAAAATCAATCTCTTTTAAAAAGCTTTTTCCTTGAAAGATACTCGTCATCATAACTCCTCCATTTTTGAATATTCATTCGCTTGGTCCTATAATAATTCATTTTTATTCATAATAACTGAATAAAAAGAAAGTAGCAACCCACCTTTTCAATTTATTTAAAAAACTTCCTCAAAGAGATTCGAGGAAGTCATCAATTTATTTTGCTTGTGATAATTTAATGCGATTCAACTTGCATGTAACCGCACTTGCTACTACGCCTCCATTCAAGTTGATTGCTGTACGTCCCATATCAATTAATTGTTCTACCGCGATAAAAACACCTACTAATCCCACAGGTAATCCTAAAGCCGACAAAGAAATAATCGTTGCCACGGTTCCGCCTCCGCCTGTTCCTGCAATGCCAAAAGAAGTCATAGCAATGATAAAGCCAGCATAAAGCAAGAACTGCGGAGATAACGGATTAATTCCTTGTGTCATAGCCACAATCGCAATAATGATGCCGGGATAGACACCCGCGCAGCCATTCATTCCCATCGATGTCGCAAAAGAAGCCGCCAAACTTGATACACCGCGGGGAATACTCAATTCGTCCTGCATCTCGATATTCATCGGCATCGATCCTGCACTTGACGCTGTGATAAAGGCAAAAGAAAGAACCGGGAAGGCTTTTGCCAAATATCGAACTGGCGGCAGTCCGCAAATCCATAGAATCAGTAGCTGGATCAGGAACATGATCAACATTCCGATATAGGAAACCGCAAAGAATTTCGCCAGCTTCAGTACCGCTGTAACATCATTATTGACAATTGTCGCGATCATGATCGTTAAAACAGCATACGGCGCATAGGAAATGAATAGACGAACCACCGACATAATAATTTCATAGGCACTATCAAGAAAATCTTTGAATAATTGTGCCTCTTTGACTTTTTTATCTTTGATTTTCAGGTAGGCGATCCCCAAGAAGAAAGCAAAAATCACGACACCCAAAGTAGCACTAGCACGTTGTCCCGTTAAGTCAAAGAAGGGATTCGATGGAAAGATCGCAATTATTTTTTGCGGCATCGTCAATGTCTGTTCGCCACCAGAAACATAACTTTTCTGAATCTCATTAGCCGAATGTAACGCAGTTTGAGAAATATTAAAGGAATTCCCGTCAATATTTGAAAAATAGCCAGTCACAATTCCGACCATTCCAGCAACTCCGGCAGTAACAATCAACGTCCCAATAATCGACATTCCGACTTTCAACACATTTGTTTTGATTTCAATTTTCGTAAAAGCCAATAGAACACAGACAAGGATCAGTGGTACTGCAATCATTTGCAGTAATTTTACATAGACACTGCCAATAATTCCGATCCAATCTGCCAAAACTACACCGTCTGCCTCAGATAGAATTTGATTAAAAAACAAACCTAAAATAATCCCAATGGCTAAAGCAATGACAACTCGCTTAGAAAATGACCATTTCAATTTCTTTAAGTAGATTAATCCATACAAAGAAGCCAACACGATTAAAAACGCTACTGCTAATAACACCCAATCACTCCATTTCAAATTGTTTGATAAAGATCACCGATCTTTCAATTTGAGTTCCCACAGGAGGTAACATTTCATTGTTTAAGCGATTTCATTTCGTGCAAGTGATTTGTTTCACATAAATAATGAATGATATCCATAAAATATGAATCTACTTCCTTAGAAACTCTAAGTTCTACTTTTGATCAAAGTCACTGATGCCGTAAATTCATCATTCTCATCCTCCATTCCATTACTACTCACTTGCTAAAATAGTATAAATCTATAACAACTGTCACACAATTAAGATAAGAGATTTATCACCAAAAAGGCACATCTTTTTTTCGTAGCTACAAATTAAAAGAAACACCTTTTCAGAAAGATCCTATTATTAAAAATAGGACACGGATAAGAAGCTGGACAGAAGAATCTTGTTATAGCTTAATATCGGATTCCCCCAACAATAATCGTGAAATTGGCACAAGTTTGTGAAATTATTTTTGTACGAAAAAAAACAGCTAAAATTTTTAGCTGTTTTGAATGACTATTAATTCTCAATATTAAGCACGCAAGGTAAACAAATTTTTGTTCGCTAAAATCTTTTTGATAAGCAATTTCTTTCATCCGATCCTATATTGGTTACGTGTCAATTGACAATTATCTTGCCATGTTTGGTCTAGTTATTTGAACGATTTCTTGGCTCCATAGTAACAAGTGATTAAATGTGCTGAAAGGCCAAACTTGGATCGGCGTTTAAACTCATTCCAGCAAAATGACCTTTTTGCAATTCGACATGAGCCGCAGCTCCTATCATCGCCGCATTGTCCCCGCATAAGCGTAATGGTGGGACGATCAACTTCATTGCTGGCAGCTCTGCGCTGATCGCATCAGACATTGTTTCTCGTAGACCTCGATTCGCTGCGACACCGCCAGCGACGATCAATTGCTTGACTGGGTATGCTTTGCAGGCCTTAATCGTCTTGGTGACTAATACTTCAACAACACTTGCCTGAAAGCTGGCAGCCAAATTTTTTCTATCTAATTCTTCGCCGCGTTGTTCGGCATTATGAGTCAAATTGATAAACGCACTTTTTAAGCCACTGAAGCTGAAATCAAAATTGTCTTCTTTGATCATTGCACGGGGAAAATCATAAGTATCTTCACCATGATGGGCCAGATCATCGATCTCTTTACCGCTAGGGTAGCTCAGTCCCAATACGCGTCCGACTTTATCATAGGCCTCTCCAGCCGCATCATCCCGGGTTTCGCCGATGATTTCAAAGGAACCATCTTCCTCCATATAGACTAATTCTGTGTGTCCGCCGCTAACAAGTAAAGCCATCAAAGGAAACTCTAAAGGCTCAACTAAGCGAGCCGCATAAATGTGCCCTGCCATATGATTGATTGGCAGCAAAGGCAGTCCATTCGCCCAAGCAAAAGCTTTTGCGGCACTTAGACCGATTAATAAGGCGCCCACCAATCCTGGACCATAAGTTACGGCAACAGCCTTAAGATCTTTTGCGGAAACATTCGCTTCAGCTAATGCTTCTTCAATACAAATTGTAATTTGTTCGACATGATGACGACTAGCTACTTCAGGTACCACCCCGCCAAAACGTTTGTGACTCTTAATTTGCGACGCCACAATATTTGAAAGAATTTTTTCGCCGTTTTCTACGACTGCGACACTTGTTTCATCACAGCTGCTTTCAATCGCCAAAATAAGTTCTGTTTCATTCATTCGGATTTCCTACTTTCAAAGACATCAACACTGCATCTTCTGAGGGGTGCTGATAATAATTTTTTCGCTTTCCAACTACTTGAAAGCCAAACTTCTCATAAAAAAGACGCGCCTCTTGATTCGAAGCACGTACTTCTAAAAAAATGCTCGCTATTCCCTGTGATTCGGCGTGCTCAATCAAACGTTCCATTAACTTGCTGCCGTGCCCTTGTCCTTTTTCTTCAGAGGCAATATTAGTAATCTCAATTTCATCACATACTTGATGAAAACCTAAGAATGCCATAATGCCAGATCCTTCAGTAAAATAAAAGCTATGGGACTGCTCTAAATCACTAGCAAATTGAGCTTCGTTCCACGGAGAATCAAACGTATATGCTCTTTGACTGATCTGCCAAAATCTTTTCGCTGCATCTTTCAATTAGTTCACTTCCAAACGCTTGATCATGTCCAGCGCATCCTCATTGTTCTCAGTGTAATAATTCTTTCGAATATTACGAGCTGAAAATCCAAGTCGACGATACAGTCGCTGCGCATCTGTATTGCTGAGACGTACCTCCAAGGATAGAGTCTCACAATCGTTCATTATAGCGAATTTTTCTACTTCGTCAATCAACAGCTTACCGATCCCACGATTTTGAAACGTTGTTCCTACCGCGATGTTGGTAATGTGAGTATCATTTCCAATAAGCCGACTGCCGATAAAGCCAGCAATTTCTTCTGTTTTACTGACGATACAGATGTAGAGATGAGGAATCGGTGAATGAATCTCCGAGAGAAAGGCGCTTTTCGTCCAAGGTGTCTCTCCAAAGTAAACATCCCGTTCTAAGGCGATCAAATCTTTGATATCCTGATCGATGATCTTCCTTAGCAAAAAGTCATCATTCCCTAGGGTCACATTTTTCTCATTGAAGGGATATTGCTTTCCATAAAGAATCGTTCTTACTAGACCGCTAAATTTTTTCAACATAATTATCGTCCTCTGGCTGATGTGTTTCCAGCCATTTTTCTTCAGCCTCCACTCGTTTTAAATATTCTGGAACCAATACGTGAATATTTTCAATCGGTTTTGCAAGCAAGCCTAATTTCCCCAGAACAATACCATTGGGCAAATTCACTTCGTCTGCTTCACAAACCTCCGCTTCTGGTAAAGTGGCCGTGATTTGTTCTTTGAATTTATCCGTCTCACCAACAAAGATTGCTGGTTCCTTGATTTGATCTAACAAATTAGTTAACGCGATGTGCTGGTCAGCCAAAACATTGATCAATTGCTGGTTTTCCCAACGATACGCCCCTGCATACACATTATTTCTGCGTGCATCCATCAGTGGAACGATCCATTTGCTGGTCTTGGTATTCCCGGCTAATACAGCTAGACTGGAAACTGCAGCTAACTCGATTTTCAATGTATCCGCCAATGTTTTAGCGGTCGTTACAGCAATTCGGATACCTGTATATGATCCAGGTCCCTTCGCCACAACGACCCGATCCAAATCAGCTGGTTTTAGTCCGCTTGCCTGCATCACTGAGTCGATCGCCGGCATCAGAGTTAAACTATGATTCATTTTTCGGTTTAATTGAAATTGGGCCAGTAGTTTCTCATCCTCTAAGACTGCTACGGCTAGTGTTTGATTGGATGTATCCATCGCTAATAACTTCATAAAATTCATTTCCTCGCACATAAGATAGCAATATTTTAACACAAAGTATATTTGCATTCCTACTAACTGTTTAAAGATTTCTACTTTCCTTAAGTGCAGCTATCATGTGATGATGAAATCATTTTTCAAAGCCTATGAAAATTACTCTGCTTCACTACTGATACGACTCTGCTGCTAAATTTTTTTTCACCTAAATCGCAACTACTTCGCGATAAGGAATCAACTTTTTCAAAAACCGAAAAAGTTAGTTTTATTCTCACTTCGCATACCATTCCACTAAGTTTCTTAAACAATGATTCATCGAGAAAATTTTATTTACTTTATCACTCAATATACTGTGAAAGTGGAACTGGCAAAAAAAGCCGAATGTTCATATACTATACGATTAGATAGTAATATGAACATTCGGTTTCTGTTCGTAAAGTATTTTGAATAAAAACTTTACAATCAATCTTAAATTAATATCTACTGAACAAATCACTTTTCTAGAAGGTTAGTGATCTATCCTTAAATAAAATGAAAAATTGCTGACTAGGAGGAGCACCTAAAAATTCT
>NZ_JAWGOQ010000044.1:0-29675 GCF_032555305.1 Enterococcus sp.
AACTATTTGATTCTGTGGTGACCGCAAAGGTCGTGAAATACATTGATACCTTAATCTTTGATCCAGAACATGAGGCACAGAACGTGAATTATTACGGCGTGCCGGGCAAAGAAGCAGACCCAACCTGTGAAGAAGTTGGATGCTTTGAAGTGGAGGATAAGCCAAAACAAACAGAACAGAAACTGTTGGCTACTCCGAAACCAACAGCTCTACCCAAAGCACCACTTGGCCGCTATTTCAAGCAGTTGACTAGTATTGAACCAACAGAAAAACCAGAAGTAGCAGTGGCGAAGGACGCTTTACCACAAATAAAAACGAGACCAATCGAGAAAAACGAGCAGAAAAAAGACATTGTATCACCAGCTGAACCTGATTCTAGCCAACATAAGCAAGAACGAAACGGACTACTGCACTGGCTACATCGAATCAGGAAGAAAAACAAAGAAGGACCCACAGAAATTCCACGCGAATAAGCCATTTACGCGAGTAAACTTGATCATTGACAATTTTAGACTGCGTAGGGGAACCACGTTTTGACTGACCCCTGCTTTTATTCTCGCAGGTGTTTACAAATAATTTTAGATAAACCTCTTTTAGCTTTGTCAAAATTAAAAAAGCACATGAATAGACGAGAAAGTCTGATTCATGCGCTTTTACTATACTGGGAAATATTCAGTCATTCGTTAAAAATCAAAATTATCAGGGGCAGCACCAAGCCATTCATTAATATTCAAGCCATCAATTTACTTCATCTCGCTATCACTCAGTTCAAAATCAAATATAGCAAAATGCTCTTTGATGTGAGCTCCATGAACGGATTTAGGAATCACAATGCTGTCACTTGTGTAGTCGATTTATTGTGGTTCCTACCAATCTCAATATATCTGTTTATTTCTTTTTGCGATCATTTTGCATAATAGAAATCGATTGTTTCAAGGCACTCAATGTTCCACCTTCACTGTATACCAAGACATTTGATTTGTACAATTGAGCCGAGAATAGTGTCAAGAAAATCGTGAATAGCACTAAGATTCCCAATGACACAAAGGCACTCGAAAGTGCGGCTGTTCCAGAAGCAAGTCGCAGCGGCATACTGTAGGACGATAAGAAAGGAATATAGGATGTTACTTTGATTATTATATTTGTAGGATCAGATGTCCCTAAAATCAATCCCAACATATAACCAATCATAGATAAATACATCACTGGTTGAATAGCTTTCGCTGTATCTTCAGGTTTGCTCACCAAGGAGCCGCATAGCGCTGAAAGAACGGCGTACAAGAATAATCCCACGAGCATGAACGCAATAATAACCAGTGCCCCACTACCTAATAAGGACTTAATAGAAACGTTATTCAGAAGGTCTTTTACCATGTCCATATCTTTAAACTGACGATAACCAAAGACGATCGCTACCCCGTATATCAATAATTGTGTCAAGGCTACCAACAGCACCCCTAAAAGTTTGCCGTAGTAGTGTGTTTTAGCCTTCATGCTAGAAAGCAAAACTTCCATGATACGAGTACCCTTCTCAGAGGCGATTTCTTGAGCGATAATTGAGGAGTAACTGACGATAAATACAAACATGATGATTGTTG
Organism: Enterococcus sp.; assembly: GCF_032555305.1. Taxonomy (GTDB): domain Bacteria; phylum Bacillota; class Bacilli; order Lactobacillales; family Enterococcaceae; genus Enterococcus_A. The sequence continues at coordinate 1,599 of NZ_JAWGOQ010000044.1, forward strand.
TTAAAAAGCTTAAGACAAATTGGGTACCCGAGTCTCCGCCATCACTTTGCATTTTACCGTTCTCGAAAGTAACTTTCGTTGATTCAAATTTTGCTGGCTCCATAACTTTTTGAACCTGTTCCGTGGTTAGATTCAGCTGGTTGGCGCGAATATTCGCTTGCATTGAACTTAAAATTTGCTGCAACTGCATTTCAGTTGAAGTTCCTAATGATGCTTTGCTGAAAAGTTTGCCTGAAACTTTTTCTTTCCCCATTTTTAAGTCAAGATAAGCATCGATCTTTTTATCTTCTAATTGTTTTTGCGCTGTTTTATCAGTCGCGATGACTTTGAATTTATAATCTTTATTTTTAGTCTTTGCTAACTGTTCTGCAACGGCTGGTTGATCACTTACAATACCAATCTCATTGATATCATTGGCATCTCCGAAGAAATGTTGAGATAAATAGAAAATCCCCATAAGCAGAAAAGGTGCCAAGATCATGATGAGAAAGGCTGTTGATTTTACATTCTTTTTATATACGTCTTTGATAATAACGCCCATTTTACTCATTTACAGCACCTGCTTTCCATTTGAAAATTTCTTCTAGAGTTGGCGGTTGTTGATTGAACATTGGAATATAACCAGATTTAGTCGCTTGGACAAAAATTTCTTTCCCAGCTGCGGGATCTTCTAAGGTAATATCAAAGCTTCCGTCTTCTTTTTGAATCACTGTATGAACACCAGAAAAAGCTTCTAACTCTTCTTTTGTTAAATGAGATTCTAAATACAATTTGCTGCGGCCGAAGGATTCGCGAATTTCATGAACTTTACCATTCAATACTGTTTCGCCATCGCGCAACATAATCAAGTGATCACAAATTTTTTCAACGTTATCCATATTATGACTGGAGAAAATTACACATGAACCTTTTTCCTTTAATTCGATAATGCCATTTTTCAACAATTCAGCATTAACTGGGTCCAAACCGCTAAATGGTTCATCTAAAATAACCAGCTTTGGTTCGTGAATCAGCGTTGAGATCAATTGAACCTTTTGTTGATTCCCTTTAGAGAGTGATTTTACCTTATCGGTTTTCTTGCCTTTGACTTGGAATTTTTCCATCCATTCGTCAATTTTTGGCGCGATCTCTTGTTTTTTTCTTCCACGCAATGAAGCAAAAAACAACAATTGGTTTTCAATCGTAACTTTCGGGTATAAGCCCCGTTCTTCTGGCAAATAGCCGATCATATTATAATCTTTGCCAGACAGTGTATGCCCATTCCATAAAACACTGCCTGAATCTTTCGATAAGAAATCTAAGATCAAACGAAATGTGGTGGTCTTGCCCGCACCATTTTGTCCAATCAATCCTAATATCTTTCCGTCTTCAATCGTAAAGTTCATATTATCCAAAGCCTTATACGATCCAAAACTCTTACTCAAATTTTCAACCTGTAACATCTTATCACTCCTTTTTATTATTAAATTCACCTTTCCCAAAAACTGAAAAATGAACATATCACTTAACACCTATAGTTTCCTTTTGAAATAGAAATAACAAATTAGATAGCTAATAAGAAACACGTACAGTAACCCACTCGCTGTCATCATTACTAATCTTGATACAAAACTACCAACTATACTCAAAATAACTAAGCTTATCGTCATCACAAAGGTCGTAATCTGAAGAGCTCTAGCAGAGATTTCAATATTTCGTTCATCAGTTTTAATAATTCGTTCTTTTCTTAATTTCTGAGGGTTTCTCATCGTCTGACGATTTCTAAAAAAGAAAATCACAAATACTATACAGAGCGAAAAAAAGAATCCGGTTAAAAAACCTACTGCATGGTCACTGATTTTGAGCTCAAACCACTTTGTTCCAATAAATAGTGTGGCTGAACAGACTAACATGAAAATAATTGCAATCATATATCCAATATTCTTTTTACGTAGTTTCTCCCGGTATTCGCGATCCTGTTTTGATAGTTCCTTCATTATTCATCCTCCTCATCAAAAATGAAAACTTCTTCTATCATTAAACCAAAAAATCGCGAAATTTTATAGGCTAGGATCAATGAAGCGTTATAGCGTCCATTCTCTAAAGAAATAATCGTTTGGCGTGTTACTTCTAAATGATCGGCCAATTCACTTTGAGTCATCTTGCGTTCTTTACGTAATTCTTGAATTCGATTTTTCAAACGATCACTCCCTAAATGTATAGCGCCCTTTACATCTTATGACAAAAGTATAGCACCCTTTACATTTAATGTAAAGGGTGCTATACATTATTTTTCCTGCAATTGATTAAATGTATTTTCTGCCACCTGTTTGGGCAGTCCTACTTCTTGTAACTCATCAATAGATGCGGCTTGGATATTCTTTAAAGATTTAAATTCTTTCAACAGCATTTTTTTACGTTTTGGTCCTAACCCATCAATATTGTCCAACTTCGATGCAAAACTATTTTTACTGCGCAGCTGGCGATGGAAAGTTATCGCAAAGCGATGGACTTCATCTTGAATACGTTGCAGTAAGAAAAATTCTTGTGAATTACGTTCCAGTGGTACTACATTCAGTTCTGGCCCGAATAGTAACTCACTAGTTTTATGTTTGTCATCTTTTGCCAATCCCGCGATTGGGATATCAATCCCCAATTGATTAGCCAAAACATCTTTCGCTACATCTACTTGTCCTTTACCGCCATCAATCACAATTAAATCAGGGAATGGAAGACCTTCTTTTAGAACACGTGAGTAACGACGATAGATGACTTCTCGCATTGACGCATAGTCATCCGGTCCTTTGACCGTTTTGATTTTATATTTACGATATTCCTTCTTCGCTGGTTTTCCATCGATAAAAACCACCATTGCAGAAACTGGATCTGTTCCCATAATGTTGGAGTTATCGAAAGCTTCGATCCTGATTGGTGCCGGAATGTTCATAGCATCGCCCAATTTTTCCACAGCGCCGATTGTTCGTGCCTCACTGCGACCAATCAAATCAAATTTTTCATTCAATGCGACTTGAGCATTTTTTCCTGCCAGCTTCACAAGTTTTTTCTTATCTCCCCGTTGCGGCTGCAAAACTTTAGTTGCTAACATTGCTTCAACACTAGGCTTATCAATATCATCAGGGATCAAGACTTCTTTAGGGATAAAATGTTCATTTTCTTGATAAAATTGTCCGATATATGTCAAGAAATCGTCTTCCGCATCATTATAAAATGGAAACATCGAGACATCACGTTCAATCAATTTCCCTTGGCGAACGAAAAAGACTTGAACACACATCCAACCCTTATCTGTAGCGTAACCAAAGATATCTCGATCTACCAAATCCGTATTGGTCATTTTTTGTTTTGTCATGACAGTCTCGATAGCCTTGATTTGATCTCGGTATTCAGCAGCCTTCTCAAATTCCATATCAGCCGCGGCCTGATTCATTTTTTCCTCTAGTTGTTTTTGAATCTCAGTATGTCCGCCATTCAAAAACCGCTTGATTTCTTCAACCATATCTTTATAGACCTGAGGATCAACATGAAAGGCGTAAGGACACAAACACTGCCCTAAATGATAATAAAGACATGGAGTCTTTTGCGACGGTTTGCATTTTCTTAATGGAAACAAACGATCCAATAACTTCTTTGTTTCATTCGCTGCATTCACATCGGGATAAGGGCCAAAGTAATGCGCTTTATCCTTCAACACTTTCCGTGTAATCATCAAACGAGGATATTTTTCATTCGTAATCTTCAAGAACGGATAGGTTTTATCATCTTTCAACATGATGTTGTACTTAGGATCATTTTTTTTGATTAAATTGATCTCAAGCAGCAAGGCCTCAATATTTGATTCAGTTACGATGTACTCAAAATCCACGATTTCGCTGACTAACCGTTCTGTCTTAGTATCATGACTGCCCCGAAAATAAGATCGGACACGATTTTTTAAGATTTTGGCCTTTCCCACATAAATAATCGTCCCATTCTTATCTTTCATCAGATAGCAGCCCGGTTGGTCTGGTAAAAGCGCTAATTTATTTTTAATTCGTTCGTTCATAAGCTGCTTCCCTTCAAAGCTATCTCTTTCAATTTGCAGCTGATTTAATCCAAGTATTTCCATTTGTAATTATGAAAGAGCTCGGACTGACAGCTACTTCGTCTTAAAGTATTCATTTTTCCAAAAATCGGAAAAATGAGTCCTATTAATGAGTCCTATTTTCGTTTCGCATACGATTAGGCTAAACAGCCTGTCCATTAATTGGCTAAAAATCCATAACTACTTTTCAAACTTGGTCAACTGCCAAAAGCCTAACTCGCAAAAAAGCTGGACAAAATGCCCAGCTCAGTTTCTTACATGTGAGCTTGGATAAGCTCTTTTAATTGATCTTTGCTATGAACACCGATCACTTTATCAACGACTTGCCCATCTTTTTTCAAGACAAGTGTTGGGATACTCATGATCCCGAATGATGCTGGTGTTTCTGGATTTTCATCCACATCCATTTTTACGACTCTGAACTCATCTTCATCGTATTCTTCAGATAATTGTTCTAAGATCGGTGCTTGCATGCGACAAGGACCACACCATGTTGCCCAAAAATCGATCAAAACAAGGCCGTTATCTGTTTCTTCGCTAAAAGTTTTATCAGTAACTACTTGTGACATTTGAATTCCTCCTATATAACTTGAATGCTTTAAAATCAGCATTCTGTTTTCTTACTAAAAGTAGTATAGCACGGTCTTATTTTCTTCGCTACTGTTCTGCTTACACTTGTAAACTATTTAAATGTTACTACTGTTGCACCATTACCACCTTGGTTAGCCGGAGCGAATTCGAAGCTTAGAACATTGCGATTATTTTTTAGATAATCGGTAATCCCCTTTCGTAAAGCCCCAGTCCCTTTACCATGAATGATCCTCACCTGCGCAAAGTTTGCTAATAAAGCAGCGTCAATGTATTGATCGACTTCCGCAAGTGCTTCTTCATAACGTTTGCCCCGCAAATCCAATTCTGGCTTAACCTTAGAACTAGCGCCTCGTTGCACTCCTGTGATCACACGCTGTTTCGGTTCTTCGATTGGTGCAGTCAAAGTCATATCATCCTCTGAAACGGTCATCTTCAAAATCCCCAGTTGAACTTGCCAATCTGTGTCACCGACTTTTTTAATTAAGGTTCCACGTTGACCATAGGTTTCTACGATAACTTCATCATTTGGTTTGAATTGTTTTTTTGCCTTTGCTTTTTGTAGGACTTTATTTTTCTTTAGTTGTTCGTCTTGTTTCAGATCCGCAAATTGCGATTTGGCATCGATCAATTGATGTTCCTTCACATGTCCTTGACCATCCAGCTGCATTTTGCGAATATCTTTGATGATTTTTTCAGCGTTTTCTTCAGCTTCACTAACGATTTTGTTCGCTTCTTTACGGGCTTTTTCCATTTCTTTTTCTCGTTCATCAAAGAAATAGGAATAAGCATTCTTCAAATCGCGATACAGTTTTTCGGATTCATCTACATAATGACGAATTTCTAAATACTCAGTCTCCGTAGCCTTCCTCTGGTTTTCTAAATCAGAGATCATTTCATTCAAATCTTGACTTTCTTCATCAATAATTTGTTTGGCACTTTCAATCACCATCGGATCTAAACCTAGACGACGTGAGATTTCAAAGGCATTACTGCGTCCTGGAACACCGATCAATAAACGATAGGTCGGACTCAATGTATCTACATCAAATTCCATGCTGGCATTAATCGTATTTGATCGATTATAACCATAGATTTTTAATTCTGGATAGTGGGTAGTTGCCATAACGTAAGAAGATTTTGCACCTACAGCATCCAAAATCGCGATTGCTAATGCCGCTCCTTCTTGCGGATCAGTCCCAGCACCCAACTCATCAAATAGTACTAAACTATGTTCATCGATCTTCTCAAGTATCGAAACAATGTTGGTCATATGAGAAGAGAATGTTGATAGACTTTGTTCGATGGATTGCTCATCACCAATATCTGCGAAAACTTCATCAAATATACCCATTTCGCTATCTTCACCGACAGGCAATGGTAATCCCGCTTGCCCCATCAATTGCAACAGACCTAATGTTTTCAAGGAAATAGTTTTACCCCCAGTATTAGGTCCAGTAATGACCACTGCCTGGAAATCCTGTCCGATCATCAGATCATTCGCTACCGCTTTTTCATGGTCCAATAATGGATGGCGAGCCTGTTTGAAGAACACATGATTTTCTTGGTTAATCGTTGGTACGACAGCCTTCAATTCTTTTGCAAAACGTGCTTTCGCATTCATCAAGTCAAAGCGTCCCAACACATAAGCATTATGCAGAATATCTTTACGCGGTGCTACTAACTCTGCAGACAGCTCAGCCAATATTCGTTCAATCTCTGTACGTTCAGCAATTTGTTGCTGGCGCAGACGATTGTTCAACTCAACAACTTGTTTAGGCTCCATAAATAAGGTTTGACCAGATGCACTTTGATCATGGACGACACCACCAAATACTCCGCGATATTCTTGTTTAACTGGAATAACGTAGCGGTCGTTCCTCATTGTGATCAAACTATCGCTCAAATACTTCGCGTTTTTCCCGCGGATCAAACCATCTAATTGTTCTCGAATCGTCTGCTCACTGCGGCGAATCTGGCTGCGAATTGTGCGTAATTCTGGCGAGGCCTCGTCACGTACACGACCATCTTCTTCCACAGAACGACGTAACTTCCCGCTTAACTCAGGTAAAGTCGTCAATTGGTCTTCCCAAAAATAGAGCCGAAGAAACTCCAACTCACTATCCTTTAAATCCTCAATAAAACGAACAAGTTCGCTTGTTGTTGAAAGTACACGAGATACCTCAGCAAGTTCCAAACCATTCAAATTCGCACCAATCTCGATCCGTTTCATATGCGGCTTGATATTGTTCAGCTTGGGAATTGGGAGTCCGCCTCGGAGTCGTTGGACTTTCATTCCATCCTCTGATTCATCTAACCAAGCCTGCACAGTATCCTCGTCACTAGAAGGTGCCAATTGACGGATTTCTTCTTCTCCCTGTTCAGTAGATAAATACTGTTGAATCATTTTCTTTACTTGTTCGAACTCTAATGTTTTTAGAATACGTTCATTCATCTTTTCACCTTCTATACATAAACAAACCGAAACCTGTCAAACAGCGTCCCGGTTTTTTACTTTATCCAATAATATTTGTAACCCATAAATTGTTAAACTGTGAACTCAAGAACAACGAATGCTCAATCATAAAACGAGCGTACCAACTGCCCTCTATCTGATTCTGTACTAATGCCATCGGTACAAAACTGACCAGCTTCAAAATCAAAAAAATACTGATATAACAAACAACTAATTGTAAGATCCCTGCTAAAATGCCGTCATATTGTGGAATAAGTACTTTAAACAATAAATCTTTAAAAAAGATCGCAATCAGATGCGTTGCCAGCCAGCCAATAATCAGAATCAAAACAAATGCGACACCTGCATAAAAGGCTTTGTCCAAATTAAAAGCTTGTTCAACCGAATAATAGACCATTTTTGATTCACTTGTAACGGATGGATAAGGCACAAATAAGTCTAATTGAGAACCTAATTGCTGATAAAACATTCGTGCTGCAATAAAAGATAATAGGTACCCGATCGAAAATACTATCTGATAGGCGGTGCCTCGTCGATAACCAACGTAAAAAGATAGCAGTAATGCAAATAAAATTACCAATGTTAACATAGTATCCCTCACTTATTTATTTGCCGCTCTTTTTTGAATCTCACGTTTTCGGTTCTCATTGACGATCTGCTGCGCTTCTACGTGATTCCGGATCGGAACATTTTCTTTCCCGTTTTTCCGCATGATTTCCTTGGCTTCGGCTTCAATTGCTTCGATTTTTTTAATTCGATTCTCTAATTCTAGATTGTGAGCAGCTTGCCCATCAAGCGTATTTTGTTGTCTTTCCAACTTTATCAACGCTTCTTGTTTTTTTAATTGATCTGAGATCGCGTTGATCGCCAATAGCATCGCGGCTTTTTCTTCCGTGATCTCAGGTGATAACGACATGATCTCATTTAACTGTTCATTGACCAAGGCAGTGACCATATCCATGTGTTGCTTGGATTCTTGCCCAATGATAGTGTAAGTCTGACCGGCAACAATAGCCTTATAGCGATTTTGCGCCATATTGATCAACCTTCCTAAACATTTTTTATTAAATATACTGGTAACAAAAACACTCATTTATTATATGCTAAAACCCTTCATATGTACAACTTTCATCGATTAAAAGCCGATTAACTTAAAGAAAAGAGAAAAATTTATGGATTTTGCAATCTTAAAATTACCCACAAATGAGATTCAAATGTTGGTTCATTGTTACAATGCCAATCTATTGAGCTAAAAAGGCACTTACAGTTTTTTTCAACAAGAAATTAGTGTGAGTAATACCGCTTATGCTTCAGGAAACTTTTTATTCTATGCTACTAACGCTGAGCAAGAACCGGCACACAGGTGCTATTAGTATAAAATGAACATACCTCGCCAGATTTGATCATCATTTTGGCGAGGTATCTGTTTTTTTTATACTTCTGTCCCAGCTAACAATACTTTCCGAACATTATGCAATGCTTCAATATCCTCAGTGGCATCACCTTCTACTACAAGTATATCGGCTTGCAGACCAGCCTTTAATTCTCCAGTTACTTCCGACAAATCAAATACTTTAGCAGGATTTTGTGTTGCGGTTTGAATCGCTTCGATCGGTGTTAATCCGTAACGAACCATCAACTCTAATTCTTCAACGATCGGTACACTCGGTGCCTCTTGCATAACCATATCGGTTCCTGCAAGAATCGTCACTCCCTCATCATAAATCGCTTTGAAGTTTTCCGAATACGCTTGAACAGAGCTTTCAAAGAAGTCTAGGTGATGGGAGTAGGTTTCGGTTGATTGATTAGAATGGTCAATCCCGACCTCTTGAACTTTTTGATTGAATTCTGCTAAAAAATGATAAGCAAACATCGTTGGTGTCCATGACTGCTGATTTTTTACCATCTGTTTGGCTTGTTCAACAGTCAAAAAGTTTCCATGTTCAATCGTATCAAAGCCGGCATCGATACACATCTGAATGCCTGGTTGAGTGCCTGAATGTACCACACACTTCAGTCCGAGACGATGTGCTTCTTCCACCCCAGCTTCCAACTCTTCCTGTGTAAATTCACAAATGTCATCTCGATTGGTTGTTAATAGCTTGATCCAATCCGCGCCATCTTTTTTTTGGCGACGAATCGTATGCCGAATATTTTCTACGCCATCAACCTCTTCAATACCATCCTCATGTCCGTGCCCGCCAGTAATGCAGATACCGCGATCAGTATGCAAAATACGTGGAGCTTTGACAAACCCTTTTTCAGATGCCAATCGCAATGTTTCCAATAGAAATTGCGGGCCGCAACAATCTCGTATCGTTGTTACCCCTTTTGCCAGACATGTTTCTGCTTGTTTCTGAGCATAATAAGCAATCATAAAATCGTTGTAACGATGCAAGTCTGGTTGTGTCCAATAATACCCCAGGTGGATATGAGCATCCATTAACCCAGGTAAAATCGTGCCATTACCGTAATCTCGGACTTCAGCCTGCGGAAACTCAGCTGTTAACTCCTCGGCCTTTCCCACAGCTAAAATTGTATCTTTAGCATAAACAATTCCGCCATTGTCGATGACAGTTTTTCCATCACCAGTGATTACTTTCTGTGCCTTTATTAGAATCATCCTTGTATTCCCTCCTGTTGAAACGTTTTCACTTTAATAAGTGTACCAAAAGAACCGTCAAAATTAAAAGCCTATTTTGACGGTTCTAATGTTAGAGGACTACTATTTTTGACGATAATACTCAGGTAAATGAAACCCATAATTTTCTTCAAATAGCTTTCCAACCTGTAGGAGCAGATCTTCTCGTCCACGAGCAGCCATGAACTGAATTCCTAGTGGCAAGCCTTTTTCCGTTACATAAGTTGGCAAACTGATTGATGGCTGCCCAGTCAGATTAGCTAGTTGAGTATAGGGTGTGATTTTCAGACTTTTATCAAACATTTGCTCGATAACATGAGTCAGTTCAGTTTCTGACAAGCTGGCTGATACTTCTAAGGCATCGCGAATCTCTGGGCTTTGCAAGTCATCTGCTATTTTAGGTGCTGTGGTGGCAGTTGTAGGGGAAAGCACCAGGTCGTATTCTGTGAATAGCTTCTCCATAACAGAAGCAGCATGATCCCACAGATTCAACGCCCTGATAAATTGACTGGCTGGAATTTTTTTCCCATATTGGTAAATTCCCCAAGTCATTAGCTCCATGTCATTTTTTTCTACGGGACGTTTAAGTGCTTGCTGAATTCCTGCGAACATCGCAGCTGTTTCAGCTCCATTCATCAAATAGTAACTCGATATTAATTCCCTTCCGTTGAGAGGATAAGAAATTATTTCAGCTTGGTGTCCCTCTCTCAGTAAAAAATCATGCGCCATTTCCACGGCACTAGCGGCATCAGGAGAGATGCTGGAATCTATCGGCGAATCAATAATAACTGCCACTTTTAATTTCTTTTGTTTAGCTGCCTGATTATGTTGCCACGCCTTCTCAGGCGCTTGATAGGGCGCAGCACTATCGATGTGACGCATGCCATAAAATAGTTTTTCTGTATCGCGCATTGAAACAGTCAACGCAAAATCAATTGCAGCTCCCTGCCAACCACGCCATCCGCTCGGCCCCACCGGCATGGTTCCGCGAGTCGGCTTCAATCCGATTAATCCACAGAAGGATGCAGGAATACGAATTGATCCCCCGCCATCACTAGCTCCAGCAATTGGAACGATGCCCGCTGCCACAGCACTTGCTGCACCACCACTTGAACCCCCAGAATAATAATCAAGATTCCAAGGATTTTTAGCTGGCCCGTATAGCTCCGCATCTGTGATATTTTTAAAGCCAAACTCTGGGCTATTTGTTTGAGCGAAAGGGATTAATCCATTAGCAATCAATTGATTGGTGAAATTACTATTTTGACTTGCACGGTGCTCCTTTAGCAATTTTGATCCAGATGTACTTAACCAGCCTTTTTTTTCTTGTCCCAACATTTTCAGCGGAATAGGCAAACCTGCAAATGGTCGTTCACCAATGTCGATAAGTTTCTGATACTCTTCGATTGCATCGTGACCTATCATAGTAACAAAAGCATTCAGTTTGGGATTTTGTTTACGAGCTTTATCTTCAAAGCTATCTAATAATTCTCGAAAGCTAATCTCTTTACTACGTAATTTTTCAGCCCAGTATGACCCATCTTTCAATATCAACACCTCTTCGACTTTTTTTATATTATGACAAAATAATAGTAAGAATACCAGCAGCATACCTATTCAATTAGCACCAAAAAAGCCAGAAATGAATAGCCCAGTTGACCTGGCTATTCATTGTGGTGTTACTTAATACGTTCTGCCAGTGTTCTTCTTCCAGAAGACCTCATTACTAGATAAGGTGTTAGTAAGCAGATAATGAGCATTATCAGCAACGAGAGGCCAATTTCCGCTATTGGTACATTGAAACTGGCATAGGTCGCAGAGCTTTTAACAATAGTAAACAAAGCATACGTAATTCCCATGCCAAAAGTCATTACTAAACCGCCAACGATCAGTGCATAATAGCCGCCCTCGATCATTAATACAGTATTTGTCTGCCTGCGTGTCATACCGATACTTTCTAGTGTTGCTAACTCTTGTTTTCTAGCCAGAATACTCGTAGTGATGATATTGACGAAATTCAATAGTCCAATCAACGCTAAGATCAGCGCTAAGGTATTCCCCATCATTCGCATCGTGCTGATTTCTCCAATGGCTCGATTGATCATTTCAGTTTTTGTAATGATTTTATAAGCTGATTGTTCATCAATAAATCTTTGGAACTGTTCAGAAACTGCTTTTGCTTTAGCTTTTTTAAGATTGAAATTCACATTCCAGATTCCTGCATCTGGTGCAATTTTATCTAAGTAATTTTTTGAAACGAACATCGCTGGTGCTCCCTGTGTTTGAAACTCCAAATAGTCATTAGGGATGAATCCACCGATTTTTATTTTGTGTGATTGATTATTTGAGGAAAATTGTAAATCAGGAATGTTAGCAAAATCTTCTGGTTGATCAGACTGGATAAAACAAATGTCACCCGCTTCAAAAGCCCTTTTGTCGAAAGAACCCTTATTATTTTTTTCCAATAGTTTTTCTAGTTCAGCAGAATCAATACTAATAATTTCTCCGCTGAATTTATCTGGCTGAATCGTTTTTTGATCAATCTTGGCATATTTGAAGTACTGGTTATAGGAACGAATGTAATCGGAAAACTTATCTTCATTATAAGTGACTAAAATCGGGCTCGAGTAATAAATATGTGCCTCAGTGATATCATCCGTTTGGTTTATTAATTGTGTTAGCTGCTGGCTGACCTGCTCTTTTTCTAATTTTTGGGTATCCGAAACAGCGCTGTCAGATTGGTTGTAACTAGGACTGATCATAACATCATAATCCATTTCACTTATGACAAAATTTTCAAAATCTATACTTTTAACGATTGAATTCACCGCAACAAACGATGTGATCCCTAATGTCATGGAGACAATGACGATCATCGCCCGTTTTTTATCTCGGAAAATATTGCGCCAAGCCATTAAATATAACTTGCCTCCATTACGTGAGCGAACATTGTTCTTTTTCACTTTTGATTCGGTAAAATTAATGGCTAAAACTGGTGAAACCTTTGCAGCGTAGTTTGCTGGTTTTATAGAACTGAAAAGCATTACCACTAATGAAAATATGCCAGCACCAATGTAAATTAAGGGACGTGTCGAAACCACCACAGCTTCTGAATAATTAGTAGCCTTCATAACAAATGGAATAAAAAGATGGGAAACGCTGAAGCCAATAATCAACCCTAATGGAATCCCAAATGCAGATAGTAGCAAGGATTGATAAAAAATGATTTTTCGCAGCTGGCGTTTAGTTGTTCCTAAAGCTTTTAACAAGCCGTAAAAACGAATATCATTGGCAATCGAAATATAGAGGACATTGTAAATCAAAAGGCCGCCTGAAATAAGAATGATTGCCAAAAACATGCCTACTCCAAAAAAAATCGAAGTTGAACTTTCATTATTTTCTTTTAATGTAGGTTTAATTTCCTGTGTTTCATTCAACTTTAATTTCTTTGCTATAGTCTTATTTTGTTGTGTCAGATTACTGCTGTCTTTATATTTGATTGAGTAAGTTTTGTTATTCGCAGGTGTACTGTATTTTTCGGCAAATTGATCAGAAACCAAGATATAACTAAAATCAACAACCCGAGCTATTACGTATTCTTTATAATAGCCGGATAGAGTAAAATTCTTCTGATAAATTTCCCCATCGATCAAACACGGCAAAGAGATTTTCTGCCCCACTTTGGGTTGAGAAATTCCTAGTTCTTTTAAGGCTGCGATCGGTGCCATCAACTCATTTTCTTTCTTCGGTAACTTTCCAGTAAAATCATTGATCGCCTCTTTTCTCAATCCTGTCCATTCATCCTCGTTGTACCAATGCAACGCCATTTGAACCTTTTTATTTTTTAGTCTTTGGCTATCCACTGTTCCAATCGTCTGCTGCTCACCGACCACTTCAACCGATGAATCCCTTTTTAAAATATCCACTTGTTTGTTTGAAAGATTATTTAAATTTGCATCCGCAATCGTCCCAACTCTTTGAATGGTTTGTTTATTATTGGCCTCCATAAAGCTCATTCCTAAACCAATAACAGATGAGATCAGTAGGGTCGTCAATGCGAGCGCCAAAATCACAAAAAGATTACGTCTACGATTGCTCTTAAAGCTATTCATCCATAAATTGTGGATTGCTTCTCGTTGTTCCTTCATGACCAATCACCGCCTGTTACCCGAACCTCTGATAGCTTGCCATCTTCAATTCGAATCACCCGATCCGCCAATTGAGCGATTTGATCATTGTGTGTGATCATGATGACCGTTTGATTAAACTTTTTGGCCGATTGTTTTAACAGGCCCAGAACATCTTGACTACTTTTACTGTCCAAATTCCCAGTGGGTTCATCAGCCAAGATGATTGCTGGTTTAGCCGCTAACGCGCGAGCAATTGCAACTCGCTGCTGTTGCCCTCCTGAGAGCATTGATGGCAAACTATTTTCCCTGCCTTTTAACCCTAAGGTCCCGATCACTTCGTCGACAAACTGCTCATCCACTTTGTTGCCGTCTAATTGGATCGGTAAAACGATATTCTCGTACGCACTCAAAATCGGTACCAGATTGTATTGTTGAAAAACAAAACCGACGTTTCTCCGTCTAAAAATTGTCAATTCTTCTTCGCTCAAATGCTCTAATTGCTTTCCTGAAATTTCAATTTCACCTGCTGTTGGCCGATCCAGTCCACCCAATAGATTCAATAATGTACTTTTACCTGACCCAGATGTTCCGACAATCGTTACAAATTCTTTATCTCCAATCGTTAAATTTGCATCATCAACCGCATGAACTTGATTTTCTCCTTCACCATAAGTTTTTGTTAGATGAATCGTTTTTACTACGTTCATACCAACAACCTCCCTTCTTGATACTTTTAATATAGCAAGGGACTCTTACAGTAAAATGTCAGCTGCTGCATACAAATCTGTCAGTTCTGTAAGAATAAAGAAATCGTCGTCTGGTCTGCTTGCGATTCAGCTAAAACATAACCTCCTTGCGACTCACAAATCAATTTGGTCAGATACAATCCGATCCCAAAACCTTCAATCGTATTTTTATACTGTGCTCCACGATAGTACTTTATAAAAAGATTAGGCAGGTCTTCTCTAGCGATCGTTTTTCCTTGGTTTTTGATGGAAATTCGCGTATAAGAAATCAAACGATCAACAGATATTTCAATTTTTGAATCTTCATAGGCATATTTCACAGCATTTTCCAATACATTGCCGATCGCTTCACGCGTCCACCTCACATCATGGGGAATCTCACTTTCCGCCCCGCTTACTAGAAAACGAACTTGTTCATCTGTATTTTGAATATTTTGACCAATCGCTTGTTGGATTGTTTCCTTGATATTTTGATTCACCTTCGTCAGCTGCATTGATTCCGTTTCAAACTTAGACATATGCAAAAATTCCTCCACTAGCCAATTCAAACGCTGAGAATCAAAAGACAAACGTGTTAAAAATTCCTGCGATTCACTTGCAGAAAGTTGATCATTTTTTAGTAATTCCGTAAACATTACCATACTAGTGATTGGGGTGCGCATCTGGTGAGCGGCATCTACCATCAATTCTTGGACTCGAACTTTTTCCCGTGCTGCTGTTTCTCGATAAAGTTGGTTAGCTTCTGCGATTCTCAGTGTTTTGAAAATCAGCTTACTTTTCTGCCCTTCTTGATAAGAGATCGCATTTTCTGGATAATCTCCTTTAATAACGACATCGAGAACTTCCTCGATATTGGACAATTCTCTTTCATGCTGTTTTCTAGTATAGAAGAAGAACAGCAGTAGAATTGATAAGAATAATAGAACTGTCAGGCTGTACAACAACATGAATCATTCCCCTCGTTTCCAAATGTAGCCTACCCCTCGAACAGTTTCGATATATTGCGGATGCTTAGGATCCTCTTCGATTTTCAGACGAATTCGACGAATATTTACCGATAATGCATTTTCATCGACAAATTTTCCTTGATCATCCCATAAGTTTTCCAGCAGTAATTCTTTTTCCAAAACAATTCCAGCATTTTTCATCAAGTAATTAATTAAGCGGAACTCTGTCGAACTCAATAGAACTTCTTGATCATATTTAAATAATCGATGGTTATCTAAGTTTAATACAAAAGGCGGTGATTCAATTTTTTGGCTTCTATTTTCTTGTTTTTTAAACAACAAAGCTACTTTTGCTCTTAAGATTGCCAAAGAGAATGGTTTTGTTAAATAATCATCACCGCCGATCGAAAGACCAGTCAGAATATCTGATTCCAAATCATGCGCTGTTAGGAAAAAAAGCGGAACAGCTGAAAACGTCCGAATTTTCTGACAAAGTTCAAAGCCATTTCCATCGGGCAATGTTACATCTAAAATGACTAAGTCAGGGAGCCTTTCTTGAATCAGCTCCACTGCACCTTGCACACGATTATTAATGAATACCTCATATCCTTCTTGCTCTAAATAGAAAGAGATTCCCCTCCGCAGGTTTTCATCATCTTCAATCAATAAAATTTTCTTTTTCATTTTCTAACCTTCTTTTTTACCATTTGTTACTTTTATTATCCTGTTTCTTGAAACAATTATCAATGTAGTCTTTCTTACAGCAAAAAAGCAAAGCCCTTTTGGGACTCTGCTTTCTTGATCCTTCTTTGATTTAATCAATAATCATTGATGAACGATGATCATCTTGTGTATTCACGATAGCTTGGGCGTATTGTCGAACAAAATCAGCGAGTTTAACCGTACCGATTTTCGTGTTTCCTTCGTTCAGAGCTGCATAGATACTCTCTGAGTGCTTTTGATATTGACTGGTTTTCACAAAGGCTTCAACAATAGCTTCTGGTACATGATTAGCTAGCATTCCTTGTTTTAACTGTTCATCTGTAATTTCAACAAAGTGTAAATCTGGAAGATTAGCTACCTCGGCTAGTTCGTGGATAAATTCTTTCATTGAAAATGTATCACTAACCGCGAATCGAACCGTCACGCCTTTTGGTGTATCCAGTATCAAAGGAAGAACGACAGCAGCGATATCATTTGGAGCGACATATTTTTGCTTCACGTCTTCTGGTACATTTGAATAGATCGCCTGTTCCTTCTTGATACTATCAAGATTGCTGTATAAATTATTATAAAAGCCGACTGGTCGAACAAACGCGATATCAACACCTGACATTTTTTTAAGTTCAGTCTCCAGATATTTATAGGCATGCAAAGAGCCAGCTTCTGACCCTGCTTCAGCTCCAATACTGCTTAGTTGAACCACTTTCTTCACACCAGCCTTAGTGATTGCTTCTCTAAAAACTTTCCCCTGATTTTGCATTTCTTGATTTAAATCCAATCCAGCACCTGTTCC
This sequence comes from Enterococcus sp., assembly GCF_032555305.1. Taxonomy (GTDB): domain Bacteria; phylum Bacillota; class Bacilli; order Lactobacillales; family Enterococcaceae; genus Enterococcus_A. Next base: position 18,724 of record NZ_JAWGOQ010000044.1, read on the forward strand.
TGAGATCATCAAGTAGACGACTTCTTTTCCAGTAAATGTCTCGGTTAAAAAATCTACATCTGCCATTGTTCCGACTGCGGGGATCGCGCCTAATTCCTCGATTAGGGAGACACGTTTATCACTAGAAGTAACAACCGTAACATCATGTCCTTGATTGATTAATTCAGGGATTACATAGCGATTGATATTTCCTAAAGAACCTAACATAGCAATTTTCATACATGAAACCTTCTTTCGAATTTTAAAGATAGCTCTATCTTTAAAGGTAATTATAAAAGATAGAGCTATCTTTGTCAATCTTGAAATACTAGAAAAGAAGTTTTATACTATCCTTATGAAAAAGAAAGATAATACAAAAGTCGAAAAAATACTAAACGCTACCGTTGAAATCATTCTTACTGAAGGAGCAGCCGCTGTCTCTACCGTTAAGGTGGCAAAAATCGTAGGCATCGCTCAATCCAACGTCTATCTCTATTTCAAAAATAAGAATGACTTACTTCTAAGTGCCTACCAACGTGAACTCGATCAAATCAAGGCTACTGGTGAATTAAAAACGTTAAACGATTCAGACATCCCAATCAAGACTAGGATCGATAACTATATTCGTTCAGTCTTTAATTATTCCATTGAGCATCCAGATGGGCTAACATTGATCGAACAAATCAAGATGCTGAACATTTCCGATGAGAACCTTTATGACAACAATACAATTGTTATCGACCTGTTGAACGAAGCGATTGAGACGGGATATTTGAAAGACTTGCCGGTTAATTTGCATATGGCAACTGTTTTCAATGTGCTACATCGTCACGCATTGAATATTAAGGAAGGTTTCTATGATCAAAACAAGTATTCCTATGAAGCGATTGCTCAAATGGTTTTAGATGCTCTGAAAGCATAAAAATCCAAGAACTCACTACTCATGAGTTCTTGGATTTTATAGGTATTTGTGTTGAAAATACTTTTCCAAACGATGCTGAATTAGACCAATACCGATACACAGTAGCCAGTAAATCAATGCCACTAAAAGATACATAGATAAGTAGTCAAATGTTCTTCCACCAATGATTTTAGCTTTTTGAAAAATGTCTGGTACCGTAATCATTGCCGCCAGAGATGTTCCCTTTAGTAGATCCATTGCGACATTGCTCAGAGCTGGCACAGATATTCTCACTGCTTGAGGTAAAATTATAAAGCGCATTGTTGGAAAGAAACGATTGCCCAAAGCATATGCGGCGTCCCACTGACCCGGATTGACTCCAGCAATCGAACCGCGGTAAATCTCCCCAATAAAGGCACTACTAGTCAGACTGAAGCAAATAATCGCTGCTACTACAGCATTTAATTGATAGGGTAATCCAAAATATAATAAGAAAAGCAGCACCAGTGCAGGCGTTCCACGCAAAAAAGATAGATAGAAGCGAACAAACAATTTAATTGGTCGCCAAGGAATAAATCCTAAGACGGTCATGCTGATTCCAAGGACATTGCCTAAGAAAAAGGCCGCAAGACTGATCCCTAATGTATAGCCTAATCCGCTTAGCAGAAAGGGAATCGAATCCAACATTAAGTTTAAATCAATTGTTGGAATATACATTAGTCTGTCGAGACTTTCTCAGTTACTTCCTGTTTTGGTTTCACTGAAACATCTGTACCAAAGTATTGTTCAGATAATTTTTTTAATGTCCCATCTTTTTTCAGTTCTGCTAAAGCTGCATTAACCTTCGCTTTTAAAGCCTGATTTTTCTTGTTTAATAAAAAGCCTGTCGAGTTTGCATTAAAATAGACATCTTCCAGAATCTTGACTGGAATGTCTGGTAAAGCCGCAATGGACATTTTTTGTAAATAGTAATCATTCAAAATCACATCTGTGCGCCCGTTAGCTACATCAGTCAGATATTGATCGTTCGTTGCGTTGTCATAGTTCACCGCTTCAGCCCCGTATTTTTCTGCGATCTTCATATAGCTGGTATTCGGTTCACCGGCAGCTTTCTTTCCTTTCAAATCTTTTAGCGCATGGATGCCAGAATCATCACTTTTCCTTACAATCATACTATCAAAGGAATACTTAATGGGTGAAGATAGCGAAAACTTTTTGCTGCGCTCTTTTGATATTCCAAAATCATTAGCCGCAAAGTCCGCTTCTCCACGATCGACTGCTGTCACTTGCCCGTCGACATTGTATTCTTTAAATTTAATTTTTAGATTCAACTCTTTTGCAACTGCTTTAGCAACATCGACATCATAACCGACTAGCTTATTTTCCTCGCTATAATACGAAGAAGGAAAAAGTGTTCCAGAAGTCGCAACTGTTAATTCTTTTTTCTCTTCTACTTTTTTCCAACTATTATCTTCGCTTGATTGTCCACTTCCACACGCAGAAAAAATTAATCCAGCTCCTACTAAAACTAAGCCTATCAACTTCTTTTTCAATAATATCTTCCCCTTTTTATTCTACTGAAAACTCTTACTATGAATTCTTTATAGCATATAAAAAACAAAAAGGTGTAGAAAGATGCTTATGAAAAACAGACAATAAGACAGAATTGATTTAATCTTGTCGTGTAGTAGCACAACTTTTAAATAACATATTATATCTTAAACATGGAAAAAGGAATTATCTTGCAGGAATCTGCTACTGATAAGAGAAAATGTAGCATGCTTCTTATTTGCAGTATCTAACGTTTTGTTTTCTCACAGCCGCTCAATGTCTTTACCTGATTTTTTGTACAGAAAGTCTCACCATCTGTTCCCAGTTCATATTCTCAATTTTGATCAATTTATTCACTTTATCCATTTGCGTAAAGAAATTGAAATTGCTATCTTCTTGAATCGCACCTGTATCTGGCTGAAGATCTACGTTGATAATTTCTAAAAAGGTTGTTCTTCATTGTCTAATTGATCTGATAAATCCAATCCGTTCTCCCTGATAAGCGGTCAAGTGAGCAGTATACAAGATTTTTTCACCGAAATTACATCGAATATTTATAAGTTTTAGAGCTGAATTTTCCATTTTCCCTTCCCCTTCTTGCTAGGAAGGGAGAGAAAGTGTATAGAAAAAAAGGCATAGTCTAGCACCATGCCTTGTATTTCGTTGATTTTTTAAAAATTGTACACTCATCCCTTGAATTTGCCGCATTTGGTCTTTGAATGAATATTTATTTACTTATTCAAAAGTTTTCTGCGCAATTCCACTGATGCTATTATTACTTTCTCTACTCTTGTTCGCTTAATCAAAAGATAGCATGTATAGCAGGATTAGAAAAGAACACTTATCCAATTTTATAAATAGCGATTATCTCGTAGGCGAATCTTCTTGATGTCTTCTACTGATTGCGTACCTGCCAGCTGCATGACCATCTCTAGCTCTTTCTTAAAGAAGTCAAAGACCTGTGTAACTCCTGTGGAGCCACCAAGTGCCAACCCATAAATCACTGGACGGCCAATAGCAACGAGATCTGCTCCGGAAGCAATTGCTTTAAAGACATGCTGACCACGACGAACCCCGCTGTCAAAGACAATTGGTACTCTTCCAGCGACTGCTTCTGCAACATATTGTAACGAGTCAAACGAAGCAGGTCCACCATCTAACTGACGTCCACCATGATTAGACACCCAGATACCAGCAGCACCAGATCCTAAAGAGCGTTCGACGTCTTCTTCTGATTGAACGCCTTTCACATAGACAGGAAGATCAGAATAATTAACAATAAACTCTACATCTTTTGGACTTAATTTTTGCTTGGATGAACCATAGACAGCATCCATTGTCTGACCAATACCCGATTGATAAGCTTGAACGATGGGCATCGCCAAAGGAAAAGTAAAACCGTTTCGTCGATCTGTTTCACGATTCCCGCCAACCGTGGCATCCGCTGTTAATACGATCGCTTTCGACCCGTTACGTTTTGCCATATCCAAAATATCACGATTGATTCCATCATCTTTACTCATGTAAAACTGAAACCATTGAGGTGACTTTTCCCCACCGGCTTCACGAATTTCCTCTAAAGTACAAGAAGCATATGAACTAGCTGTGTAAATAGTTCCAAAACGAGCAACTCCTTTAGCTGAAGCTCTTTCAGCAGCCACATTGGCTAAGCCATGAGCCGCGACGGGAGCCATAATGATCGGAGCGGTTAGATCTTCCCCTGCAAATTTTGTTTTCGTACTCGGTATTTCCACATCCCGCAGAACATGCGGAATGATCAACTTATGATTAAAAGCCTTTTCATTTTCTTTATAAGTAAATATGTCTCCAGCACCGCTGCTGATGTACCCATATCCGCCTTTAGGAATCACTTCTTTTGCTGCCTCTTCTAAATCAACAGTATTAATAAAATCGATTGCGCCTTCTGCAGTACTTGCTTGATAAATTTTTTCCATGTGAACCCCTACCTCCAAAGTGATAACGTTTACATAAACAATGGTACGCTTCCCTTTGAAATGTGACAAATCATTTGTTTATAGAGCATTTTTCGCTAAATAGCAGAAAATTAATCCTGAATATCGATGAAAAATCTTCTTTAAAAAAGGGATCAACATATAGCCCTGTCGATATTTTAGGTAAACGATTATTTAAATGATTTTCTAATACCTTCAAGACAGAAATATGAAAGAAAGAGTAGCAACAAGTACAAAACTCAACTTCTGACATTTTTCCTATTCTCGATCGTAAAAAGTGGCTCCAAAGTATTACGAAAAGGAGTAGCTTTTTAATAATGTAATAACGCTAGGATTTTTATGTTTCATCGCTTCTCTTTGCACCTATGTAGCAAAGGCACAGTTGTATCCATTCATTTCAATTCATTTCATTTTTCTAAACTTTTTTATAGTAATGGTCGTATCATTAATTATGGAACTGATTTTGAATAAAAAATAAGAGAAAGCCTAGAACATCGGGCTTCCTCTTACTTTTTTATGCTATTCTTCTTCAGTCATGAATGTATTGAATACTTCTTCAATCATATCCCACTCAGCGTCAGTTTCGATTTGTTGCAATTCGCCTTCGCTGCCGTCTTCGTTTTCAACATACGCGTAAGCCTGTAATTCAACATCTTCATCTTCAGGAGCGCCCGCTGGATAAAGTAATACATAGTTGCGGTTAAATTCTTCTTGACCATCAATTGTCAAAAGAATTTCATAAAGCGTTTCATTTCCTTCATCATCTACTAAAGTGATCACTTCATGTTCGTCGTGGTCATGATCATGTTCATGATCATGGTCGTGTGTGTGTTCATGTGCCATATACTATTCCTCTTTTCTAAAGTTTGTTGCTGGTTCGATCAAGATAATTTTGCAAGATCATGACCGCCGCGAGTTTATCAATGACTTTTTTTCTTTTTGACCGAGAGACATCCGCCTGTTCGACTAACATACGCTCCGCTTGAACTGTCGTAAGGCGCTCATCTTGAAATTCCACCGGTAAATCAAAAAGCTCTTTGATTTTATCCGCATAAGCCATCGAAGCTTCCGCTCGAGGACCAATCGAATTATTCATGTTTTTGGGAAGTCCCACTACAAATTTGGTGACTTGGTATTCTTTGACTAACTCACCTAAACGTTCAAAACCAAACTTCCCTTTTTCTTCGTTGATTCGGATGATTTCGACTCCTTGAGCCGTCCAGCCAAATGGATCGCTCACTGCAATTCCAACAGTTTTTGAGCCGACATCTAGTCCCATCACTCTCATCGAATATCTATACCGTGATCTTTCAGGTAGTATTTAACCAAAACTTCCATGACTTCATCGCGCTCATGACGACGAATCAAGTTCCGTGCATCTTGATAACGAGGAATATACGCAGGATCTCCTGATAATAAATAGCCGACGATTTGGTTGATCGGGTTGTAGCCTTTTTCAGCTAATGCGTTGTAGACGATCGTCAATGTTTCGCTGATCTCTTTCTTACGGTTGTCATCAAAATCAAAACGGACTGTTTCATCTGTGTATCCCATTTTCTCACACCTCTCCTTGGACTTATCAACAATTACATTTTACTAAAAGAAGACAAAACTTACAAATTTTGCAAGTTGCCAATCTCTTGGCTTTAGAAAATCTTCCGAATTATTATAACATGCTTTTGCTAATAGTATGTTACTTTTCTTAAGCATCTTTTTTTCTTTTAACGATAATGCTAGCTATACTTAAATGAGTAAATCATCTACTGGAGTGAAACTTAACTTCTAAAAACATTGGAGGCAGATTTATGCTAAATAGATTTTTTAAATTACTCGCCTGTATCATTGGCGTTGAATTAATCGGTTCATTATCCGGCTTCTTCGCCGGCGACATACCAGCTGTTTACGCTCAGTTGAACAAACCCTTTCTGGCACCACCAGGAAATATCGTAGGAATCGTCTGGACAGTTCTTTATGCGTTAATTGGCCTAGCCTTATTTCTCGTGATCGACAGCAAAGAAGCAAAGAGCAAAACGACGTCTTATTTTCTATTCGGTATTCAGCTAGTGCTTAATTTCATTTGGAGTATTATTTTCTTCGGCGGTTCCCACTTTTGGATTGCTTCATTTATCAGTCTTTTCTTGTTGATCACAATCGTCTTCAGCATCCGCGAGTTTCGCAGTATATCAAAGGGAGCGGCTATTTGTTTTATCCCTTACTTGATTTGGATCTGTTACGCGACATACCTTTCTTTTGGGTTGGCCATCTTAAATTAAACCCTTTTCAGAGCAGACACCAGAATAATTCTGATGTCTGCTTTTAATTCTCAAAATCCTTAATTAAAATGGCTGTCTCTCCAATACCGTAATCCCCTTCTCCATACAAAGAAGTATATTCTTCTGCCAAAAACTCCTTCATTTCTGCATCAGTACGTTCGAATCCCGCTTTTTCATAGGACCTGATTGCTCGAACATTTCGATTAGAAGGCGCAATTATCAATTGATCAATCGCTAAATATTGATTTAGGTAATCGCTTAGAGCAAGTATGGCATCATTCCCATAGCCATGTCCACAGCTTGCTTCATCTTTCATCCAAATATCCAGTTCAGCATAATTTTGCTTTAGATGAAAAGCAGAATAACTGATAAATCCTATCGCTTCCTCTTTAGTCATAATCAGAAAACCTTGACCTTTTTTTGGTTGGGCCCCAGTAAAAAAATACTCTTCATAATAATCCGAACAAAAATCTTGATAGGAAGCGATCGGTTTTTCAGGATAATCAGGCGGTCCGCTATGTGATTTTGTTGTTTCTGATTGAAAACACCATTCATAAATACGTCGGCGATCAACTAAGGTAGCTGCTACTAAATGAATTTTCTTTCCATCGATCATTGATTTCATCCCCTTTTCCTACTTATTGTTTCCTAATTTGATTATACTTTACCTCGAAATAATCTGCTTGCTCGATTTGACCTTTATTAATCAGAATTGCTATAATTTTGTGAATAACATGTAGAAAGGACAAGCTGGTGAAAACATCTGTCGAAATAATCGAAAAAACACAAGAAGAAATTGCCGATTTTAAGGTTTATGAAGTAACCAATACTTTGCAAAACGTTTTAGCGATTCTTAAAGAGGAAAAACGGTTTCTAGTTGGAGAAGAAAATGGGGCTCATTACAAGATTCCTTTTTTTGATGTTCTTTACATCGAAGTCGTTGATAAGAAGAGCTTTATTTACACAAAGAATCTAGTTTGCCAAAGTAACGAAAAGCTTTACCAGTTGGAAGAAAAGCTGGTGCCCCATAAGTTCATTCGTGTTGGAAAATCCATGTTGTTGAACATTGAAGCTATCAAAGCTGTTTCACCTACCTTGAGCGGCCGCTTTGAAGCTATTTTGATCAACGATGAACGTGTTGCTGTCTCAAGAAAATATGTTCCTGATTTGAAAAAGGGCTTAGGAATGAGGAAACGTATATGAGAATTATCGAATACCTGAAAAGTGTTTTCCGTTTATCTTCCATGATTTTCACCTTGTTAGCAGCCATTAATTTACTCCTTAATAAACAGACATTGTTTGAGATTATTGAATACATGCTGGTAGTTTCCTTTATTTCTGGCTTGCTCCGATTTATCATTGAAGATAAAGACAGCTACTCAAATCGCAGGATTATCATAAATCAGCTAGTCTATATTGGATTGATTCTTTTACAAATCATTATCGGTGACGTTATCTATGGCTGGGAATTGGGTTTTAGTGGTATTGCTCAAAATCTCGGAATCGTCTTATTGATTTATGCCTTCATCAAATTCTTTATCTATAGCAACGATAAAAAAGAAGCAGACGAGATCAATGAACTTATTCAACAAAAAAGAGAAGAACATCAAAGAGAATCAGAATAATCTGATTCTCTTTGATGTTTATTGGGCGACCACAATTAAGCGCGTACTTTCTTTGTCATATGGATTTTGATCATAGTCACCAAAAATTTGAACTTTTTTGAATCCCGCTTTTTTCAACAGCAACCGATACTCCTCATCCAGAATGATCTTATAAACAATATCATATTGATTGTTTTCCATTCGATCTGGTGAGTGATACAAATCCAATACATGAATCGTTTGAAATTCTTCATCTTGTTCCTTAACAAATACACGACTAAAATCCTCACGATTAACGACAACTTCAATTGGCGGGAGCGACAAGTTATGATGCGTCGTCCCTGTTGTTAACACCAATAACCCATTTTGGTTCAAGCGTGCCTTCATTGATTTGAGTGCTGTAACCAAATCTGCTTCCGTGTGTAAATGCGGAAGTGCCGTAGTTAAACAGACAATTGCGTCAAAATACTCTGAAAAAACCTCTTCTAAATATCTAAAATCGCATTGATGCAGGGGTATTTTCTTGCTGCTTTTAGTTAAGTTTTTCTCTGCGACCTCTAGCATGGCAGCGGAATAATCCGACCCCGTTACTGTTAATTCCATTTCAGACAGCATAAATAAATGCTGCCCCGTTCCACACGCGCAATCTAAAACAGTACTTACCTCGTGTTCTGCAAAAAGATTTTTGAAGAAGTCTTTCTCTGCTCCTAAATACTGATCAATCTCGCCAAACTCATCGTAATCATATGCAAAAACACTATACTTATCTTCCATCCCTCTCACCTCGAACATCATTTGATTCATTATAGCAAATCCTCTCCGCAATTATTTTTTTCACATAAACATCTCTCGTCTTTTACTTTTTTTCACCTTAGAAGGAGTTATCGACCACTTGGAGAAAATCCATTGTTTCAGCTAAAAAAGTTGATTATAGTGGGTTTATAAAGAAGAGCAAAGGAGAAATCACTATGAAGGAACTAGTAAAAATCACTAATTTAGCAAAACGATATAATCATCAAGATGTTCTAAAATCAATTTCATTTTCAATCAATGAAGGAGAATTATTCTCGATTCTCGGACCAAACGGCGCTGGAAAATCTACCTTAATTTCTTTGATCCTAGGTCTGTCTAAACCTGATACAGGTGAAATCTTGTTTGAAGGAACAAAACTTGACTCTGATTCGATTGAACTAAAAACTATGATTTCTGTCGTTTTTCAAAACAGCATTTTAGATCCAGACTTGTCCGTCAAAGAGAATTTATTCTTACGCGCTTACTTTTATACGAACAATTGGAAGCAAGCGAAACAACTAGCAAAGGAAAAATTAGCCGATGTTCAGGCGTCTCACTTGTTGAATAAGCGTTATGGCGTTTTATCGGGCGGTGAAAGACGAAAAGTCGACATTGCGCGCGCACTTCTTAATACCCCTAAGCTGCTTTTCTTAGACGAACCAACGACTGGGCTCGATATCAGCTCACGGGCGGATATGTGGCATCTGATCCATCAATTGAAAGAAAAATATCATATGACTATTGTGTTGACAACACACTATATGGAGGAAGCTAGGGATTCAGATAACATTTTGATGCTGGATGCAGGCAAAATGATGGCATTCGATACACCAGAAACTTTAAAACAGACCTATCATTGTTTAACATTAGAAGACGTTTTTTTAGCCATAGTTGAAAAAGGGAGAGAAAATTATGAATGCATTAGTTTATAGAGGTTTACTATTATTTTTCAAAAACAAACAAGCAGTGATTGGTTCTTTTATCGGTGCGCTGATTATGATTGTCCTATATGTCTTTTTGTTGGGAGATAGTTTAGTCAATTCTCTGTCTGTTTTATCACAACCAAAGTTAGTCGTAGATACCTGGATGTTAGCTGGTGTCATCGGGATCGCGTCTGCTAGTTCTACACTTGGCTCGGTAAGTCTGATGATTCGCGACAAAGAACGTAATGTTTATACAGATTTTATGATTTCGCCAATCTCAAAAAGTAAAATCATGCTGGGATATTTTTTCAGTACATTCTTGATCTCTTTACTAGTTACTTTAGCGGTGATCGTGATTGCCGAAATTTATATTGTAATGCTCTCAAAGGGAGAATTACTGACTTTGCCGCAAGTTGGTCTACTATTTCTTGTTAGCCTGTTAACAGTCTTCTGTTCTTCTGCTTTCATGTTCTTTATCGCCAGCTTTTTCCGCCGCATCGATACATTTTCAACGATGACCTCGGTGATTGGCCCATTGATTGGCTTCCTGACTGGTTGTTATGTTCCTATCGGCAGTTTACCTGACATGGCTCAAACTGTGGTTCAATATTTTCCATTAACCAGCGGCGTTGTTTTGATTCGCCGCATCCTGACAGAAAATGTATTTACCGCTGCTGATGAACCCGCGATGGCTACGATTAAAGAAGAGCTGGGAATCGTAATGAATGGTCAAAATGATATTCTACTGCCGATCCTTATCCTGCTAGTTTCGAGTTGTATTTTCTTAGCGCTTGCTTTGTGGAATGTGAAGCGGGTTGAAATCAAAAGATAGGCCATAAGAAAGGCTTCTCGAACTCGCTCAGCTTTTGAGCACCAAGTAGGTACTGTTCCACATCAGCTCCAAAGACCGATCGCTGTGTCTCACAGCAATAAGACCAAAATATTTCTAAATTGCC
>NZ_JAWGOQ010000045.1:0-28808 GCF_032555305.1 Enterococcus sp.
GTTTCGTCAATTTCACGAAAAGACCCTTGCACTTATTATACTAGAAATCCCTCTGAAACACTGAGGTTACAATAAAATTCAATGATTCAGTAGACATTACTTAAAGATACATCAATTTAAGGAGGGAAATTTTGATGAACAACACAGATGCCACTGCGTCCTACTCAGCGCTATCAGATCGCCAGCTTATAGCATCTTTAATCGAACTGGCTACACAAAAGTACACCCTTGCCGATAATTTCTTATTAACCAACAATTTGTCCTATTTTCTCTTTAATGCCACTGAAAATATTCCTATGACTTATACTTATCCGCTGACCTCGATTGAGATCATGGAAAATCTTTTTAAAACAGAGGTTGATTTTTCAAAAGAAGCAGCTAGGCGAATCGAGGAATATATTCAACGACCGTTGAAAAAGACGGATTATTTAGTTTTGGCAGAAGCTGTGATCGCAGCTAACTATCAATTAAATATCAATGCTCATGAACAAGAGAAGTTTATTCAGTTAATTCATTGTCTGCTATCGCAAATCACAGCCAACCTGCAATTGCCTCGTTCCTATTTATTCGTAGAAGCTGCCCGTTTGGTGCGCCACCTCAAATTTTTATCCCTGCGTATTTTGAAAAATAAGTATGACACTGCCGATTCCGATAATGACCTCTATTTCTACGTTGCCGAGCATTACTCTAAAGAATTTCACACCGCAAATCAGATGCGCGTGTTTATCACGGAGAACTTTGACTTTGATCTATCGAATGACGAAATCAGCTATCTCGCGATGCATTTTCGTGAACTTGGACGACAGTATAAAGAGAAAAAAGAACTTTTGAGCAACATTTAAAAGAGCGGTGATAATTACCGCTCTTTTTTAGAAGCCTTGTAAAATAAGCGAGGTTAAGACCTTTTTCAAACTTAGTTGACTGTCAACGATAAAATCACTGAGGATCATTGGATTCGTTGGCGCATGATTGCGATGATTGATCCAAATAGACTGCCAACCAACTCTTTTAGCTCCTAAGACATCATTGTTGAAGGAATCGCCAACATAATATGTCGTCGGCTTTTTCAAACTCATTTTTTCCTCGGCCAACTGAAAGAGTCGGCTATCTGGTTTCGCAAAGCCGAATTCACTAGAAATAAAAATATTCTCTTCAGCTATCCAATTGAATAAGTTTAGCAACTCAATTTTCCTTCTTTGATGTGCAGCCGGTCCATTAGTAATGATTCCTATTTGAAATTGATGCCTCTGACACAAATCCAGTGCCTCCTTCATTTCAGGTAGTAATTCAATTTGCCCCTGATAATAATGATAATCGTGTTGGAAGTTCTCAGCTTGTTGGCTAGTGATCTTGATATTGAATCGCTCCAGCGCCTTTGTAATCCGATAAATCTGCATATCAAGCAGGCTAAGCTTGCCATGTTCAACTTGGTCAAAAACTTGATCACTATAGCTTCGACTAAATTTGAACAATACTTCTAGGGGCAGCTTGAAGTCAAAGTTCTTTTCGTAGGCTTGTTGAAATGGTTTCAGCTGATCGTACAGTGTATCATCTACATCAAAAATAATCGCGGTCACTCTTCTCTCTCCTTTATAAAAAACGAGACACTCTACATTTGAATGATGAGTGTCTCGACGTCCTTATGCTTGTACTTTATTCAAATCTTTGATTCGACTAGTCACACCATTTAGGTTATAGCATTCTGCATAATCACGAATCGGGCGTTTGATATGATCGATCACATAGCGTTGACCATCAATGTTATGCGCCTTCAAGTTCTCATACATTTTTTCGATCTCTGCTATTACTTCATCATCATTGAAGGTATAGTGACCAGCGATATCTAGGATTTCTGCTTGGAGCTCTGCATCATTTTGAGTCATGATTTCTTCAACAGTTAGATTTTTTTGCTCTCCAACCATCCATTTTCTCCAGCGTTCGCTCTTGATCGCATGCTCTAACAGAACATCACGAGTATTTGATGCATCTTTGATTAAACCATTTCCGACTAATTTTGCTTCTACTGCTGCTAGGTTCAAGTATGCCCGCGTTTCTTCTGTTCCATATTGCGGTGCTACATTTGTCGCAGTGATTTGTGAGGGAATATGCTCTAATAACGTTACATCATCCAAGTAATCGCCATTATGTTCCTTCAAACCAACGCCATATTCCTTCGCCATTTGTGCTAAATCGTAAGCATTTTTGAAATTGAATGTTCCAACTTGTTCCGTCTTCCGTGTCAGTGTTCCCGTTTGACCAACAATAAAGGTTGGCATCGGCAGACCGCGTTTTTCTAATTCATCCTTCAAGCGTAAAATGAAGGTTTCATACGTTTCAGTCGAAGTTAAGCCGCCGTTCGTTTCTTCCGTTCCCACTTCATAGCCTATCTCTGGTAAATTACGTGCTTTACGTTCTTGTTCACAAAATTCGATCAAGTCAACCGTTCTGGCTAATACTGTTTCCAACGGAATCACTTTTCCGACTTCAAATGGATCTTTGGTTGGGTCAATCATTAATAAATCAAAGCCAGCTTCAATATCTGCTACATAGGATTTCTTGCCCAACTCCATAGCTATTTCCGTTGGCAGATGATCATTCCGCTCTTTGTCACGCTGCCAAGGCCCGCCATGATCGCGACATAAATAGTAAAGATTGTCATAACCGATCGCTTGTGCCACTTCCTCCACTGCTTCAGCAAAAGTAAATTGATTCCAACCATTTACATAGCCTCCGCCTAATTCATCGGCGTCCACTTGGTTTCGACTCGCAATAAACATCACCGGATAATCATCGTCCTTAGATAACTCAAGCGTCGCTTGTACACAGTTTTTTGACATCGGTCCAATTCCAAGCAAGGTTGCACTTTCTCCAGTTGCCTGCAGCTCCAGCAACCCTTCCACTACTGTCTTAATAGGTAATTTTTTCATCGTATCGCATCTCCATTTCCTGTCATTAAATGTAAGCTTCTGTCCCTTACCACAATTAAAGTATATGCCTGATGAAACCTTATGAATATTACATTTAACTGCAACAAGTCAATGCATTTGATGGATGACTTGTTGCAATACTTTAAGGAACTTGTTGCAACAACAAAGACTTTCTCACGTTATTTATAAATACGAAAAACGACAAAGCAAGATGAGAGAAACTCACCTTTTTTGTCGTTTCAAAAATTTATTTTTGCCAATGTTTGAGCCTTATTTCGCTACTTCAATCTGCTCGTTCGTTTCTTCATTTTTTTTCTTTACTGTTTCATCGGCTAAGCTAGGTTTAGTAAAGTGAAGAATCCCTGCTGAAATGACTGCACCAACGATGATCGACAGGGCATACCATAGTTTGCCATTAACCACCGGCAAGATGATGAATCCTCCGTGAGGAACCAACGCTTCTACACCAGTCGCCATTCCCATTGCACCACCGACAGCACTACCGATGATGATCGCTGGCAACACTCGTTTGATGTCCTTCGCCGCAAAAGGAATAGCGCCCTCGGTGATACCAATCAATGACATGAAGAAAGCTGAAATCCCTAAATCTTTGTCTTCAGGTGTATATTTTTTCCTGTCAATAAACGTTGAAATGGCCATTGCCAATGGTGGAATCGCACAAGCAATCCGGTGTGCACCGTTTGGTCCATAAACGCCTTCCGCCATCAAAGCCAAGGTAAAAGCTGTCGCGGTTTTATTGATTGGACCGCCCATATCCACCGCAGTCATGGCACCTAAGATCAAACCTAAAATTAACGCGCTGCCGCCTTGCATTTGACCCAGCACTTGAACCAGCCAATCCATCGCTGCTCCAATTGGCACGGCAATGATATAAATATAGAACATGCCAAGTACAAAGGTCGTTACTACAGGAACAATCAAAATCGGCATAATTGTTCGGATGGTTGACGGAACTTTCCACGTTTTACACCAACGGACAAAGTAACCTGCCGCCACACCCATGATCATAGCACCAAGGAAACCAGTTTTGATCTGTCCTTCACCAATCGGATTGTTCGCCACAAACCCTAAGATCATTCCAGGAACTAAACCAGGTTTTCCAGCCAGCGAATTGGCAATATAACCTGATAGCAACGGAATCATCATCGCAAAACCAGCCGCACCCAAGTCATTCAGGTTTTGCATGAAAGGGCTCGTGATTTCCATCCCAGCATCAGTCGCTTTACCAGTCGCCAGCGCCACCGCCAAGAAAATCCCCCCAACGACAACGGATGGCAACATGAATGATACCCCAGTATTAAAGGCTTTCTGCAAGTCTTTAAAGAACTTATTCTGTTTTTTCATTTTTGTAGTCTCCCCCTATAGTTTCTCTGCTTCGTCAATATACTTCGCTGGATATTTGATGATATCGCCCGGCTCCACGGTTAATGTTTTCCCAGAGTCCATTTTTTCTTCAAAGCGTTCTCCGTCTTCCACATCGATCGCGACTGCCATGATCAATACGTCTGCTTGGTCGATATCCTCTTGTTCCAATTCATTTTCGATCCCCATGCTGCCTTGTGTTTCGACTTGGACTTCATACCCACGTTTTTTGCATTCCTTTTCGATGGCTTCCTGAGCCATATACGTATGCGCGATCCCGGTAGGACACGCTGTAACTGCTACAACTTTCATTGTTATTCCTCCTAAACGTCAATCGAACTTAATTGTTCGTAAATTTTATTTTTGTCATTCTCGTTTAATAGCTTTTCTCTAAACTCGTCATCTAATAATCGTTTACTTAATTGCGAAATGAATTTCAGATGCATTGTTCCTTCACTGTTTTGCGGCACACCGATCAAGAAGATCAAACGAACCATTTCCTCATTTTCTTTAGTCCATTGAAAAGCCTCTTTTACTCTGATAAAAGCAATAAATGGATGCAAAACGGTTTCATTTTTTCCGTGAGGAATTGCGATATCATAGCCGATTGCTGTTGGTACTTCTGCTTCACGTTTCTTGACTGCTTCATATAAAACATCCGCATCCTCTACATACCCCACGAACTCGGCTGTCTCCACGATGTGCTGGATCACTTCGTCTTGGTTGTCTAACTCACTATCTAATAAAATTAAATCCGTCGTAATGACGCCTCTACTGCCTTCCTGAACTTTTTCCACTCTAATCACTCCCAAGTTTTCTGTACAACACTTCGTTTGAGGTTGCTTCACGTAATTGTTTTAGTTGTTCGTTGTCGTCGATGATGTTATAAATATCCGATAAAATATTTCTCGTTTGAAAGGTATCCTGTTTGGCTATGCAAATTAGGAAGACTAGATCGACATAGTATTTGTTCCATTTAAATTTCTTTTTGTTCTTTATTACCACGATGATCGTTTGATTGACATAGGTTGAATTTCCATGGGGAACCGCTGTTCCAGTCGGCAGATCTGTGCCGCCTAATTCTTCACGCTCTTGAACCGTTTGGACAAACGGTCGCGTCACAAAATTATTCTCGATAAGGGTTTCTCCGACTTGCTCGATCAGTTCTTCCTTAGAGGAAAAATCCGTATCAACAAATACATAGTTTTTGTTGACGAATTTCATTAAATGATGGGAGCGAACCAACTTCACCACTTTATTCTCGATCGATGGTAGAAATTCAGAAGTTTTCACCCGTTCAATATCTTCTTTACTCAAAAATGGTGACACTTGAATGACCTCTTTTTTAGGAATCTCTACTTTCACTGTGGAAATTACCAGATCATACTCATCAAGATTGGTCTGTTCCAGCTCAGCCACCGATGCGATTTCGAAGGTGTCCAATGATGGTAAAATACTTTTGATCCGATTGATCAGTAATTCGGAAGTGGCAATACCCATTTGGCAAACGATCAAAATTTTCCGATTCATTCTTGCTCGTTCAATCGCTGCTTGGA
The DNA here is from genome assembly GCF_032555305.1 of Enterococcus sp. Taxonomy (GTDB): domain Bacteria; phylum Bacillota; class Bacilli; order Lactobacillales; family Enterococcaceae; genus Enterococcus_A. The sequence continues at coordinate 5,867 of NZ_JAWGOQ010000045.1, forward strand.
AATACATCGTCAAAAAAGCGATCTCATCTTCGTTAAAGCTAATTTCCAATTCTTCTTCATATTCACTAAGCACAACCCAAATGATATTAAAGGTCATTGAAAACTCATTTTTAATCTGAGCGGTAAAAGGATTCTCTGTTTTGTTGTTTGATTTTAAGCGATAGATCATGGGCGGAATATGATTTTTCAATTGTTCCTCCAGCTTTTGATCACTGGCAAAGTTAATATTCAAAGCAGCCGAAACTCTTGCTAGCAGACGTTCAACGATTACCTCATCGATCTCGTCATCTGGCAACGGTTCGAAACGATTTGAAATCAATTGCAGCGATAAGTAATGAACATCCTCGTTCGTATAGCTGAGCTCCAAGCGCAACGCGGCTTTGTGTAACATACGCACCGCACTTTCTTCAAAAAAAATCGTTGCCTCATCGGAATCTGTTTGGAGCAGCTCTTCAATATGATGCCCTTTCGCAATCCGGTACACTAAGATGATAAAAACACTCAAAATATTCTGTACATAGTAATCAGAAATAGCATTCACGTTCTCTCGAATATAGGTGTACAAAATATTCGAACAAACACTCATCAAGCTCTCGCCATAATAAGCATTCAACAATTTGATTTTCTCCGCGAAGTCTTCATCTAAGTAGACCTCTGAATTACTTAACAAGTAGCGATTGAATTGCAGCATGGCTTTTTGCACATCTTCTTCGGTTCCCAGCAATGACGTTCCATGAACATCGCTGCATAATTTGATCTTAGAACCGACATTCAAGATCTTCATGATAAATTCAAAATCCTTAATAATTGACGACTTACTCACCATGAAATTGTCTGATAAGTGGTTAAAGCTAACAACTTTTTCCTCAAAAAGCAGCAAATTCATAATTTCAATCCTGCGGTTAAAGGTGTAATAGATGTCACTTCCTTCATTCTTTTCTTTGATCACTCCAACTTCTTTGAATCGTTTAAGCGCAATTCCAACGCCGCGCTTCTTTTCAAGATATTCACCCGAGCTTTGGAGATATTCGTCAATAATCCCCAGCTCGCTATGGGTCGTTCGTTTAGATACACCCAGCTTGCTTGCAAAATACTCCACTGTTTGAAAGTCACTCTGTTGCGTCAACAACTCCAACAACTCTTTTTGTCTTTTTGTAAGCATAATGATACACACTTCCTTACTATCTAAAATAAAGGCCTTAATCTTTGATAGCGTTATCATGATCATGACTTTATTATAGATGGGCTTTTATCGATTGGATATTACAATTCCTTGCAACAAGTAGCTACAACATCAAGTCAACTTGTTGCAGAGAAGGATGTTGCAAGAAGATACTTTTCTCTCTTCATTATAAAATCAATCGTTACGCAGATGGAGATAGCGTCTAAATTAATTCAATAGCGATGGTGTTAAAAAAATGCAAAAAAAAAGACCACCGTGACTTTCACGATGATCTTTCCCCTATAGCGTCCCGTCTATCAAAAGATAGAGCATGGTTGCCAGTACAAGGATTATTCGAATGTGAATGCTGATCTTTAATATGAAGAAAATCACCAGCAATCCTAAACAGCAGGCAACGATGAATAGCCTTTTTCTCATACATAAACGCCGATATACCCGCCGCCAATGGCTTTGTAATAATTGATTCTTTGCTTTCCACGATAAGTTTTCGGCGGCACTCCTTTAAACCATTGCTTTAAAGTCACCGCCCGAGTTCCAACATCTCCTGTTTGATTATCAGAACCCGCATACTCGTTTTCAGCTCCCAGTGCGGAGACTGGAGTCGTTGCCAATACCGTTAATAATAAGACTGCGATCATTTTTTTCTTCATAGTTAGTCAACCTCCTTATTCGAATACCGTATATCATTCAACTAAAGTATTTGAAAAATCAGCTAACTGCTTCTGTTAGAGAATTTTCTTTCCAAAAAGTTGAATTGACATCCAATAAATCAAATTATAAAGGCTAATCTAGGTTTTGTTCGAAAAATATCCTAAACGAACATTATTTTGTCTTAATCGCTGATTCTAACTGCTTAATTAGTCGAATAGAAAGAAAGCATTTCTCTCCATTGGTCATGGTGACCTCTCTTTTTTTCTTATCGATCAGCTGGATATTTTTATAATTGATCACATAAGATTTGTGGATTCGTACCAGTAAAGGAGATAATTCAGCTATATCATTGATTTTCCCGTAAAACTCCAATGTGCTGTTGGCAAGATGCAGGATTAGCTTATGGGGTGTCGATGCCGTTTCAAAAAACATCACCTGTTGCAAATCTAATATTCGAATTTGACTACCGATCTTTAGTTGAATAAAGTCATCCGCTTTTTGGGCTTCCTTGAGGAAATGCCGTTGAGCCTGATCTAAGGCTTCTTGAATTCTTTCTCGGACATCCGTGATTTCCCCTTCTTTTAAAATATAGTCCATCGCTTCGACTTTGTATTTAAAAGTTAGAGACAGCAGCTCATCGTGAGTGGTAATAAAGATGATTTTGCCATGAATATCTTTTTCCCTAATTTTGGCTCCTAATTCAATACCGTTCATCTCACATTTCAAATCAACATCTAAGAAATAAATGCCTCGACTGTCAGGATGCCTCTCTAAATAGTCTATAATCCGTTTAGGATCGCCGGTACTAACCCTGATCTCCATATCCAGCTCTTCAATCAGCAGATATTTTCTAATGAAAGACTCTATTTGATTTCGCTGAACCTCATTGTCCTCACAAATAAAAACTCCTAACACAACTACCCCTCCTCACCAATCACAATCACCTTTTGAATGAAGCGCTGCTCAGATATGATTGTCTCCAGCAAAATATTCGGCTCCATCGCTGTTAGCTCGTCAATGTTGGAAAGACCAAGCCCTCTGCCTTCGCCCTTTGTCGAAAACCCTTTTTGTTTCAACACTTGCATCGGTTCGATCTTTTGTCGCGCTGTATTTTCTATTACAAAAATCGTGTCACCTTTGACAGAGAAAATACCGATCAGCAGTTTTCCGCCTTCAATCGTTTCGACTTCTTCAATCGCATTATCTAATAAAATACCAAGTATGCGGATCAACAGCACCGAATCCACTTTCTGATTGAGTCTGATTCCCTCATCCGCTTCTATCTGCACATTGAGATTTTTCTCTTGAGCCGCTAGCAATTTCATAGTTAAAATACTTTTTATATCTAATGAATCGATTTTATTCAACTCATCTGCATGCAGGATATCAGTGCCAGCAAGATTCTTCGTTTTTTGAACACTGGTTTTAAAAAATGTCTTCAGCGCCTCAAACTCATCATTTTCAATATAGTATTCGATCGACGTCAGTAGGTTGACGTAATCATGACGAAATTCGCGAATCCCCTGATATTGATTTTTTAGATCTTCGATATATCGTTGGTGAATATTATACTCCAGCTGCCTTTTCTCCGCCTCGATTTTTAAATCTTGATTACTCGAGATGGATTGAATGATTACTCCACCAAGAAAAGCAAAAATAAGATAAAATACAGCTACAAATATTTTTAGGTAAACGTTTGATGCATAGGCAGCGATTGTGAAATACGAAAAGTAAACAATTAGTGATATTGTTAACAAATACGCGGTCAGATTTACTTTTTTCTTCCTTCTAATCAAAGGTAATCCCCATTTTTTATAGAGGCCACAACTAAGAATCAATAGACCATAATAGAACAAAAGAAATATGAAAAAAAACAGAATACTTTGTTTTTCTATAAAAAAGTAAAGTAACGGTTTAGTCACTTGACTAGCTACTAACTCGATAACACACGCACTAGAAACGATTAGTAGTGAGGATACAACATTTCTTTCCTCCGCATTTTTCAATGACAAAATCAAAAAGAAGATATACATCACTACAACGTCCAAGTAAGTGAAATAAGATCCGACAATCACTCCAAACAACAGAATCAACGGAACCAGCAAATAATTGATCCTTTTTTTATTTTTGATATCGTCCAAAATAAAATAGTTAATTCCGAAAGCTAATAAATGGGAAAAAGATAAAAATGTAATGATTGCTGACGGCATTTGATTGACCCTTCCTTTTTTCAGATATATCAAGTATACCAAATTAGAAAGGGATGAAAATTGAAATTTCAATAATCTTCTTACCAATCAAAAACATCAAAATAAAAAGCAGCTCACCCTGAGCCGCTTTCTATTAACCATCTATTCTAAATTATACTCCTCGATACATATTCCGAACTTTTCTAGTTTTATGCGGAGTTACCGCATCAACAAACAGCCAAATCAAGAATATCGCCAAGGCTATTTTTAACAAGCTCCAAATAATGTGTCCTGCGATCGTAATCAAAAGCACTGCGCCAAACACAGCCAACATACCCATAAAAATTGTTTTTACTAATTCAAACCCCGTTTTCATTTTTCATTCCTCCACTTGTTTTGTATGAACTTAGTTTATCAACTTCTTAACTTTTTTACTTCAAGCGGAAGATTGATTCTTTCTACGTCTTGCGGAGGAGAAAATCCGCTGAATGAAAATTAATAGTAAAAAGAAAGGTTTTATTTTAGTCTTTTATTGATTTTTTTTGCCGTTTTTACTGAGTTTTACTACTACTTGCGATACATCTTATTTACGAAATTGGGAGTAGAAATGTTGATTTAACAACGATTCTAATCTCACTGGTAGAAAAGTGGAAAACGCGGATTTCTTTATACTAATTCATGTTCTATAGATTTTTCATTAATAACAATAGTAGGAATCACTTTGTCTAAAACATCTACCACCTGTTTATCGGACTTCGCATATAAATGTCCATATGTTCCTAGAGTGATTTGGATACTTGCATGACCAAGTCGTTCTTGAATAACAAGCGGTTGGATATTTTTTTCGATCAGCATAGCAACGTGTGAATGTCTTAAAGCATGAAGTTTAATGGGTGTCACTCCTGCTTCTCTTGCATAATCTTTTAACCAATTTGAAAACGAGTATGATGGAGTAAATGTTCCATCTAATTGAGCTAAGTATTCAAAATGACCAATCCTACTTTGAAGCTCTTTCCATTTCTTCAACTTATCACTCAAATTTTTACCAATTCCAATCGTCCGATAAGATTTATTAGTTTTCGGCGTGGAGAAATACCAATCATTTTTTGTCTTATAAATCAGGGTCTTTTCTATAGTAATTTGTCTTTTCTCGAAATCAACATTTTCCCAAGTTAGTGCTTGAAGTTCGCCTATACGCAAACCTGTATAGAACAAAAGTTCAAATACTATCTTTCGATGATGATTGTAAAGCGACGTTTCCTTTATAACATCCATTACCTTCTGAAACTCTTCAATCTCCCAGAACTCAACTTTTGAATTGTCCTTTCGAAAGAATGAAACATCGTTTACAGGGTTACGATCGATTATTCCTTCGTTCACCGCACGAGCCATTATAATTTTTAAATGTCCCAGTATTCTATTAATGTAGGACTTTGATAATGTTTTGATTTCATCTCGATTTCGAGAATTCCGAGTGGCGGTTTGGCTCAATTCATTAATCCAATCCTCAATATCATGATTCGTAATGTCTCTAACCTTGATATGGTAAAAATACTTCATCTTTTTTCCATATATGAACTGAGCATTCTCATAGGTTTGTCTCTTAACCTGTTTTTCATACCAGTTAACAAAACGTAAGCGATAAAATTCTTCAAATGTTAATTGACTCATTGAATTATTTTTCGGTGACAAAATCTGAGGGAGACCATGAGTGAGCATATACCTATCATAAGCACGCTTTGCTTCTTTTTGTGAGTCAAAGCCTCGCTTCGTTTTTTGGATTTTTTTCCCATTTTCATCCGTTCCTAAATATGCTCGAAAGAACCATTTCTTTGTTTTCTTGTCTTGATAAATATTTTTAATTTTAGCCATTTATTTCTCCCAACAAAAACTGAAAAGAATACCTACTTTAATTTTACCGCGTGTCACAAAATTTGTATGCTGAATAATTTTTCAATGATTCTCGCTGGTACTATATTTACTTGGCGATTATCATAAAAATCTATTCCTTCTACGGTAACTAGGTGTTCTTTAGATTCACGAATCATTTGCTTTGCCTGAAATGGTTTAAAGCCCAAATCAATCAAGTCATTAGAACTGACCATAATCTCGAACTTTGTTTTCATTTATTCACCTATTTGATATTTTTCATTTCTTCATATAAATGGCTTTTCAAATTCTTTTCAGCAGCAGCTCCTACTTGTAGGATGCACATAGTAGCAACGCCTATGAATCCTCCGAGCATGAAGAGAGCTACTCCAATTACTATACTCATATTTTTTCCTCCTTGTACCTTGTCTATTGTCAGGCTCCCCATTTGCTAATTATGGGGACATAGGAATCTCACCTCTCCGCTATTTACGCCGAGCTTTACAGAAGTACCATTATCATTTCAAAAGTCTTCGCAATATAGTAGCAACCTATACTCTATTGCAACTAGGTAATCGCTTTGATTCATAGATTATCGCGCTAATCCAATAGTGGCTCCTTTAGAAATGTTTCGTTCCTGACAAGAGTATTCTGTTTTCAAAGATCATTTGTTTTTCATTAATTAAATATCATCAATCTCACTTTTTGAAACCAACTATTTCAAATATCTATTTATGTCAAACTTTTCAAGGGCTATATAGAATCTGAGATATAGTTCTTGATAGCAATCTTCATCAATTGAAAATGAGTTTCTTTTTGCAAGTTTTCTTATTAATAAGTCAAACTGGGACTGTAATGATACTAACGACTCTTGATCGCCTTCTTTAGCTTTACGGATAAGCGGGACTAAATTTTCCATATTGTTCCTCCTAAATGTATGGTTCATACAATTGGAGGAGGTCATATTTGTTACTGATTCCTTTGTAGCTTTTTTAGAGCTGCTCTCTTTTTTTTTGAAATTGCTTGGCTTGTCAGGGAATATTCTTGACCAATTTCGAAATCGCTTTTTTGGTAGACGTATTTTTCAAAAAGAATACTTTTCTCTTGCATGGTTAAACCATTGAACTGTTCATTTATATCAGACAAATTTTCTTTTAGTTCAAGTAATTTTAGAGGATTATCTGTTGATTCTAAATCGTGTAATTTAATCTTCCACAATTCAGATTCAGTGTAATTTTCCTCGTAACTTAATAACAATGATCGTCTCTCACTGTTTTTATAGTATTTATTCGCTTGATTCAATAATGCAGAGTGAACGTACTTGACAAATATATATGAGATTTCTTTTTCTTCTAGCATTCAGCGACCCTCACTAAAACTCATTTTTTGTATTGCCAAAATCCACGACAAACTCGTTCCACTGGAATCGATGAATCTTGGTGCAATCTTGGAAGTATATTACTTGATAAATTATTATAAGAAAGAGTCATTTCAAATTCATTGATAATTCTACTTAAAATCTCTTTATTGCTTATTGGAGTAGGACTTTGTTTTAAAATGTAGATAATGTTCTTTGAGATCCTGTCAAAGGATACATAATGGCTGGTTTTACAGCTCCTAAATCGCATATCTTCTTGATAAATTTTATCCCGTTCAAAACTTTTATTGTCATTGAGCTTTTTTATTTCCAGACCTTTTTCCAACTCCTCAGTCAGTGGGTTTGGCTGCACATTATCTTTTTGGGCCAATTCTTCCTTTAATTTGAAGTATTGTTTGCTCAACTGCCTTCTTTGTTCAGATATTTTTCTCATTCTTGAATATATTTTTTCCTTCTCTATATTCACTCTACTATCCCCTTTCACTACTATAAATATCCAAACCTTTCCATTTTGAAACTAAAGAATTAAAAAAAACGATAATTCGCATTAGAATTATCGCTTTGCAAAAATAAGTGATTTAGTTTAAGAAGTAAAGGAGGTGTATTGATAGGTAGTCGAAATTTCATGTGATAAACTAGCGGGATTCTGCTCTTCAATCAAATACTACCATAGCCTTTAAATGAAGTACAAGTTTTGTTAATTATACGGTAGAACCACTAATACTTTGAAACAATTATTTTTAGTATCGATATCAATTACGCCATCATACTTCTTAACAATTTCTTGAATCGTAATCAGTCCAAAACCATGTTGATTGTTATTGGCTTTACTAGTCTTATTTATATTCACAGTGCCTTTATATGGATTTGCGGCACAAACGTACATGTGTTTGTGATTTGTTACTAAATCTAATTCTAACCATCGCTCAGAAGTCTCCTTAAGTTGAATATTTGCTTCTAAAGCATTATCAATTATGTTTCCTAAAAGGACTGAGACATCTACATCATCTATATCGAAATCTTTGTTTAAAATATTGGCTTCTAATCTCACAGCAATTTGATTCTTTCCCGACAGTTCATAACAATAATCGATCATTGAATCAATTGCTATATGATTAGTTGAACTCTTAGCTAATGATGAATTTACTGAACTTAAGTAATTATCCAGTTCTAGTATTGCTTTATCTATTTGATTATTTTTCAGAAGTCCCTTAACAAGTACTAAATATTTGTTCGTATCATGAGTCTTAGCCCTGACCTCTTTAAATTGTTGGACTTTCTTCTGGGCAATTCTTCTTTGATACTTGAGTTCGATTTCTCTTTGGATCAATTTATTTTTAGTTTCTAATGACACAGCAATAGTTTTTAATAAAACAAAGAAACAAAGGTTTATTCCTCCTATGAGCATAAGAGCCATTATCTTGTATCCGACTGATCGCAAATCAAAAAAGAAAATAAGTGTGAGTGTTAATGAAGACAGAGGTATTAATGCATAATATATTTTACTTTCAAAGTAAATAATTTTTTGTACCTTAAATACAAAAGATGAAAGCAATTCTATCAAAATAATTAAAAATATTGAAGCCACTAAGATGGATAAAGCTCTATCAATATATGAATTTAAAAACGGAGTTTTTGTTATTAACATAATTGCTGATGCAGCAAGTTCTTCCGCTACTGCTGCCAATGAGATATAGGAAATAATTAAAAGAAGTTTAATTGGATTTTTTCCAAAATAAAGGGTTGTATATGCTAGTAATGTTACTGTCGTTATGCCTATTCTTGTAAATGGAGACTCTATAAATTGTGTTGAAGTGAACAGCATTAATAATCCAAGAAAAAATGTCCAGACTTCTTTGTACCATATCGATTTTTTCCTAATAAGAACGGCAGAAAAATATTGATAGATAATTATGTTCTCTAATGCAGAGGAACTTATTGAAATAAAAAATTCCAAGATGTTAATGTTCATTTTTTTCTCCTATTAGATTCTTTTTATCATTTTGACCACTTAGAACCAAAATAACACTTTATGGCACCGAGCATAAAACAAAACTTGTTTCAGTGCTACTATCTATTCATAAACTGTTTTGTTGCTTGGCAAAAGTAAAGGATGTAGTAATGAGTAAAATTGTAAAACTTCTGTCTTACAGAATCATGAGGTATGACAAATCGTGGGATAAATCCAAGGAAATATTAGAATACTCCATTACCCTTTTTTTCGAGACAGTATTTGTACTTCTAAGCTTTCTGGGAATAAGTTTAATGTTAGGTAAGCCCCTAACTGGTGTTACACTAATAATTACTCTGGTTTTGGTGCGAAATTATTTTGGAGGAGGTCACGCACCATCTTTTAGAGTTTGTTATTGTGTATCTAATTTGGCTTTTTTGGTAGCAATGCTCTTTGTTATTAATGGAAAGTATATTTCACATTTTGTCATCAGCATAGTCATGATACTTTCAGTATTCTTTTATACCTACAAGAGAACTCAGATAAAAAAGAATCTATACTTTTCTATTTTGACGGTTTCTTCAACCCTTTTGTTTTTAGAGAATATTCAAATCGGATATTCTTTATTGGCTAGTTGCTTTTTTACAGCGCTAGCAGATTTGATTTTTATACGCCCGGAGGTGAAAAAGTGAAAAATAAATTTGAGATTGCAAAGATAGTAAGCTCAATGCTAACCATAGTTGCTATTTTGGGAGCAAACTCGAAATGCTTAGTATTTGTTCATGAACCCAAAAAACCAAAAAGCCTTGATAAGTATCGAATTTTTAAATAGAAAAAGAGATTTGGAATATTTTTACTATTCCAAATCTTTTTTTCTATTATAGGTTTTTAGCATGAACTTTGCATAGATATCGTTGAGATCTTTTTTTATTCTTCTAGAAAGTGGATATTGAATTCCATTATCCATAACAACAGAAGATGCAGAAATTCTATTCAAATAGTTCAGATTAATTACTATTGATCGATACACTTTGAAAAAATCAAAATCTCTCAGGTCCTCCCAATATGTGTTTAGTCTACCAGTAGTATCATATGATCCTTTCATTGTTGACACAGAAATCCATCTTTTGGGAGAATCGATAAGCTCAAAAGATACGATTTCATTTTTGCGTAATATTTGTTTTTCTCCACCTGATCTCAGTTTGATAGTTATCAGATTTTTATCGTCAAGTTCAGTCAATTCATGATAAAGCTTTAAAACTAGTTCTATTAACTTTTCACTATTTAACGGTTTAACTAAATAATGGTATGCCGAAACATCAAATGATTTGAAGACGTACTCACTATGGCTTGAAATAAAAATAATTTTTACTGTCTGATCACAAAAAAGATTTCTTATTGATCCAGCAACTTCAATTCCATCACTTTTATCTAACTCAATATCAAGTAATAAAATATCAAGTTGATTATTGTTATAAAAATTGATTAGTGACTCACCATTATTGAAAAAGAAGAGCTTAAAATCAAGTTCCATATTTACTGCTGCTAATGCGAGAATTTTCCGAATAAACTTTAATTCATTTTCATCGTTATCGCAGATTCCAATTTTTATCATAAATTTAAACTCAGCCTCTATATTTCAATTTGATTAACTATTAGTATCATACTTGTCATTTCTATTATACGGTGAGGGTTCATCTGTCAATCCAACAAGATAATCAATACTAGTGTGATAAAAATACGATAAATTTATTAGTACCCAAAGTGGAATTTCTCTTTCACTTCTTTCGTATTTCGAATACAATGATTGATCACAATGGAGAAACTCAGCCACCTCTCTTTGTTTTTTCTCATGTAACTCTCGTAGTTCTTTTAATCTCATTGTTTGCACCTCGGATGTTGATTTTACACTATTCAAACATTAGAGGCACATTATTGGACTTATAGTCCTATTAAAAAGTATTCCTATTTTTAAATTATTTGAATTTTAGTGTATTTAAAAATAGAAGAATTCCTTTTTCCGAGACTTACGAAGAGGCAATGTCATTACATTGATGAACTTAAATCAAAAAAAGAAACCCAAATTTGTGTTAATTACAAATTTGAGCTTTTTCTGATCCTCACACATTTAGTTCAAGGGAAAGAGATATAAAAGTTTCAACAGTTGCTTTTATATAGTGTAGTAATCTAAACAAGAAAAAGGAAATTTGTTATAGATACTAAAAACAAACCTAGAGATAATCCACCCAAAATATCTGAAGGGTAATGAACTCTTAAGATGACTCTACTAATAGCTATTAAAATAATCAAGCAAAACACAGCTATTGATAGAATTAAACTAATTAAACCATCACCGATACTCTGATTTAACAGGAAAAATAGAGTACTATAACATATAAGAGTACTCATTGTATGTCCGCTTGGAAAGCTGGTGTTAGTCGCTCTCACCAATTTCTTTCCACGGGGACGCCTTCTTCTAAAAATTAATTTGATTAAAAAATTACTACCAATTCCTAAAAGAAGGTTATTGATTAGAATATATGGAATATAAGAAAGTCTTTCTTCAATGAGACAGATAAGTATCAAAACAATTGATATACCAATAATTGTTGGTATACTTCCTAAACTACTAAAAAATTTGCATACAGAAATGATTCTTTTTGAGTTCATTCTATGGAGTATCAGTAAAATTGGGATGTCAAATTTTAACAAATATTTTTCATTTTGAAGACTCAAAATTCCAATTATCAGAAAGATGATGAGAAATATACAACCTAAGACCACAAATGATATTCCATTTTGCATTCTACACCAATCCTTTTATTTCGTTTAAAGTTACTCATTTGACTTAAGGGATTCCAACATGTTAATTCTTTTTATCTTGGGCATCATCATGAAATTTACAAATATAGTATAAAAAAGCACACAAGTCGCAGCGTAAATGAATGGAGCAAAACTTAATGACTTATCAAAAACATAGAATTCGGTTTCAATAGACTGTATTACTTGTAAAAAGAGAAAAATTCCTAAAAATAGTCCGATAATGGTACCCATCACTGATAGTCCAATGGTTTCGCGGAAAACATAGGCATTCGTTTCCTGGTTATAAAAACCTAACACTTTGATAGTTGCTATTTCTCTTTTTCTTTCTTCAATATTTATGTTCGTGACATTGTATAAAACCACAATAGCGAGTAGACTGGCCAAAACGATCATAATTATTACGACCATGTCTATACTTTTCAAATTCTCTTTTAGTTCTTCCATTTTCTCATCTGACAATTCAACATTGCTAAATGCTTTAATGTTACCTGTCTTTTTCTTAACGGTGCCAGAATTTACCTTATCAGGTATTTTAATAAAAGCAGTGTTTAAACTTAGCTTTTGATCAAACTTCTCAGTGTATAATTTACTAGAAATATACAAGTAATTAAGTTCGAGGTTTTCTGAGATACCTGTAATCCTCATCTCTAAAAAATCTGCAGAATCTAGTAATTTAACTTTAATCTTATCTCCGGTATTTACGTCAAGAATTCTGGCAATATTATTTGTTAGGACTACACTATTTTGAGAAAAATCGATCTTACTCTTTTTATTCTTCAAGTCAATGAATTGATTGATTTTTTTTGAATTATCGAGAGTAACTAAATTTATAAAATGTCTCTCCTTGTTGGATGAGTCGGATTGAATTTCTATTGATTCTTCTCTTAACAAGAGGTATTCTGACACATTCTTTTTATCATCAAGGAAATCCCAAAAATCTGATGAATCAGTTTTTCCTTCTTTAAGACTACCTACTAAATCATACTTCATTATTTGCTGATATTGTTGTTCAGGGAAATGATTCGCACTACTTCTCAGAGAAAAACCAGTTACTAACAACGCTGTACTTCCTACAACTCCGATAATTGTCATGGTCATCCTCTTCTTGTCTAAGAAAATATTTCGTTGAGTTACTTTTTGAGAAAAAGAAAGTTTCCCCCAGATAAAGGTTAGTTTTTCAAGAAAAATTCTCTTTCCTGATGGAGGCGATTTTTGTAATAACAGTTCTGATGTCGTATCTTTCAAATTTTTTCGAATAGTTAGATAAGTAACAACAGTTGTAATCAGTAGCATCGTAACTATAGAAAGAAATGCAAATAGCCAATGAAATCTTAAACTTGGATCTGGTACACTATATTGATGAGAATAAGCATCCCAAACAATTTTTGGTAATACTTTGAAGCCTAAAAAAACTCCAAGGACACTACCGCCTAATGTAGCAGAAATAGAATAACTTAAATATCTCCAAGCAATTTTTTTATCTGAATAACCTAACGACTTGAATGTTCCAATCAGAATCCTTTCATCATCAATCATTCTAGTCATAGTAGTTAAGGAAACTAAGGCAGCGACCAAGAAAAAGATGATTGGAAAAATGGAGGCCATACCGGCCATACTCTGTGCATCTCCTTTATAAATTGCATAACCTTGGTTTTGACTTCTTGTCTCAAAAAACCACTGAGGAGATTTTATTTCTCTTAAGTCTTTTTCCTCCTTGTCTATAGTTTCTTGTGCTTTCCTTAATTCACTGGTAGTTTTGGCTCTTCCTTCTTCAAACTTTGAATTTTTCTGATCGTATTCAATTTCAGCCTTTTCAATTCTGTCTTTCATTGAATCGAGCTCGAAGATTTTTTGATTATACTCTTCTATTGACATAGATGATCTATTTTTTTGAAGAGTGGCATCTTGAGTAACTAATAAATTATTTTGAATTTTTAAGTCATCGCTTGTTTGGCTAAGTTGATTTTGAATTTCATTAAACTCTCTTTCAACGTCATTCCTTTTTAAGGATAGCCTTTTCTGAGCTTCCTGAACTTCTTCTTTGACTTCAATAAATCTACCCTTTGCTTGAGGTTTGGAAAAACTTTTTAATTTTCTTACTTCTTTATTTACTTTCTCCTCATATTCATCAGAAAAACTATTTAATTTATTAGTCGATTTAAATTTTACAAAAATTTCTGATTTTATTTCACTTATAAAATTTTTTTGAGGAGTAAACAAAACAAAATCTATGCTCCCGCTGCCTTTTGATGTATTTGCTTGCTTATTATGTGGGTACATTGGGCTTTTTACTATTCCTACTACTTTCAGTTTACTATTATGAATAGCTCCTTCTAAGTCCTTGGAATCAAGATGAACTGTTTTTTCAATGGTAATATTTTCCAATCCATCAGGTGGAATAACGATAACCGTTTCATCTCTTTTTTTTGGGAGTCTACCTTCAATAACTTCGAGTGTATTCAATTTATTTTTTTTATTGGAGTAACCATGGATTCTCATAGTATATTTTTCATTATCTACTTCTCCAATTGAATCAATGCAATTTCCTTCCTGAACAACTGACACTCCATCTATATTTTTAATTTTATCTACATCTGACTCAGTAAAACCTAATGGAGACTGTAACCTCACATCCATTAAATTATACTTATCAAAGTAATTATTTGCTGTCTCTCTCATTTCTGGTGCTATCGCGAGAAGTCCTGCGAACACACCTGCGCCCAAGAAAGTAACACTAACTAATGATAAGTATCTTCCCAGTGTTTCAAAAATATTTTTACGGCTACTTTTATTAAACACTTTGCCCATTACCAAACAACTCCCTCAGCTGAAATTGGATGTCTATTAATTTTTTCTTCAACAACTGTTCCACTTTTTACCCGAATAATTCTATCTCCTATTGATTCAAACGCTGTATTGTGAGTGATGATTACTACTGTCTTTTCATGCAATCTACTAGTTTCTTGAAGTAACTTCAAAATATTCTTACCAGTCTCATAGTCCAGCGCACCAGTCGGTTCGTCGCATAATAATAACTCAGGGTTTTTAGCTATGGCTCTTGCGATAGCAACTCTTTGCTGTTCACCTCCTGATAGTTGTGAGGGAAAATTATCTATTCGGTGAGATAAACCTACTTGATTCAATGTTTCCATTTCATCTAGAGGATTCTTACATATCTGAGAAGCAAGTTCGACATTTTCTAACGTCGTTAAATTTTGAACAAGATTATAGAACTGAAAAACAAATCCAACAGATTCTCTTCGATACTCAATCAACTCTTTTGAACTGTACTTGCTAATATTTGCATCCCCAACTGTAATTTCTCCACTGGTAACATCGTCCATTCCACCTAACATATTTAGAATAGTTGTTTTTCCAGCACCGCTTGCTCCAACAATAATAACTAACTCTCCCTTTTCGATACTAAAGTTAACCCCCTTCACGGCTTCAACTTCAATCTCTCCAGTTTTATAAATCTTTTTTACATTTCTAAACTTTATAAATCCCATTTTTTTCCTCCATCTAAATAAATATATTAAATATACGATATACTCTGTATATTCAGTTTCATTCAAAAAAAAACTCATTACAAGTTTTTTTTACATTAGATCACTTAGCGTATAACCTTTTAAATAATTAAGCATGCTGCTCTCTGCATTTGTTAAAATGTCAGTGCCCTTAGCAAACATTTTTCCAACAAAGTCAGGACCATCCTTAAGGTTATTAGGTATTTTGAATAAGGGATTTCCTTTTTCAATAGCATCAAATACCTCAAATAAAGTCGTAGCACTGATTGGCTTAACTAAGGCAATACCACCTTTTACGCCTTCTTTTGATTCAAGCAGTCCAGAATGAATTAATTTTGATATAACCTTTGATACCGTTGGCACTGGAACTTCTAATTTTTCGGAAATTATTCTCTTTGACAGGTAATCATGGCAGTGGTCCTCATTATTAATATGAATGAACAGAATAACTTCGACCGCAAGTGGAAATGATGTTGAATAAGACATAAAAAAACCTCCTCTCCAACTAAAATTTATAACTCAACAAACAGTATATATCATATATGTAGTTTGTCAAGAAACTTTCTAGTTGGAAAGAGGATTACCTTATTTCACTCTGAAACTTTTCAGTCCATCTGGTTTTTTTGGTTCGTGAAAAATGAATGAGCATCTTTGGTTTGCTGAAACAATTGTTGTCAAAAGCACCAGTAAATTTAATCCTTTGTAACCATTTTTGATTAGAAATTTTTTCATTTTTTTAAGCCTCCTGATTCAAATTATTTTGTTAATACAGTGATATACAATGAAACCAAAATACTTTTTGATAAAAAAGTATTCTTTAATATTAATGCCAACAGTAAAAAAACTACTACCATACCTATTTTTTTTAGAGCTTTTTCACTATTTCTAAATAGCAGTACAGCTATTAAAAATAGTAGCAATGACAATGAAATCTCTGAAAATAATGTGAGTGAAATAGAAAAAAATAGGACTAAAGCAAGTAGCATTATACCTACAGAAATCAGGAAACACTTCCAGAAAGTCTTGGCATGTTTGCCACCAATAAAATTCCTAAAAAAACTCATAAATAGATATATTGATAGGGTCTCCAAAATCGTATCAGAAATTATTGATATTAGTACTAGTGAAGTAAAAACTACAGACTTTTCCAATAACACTTGTATGGAATACAACAATACTTCTTCTTGATTTGTCCATCCGCTATTATATTTTAATAGTTTAAAAGCAATTTTTTTTGATATACGCTCCAAAATAGTTTGAGCCCCTTTTAGTTTTTTGAATAAATCACGCAGATATCTAATCTGTTATCACTTTCATCAATATTGAGAAAAACATCGAAATTTTTTTCAATCTGTTTTAAAAAAAGAACATCACTCGAAACTTTTTCTACATCGTAATTCTTTTCTTCAAAACAGCAGACCATATTGATGACACAAGAGTTTTGTTGCTCAAATACTCTTAGTTTTATTTCCTTATTAAGTTGAACTTTGGATACTTCAATTCCGATTTCTAATAAGGTTATTAATGAAATTTGAGAAGAATGATTTTCAAAAAAGTTGCTGCTAGAAGACAAATCAATTATTTTTTTTATTGTTACCTCGTTGCTAATGAAAAACTGATCGAAGTAATTTAAAACCAAGTCTAAATATAAATCTGATATTCTGGAATTTATTAGACATATATTCGATAAATGCATTATTCTTTCCAATTGAAAGACTAAGTCTTGATTCTCTTTTTGATCAATCGAACTAAGAGAATTGAGTAGTATTCTATTTTGGTTATGAATCATTTTATGGAAATTTTCATAAGATTTGTTATAACTTTCAGATAAAAATTCTTTGTGCAAAATATTTCTTGAACTTAACTGTAACTTTTCATTTTTATTTTTTTCGAAGAGTAACTCTCTGAGAAGTATAAAGAAATTACAACTCATTAAAACGACAATACAGACCAAAAATAATTGTGATATTTTTTTTGATGCCCAGACATAATAAATTAGAAGATACACTAATACAACAAAGAATATCGCCAAAAATACTATTGTGGAGAATCCAAGAGTGCGATTTAATATTACCGATTTCATACAAATGTAGACAAGAAATCTAAGGAAAATCGCTAGTAAAAAAAACACCTCTGTGACAAATGAAGATTCCAAATCCATTTGAGTTGTCATTAAAATGTAATAGGCAATAACCTCGGATATTGTATTTATTACAATGATTATGACTCCCCAAACAATTTGGAAAGAGTTTAAATGCATAAGAATAGTTTGAAAAAGAGTTATCACTAATAATAAAACCAGACTATTAACATATGGTGGAAACTCAATAAAGAAGTGAAGATACAGCATAGTGACTCCGACAAACTGAATTCCAATTTTCTTAAACTCTGACATTTTTCTAGGGTGAGAAAATAATCTCAACATTGCATAGATCAAATATGTCTCAAAGAAAGTTAGAATTATTGATGTGATCACTATGATACAGCTCATTTCCAAATCTCTTTAATCTTATATTTGTGGTAGTGTTCCTTAAATGAAGTTAAATATCTTCTACTAATTGCAATTAGCATCCCATTGCTCAAGTAAACTCGACCAGAATAGACTTTACTTATATGGTCAATATTAATTATTGTATCCCTATAAATTTGACAAAAACTCGATTTATCTAAACTATCAAAAAAAGGTTTCATTCTACCCAGAATAGTGTATTCACCTTCCGATGTATGCAATTTCAATTTTTTCTCTTTGGAAGATTCGACTTTTACCAAAATAATCTTTGAGCTACTTAACCACATTTCTCTTTTACTGTGATATTCCTTAAAACTAATTAAATCAGTTTGCTGGTTCTCAAATTCGTCAATCAAGTAGAAAAGAACGGTTTTTAGCTGTGTTGGATTTATTGGCTTCAATAAGTAAGAAATCGGAAATGCTTCGAAAGAATCAAAAACATATTTCGGGAAACTTGATACAAAAACAATTTTTATAAATCTATACTCTTTTTTCACAAGTCTGCCAAGTTCTATACCATTTTCTTCCCCAATCTCAACATCCAAAAAAAGTATATCTATTCTTTTCTTATCGTTCACTATTGATTCTAGTAAGGAGTCTTTACTCTCAAAAATATTAATACTGGTTGAATCAGTATGCAGCAATTTATAAAGTTCAGAAGAAAGATTCTCACTATCTTCTCGATTATCATCGCAGATACCAATATTAACCTTCATCAGAACTCTCCTCTACACCAAGAAATTCCCAATAGTAGATGTATCTTTTATCAATAGAAGCTCTCTTTTTAGGGGCAGATACATCTGTTATTCCTACAATATAATCTATACTTGTCTTGTATAGAAACGATAACTTAACAACAGTTTCTAAAGGAACATTCCTGATTCCGTTCTCATACATCGAATAAAGTGATTGACTACAATTTAATATTTTACAAAGTTCTGTTTGGGAAAGTCTATTTTCAACCCTTAACTCTTTAATATTCATTAACATCACCACGTTAATTTTACTAAACAATATTCTGACAAATCAAAAATATGCCTATTTGTGATATTCTTTATTTTAAAAAAAAATAAATAAACAGCTATTTTTCCCACAATTGATTTTCTTCTATTTCACGATCAATTTTCATTATTAATTCCACATCAATATCATTTACAGATTGGACAATATGTTTGACACCAGTTCTTTTCATATCGTCTTTTTGATATCCCCAATCATGATCCGCTGGAATTCCAATAAATGGAACATTTAAATCTTTTGCGACCTCAGCAACAGTATTCACATCATCAATAAACAAAACTTCACTATATTTTAATTTATGAAATTCTGTAGTTATTTCTTTTATGCCAGGACGAAAATCATTGGTACAAATATATTTCGTGAAATATTTAAGATAAGGCTTAAAGTCATCGATAATTTCATTCTCAGGCAATCCACCATAGCAAATCATTTCTATTCCTAGTTTTGAAATTCTCTCTAAAAATTCAGGCACCCCATTAATTAATCCATTTGGATTACTACTCATATAGTTATTTCTCTCTTCAAAATAGTACTTAATTAAATCAGTCTGTACCATTACTGGAATTTTTTTAGCATCAATTTTAAAATTTTGTAAGACATATTGCAAAGACTCTTCACGAGGTCTTGAAAACATATTTCGCTCTAACTCACGAGTATATGGGTATCCGAATTTTTTTGCTAAAGTATGGAGTATTGGACTAAATGTATCCTCTAAAAGAACTCCGTCGATATCGCATGCGATCAATTTAATATTTTTCACTTTATTAACTCCTTATATTTTTCTATAGTCATCTCGGTTTTGATAATTTATTCCTGTTCCAAAACCTTTTAAACACAGTTTTTCATTTTGATAAACTGCATGCACTGTGAAACCGGTACCTGCTTTTTTTCCAAATGAAATTGTTTGAATAATACAGGATGAATTTCGATTAACAAAATTCTTGTATAGCTTTCTTTCTTGTAAAACAATGAAAATTTTCGATGTTTTCTCGGATAGATTAAGGCTCACTGTAGAACATTGCCTACATATTTCATTTAATATGGTTGACTCAACATGATCCTCATGAACATGATCCAGAATTATTTCATCGGTCTGATAATTCGCCTCAAAGCAATAATGAGATGAATCTGATACCTTGTAGACTCTTTTTAGCATCACATTATCCTGTTTATCTTTGTGCACTAATTTTTTATCTATATTAAATCCGTTCATATCTAAGTTAATTCTGTAATCCAAAGGTAAGCCAATTTTATCAATAACTTCAAAAACATCATTTGCTGTAATTCTATTTGGAGAGTATTCTTGTATTACTTCTTCATGAGATTTCCCTATAATTTTATCTTTGATAGATTGAAAATGTATCAAGTCGGGACCATAAATACTTACATCCTTTTCCAGAATTTTCAATACTGTCAGTATTTGTTTGAAATTAGATAGAAATATTAGTTTGCTTTCTAAACTCTCGCTATTATCTTTTTTTGTGAGGCATATCGTATACTTATTATGATAATCTGTGCTAACGAACGAAGACTCTTTCATGAGAACACTCCTATATTTTTT
This sequence comes from Enterococcus sp., assembly GCF_032555305.1. Lineage (GTDB taxonomy): Bacteria > Bacillota > Bacilli > Lactobacillales > Enterococcaceae > Enterococcus_A. The sequence continues at coordinate 26,528 of NZ_JAWGOQ010000045.1, forward strand.
TAAATAATAACGCTCCGTTATGACCACCAAAACCGTATGATGCTGATATCGCTGTATTAATTTCGCAATGTGCTGTTTGAGGAACTAATCTTAAGTTTTCAATAGGTTCAACGATATTATTCTTATGAACTACATTATTTTTTATTGAATGAGCGCATACCGCAGCTTCTATCGCTCCACTGGCTCCGAGACTGTGTCCCAAAAAGCCTTTGGTTGAATTAATCAATGGTTGAGTTGCTTTATCACCAAATAGTTCAATGAACACTCTTGTCTCTACTTCATCATTCAATTTTGTACCGGTACCATGCGCATTATAATAGTCAATTTTCTCATTTCCTATTAAGTCTTTTAGCATCTTTTTTACGAAAAAACCATCACTTTTTATATTTAGTACACTATGTGCTTCGCATAGTGATTCATAGTTTACAATCTCGCAATAAATGTTGGCGTTCCGACTCATTGCACTCTCATAATCTTCAAGTACTAAACAGCAGCCACTTCCTTCATTAAATAGAAACCCGCTTCTTTTTTTTGAGAATGGTAACGGAATTCCATTATCAGATTTATCCAATACAGTCAGAGAATCGAAGTTTTTTATCATCGATAAGTTTTTGTCAAATAAATACTCCAGACCACCACAAATTACTACATCACTATGGCCATTCCTAATTTTTCTAAATCCTTCACCAATAGCATAGGTGGATGAAGCGCAAGCAGTATTAATTATCTGATTATCTCCGTACAACCCCAAAGCTATTGATATCCAAGCGCTCGGTGCATTTGGCATACTCATAGGGCTTATCATACGGTTTATTCCTGCACCATTTATATAGTTTTCGTAGTTTTCAAAAACATCACCTAAATGATTTACTGCAATACCCAATATCACTGATATCTCATTTTCTTTGTCAACCATTAGCCCTGAATCATCAATCGCTAGTTCAGCGGCTTTAATTGCCAATAAAGAATTATCTGTTACTAACCTCGAGTATTTCTTCTCAAGTCCTAAATCACTTGATTCGACTTTGGGGATATAGAACTTTGATCTTATCTTGAAACGCTCTCTTAAACTATCAGGAATTTTTTTTGTAATTGATTTGGCATTACCATACAAATTCCCAAAGAACTCTTCACAACCAATACCCAACTGGTTTACTGGCCCCAATCCAGTAATAACTACTCTTCTACTCATTATAATGGGACTTCCAATCTTTTTATCACATCAGAGACAGTCTCTATATTCTCTAACTCAACATCAATTAAATCGAGATTAAACTCGTCCTCGATTGATGTGATAAGTAATAAAAAACGCATTGAATCAAAATCCAAATCTTCTTTAAATCTTGAATCAAGCTTTACTTCTTTTGGATCTCCTTCCTCAATTAAGACTTCTGTAACTATTTCCAACACTTTCTCTTCCATTTAAAAATCCTCCTCTATTATTAAACACAAAATTTTAATTGAATATTTGCGACTTCGTAATCTTCTACAGTAAGTTTACTATCGACAAGGAGCGTCTCTTTGCTGCTGTCAATAATATTAACGTCAATTGATAAATCGCATTCAGGATGAACCGAGTGGTAAAATTCAGCTTTTTTAATCCCTTTGACATATATCCTTTTCTTCTTTTCTACCGAATCCGAAAGTATCATAAGTGTCGCCACTTGAGCCGCCGATTCAATCAACAGCACTTCAGGCATAATCAATTCCTCACTGTACAAGCAATCAAAGAAGGGCTCTTCCCTGATTATTTTTTTTTTTCCAACGGCTTGTTTGTTTGCTATAAGATTTTCAATAGAATCAACCATCAGAAATGGAAATTTTTGAGGAATCAATTTCAAAATTTCTTGATGATCTAATTTACCAAACTTATGATCCATCGCTCTCTCCTTTCTTCTACAAAGTCAAATCGATTCCTAATAGATTTTTAAAGATAACGATCTGTACTTATGATTTTATTGCGACCGCTCCTCCCAAAACAATATGTAGAAAAAGGTTTTATACCTAACCATCCGCAAACGGTTCTACACTTTCCGTTTAAAGCAGAAAACTACTACTGCTAACAAAGCAAAATGACGGAATCTCTAACTAAAAAATACAACTGATATAAAATGCTTATTATCAATAAGCATTTTATTCCGTTAAACACTCAGATATAGATACGTCCAATTTCTTTTCCTATTGGTGTTAGGATGATTTAGTGGACACATTTTGGGAGAGGACTATAATATCCTCGAACGAAAGGAAGTTCACCAAATGAAAAAGTACAGCCCAGAAAGAA
>NZ_JAWGOQ010000046.1:0-25506 GCF_032555305.1 Enterococcus sp.
AAAAAGTTAAAGTTATCAAAGCAGTTCGTGAAGCAACTGGCTTAGGCTTGAAAGAAGCTAAAGCTGTAGTTGATGGCGCTCCTGCACCAGTTAAAGAAGATGTATCTAAAGAAGACGCTGAAGCACTTAAAGCTGCTTTAGAAGAAGTTGGCGCATCTGTAACATTAAAATAATCACTTTTGATTGTTCGAAAAAGGACCTAAGCTTAGGTCCTTTTTTTGTTGCTTAAATATAAATTTGAACTGATTTGACTTGAAGCATTGTGAAAGGATGAGAATTATTTCAATTGTTCTCATTAATCGAATTCTTTTCAATAATAGGGATTTTGGAATAGTTCGAATAAGTTCATAGCTTGTTTAGATTTGTACTGCTTGAGATAACGCCTTCTTTTCTGTAACTATTGTTATTAATTAGCTGATTTAAAGATCTAGAGTAAGTTATTATAAATACCTAAGTTATTATACAGTTTTGTTGTATCCCTAAAACAGTATCGTTACTATTATAAGTGAGCTAGCTCGAAGAAATGTTTTTTAATAAGTGTTATAGGTTAATAAAAATCTAGGAGGCGTATTATGGAAAAACTGAAACGATTGCTTGCTGTTAGCGTTGTATGTATTAGTATGTTTGGCTTTACTTTACCGGCCTTTGCCCACGGCTATGTAACATCACCAGGAAGTCGTGCTTATTTAGGTACAGCTGCAGGTGGAAATCTCAATCAAAATGTTGGACGAGCGCAGTGGGAACCTCAAAGTATTGAAGCAAAGAAGGGAACTTTTATAGAAGGGAAAATAGCTAGCGCTGGAGTCAGTGGCTTTGAGCCTTTAGACGATCAATCCATTAATCGCTGGCATAAAAATCGTATTTCTTCTGGTGCATTGACGATTTCATGGTATCTCACAGCACCGCATAGAACAAGTACGTGGGATTATTACATTACTAAACCTAATTGGAATCCAAATAAACCAATGACGTTTACTGATTTTGAGTTAATAAAACAAATTGATGATCATGGAAAAATACCATCAAAAGTTGTGAAGCAGCAAATCACAATTCCAAAGGATCGAAAAGGAGACAATGTGATTTTGGCAGTTTGGAATATCAGTGATACTGTCAATGCTTTCTATCAAGTAATTGATGTAAATATTCAATAATAATTCAGAAATGGAGGGAGGGTCAAACGACTCTCCTTTTTTGCGAGGTGTTGCCAGAAAGTCTTTAAGTAATTTAAAAAGAGTTACTTTGTTTTATTAGTATTATCAGCTGTTAATGAAAATACTTGTATAGACTCTGATTTACAGGAATATAGAAATAAAAAAGCCGAGCACTGAAAATGCTCAGCTGGAAAGCTATTGATAAATTTATTGCAGAACCTCAAGCATCACATCCATTTGGTCTTCCGAAACATTTCCAGCATAGTTTGGCGTCGCTAGTGACAATCCGCCATGCTTGTTGTGGAATAAATAAAGATTGCCAGATTGATTATTCGTATTTGTTGCGCCAGATATCTGGACACCGATGGATAGCGTAGTGCTCACCCTGACGGTTCTTATTTCATTCGTATTGGCAGAAAAAACACGGACTGTTTTAACTGGCCCATCTTGCATCGAAAGATTATAAACGGCTTCTTGACTCGTATCAGCATTGAAGGTGACTTCATTTGTGTTCGTATTGATATTTATTGAATCCGGTACGTTCATACCGCTAAAGTAGAACGTCGCGTATCCGCCAAATTCCTCGGCAGAAACAGAGTCTACTTCTGGCTGTTTCGTAGAGGATGTAGTACTGGAAGACGTAGTTTCTACTGTAGACGACTGGCTACTTGACCTATCGAATGAGGATGCTGCTGACGTCTGAGTATTGCTTGATGAATCTTCGCTGTGACGTGTCGAACTTTCTGTAGTAGCTGGATCATTGGTAGATTTTTCGGTTGGTTCCTGTGATGGACCCCGATTACATCCAACAAGTAAGAAAGATGCAACGAGACAAATCATAAAGATTTTTTTCAAAGACAATCCCCCCTTCGTAATAAATTATAGCACTAAATAAATTCATTGTAATCGTTTGCAAATAGTTTATCATTTTTGCCAAAAAAATAAAAAATTGTTTAGTCAAAAGCTTCTTTTGTGAGCAATATCTTTGTGTCATCAAATAATAACGCGTAGACTGTTAATCAAGAAGAAGAAAAGGACTGATGATTTTTGAAAAAAATGTATGAAACAGCAATGATTAATCACGGCGGACGTACCGGAGATGTGCAGGCGCCAAATGGCAGCATGAGAATGAAGATCGAGCCACCTTCTATTCATGCAGAAGGAACAAATCCTGAGCAATTATTTGCGGCCGGCTATGCCTCTTGTTTCAATGGTGCCGTTCACCATATGTTGAAAGAGCACAAGATCGAGTCAGATGCCGAAGTCAAAGCGCGCGTTTCTTTGTATCAACTGGATGATGGCGGTTATCAAATCGGAGTGATTTTAGAAACTTCATTACCTGGCGTCGAAAAAGAAGAAGCACAAAAAATCGTCGAAGAAGCGCACGAGTTCTGTCCGTATTCAAAAGCGACACGCGGAAACATCGATGTAGAAGTCGTATTGGTCTAGTATGAAGATCCCTCGAATTATCGAGGGATTTTTTTCTTTTCATCCATTTTCATACACTGATGCAAATTACTGAAATAACACTCTTTATCAAATAGATTCTTTCTGACAAATAGTAAAAAAGAGAGAAAAATAAGAGGTGTTGCTTATCACTTTACAAAAATTTAGGAATTAAATAAACTAAAGTCTCAATTATTTTGTAAAGGATGTGTAATGAAAATGAAAAAATATTTGGCAGAATTTATCGGGACCTTCATGCTTGTTTTTCTAGGAACTGGTACAGTAGTAGTTGCTAAAGGCGGTACGCTGACCATTGGTTTAGCATTTGGTCTAGCGATCACAATAATGGCATATGCAGTAGGCGGCATTTCAGGTGGGAACTTTAACCCGGGTGTATCTATCGCAATGATGATCAACAAACGTTTAGCAGTGAAGGATGGTATTTTTTACATCATCGCCCAAGCGCTAGGTTCAATTGTAGCTTCAGCAATTTTATATATTTATGTTCATGCTCTAGAGTTACCTAGCGATGGCTTTGGTCAAAATGACTTCCCTAATATCAGTGCAGCGCAAGCATTTGGCGTGGAAACATTAATTACTTTCCTATTCGTATTTGTGATCTTGATGGTAACCAGCGAGAAATACGGCAATGCGCAAATGGCTCCAGTAGCGATCGGTATCACATTAGCATTCTTGATCATTGTCGCTCTTAACTTAACTGGCGGTTCATTGAATGCAGCCCGCAGCTTAGGTCCAGCAATCTTTGCCGGCGGCAGCGCGTTATCCCACTACTGGGTATACTTGCTTGCTCCAACATTAGGCGCGATCATTGCTGCCTTTGTTGCGAAGTTCATGGGCAGCGAAGAAAAATAAATAAAGCGATACGAAGAAAGAGCAGAAAACTAATTCTGCTCTTTTCATATATTCTCAGCTATAGTGATTTTTCGATTTTCAAGCGGTGATAGATGGAATAGCCGATGATAAATAGGTAAGCCACCAACATTGGAATGATGACTGTGAAGCTGATGCCCATCAAGGCGAAGGTTAATAATAAAGCGGAATAAATATACAGCATCATATCAAAACCTTTTGCTTTAGCCATGTTTCCGATCATCACATTGCGTTCGTCTTTTGTATCGATCTCAATTTGTTTGGCCAATTTTGGATCACTTTCGATTGCTTTTTTACTGATAACTTCACCAAGACCATATCCAAACAAACCACATCCTAAACCAATGCAAAGATAAGGCAGAGTCTTCATGATAGTGTTGGAATCGTCTACCGCTTTAATCAAATAGAATCCAATGCCAATCAATAAAACACCAGTAAAGGCAATGAGCAGATCTTTCGTCTTATTCTTTTTCATTTTTCTCCCTCCATTTCAGAGATGTACTCCTTCAAACAAATTCTTAGATAAATATATTCTTACTGCATCAAATAATGGGTATCCAGAAAGCCCTCTAATTTATTGATTCTATTTACGGAAAGCTTGCTTTACATTTATAGTATAAGTCATAAATGACTGTATGTAAAGCGTACTTTCCATAACCGGAATAAAAAAAGCCGTATCAATCGATAATAGACTGATACGACATTTTTTTACAGCTGTTCTGACACAGCGTCTGCATGTTTCTTACGATAGCTGAAAAGGATAATTAAATAGATACAAGCGGTAAAGAGTGTTACGCCGATCGGATTGTTCATTAGGATACCAATGAAAATCAAGCCAAGTACCAAGATCACTAATCCGCTGAAGAAGCGTTCAATTTTCGTGCCTTTCTTCAGCGCTAAGACAAAGGCGGCTACACTGATCAGCAACCATGTTAATAAAACGGAATAAGACAGGGAGCCAACTAAATAGTTGAACAGCTTATTTCCTAAGAAGTAAGACAGGATGACACCTAGATATAGGGTGCCGGTACAGAATAAGACTGCCCGTTGTGGGACTTGATGTTTATTTAGAACAGCCAGCTTAGAAGTAAAGCCGGGATTGGCTTTTACTCGGAAGTACAACGTTCTTGATGATGCGTAGACACCTGAATTAATCGAAGAAAATAGTGCCAAGACGATCACGAAGTTTACGATATCGGTAGCAAAGGGAATGTGCATTTTTTGGAAAACCATAACGAATGGGCTAGCCGTTGTTGCTGCTAAGGTGTCCCACCGATAGATTATCAAAAGCAAGACCATAGGAACGATGTAAAAGGAAATGATTCTTCCCATGACACCTTTTATTGCTTTAGGGATCGCTGTTTTAGGATCTTCTGTTTCACTGACGGTGATCGCTATTAGTTCAGAACCACCATAAGAGTAAATTACGACTAAAAGTGAATTAACTAAACCTTGCAGTCCATGAGGAGTAAAGCCGCCGTGACTGTTCATCCGGGAAATCGTATCCACAAAACCGATATTAAACATTTCATGCCCGACTAGATAAGCACTGAAGACGATCAGAATAATGATGACAGCAATTTTGATAAACGCTAACCAATACTCGGTTTCTGCGAACAGTCGAACTGAATACAAATTAATCAGGGTTGTCAACACAGCCAAGATTAGAACGAACACCCAAGATGGAACATGAGGGAACCAAAGCTGCATAAAGCTGGCCGCCGCCACCGCCTCTGCAATGATATTGACCATCCATAATGACCAATACAGCCAATCAATAAAGTCAGCCGTTCGCTCACCAAGAAAAGGTTTAATGATCCCAGACAAGCCTTGAACATTGTCACTGGCTAACACTAAGCGGCCTAAGCCGTTCATTACGATAAAGAGTACTAATCCGCCAAGCAGAAAAGCGAGAATAACTGAAGGGCCGGCGATGCCGATTGCTTCTCCGCTTCCTTTGAAGAGTCCCGCGCCGATCGCACCACCAAGGGCCAACATCATGATGTGGCGAGAGGTCATTTGCTTTTGTAATTTATTTTCCATAAAGATGCCTCGTTTCTAGAATTGATAGAATAGTTTGTAGATTTGAAATATTCTGATAATTATTTGACTATAATAGCAAAATATTCTGACAATTCCATTTTCGTGAAAGAAATTTCATGTTGTTTTCATCAAAAGGCTATAAATTGCTAGTGTTAGTTATTTTATCGATTTATTTCAATGTTTTATGAGTAAATAAATAGCTAAAACTTTTTTCGTTAACTAAGTGAGGCAAAAATCTTCAATTACTAGTATAATGCTGTTTTTTTACTTCAAAATTTTCCTAATTGAAGAAATTTATGAAGTTAATCATAAGAATGCTCAGAATGTTGATGGATCAAGTATTTACCATGGCTATCATGGATTTAGTGAAGCATGAATGAGCAAGATAATAGGAAAAAAGGAAGATTATTTGTAACATAATAATGTAATTATTCTATATAGAAAGAGGGAGAGAAGAATGAGTTGGTTATGGACTTTAATCATTGGTGCGTTGATTGGTGTGATTGCAGGAGCGATCACTAAAAAAGGCGGTTCAATGGGATGGATTGCTAATATCGTTGCTGGTTTAGTAGGTTCTGCGATAGGTCAAGCTTTATTAGGCTCATGGGGCCCTAGCTTAGCAGGTATGGCACTGGTTCCTTCTATTATTGGTGCTGTGATTGTTGTTGCAGTGGTTTCATTCTTTATTGGCAGAAGCTAAATTATAGCCTTAAATAAAAAAAGCGCCTCGGCGCTTTTTTTATTTTGCCTTCAGCAACTCTTCTTTGCTATGAATCAATTGAGTCAAGAAAGCACAATAGGGAGTATCAATCTGAAACTTCTTGCCTTTTTGCCAAACAGTACCATTGATATAATCAATTTCTGTTTTGCGATGGTTACGAATCAAGTCCTGATACATCGATGGGAAATGCAGCCCTTGCGTTTTCACATCATAAGTCGCTTCAATCGCGCGAATCACTTGCGGCTGATCGAGTTCAATTCCTTCTGCTTTAGCTACTACAGAAAATTCCGCAACGATCGATTCTAACAACCCTCTTGTTTCTGTCAAAGCGCCTAATTCTGCAATGTTGCAATCTAAAATCGTACATAACCCATTCAGTGTGCCATTGATACATGCCTTTTTCCAAATGGAATAGCGCACATTGTTGCTTTGGATTGAGTTTTGCTTGTTGAAAAACTTCCAATACTTTTAAGGTGAAGGCTTTTCCCTTCGGATCTAAATTTTCCATTTCAATACTGCCAGAGCCAACTAGTTTTGCATGACCAGGACCAGCCAAACCGGCCGTCCAGGTTGTCGTACCGAAAATAATATTTTCCTTTGGCACAAATTTTGCCAACGTTTCTTCATGACCCAAACCATTCAATAAACAAAAGACAAAGGTTTGGTCGCCAATGATCGGCTGAATATCTTGAAACATTGCTTCGAGCTGCATTGATTTTGTTAATGCCACGACTAGATCAACATTTGCATGATCTCCGACGATTTCCTCTGGCGAATAAATCGGCAGGCGAGCGACCACTTCATGGTCTTCAAATTCTCCGACCAAACCATTCTCACGAATAGCCTTAATATGATCCGGCCAACGGTCGATCAGAATAACTTCATTTCCTGCTTGATGGAGCATCAAGCCGATGCGACTCCCCATAGCACCCGCTCCAGCAATTGCGATTTTCATAATGATAATTCCCCTTTCAAGTTCCATCAAACAGTATACCTAAAAAGCGTTAAAAAGATGGATAACATGCTCAGTTAAGAAATGAAATTTCACTGTAAAATAAATATTTGTGAAATAGTGTTGCATTTTTCGTGAATAGCGTTTATAATCACTTCATAAAGATGAAACGTTTTCACAGCGGGGTTTTTACTTTGAGATAGTGGCAAGCGTTTCGTTGGATAGGCTACAAAGCAAAAAAGGATTTCCTTAATGGAGGAGGAAGGACATGTTTGGTTTTTCAATTTTCTTAAATGAAGGTTTGACGAGTGAAACGACCGATTATATAGAAGAAATGGCGCAAAATGGTTTTTCTGGTATTTTCACGTCGTTGCACATTCCAGAGGATGACGCGGCGCAATATCGTAAGCGCTTGACTGATTTAGGTGCAGCTGCCAAATCCAGTAACTTGGAACTGATGGTAGATATCTCAGGTGAAGCATTGGACCGCGCTGGATTTTCCTTTGATCGGGTAGATAAGCTGAATGAAATTGGGGTAACTGGCTTGAGGATGGATTATCACATCAGTAATCAGCAGATCGCCAAGCTGTCACAGCAAATGCTGATCGCATTGAATGCATCTACGATTACTGAAACGGATATTCAAGAGCTGCGAGCTGCCTCTGCCAACTTTGATCACTTAGAAGCTTGGCACAACTATTATCCAAGACCTGAGACAGGGTTAGACAAAGAATGGTATCACAAGAAGAACAAATGGCTCCAAGGCTATGGCTTCACGGTACAAGGCTTTGTTCCCGGTGATGAACAGTTACGCGGACCTTTGTATCAGGGCTTACCAACTTTGGAAGAGCATCGCGGGTTGCATCCATTAGCGGCGGCACTGGATCTATTAGCCGATACTGATAAGGTTTATATCGGCGACAGCGGCTTATCAGCTGAGACCTTGAGGCAATTTTCTTTCTATATGAAAGAAGAAACGTTAAAACTAAGGGTAGAAGCATTCGACAAGCAAGTTGAGTATGTCTTAGGTACCCATATCAATCGTCAAGATGAAGCGCGAGATGTGATCCGCAGCGCGGAGGCCCGTTTCAAAAAAATCCCGCATGTCGAACCGTTGCCGGCTAGAGCACGAGAACTCGGCTCAGTAACGATCGACAATGCAAATTATCTACGTTATATGGGTGAAATTCAGATTGTAAAACGAACACTGCCGGCCGATGAGAAGGTCAACGTGGTCGGGCAGGTGATCGATCAGGATAAAGCCTTGATTCAACATATTAAAGCAGGACAGAAATTTAGTTTAGAGAGTGTGGAAAAATAATGATTAATTTAGAGAGCTTAACAACCGAACGACGCAATGAAACAACTTTTGGCTTAGATGAAATGAGTGTGGCAGAAGCCGTACATTTGATGAACCAAGAAGATCACAACGTACCCGACGCAGTCGCAGAACAATTACCACAAATTGAAAAAGTGATCGAAGCAACGATTACAGCCTTTAAAAGAGGTGGACGCCTAATCTATATGGGTGCTGGAACCAGCGGACGTTTAGGCGTTTTGGACGCGGCGGAATGTGTACCAACTTTCGGTGTAGAAGCTGAAATGGTAGTTGGTTTGATAGCAGGCGGCGAACAAGCCATGACGGTGGCCGTTGAAGGCGCCGAAGACAATGCAGAACTAGGTGCACAAGACCTAGTCGATTTGAAACTAACAGAAAATGACATGGTGATCGGGATCGCAGCCAGCGGACGGACTCCTTATGTCATCGGTGGACTCGATTATGCTCGTTCAATCGGTGCGTCAACTGGAACAATTTCATGCAACAAAGGCGCTGAGATTAGCAAGCATGCCGCTTTGCCGATCGAAGTTGATTGCGGACCAGAGTTCTTAACAGGTTCAACTCGTTTGAAATCAGGGACAGCGCAAAAATTGATCTTGAACATGATTTCGACCATCAGCATGATCGGAATCGGAAAAGTTTACAACAATTTGATGGTGGATGTGAAGCCAACCAATGAAAAGTTAGTCGAACGTTCGAAACGCATCATCATGCAAGCGACTGACGCAGATTATGAAACAGCGGCGCGATACTTTGCAGAAGCAGATCAAAATGTTAAATTAGCGATCGTGATGATCTTGACCGACAGTTCGAAAGAAGCAGCAGCTGAAAAATTAATCCAAGCCGATGGATTTGTTAAAAAGACAATTTAGGAGGGAAGCACAATGGCAAAAGAAGAATTAACCTTGAACCAAATCGCTAAAGAAATTTACGACGGTGCTGGCGGAATGGAGAATGTCCAAAGCGTCGTTCACTGTATGACCCGTGTACGGATGAGTATTCGTGATGATAGTAAAGTCGATCAAGCGAAGTTAAAGAGTATTCCTGGTGTGTTAGGTGTCGTCGATGATGAACAATTACAGGTCATCATCGGACCAGGAAAGGTCAATAAGGTCGCTAAAGAAATGGTCGATATGGCTGGGGTCGAGCTTGGCGAAGAACTACCTCACAGCTCTGGAAAAGACAAAGTCAACGCCAAAGCGGCAGAAATGAAAGCGGCACAAAAAGCGAAGCAAAAGAATTCACCATTTAAAGCAATCTTAAAAGATATTTCAAACATTTTCGTACCAATGATCCCAGCCTTTGTCGGTTCAGGTTTAGTTGCTGGTATCGCAGCGATCCTAACAAACTTAGTCACTGCTGGAACGATTGACGCAGCCAATTGGCAGCAGATCATCGATGTCATGAATATTCTGAAGAATGGGATGTTCAGCTATTTAGTTATCTTCACTGGTGTTAACGCGGCGCAGGTTTTCGGCGCTACACCTACTTTAGGTGGGGTCATTGGAGCAGTTGTGCTCTTGACCGGTATGAACCCTGAAGCACCAATCAAGAATCTATTCACCGGCGATGCGCTGGCTGCTGGGCAAGGCGGAATCATCGGTGTGATCTTCGCTGTTTGGTTATTATCGATCGTTGAAAAACGTCTGCACAAAATCGTACCAGATGCCGTTGATATTATCGTCACGCCAACGATTTCATTATTGGTGATCGGATTATTGGAAATCTTCTTGATCATGCCTTTAGCAGGCTTCATTTCTAATGGTATGGTTGGCGGAATCAACTGGGTATTATCGGTTGGCGGAGCCTTCTCTGGTTTTGTCCTAGGCGCACTGTTCTTACCGATGGTTATGTTCGGTCTGCATCAAATCTTGACGCCGATCCATATTCAAATGATCGGCGAAACAGGAAAAACATTGTTGTTACCAATCCTAGCTATGGCTGGTGCTGGACAAGTCGGCGCAGCGTTTGCCCTATGGATCAAATTACGCAAAGACAAAGAATTGACTGAAATGATCAAAGGCGCGTTACCAGTTGGTATCCTTGGTATCGGTGAACCATTAATCTACGGTGTTACCTTACCACTAGGACGTCCATTCATCACAGCTTGTATCGGCGGCGGTATCGGTGGTGGCGTACTTGGAGCACTCGGCGGAATCGGCGCGATCGCGATCGGACCTTCAGGGGTTGCATTGATTCCATTGATCGCTGATGGTCGCTGGTGGGGCTATGTCCTTGGTTTGTTAGCTGCATATGTTGGCGGCTTCGTAGCCACTTATTTTTTCGGTATTCCAAAGGATAAATTAGCAGAACAAGAATTAGCGGAAACAACAGTCGCTGAAGCACATGATCCTGTTGTCAGCACACCCGTTACTGCTCATGCAACAGATGTTTTCACTTCTGTAGCAGAAGGCTCTGTTCATCCGTTAGAAGAAGCAGCAGATCCTGTATTCGCTGAAAAAATGATGGGTGAAGGCTATTTCGTTGAACCAACCAACGGTGCGATTTATTCACCAGTTGCCGGAAAAGTCTCAACGATTTTCCCAACCAAACACGCTATCGGCATCACGACTGACAGCGGACTAGAAGTTTTATTACACATGGGAATCAATACAGTCGAATTAGACGGCAAACCATTTGATGTACTGGCAAAAGAAGGACAGACGGTTACCTCTGAAACGCAGGTCGCCAATGTTGATCTAGCCGGAATCAAAGAGGCCGGTAAAGGAACCTCAATGATGGTCTTGATTACCAATATGAGTGATGTGGCAACCCACGTCCTAGAAAAAACTGGGGCAGTTCATGCATCAGAAGAAGTATTTAAAGCGACAACAGTATAATTAAGCGAGAAGCGGTGCCGAGATGGCGCCGCTTTTTTTCACTTATGATTTAACTGTAATCTGACATCCTTTGTCGCATTACCTGTGCTACACTTTTCTAAAAGATGAGGAGACATACAGATGGATGAATTAGGGATGAAATATGAATTTTCGGCAAAGGTTTATCATCATTCATCTTCGCCTGACCTGCCAGGCTGGATGTTTGTTAAACTTCCAGAAGAATTATCAAGAGAAATTCGAAAGCAGTTCAAAGAACTGGAAGAGGGCTGGGGTAGAATGCGGGTGACTGTTAGAACGGGTGATAGCCAATGGCAAACATCGATCTGGTTTGATACAAAACAAGATAGATATTTATTGCCAATCAAAGCAGCGATTCGGAAGAAAGAAAAGATCGTTAAAGATATAATCGTGGATATCGCGATCTGGATAAACGTTTAATCAAATGATGAGGAGGTGAAAGAGTGCGATTCTTTTACCTCCTTCCTTATACTCAAGAAAAAGTCCAGTGTGATTTTTGAAATAGGATAGAATCGAAGGATTATGAAGTTTTTCACAATTCTTGATATTCAAGCAGTCTTTTTTATGCTATTCTCTAGGATAAGAATTTTTATAACTACGAACAGGATTGTAATGAACAAGTAGGGGTGCTTGGTTAATGGAAGTGGAGTTAGAGAAGAAAGAAATATTGCGTTATCTAGGTTATCGGCGCAAGCAGGAGCTGACGCCGGAAATGGATCAGCAAATCCAGCAATTGATGTTGGAAGTTATGCAGGTGGCGAATCCTCGTTATACGTTTCTGATTTTTCCATGTCAGCCTGTAGAGAATGAACAACAAATTCAGGTTATAGGAACAGATCTGATTTTAGAAGGTAAAGCCATCTATAATCACCTGAAGCATGCGAAAAAAGTCGCTCTGCTGGCGGCAACCTTGGGAATCGAAGTGGAGCGTCAGATTCGCAAATACGAATTAACTGAAATGAGCAAGGCCTTGATCTTAGATGCCTGCTGTGTGGGATATATCGAAAAAATCTGTGAACTGGCCGAATGCGTCATTGAACAAGAGGTAGCTGAAGAACAACTGGTCCTAAATCGCCGCTTCAGTCCCGGCTATGGCGATCTGCCAATTGAGACACAGGTGAAGTTTTTAGCGGTCACAGACGCAACGAAACGGTTAGGGATCAATCTAACCGAAAGCTTCTTAATGATCCCGCGCAAATCGGTCACTGCCATCATCGGGCTTTTCGATGATGAAACCGTCGCTCGACCACGGCGCAAAAAAACGGCCTGTAATGACTGCTCCATGAATAAAATCTGTGAATATCGAAGGTGAGAAAATGACGATTATCGAAGAATTAAAGGAAAATAGATTGCTCTTTGATGGAGCGATGGGAACAATGCTGCAAAAAATGGGTCTGCCTGTTGGACTGGAGCCAGAATATTTTAATTTGAGTCATCCAGAGACGATCACACAGATTCATCAGGAATATGTATCAGCTGGTGCGGATGTCATTACGACCAATACCTTTCAGGCCAACCGGGTGAAATTAAAGCAAGACGAGCTGCCAGCGATCATTCACGCTGCCGTTAAGCTGGCAAGAGCTGCTCAGCCCAAATATGTTGCCTATGATATGGGCCCTATCGGCCAATTGATGGCGCCGATGGGAACGCTGAGTTTTGATCAGGCTTATGAGATGTTTCAAGAGCAAGCGGTGTTGGCAGAAGAAGCGGGTGCAGATGTTGTGGTGGTGGAGACCATGTCGGATTTGTTAGAGACGAAGGCCGCAATTCTGGCGATCAAAGAAAATACTCAGCTGCCGATCTTTTGTACCATGACCTTTCAAGAGGATGGCCGGACATTTGTAGGGACTGATCCTGTCACTGCGATCTTGACCCTGCAATCATTAGGAATTAATGCCGTTGGAGTGAATTGTTCACTCGGACCGAAGGAATTATTGCCAATCGTGGAAGAAATCTTGAAGTATGCCGTCATACCAGTGATGGTACAAGCCAATGCGGGTCTACCAGAAATGAAGGATGGTCAAACTTTTTACTCGCTTACAGTGGACGATTACGGCTCAGCTGTCGAAAAAATGCTGAAAAGCGGTGTCCGGATTGTCGGTGGCTGCTGTGGAACGACGCCAGAATTTATCGGAAAAATGCGTCAATTAGTCGATGAGACGCCCGCGACAATAATCATGCCGCAAAAAGTTACAGCCGTTACCTCTGGTAGTCAAACCGTCATTTTAAACGATGGCTTGCATCTGATCGGCGAGAGAATCAACCCCACCGGTAAGAAACGGCTAAAAGAAGCGCTGCGGAAAAAAGATATTAGTTATGTTCTAAAGGAAGGCCTGAAGCAAATCGAGGCCGGCGCGGATATCTTGGATGTCAATGTTGGTTTGCCGGAAATTGATGAAGCCCAAATGATGCAGAAGGTCGTGCAAGAGCTTCAAGGAATCGTAACAGCGCCTTTGCAGATCGACAGTGTGAGCATCGCTGCTATTGAGGCGGGCGCCCGCTATTATAACGGTCGGCCACTGATCAATTCAGTCAACGGCAAAGAAGAAAGTATGCGAGAAATTTTTCCTATCGCCAAAAAATACGGCGCAGTTGTGCTGGGCTTGGCACTGGATGAGACGGGCATTCCTGATACGGCTGAAAAACGTTTAGCGGTCGCGGAAAAAATCGTCAAAACAGCCGCCAGTTATGGGATTCCCAAAGAGGATGTTATGATCGATCCATTGGTGTTAACTGCTTCGGCTCAACAAGATCAAGTACAGGTAACCTTGGATACCATCAAATTGCTTCGGGAAAAATTAGAGGTGTTGACCGTTGCTGGCTTAAGTAATGTCTCCTTTGGTTTGCCGAATCGCGAAGTATTGAATGGGGCGTTTCTAGCCGCGGCAGTGGGAGCAGGACTTAATGCGCCGATCGTTAATCCATTATCAGACTTCTTGATGCAGATGGTGCAGTCTTTAAGAGTCATCAACAACCAAGACCGCGATGCTGCGGATTATATCGCCAAAAGTCAGCAATTAACGATCACCAGCAGTCAGTCCGCCGCTCCTGTTGAAGCAACGTCGGAAAAGGTTGATTTGAAGACGCTGATTTTAAAGGGACAAAAGGAAGATACGCCAGCTTTAACGAAACAGCTGTTGGAAACTATGACACCGCTGGAGATCGTCAATCAATTCTTTATTCCGGCGTTGGATGAAGTGGGTGTAAAATTTGAAAAAGGGACTTTGTTCTTACCGCAGCTGATGCAGTCAGCGGAAGCCGTGCAGCGATCGCAAGAAGTGCTGAAGCAATATTTTGAAGCTCATGGGCAGGAATCAGAATCCAAAGGAAAGATCCTTTTGGCGACCGTGCAGGGGGACATCCATGACATCGGGAAAAATATCGTTAAGATGGTGCTGGAAAATTATGGTTTCGAGGTGATTGATCTAGGCAAAGACGTGCCGATCCAAACAGTCATTGAAACGCTAAAAGAAGAAAAGATTCAGCTCGCTGGATTAAGCGCTCTGATGACCACTACTGTACAGAACATGAAGGTCACGATCCAAGCCGCCAAGGAAGCTGGTCTGAATACAAAATTCATGGTGGGCGGTGCGGTTCTGAATGAAGAATACCGCGAATTTGTCGGTGCCGATTACTACGCCAAAGATGCGCTGAGCAGCGTGACGATCGCTCAAGAATTTTTCCAATAATAAAAACAGCCGAGTGAAATGACGGATTTACGTTCGTTTCACTCGGCTGTTTATTTCTGTTAAAAGTATTTTTTCCGGTATTCCTGCACGACTGCACGTGTGGTATAGATTTTCTCAGCATTTTCTTTATTGCGGCTGATGTAAACATAGAACAATAGATCCACCGTAATAAATTGCGCCAGGATCGAATCAGTCGCGGCACTACGATAAGTTGCTTCGGTCGGTCGAGAGGTTTGCAGACTTACATCAGAAAGCTTGGCCAGCGGATTTTGTCCAAATTGGGTCAATGTAATGATTGGGATACCTAAATCTTTGGCCGTTTCCGCCAACGCGATCAATTCAGAGGTCAGTCCAGAGTTTGACACCAGCCAAATCACGGCTTCCTTTTGATGAAGGACCAGCTGCGGCAGAATCGTATTATAATCCTGTTCGCTGATGACATTTTTCCCTAAGCGGCTCCATTTTTGGACGATATCAGTCGCTGCTAGATTGGAAGCCCCGATGCCTAAAACGTAGCAAAATTCTTTTTCTTCTAATAGCTTGCAGGCCTTGAGAAAGACTTCTTCGTTGAACAAAGCGGTCGTTTCATCAATCGTATAGCGGGCGTTGCTGGCTAATTTATTCTTTAAACTGTGGAAGGGTTCGTCATGATCCACATCGCTGTATGTGTTATTGCTGCGCTCCTGCATCGTTTCGGCAGAAAGCTCAATTTTAAAGTCAGTCAGGCTGTTATAACCCATTTTTTTGGAGAAACGCACGACAGTCGGCGCGCTGGCACCAGAGGCTTCCGCGATTTCGTTGGCCGTCATACTTGAAGCTTTTTCGCTATTGTCACGGATGAAGCAGTAGATTTTTTTTTCGGCTGCAGACATTTCCTTCTGCATGCTCTTCATATGAGAAAGAACGCTCATAAAGGACTCCTTTTGATCTTTTTTCTTATTATACCATTTTCCGAATAAAATTTAATTTTTCTATAGAACAGCGAATCTTTCTTTTATTATTTTTGAAAAGGCGTATGATAATGAATGAATCTTTTCTAAAGGAGTTTACTAAATGGCTTTGATTGATTTTATTTTGCACATCGATGCCCATATGGTGTCATTGGTTCACCAATATGGTGTAGGGATTTATCCAATCTTATTTGCAATTGTTTTTATTGAAACAGGGGTCGTCATCTTCCCATTCTTACCAGGCGATTCCTTCTTGTTCGCGGCCGGTGCGCTGACTGCATTAGGCGGAAACGTTCTTCATTTGCCCTATGTGATCGGGATCTGTGTGATTGCGGCGATTTTAGGTGACATGATGAATTACTGGATCGGCCATACCATCGGCGTGAGGGCATTGTATCATAGTCCGATCTCCCGCTTTATTAAAGAAGATAAGGTGCGAGAGGCGGAAAACTTTTTTAATGAACGAGGAAAGTGGACGATCTTCTTAGGTCGCTTCATGCCGTTTGTGCGGACCTTCATTCCGTTTATTGCCGGTTCTAGTAAAATGAACTGGGGTATTTTCTCAAGCTTCAATATTTTCGGCGCGATCGTCTGGGGAACAGTCGTCAGTCTGGCTGGTTATTTCTTAGGGAATATCCCAATCGTCAGCGAACATTTCTCATTGATCATGCTGATGATCGTTTTCGTTTCATTAGTGCCGCTGATGGTTCCGTATATCAAACAAAAAATGCGCGCATAAAAAGAGTTCGACAGCTTTCCGTTAAAGGAAGGCTGTCAAACTCTTTTTCTATAGGTGAAAATATACTATTTCTGGCGTCACTCTGAAACGCAGTGGCGGTCCTGTAGTTCCAAGCCCCGTATTGACGAACAAACAAGTTTGCGGCGTTAATTGATAAATTCCGCGATCATAGATTTTTGAACCGAAGTTTTTATAAGGTAAAATCGGGAAACGAATTTGCCCGCCATGACTATGGCCGGATAAGATCAAGTCAAAACGCTCAAGCTCAGTTAAGTGGCGAACCTGATCCGGTTCATGGACCATCAAAATCGAAAATTCTGTCTTCTGAGGCTGTGTATCATAATCCGGTCGTCCTTCTTGTCCATCATCAATACCAGTCAAGCTTAATTGTTCCACTAAAGTACTCTGATTATTTAGTAAGGTGAAACCACCGTCCGCCAATATTTGGCTGACTGCTTCATGGCCATCCGAACGATAATCATGATTGCCTAAAATAGCGAATTTTCCTTTTGGTGCCTCGATATTCGCCAATTGCTGACTGATCGCTTCGCAATCCCGCGATTGCCAATAGCGATAATTTTCGATTAAGTCACCAGTGAACAACACGATATCTGGTTTGGCTTCATTGAGTTTCGCAATAATTTTATCAAAACGCTTCGGTGAATAAAAAGGGGAGAAATGGCTGTCACTGATTTGAGCGATTGTTAATCCATCCTTCTTTCCTTCTTCGATAACGAGTGTTGTGTCCTTTGTGATCTTAAAATGCTTTTCGACCAATTGATAGGTGGAATATCGGCAATAGATCAGAAAGAGTGCTGCGAGCACAACTAAAAAAAGAATCATCTATACCACTTTCTTTCTGATTTTTTGCTAGTATAGCCAAAAGAACGACCTGCCACAAGTTTGGCAGGTCGTATTTAAGGATTATTTAAATCGTACGGACCGTTTCCCGCTGGATCAAATGATGAGGAACAACTAATTGAACGCCGCTGGATTGCTTCTGATCAATTTGTTCCATCAGCTTTTGTGTGCCCAGCCGTCCAAGATCGGAAATATCGATGTCGATCGTCGTTAAGTAAGGGTGGACTAATGTTGCGAAAATTGAATTATTGAAGCTGATAACTGAAAGGTCATCCGGCACTTTATAGCCATGCAATGTTGCTAATTGGATCATCCGCAAAGCGAATATATCATCGATCACGACTAATGCTGTGGCACCAGTTTCTTCGATCACTTCAGGAAATTGCGTATAGTCCTCCGGCTGCAGCATCGTAAGTGGCGGATGTGTCGGCAAGCCTTGAAGCATCATCGCTTCTTGATAGCCGAAATAGCGTTCGAAGAAAATGACTTCTTGATTCACATTAGAAACGAACAAAATATTCTTGTGTCCCTTTTCAATCAAATGCTCCGCCGCTTGTTTGCCTAATAGCTGGTTGTCATTATCCACATACACAATATCGGCTTCTCTTTTCGGTGGGCGGCCGATCAGAGTGAAGGGGATATTATTCTGATAAAGGTATTCCGCGATCGGATCATCCTTTTCAGAATAAGCCAAGATAAATCCATCGACTTGCTTTTGGCGATGCATCCGCGTCACATTTTCCAATAACGTTTCGCTGTTATCGGAAGAAGCAACAGCAGTCGTCACTTGAAACTCCGCAGCCGTTTCATTGACCGCGTTCAACAACTCTAAATAAAATGGATTACCTAAACGTTCACGGGAATCAAGAGGTGGTAAAATCACGCCTAGCGAATTTGCTCGCTGTTTTCCAAGATTTCGCGCAGTTACATTAGGGAAATACCCCATCTCATCCATGATCTTGCGCACCCGTTGCTTCGTCTCAGCAGAAATACTGGGATGATCATTGATTACACGGGAAACAGTAGAAGGAGAGACTTTCGCTTTTTTCGCTACGTCTTTAACTGTAGATGTCATATTTCGCTCCCCTTTCAAATAGTTATTTATCCCATTGCTTTTTTAAATACGCTAAACTTAATTCAGCAGTTGAACCGACCAATGCGATGTCGGTACCTAATTGTTCTGCATTTCCGACACCAACTGGTAAAGCGCCGCTGGCTTTGATAGCCGCAATGCCTGCCTGTGCATCCTCGATCCCGAGACATTCTTCGGGTTTTAAGCCGACTACCTGTGCTGCCAAGATAAAGATATCCGGTGCTGGTTTTCCAGCTTTTACTTTGGCTGGATCAGCGATGCCGTCGAAATATTCGGTCAGCTCCATTTGTTTCAATAGAAAAGGACCGTTTTTGCTAGCTGAAGCTAAAGAGATTTTTATGCCGGACTGTTTTAAGTCTTTCAACAGCTCTAAAATGCCGGGATAAACATCCTTTGGCGAAACAGCTTGGATCATTTCGACGTAATTGTCGTTTTTTGTTTTTGCTAATTGTTGGAATTCCTCATCAGAAAAATCCTTTTCACGATTCCCATGTTCAAGGATCAACCGCAAAGAGTCTTCACGGCTGACACCCTTCAATTTTTCGTTGAATTGACGATCAATCGAGATTCCTAATCCATCCGCTAGTTTTTTCCATGCTAGGTAATGATACTCAGCGGTATCGGTGATCACGCCGTCTAAATCGAATAAAACACCTTTAAACATTTGGTTCCCCCTGTTCTAGTGGGACCGTGACAGAATCGCTCAAAGAAATTTCTTTCCCATAAAGCATCATAGCTAAGGTCGGTCCATCTTTCAAGTCAATTTGCACTTCTTTTTGATCTACACTCACCGCTAGTAATCGGCCGCGGTAATTAATATGGAAAGAATAATGATCCCATTCTTTCGGCATTACCGGTGCAAAGCTCAACGTACCGCTCTGTGTCTTCATTTGAGCGAAGCCTTGAACGATCGCTAACCAGCTACCGGTCATGGAAGTAATATGCAAACCGTCGTCAGTATCGTTATTGTAATTATCCAAGTCCAGACGAGCAGTCCGCTGATACATTTCCATTGATTTATCTGTTAGGCCAAGTTCAGCAGCTAAGATCGCATGAATAGAAGGAGATAGGGAAGACTCGTGAACGGTCATTGGTTCATAAAACTCAAAGTTTTTTCGTTTTTCTTCAGCGGTAAATTGATCGTTAAAGAAATAAATGCCCTGTAAAACATCCGCCTGCTTAATGAAACAAGAACGCAAGATTTTATCCCATGACCAATTTTGGTTTAATGGACGATCTTCTGGTGACAAGTCAGAAGCTGGCATTAAATCCTTATCTAGGAAGGTATCATGCTGCACGAAGATACCTAATTCTTCATCTGCAGGGAAGTACATGTGATCAATGATCTCCTGCCATTTTGCTTGTTCCTCTGGTGAGATTGCCACCGTTGTCTGATCTTGGTATTTTTTATAGTTTTCCAAGGTATAAGATAGGACCCAAGTCGCCAAATAATTGGTGTACCAGTTATTGTTAATATTATTTTCGTATTCATTTGGTCCTGTCACACCATGGATCATATATTTTTGTTGGCGTTTTGAATAATGCACCCGATCGGCCCAAAAGCGAGAAATTTCGGTCAGCACTTCAAGCCCTTCCTTTTGGATGTATGTTTCGTCGCCAGTGTAAGTCGTATAATTATAAATCGCATGTGCAATCGCACCATTCCGGTGAATTTCTTCGAAGGTAATTTCCCATTCATTATGACACTCGATCCCAGTAAAAGTAACCATCGGATATAATGCGCCCTTTAAACCTTGTTGACGAGCATTGTGTTGTGCCTGTGGTAATTGGTTGTGGCGATATTTTAGCAAGTTTTTTGTTACGTTTGGATCTGAGATACCTAGATACATCGGCACGGCATAGGCCTCGGTATCCCAATAAGTCGCACCGCCATATTTCTCACCTGTGAAGCCTTTTGGACCGATATTCAAGCGTTCATCTTCACCATAATAAGTAGAGAATAATTGGAAAATATTAAAGCGAATACCTTGCTGCGCTTCGTCATCGCCGTCAATCCGCACATCCGCTAGAGCCCATCGATTAGCCCATGCTTCATTTTGCTCGGCCAGCAGCTCTTCATAAGAAGCGGCATAGTCCGTCAGCAATTCGATGGCTTTTTCACTTTGCTCCGATTCAGGAACATCACGACTAGTTAAGATAACCACGCGTTTTTCCAATCGCATTGATTCGTTCGCTTTTAAGTCATACGTAAAGGTCTCGGCTACTTCTAATGTGTCATCTTGTTGCAGGCCGATTGCAGAGCTAATATGCTGCATGGCGCCGGTTATAGAAAACTGTTCAATACCGAAGCTATTCGGAACAGTTTCGGTAGTTAGGAAACTGATGTCTTCTTGATGTCCCCGATTTTTTTCTAACCAAAACATTTCTTCATAATTACTATCTTCGTTTTGAACATTGTTATCTAATTTAGAAATGACTTTCAATTCTGCGTCACCAGCTAAACACTCAGCAGTTAAGCGAATCACAGCTAATTCCTGTTTAACGACACTCAAAAAGCGTTCGAAAGTGAAACGAATCTTTGCATCATCAACTGCTACAACAAATGTACGAGTGAGTACGCCATTTTGCATATTCAACTCTAAATCAAAATCTTCAATTTCAGTGACGGCAAGATCGATCGCATGATCATTCACGAATAGTTTCATTTGAATGAAATCCATGGCATTGATTACTTTACCGAAATATTCAGGGTAGCCATTCTTCCACCAGCCGACACGAGTCTTATCAGGGAACCAGATACCTGCAAAGTAAGTTCCTTGATGATGATCTCCGCTATAGCTTTCTTCAAAATTTCCTCGCATCCCCATATAGCCGTTCCCTATACTAGTTAATGATTCTTGTAAACGACGATTTACTTTATCTAACTGAGTCGTTCGAATTTTCCATGGGTCAATTTCAAAAAGACGCTGAACTTTTTTCATGATAATCCTCCTAATTTGTAATAATGAACAATTTTTCAAAGAAAATTCGTTCAATTCGGATACCGTATATCAGTCAACTAATCCTGCAAAAAGCTTTTCTTATCCTACACTTTGCGCAAAGTTGAATGGACATCCAAATATTTTTCTTAGCTCTATCATACGCGCAACCGGTTGCGTTAGTCAAGTGTTTGTTTACTTAATTCGCAAGATGTTTTATTCAACAAATTGATTTAATTTAAATTAATTTAGGTGAAAGAGTTTACAAAGAAACAAAATGAGTATATAATGCAAATCAGAGAAACCGATTGCGTAAAACGAAGGCAACAAGAAAAATGGCGTGTATAAATGAATCCGTTGATTTTTTCGTTAGAAAGATTCGGACCTGCTTATGAGTTCACTCAGTAATAGCGGGTATGCACTTTGGTTGTATGTTAGGCGACATCGGATCGAACTAATTTTTCCTGGAAAAATTAATTCATTAAAACAAGGAGGAACAAACATGAAAGGGATTAAAAAGATCTTTAGTTTTGAGTTTTGGCAAAAATTTGGTAAAGCTCTGATGGTGGTAATCGCGGTAATGCCGGCGGCGGGGTTGATGATCAGTATTGGTAAATCTTTACCATTGATCAACGAAAATCTTGGTTGGCTGGTTACTACTGGAGGAGTCGTTGAGAACATAGGTTGGGCCATTATTGGTAATCTTCATTTACTCTTCGCCTTGGCGATTGGTGGAAGTTGGGCGAAAGAACGGGCTGGCGGTGCATTCGCGGCAGGGCTATCATTCATTTTAATTAATCGAATCACTGGCGCAATCTTCGGCGTAACTTCTGATATGTTGGCTAATGCAGAAGCAACAACGCATACTTTATTTGGTCAGAAAATTTTAGTCAACGGCTATTTTACAAGCGTTTTAGAAGCGCCTGCTCTTAATATGGGTGTATTTGTCGGGATTATTGCAGGTTTTGTCGGAGCGACAGCCTACAATAAATACTACAATTTCCGGAAACTGCCGGAGGTTTTGACCTTCTTTAATGGAAAACGCTTCGTACCATTTGTGGTTATCTTGCGTTCAGTGATTGTCGCTTTGGTGCTGGCATTCTTTTGGCCAATCATCCAAACGGGAATCAATGAATTTGGTAAGTGGATCGCAAACTCACAGGATACCGCCCCGATACTGGCACCATTCCTGTACGGGACTTTGGAGCGGCTGCTTCTGCCATTCGGACTGCATCATATGTTGACGATTCCGATCAACTATACTCAGTTGGGCGGTACTTACGAGATTTTGACCGGTGCACAAGCAGGAAGTCAAGTATTTGGACAAGATCCATTGTGGCTGGCGTGGGCCACTGACTTAGTCAATTTAAAAAATGGCGGCGACATGTCTCAATATCAACATGTATTGACTCAATGGACACCAGCTCGATTCAAAGTGGGACAAATGATCGGTTCTTCCGGTATTTTGATGGGGTTAACTTTAGCCATGTATCGGAATGTCGATCCAGACAAGAAGAAAAAATACAAATCGATGTTCCTTTCTGCGGCTGTAGCAGTGTTCTTAACAGGGGTTACAGAGCCGTTAGAGTTTATGTTCATGTTTGTGGCGGTACCGTTATATGCTTGTTATGCTGTGATCCAAGGGGCGGCCTTTGCAATGGCCGACGTGATCAATTTGCGGGTCCACTCATTCGGGAATATCGAACTATTGTCTCGTGTTCCAATGGCCTTGCGAGCAGGACTTGGTAATGACCTGCTTAACTTCGTACTAACAAGTATTGCGTTTGCTGTATTCACCTATTTCTTTGCGAACTTCATGATTAAAAAGTTCAATTTCGCAACACCGGGAAGAAACGGCAATTATGAAGTAGATAGTGAAGAAACAACAAGTGCGCCCACAGATGGATCAATCTCAGCGGATTCGCAAATTGTGAAAATTATTAATCTACTTGGCGGTCCAAAGAATATTACGGATGTCGATGCATGTATGACTCGTTTGCGTGTGACGGTGGCGGATAATAATATCGTCGGCGGTGAAGAAGCTTGGAAGAAAGCAGGCGCGATGGGATTATTGGTTAAAGACAACGGCGTTCAAGCAGTCTATGGACCAAAAGCCGATATTTTGAAATCAGATATTCAAGATTTATTAGATTCAGGTGTGGAGATACCCGCCAGCAATCTGCAGAATGACTCGAATGAACCATTAAAAGCTGCTGCATCCTTTAAAGGATTGCATATGGAGTTCGCCGCGCCAGCCAACGGAGAATTAATTCCGATTGATCGGGTACAGGACGAAGTGTTCTCCCAAAAAATGATGGGTGAAGGATTTGCTGTTATACCAGAAAATGGCGATATCGCCAGTCCAGTCTCAGGGACGATTGTTTCCGTATTCCCAACGAAGCACGCGATTGGAATTAAAACAGAAGATGAGATCGAAGTGCTGCTCCACATGGGGATCGATACGGTTGATCTAGGCGGTGAAGCATTTAATATCAAAGTTCGTGAGGGCGAAAAAGTCAAGGCGGGCAAAGTTGTTGCTGTGGCTGATCTGGCCAAAATTCAAGAAGCTGGCAAAATGACCACGATGATCGTCGTGTTCACAAATGGTGACAAGATCAAAAATTACCATTATGATAAAACAGGACTCGTTTCTCGTGGGGAAACGATTGGAACAATCGATTATTAAAGTGGGGCGAGAGCAATCAAAGTATTGACCTTGAATACTCATAGCTGGATGGAAGATAACGACCAACAGCAAATTGAGGTATTGGCTAGACGTATTGCAAAAGAAGACTATGATTTGATCGGCTTGCAAGAAGTAAATCAGCTTCTTGCAAGTCCACTAGCAAAAGTAGATAAGTATTTTCAGCCAACTGAAGACCAGCAGACCATTCATCAGGACAATTTTTTGTTCTGCTTAACGGAACGTCTAAAAGAGCTGGGGTGTTGCTATTATTGGAGCTGGACCTACAATCATATCGGCTATGATATTTATCATGAAGGAATCGGTCTATTGTCTAAGACGCCGATGAAAGTAGCGAGTCAATTAGTATCTGAAAGCTCTGACCCTTCAGATTATCACACGAGAAGGGTAGTAATTGGTGAAACAATGATCGCTGATCAGGAGTTAATAGTAGTTAGCAGTCACTTTTCTTGGTGGCAAACGAACGAAAACGCTTTTGCGTACGAATGGCATGCATTGGAAAAAAACTTGTCAGAAAAACAAGGGTCATTGATTATAATGGGAGATTTCAATAATGATGCCAAGAAAGCCGATGAAGGCTATTCTCTGGTTAATAGAAGTTCATTGAAATTACAGGATGCCTTTTCTTCAGCAAAGGTAAAAATAGGTGAGAATACAGTCGAAGAATCAATCGATGGCTGGGATGAAAATGCTGCGAAACTTCGAATCGATTACATTTTTGCCTCTCAATGTTTTCAGATTGAAAGCTATCAAGTTGTTTTCGATGGGAAAAATGAGTATACAATTAGTGATCATTATGGAATAGAAGTGGCGATGGGCTAGCAGTTTGCTAGTCCATTTTTCTGTTTAACTGAAATTATTTTGAAAAAGTAATGAAAAGTATTTGACATTATTTTTCAATATGATATTATCGATAACGTTGCTGAAACATGTTGATGTGACAACGAAAAATAAATGTTGACAAGCTTTTTGTTGAATGTTATTATTTCGAAGTTGCCAATTGAGTTTCAAACATTTTTCAAAATTAAATGAAAAAAGTTGTTGACATTCACTCAGTAACCTGTTAAGATATAAAAGTTGCTGAAACAACGCGACAAACAATGTAGACCTTTGAAAACTGAACGAATAAA
>NZ_JAWGOQ010000047.1:0-24816 GCF_032555305.1 Enterococcus sp.
TGCTTATTGCCGATATGCTAGTTCTTCTTAACGCCAGTTTAGAAGTAACTGTATGCGTAGCTTGCGTAGAAAAGCTAGTTCGTGAAGCCGGACATGGATACCCTTGCTTTCATAAGCTTTTTGCATGTGAAAATTTTATACTCCCTTAAAGAACAAAAAAACTCTTGAGGTATAAACCTCAAGAGTTTTGCGAGTTAGGATTAATAAAGCTCTAAGTACTGATCACGTTCCCATTCAGATACTGTTTGACGGAATGCTGCCCATTCCATGCGTTTTGCTTCATTGAAGTTCGTATAGATATGGCTTCCTAATGCATCAATCATGATTTGATCTTCACGCAATGCTTTAATCGCATTATGGATTGTAGAAGGTAAATCGTAAATTTCTGCCTCTTTACGTTCTTCTTCAGTCATCACATAGATGTTGCGGTCAACTGCTGCTGGAGGAGTCAAATCATTGCGAATGCCGTCTAAACCAGCCTCTAATAGAACAGCCATTGTCAGATATGGATTAGCTGCTGGATCGACTGAACGTAATTCCAAACGAGTTGATAAACCGCGAGATTCTGGGATACGAATCAATGGCGAACGGTTACGTCCGCTCCAAGCCACGTAAACTGGGGCTTCAAAGCCAGGAACCAAGCGCTTGTATGAGTTAACGATCGGATTACATACTGCCGTGTACGCCCGCGCGTGTTTCAAAAGACCTGCTAAGAATTGGTAGGCAGTTTTGCTAAGTTTCATTGGACCATCTTCATCGTAGAAGACATTGCCTTCATCATTGAACAATGACATGTTGCAGTGCATACCAGAACCATTGATTCCATAAAGTGGTTTTGGCATGAATGTCGCATGTAAGCCATGCTTACGAGCAATCGTTTTAACAACTAATTTGAAGGTTTGGATATTGTCGCATGCTTCAATTGCATCTGCATATTTAAAGTCGATCTCGTGTTGTCCAGGAGCTACCTCATGGTGAGAAGCTTCTACTTCAAATCCCAAGCTTTCAAGTTCTAACACAATATCACGGCGGCAATTTTCACCTAAGTCAGTTGGTGCAAAATCGAAGTATCCACCCTTGTCATTTAAGTCCAGTGTTGGGTCGCCATTTTCATCCATTTTGAATAAGAAAAACTCTGGCTCAGGTCCTAAGTTAAATGAAGTGAAACCAAATTCTTCCATTCCTTTAAGAATACGCTTCAAATTCCCACGTGGATCTCCAGGGAATGGTGTACCATCCGGGCTGTAAATATCACAAATCAAACGACCTACTTTTCCATGGTCGCTTTCCCATGGGAAAATCATCCAAGTTGATAAATCTGGGTATAAATACATATCGCTTTCTTCAATACGAACAAACCCTTCAATAGATGAACCGTCGAACATCATTTTGTTGTCTAAAACTTTTTCCAATTGACTAACAGGTACTTCAACATTCTTGATCGTTCCAATAACATCAGTAAACATCAGACGTAAAAAGCGGACGTTTTCTTCATCTACAATTCGTTTGATATCTTCTTTACTTAGGTCTCTTTTCGGCATAATATCTAATCCCTTCCTCGCACTTCATTTTTTTATATTCCACAATCACTATAGCTTAGGCCCTTGCGATTGATATGGATTTTGTTGATGTAACCCACCTTGAGTCAGCATTTCATCATAAAAAATACGACGAACATCTTTGTCAGTCAATGGTGGTTTCTCTTTGGCAGCTTTGACCTCTTCTTGACGCATTTGGTAGACACGCTTGATTCCTGCCATATTCAGTCCATCAGATAAATAATCTTTAATTTCCAGCAGCACATCAATGTCATTTAGAGAATACATCCTACGGTTGCCTTCACTTCGTTCCGGGTGAATCAATTCTTGCTCCTCATAGTACCGAATCTGCCTTGCAGTCAAATCTGTTAACTTCATAACCGTACCAATTGGAAAAACAGCAAGCGAACGTCGCAATTCTTTTTCCCGCATAACATCTCCTCCTTGTTTTTTGATGTTGAAAAAAGGATACCATCCGATAGACCAGTCGTCAAGGGTTAATGTTAGATTTCCTTACATAGATTTTCCGAACGTTCGCTTTTACAATAAAAACCCCATGAAATCAATCTTTTCAGAACTATCAAAAATTTGTTATACTAGAAGAAAAATTGAAGCGGGTGTGAAAATGGATAAATTTATGATTGGCGAATCCGTTCAAATAAAGCAAGGGTTTCAAATGGCAGGTTATTTAGGGATCATCGTAAAGTATTTTGAAAAGAACCATACCTATCTGATACGCTTTAGTCCTGATCAAGAACTGCTTTTCCCTGAGAAAGCTTTTGAAGTGAAAAGATCGTAAAAAAACCGAAATCAAATGATTTCGGTTTTTTTTATTGATGATAAACTTCATTCACCGCATTTGTTACCGCAACTTTGACATGTTCAAAAGTCAATCCACCTTGCAAATATAAGGAATAGGGCTCTCTTAATGGTCCGTCAGCACTCAATTCAATACTTGCTCCTTGAATAAATGTCCCAGCCGCCATGATGATGTCATCTTCATATCCAGCCATGTAAGATGGGATCGGCGCAACATAAGCATCAATCGGTGAATATTTTTGGATTGCTTGGCAAAATTGGATCATCTTCTCACGATCACCAAAATCAATCAGCTGAATCAAATCTGTCCGTGGCTGATCCCACTTAGGTGTGGAATGCAACTGATATTCAGCCAGCAAGGCTGAAGAAAAAACTGCTCCTTGAATTGCTTGACTGACGACATGAGGCGCCAAGAAAAAGCCTTGAAGCATATCAAAAACACTTCCAAGCATCGCTCCACCCTCAGCACCAACGCCCGGGGTGGTTAAGCGATAGGCACAGCGTTCAATCAATTCTTGCCTTCCAACGATGTATCCACCTGTTTTAGCGATACCGCCACCAGGATTTTTGATCAGTGAACCCGCCATCAAATCTGCACCAACTTGAGTCGGCTCCAGTAACTCAGCAAATTCGCCATAACAATTATCAACAAAGATCACGACATGCGGTGCTATGCTTTTGACAAAATCACACATCTCTTTAATCTTCTCAATCGTGAATGACGGACGTGAAGCATAGCCGCGAGACCGTTGGATCGCAACAACCTTTGTTTTGTCGGTGATTTTTTCCTTAACACCTGCAAAATCAACGCTGCCATCTTCCAAAAGGTCCACTTTATCATAACCAATATTGTATTCCTTGAATGAACCGATGCCGTTTCCTTGGATACCGATCACTTCCAACAATGTATCATAGGGTGTACCTGTAATATACAGCAGGTCATCTCCGGGGCGCATCACTCCGAATAGAGATGTAGCGATTGCATGGGTGCCTGAAACGATTTGCGGGCGAACCAATGCGGCTTCCGCTCCAAAAGTTTGAGCATAAACAGCTTCCAGCACATCTCTTCCCTGATCATCATTCCCATAACCTGTCGAAGGTAGAAAATGACTTTCTGAGACATGATTTTCCCGAAATGCGGCTAGTACTTTTGCTTGATTCGACAGAGCTATTTCTCTAACTTCCTGTAATCTATCAGCGATTTTTTGATCAATCTGATCAATTTTTTCAACCAGCTCTGGTGCCAGATTAGTTGTCCAATTCATCTTCCATTCTCCTAATCCAAAGAGACTTTTTCTTAGCGAATCCTCGAACGATGTATTGTTCTTTTTCTTCATCAAAGTTTTCACTCAAGACAAGGGTCTCTCGTTTCATCTCACTTAACGCCTGACCTTCATTTGCATTCAGGGTCAGCATATATGGTTCCAATAAGTTCATGATTTCCCGCTTGATCGCTTCAGCCAACAGCTCCTTACCCTTATTGGTCTTAGCAGAGATCAACACGCTAGGGAACAAGGTCGGTGTGAAGGAAAAATCATCGATTCGATCAGCCTTATTATAGATCGTAAGCATAGGAATATCATCCATTTCGAGTTCTTTTAGCAAATCAATGACGGTCTTTTCTTGTTGTTGACGATCTTCAGCACTGGCATCGACAATATGTAACAAAAGATCCATTCCTTTACTTTCTTCCAAGGTGGACTGAAAGGCATCGACTAATTGAGTCGGCAAATCTTGAATGAATCCAACTGTATCCGTGATGGTTGTTTCCATCCCCTGAGGCAAATGCCAGCGTTTTGTAAGCGGGTCTAAGGTCGCGAACAATTGATCTTCCGAATACGTATCGGCATTCGTTAATAGATTTAAAATGGTAGACTTCCCGGCATTGGTGTAGCCGATCAGACCCATTTGAAAAATACTCGATTGCTGCCGTTTTTGACGGCTTCGTTCACGATGTGCTTCAACTTCTTTTAATTCTTTTTTTATTGCAGAAATCCGACGGCGAATGTGGCGCCGATCTGTTTCCAATTTTGTTTCACCGGGACCACGAGTACCAATCCCACCACCAAGACGAGACAAGCTGTGTCCTTGTCCAACAAGCCGCGGTAGTAAATAGTCTAACTGCGCCAATTCAACTTGGAGTTTTCCTTCCTTGGAACGTGCGCGCTGGGCAAAAATATCCAAAATTAACTGGATACGATCAATGACTGGTACACCAACTTGTTCTTCAATAGTTTGGCTTTGACGCGGGGATAGTGCATGGTTGAAGATTACTAATTCTGCTTCATGAGCCTCCACAAGCTGTGTCAGCTCCTCCAATTTTCCCTTTCCGATGATCGTTTGGCGATCAACTTTGGGGCGTTTTTGAGTTAATGAAAAAACTATCTCGCCATGAGCCGTTTTCGTTAGTCCGGCCAACTCATGCATTGATTCTAAATAGTTATATTTACTCTCGTCTGTCTCGACGCCGACTAAAATGACTCTTTCTGACAATCCGTTTCCTCCTATTTATTGATAATATATTTTCCATGCAAAAAAACTCGGGTTTGTTCTTTGATGATCTACCTTATTATTTTGATAATTACGCGAACTCTCAATCCTCATCTATTGACGGTTCGTCTATTAACCATTTTGCAATATCTGTTTCGATCTCTTTAATTGTTTCCGGCTGATGGACGAGGTCATACCAATGAACCGACATGCGATTGCGAAACCAGGTCAACTGACGCTTAGCATATCGGCGTGAATGTAGCTTTACTTCTTCTAGGGCTGTATCCAGCGAAATCTCGCCTGAAAAATAGGGAAATAATTCTTTATAACCGATTCCCTGTGCCGCTTGCACATCAGGTGTTTCCGCTAATTGTTTGGCTTCATTTAACAATCCTTGTTGCACCATAAGGTCGACACGTTGATTGATCCGATCGTACAAAACAGCCCGATCTGTATTAAGGCCGATCAAAAAACTATCATAAAGTTTTTGTGGCTGTTCTTTGGGTGCCAATATTGAATGTCCGGTCAGTTGGAAAACCTCTAACGCTCGAATCATTTTTTTGCGATTATTGTAATGAATCTTTTCTGCAGCTAGTGGATCTTGGGTCTGCAATTTTTCCCATAAGGCTTGGTTGCCTTTTTCTGCGGCGTATGCCTCTAATTCTTTTCGCAACGAATCATCTTCTGGTTCACCTTCACTGCCGAGCTTGTAATCCCATAATAAAGACTGGATATACAGCCCTGTTCCACCAACAATTATTGGCAGCTTTCCGCGGCGACTGATATTCTGAATCGCCTGTCTGGCGGTCGCCTGAAAATCCGCCGCTGAGTAGCTTTCATCAATATCGCGAACATCAATCAAATGATGGGGAATCCCTGCCATCTCTTCTTCCGTGACCTTCGCTGTACCAATATCCAATCCTCGATACACCTGCATAGAATCGCCGCTGATAATCTCGCCATTAAAACGTTTTGCCAGATCAATACTCAAACTTGTTTTACCTACAGCAGTCGGTCCTACAATCGCAATCACTTTCATTGATTGTACCTGCTTCTAGTCCGAATTGCTTTTTCCGGAAAGTCGGTAATAACCCCTGCTAAATTCTTTTCAAAACAGGTCATCAACGTTTCATATAGATTTGGTGTCCACGGACGGATCGCTTTGGTAAAATTATTTACGATTTCTGGATGTTGTTTTACCCAATCAGAGCTTGGATGCAGTCCTTCAATAAAATCCGTGTCTAAAACGATTTGATATTTTTCCAAGTCGTTTTTCTGAATCAGATCGTATTGTGCCTCTGGTTCATATTCATGCATAATACGTAACGAATCAAGATTAAAACTTGCGTACCAATAGGTAAAAGGCCACTCTTTACTGGTCATGACATCTGAGATCTTTTCTTCAATTCCTGGGTAGTGGAATTTATTGGTCTTGATCTCGATACATAAAAAACCGCGGAACCTCATCTGCAGCAATAAGTTCAATACCTCTTGTAAGGTTGAAATCTTTGTCGCTTGATATTTCTTATCGAACCAGCTGCCGGCATCTAATTCTTTGATTTCCTCCAGCGTCATTTCCCGGATCAACCCTTTTCCATCCGTGGTACGATCAACGCTTTCGTCATGAATAACGACTAATTGCTGATCCGCTGTTAGATGGACATCCAGTTCGATACCGTCTGCACCAGTTCTTACTGCTTCCATAAAGGCAGGCAACGTGTTCTCTGGATGAGTTCCAGCACTCCCGCGATGGGCAATAACTACTGTCATCTATTCTTCACCTCGTTCGTAATCACAAATCTTTGTGTAAAACTATTTAACTATATTTCCCCGCCAAATGTATGAACAGACTTATTGTACGTTGAAATAGCGCAAGGGTTGTTTAGTTGAACGAGATAATTGTTGTTTTTTCTCGTCTAAAATCTCAATCAGCTGCTCAGAGAAAGTCTCCATAACAATGCGACCGCCCTTATACGTGTAACCACCGATTTTAACCGTTTCTTCAGGTGATAAAATAACCTTCCGATGCGAAATATTTTTGAAGAATTCTTCAATCAAATAATTTGGTAAATAAAAATTATTTTGGGATGTAAAGGAATTTAAATAAATGAAATCATCAATCGTGATATAGCAATCATCAAATGAGTTGAACGTTACGTAATCCTGCATAAGAACGTTTCGTTTAGATAAAATCTCATTGACCTTTTTGTTCAAGAGATTAATCGTTTCAATTTCCTTTACCTGATGTTCCAGCTCTCTTTCACGTTTATGGCGCAGGTCGATATACTTAAAAACAAAGAAGACTGCAATTCCTGTAATACCTGCCCCGATCAATACGCCGATTAGTCCAATAAATGCGATTTCCACGTTTTTCCCTCCTATTTCTTATTGCTGGAATTATTTTTTCAAATAAAACCTAACGTCAGCACGTCTATCATTTCACTAAAAATGTTACTTTCTTTCACATTGCAAAAGTGAAACTGACATCCGGTTCTCTGCGCTATTAATAGTACCATATTTTCATGTTTCTAGGATAGCTAGACCCGCTTAAAAAAACAAGCCTTCTATTTGACCAAAACTGACCAACGTTGTATACTTTCTTTATGTTTTAGCAATCTAACCCTGTTTGTGCTAAAATAATTTACGAACAATATTTTAAGGAGGATTCACTATGAATTTAGTTCCTACAGTCATTGAACAATCATCGCGTGGCGAACGTGCTTACGACATTTACTCTCGTCTTTTGAAAGACCGCATCATCATGTTAAGCGGAGAAGTAAATGACGATATGGCGAACACTATCATCGCCCAATTACTCTTCTTGGATGCCCAAGATTCTGAAAAAGATATTTATCTTTACATCAACTCACCAGGCGGCAGCGTATCTGCCGGCTTAGCAATTTTTGATACGATGAACTTTGTTAAGGCTGACGTACAAACAATCGTCCTTGGTATGGCAGCTTCAATGGGAAGTTTCCTATTAACTGCTGGTGCAAAGGGAAAACGTTTTGCTTTGCCAAATGCCGAGATCATGATTCATCAACCTCTTGGCGGAGCTCAAGGTCAAGCGACTGAGATCGAAATCGCTGCTCGCCATATCTTAAAAACACGCGAACGTTTGAACAATATCTTGTCTGAACGTACTGGACAACCAATTGAAGTCATTGAACGTGATACAGATCGTGACAACTTCATGACCGCCGAAGAAGCGAAAGCATACGGCTTGATCGATGAAGTAATGGAAAACAGCAGTTCTTTAAGCTAAGCGATTAAAAACCGAGGATTCTTCCTCGGTTTTTTGCATTCTTATAGTCCCACTTCTTCAATAATCAAAAAAATAATCATTCGATCTTTAATCGTTGACCGTCTTGTGATTATGATCGTGTTGCAGATACATTCAGCTTGCAAACAATCTCCGCAGGTACCTTTTTGAATCACGGTGTTTTCTCAAGCCCTAATCGATGTGCATTCAACGGTGCGGTATTTTTTCTAACCATTTCAAGAGTTGTATCCAGATCGCCATAAACTTTCTTCATGCTGACAAAGGCCAGAACTTTATCTGGTCCATACGTGATAGCCGCTACCCGATTCCCAACACTATCAACATTCACCAACTCTCCGTCTTCAGTAATTCCATTGATACTAGTCAAAAAGTAATCGGCTGTCAGCGCTCGCTTCATCACCTGATGTCGTTCTTCAAGTGTATTCGTTTTTTCGCGGTCAACCATTTTTTGCTTCCGCTGATATAAATTTTCAATAATGCCAGATTGTTCTACAGTGATTGATCCGCCAAATGCAACTGATTTATCTGATGCAATCAATTCTAAGGCTCGATTCTTCGCTTCATATAAATCCTTGCAAATAATAGGTAGAAAATTTCGCCGTTCTAATTTTTTACTGAGCGTCATTGCCGCTACTGCATAACGCTCGCGTTGATATTCTTCCATTGCTTTCCTCCTTAAATTCATCATCTTCATTTTCAAGGTTTTAGGACACATAAGCAATAGGAGATCAAAAAACCTAAGAAAATAATCTTAGGCATTTAGAAGTTTATTCTTTTTTGTTGATGAAGCAGCTCTGAGCGCTACAAGCTCTTTGATATCCTGTAGAATCTTTTCATTTGTTACCTCATAGGAAGTAGATTTTCCTAATTTACTTGATTTGGAACCTTGATACTTGTTCCTAGTATATTCATCGCAGAGCTGAATCAGCTCATCTGCATCATCTAACTCCTTGGCGCTGAATGAGACCATTGCAACGAAGTAGCCCTGTTTAGGATAAATCGTACATAAGGCTTTTCCGCTCTTCTTGAACTTTACATTCCACCCCTTCCAATAACCTTCTCCCATGGAGCATCCGCTATAAGCAATCTTAGGCTTTACTTTATAGGTTTCTTTTAAATGGTTCTCCAACTCGAGCCATAATGGGTTGGAAATAAAATCCGTGATTTGCTGTTCTGTTGGCTCCTGCTCCGCATTAAATCGTTCACTCCATTGCATAGTAACACCAGCTTTCTCATTTATTTGTTGATAGACACTATTCATTTTACTTGAAAGCTGAATTGTGTGCTTGTTCGATAGTGCTCTTTTTGATATCTAGTTTGAATTGATGGGTTCCTATTTGATAAAAATTTTTAGCATTTCTATTTAGGAGATTTAGCTTGAACTAATCTTATCCCACAAAAAAATCATCCAACAAAATTGGATGATTCCATATTCTATTCTTTTTGAGAGGAACCATTTTGATAGTCGATCTTGATCCCCTCTTGAATATTGTAAACAAAGAGGTTTAATGAAATTTGATCGTCTTCGATACTTTGTGCTTCCATCTGCACACCTCTGGCAACCAATTCGTCCCCTTTAAAATATGGCGTTACACGATAGCGGACATGATGATTCGTTTTTCGAATGTAGTTTCCGATTTCCTTTTCATGATCATTCATCCCTGGGTCATTCATCGAAGCTGTTCCAGTCATCAGATTTTTCAGATTGTTGTTCTCTCCCGAAAATTGATAGGCAATTAGATGTGCACGATTATAGAGAGGTTCATCATTGTAAAATTTTTGCCGCCATCCAGTTGGCTTCACATATAAGCGTTCTCGTTCTTGATGAGGCATCAATTCTTTTCCCAGCATGGCATTCGCGACACCAACGCGGTTTAATTGATCTAAATCAGAAAAGCGAGTCCATGTTCCTTGATCCAAAGAAAGATCTTTTTTAGTGAAATCAGGCTGATTATGATTCAATTCGATCGTTTGATGCTGTCCATCATAATCCGGTATTTCCGATAATTGACTAACCGTTACCTCTTTTGTAGTGTTGCTTTGTTCACTATCAGGCTTTACTTGTGAGTAAACGCCGTAAATTCCCGCTAATAATACGACTAGCGCCGAAATTATTTTGGGTGTTTGTTTTTTTGCTGCGATGGTAGTTCAACTCCTAATTCTTTTTCCCATCACGTTGATCCTATTATTTGGTTTGCTGCCAAATTTCTTTGATTGCCGGTACGTTACCAAGTTCTGTCAGATTACTTGGCATGATGACTGTGTTCCCGTTATTTTCAACGACATGTTTAAAGGCTTCAATACCTAAGTATGCGATCATTTCATCCGTTAAATTGCTTTCGGCAATCGCCTTATTGATTTCCTTGATACGCGCCGTTTCTGCTTCAGTCAGCTTTGCGATACGATCAGCCTCTGCTGCTGCATCGATTCGGGTACGCTCTGCTCGAGCATCCGCATCAATCTTTGTTTGTCTGGCCCGAGCTTCTGCATCAATCTGCATCTCGGATGACTTCGCTTCAGATTCAAGGATGACGGATTGTTTCTTCCCTTCAGAAATCGTGATCAAAGATTCCTTATCACGACTGGCAGTTATCAATTTGTTCATCGAATTAACAATCTCATTTGAGACAGAAATTTCACCAATATTGATCCGATCAATCGACAAGCCATAGCCGGCAGTAATGTCTTTCACACTCTCGTAAAGGTTCACATTGATTTCTTCCGTCCCATTCAACACTTCATTCAGTTCCATCTTACCGATGATACCGCGTAAGTTGGATTGGCAATCTTGGATCATAGACGTGACAGAATCTTCATTATCATACACAAAAGCACGAGCATCTGTCACGTGATACTTGATTGCTTCATCGATTTCAACAATTACGTTGTCACGTGTAATAACACTTTGTGGTTCAATTTGGATCGGTGTTTGTTTTAACGAAACGCGACGTCGAACCACGTATAAGATCGGGATCATAAAATGTAAGCCTGGTTCGATGGTTTTGACATACTTACCGAAGCTTTCAACGACTTTGACTTCCCCTTGTTGCACGATCACGACCATTTGACTGACGATAAATAGAACAACGATGATGGCGATCACAATTAAGATGATATTAAGTATTAACAATATAGTTCACATCACTTTCTTCTCGATTATTATTGATGACGACTAACAATTCACGACTGGTAAAGTCTACAACCTCAAGCATATCATCAGGCTCCGGTGGTCCGTTAATCACTTTGTAATCATACCAGCTACCCAAAATACGTATGAGTCCAGATATACTTGACCCTTTACTACGAAAACATTTTCCCATCGTTTTCTGCATTTGATAATCCAACACAATCTCCCCCTTCATACCAGTATACCAAATCTTTCACAAGTAAATTTCCCATTGTTTCATATTACTTTACACAATTCGTCTATTTTTTTACACTATGAAAAGAATGGGGGATAAAAATGGAAACAAGTAAAAAACAATGGTTAGGACTTTTAGTCATTCCATTAGAATTATTGATTGGCGACTATATCTTTCCGATTTTTCACTTAACAAAAGATCCAAAGGTTACTCTGCTGTCCTCCACACTGCTTTTTGTAGTCGGATTTTTGGTCATAATTTATCTATTTCGCGATTTTTTAAAGGAGCAGTGGAAATCCTATCGTCAAAAACTATTTCTCAGGTTGCTGTTAAGTATTATATTAGTAGCAGGTATTTTTCTATTGTTGCGCGTTGTTCGTGGATTGATCCCCAGCGAATTACTGGAACTGCGCTCTTCGACAACCGATTCTTCGCAACCGCTTAGTCCAAGCTGGGCTGTCTTGGCAGCCGTTTCGCCATTTATTGCTCCATTTGCGGAAGAGTTGACCTTTCGCTATTTACTGTTAGGAAAAATATCTAATAAAATACTGCGCATTATTATGCTTTTCGTTCAAGGTATTTTATTCGGCCTCGTTCATTGGAGTAATTTTAATGGCAATATCTATGCCATGATTCCTTATATGGTTCTAGGCGTATATTTTGGTTTAATTTACCTGTTATCGAAAAATATCTGGAGCTCCATTATGGTTCATTGGATGTTAAATACTATGAATGCTATGCTGCCGGCTCTGCTGCTTCTGGTCCTGAGTCTTTTTGGTATAAAAATCTAATCCTCCGCGTGAGGATTTTTTTATTCCAGTAATCTTCCATATAAGAAAAAGAAATATACGCTGCCAAAAGCGAGTAGAAGTAAACAGCTGCATAAAACAAGTTTGTATAGGCGGTTTTCACGATTATTAGGATATCTTATATCAATATAGTTGCTTCTGGAGATTAACGCGATCCCTAATAGAAGGATTGGGAAGAGAAAGACAGTCCACTTGCTTCCCCAACTATTCACTCCACCATCAAAGCCGATCTGTGTCGGAACTTCTACCGGCAAACGAGAATAGAAAAAAATTCCAAACCCATAAAGCACTACCGAAACAGCTAAACTGAATCGGATAACCCAGATATACACACGTTCGAAGATCATTTTTTTCACCCTCCCTCAGCGATTGACCATAGTATATGCTCACGCTAACAAGAACTCTATAAAAATCAAACCCCAAATAATCCTTTTTTAAGACCAAATAATTTCCTTCATTAAAGTAAGTCCCTCTAATAAATCAGTCTAAACTACAAATATCCTTTTTCGCATAATCCGCTTTCATAAAAGCGCAAAAAAACCAACGCTCAGCCACAAACGTTGGTTTAATCAGGATATAATACCCTAAACGAAAGTTTCCTCCCGTTTCACCCTTAGCATACATCAATCATTGATTGAATAGCAAGGGTGCTTTTCAACAAAAGTAATAAATACCAAAAAGAATTTAGATACATTTTTTCTATTAGACATGACCTAGGCATTTCGATTTTTTGTGGACTATAAACATAAAGCCTGCACTCTCTCCTTACCTTTCCAATCATTTTTTACTCGGCTAATTGTTG
Organism: Enterococcus sp.; assembly: GCF_032555305.1. GTDB lineage: Bacteria > Bacillota > Bacilli > Lactobacillales > Enterococcaceae > Enterococcus_A. The sequence continues at coordinate 13,104 of NZ_JAWGOQ010000047.1, forward strand.
CAATGAGTAACAATACTACTTTCAGTCAACTCTGTATTTTTGATTGGTTTGTTGTATCCCGTACAAACAAAAAAGATTCTTGAAAGCCATCTTGCTAAATTTGATATTTCTTTTTCTGATTCAATCATTTTATTAATCCTTCATAAAGATATTAAACAAATCCATAATTGACATTTTTGAAAATTACATAATGCGTTAAGATATTAAATATTTATGAAAACAGCTTAAGCGTGTTCTTTTGAAAATCTCAATAACAAATCAAAGTCTTGTGCATCTAATTTTTATACTCGTTTTAGTAGAATTAGTTGGACCAATGCTTTTATTTCATCTCGTTCATTTTCTTCAAACTCTCTTAAATCATCCGAAGCAGATAAATCTTTTTTATAAAGTTCGCCATCCATCGACCTAAATATTCCCAATAATCTATCTATAATACTCAAACTCAAGTCTGAATCATTTGCGTATTTTACAAGTCGAACGCTCTTCTCTGCTTTTGAGTAATTTTACTTCTTATCAGACATTTTCAATATCATACTTTAATTATGATGAAACGTTTCATTCAGCTAACTAAAACTAACTAATTCACCTTCGAAATGCTATTTCGAATTTATAAAAATCAAATATTTCTTGGACTGCTTCATCTGTTGATAGTAACAAAATGAACATTTCATTAATACTGTTTTTATCCAAAAATGAGGACCCTTCTATTCCAAGATCGATACCTAATTTCTTTGAATTAAAGGAAACAACATTTTGATATATTGATTCAAAACCGTGTATCAATTGAAACACTTATCATTTGTGATTTGCCTTTCATTGGTTTTCTTTTTTTGAAACTATGTTTTTTGTTGGCTACTCTATTTAACTCACTTTCGTAGTTTAATGTCGCAAAAATGTATCTTCTAATTATTGTATTTAAAATGATTTAGAAAATGTTCTATCAACCTTCCCACGAACTTATACTCTTTTAGGAAACATATAATAATTACACGAGTTTTATGGAGAAATACCTTTTTTACTACTTCTTTTTGTATTTACTATATTTCGTTGTTAATACTACACTTTGTAGTATATAATTCTCTAAAAAGGAGAGCTCTAGTTATTAAATACAAAAATAAAAGAACTCCTTAATCAAATGAAGTTAACCCAAGCTGAACTCGCAAAAAATTGAACGTTTCCCAACAGACTATTGGCAGCTGGGAAGTTGGTCGTGCTGAACTAATTCGGATTCTCTTAATAGGCTTGCAGATTTATTTAATGTAACTACTGATTACTTGACTAGGAAGGAATCAAACACCCGAGTGAGCTGAAAAAGAGGATATAATAGAATTAGATAAAATTTTCAATTCCAATGTTGGTAAGGCATATGGCGATGAAAAAGAAATCACAAAAGAAGATAGAGAACAAATAAACGATTTGATAGTTGGTTACTTTTGGACAAAAAAGCAAAGGGTAGCCCGTAAGAAGAATGAAGGATGATTTATGAATTGTACGATTGAAAATCTTGATACAATTGGCTATCAAATAGGCAATCAAAACATTAGTAGTAAATATTTAATAGCAATACTCACTGTCATAATGAAAGGACATTTTGTTAGGTATGAATAACTTCAAAAGCTATACAATTCAATTTCTAGAAAAAAATAATTTCTTTAATATGGCTCAAAAATATTTCAACAAATCAAGTCATGCAGTAAATGAAACTAGTTACCGCTTTACAAAAGAGGAAATTAATAGTCTTCAAAACTGGAGTGAAGCCGATAACTTTTGTTCTCAATTAAATCGGCAAATATGGCCGATCTTTCGTAATGAATATGGACGTGATAGAAAAAATGATGGAAAGGCTTTAGAAGAAAAGGCAAGACCATTTGAAATTCAGTTTGGCGCGATTCGTGGTCGTGTACAAGAGTTACGAGTTGAGGAAACGAAAAAGAATGGTACTTCTCAAAAGGGTAATCCACTTAGCTCAAATTAACCAACTACTATATGAGAAAAATTTGGATGTAAAGAAGGATTTTTATGGCAAAAAAAGCTGACTACGATCTAATTGATTGGATCGAGAGAGATTTTAGCACAAGAAACGATTATAAGCTGAGAGAGAAGTATAATCTTTTTATCTTATCCGAAAAGAGTTTAAAAAAATACTTTCATACGAAAAATAAGAGAAAAGAAACCCTCATAAGATTAACCAAAATTGATCCGCTTAACTTACATTTGGCTAGTATAACTCTCGAAAGTGCTGCAATTAGTAATCCTGTAAAAACCCTTTCTTTTTTTAGTATAATATTCACTGTTGTCTCAATGATTTATACAAAAAACAACCAACCATTCTTTATTATGTTTGCTATTATGCTTATTCTTGCTGTAGTAGGTTTTACTGCCCATCTATCAATTGGGTTTGATGACATTAGTAGATTAAAATTATATATAGACAAAGCAATAGAATTACAAGATAAAATGGAGAAATAACCCTTTCCCCGTTTGGCGACGCCAGTTCGATTCCGGCACGGGGAGTAGAAATTTCACTAGAAAATAAGGAGCTACAAACATGAAAATTAAATTAAAAGAAGTTTCTATTAACGATTTTAGAAATTTGACTGATTTACGTTTCAAACTTGGTAGTAAGATAACAGTACTTTCTGGTCATAACGGTGTAGGAAAATCCAGCTTACTCTCCTTAATCGCCTCTACAACGGGTACAAACAAAAAAAGACTCGACAAAAAACCATTTCAGCCTGAGTTTGATGACTATTTTACAATAAACTCTAATGAACCACTGAAAAAGTATAGACTCATTTGCGAGTACGAAGCTGATGATGGGTTTATTTTTGCTAAACGAATAGGATTTAGAAATGATGCTGATTCGAATCGTGGAGTCCGAGCTCTTCCAAGAACCTCCCCTAGAGTAGATAGTAATGACACAGTAGCAAGTGCAGTCGAAGAAGTTAGGAGCAAACTAGGAATTACAGATTCTGCTAGGGTTCCAATACCTACAATCTACTTAAGTCTTTCTAGACTTTACCCAACTGGCGAAACAGAGGTGAAGTCTACTTCTATGAGAAACACTAACACAATTATTCAAAAAGGGTTTCATAAAAAATATACAGAGTGGTATAACGAAATACTTCCAAACTCAATTAGTGAGTATGAACATGTCGAATCAATGACTAAGAAAGTAAATAGTAGGACAAGAATTTTTGTCCCCCCAACAAATGCTTCGGCCGAAACACAATCTGTTGGTCAAGATAATATTGGATATATAGTAAATGCTCTAGTAGACTTCTATTCACTGTCTTTATCAGATGATTACGAAGGCGGTGTTCTCTGTATAGACGAGGTAGATGCTTCACTTCATCCAAGTGCTCAAGTGAATTTATTTAATTTGCTCAATCGACTTAGCAATGAATTAAATTTACAGATATTTCTTACTTCCCATTCATTAACTATCCTTAAAGAAGTAATTTCTTTAAAAGAAAAAAGCCCTAGTCAGTATCAGCTAGTTTATTTCAAAGGTGTAAGCACACCTTCTATTATGAAGTTTAATTCTTACAGACTTTTGAAAGCCGACCTATTTCAAGAGCTTACTTTTAAAAAACCTGAGACGAAAGTTTATTGTGAAGACGAAATGACTAAAGCAGTGTTTGAATTACTAGTTGATGCAGCTGGTTTTTTAGATTTAGATTTCAAATTACCTCCGTATAAAATCATCCCCATTTTTTTGGGAGCTGAACAATTAAGAAAATTACCAAGAATTGATGCTCATTTCGGCAATGTAGCAATTGTACTAGATGGTGATGCTAACTCAAAAGATAAAATAAAAATTGAGGATTACATGAAAGATCCCACAATCGTTGAATCACTAACTTCAAATAATTTGGATAGAAATTTTGTTAGTTTACCTGGATTTCTTTCTCCTGAAGGATATTTATATTCAATCATTTACGAATTAGTTGAAAATGATAGAGACCATTATAAATTTTGGCGAACCTTAGATGAAGATCCTGAAACTGCGCTATATTCTAGCGATAAGATTAAGGAAAAACTAATTATCAGAGAATCAGAACTATGTTTAAAAATTCTGAAAGCAGAAAAACAAGACCTGTTGAATTTTGCTTCTAATTCAAATATGTTGAGTTACTATTATTCTACTAAAAATGAAGAATTGATTCGTTGGATTAAAGGGACACAGAGAGTATTTGAATATGTTTCTAATAGGATTATGGCAAGCCGCATTTAAACTTTTGGCCAATACCAAGGGTTTTTGATAATATAAGATTCGAGGTGATAATTATGCCATATACAAAGTCTCCTTTGCGCTATCCAGGGGGAAAAACGCAACTATGGAAATTTGTTAAATCATTAATTGATTTAAACGGAATTGTTAACCCAATATATTGTGAACCTTTTGCGGGTGGATCAGGAGTTACAATAGAGTTACTTCTAGGTAACCATGTAGAAGAAGTGATTATAAATGATTATGATCCTGCTATTTACAATTTTTGGAGAGCCATTATTCATGATACAGAAAAATTTATTCAGTTAATTAATACTACTGAAATTTCGATTGATGAATGGCATAATCAGAAGGAAATATATAATAATCATGGTAGAACAGTAGGTTCATTAGAAGGTGCATTTTCTACGTTCTTCCTGAATCGTACAAATGTTAGTGGTATTATTTCTGGTGGCCCAATTGGTGGACGTAATCAAAATGGAAAATATAAAATTGACTGTCGATTTAATAAGTTAAGCTTAATTAAGAAAATCAAAGATATCGCCGAACAAAAAGACAAAATTCATTTGTATAATAAAGATGCTGCAAAGCTTGTTGACTTACTTAAGGATATTTATCCAAAAGAGCATCTTTTTATTTTCTTTGATCCCCCCTACTATGTTCAAGGACAATCTTTATACCTATCTTTTTATAAAAAGGACCAACATAAACTTATTAGAGATAAGATATTAAGTATAGATGATTATTATTGGATTCTTACTTATGATAAGACCCCACAAATATCTGATTTATATTCAAAAGCAGACAAAGCTTATCAGTATTCTCTAAACTACTCAGCTAATAAAAAGCGTTTAGCCAATGAATATATTTTTGCTAGCGCTGTAACAAACTTACAATCATCAAATAAAGTAGAGCTTCAACCAATAACGTAAAAGATCTGCCTTCGGGCTTTTCTTTCAACACAAAAAGAACATACGTTTGGTTTTTCCCAAATTTCAGATATTAATTGTTAATATCAATAGTTTTATCGATAAATATCGGTAAGTATCTGACAAATTAATACAAAATCAGAAAGGAAAAGAGTCATATGGCTGTGGCTGAACCAAAGATGATAAAAAAAGGAAAATGGCGTATTCGCTTAAAGAATAAAGACCCCATCACGAATACTTGGAAAGATAAAATGTTTACTGGTAAAACAAAAAAAGCTGTTGAAGCTTTTGAAACCCACTTTTTTGGAAAAAAACAGTGAAAAATAGACATGAAATTTGTAAAGCTGTTTTTCTTAAAGTAATGGACATGAGACTTATCACATCAAATCCGGCTAGAAATGCAAAACTAACTGGAGTATATCCTGTTCATGATAAAGAAATTACTCTAAATTTTGAAGATACTAAAAAATTTAGAGACATTCTACTTGCCCGTCCAGATACAATCAGCAAGTATTTTGTTTTAACTCAGCTTTATACTGGCTACTGCTATCAAGAAATTGCTGCACTATTTTGGAGCGACTTAGATGAAAAACACGGTGTTGTTAAAATTGGTAGCCGATTCCGACTCTCTTTTCATGAAATTGAAGAAATACAAAAAAATTCAAAATGAGCGGATTGTTATAGGTAAAGTCAAAAATCCTAGAAATCTAATTTTTGTAAACGAGAGAAATGCTTGACCAATCACAAACGACGCTGTGAACGACTATAATAGAAGAAACTTGCAAGATAGCCGACGTTCCTCGTATTACCTCTCATGGTTAGAGACGCGCGAGCTGATGCTTTGATTCTAGCGGAAGCCGATCCAATTTATATTAAATCTCAGCTCGGTCACAAGAATGTTTCTCAATCCTACGAGTATACTTCAGTTACCCAAGAAAACAAAAAAAAGAACAAAAAAAGTTTTCGATTACCTGAAAGACATACTTTAAAAATCCTTTTCATGTTTTTTGGGGGAATATTTGGGTAACGAGTGAAAAGAAGAGCGCCAAAACCCTGCTGTATCAAGGTTTCGGCACTCTTCACTGAAGCGGGTGACGAGAATCGAACTCGCGACGGAAGCTTGGGAAGCTTCTGTTTTACCACTAAACTACACCCGCAAGATTGTTATTAAATCAACGTTTACAGCACTTTTCGAACGAAAAATAATTATCTAAAAGTGTTCAAAAATGTGGAGTTCACACGATTTACTGCTTCTTTATGGTAGTCCTATGAAAGAACTTTGTCAATTATTTATCTCAATTTATGCAAAAAGAAGAACAGAAGCTAAATAGATTCTGTTTCTTCTCCGTTTTCTTTTATCTCAATTGCTCTTGTAATGGATTCTTTAAGATACTCATGTATATGAGGTTCATCAAACTTTGTATCCTTATAGATTAGAAGAAATATCCAAGCAAACAGAGAAATAAATATCACCAACATTGAAACCGCAAATGAAATTCCTTTATTTAATACTAGCACTTTTAAATATTCAAATAATGATGAAAGTTCTATATCACTTCCTAATTTCAATTTCTCTACTAATACTTCAATGACTTTATCAAGAGTTTCCAGAGAAATTATAGAAGCAAAAGAAGTCTTAAATAGTAAAAATCCCCAATTTCTCTTAGGAGAGATTTCAAGAAATGAACGCATATTTTTTAGTTCATATAGTGGTTTTTTAGTCAATTCTACTATCACATCATTATAAAGAGGAAAAACCTTTTTATATCTTAGGTCATTTATGTAGACCTCCATTTTGATTTTTTCTCCCTGCTGTTTTCTATATCCACCATCTCTATCCTGAATTAAATCAGTTAAGCAACTATTGTCATTCAAGTAATCCAATATCCGGTAAGAGTTTCCATATTTGGAATTTATTACCCAACTACGATAAGACTCCATCATGTTTCTGGCTTTAAAGTTGTAATATCTATTTTCAAGATAATTAGCAACTCCTAGCGTAAAATCCATTATCAACGCTGATATACTAAGGGAAGTTACTATTACTGAAAAATTTGAAAACCAGATAAACCAAGCCTTACCAGTTTCCTTATTTAATACGGCAGAAAAAACTAAATAGAGTAAAAACATTCCAACTGCAATGGAGAGATACAACAAAATTCTATAGATTCTATTTTTAAATCTACTTATTTTAATTCTTTGTTTTAACCGTTCTATCATTTAGTTTAATCAATCTCCTTTGCTAATTGTTTGATATTATTATCTGTTGCATTTGCATAGACATTTAATGTAAGTGCAATATCTGTATGTCCAACTATCCTTGCTAAAACTGTAACATCCAATTTTTTCTCAATTAAATAGTAGCTTATTCCAGAACCTCGAAGGTCGTGGAGCGTTGTTTGCTTCTTGATTAATCCTTGTTTCTGGAGCTTTGGTCTAAAGTTGGTACTCCACATATTTGTCCAATGAGTTAGTTTAAATGGATTACCATCTTCATCTAAAAAAATCAGATTGTGTTTGATACCTTTATCATCAATCCAATACCTATTTCCAAATTTTGGTTTTAGTCTCTTTAATATTTCAATCAATTCATTATTCATGATACTCAATCTGACTTCATCACTTTTCGTATACTTCCTGTAATGAATTTTTCTAAGTGCGTATCTTCTACAATGACTGCTTTAATATTTAAGGTCTTATCTTCAAAGTTTAAATCATCCCAAGTTAGTGCACCAATTTCACCTCTGCGAAGCATTGAAATCATGGCAAAAAGATAAAATAGTGCATCATTTGGTTCATCTGTAACCATGTTTTTCAATTCTTCTTTAACCTTATCGTATTCTTCAATCGTATCTAAAGATGTTTTTCCATCCTTTTTATATTTAATAGTACCTGCTCTCAAGCCCATAAATGGATTAGTACCCTTTTTCCGCAGCTTAACAACCGATTCTAAGCTGTTAAAAACAATCTTTAAATTATTTATATACTTTTGTATCATCCCGTTAGAAATAAGCTCATAGATGCCTTCTGCTTTACTTACAATTCTTTTTCTTTTCCTTAGTTCTTCAATTAATTTCTCGGCATCATCTGGTCCAATTTCAACCAATCTCATTTCATTAAAAAATCTATACTCATCTTGATTTATGACTCTTGTCTCTTTTCTTAATAGATTTACAGTGTTTAAAGAATAGTTATCGCCTGCCTTGTTTCGTGGGATATTGGAAAATAGTAACCCTTCTTTTTCTTCACCCTTTTTGCTATACGTAAACTCTTTAAAAGTCATGTCTAATAGTGATTCATCCGCTTCATCAGCAATATATTGAGTTTCGACAATTTCCTGTTTTTCTTCATACCGAGCTTTTTCTTCAATATACTGATTCTGCATCTCGTCTTTAAACTTTAAGAAAAGTTTCTTTGCCTCAGTATTATTACTTACTTTAACAGTTTTTTGTTTGTCAAAAAGACCATAGTCTTTGTCAGAAGCCTTGTTTGTTCCAAATCTGACTTTAAATTTATATTTGCCAGTTTCCAGTTTTATAATGCCTGTTGTCTGATTTCCGTATATAATATCCAAATTTTTTGCCATACCAACATCACCTCATTGTTATTTTAGCTCACTAATACACAAGAGTATACCTATTCAAGTAGAAACTATAAAATTTGTAGGCATCAGATAATTCGTTTTTATGTGTTATGATATAAACATCATTTAATTAGTATTGGAGTGATTTTTATCTTTTTCGTAGGCATTGGGAAGGATAGAGACGAAGCTACGCAGCTTCTTGCTAAAGTTGACAACAACGAAAGCTTAACTAATATTCGAGACATTGTACTTTTGTTTGAATATTATACTTATGAAAAACAGCAAGATGATTGTTCTATTACTAATCCACAAGAAATAAATCTCAAAAAAGCGTTTGGGACATTCTTTAAAAAAAACAACAAGGAAAATGTAATCGAGCAATATATTGCTAAAGAAGATTTCCAAATTGATGAATCGTTCTGGAATCTTGTCGATAATTACAAGTTATATTCAGCTTTTGATAGCACTGATATAAATGCTCTATTGTCTTCTCGTAGTATAAATTGCTATTTTTTTGAACATAAAAAAATTGTTGAAATGTTTTCAAAAGAAGCCAGAAAAGAATTGGTAAATCCTGATACAGATAAACTTTTTAATTATTCAAAGAAAATTTTAGAACAGGATGAAAATTTCTATGTTCCACAATCATTTACTCAGGAAGATTTTGATATCATGATGAATCGAATTTTAGACATAGATTTCTTTGATATGAATTTCATATTTCAAATTTTAAAACATCCACCTAAAATAATGGAACGATTTACTGTTAGTAATGAGTTAATGGATAGAGTTACTCAAATTTTTAATGTGTCTTTATCTAATCCAGATGACTTTAAAGGTGGGATTTTGAAAGTGACGGAAAATCAAATACAGATATCTTTTGATTCTAACCAAGAAGAATTTATTAAAATTGATACCCACGGTAACTATATCATGTCTTCAAAATGGATAGATGAATGTTCAAAGTCTAATAGCAAAAACAAATTAATGAATGTATATTCTTATATTACAAAATGTACAAATTTGTTAGATGGCGGAGTCATGCGCATGATTAATCGAGGCAATAACCATGCGCATCCGTTAATGGAAGTGGCTTATAATAAGAACATTAATGGAAACTATAATTCCTCGTATGATGCTCAGACTATTGATTTGCATACATCATTCATTTTGCTAGCTCTATATGTTGAACTTGCCAAAAAAGGAATTTTCATTGAAGAAATTATTGTCTACTTCTTTGAAACGTACTTAAAAGAATATGATGTATCGAATTTTCAAGTTTCATTATCTCAGCCGACTGAGAATTTTTTGAATAAATGTAAAATAACCGCTCCAGAAATAGAAAGCATTTTAAAACAATGGAATGACTATGTGAGTAATTCAAATATTGACCAATCACGTAGTTCCTATAATAATATGATTAACTTTGACACAGTAAAAAGTTTAATAAAAGATAAGTATTTCTTATTCTCACCAACTGAGGAGTTGAAAAAAAATTGCGATAGATTATTTAATGACAACTCGTCTTTCACACTTCCTTTATCTCATTACAAACAAGTTGGAATACATGCTGTTACAAAATATCCAAATTTCTATCTGACTGTGCTCTTTGGAGACAGATTAAATATTTCTGAATACGATGACACTCTGTCCAAGGAAATTCGAGAAAATCCTTTTCTTCAAATACTTGAAAATGGAGATTTAGCGATTAAAAAAGGTAAAGAATCTGAAGTTGCATTATTATATGTCCTGTATAATACAGAAATAGTAACTGAATCATTCTTAAATAGTACTTCTTATGATGCCAAAGTAGTCAATGAATTCAAGAATAATAACACTCTTAAATCTATTGAAGGCAGGGGGTTCTTTGCTGAAAAAGAGTCCCAATATCTCAACCAACTTTTAAAAAGTAACTATCCTGACGGAAAAGAATTAAGAAATAAATATACACATGGGAATTATCATTCAGAAAACCATCAGATTAATTATATCTCTTTTCTAAAAGTCATCTTAATTATCATGGAAAAAATTGAAGACGAATTGCATTCATCAAGTAAATTCTAATTGATAATATACTCTAATATTCAAAAACGGAAATATCTATTTTTAAATTAAAGACGGAAAATTTATTTTGAAAAATATAAAAACAGAGTAGCCTTCTTTTGGCTACTCTCTATCTATTTTACTGGTCTCCAAGTTTTTGAATTTCCATGGGGCTTCAACAAAACGTATTTTAATGTACTGTATCCATTATCATTACATGTCTGTAGAGCCAGTGGTGCATTTGCAATTTCATCTTCCATACTTCTTCTTCTTGATGGTGCATACCAACTTTTTCCATATGGAACACCTCGGTATTGTAATTTGTCACCATAACAAACGAATTTATCATAGACTATGTAAGTGTACCATTTCCCTTCTACATAAAACTTAACAATATCGCCCTTGTTAAATCTATTCAGACTCTCACCGTTCAAGCTATGTACGTAGAATTTAGTACAATAATAGTATCTATCGTACCAAAATCCTCTATCGTTGTTTAACTTTGGATAAATTGTATGCGTTCTTCCACTCTTTTTGACCTTCGCTGTAGATTTTTTTGCGGTTTTAAATGGTTTTGGCTTAACATACACATTTCTATAATAAGTATTTTTGTTCCCTGCTTTGTCTTTAATCTCATATCTTAACTTATGGTATCCAACTTTTTTAGTATTTATATAGTTTTTCTTGCTTACCTTTTTTCCATTGTAATAAACAGAATAGCCTCTTCTTCCATCTGCTAAATCAAAGCCTTTAACATTTTTTATTGTGCTAAATTTTGAACCATAAGGAATAGATATATCTGAAACACCGCTCATATAAGGCTTCTGGTGTTAGGATGATTTAGTGGACACATTTTGGGAGAGGACTATAATATCCTCGAACGAAAGGAAGTTCACCAAATGAAAAAGTACAGCCCAGAAAGAA
>NZ_JAWGOQ010000048.1:0-22668 GCF_032555305.1 Enterococcus sp.
TTTTTTTTTTTTTTTTTTTTTTTGAAGTTCTGCTAAAATCGTATTTTCTTTGGTTTATAATCCATCTTTACACCCTCTTTCTGTCTTAGTGAACTTATTCTCAAATCCAGCCCTAAAGTATAAAAAAATATTAAATGATTAAAAATGTAGTTGACAAAAATATTTTTTGAGTTAGCTTTTAATTAGAGAAAGGATTTGAGAATAAAAAAAGTTTTCATGAATTGTATGGGGCATGGGGCGCAGCTTCACTATTTTTATTTTGCGTATGCAAAATAAAAGGCAGAGTCTCAATTTTTAGAGGATTTTAGTTAATAAGTACATAAGTAAAGACAAAAACACGGAGCAGGTCGCTTCGTGTTTTTTTAGTAGATAAATCTATATGGAAAAAAGAAACTCGATCTCAGAGAGAATCGGGTTAATTTCTATTATTGCCATTCGCCCATTCCTACATTGCCGGCTGTATCCCACCCCCCGGGGCTATCGACGATTCCGGCTCCGTTTGCTGTACCATTCCCGCCATTTGGACCTGTTGGTTGAGATGGCGTGCTAGGTTGACTTGGAGTAGGTTTAGTTGGTGTCTGTTGAGCAGGTTGTTGATTATTATTTGGCTGTGAAGGCTGTTGATAATTTGGTTGTTCCGCGGGTGCTTGATAAGCAGGTTGCTGATAGTTTTGTTGCGGCTGCTCTTGATAGACAGGTTGACCTGATGACTGATTATTTTGTGCTGTAGTTGTATCTATGCTTGGTGCTTGTTGAGCAGTTTGATCTTGCTGAGTTTGTTGTGCTTGCGCCGCTTCTTTTACTTTTGCTTCCTCTGTCGCTTTTGCATCGGCTTTCTTCTTTTCATCCTCTTTCACAATTTGCGCTTTTAAAGTATTTAATTTGTCTTGTATTATCTTTTTATCATTTTTAAGATAGTCATCAGTGACTTTGTCGAGTAATGTTTGGACTGATTTAATATTGGTATCCGTCTTTGATTTATTAGCTTTTTCGAGAGCTGAATTAATTTCAGATAGTTGTTTTAATAAGCCGTCAAGTGTAGTCATTCTTTTAGAAAGTTTAGCTTTTTCTTCTTTTTGGCTGTTAGATAGCTTATCAATCGCCTTATTTGCAGCTTCAATATCTTTGCTGTCTCGTGTCTTATAAGCTTGATCGACAGCAGACTTAGCGGACTCAAGATTTTCTTTTTCTTTCTTGATCAGAGCCTCTTGTTTCTGTTGTGCTTGTACTTCGTTGTTATGATGGACAACACCGTATGATCCACCGCAGACAGCAAGGATAGCGATTATTGCAATAGCCATCCCTTTTTTCTTATTCATGCTATTTACCTTCTTTCGTGTACTTTGTTCCATTCGCTAAACCTGCCAACCCTTCAGCCGATTTGATAACAAATGATTTTTTATCTTTTGAAAGTTCAGCAGTCATATTGTAATCGCCTAATTTTATTTGAAGTTGATCACCTGAAATTTCATAAATACCTTTATTTTTTTCTTTACCATTTGTGTTCTCTGTGACGGTATCTCCATCAAAAATGAGCGAGCTTTCTGACTCCATTAAAAGCAAATGGACTTTAGCAGTGTACTCGCCTTTCAATTTTTTTGAGTTATTGTATAGTGAGAAGCCAATGACACCAATGATTACGATTACTGCAATAATGATTAAGGATTTCTTTTTCATCTTCATAGATTGCCTCCTATTTTTTACGAGTATTTAAAAAGGTTCCAACATTTGCTGCGGCTGATATAGAAGCCATTGTGTTTGTTGATTTTGCAACGGCAAGATTTTGTTGCTGTAAAGCTAATTGATCATTTTGGAAATCTTGATTCTCTGCAATATTAAAAGCTTCTTGAAGGGTCAAGGCACGATTTTCTTTTATCAGATTTATTAGACGATCAATAGTCCAGTAAGAATAAAATTTTTTTGGGAAGTCATTCATACCTGCAAGATAATTATTATCATTTTGTTCGTTGTATAAATTTTGCGTTGCAGCTTGAATATCTAACTTTGCTTGTTTCCCGACACGCACTCTCAAAACAATTAATGCGATTAACGCTATCAACCAAACTGCGCCCCAAATGTCTAGCAGGACCTTATTAGAAAGAAGTAATAAACCTACACAAAAGCGAACGATGATCATCAATGCAAAGTATTTTCTATATTTCCTTTTGAGTTCTATAAAATTATTTTTGGCAACAGATAACTCATACCTCGCATCCTGAACGGCAGCGGTAAGTTTCTGCTTTTTGTATAAATAGTTTAGAACTTCTTCTTTTCCCCCAACATACCCATTATTAGACTTCATTGTATGCACTCCCTTTTTAATTAGTAACTAATGTAATTATACCTTAAAAAGGACTTATTAGTCTGTTTTATATCTAATTAAAGGATTAATAGATTCTAACTAAAATGATGAAATACCTTTAATCTTGATTGAGAGAGTTTAGAGGGGATAGTCATTATGAAATTAGAACAGGAAATAGCGAATCGTATTAGAGAACTCAGAACTGCTAAAAACATGACTCAAGAACAGTTAGCTGAGAAAATAGGCTTTGATGTTTCGTACTTGGGTAGGATTGAACGTGGGAAGTCTGCAAACATTCAAATAAGTACTCTGGAAAAAATTATCGAAGCGCTTGATGAAGATTATCCAGCTTTCTTTTCTTTTGGAACAACAACAAATAGAGAAGCTGCTGTTATTCACGCTCTATCTTTATCAAAGAACAAAGATGAACTACTCAATATTATTGAAAGAATTATAAAACTGGATCAAAAATAGATTGCAGAGACCGTCAATATTGGCGGTTTTTTATTTTGCATAAAACTGCTAATTCGTAAATTTCGTTTCCCATTCGTGCGCTTTGATGAAGGATTCCTTTCACTTTTTCGTATCGGCAGAAGCAATTTAGCAATAACCTTTTTCCATTGCAAGGGTCGGGCAAAGCCGCTCAAATGAATTTGCCCCTTTCCATTACAAAAGAACATTGCTGTGTCAATTGCGCCGACAGCGAAAAAGCAAAATGAACCATTCCACTCAAAATCGATACGAGGCTTTTTGAAAACTAAATCAAAATCAAGTTCTTAAAGATGCCTCAGCTCGAAACAAAATGGATGGTCAAAAACAGAAGGGCGGAATTGACATGGAAAAAATTGTTGTAACACAAGAAATGATGCAAAGACAGGATGGAAAAAGAGTGGGTGGTTACAGTAAACATTGGCTGTATCTTACGAACTTAAGGGCATATCGTGAAGGAGTATTGTTGGGTGTGTATCTTCATTTTCCGTTTGATGAAAAAGACTTGGAAGCAGCGTATAAGACGATCTATGTTGGAAATGAGTTCATAGATGAAAATGGAGAATCTTATGAGGAATACTTCATTACTGATTATGATGCACCATTTTCGATAGGTGAATATGATTTTCCACAGCGATTAGCTGAAAAATATGATGAATTGAGGGATTATATGAGTTATCCAGAAGAAGTGGTTCAGTATATCGCTGATTGTGATGGAAAAGAAGTGAACATTATTCATTTAGGTGGAAGTGAAAATCTAAGTAAATATGAGAAGGTAGGGCATTCCTTGGTGGCATTGGGCTATTATGAAGTGCCACGTAGTTTGTTAAGTTATATCGATTATGAAAAGCTGGGGAAAGATTTTTTGATTAATTCTAGTGGTGATGTTGTAGGTGACTATTTTATTGAAATTAATTGAGATAGAGAGCCGTCTCGCTGTGAGATGGCTTATTTATATAGTGTGTTATAAAAAAACTATTGAAAAGGCTATCAAGTTAAATGTATAGTTGGTTATAAAGAAATGAGGAGGTAGTTACATGTTTGATTACATTAGATACTTGAAAGAGGAAGACTCATTATCATTTGAAGATTCATTAGACATTTATAATTCAATCTTCAAGGTACTTGAGAATCAAGACGATATTTTACATGAATCGTGGAAAGATGTTGTAAATTCAGCTTTAGCCTATTCTAAAATGAGAACTAATTGGAACTATTTTTCGACAGAAGAAAAGCAAGAGAAGGATAAATTAAGAAGCAGTCTTCACAATACGTTCATGATCAATTTAAAGGCGTTTTATAGACGAGGAGAACAACTAGAGCTGAATGGAGACTGGATGGAAAAGCTTAGATTGCCGGAAGAAAGAAAACGCTGGGGGGATTTCGCAGGGTATATTGTTTGTTTAGAAAATATTAAGGCTAGGTAAGGAGAAATATTTTAATCATTTACTTTATACTTACCATGTAGTTGCAATACTAATTGGTATTGTAAATGCAGATTTAGAGCACTTATGAATTTAGCAAACGTGCCTATAGAAGAGGAGAGGAGATAATGAATTTTTTTTCATTAAAACCTAGAAATAAGAAAGAGGAAGTAAAGAATTACGAGACTTATAAAAAGGCGTTGGATTATTGTTTTACTGAAAAGAATGAAATCAATAATATAGGTATTATAGGTGATTATGGAACTGGTAAAAGTACGGTTATTGGAACCTATGTAGAAAATGAAATAGATAACAATAAATATGACGTGATAAACATATCTTTACTGACACTTAAAAATGATGAGACAGATAGTTTAATTTTACTGAATAATATAATTAAGCAAATTGTTCAAAACCCAAAAAAAGATTTGGAGCACAATATTTTAAAGTTTAGATCATTACAACTTGATCGCAAATCGTTAGCTTTTATCTCACTATTTGTTTTTTGTTTTTTGCTTGTTTTCTTCATGAATACAGAGGTATTAGCTAAGTTACCAGTAGTAAACCATGTTTTAAATTATGGGATTCCACTAGAAATATTCAAAATTATACAGTATTTTCTGTTGATAGCAATTGTAGTGCTATTCATACTTTATTTATATCCAAAACTTCTATCGGGATTCAAGATTAGTAAATTTAATGTTGCATCGACTGTTGATGCAGAACTTGAAAAGTTTACAGATGTCATAAAGAGTGATGAATTTGATTATTTAGAATATCTGATCTACCTTTTGAGAAGGAAAAACAGAAATTTGTTACTTATAATTGAAGATATCGATAGGTATGAAAATATAAAAATTTTTCAGCAGTTAAGGGAAGTAAATAATTTACTTAATGGTAGTGATGAAAATAATTCTTATAAGTTTGTCTATGCAGTTGGAAATAGCCTGTTTTCAGAATATTCAAAGAAAGATAAAGTAGATATAAATAAGATATATCAGTCTGACTTTAAGGATAATGTAACAAAATTTTTTGATTTTGCTGTAAACATTACACCGGTTATGGATAATCAAAACAGCTATGAATTCATAAAGAGGACATTTCCTAACATAGTCAGTGATGAATCTATGAAAGATGAAGATTTGTTCATGATTTCTCAGTATATCAGTTCTCCTAGGGTATTAATTGATGTGGTTAATGATTATCAAATTATGAAAGAAATTATAGATATTGGTGATAAAGAAGAGTTTAGTGATTTAAAATTATTCTATTTTACAATATTAAAAAGTCGTTTTTACAATTTTTATGAAATAATACATGATGTATTTGAAGATATGTATCTCATCACAAAGCTTTATAACAATAAGGATCAATATGAATATATAGAAAAGAAGCGGAAAGAAGAATTTTTTTCAAGATGCTTGCTTGTCGGTGCGAGAAAAAATGGTAGTACTCATATAAGTATTACAACTTTGGAACAACTTTGGAATGAGATAAAACAGGAATCTGGTATTCAAGATGTTCGTATTCATTATGGTGAGTCTATTTTGTATAATTCATATGGAGCTGTAATGAAATTGAATGATGTATTAGAAGATACTGAGTCTAACAACATAGATTATATTTTTTCTTCGGAAGAATATAGAAGAAAAAGTAAAACTCCTGTATTCTCTAGTAATAAAAGTATTTCAAAGACTATTTCTTTGTATTATTCTGATAAAAGTGAATTAATTAAAGGAATTATCAAAGATGTTGAAAATAGAAGAAAAAGCGATCCAAATAAGCTTGTTTTTTCAATTAAAGATTTTCTAGATATAGATTTTGTTAAATTAGGGATTCTTGAAAATATTTTAGATATGAACGACTATAATATATATATTTCAAACAACTATTTGGAGGTTAACGATGCAACCTTTATTAAAAACTTTAATCTTTTAGAAAATAGAACAGATTTATATACTCTGAAATTATATGACCCAGCAACGATCTTATCAAAAATGAAGGAAGAAAAAATCATAAATCATAATGGTTTGAATGTTTATCTTATTAGTTGGATATACACAAAAAAGATACTAAATAGTAAAGCCAATAAATTATTAATTAATGCAGTTAATGAGGAAGGCTTTATATATGAATTTTTAAAATTTGAACAAGATGTGGACAAAGTCAATTTCCTTTTTGAAAATATATCTCAAGTAGAGAATTCTAATAGCCTTAAGCAGATAATTGATTGGGTAGATATAAACTGTGATAATGCTAAACGTATATTATCTCGAATTTCTTTAAAAAATAGTCTCTTATTGCTGGAAACGGATTATAAGGAAGAGTTGTATAGAGAATTAATTATTCTCGAAATAGCTGATATGACAGAAGACGAAACATTGATGTTTATCTTTGACAAAGTAAAAAATGGATACTTAGAACTTTTAAATCTTATTCTAGATAAATATGAGAATCTCATTCTTGAAGAAGAAGAATTTGATAATAGTAGGTGGCTCGAAGAATTCAACCGAAACTTAAACGTATTTACACCGAATTTAGATGAGAATAGTGCAGTAATCGTTTTCGTAGCATACAAAATAGAGAAAGACATCAAGGTGAAATTACTTTCAGATATTAAGAATGATGCACTGTTGTCACGTATATATGAGAGTAATATCTATGAGTATAGTATTGAGAATGTAGAGTTCATTCTTTCTGAGTTTGAAAACAATCGAATAGAAGATTATGGACCATATGTACAGTATTCTTTAGAAAACAAAACTAGTTTATTTGACTATATAGAGAAAAACGAAAATCTATCTTTTAGCTTAGAAAAAAGATGGGATAAGGCAATCTTATCCTTTTTGTTTAGTGAATTAAGTGATAATGATTTTGATGAAGCGCTACAATTTATGAGTCAGTTCAATCCAATAGTTTTTCATTCATTGAATGATCTAAATTTGAGCTTTTCAAAACTTATAATTTTTTCAAAATACACTATGCTATATGAAAACTCATATTTAAATTTGCAGTATTTACGTGAATCTATCTCTATTGAAGATAAAGAACAGATCGAAATTATAGATGAAATATTAATACATCGGGATTTTGATTTTTATCGATTGTACAACAACATTGAGGATATGGATCAAGATGAACAAATTAAACACTCCGTATATCGAGCTCTTTTTGAAAATGAGAATGTGGATGCTGAGTTGTTTGAGAAATATGTAAAAAAATATGATGATATCTTAGAAACTACAACTGAAATATCTTCAATAGAAAAATTACAAATACTGTACAAGTGGGACAAAGTTAAGTATTCGTTTGGAAATATTAGTGTTTGCAATTTAGAAATACTAGAATTTCTATTTTCTGAGAAAAAAGAAACGCTATACTCTGAAATGTTATCTTGGAATGAAGCACAAGTAATTCAAGTGTTAAATAATTTTGAAGATTACACTTTAAGAAAAAAATATTTAATTGAATTATTGCACAATGAAGAAATTTCGATAGAGTATTCGATAAATCTTATCTCTATTTTCTTGAAAAAATCTGTTGAGAATGAAAAAGTTGATTTGCTAGTGATTGAAAGTATCAATTTGTTAAATGAAGTTCAAAGGGATGAGCAAAATATAGAAAAATTAGTCTCGATGATTTCTAATAAAAAAGGTCAAAGGACGGTTCCAAATGATTATTTAAGTCTTGCTAATTTGTTTAAAGAAAAAAGACTTATAATTTATGATGAAAAAAATGATAAGATCACTTTAAGGTATCTGTAGGCAAATGATTAATTTTATGTATATTAAATAGTTGCTTCTAGTACTAAAAACTATCATATTATACACCAATGACTCGCTTTTTTTATGTGTGAATCCCCACCATTCATCTAAAACCTATTGAATTTGGTTGATATTAGATCAAAGTTGACAGGGTGTAAAAACTTGGTATAAAAGCATTTAAAACTATCTAAATGACATTTCTACCAAACCAGGTCTTAAGAAAGCCCGTAAAGCTTCACAGTTCTCAAAACGTTAATCAATTCTTTATTGTATCAACGTTTTCAAGAGTTTTTTGGTTCAAGTTGGTTCAAATTATCAATTTGACAAAGAATTTAAGAGGTTTAAAGCATCGGCATCTTGCTGGTGCTTTTTTTCTGGCATTAATTCAAGATAATAGTTTTGCGTTGTTTGGATATTGATATGTCCTAGACGTTTTGACACATAAGCGATATCGATATCTTGTGAAAATAGAAAAGAAGCGTGAGTATCACGTAAACCATGAAATGTGGTTTTAGGAATATCTAGCTTTTTCAGCAACTTTGCTAAATCAGCTGATTGATGAAAACCGTCAGGATCAAAGCAATATCCATTTTCCTTTACTGGAACGGAGGTCAGAATAGCGAAAACTTCTTTATTAATTGATACATCTCGTCTAGAGTTCTTTGTCTTTAAAGAAGTGTCCTCAGAAGTAGGGCTGATGGATCGTCGTACTTCTATCCCATATTTGAAGATATTCTCTGGTCGAATTCCTAAAAGTTCTCCACGTCTCATACCAGTCTCTAATGCCAGTAATACAAGGATATTAAATTCATTGTCTGTGTGCTGAATGACGTAATTTCGTAATTTTTTCAGTTCAGTAATAGATAGAGCTTTATTTCGTTTTTCTAACTCTTCCCCACGTGTCTTTACTAAATTGGCAAAGTCTGTTGCAAGATAGCCACGAGCATAGGCATCACGTAATGCAGTCTTGATTTTTAATAGAACTTCATGAGTTGTTTTGCGAGAATGAGTTTTTGCATATTCATCGATTTTTCTTTGAACGACAATATCATTCAAATCTTTCAGTTGAATATCTCCGAATAATTTCTTTACGATATTTGATGTTCTCTGGTAATTCTGAAAAGTAGTTTCTTTTACGTCATTCTTTTTGATAATGTGAATCCAATTTTCAAAGAACTCAGCAAACGAAGTAGTTCGTTCTGCTAACTGTTTACCATTTCCTTTCTCCAATTCATTCTCTAGAGCCCAACGCTTCGCTTCCTGTTTTGACTCAAAAGTTTTAGTCAACTTTTTGTGTTGTCCATGTTTGTAAAGCGATATCTGGACTCTATATTTTTTTCCTCTTTTTATGATACTAGGCATACTATCATTTCCCTTCATAATAAAATGGTTGATAGATGCTAGTTGAATACACGCTTATTGTAGCGAGTATAAGCAATCTAATCAACCATCTTAACGGTTTTAAATTGAGTGAGTGGTAATGAATCGAGAAAGTGACTCAATCGTATAGCGTTCTTGTCTACCTATCATAAATCGTTCTAGCTCATCATTAGAGCGGATATATTTATCAAAAGATTTAGGATCAATTCCTAAAAAATTTGAAGCTTGTTCTCTCGTTAATAGATAGGGGGATGTTTTTTTATAGTGTATTTCCATAAGTTTCTCTCTCTTCTTTCAATTTCACACTGTGATATAATATATCTCGGACAGTGTTTTCTAATTGTCTTCGTTTTGTGTCTCATCATCATTTGCTTTGGTCGGCTTGATGATGGGGCCTTTTTCATTCTTTGTTTTAATTACCTTTTTTGTGACCTCTAATTTTGTATGAGTTTCAAAAAGGGCGGTTTGTTTTTTTAGTGTTTTCTTACAATTCTCTTGATCTATGTTGCTATCGGAACTAAATGCTTCTACTATCTCTTTAAAAAGTTTTTCAGCATTTTCATTTTGACTCAGGATATTATTTACCTTGTCTTCCTTATAGGGATTTGCTTCTTTTGTTGAGCTATCTAGCATAAAATCTCGTTTTTGCTCATTAAAGAACGCTACTTGCATGAAATTTTTTGTTAGTAACATGACTAGCCCCAATCTTCTTGCAAGCTGATAATAACTATCTATCTTTTCATCAAAATGCTTATCACTTTTAATGATGCGCCGATAGAATTCTTTCGGACTGTAAGGTGAGGTGATGATAATTAAATCAGCGGTTAACATCTTGTCGAAATAGCGACTAGGCGCATTCGAACTGGTATTAAAGGGGTCTAATATCTTTAATAAATCATTATAAGGAAAAGTAGAAGGTCTGAGCTCATCCAAAATAATAGTTGATTGACCTTCATATAGTTGGAACGGATCACGACTTGAACCAGTCAAAAAATAATCATTATCAGATTTTTCAGCATAATCTTTTGCTAACCGTGTTTTTCCAACCCCTGATTGCCCACAAATATAGATAACATCAATTGAGCGACCTGATTCAAGCATTTCTTTTCGCCACGCTTCCGCTAGGTTTTGTCGTCTTTTTTGCC
Organism: Enterococcus sp.; assembly: GCF_032555305.1. Taxonomy (GTDB): domain Bacteria; phylum Bacillota; class Bacilli; order Lactobacillales; family Enterococcaceae; genus Enterococcus_A. The sequence continues at coordinate 10,505 of NZ_JAWGOQ010000048.1, forward strand.
AAACATTTTCAAGTCTATTTTTTGCTTTAGCATATTGTGAGCCTGTGAGTCTTTCCTCAACATCTTTGAGAGTAATCGGCCCCTTTTTTAATTCATCTAAGTAAGCCCGTATAATGATTTCATCTTTTGCGCTAGTTATCTTAGTTTTGCGTTTGATACCTTCTCGCGCTTGCTCCATCAATTCATCAAAATCAAAATTAGCTATGATTTCATCAGTACTATATTGATATTGATTTTCAGCGTTTGTTGTAGCATGTATGAGATAGGAGTAGCCATTTATTGATTCACCTTTCCATTGCTCAATATATTGCGGCTTAATACCTAAGAGAGTAGCCACTCTTTTTAAGCTTCTGGCATTCTCAAAGGTCACCATAATATGCATATGGGGAGCTTTAGCCTTACCGTCATCATCTACATCTTTATCATGAAGAATAACCGCACATTTTAAAGGCTCTAATTTATTCATGATAGTTATAAAACAATCTTCCGTCGTTTTCATATCAGAAGGAAGGTATTCTACTTGTTGAGTTATCATCATACTTTTGGCTTTTTTTGTTTTCATTTTATTACCTCAATTTCATAATGTTTTTTGGCACTGGAAATCTTAATTTTAGGCGGGATAACAAGCCCTCCGCCAAAGAGTAGTAAGGCTTTAGTAGATTTGACACTCTCAAATATTTTTTCTTCACGGACAACTTATACCTTCGGATCAGTTGCCCGCTTGAAAAAATATTTGGTGTGGTTTCTTATCTCTTAGCCAGCTCACTAGTTCGTTTTAGGCATATTTTGATTAACTCTTCTGCTTGAGAAATTGAATATTGAGGAACTTCAATTTGAATAGGATCATTTTCAGAAATTTGTAAATAGCCTTTACCAATTCCAAGAGGTTTATAGTTTTCAAGATCAGGAAACATCATTGTTTTAGATTCTCTAGATAGTTTTCCTAGTCCGATACGGATAGGAAAATTATCTCTAGTTCCTTGATAAAAATAACTAGCATCAGCCCTTTGGAGACTTAAAATAACATGAATGTTGAACGAGCGTCCTAGCATGAGCAGTTCAGCAAGGAGTTTCTTATACTGCTCAGCTTCTTTTTTATCTAAAAGGGTTAGAAAAGCTGCCCATTCATCAATAAAAAGAAATAGCGGTGTTCGTTCTACTGAATCATTTGTTTGTCGCAATCTAAACAACTCAACAAAATGATTAATTCCCTGCTTTACTTCTTGGTATCGATAGACTGAGGGGAAATCAGAGAACGCTGAGAAATCAGCATCCCCCTTGAAATCACAAAGGATTAATTGAGAATCTTTTATTTGAGCGCTTAAGGCTGCTATGAAATATCGGGATGAAAACGTTTTCCCAGAACCGGTTGAACCGACAAAAATGACGTGGGGATGTTTCGTTAAGTCCAACAGTATGCGTTTGGGTGTCCCAAGCTGATTGAATGCAAGTACCATTATTAATTCCCCCAAGACATTTCTATAATCAGCGTTAGATTTCCATTGATTAGCTCCAAGTGTTTCACATTGAGCGAAAAAGATGTTTCACCTAAATCTTTCAATTCAAAAAAACTATCATTTAAACGACCAATTATATATTCCTTGTTACTTATCAGCTCTTGTATAAGTGAATTTTGATCTGACGGTGCAATTTGGCGTTTGAAAGTTAAAACATTGTAGTTTTGAGAGGGATGCCATTCTCTAATGTTATCTCCCAAGGTATTAGTTGACTGAATTTCTTTTTGTAAAACAGGGACAATGACATTTTTTAGCAAAAAAGAATAGTCATTTCTAGTTGTTTGATAAAACGATGGCTGAGAATTAGAATCTTCTTTCAAGAAGTGATATATCCATAACGCGATCTCAAAGAAAGATTGTAAATACAATAGGAATAAACCTATCCAGATATTCGAATAATCGTATAGACGTTCTCTTTGAGCGTAGACATAGCAACTAGATGTTAAGAAGAGAAGTAAAATAACCAACATATTATTTTACCTCCGAAAAAAGTAAAATGGGTGTAGCATCTTCAACTGTGTATTGTGGCATTGATCCGAACTTCATTGTTGTTTCAAAAGTTAACGAGAATAACCCTGGCTCGGTGAATAGATCGGCTAAATTTTTATTGACATGCATACCCATTTCTTTCCAATTAGCTTGATAAGAATTTGGTAATGCTACACGAATCCAACCGAATTCTTTAGTGGGTTTAAATGAAGCTGCTGTTACGACAAAAGTTTTTGTTTCCATTTTGATTTCCTCTTTTCCTATTTTTAATGTGTTACAAATGATGTGTTATGTGTTCACTCCACATGAATCACCTCTTTCTTGTTGCTATGCCAACATTATTGACGAAAGCGTCAACAATCAACAGTCAGTGTAAAATAATATTTTTTCATCATCTAGACTGACTTGACAAAAATGATATAATGTAGTAGAGGTGAACTTTTTTTGGACAAGCATATTCAGGAAATTATAGATAAAATAAAGACTTCAGCTTTTTGTAAAACAATAAAAAGTACTATTGAAGAAAATGGAAATGACCAGCGAACTTTTTACGATAAATTTATCAAGGGGAAAGCAGCAGAAGAATATGAGCATCTTTTTTCTGATTATGATAAATTCGAACAAATTATATTTGGAAAAAAACTTTTAAAGGATGAAGTGAAGGAAGAACTTGCACTTTTAATGCCTAATAATAATTTTGATGAGGTGTATAGAGAGAATATAAGATCAAATATTCAAATTATAAAAAATGAATATAACCCCCTTTCTTTATTAGGGGATAATCTAATACCATTAATCTTAAAAAAAGCTATAAAGAATAATGGTAGCAACAAGAAGGCGTTTTATGATAAATATATTGTTGATAAAACACAAAATGACTATTGGTATGATTATGAGAGATTCGGGAAAGTAGTTGATGGAAGTAGAACCTTAGATGATGATTTAGTAGAAGAGTTAAGATTATTAATTCCCAGTTTTGACGAACTATACCTTGAAGCATTTGTAGAAAATCTTTATAATGTCACTTTATACTGGCATGACGTATTAGGAGAAGATCATTCTACTGTAGTCGATTTTTTTGAAGAGGTAGCTGTAAGCATATACATGGGAAATGACAAAGACTTCAAGGGGTCTTATATCAATTCTATTTACAAAAAAAATAAAGAAATACTCCAGAAAAATAAAGGAAATTACCATTTTCAAAAGAAACTCAATGAATTTTTTATTGAGCTGAATAAGTAAGTATGTAATCTTATCTAGTGGAAAAAGGACTTACAATAAATAAAAATGAATGTTAGGAATAAATAGAACAAAAAACTAGGGAGTTAAATAGAAATCCTTAGTTTTTTTGTTCTATATTCAATTATTTTTAATTAAATGGGTTGATTTATTTTTCTGAGAGCATAAGAAACTGTATAAATAAATCTACAAGTTGTTCTTTGTTGGGTGACTGCTGTAGTAGCGATAAAAAAAACGCCATATGTTCATCATTTTCTTGAGAATAAGGCAGGAAAAAATCACTTAAAGAGACCTCTAACACTTTTAATAACTTGACCAGAGTTTCTAAAGAAACATTCCGCTTGTTATTTTCAATCAAGTTTATGAAAGGTAAACTTAGTTCGCTCTTCTCAGCTAACTCTTGCTGAGTCATATCTTTACCTATTCGTAACTCACGAATCCTATTTCCCAACTCATCCAATACATTTCGAGCCACTACAATACCTCCATAACAGTTTATAAGTAATTGTAGTTGCATACTCCATCTATTTTATATAGACTATTGTATTTATTTAGACAACAATATTTACTTAAAGTAAAACGAATGCTAGAATATAGTCATGTCAAATAAATTTTTAAGAAAATAATACGGAGGTAACAAGATGAAAAACATTGGTAAAGGATTATTATTCAGTAGCGTAGTACTAGGTGGAATGTTGTTAATCAAAACGGGGGATGCACAAGCATCTGAGATTGACGGACAATGGACAGCTCGGACAGTTGAGCAAATTAAAGCTGATGTTAATGGTAAAAAAGAATACACCATCGTGTGGGGTGATACTTTGGGAATGATCTCTCAAGCAACAAACTTAACCATGGACAAATTAGCTTCACTAAACGGTATTGGTGATTACAACTTAATTTACGCAGGAAACAAAATGATTTTTGATGGTAACGTTGTAACAGTGAAAGACGCAAATGGTGTCGTAACAGATAAACAACCAATCAAAGAATCAGACAAAGTTGTTCCAAACCAACCTGCAGGTGAATCAGTAGCACAAGGTGGAACTGTAACAGCTAACAATAGCGCTCAAGGCAGTTCTCAAACCCAAGCTCCAGCTACAGACAATGGCGGTAATGCAGGTGCTGTGGATAACGGTTTAGGCGCAGTAAACAACGGTGGCGCAACTCAAACACCTGCACAACCTGAAACGCCACAAACGCCAGAGCAACCATCAACACCGACTCAGCCAGAAACTCCAACACAGCCAGAACAGCCTACGGAGCCAGAAACACCAGTTCAGCCACAATTACAATACACTGTATGGTTCACTGCATACGAAGGTGATGACCAATCAATGAACATTGCACGTGGAAGTCGTTTGTTCGCAACTGAAGCAGAAGCAACATCATTTATCGACAACTATGCAGACCAAGCCTTAATGCAAGGAATCGGTGGTTCTTACGGAGTAATGTCTTGGGAGGTTTAATCCCAAGACTAGCTCTTCACCTTTAGAGAGGGGATAATATCCTATGAAAACCTTAGTCAACAAACTAACTAAACTAGCAATAGTGTTAATAGGAACCAAGTTCTTCAACTCCGAAGCGGAAGCTACAAAATGGATTGAGAACTACCTTGACTCTGTTCTAGTCAACAATGGTGTCTTAGGAGTATACGACATAATGTTTTGAAGTAACTAGCATACCAATTAAATTATAAAGAAAGCGCTTAGGGGTACCCTTGTACCTTTAGGTGTTTTTATTTACCATAATTGAAGGGAGAAAACAAATGAAAAAACGAAGCGTGATATTATAACAATTAGTAGAATAAAATTTAATTAATATTACTGAAGGAGAAATGAGTAATGAAAAAAATTACTATAAGCATGCTGTTTGCGATCAGCCTTTTATTAGGGGCCTGCCAAAATTCAAATACTAATACAGTGGTGGAGGATTCAAAACAGACTAGTAACAAATTTGAAAGCGCTAGTTCAACAAAAAATATTTCTGGTTCTGTTAGTAGTGAACAAGATACTAATCAAGTCGCCCCTTCAGAGAATGAATTAACTAACGAAGAAGTCGCAGTGGCGATATTTATCACTCCAGAAGGCGAAAATCGCTCTATTGATACAGTAATTACTGATTATACAAGTGCCTACGAAGAAGATACAGGACATGCGACAAAAATACAATTATCAAAACGTTTACTACCAGATATAATTGTTAGTTTTTCTTCTACGGGCTCAACTCAACGATTTCATTTCGATAGCGACCTGATAACGGTAACCTCACGTTCAAATGCGGGTGATGAATCATCACAAAATTACAGTCTAAAAGAAATGGAAATAAAATTTGGTAATTATAAAAATGACTTAGCAAAATTAGTAGCCAAAGCTGAAAACTATTCTCCTTTAGATGAACAATCGGGATTAGCTGAAAGTAAGTCCGATACAAATATTGATACAAAAAATTTAACATCTGAACAATTAAAAGAATGGGTTAGTGCTATTTTAGACAAACAATTTAGTATGGGAAGAAGTTCGTTTCCGTATGATTTGATCGTAGAAAATAATGAAGGTTATGCCTATGTTCGTGTGAAGCATAGTGAATTACAAGTAGACACGATTACAATGTTCCGAATAAATGATGAAGGAAAGTTAGAGGAAGAGGACAAATCAAATGGGTATCCAGCATTTTATGAAGTAGTATCTTCAAAATTTATGGATACTTCGGATGTGAAAAGGACAAATTAGAGTAGGAGTTATACAATCATAATAGAAGAAACCAGCTACTTCTAAGTTCAAAAAAATTGCGATTAGCTGGTTTTTATTTAAAGAAAGTGGATTAATCATTTTTAAAATTTATCAAGATGTTGACAGTATTTTAGGCTATAATAGCATAGAAGAAATTTTTGTAGAGGAAGCGTGAGCTTGTGTATAATTACATAGATTATAAGGAATATTATGGCAGAATAATGCAATTTGGAAAAAATAAAAAAGTTCCGATTCATAGATGGTATCCGTTTGTAGAGGGATACTCTAGAGAGTTTATAGAATCAATAATATCAGAGCAAACTATTGTACCTAGAAATTGTTTGGAACCCTTTGCAGGGAGCGGAACAACAGCATTAGAGTTGCAACGTATGAATATTGAATGCTATTCGTTTGAAGTTAATCCATTTATGTATACTTTGTCAAATGCGAAATTAAAAGCTAACAGTTACAATTCTGCTACTATTAAAAAACACTTGAAGCGCATGCTAACAACTATTAGTACTATTAGTGACTCCGAAGTATCTAATATAAGTGATTTTTCAACACTTGTGGAGAGCGAGGGTAAAAAGAAGTGGAATCTAAATAAACCTGTTTTTTTAGCAGTAGAAAAAATAATACTTGCAATTGAAGAGTTGCATTCTAAAAAGTATAGAGATATTTATATTGTTGTTTTAGCGAATGTTTTATTAGAGTTTGGCAATTTATATAGAAATGGCAAATGCTTATCTTATAAAAAGCATTGGCAACAGAATGAGTACACTCAACAAGAAGTGTTTGATCATTTTTCTTTAATTATTGAAAAAACAATATTACCAGATATTAAAACCCAAAATAAGAAACTTAATTGTGATAATAGTCAAAAGCTCTATCTCGGTGATTCGCGGACACTAATTAATGAAAAGATAGAAAATAGCTCCATAGATTTAATAATTACTTCACCGCCATATCTAAATTCTAGGGATTACACAGATTCATACATGTTGGAATTAAAAGCTTTAGGATATTTAACAAATCTTTCTGATATAAGAAAGTTAAGATCTCAAACTTTGAGATCTCATGTTCAGTTAAAACTTGAAAATAATTTTCAGTTGTCTAATGAATTATTAAGCGATACAGTAGACAAATTAGTAGATGCTAGTCAGAATGGCGAATCTTGGAATGATGAAATTGTACTAATGGTACAAGCTTATTTTGATGATATTAAGCAAATTTTTGAAGGTATGTTTAAAAAGTTAAAAAAAGATAGAATGGTCTATTTTAATGTCTCGAACTCTGCATATTATGGAGTTTTAATAAATACATTAGATATTTGTGCATCTATAGCTGAAGACATTGGTTTTGAGGTAATAGAAATTCGAGAAGCTAGATATCTAAATCCGAGTCCCCAGCAAAGAGAAATGGTTGGAAAGCTGTTAGAAGGAGTAATCGTACTAAAAAAGTAATGGAAAGAGGTTGAATAATGAGAGAAATAGGGTTGCCTCAATTAATAAAAATTGATATTAAGAATTTTTCGCTTTATAAACAACAACCAACGTTTTCATATGAATTTAAAGAAGGCATTAATGCTGTGCTCGGAATAAATGGAATCGGAAAAACAACATTTATAGAAATGATACTTTACTGTTTATGTGGGTTTAGTTTGAATGATAGTAAATCTAAAGTTGTCAAGGAAAATACAACATATTTTTATGATAGATGTGACCCGAATGTAGATAATACTCAAGCGTCTGTTATTTTGGAATACACTATTAAAAAATCAAAAATTGTTATTGAAAGAAGTCTTGTGGAGGATAGAATCTTATCTTTGATAATAGATGGAAAACAAAGTGATGTTAATGAAGATCAATATAACACTATTCTCGTTGAACTAATGGGAGTTACAAGTTTTATTTCTGCTCAAAAAATCATTCGAACTTTCCTTATTTTTGATGAACAACGATTGAATGTTGCTTGGGAAGTAAGTAGCCAAGATGAAATACTAAAAATTTTATTACTGGATGAAGAAACTCAGACAAAAATAATGGAATTAGAAAAAAGAGTTAGTACTTTAGATACTGCAGGAAGACATAGAAGTGAGGACAGAAGAATAATTCGCGAACGAATTAATGTTCTCGAGGAAGAAAGAAAAAAAGTAGCAGATGATTTAGATGATATTTTGGATAACGAAAACGATGGAAAAATGGACATTGATGACTTACTAATTTTAAAAAATAAATTGAATAGTGATATTGAAGATTTTCATGAAGAATCTGATGAGCTGAAAAATACATTAGAAAATTTAGAAGTGGAATATAGTAGATTGATTGGTGAAAGAAATGAAGGAAAACAAAAAATTGAACAAGTTTTAGCTGAGGAAGAAAAGCTAGAAGCCAGTATGTATAAATCAATTTATGAAAAATTTCCAGAGTACTATTTCACTCTTGAGAAGAACCTAATCAATACTGGAGAATGTTTGACATGTGGCGCAAAAGACAAATCTTTAAAAACAGAATTCATTGAAAGAAAGGAAAAACGCTGCTGTATTATTTGTGGAAGTGAGATTAAAGAAGAAGTAGATTTTAATAGTGATGATGTGGAAAAAATGAATGATCTATACTCTTCAAAAAATGAACTTTCATTGTTCATTAATAATAAAAACTCCGAATTAAGGGAAATAAAGGCTAATATAGATGTAGTTTCGGAGTCCTTAAAGACTATTTCAGATCAAATTATTAGAAGTGAATCTTCCCTAATTGAAATTGAATCACGACTGACAGAAAGCTTACCGGAAGAAGCTCCTAAAGATACTTACGAACTGATGATAAGAAATTTAGATGATGAGGCTGATAAGCTGACAGAAGAAGTGGATCATATATATGAACAGCGAAAAGAAGCAGAAATTGAGTTGAAAGCCACTCAAAGAGATTTTTTACAATTCCTGTCATCACTGAATGCTAAAATATCTAGTTATTTTAATAAGTATGCAAGCACATTTTTGGGTGTTGATTGTGAATTAACTATCAAGCAAAGTAAAAAAAGATTCATTCCTCAGATAATGTTCATCCCTAAAATATCAGGATTCGAAAGAGGAAGTATCCATTCTGTTTCTGAATCTCAGAGATTTTTTCTAGATCAGGCATTCAGAATGGCTATTATTGATTTTTTGAGTGGTGAAATAGAAGGGTTTAAAACTTTCTTTATAACAGAAACACCGGAAGGAAGTTTGGATTTGGCTTATGAAGAACAAGTCGCAAAAATGTTCACAATTTTTGCTGAATCTAAAAATAATATTATTTTCACTTCTAATTTAAATAGTTCTAATTTTTTAAATCAAGTTTTTTCAGGAGTTGAAGATTCAAGTTCTCGGATTTTGAACATGTTAGAAAAAGGAAACCTAACAAAGATTCAAAAAAATTACAATAAAGTGTTTGAAGAAAAATTAGAAGAAATATCTCAAATAAAATAATCGAGGAAAACAAAATGAACTATACAAAAAATAAAATAAAAGATGACATACTAATTATTTCCTATTATTTTAATCAAAATGGGTGGGATTCTGCAAATAAAGTAAGCTATCAAAGAGTTTTGTATTTTTCTGCTGTTTTAGGACCTATTTTTATAGGAAATAGTAAATGGGAGTATGATTTTTCTAACACAATATTTGGTCCTTATAATAATGAAATATCTGAAAGTTTGCAAGAATTACTAGTGAAAAGAGACTTAGAATTAGTTAAAAGAAAAATATATCAAAATCGCATAGAAGAGAGTTACAAGATAAGTAACCAAGGAATTGGAAAATGCGAAACAGTCATTTTTAATCTTAGCATGAATCAGGCCAAAAATGAATGGTTTAAAATAATCGTAAAAGCACTAAGTTTATATGGAGAAAGTTTTTTGTCAAAATTAGTAAAAGTTGATCCAAATGTTATTAATATGAATACGCTTAATAATAACGGTAGAATAATATCAGATGACTCAGCAAGGAATGTTTCAAAGGAATTCTTTTTATATTTAAAAAGCCGAGGATTAAAGGAAGATGAGCTGGACAAAAATGATGATCTGGAGATTCTTTTAATGTATTTTGATGTGCTTTTTAGAAAATATAAGGGGGACCAATGATGAATTTTGAAGAGTGTTATGGCCCCCAAATAGATAATGTTTTAAAAGATAGTCCAGTGTTATCAATCGGAAACGCTTTGTTTGGAAAATACAACAATAAAATGGACACACCATATTTCTTGCATATGTATATGAAACTTATAGAACAATGGGAAAGTTTTAAAATACATAATGTTTCAATATTAATAGAATTGAATGATATATTGGAATATAAAGCAAATTTTGATTTAAAAAAACTCTTTGAAGGGTATATCAAAGAGGCACTAAAAAGTCCTTATAAGTCAGTAAAGTTAAATTGTGTGATGAATGGTAGTGGATTCGAGGTTAAAAATGAAAATTATGATCTTGATAAAGTGGGAGGAAAAGATGCAACTGTCCAGTCTTACAAAAACAAAACTATAATTCTACTATTTTCTGAAAAAGGAATAGATGCCTTTGGTGACGGAGTTCCGTTACTGAAAAGTAATGAGAGCAATGTTTATAATTTGATTAGTGGGAAAAAATGGTTATCTATTGAATACTATAAAGAATTATTGAAAGAATTCTATGAAGATCATATAAAAAATGATAGAATGGAACGATATTTATTAAAGAATACTACTTGTCCCAAAGAGTGGAAAGGTAAAGTTAAGGACGATCCTAATATACTAATAAATAAGCCTGAAAAGAAATTTCAAATAGATTTCAGTCTGTACTTACGGAATAATTGTTCTGATACTATTCTCAAAGAGACGTATAATGATGACGGAGATAGATATGATATATGGGTTACAAATACTGAACAGGAGGTCTACATTTTTGAGATAAAGTGGCTTGGAAAATCTATAACTGAAACAGGAAATTTTACAGTATACAATGGAGACAGAGCAATCGAAGGTGCATGGCAATTATACCATTACTTGACAGAGGCGAATGAAAGAGGAAGAAAGAATCCAAGTAATGCAATACGTCAAGGGATTCTCTTAATCTTTGATGCTAGATCAGAAGATACAGAAATCTTGTATCCAGAAGAATTAGTTTCGACTATTAACTTAGATTTAGATAATTGCTTTAAATTACAACCTAAGCCGTTTCCAGCTAGTTCAGCACATAAACATTATGCAAAAGGGAGTTAATAGGCTTTGTATTCAACAAACATCTATCGTGGTTCAAATTGGTTCAAATACTGTCTATAGAAATCCTTTTTTATCGATTTTGATGTAATATGAATGCTACTGAATCCTTGATATAAAAGGATTCTTATGGAGTTAAGTTCTTAATTGACAGTAAGTTCTGTTCTCAAAACGTTAATATATCCTTATATATCAACATTTCAGACACTTTCCAATTTTTGGAGAGTGTCTTTTTTTATTTGAAAAAACGCCATTTAATTGTGAATTATCGACTGCCGTAGTTTATGTTGACCTGATATACTGATGTAAAAGGGTATCTATAAAGGGGAACAGAAGTGGATAAAAAGAAACCACGCGGTCAAGATCGCAAACTAAAAATGTTACTTAAACACATTAACGAGTTCACTCCATTTCTTGAAATAGATGGTGATTATGAACATTTTCATGTGCCAAGTGATCCGTTTATTGACAGTCTAAAAACTAAAGGAAAAATAAAGACAGAATTTTGTAGAGCTTGGATACGTACTACTGAAAAATTCATTCTTCAAAAACCTATTGAATTATCATTTTGTAAAGTTGTTGCTGTCATAGCAGTTCCTTATTATTGGAATTCTCAAATTATCATTTTTTATGATGAAGATTACTATAATCATTTTTGGGATAGAACAGGTCCTGAACAATTTTGGAAAAAAATGGAACAGAATTATTCGTTTTGTGAAGAGCGTAATATCAAAACATCCTTATGTGAGATTTGTTATCGAGAAACAATTATTGATGATGGGACATTTGTAAATGACTTATGGTTTTATGGAGAGTTAAAATAAGAAATTGAGCCCGAATGGGATTTTGAGAGAAATTGCAGACGGCGTTCTCAAAGAGCCACAAAAACGCTGTTTTTGCGCCAGACAAATCGCGTTTTTGTGAGCCAGTTAAATCGGAGAAAAGAGAGCCACTTG
>NZ_JAWGOQ010000049.1:0-19651 GCF_032555305.1 Enterococcus sp.
AATTTTCCTGTTTTTCAGTAGAAATTGAACGATACGATCTGAAAATCTTTCTTTTTGGTGCTGTTCGTTATTGAAAGTGATTGTATGAATTATTCAGGTTTTTAACAAGATCAACTATTTTCGTTTGTTTATGTGGCAATCATTTTATAATTGATTCAGTAATAAGTTTTCAAACACGTCTTGTTTTTATCTTACTAACATTAATCTTCTAATTGTCATTCTTGTTTACACAACTTGTTTGGTTGGGCGAATAATAACTTCATTCCAAGAAGTATCATTAGGCAGATCAATTGATTCTGCAATGGTCTGAGCCACTCGCTCAGGTGTGATAGCAAATTTATTGTAGAATTCCTCAACGCCTGATTTAAAGTTATCATTGTTCATTGAATTCATCAGCTCAGTTTTGAAAGATCCTGGTGATATGATCGTTACACGCAGATTCCCATCCATGTCTGCCATTTCTTCACGTAAGGATTCAGAAATAGCACGAACTGCCCATTTAGTTGCTGAATATACGCCTGTTCCAGCATGAGCCATTACGCCTGCAACAGAAGATATGTTAATAATTTGACCACACTTTTGTTTTTGCATATATGGCAAACTAGCAGAGATTCCATGGAGAACTCCTTTGATATTTATATCAATTGCATTCTCCCAATCTTCTAATTGATTCTCTATAAATAACCCTTGCGGCATTACTCCCGCATTATTTATCCACACATCAATTCGTCCATATGTCGCTATCGCTTTATCTGCCAAGGCAGTTACTTGTCTATGATCCTTGACGTCTGTTACTAAATAAGTAGAGTCCCCACCATTAGCGTTAATTTCTGAGGTGACTTTTTGCAGTCTACTTTCACGGCGTGCGCCCAAAACTACTTTTGCACCTTTTTCTGCCAATAATAAAGCAGTATTTTTGCCAAAGCCACTAGAAGCACCAGTAATAACGACAACCTTATCTTTAATCATCCTTTTTCCTCTTTTCTAATGACCCTTTTTAGCGCCATTTCAAAATCAATAGACATCGCAAATGATGACCCTGGTCAAATTCTCGAAAGCAAACCGAGTGTCGAAAATTCTCTACCAATAATAAACTTTGGATATCTGTTCAATAGTGTCCGCTATTTGTTGTATTCAATTTATCAAGAATACAAATTGAATTATACAGTGTTCTGGTGGGTTTAAGTATAAAGAATTTTCAGCTATTCATTAATACTGGACCTTCTTTTTGTTGGTGATCTTAATATAATGGACTAATTCTCGTCATTCCAGTGGCTTTGAACTTCAGTTTAAGTATGTTTCTCTCTTGCCAGAATTTTTGCTAGTTCCTTCTCAGCTCCAAACCTCGAATATTTCACAAAAAAATAACCCAATCATCAATCAAGATAATCAGGCATTATTCGTTATAAACAAACTCAATGATAGGCTCTAGAAATTTTCTATCTGTCCAATCAGCGGTTGAGCCTATCGCCTCCATAAGAGCCTTCTCCCATGGTTGATAAGTGGCTGGATCTTTTTTGCCAACGTCCTTTTTTAGCAGGCTGCATAGCATCTTGTCTTTGGTAGACATGATACTCTCATTCCACGCTCCGCGGCGGTAAAAAAGGAACATCGGCGATTTCATCCTAAAAATTTCGCTCTTTTACCGCCAACATTGCTTCTTCATCATAGAGTGAAGCACCAACTGCGAATACGGCAATTTTTTTGTCTTTAAGCTTTGAGTAATTCTTCTTGATAAAGGAAAGTCCCGCTATTCCACTGGCATAAATCCCTCCACCCAAAATGATCACATCATATTTTTCAATATCCGCAAGTCTGGCGGACTTTGTTTCAAGAATCTCGCAACCCAAGTCAGAAGCCAACCACTCGGCATATTTCTTCGTCGCGCCATATTTTGATTGATATAAAACAACCGTATTCTTCAAAACTAATCCCCCTTTACTTGGTATTGTTAAGTTTATTTCATTTTATCACGTTCAAATTAAAAAAAGCAGGATCGGCCTAACTTTCATCCGATCCTGCTCTATTTTAATACAATGAATTTAAGAACGATTATCCCTCTAAAACAAAACTTACTTCAAAGCAACTACCTTCTGCCTAATCCTATCTCTCGTCTCCCTGAAAACTGCCATGGTCTCCTCTTCTGTTCCGCTGGCCTGAGCTGGATCCTTTAGATCCCAATGGACATGTTCAACTCCTTTTGGAATAGCAGGACATTTATCCTTCGCATCGCCACATAGCGTGATAATCAGATCTGAATGATTAAAGTAATCCAAGTCAATCAAATCTGATGTTTGCTTGGAGATATCAATAGCATCCTCTGCCATCACACGCACCGCTCGAAGATTTAGACCATGTGTTTCAATCCCGGCACTTCTGACTTCGTACTCTGATTGTGGCAAAAATTCATGGGCATAGCCCTCTGCCATTTGACTTCGACAGGAATTACCGGTACATAGGAAATAAATTTTTTTCATGAGATTTTGCCTCCATTATCAATGTTTTGAGGTAGTCTTCACTATACAAGAGTTTTTATTGAAACACTAGCAATCAATATGAAAAAAGTCTATACATAGGTAGCCATCTATGTATAGACTAAAAATTTAAACCCCTAGTGGGCTGAAGTTCGGCTGCCATTCTTCCACAGCGAATTTCCCGTTTGATAGTTCAGCTACCTTTTCGATCCATTCTAATTCATTGAAGGAACGAGCCTTCAAAATTTCATTCTCTGTATTCGTCGCAAGCATGCTTTGATTGACTAACCACCAGGTATGAGCGATCTTCGCGCGATTCAAGTCCTCGTCTAAACGCATCGATTCATAGACGGGTGTTGTTTCAGGAAGTGTGACCATTAAGACTTCCGTTTCATCCTCATTTTGCAGTCGCGGCAACAGTTTTTGAATAGAAACTGGGACTTCTCCTGAGCTTCTTTCTACCTCTCTTGCATAGCTTTGAGTGGAGTCTAGCAGTAGCAATGTGTGACCGGTTGGCGCGGTATCAATGACCACGATTTCATTTTCCGACTTATCGACAATTTCCGCAAAGGCACGAAAAACGGCGATTTCTTGCGTGCAGGGTGATCGAAGGTCTTCTTCAACGTAAGCAAGGTCATCGGCCTCCATTGTTTCCCGGGCTTTGGAAAGAACTTCTTCTTTATAAGCTTCTAGTTCTTTTTCTTCATCAATATGGCTGATTGAGATCGGTAAATCATTCGATAGAAACAGATTTAAATGATCAGCAGGATCCGTTGTAGCCAAATGAACCTTCTCTCCTGATTGAGCGAGCTTCTCAGCAATTTTGATCGCAACTGTGGTCTTACCAACGCCGCCCTTGCCCATGGTAAAAATAATTTTTTTGTTTGTGCGAGTAAACTCGCTAACGATCGCATCCAACTTAGGAAACTCGGCTGATTCTTGTTCCTGTTCTACGATGGCAGGTTGCTGATCATTTAGCAAAATTTGTAGTTTATCGACACCAGTAACATTGTAGGGGCGTAACGGAATATAGTATGTTTCAAATTTCATCAAAGACTCTGGCATATTACTCAGATCACTCTGCTGTTCCGAATAAATCTCTTGAGAAATAGTGTCATCATAGGATTCCAACAATCCATTCACGACTAATTTTTGATTGCTGATGCCTAATTTTAGCAGCTCCTCTGACGCGCGCTCTGCTTCAATCAACGGTGCTTTTTGCGGACGAGTGACTAGGATCAAGGTCGTTTGACTAGCATTAGCCAAGGTTTCGACGGCTTTTTCGTACATATCCTTTTTATCGCCTAGTCCAGACAATTGCCCTAAGCAAGACACTCCTGTTGTATTTTCATCGAGAAAATTATTCCAAGCAGAAGGTAATTGCAGCATCCTTAGGGTGTGACCGGTTGGCGCAGTATCAAAGATTACATAATCAAATTGGTTCGCCACTTCTTTATCTGTCAGAAAGTTGGCAAACTCGTTAAACGCGGCGATCTCCACTGTACACGATCCCGATAGTTGTTCCTCCATATTCACCAGCGCGCTATCCGGAAGAATCCCGCGATAAGGACCAACGATACTTTCTTTATACTCCTCCGCAGCCGTGATCGGATCAAAGTTGGCTACTTTTAGGTTGTCGATCCCATCAACCGCAGTTGGCTTATTGGTCAAAACAGTTTGGAAAACATCCTGTAAATTTGAAGCCGGATCGGTGCTGACCAGCATGACCTTGCTGCCCTCTTGCGCTAAAGAAGTCGCTGTCGCACAAGCAGCAGTGGTTTTCCCGACACCACCCTTACCTGTAAAAAATAGATACTTTGTCAGTCCCATCTTTTGGGGTATATATTGCAGCACTCTATCTCCTCCTTATCCAATCAAAAAAAGTTAGCAGCAGCCTTCACTTTCGGATTTCCCACCACAGCAGCCGCCAGATTTACTTGCCGACTGCGTAACAAAGTGAACATCGCCAAACTTGCCAAACTCCTCCAAAGTAGGATAAGATCCCTCTTTGACAACTTCCCCATCCAACAATGTGACAGGTAAAATATCGTTACCCTTTTCCTGAAGCAGCTTCAAAATTGTAGGATGATTCACAAATGCATCCGGATCGCTAGTCAGATTATGCCGAGAAGCCTCGATCGAATCCACACCTTCAAAGGTCTCAAAAACAGAGGTCACCATCAACAACTCCTCATCAACCGAAGGACCACAAACTCCCGTTGAACAACACATCGCTGGCTCAAATAGTTCTAATTTTTTCATCATTCTTTTCTCCTTTACACTCACAGTTTTTTGTTTTACAAATGCAATCGTCCGTATCTGAAAACAATTGCATCATTGAACCCATAAATTGATCGACAAAGCTTTCTGTTAGCTGATAATGGTGCCAAGTCCCTTTCTTGGTAACAAGCACGACACCGGCTGCTTCCAAAACTTTCATATGATGAGAAAGCGTTGGCTGAGTGAACTCAAAACGATCTAAAATGTCACAGGCGCATAAGCTGCCGCAGGACAAAAGATCGATGATTTTCAGCCGCTTCGGATCAGCGAGCGCTTTCAACGTTTTGGACATCTCTTCATAATTCATTGTCTATTCCTCCTACTCATATTAAAGTATTCATTTTCTTGTGAAAAATGAGTTTGATTTTCATGCCGTATATCATGATTCGTCCCCCAAAAGTATCTAAACGTACTCTTTTTCTTTTCCATTCATAGTATAATTTGGAAAAGAGCGTATTGATTGGAGGCTGTTACTATGGTGTTTCGTAAAAATTCTTCTCAACAATTATCATTGGACGATCGGTTCTTGTCGGCATCCAAGCGTGAACAAAAATTTGTTCTCAACTCTTGGGCCAAAGGGTTTAGTGACATCGTTTTTCCCGCAATCAACGAAGAGCGATTTGCCGTGCTGTTTTCGCAAGATGAAGCCACTCGTCCGAATACACCGATCAATGTATTAATCGGTGCCCTGCTGTTAAAAGAGCTTTTTCAAATGACCGATGAAGAATTAGTAGAAACCGTTGTTTGTGGCGATCTGCGTTTTCAGTACGCCCTTCATACCACTAGTTTCAACGAGCAGCCACTAAGTAAAAACAGCTTGAATCGTTTCCGTAGACGGATTTATCTTCACTGTCTAGCAACCGGTGACGATCTGCTTCATCAGGAAATGGAACACCTCGCTGACCAGTTTTGTCAATTTTTAGGGATCCAGCCAACGATGAAACGAATGGACACTCTGATGGTCGCCGCCAATTGTCGGCGGTTGTCTCGCTTGGAGCTTCTCTATACCTGCGTCAGAAATTTGGTCAAAACACTGGATAAAGAAAATCCAGCATTGGTTTCAGAATCACTGCACCATTATTTAGAAGATACGGATGCCAATGCGGTGTTTTATCACGATAAGACGACAACCCCTGATGAAAAATTGGACCAGATCATCAAAGAAGCGCATTCTTTAGAAAAAACAGTGGATCAAGAACACCGGTCCTTATCTGATTTCCAGCTGTTGCTTCAAGTGTTGGACGAACAAACAACCGTCGCCGAGACTGGCGAACGCCAAGCCAGAGCTGGCAAAGATATCACGCCAGAAAGCATTCAAAATCCAGCAGAACCAGAGGCGACCTATCAAAAAAAGTCCGGTAAGCACCATTTCGGGTATGTTGGCAATGTGGTCGAAACCGTTGACGCCAATGGCGCCATGATTACGCATTATGACTATGATGTCAACACCCACAGTGATGTGCGCTTCTGCGAAGAATTTCTAGAGCAAATGGGTACTGTGGATGAAGAAATGACGCTGGTAGCGGACGGTTCATTTAACAGTACCGACAATCGTGAAACAGCGAAAGAACACCACATCCACTTTGCCCCGACGAACTTAAATGGAACAGCGCCAGCGGAAATCAAAGGCGATTTCCAAATCAACGACGAGGAAACAATCCTCTGCCCAGCTGGTCATCAGGCGTTTAAAGTCAGTTACTACAAAAGCTCAGAGCAGTACTGTGCTTGGTTTGATAAAGAAACATGTTTGAGCTGCCCGCTGTTTGAAACGTGCTGTCCGAAAGAACAGCAGAGAGCAACGACTGTAAGAATATCAAAGAAACAAATTTCTCGTGCCCGCTATTTAAAAGAGATAAAAAGTGACGCATTCAAGCCGCTCGTTGAATTCCGAAATGGCATCGAAAGCGTACCTTCGATTTTGCGCCGACGTTATCACGTAGACAATATGCCGGTGCGTGGACTCGTGCGGACAAAAATCTGGTTCTCCTGCAAGATCGGGGCAATCAATGCCAAAAACCTGTTAAGAAGGATTGGCCGACGAGAGAAAAATTCAGTAAATAGCACTGAAAAAAGACCGAAAAAGAAATTGTTAGTAAAAATCCGGTATCAATGGTTTTCCCCTTACTTCGTTGCTTCATAGTAATCAGACTTTCTGGGGACGAATCATATCATTCAACTAAAGTATCCTTTTTGATGGTTTTTACAACCTCGATAAGAAATCCTCCATCTTCACATACTGCAAAAAGTTGAACTGACATCCTTACATAGAAAGTCATCTATGTTTTAAATATAGATGAGCATCTATGTATTGTCAATCGTTTCTGTCTTTTTTTAATTGAATCCAGTCAAGAGGAAACAGTTATGCAGCTATTTCCCCTTCTTGCGTATAATGTGCTACAAGCGACTGGATCATCTCATCGAGCCTATCCTTATTCGTTTCAAAAAAATCAGCGCTGCCAGTGAGCAGAATCACCACATAATCAGTTGGCGTCTCCAAAAAGACAAACTTAGCTGCTAGATTTTCCACACCAATAATATGATAGCTTCTACCCGAATAGTATAGCGTCTGATATGCCACACCCT
This sequence comes from Enterococcus sp., assembly GCF_032555305.1. Taxonomy (GTDB): domain Bacteria; phylum Bacillota; class Bacilli; order Lactobacillales; family Enterococcaceae; genus Enterococcus_A. Next base: position 7,338 of record NZ_JAWGOQ010000049.1, read on the forward strand.
GATAGTCAACAATCTCCTTCATTGCCTTCTGCGATTTCAACTCTTCCTCTTCAAAGCGATCAACAAATGACTGAAACTCTTCTTCCGTATCATAGCGATCAACCGATGAGATATCTAAAACTTCAGTGCCCGATGGACTCTCCATTGAGACACTCAACTCTTCGTCTCTCTCTTCAACATCTTTCCAGGATGAAGGCACCAATATGCTGTATGCAGTATCATTTAGCTCAAACTTTTTTTCAACCAAATAAGGGATCAGATTTGATTTTAGTTTTGGTTCAGGCTTCAGTGTTGATTTCACCTCAGAACTGCTCGTGCTGATGGCGGTGTCTCCCTTCGTATCTGGAAGCCGTGCCTCTTTTTCTTTGACTCCGCAGCCAGATAACCCTATCGCCGCGACTAATATAAGCAACCATTTTTTCATTTTTACCCTCCATTGAGTGCCCAATATCAAATAGAAACCACTTTTACAAAATAATCTATATTATTAAAAATACGATATTTAACAAAAAAAGTCACTAAATATAATGAAATGCGCCTCTTTTTCCATCAGGGTACAAAAAATAACCCAATCAACATAGTAGGATGACTGGGTTGCAAAGGAAAACTATTCATTTTTTCACCAACTGTTTTAATCTCTTAAAAACAAACATGATCGTTGCCAAAACTAAGCTTATTACAAAAAATAAATTATACTCTTCGAAATGGATTAGGTAGTCTTTAGCAGAGAAGCAAGTTTTTCCACAGAAGATCCCTTTTTTTATTTGTGACATTCAATCAAGTTTAGAATGTGATTTTCTTTTAAACGTCCTTGTCTATATAGTTAATTATACTAGACAACTGCTGAGAGATTGACCGAACTTGTAGGTTTATCAATCAAAAAATTTAATCAGAAAAGGAGGTGCGCGGCAAAATCGCCCTGCACCTCCCTATATTACTTCCTTATTTTATACTTCAAACAACCATATTAAATAAATTTCGTAAGCTTCTCTTTTTCAATATTTTGTGCCAGCGTCATTCCGCCCTGCGCATTGGGATGCAGCCAATCGCCTCGGTGTGTCCCGTTCGGCATTTTTTCATGATCTGCCTCGTCCCGCAGGATTTCAGCGAAATCAAAATAATCATCAAAAGCTTCATTGTTACGAACCCAATCGTTGACCTGCTGACGAACGTCTTCCATTTCCTGATTCCACGTTTCATAGCCTTTGTATGGCAACAGGGTCGCACAAATGATTTTTGCTTGATGGCGGTGAGCAGTGTCGGCTAAAGAAGTCAGACCTTCGATCAAGGACGCACTATCCACGATTTGGTCGGATAGTCCATAAACATAGGGATGACATAAATCATTGATTCCGATCTGTACGATCACTACTGCTGGCTGCCTTTCACCAAAAACTGACTTTTCAAAGCGAGTGATCGCCGCTTCACCAAACATTCCAGCTGCGACCTCGGGAGAATCATGGAGCACCCTATTTCCGGCAATACCACAATTATAGGTGCTCACCTTGCCGGGATACGCTTCATTGAGCAAGACGGACAGAGGCTCGCTCCAAAAGCCCATTTGTGTAATCGAATCTCCAAAGAAAGCAATCTCTTTGATTCCCTCTTCTTTGGTTTCTATCCGATCGACCCCGTACAAATACTTGAAGTCCTTCATCTCCTCCGGCATTTGCATCGGTCCTGGGGCCAACGCAGAACGCATCTCCCCGTGAGCAGCTACTTTTGCCAAACCAGCGTCAATGCAGATTACAGCTTCAGGAATCTTCATTTCCTGCTTGATTTCGGTGGACACCCGAATAATGTCCCCCGCCTTTACTGATAATGACAGCTCATCAGAATAGACAGTTTCACCAGCCTCGAGACAAATCTCTGCTTGCCCCTTCAAAGTTACTGCTTCTTCCATCGTCTGTTCTTTACCTGCTACTTGGACTTTGATTTCTGAAAAGATCATTTTTTCCGTATTGTATTGATTACTTAAATGGAGGCGCAGTCCAGCACCGTTGATACTGCTTTTTACTGACAGCTGTTGCATGTGATTTTCCGCTGTGAGGGCAAGTAAAGTGATATTTGAAGCCATCGATCCCCAAATGGTGTGCCAATTTTTACTCATTCGTATAATCTACTCCTTTTCATTCATTTTCCTAGATCCATGATAAAAGGCGCCATAAAGATTGGCATCCCTGGTCAATCTGCCCTTTTTCACCTGTAACGTCACATCTTTTGGATCCATTAGCATCTGGGAAATGATTTGACCTAGCTGGCCATTTAGATAGTTGTCACTGATTTCCGCTAATTTTTTATTTACGCCATCAATGACTAGATCCTGCTCTGCTAATCCGCCCGTAATCACTATGTGATCAATGTTCAACAGCATCGCGGCATTATAGGTCAGCACGGCAATCTCTCGACAATAGCCTTCGAACAATTGGATCGCGACTGGGTCTTCTTGCACGACTAGTTCAAAATAGCGCTCACCGCTCACTTTCTCGATTGGTTCATCCTTTGCCATCGCTAGCTGATAGAGCTGGGCCACAAAGGATGTCGTCATACTAGCAAAAGAATATTCCTTGTTTTCATAATTCTTGATCATATTAAACAAAGCCGCGGCATTTTTATGGGGTCCTTCATAAAGCTCTCCGTTGATGATTACACCTGCTCCTAAGCCAGAGCCTAATACGATCACCAGTAAATCATCGGTTCCTTTTCCTGCACCCTTCCACCATTCACCAATCGCCGCGGCTGATCCATCATTGATCACTGTGACAGGAAGCTGACAGCGCTGCTGCATTTCTGCCTTTAGATCAAGCCCTTCCAAGACACGATCCGCGTAGGCACGATATGTCGTGCCGTCAAGCTTCATTCGCCCATTGGTACTGATCAAGATGCTATCGGCGCTTTTCCGATAATTTTGAGCAATGCTGACCATTGTTTCAAGATAATCTTCTACTGATTGATAATTCGTTGGTTTTGTTTCTCTGGCTAAAATCTCGCCTTCTGGTGACATCAAAGCAAATTTTGTATTGGTCGCGCCGATATCAAAAACAAGTTTATCCATCTTTCTTCTCCTTTATTTTCGTTAGATGCTGCAAGCCGACATTGAATCCGTTATCATTTCGATTTTTAGTATACTGGTAGCTCTCTAAATAACAGCATATCTGATTTTCTTTCTTTTAAAAAGATGTTAACGAATGCAGATCACCTAATTATAAATTCTCTCCGTTAGAGGCAATGACCTGCTGGAACCAATCGAAACTTTTCTTCTTATATCTTTTCAATTCCTTCGGATCGGTATTCGTGCGATCAACGTAAACAAAGCCGTAGCGTTTGTTCATATCTCCTTGCGAGCTCAAGATATCAATCGGTCCCCAGGTCAGGAATCCCATCAGATCCACACCATCTTCTTCTACTGCTAATTTAAGCTGCTGGAGATGGTCGCGGAAGTATTCGATCCGATAATCATCCTCCACTGTACCTTGCTCATTCAATGTTTCGTTGACACCGATCCCACACTCGACCGTAAAGACGGGCAATTGATAGCGATCATAGATTTCCTTCACACAGATTCGCAGTCCAACAGGGTCCACTGTCCAACCCCATTCGGTGACCTTGAGGTACGGATTTTTGTCCGATTTTCCAGACATGAGACCCATCAGCTGCGTCTTCACATCTGCGCCACCTTGAACAACCGCGGATTGATAATAGCTGTGAGCAATGAAATCAATTTTCGCCTTGGAAAGCTCAGCCAAATCCTCTGATGAAGGAACAAAGCCACTCTTCTTCCATGTAGCCAAGATTCGTTCAGGGTATTTCCCGTAAGCGAAGATATCCAATGCATCAAAATTATAAGCCTGATTCAATTCTTGGGCTGCCAATACATCCTCTGGCTTGCTGGTTTTCGGATAAAACGGCATATAATTCACCATCCCACCAACTTTTCCAGCTGGAACCAAATCATGGACATACTGCCAAACTGCTGCTGAGGCCATGAATTGATGATGATAGGTCAGGTTCATATGACTGAGTTGCTCCTCTGGTGATAAATTCCCATCCGGAGATAAAGCGGATAGAAGAACGCTTCCATTTTGTTCATTAAAAGCAAAATAGGTTTTCACTCGCTGCCCAAAATGCTGGATAACGATCCGCGCATATTTTTTGAACGCCTCATAAACTTCTCGCGCATGCCAACCACCGTATTTTTTCAATAATGCTACCGGGATATCGAAATGGTTCAAACAAATCACTGGTTCTATGCCGTTTTTTAACAGTTCATCCACCACTTTGTCGTAGAACAGCAACCCTTCCTGATTCACTTCACCTTCCCCGTCAGGTAAGATCCGAGCCCAACTTAGGGAGGTACGATACGCGGTAAAGCCCATTTCCGCCAATAATTTGATGTCTTCAGGATAACGATGATAAAAATCGATGGCAGTTGCCCAATCCCCGTTATTACTCATCATGGAATCGCCGCTGTCATAATTAGTTACTCCTTTTCCTCCTTCATTCCAAGCGCCTTCCGTCTGCATGTTCGAGGCCGAACCGCCCCATAAAAAACCGTCTTTAAATATTGCCATAGTCCTCACCTTTCTATGCTTATTCAAAAAATAATGATCCTTGAAGTTCGATTATTTTTATATTGTAATCGTATACTAAATCAAGCTATACTTAGAACATATTTTACAGATTTAAAATAGAAATTACAGGTGATTTTATGAATATTCATCAAGCCTCACGCACAGTTCGGCAAATGCTGACTTCTGGTTACAGCCATTATTCACGAAAATGGGAACGCAATCTTTATGACTATCTCTTATTAGATTTGAACACTGAACTACCTGACATCCCATTAAAGCTAGAGCACTTCGACCTTGCCGAGCAGCCAAAACGCAGCGCTAAGAACAATTATATTTGTTTCGTTGCGGCAATTTGTCGTCACGCTGCGGACTTAGGCGCGAATGACATTCGCTGCTATGCCTTGAGTGATTACTATATTCGCGAGATTGAAAAAACGGAAGACGTCCGAGATTGGGCGGAGATTATTCCGACGATCATCACTCATTACAGCTCCTTGGTTGCAGAAGGTCGGAGTGAATCCTATTCGTTGCCAATCGTGCGTGCTCTGCGCTACATCCAGCAAAATGTTTACAAGAAGCTCACTTTGAAAGAGATCGCTCAGGCCATTGATCTGAATCCCAACTACCTATCAAATCGCTTCAAAGAAGAGGTGGGAACATCGATCACCGCCTACATTCGCACAGCAAAAATGGAAGAAGCTCAGCGCCTCCTCCAAGATTCTCTTTATTCGATCGTCGAGATTGCAGAAATCCTCGGCTACTGCAATGCCTCTTATTTCGCGAAGGTCTATCGACAAGTCTATGGTCATTCGCCAAGGAAACGTGATCCGCTTTTATAATCGTCGCTTACAAGACCGTTTCAGATATGCTACACTTTAATTAGCCTTTTTTATAAAAAGGTACCTCCTAAATTCGATGGTGATGCGGTCGGGAAACCAACATCATTTTATCGATTTTGGGAGGTTATTTAGTGACGGCAAATAAATCATAACCATATAAAAAAGAGCTAGGGAAAATTTAATCCTAATTCAAATAGTTTTTAAACCTTACTCTTCCAATCTTTTTGCAGCCGATTTAAAAACTTTATTGTCCGCTCTTTTGTCAATGATGATTATATCAATGACATCGATCGAATCAGTTTCGATATTTTCTTTAAAAATGATTCTTATGCCCATTCTCTTATGTTTGATTTCTCTGCACTGCTTTAGATTTCCATGAAGTTCTTTACCGGCTTGCATACCCTTCACTATTATCTTTTCAAGTCCTTTATCGACTTGGATTTTTTGGGAACCATCAAGCTTTTTATAATCCTTTACTGCTTCTTCAAACCAACTCAACTCATAGTCCATCTGTTCTACTCCCACTCATCTTCGATCTCAGATAAGTTTGTGTGTATAAGATTTGTTTCTCGTACTTCGCTATCTGAAATAGTTCTTTTATTCGTTAAAAGTCTTAGTTCCGTTTCCAGATATGCTAAACGTTGATTCAACTCTTCATTTTCATCTACAAGAATGGCATTTGAATCGACTAATTTTTTAAAACTATCACTATCAACGATTACACCTACATCTTTATTGTTGTTTAAGATGTATACAGCATCGCCGGACTCCTTTGAAAGCTCAATAATCTTCATTGGTGATTTTTTGAGCTCACTCACGGATGTCAGCGGATTTTTTATTACATTCATCATATCAATACGCCTCCTTCTTTCAAACTAAATATAGCACCATAAAAAGACTTAATCAAGACTCTGATTAGGTCATATAAAATTTTTAATTTAGTTCGACGATTTCTTGCTAGATATTGTGTATTCTACTTTTCGAACAGTGTTTACGAGGAAATATTTATATCAATAACAATCCCAATACAACCGCCACTCACCAGTCTCCTTATTCTTCGCCAAAAAGAGAATGCCTGCGTCTCCTGTCGAAAACCCGACTTTTTCATCAGACATGATTTGTAAAACAAACTCAAAGCCTTCTCCAAAACAAATGCCTGACTGACAATACGTTGGATAGCCCCCTAATCTGTGCTCATATTGAATAGCAAACGTATCAAAATAATTCTCAATGATTTCCTCATCTTCTAAACGCAGGATTTCATCCGCTATATTTTCGGGAAAGCTGTATGAGTCATCCCATATTGGAAAATCTTCAGGAACAACGGTCGGTTTCAAAGGGAATGGTTCGAGCTGAACGAAAGGATTAGAAAACTCTTTTTTCTGAATCTTGCTCAAATCTCGATATTCTCTCACTACCCAATTAGAACCATTCGGCGTGATGTCACACGGCAAATTTTGGGAAACAAAAATAGTTAGAAGCTTAATATCTTCCAGTGATTCAGGAACAAATGAAAGATTTTCCAAATTCAGCTGCATCAACGGAACCATCGGCACTCCCTCATCATCGATAGGTATGCTTTCATCCTCAGAAAATAAATCTACTTTTCCAATCCAACTTTCACTTAAATCAAACGTCGGTCGAAATCCTCCGACAGAAAAAGTAATCGTCTTTCTTCCTAAAGCTCGCTTTATTTCTTCAATAGTCATTTTATACTCCACCCATAACAAACAATTTACACAACATATTCGTACAGTTTAAACTCTGTCCAGCCAGTATCCGCATAGAACATGTGGATTGTCTCAAGATACCTGAATCCCATTTTAAGATAGACTCTTTCAGCTGGTGTATTCCCAGCAAGAACATCGAGACGAATTGCTTTCAAGTTCATTGCCCTTGCTGTTTCGATCACTTTTCGAACCATTTCTTTGGCGATTCCTTTACCTGCAAGTTCATAGCGAACTCCTAATGCATGAATCACAAAAAGCTCTGTATCCTCAGCTTTAACTTGCCATTTAATTTCCTTGTAGCCCTCATTATAGGAATGATTGACCACCATGACTGATGCTATCTGTCCGTCGATTTCTCCTATGTATAGCTCCTTGTTTTCAATCGAATCAGACAGAAACTCAGATGTTGGATAGACATCCTTCTCCCAACGCGGAGTGTATTCTAAATGACTCATTTCTTCAATTAACGCATAATAAAACCCCTGAACATTCTGAAAGTCATCATGATTCGCAAGCCTGATCTCCACCATTTTTCCCTCCTAAATTCTTATCATTTAATTATACCAGAGAAAAAGTTGGGGATAGCCTCCTATTGTGGGACTGCTTGTAAATGCTGTAAAGTCTCAATTGTCACTATGGAAAAACCTCAAAATGGTTTCTTGAGGTTTTTCCATAGTAGAAGTTGTCTAAATTTCGTTCTTTAAATCTTTTACTATCGGAAAAACACTGTTTCTTTAGTCATAATCTGTTATAAAATCAACATATTTCCTACTCGAATACGGCTTTCCGGTATAATTAATCCTATCTATAGCCACAGAACTAAGCAGTTTAAGCTCGTACAATTTTGTCTACACCGAAATGGAGTGATCACTTGTTTTTTAGAAAAAAGCCAACTACAAATGAAAAGAAAGACAATGAAGAAGATATTTGGGGACGTGAACCTCTAGCTTTATACGAAAAAGTCGGACGTCTAGTCAACCAGGATGAGGAGCGAGTTTTCTTCACAAATGATGGAAAGAATATCGAAGACTTGATGGTTCTTTTCCATAATGGAAAGCCTGATATTCGCGGTGTTGGGGCTTTACTTTATGTGGGTGAATGGATCAATTATGGAACAAAGCTTTACAGAGTCAACACCACCCTCTCTGTCGCCGAATTAGAGGCTTTGATCATTGAAGAATTGCATCTAACCAAAGCAGAGTTTCTGGTTAGCCGAACCTTTATTGATCCTAGATGGATTTAATACATTAACCTTTCACACGCCTGCTCATTATCGATGTTATAATCGAATAAATTAGAATTTGACTGGAAGTGAGCGAAGACGTTTGGACATAAATAGGATGAAAATGATCGGACAATGCAATACTGCTGAGATTTATGCTTTTGAAGAGAAGAAAATACTAAAACTTTTTAGGCATGGAATTCCAAGAGAACTCGCAGTGGATGAGTATGAAAAGGCACTCTATATTCAGTCTTGCATTGAGAATGTCCCGAAAGCTAACGAATTCTCTGTGTATGACGACCGCTACGGGATTGTTTATGAAAAAATCGCTGGCAAGGATATGATTCGAGTAATGCTGCAATCAATCCTCAAAATCAATCATTACTCACGAATGCTGGCTCACACTCATCTTGAAATTCATAAAACCAAGCTCAAACCAGAACAAAACTTTACGGTAAAGGAACGGCTCAAAGGAAATATCACAGCTGTCGAAGCATTGGATGAAACAAAGAAAAAGCTTCTATTAGATTATTTGGCGGAGCTGCCAGATGGAGATTCTTTATGCCATTTTGATTATCATCCCGGCAACATTATGTTTCAGGACAAAGAACCGATTGTCATTGATTGGATGACCGCTGGCGTTGGCGATCCTTGCGCAGACGTCGCCAGAACCTGTCTCCTACTTTCTTATGGCGTACTGCCGAATAGTGGATTCGTTGTAAAAAAACTTGTCGCCATTTTTCAAAGACATGTGGGCAAAATCTATTACCAAGAATACTTCAGATTATCGAATGTAGCAGAGAAAGATGTTGAAAAATGGCTGTTGCCAGTTGCTGCAGCACGATTATCGGAATGGATACCTGAGGGAGAAAAAGAAGCTTTGCTGGCGATTATCGATCAATGGTTGAAGAAAATTTTAGAAGCTGTATAAAGCTACTAAAAGAACCGATTATCTGTAAGCGATAATCGGTTCTTCTTAATTATAATAATGGGAATGATCACCCATCAACTTCTTGTCTCCGTACTAACTCTAATTTCCGACTTTTTCTTGACTCGGTTTTCCAATAGCGAGTAATATAGATCGCCAGCAAAATGATCCAAGAAAAGCCTTCCGCAATCGCGATAATACTACTTGCGAATACATGAACGAAAAGATACGAAGCGGCGATTCTAACAATCAAAGAACTGACCCCTGCGACACTTGAAAAGACCATATCTCCGCAGCCCTCAACATATCCACGAATAACCATTGAAAAGCCGTAAATAAGATAAAACGGTGCTAGTGTCCTGAAAAAGGTTTTCCCGATAGCGACTGAGCCGGATGAAAGACCAAATAGTGCTAATAGATTTTCTCCGAAGAAAAAGATAGAAACCGAGATACACAGTGAGATAATCGCGATCATGATTAGACCGATTTTCAAGGTCTTCTTTGCCCGCGCTTCATTTTCTGCCCCGATATTTTGAGCTACCACCGTCGCAACTCCTGAACCAAAATTTACGATGGGTAAAAAAATCACCGAATCTACACGATAAGCAGTCGTTATCGCTGCGATCGTTTGCTCACCAAAGCCATTCATAAATCGTTGAAGAACGATATTCCCTACAGAGCTGATGCTAGCCTGGATCGTTGGCGACACACCAAACTGCGTTCCTTTTGCCAGATTACTTTTCTCAAATATTTTCTTCTCTACGCGATACTTCAAATAAGGATACGTCTTTTCCGTATAGAAAATGATGTAAAGAGTCATCGCTATTTGCGAAATGACTGTAGCCACAGCGGCTCCAGCCGCTCCCTGACGGAGAACTGCTACAAAAAAGATATCTAAAACCACATTAGCTAGTGAAGAAATTATGATTGAGACAAACGGCGCTTTACTGTCCCCTGCCCCTCTTAATACACCAGTATAAACATTATAGATCGCCAAAAAAGGAACCCCGACAAGCATAATTTTCAGATACTGACTGGCTATCGCCGTCAATCTCTCAGGCGTATCCAAGATTTCCACAATCGAGGTGGTAAAAGCGATCCCCAATAAGGCGACAAACAGGAAAATTCCTCCTAATATGGCCATGAATGAAAACAACGTTTCCCGCATTTTCCAAAACTCTCTTCTGCCATGCTGCTGAGCAGACAACACAGATAAACCAGAGGTAAAGCCAATGATGGCGGTAATACATAAATTATAAACCGCTGTAGTAGCACCAATTGATGCAAGCGGCAGCTCCCCTTCAACATTCCCAACAATAAATGCATCTACCCAATTGAACAATTGTTGAAATAACCCACTGAGTACCAACGGAATCGTAAACAATAGTAAAACCTTCACAATATTTCCCCGCGTCATATCCTTTCCCATAACGGCACCTCCTAAAAAAACTAATCTAAACCTTAAAAAAAGCCGCTTAGAAATTACGCATATGCAAGGTTTCGCTTCGTGCATAAGGGGTAACTTCTAAACGCCTTTATTAAACTCAATTGATTTGTCGAGTCAAAATCTATTCTTTTTTATTAACCTATCAGACAAAAAATGAAAAGTCAATGGCAAGTCTAATTTTTGTGTAATGTTGATGAGAAATGTTCTTGACTTAGTAACCCATCCACCCGTGAAAACGGGTGGCTTTTTTACACCTCTAGAAGAGGTCACTACTCGCGTACTCCATAAATGGAGCTTTTTAAAAGACCGCCAACCGCTCATCGCTCGCTACTTTATTTCTTTTTCTTCATTTTGAATGGATCGACGTATTCTCTTTTACTTATGCTATCTCGAATTCGGTCCTCTGCTTCTTGTTCTCTTATATATTTTGCAATTGTTTTCTGATTCAACCCTACTGTACTTACGTAATAGCCTTTTGACCAAAAACTCTTATTCCCATATTTATACACTAAGTTTCCATGCTGCTCATGGATAAGCGTGGCGCTTCTTCCTTTTAAGAATCCCATGAAACTTGAAATGCTTATTTTCGGTGGCACTCTAACTAACATATGAATATGATCTGGCATTGCATGTGCTTCTATGATTTCTACTTCTTTCATTTCACAGAGCTTACGCAAAATTCTTCCAATATCTTTTCTCAATTCTCCATAAATCACTTTTCTCCTGTATTTTGGTGTAAATACTATATGGTACTTACAATTCCATCGACTGTGTGATAAACTTTTGTCGTCATTTGATGACATAGAAAAACTCCTTTCGATAGTATGAGCGGTTGGTAGCCACTTATTAGTATATCGAAAGGAGTTTTTATCGCTAAAGCTATCTCGTCCACGCGTAGAAACGCGCGGTTTTCTTGTTTCACTCGCTAACGCGAGCGAAACTGACTAAAGTCATTAATCATGACCACCCGTGAAACGGGTGGTTTGTTCTTCGGCTGGAAGCCTCTCTTACCGGCCACGGCCTGAAAGGCCCTCTGAAAGCTTCCCCCCGCACCACTTCTACTCGCTGATTCTAAAAGAATCTCGCTCTATCTCTTTTTATTTTTTGCTCCTGTAAACGGATCTACTTCTTCAAACAATGTGAGTTGATCTGCTGAATAATCTTCCTTTATTTGTTTACGAATATAGTCAGCTATCTGCTCCTTATTCCGTCCAACCGTATCCACGTAGTACCCTCGACACCAGAATTTTCGGTTCCCATAGCGATATTTCAACTCTGCATGACGGTCAAATATCATTAAACTACTTTTTCCTTTTAAATAGCCCAAGAATTGAGAAACACTTAATTTTGGTGGAATACTTACAAGCAAATGAATATGATCTGCACAGGCATTTGCCTCAATGATCTCTACTCCTTTTCTTTCACAGAGCGTGCGAATGATTTCGCCGATGCTTTCTCTGTATTTCCCATAAATAATTTGTCTCCGATATTTTGGCGCAAACACGATGTGATACTTACATCTCCATTTACTATGTGATAAACTTTCTTTGTCCTTTTCCATAAGGACACCTCCTATC
>NZ_JAWGOQ010000050.1:0-19579 GCF_032555305.1 Enterococcus sp.
ACATCATAACTACCACTCCTTGTATTCGATTTCATAAATCTATTATAAAAGAAAAGACTGTAGACAGCATCCATAAAATGGACTTTGTCTACAGTCTGAAACCAGCGAAACTTTCGCTGGTTTTTATTTAGTTAAAAGACTAGTACTGGTGTACCAACTTCAACCATATCGAATAATTGAGCCATGACACTTGGTGGTGTATTTACACAACCGTGGGACCCGCGTGTTTTCCAAAGCTCACCGCCGTATTCAGGCTGCCAATCAGAATCGTGAAGGCCAACGCCGGTCCAATCAATCGGCATCCAATATTTCACTGGGCTTGCATAATCAGAGCCATCATCGTTTTTCCCTCTTAAGGTCTTGTTGGTTTCTTTGGACCAAACGTAATCAACGCCAGTTGGAGTTGGAGAGCTTGGTTTACCACTGACGATATCTGTTTCTAAAGCAACCTTACCGTCTTTGTAATACCACATATGTTGATTCTGCAAATCTACTTCAATATATGTTTTATCTACTAAAGGCTTGTCTGCTGTCGTAGCGCCGGTAACAACCGGTGAACGAGTAAAGTCTTTGCCTTCTAAGATTTGTTTCGTTAATGCTTCAACTTCTGCAGAAGTATTGATCGTCCAGCTATAGGTACCGGATGGAACAGAAACTTTTCCGCGACGGGTACTGTTGAATTCCGTTGGTTTAGAGCTAGTGTTGTATTTTTCACCTAGACTAGTAACGTAAGCTGTTACTTTTTCCTGGTCTAGAGACATCTTTCCATTATCATCGATCAACCAGCTGTTGATATCGGCTGTTGGAATTTGGAAGTTTTCTCCATTGATGCTGTAGTTTGCTTTGATTTTTGCGACAGCATTCATCTTATCCATCGTCTTTTTCAAATCAGCATCGTCTTTAGTGATCGTTGGTTTGGAAAGGTAACTGTTAAAATCAATCGTATGTTTGCCATTTTTTGCTGCATCTTTAAAAGCTGTAACAGCAGCATCGACATCAATAGTATTTCCTTGTTTTTCAGGAGTAATCTCAAAGCCGTCATTGGTTCGAGTGACTTTGGCATTTTCTGTCGCTGTCCGATTCGTATTTGTTTGTGTCAGTTCTGCTCTTACAGCCTCACCGACAGCATTTAGTTTACTTTCATCTAACGTATTGCCATCAACATCTTTTGTATCTGCTGCTGAGACTAACTGCATTCCCCAGCTAAAAGGATTTTGTTTTTGCTGCATTTCTTTTAGTCCAGATAAATAATCATTCTGCCAACCTAAATCTTTGCGATTGATCTCTTTCCAGTTCTTATCATCGATCTTGATTAGGAAAGGCGAGTCGGTCAACTCGCGTGTAATTTTTCGATTTGCTTCGCTTACCGTCAAATTACTGATTTTTACCCCGTTGACTACTGTGTTAGGCAGGAACCTTTGGGCGTAATATGTACTGCGAACGGCATAGCCGCCAACTAAAACTACCAATAAACCTAAAACAACAATCACACCGATTCGTGATCGGCTACGAGAATTTCTTCTTTCATTTCTTGTCATCGAAATAACTCCTCATTGCTTTTATGTATTTGGTTTTTATCAATTATCCAACCATTTTCATCTATATAATAGCCGCTGATTTTAAATGATATACCGAGTATAAATATACCACAGAATGCTTGAAATACGAACGATATGTTTTCAATTGTTAGCAAATATTAAAAAAACCGCAAAGAATAATAATATTCTCTGCGGTTTTAAAATTTTTTATTTTCCTTCAGCTTCAAGATCAGCAAAAGCTTTGTCCATAACTTCTTTAAGTTGTGAAGCAGAAGCATCCATACGATCTTTTTCAGCATCACTTAATGGGATTTCAATGATATTTTGGATTCCTTTAGCATTGATAACGGCTGGCGCACCAATGTAAATATCATTTTGTCCATATTGACCTTCTAAGTAAACTGATAATGGGAATACGGCACTTTCATCATTTAGGATCGCACGAGTGATACGAGCTAGGGCAACGGCGATACCATAGAAAGTTGCACCTTTTTTCTCGATAATTTCGTAAGCAGCATCACGTACACCGAAGAATAAGTTTACTAAAGCTTCTTCATCAACTTCTGGGTTATCCTTAACCCATTCATAAATTTGTAGGCCGGCAACGTTAGCGTGTGACCAAACTGGGAATTCTGAGTCACCATGTTCACCTAAGATATAGGCATGGACGTTACGTGCATCTACGTCAACTAATTCAGCGATTGCTTGACGGAAGCGTGCTGTATCTAAAGAAGTACCAGAACCAATAACGCGTTCTTTAGGGAAGCCAGAGAATTTCCATGTAGAGTAAGTTAAGATATCTACAGGGTTCGCGGCAACTAAGAAAATACCATCGAAGCCAGATGCAACGACTTGTTCTACGATACTCTTGTTGATGCGCAAGTTTTTACCAACTAGGTCTAAACGAGTTTCGCCTGGTTTTTGAGGAGCGCCGGCTGTGATGACAACTAGGTCAGCATCGTGACAGTCTTCATAAGAGGCAGAATAGATTTTTTTAGGTGATGTGAAGGCTAATGCGTGAGATAGGTCGATCGCATCTCCTTGTGTGCGGTTGGTATCGATATCGATAATACCGATTTCTTGAGCGATATTTTGATTGACTAGAGCGAAGGCATAACTTGAACCTACTGCGCCGTCTCCAATTAACATTACTTTTTGATGGGTTTTACTAGCTGCTGTTGCAGTCATGTGTACCAATCCCTTCTTATATTTGTTTTCCAGTGGAATGATAACACTAATTAATGAAACTTGTCACGTGTTTTACTCATTAATAATACAGTTATTTCAGCTGTTTCAGAAGAAAACGCTTCATGTGTGAATAGCTCAAGAAGCTGGTAGTATTAACTTTTTTCAAAAATAACAGAAACTTATGAGAGACTTAAAGCACTGAAAACGGTCACTACAGGTTAGTTTGTGTTATACTGTATAAAGAAAATTTTGGACTGGGTAGTCATTTGACTATCCAGCATTTTGTCATGCATATGAACAACGAAGAACTTTCGTTGAAAGAGAAACGATAGATAATTAAAAACGAGGCGAAAAAAAGTATGAAAATGATTGTAGGTCTGGGAAATCCAGGGAAGAAATATGAAAATACAAAACACAATGTCGGCTTTATGGTGGTTGATCATTTGGCGAAGGAGCATGGAGCAGTATTCAAAAGGAATACTTTCGAAGCAGAAGTAGCAGATTATTTCATTGACGGCGAGAAAATCCTGTTGGTAAAGCCCATGACTTTTATGAATGAATCTGGTCGAGCTGTTGGTCCATTGATGACGTACTTTGGTGTTTACTTAGAGGAATTGGTTGTGATCGCTGATGACTTGGACATGGAACTTGGGAAATTACGCTTACGACAAAAAGGCAGTGCTGGGGGGCACAACGGTTTGAAAAGTATCATTTCTCATATCGGTACACAAGAATTCAATCGGATCAAAATCGGGATCGGTCGTCCGAATGGAAAAACAGTCGTGAATCATGTTCTGAGTACTTTCAGCAAAGAGGAAACAGCGACAATTTCGGACAGTGTTGTAAGAGCGGCTGAAGCAGTGAATGACTTTGTGACAGGAAACGATTTTCTGAAAACAATGAATCAGTTCAACTAGTGTCGTTCATTTTTGACTCAATTAGCTAAAAAGAAACAATGAAGAATTATCGTTCCTTTGATACTTTCGCTTCATTACCTAAAAAGTATGTGTGTGATTTTTTGTGAGATAGTATGAAAATATCAAGCAGAATCATTGTTTAAAGGAACGATATACGATGAAAGATTAACAATATTTTTTCTGTAGGGAAAAGTAATTACCATAGTATGAATAAGGAGCAAGAAAAATGGATTTGATTGAGTTTATGAATCAACTGCCGCTAGTGAAAGAGTGGCAGGCAAATTTAGAAAAAAAGGCGAAGCGGCAATTATTGATCGGTCTATCCGGTTCAGCAAAAGCGCTGGTGATGGCGGCAACTCATCAGGCGAGCCAAAAGCAGACTGTGGTAGTTGTACCTAACCTCTACTACAGTAATCAATTGGCTGAAGAATTGCGGCAGATCATCGAGGATGTCCATCTATTTCCGGTAGATGAAGTTCTTTCAGCTGAAATGGCCTTTGCTTCACCAGAAGCACGGGCAGAACGTGTGTCTACTTTACAAGCATTGTCTCAAGGAGAGAACGGATTATACGTCGTTCCAGCGGCAGCGCTACGCAAATATTTACCAACTCCTGAAACGTGGCAGGCGAATCAGTTACACTGGAAAATCGGCAGTGAAATTGATCTGGAGAACTTAGCCCAACGATTAGTCTTGATGGGGTATGAACGACAAACGATGGTGGGTAAACCTGGTGAATTCAGTATGCGAGGAAGCATCGTTGATATTTATCCATTAACGACGGAGTATCCGGTTCGAGTAGAGTTGTTTGATGTAGAAATTGACTCTTTACGCTATTTCGAACCAGAAACACAGCGCTCTGTCGAAAATCTAAATGAGGTCTGGATTACACCAACCACAGACTTGGTTTTTTCTGCAGAGGATTTGAAGCAAGGTGCGTTGAAAGTAAATCAGCTTCTGCAAAATCGGCTGGCAGTTACGAAAGAAAAAGAAGACTACAACTTTCTGAACGACTATTTTGGTCAATTGATTGCCTCTTGGGAGGATGGTATCCCGACAGAGCAGGCCAAGTATTATACAGATCTATTATATGAAGAAAAAATTTCATTGATAGATCATTTTGCCAAGGATGCACTGCTATTCGTTGATGATTATCCCCGCATGATGGAAACACAGCGGGAAATGGATCGGGAAGAAGCTGAATGGCATACACAAAAAATCGAAGAATTGCGGGTGTTTTCTGAGCAAAGTTTTGGTCAAAACGCTCAAGATCTGGTCAAAAAAAGCAAACTTGTTACCAGCTTCTTTTCGCTATTTCAAAAAGGGATGGGAAATTTGCGCTTTGAAGCGATCCATAATTTCCAATACCGTTCGATGCAGCAATTTTTCGGTCAAATGCCTCTATTAAAAACCGAAGTCGATCGCTGGCAAAAACAAGGTCAAACGGTTTTGTTCCTCGTATCTGATCAAGAACGACAAGAAAAGCTTACTCAGGAATTCCACGATGTTGAGATAAAAGCGGCCCAAACAACGCCTGATCAACTACTGGTAGGGCAAACCCAAATTGTTACCGGGAACCTAACAAATGGCTTTGAATTGCCGCAAGATAAATTAGTGGTTGTGACGGAACGAGAAATTTTCCAAAAAGTTACAAAAAAACGTGCTCGCAGACAAACGATTTCAAATGCGGAACGTTTAAAGAGTTATAATGAATTAAAAACCGGCGATTATGTGGTGCATGCCAATCATGGGATCGGGAAATATGTCGGCATGGAAACAATCGAGATCGATGGTGTCCATCAAGACTATATGTCGATTTTGTACCAAAAAGATGACAAGCTGTTCATTCCAGTCACACAATTAAACTTGATTCAAAAATATGTTTCTTCCGAAGCAAAACCACCGAAAATCAATAAATTAGGCGGCAGCGAATGGACCAAGACCAAGAGCAAGGTTTCGAAGAAAATCGAGGACATCGCGGATGATCTGATCGAGCTGTACGCAAAACGAGAAGCCGAACGCGGGTATGCCTTTGGCCCTGATGATGAGTATCAAAAAGAATTTGAAGATGCTTTTCCCTATAGTGAGACGGATGATCAGCTGCGGAGTACCGCTGAAATCAAACACGATATGGAAAAAAATCGGCCGATGGATCGCTTGCTAGTCGGAGATGTTGGTTTCGGTAAAACTGAAGTAGCCTTAAGGGCCGCCTTTAAGGCAATCAAGGAAAACAAGCAAGTAGCCTTTCTTGTGCCGACGACGATTTTGGCGCAGCAGCATTTTGATACGATGACCGAGCGTTTCGAAAATTTCCCGGTCAATGTGGCGATGCTGAGCCGCTTCCGTACTAAGAAGCAGCAGAATGAAACGATCGAACAGATCCGTACAGGACAGGTCGATATCGTTGTGGGGACTCATCGGCTCTTGTCACAAGATTTACAATTTGCAGATTTAGGATTGTTGGTTATTGACGAAGAACAACGGTTTGGGGTGAAGCACAAGGAACGTCTAAAACAACTGCGCTCTCAAGTTGATGTACTGACTTTAACAGCGACGCCAATCCCTCGAACATTGCACATGTCGATGCTGGGTGTTCGTGATCTTTCCGTAATCGAAACACCGCCGGAAAATCGTTATCCGATCCAAACCTATGTGATGGAAACCAACCCGGGAGCAATCCGTGAAGCCATTGAACGTGAGATGGCTCGAGGGGGTCAAGCCTTCTATCTGTACAATCGAGTAGAAACGATCGAACGAAAAGTGGAAGAACTGCAAATGTTAGTTCCTGATGCCAAGATCGGTTTTGCTCATGGTCAGATGACGGAAGTTCAATTAGAAAACACCTTAATGGACTTTATCGACGGTCAATACGATATTTTAGTGACAACGACGATCATCGAAACAGGTGTGGATATTCCGAATGTGAATACCTTATTTGTTGAAAATGCTGATTATATGGGTTTATCGACACTGTATCAATTACGTGGCCGAGTGGGACGCAGCAGTCGGATTGCGTATGCCTATTTCATGTATGAGCCGCAAAAAATCTTGAACGAAGTCAGCGAAAAGCGTCTGCAGGCGATCAAAGATTTTACTGAGTTAGGCTCTGGCTTCAAGATTGCAATGCGGGATTTATCGATACGTGGTGCCGGTAATCTATTGGGGGCTCAGCAACACGGCTTTATCGATGCAGTTGGTTTTGATATGTATTCCCAAATGTTGTCTGAAGCTGTTGATCGCAAGCAAGGGAAAAATACTCAGGTCGAACGAACTTCTGTTGAGATCAATTTAGGGATTGATGCCTATATCCCTGGAACATACATTGAAGACGAACGACAAAAAATTGAAATCTATAAACGGATTCGCGAGCTGGAAAGTACTGAGATGCTGGATGAGGTAGAAGCAGATTTAGTAGACCGCTTTGGCGACTATCCTGACGAAGTAGCAAACTTGCTGAACGTCGGACAAATCAAGATGGATGGCGATCGTGCCCTTGTTGAGAGTATCCAAAAACGCCAGCAGCAAATCATCTTTTCTTTAAGCAAAGTTGGAACAAAAGCCTATCAGGTCGAACAGCTTTTTGAAGCATTAAGCGCCACGAAGATGAAAGCAACTTTAGGTGTTGAGAAAGATCAAATGGTCATCAAATTGACGATCGCAAATAATATGGATGAGGCTATTTGGATACGAGAAATCAGCAAGTTTGTTCGCGCACTACGGGAACAAAAATACAAAGAATAGGTGGTGGAGGCACTGGCGAATAAGGAAATGCGAGTCATGATGCAAGGTGCCTTCGTCTTGACTGCAGCATCATTCATAGCGAAGCTGTTGAGTGCTATCTACAGAGTGCCATATCAAAATCTCGCTGGCGATGAAGGCTTTTATGTGTATCAACAGGTCTATCCGATCTATGGGATCGCCATGACTTTGGCTTTATCTGGCTTACCGCAGTTTATTTCAAAATATGTAGCAGAAAAAAAAGAACCACTGGAACAACGCCGAGCGTTGGAAGAGCTTTTTCCTTTGATCGGTGGTTTCGGCTTAATATTGTGGGCGTTATGTTTCTTTTCGGCACAACCCTTAGCGGATTGGATGGGGGATGGAAAGTTGGCTCCATTAATTCGGGTAGTTTCCTTTACCTTTGTCATTGTGCCGTTTCTTTCGATCACCCGTGGAGAGTTTCAAGGAAAGCTGTTGATGGTGCCGACCGCTGTTTCGCAAGTGGTGGAGCAACTGATTCGTGTCGGAGTGATCCTGATCGCAGCTTGGTCGTTCAAGCAATTCGGTTGGGATGTTTACCATACAGGAACTGTAGCAATGTCAGGTGCTTTAGTTGGCGGAATCGTAGCGGTCCTAGTGTTATGGTACTATCGTCGGAAGGTTTTTGGTACGAGTCTTGTAAGTCAGGTTCCAATCTTTGGTGCGAAAATGGCAGTATTAGGAAAGCGATTAGTGCTTGAAGGCGGACTGATGACAATTTACAGTGGTCTATTGATTTTATTTCAATTGATCGATTCCTTTACTGTCAAAAAGGCTTTAGTGGATTTTGGTTTGAGTGAGCATGGAGCAAAGTTGGCAAAAGGGGTATACGACCGGGGACAGCCGTTGGTCCAACTTGGGTTAGTCGTAGCATTAGCCTTGAGCTCAAGCTTCTTACCACTATTGACACGTTATCTAGTTAATCAAGATCGAGGAATGTTTGTCAAGACGAGTCAGATTTTCCTGCGACTGACCTGTGCTATTGGTGCAGCAGCTTCGATCGGCTTAGCCATGTTATTGCCATATGTGAATTATGCGCTATTTAAAGATTACCAAGGCAACGGTACATTGGTTCTGTTTGTCTTTGCGATCTTTTTGATGGCGATGGTGCAGGCATACCAAAGTATTGCCCAAAGCCAAAATGAATATCGCAGTTCATTGCAAGCGGCGGGAGTGGGGTTATTGCTGAAAGTAGTAATTACTGGCGGCTTGACTAAACAGTTTGGAACGATTGGAGCCAGTCTTTCGACGTTGCTTGGATTGGCAGTGTCTCTGTTTATCCTGCATTTGGCGAGTGATCATGAGACAAGAGCCTATGGTCGGCAGCGTCATTTTATGCGCAACCTAGCTATTTGTTTGTTTGGTATGGTAGTGGTGCTCTTATGTTATTATGGCGGTATCAGTCTTGTTTTTGGACTAGTTCAAAAAAGAAGCTTTGCTTTAATAGCAGCTGTTTTTGGTGTAGTGATCGGTGGGAGTACTTTTTTGATCCTAGCCATTCAGCTGCGGTTATTAACGATTCGCGAATGGTTGATGTTACCATTTGGTAGTAAACTATTGAGAATAAATTGGAAAAGAGGATAATTCATGCGATTAGATAAGTTTTTAAAAATATCACGGATCATTAAGCGTCGAACGGTAGCGAAGGAAGTAGCTGACAAAGGGCGGATCCAAGTTAATGGAAAATTAGCAAAATCTTCAACGGATGTAAAAATCGGTGATTCATTGCGTATCCAATTCGGAAACAAAGTCCTAGAGGTCGCGATAGAAGAGCTGCATGAGTCAACGAAAAAAGAGGATGCAGCCAAAATGTATCGGATTATTAGTGAGACGCGAGTGGAAAATAACGGGAATTAAGGATAATTCAAATAGACAATTATATCCTGAATTGATATAATAGTAAAGAATTTCATGGTAAGGAGCGAGCAGGAATGAATGAAAACGAGACGCAAAAAATTGCTTCGTTAGATACGCCGTATGCAAAAGAGCAATATCAAAAGTTTCAAAAGCAGCATCGTCAATTAATTTTTAAACGTCGTCGTTTGGCAGCACTATTTGCGGTTGCCGCTTTTGCCGCTATTGTCATGGGGGTTCAAATCTTCAACGAACAACGTCATTTAAGCGAACTAAAGGATATCAAAGTTAAGACGATCGCGGAATCTGCTAAGGTAGATGATCGGGTTGATGGCTTGAAGCAAGATGTTGAATTGTTGAAAGATGATAACTATGTGGCAAAATTAGCCCGTAGTCGTTTCTATTATTCAAAAGATGGTGAATTGATTTTTGTATTACCAGATTCAGCAAAAGCGTCTAGTAAGGACAAACAATCTGCTGATGAAGTTGTGAAATCCGAAACTGCTGAATAAATTCAGTCGCAGATTTAAAATAATTAGGAAAAAAATTAGGAGGAACATTTTTTTTATGTCAATCGAAGTAGGAGCTAAGCTGCAAGGAAAAGTATCAGGGATCACCAATTTCGGTGCCTTTATCGACTTGGGAGAGGGTAAAACAGGTTTAGTCCATATCAGTGAAATCTCAAATGGTTTCGTCAAAGACATTCATGATGTACTGACTGTCGGTGACGAAGTAACCGTGAAAGTAACTTCAGTCGGAGACGACGGCAAAGTTGGTCTTTCAATCCGTAAGGCCCAAGATCAACCACAACCAGAAAAGAAACCTTTTAAACGAGAGTTTCGTGACAATCGAGACAACAATCGTCCAAGACCAGCGGCTAAAGGCAAACCTCAACAAAATAGCGGCAAACAAGACTTCGATTCATTGATGAGTTCCTTTTTAAAGGATAGCGATGATCGCTTGTCATCGATCAAACGCAATACCGAAGGAAAACGCGGAGGCCGTGGCGGCCGTCGCAGTTAAAAATAAAGAAGCTGAAATTCGTTTAGGATTTCAGCTTTTTTTATGGCAGTTTATGAATTGAAGCAAATAAGTTCATATTGAATTAATAATCAAAAAGTATACTTGGAAGATACACAATAAAAAAAATGAATCCATTTATACGACCAAGGAGTTTAACATGGAGCAAGTTTTTTTTCGAGAAAATCCTGAATTAACTACGAATAAAAAAATATTAGTAGCGGTATCTATGGGGGTTGATTCGATGGCTCTTCTGCATCTACTGGAACAACATGGGGCAAATATCGGAGTAGCTCATGTGGATCATCAATTACGACCTGAGTCTAAAGTAGAAGCGGATTTTTTACATAACTATTGTGAAGAACACAAATTGCCTTTCTATTTAAAGGTTTGGCAACATCCCGTGGAAAGGAATGTTGAGGCGGAAGCTCGGCGTGTGCGCTACGCTTTTTTCAAGAAAATCATGGATCAGGAAAAGTATGATTTTATTCTAACGGCTCATCATGGTGATGATCAATTGGAGACACTCTTGATGCGGTTGACACGTGGCGGATCGTTTACAGGGCATAGTGGAATTGTTCGCCAGCAAAAGTTTGGTGATGGGATTCTGCTGCGTCCATTACTGCCTTTTTCAAAAGATATGATCTATGAGTATGCGAAGGAGCAGCAGCTGACCTATTTTGAGGATAGTACGAATACTTCACAAGACTATTTCCGCAATCGAATTCGCCAAAATGTTGTACCAGAATTAAAAAAAGAAAATTCGCAAGTTTTAGAGCATGCTCAGCAGTTTCATCAACAGCTAGTTTGGGCAAATCAGTTGATTAACCAAGCGCTAAAAGAAAATTTAAGAAATATCGATTTTGATGGACAACGCTGGTCTTTTCCTGCTGAAAGCTTGCCTGCTGAAACAGGAGCTCGTTATTATTTTCTCGCTGCCTTCTTTCAGCAAGTAGCAACACGGATAAGTCTGGGGATTTCGCAGCGGCAATTGTTTTCACTGGTAGACCAAATGCAGCGTCCTGTCAGCCAATGGATCATGGACATTAGTGATGACTGGCAATTTGTACGACGCTACCAACAGTTTTATTTAGAAAGGAAAACAACAGTTGATCAGGAGTCTTTTCGTTTGGAAGAAAACGAACGATATTCCTTGTCAGATGGTTCAGTGATCGCTTTGAGAAAAAATACGGCTTCTGCAGAAAAGGGTATGTATCAAGTACCATTACCACTTACTGTTAAACTTCCGTTAATAATTAGACGTCGCCAGGCAGGCGATCGAATTCAGTTGACCAATACGTTGAAAAAACGAGTCAGTCGTTATTTTATAGATAAAAAAATTCCGTCTGACGAAAGGGAGCAAGCGTGGGTGGTGGAAGATTCTGCAGGTGAAATCGTAGCGCTCTTACCTTTTGTTAATTCCCATTTGAGTATTACAACTGAAACTGATAGAATACACTACATACTTGACTATACGCTTCAAGTAGCGAAATGAAAGGAGTTTATAGATGCTAGCAAAAGACATTGAAAAAGTATTGATTACTAGAGAAGATATTCAAAAACGCTGTGTTGAATTAGGTGCACAGTTAACAGCAGATTATACCGATAAAAATCCTTTGGTGGTTGGTATTTTAAAAGGAGCTGTTCCTTTTATGGCTGATATCGTTCGTGAAATCGATACCCATTTAGAATTGGATTTTATGGATGTTTCAAGTTACGGTAATCAAACCGTTTCCTCTGGTGAGGTAAAAATCATCAAGGATTTAGATACAAATGTTGAGGGTCGAGATTTGCTGATTGTTGAAGATATCATCGATAGTGGTCGAACACTGGGATATTTAGTCGATTTGTTCAAATACCGTAAAGCAAAATCAGTGAAAATCGTCACATTGTTGGACAAACCAGAAGGACGCGTGGTGGATATCCATGCTGATTATGTTGGTTTTGATGTACCAAATGAGTTCGTGGTCGGTTATGGACTAGACTATGCAGAAGCGTATCGCAACCTGCCATATGTAGGTGTATTAAAGCCAAAAATTTATCAATCAAATTAGTGACCGAAAAAATCACAGTATGATATACTTAAAAGGTCAAAATTGATAAAACTTTTTTTAACAAGCTAATCAGCTAACAAGCGCGAGGAGGACGCAGATGAACAAAAACAATAAGGGAGTCAAAAATGCTCTCTATTATATTCTCGTCATCTTGGCGATGGTCATGGTTGTTTATTTCCTTTTCGGAGATAACAAATCAGCTTCGCCAGATATCGAGTATTCAACTTTTACTGAACAGATGCAAGAAGGCAAAATTAAAAATCTTAAAATCCAGCCTGCCGGTGGAGTATACAAGATCACTGGTGAATACAAGGATAAGCAAGAAGTTGCTAATTCCGGCGGTTTGAGCATTATCGGCGGAGGAACTGAATCGAAAACGACTCATTTCTCAACGATCGTTTTGCCAAATGATTCAACCTTGAGTCAGGTCAATGACTTAGCTAAAGAAAACAAGGTCAAGACCACGATCGAAGAAGAATCAAGTAGCGGTATGTGGGTTACTTTATTAGTAAGCTTTTTACCAATTTTGATTATGATTTTCTTCTTCTACATGATGCTTGGTCAACAAGGCGGCGGCGGTGGCGGCAATGGTCGTGTCATGAACTTTGGTAAATCAAAAGCCAAAGAAGCCGATAAAAAAGCGAACCGGGTTCGTTTCTCTGACGTAGCCGGAGCAGAAGAAGAAAAACAAGAATTGGTCGAAGTCGTGGAATTCTTAAAAGATCCACGTCGTTTCGTCGAATTAGGTGCCCGGATTCCAGCTGGTGTTTTACTAGAGGGACCTCCCGGAACTGGTAAAACATTACTTGCTAAAGCCGTAGCCGGTGAAGCAGGGGTACCATTTTACTCAATCTCAGGTTCAGATTTCGTGGAAATGTTCGTAGGGGTCGGTGCATCACGTGTTCGTGACTTATTCGAAACAGCCAAGAAAAATGCGCCAGCGATCATCTTCATCGATGAAATTGATGCTGTTGGTCGTCAACGGGGTGCTGGTATGGGCGGCGGTCACGATGAACGTGAACAAACCTTGAACCAATTGCTCGTTGAAATGGATGGATTTGATGGTAACGAAGGCGTAATCGTCATCGCTGCAACAAACCGTTCAGACGTATTAGACCCAGCGTTATTACGTCCCGGTCGTTTTGACCGTCAAATCTTAGTTGGTCGTCCTGACGTTAAAGGACGTGAAGCGATTTTACGAGTGCATTCTCGTAACAAACCGTTGGCAGACGATGTTGATTTGAAGGTTGTTGCTCAACAAACACCAGGCTTTGCCGGTGCTGATTTAGAAAATGTCTTAAACGAAGCTGCTTTAGTTGCTGCTCGTCGTAACAAGAAGAAAATTGATGCTTCAGACGTGGATGAAGCAGAAGATCGCGTTATCGCGGGACCTGCGAAGAAAGACCGCGTTATCAGCAAACGTGAACGTGAAATGGTTGCTTACCATGAAGCTGGTCATACCATCATCGGAATGGTCTTGAACCGTGCTCGTGTCGTGCATAAAGTAACAATTATCCCTCGTGGACGCGCTGGCGGGTACATGATCGCCTTACCAAAAGAAGATCAAATGTTGATGTCGAAAGATGATATGTTTGAACAAATCGTTGGTTTGCTTGGCGGACGTACAGCAGAAGAAATCGTCTTTAACGCTCAAACAACAGGAGCTTCCAATGACTTCGAACAAGCGACTGGTTTAGCTCGAAGCATGGTAACTGAATACGGAATGAGTGAGAAACTTGGTCCGGTTCAATATGAAGGAAATCACCAAGTCTTTGTTGGTCGTGACTATGGTCAAACAAAAGCTTACTCTGAGCAAGTTGCTTTTGAGATTGATGAAGAGGTTCGCAACATCTTGATGGCAGCACACGAGAAAGCTCGTGAGATCATTGAGACTCACCGTGAACAACACAAATTGATTGCAGAGAAATTATTGGAATTTGAAACATTGGATGCCAAAGCAATCAAATCATTGTTTGAAACAGGTGAAATGCCTGCAGGTTCTGACAGCCTTTATCCAAGTGAAAAAGCGCAAGCTCAAACATTCGAAGAAGCAAAACGTGCTTTGGAAGAAAAAGATGCTGAAAAACAAGCAGAAGATAAGTCACCTGAGCACCAAGGTTCAGATGATAAGATCGAACCAGACCATACAAACGATAATCAAGAATAAACTTAAACGGCATGTCTTCGGACATGCCGTCTGTTTATTTTTAAGGAATATCGGTTTTAAGACACGAATAAGGAGGATGAGCTTTGGCGGAAAACATACGAAGATGTGATCTTAATGATTTAGTTGAATTGCAAAAGATCAGTATAGAGACTTTTCGTGATACGTTTGCAACGAAAAACGATCCGACTGATCTAGAGACTTACTTGAGAGAGGCGTACGCTTTAGATAAATTGGAAAGTGAACTCACGAATCCAGATTCACGTTTCTTCTTTATATATCAGGGATATCAACTAGCTGGGTATCTAAAATTGAATACGAATAAGGCGCAAACAGAAATATCCGGAAAGAACGGGGTAGAGATCGAACGAATCTATATTCGCAAAGCGTTTAAAAGACGTGGTTTAGGACGACAGTTATTAGATTTTGCCTTCAATCTTGCGGTTAGAGAAAAGCGTGAACATATTTGGTTAGGTGTATGGGAAGAAAACCAAAATGCCCTGCAATTTTATCAGAGCTTTGGCTTCAAGCAAGTTGGGAGTCACGATTTTTATGTTGGAACGGACAAACAGACTGATTTGATTATGAGAAAGTACCTCTTATGATTTGGCATAGATATTAAGTAGGAATAAAATGATGTCGATAGGGGTTGGAAAAGATGGAACGAAACGAAAAAGTGAAACAAATGATGGATCACATCAGTCAAGCCTATGGAGACGCTGAGGTCAAACAACGTCCAGAGATTCAAAAACTTTTGTTGGAGAATGCGCAGTTATTGGAGAAGACGGAAAATCGCGGATTAGTTGCCACTAAAATTTGTAAAGGTATCGCATTATATGCTGTTTCACACCAACATGACTTTCCTAAGGCGCTGGGGGAGCTCCACAATCAGTTGAAGAGTGAAGCAGTCAAATATGATGCAACAGCAATGACGGCTATTTTATTGCCGATGTGGTTTTAAAGAACAGGCGAAAGTTCGTCTGTTTTTTTCTTAAGCTCATACGGAGAAGTTGAAAAAAATCGAAACACCTAGTATGATGCAATCACGAGTGAAAACAAATGGATAAATCCATTAGAATACGAAGGAGCAAATAGATGAGTGACTATTTAGTTAAAGCATTAGCCTACGAAGGTTTTGTTCGGGCGTACGCAGTCAACGCGACTGAAACGATTGCTGAGGCGCAACGCCGTCATGATACATGGAATACGTCTTCTGCAGCTTTAGGACGGACAATGATCGGAGCATTGATGTTAGGAGCCACCCTAAAAGGCGATGATAAAATGACTGTGAAGATTGAAGGGAATGGACCAGCTGGCGCAATCGTTGTTGACAGCAACGGTAAAGGCGAAGTAAAAGGTTATATTAAAAATCCCCATATCAGTCTATCTTTGAACGAAATCGGCAAAATTGATGTACGAGGAGCAGTTGGGACAGAAGGAATGTTCACTGTCATCAAAGATTTAGGCTTGAAGGAACCATTTTCAGGTCAAACACCGATCGTCTCAGGAGAGATTGGTGAAGATTTTACTTATTATTTAGCAGTTTCTGAACAAATTCCATCCGCAGTCGGGGTCTCAGTCTTGGTTGATACAGATGATTCTATTAAAACAGCTGGCGGTTTTATGATCCAAATCATGCCGGGGGCTAGCGATGAAATTATTGATCAAATCGAGGCTCGTTTGAAAGAAACTGCACGTATTTCGACTTTGTTAGATGAGGGGCAAACACCTGAAGAAATTTTGCAAAACTTATTAGCAACGGACGACGTGGAATTCTTAGAGAAGATGCCTGTTCAATTTAAATGTGATTGCTCAAAAGAAAAATTTGCTTCAGCAATCATTACATTGGGCGCTGAGCAAATTCAAGAATTGATTGATCAAGACCATGGAGCGGAAGCTGTCTGCGCCTTTTGCAATAATAAATATGAGTACAGCGAAGCAGACCTTTATGAATTGAAACAAGAGATTTTGGGGGAATAACGGTGAAACCATTGAATGGAACATGGAAAATTGGTGACGTGGAAGTTCCTAATCGCATTGTCGTAGCTCCGATGGCCGGAATCACTAATGCCGCTTTTCGAGTGACCGTCAAAGAATTTGGTGCCGGTTTAGTTGTCTGTGAGATGATCAGCGATCAAGGCATCCATTTTAGAAATAAAAAAACTTTAGAGATGCTGTACATTGATGAACGTGAGCATCCGTTAAGTGTTCAGATTTTTGGGGGTAACAAAGATTCATTAGTGGAGGCTGCACAATTTGTACAAGAGAATACAGAAGCCGATATCATTGATATCAATATGGGATGTCCAGTGAACAAAGTTATCAAGGCGGAAGCCGGGGCGAAGTGGCTCCTAGATCCAAACAAAGTTTACGAAATGGTTGATGCTGTTTCTTCTGCTGTAGATATTCCTGTGACCGTCAAAATGCGCATTGGTTGGGATGAACAGCATGTATTTGCTGTTGAAAATGCTTTGGCTGCTCAAAGCGCAGGAGCTTCAGCAATCGCGATGCACGGTCGAACACGAGTACAGATGTATGAAGGACAAGCAAATTGGGATGTCCTAAAACAAGTTGCGGATCAATTAACGATTCCGTTTATGGGTAATGGTGATGTACGAACTCCCGAGGATGCTAAGCGAATGATTGAAGAAGTAGGTGTTGATGCCGTGATGATCGGTCGAGCTGCCTTGGGAAATCCGTGGATGATCCATCAGACACAGCATTACTTAGAAACGGGAGAGCTAATTCCTGAACCGAGTGCGAGAGAAAAAATTGAAACAGCCAAGCTTCATTTAGAACGGTTGATCAATTTGAAAGGCGAAAAAATCGCTTGTCGTGAATTTCGTCAACATGCTAGTTATTATCTTAAGGGCATTCCTCGTTCAGCAAAAACAAAAGTAGCTATCAACCAAACAGAAGAAAAACAAGTTATTCTAGATTTACTTGATGCTCTTGTTGAAAAGACCGAAGTAAAAGCGAAAATTAGCTAAACTTCAAGCCGAATAAGGAATTCGGCTTGATTTTTTGTCTATTCATTGGCATTATAAGTAAGAGTAATTACATAAGAGGAGGAACATTCGTGACTGAGGAACAAACTAATTTGACAGAAATGAACGATCAGATGCGTGTCCGCCGCGAAAAAATGGAAAACCTTCGTGAAGAGGGTATTGATCCATTCGGCGCGCGTTTTGAACGTACGACAAATTCAAAAGAATTACACGAAACATATGATGCTAATACAAAAGAAGAGCTTGTAGAAAAGCAACTGACAGCAAGTGTAGCTGGGCGTATGATGACCAAACGTGGAAAAGGAAAAGTGGGTTTTGCGCATCTGCAGGATCGTGAAGGACAGATTCAAATCTATGTTCGTAAAGACGAAGTCGGTGAAGAACCTTATGCGATCTTCAAAAAAGGCGATTTAGGTGATTTCTTCGGTGTAACCGGTGAGGTCATGAAGACAGATATGGGTGAAGTTTCGATTAAGGCGAAAGAAATTACGCTGCTCTCGAAAGCATTACGCCCTTTGCCCGAAAAATATCATGGTTTGACGAATGTAGAACAACGCTACCGTCAACGCTATTTAGACTTAATCAGCAATCGAGAAAGCTTTGATCGCTTTACTAAGCGCAGTCAAATAATCAGTCAAATCCGTCGTTACTTGGATGGATTAGGCTATACCGAAGTAGAAACGCCTGTATTGCATAATGAAGCAGGGGGGGCGACTGCACGCCCATTCATCACGCATCATAATGCATTAGATATAGATCTTTATTTACGGATTGCTCTTGAACTGCATTTGAAACGGTTAATTGTTGGCGGAATGGAAAAAGTTTATGAGATCGGTCGTGTTTTCCGTAATGAAGGGATTGATACAACTCACAATCCAGAATTTACGATGATGGAAGTATATACTGCTTATCATGATTATTTAGACGTGATGAATTTGACAGAAGGAATCATTCGGGATGTTGCTGAAAATGTACTTGGTGAAACAACACTTTCCTACGATGGACAATCCATTGATCTCGGTTCTGAATTCAAACGTATTCATATGGTAGATGCGATCAAAGAGCAAACAGGTGTTGATTTCTGGCCTGAAATGACGATTGATGAAGCTCGCACATTAGCAAAAGAAAATAATGTTGAGATCAATGACAATATGGAAGTTGGTCATATTATCAATGAATTCTTTGAGACCTTTGTTGAAGAAACGTTAGAACAACCAACTTTTGTTTATGGTCACCCAGTAGAAGTTTCTCCACTTGCGAAGAAAAATGCTGATGATGGACGTTTTACTGATCGTTTTGAACTATTTATTGTCGGACGCGAATTTGCGAATGCCTTTACTGAGTTAAATGACCCGATTGATCAACGTCAACGTTTCGAAGCACAAGAAAAAGAACGTGAACAAGGTAATGACGAAGCACATGGTGTGGACGAAGATTTCTTGGAAGCATTAGAATATGGTATGCCGCCAACTGGCGGGTTAGGTATAGGAATTGATCGGCTTGTCATGTTGTTGACAGATGTTCAGTCAATTCGTGATGTTTTGCTATTCCCAACGATGCGTTAAAATATTTTTAGACGTTCAGTTTAGCTGAGCGTCTTTTTTTGTTACTGCAAAAGGATTATTAGAAAATGATGTCATCTTTCAAATAGAAATTACGATCCAAATTTTAATGAAAAGGCGATTTTCATACAGCTTTCATGTTATTTGCGAACATTTACACATCTACCAACGAACATTGGTAGGCTATGAAAAAAAGTTCGAAAAACTCAATATTTTTGATTGACCGAAGAAGATTATGTTGGTATATTATGTAATGTTCCAAAGCGAGCGAGTGTCGCTCAAAAAAAATTAAAAATTGTTATTGACAGATAACTGGTTTTCAGTTATTCTATCAAAGTCGCATAAAGCGATGGCGACAACTTCTTCGAAAAAAACTTCAAAAAAGTTGTTGACATCAAAACGGCAATCTGTTATGATTTAAAAGTTGCTGAAACAACGCGACAAACAATGTAGACCTTTGAAAACTGAACGAATAAAACAAACCAAATGTGTAGGGCGCTTCTATTATATAGAAGCA
>NZ_JAWGOQ010000051.1:0-18131 GCF_032555305.1 Enterococcus sp.
AAGTGGCTCTCTTTTCTCCGATTTAACTGGCTCACAAAAACGCGATTTGTCTGGCGCAAAAACAGCGTTTTTGTGGCTCTTTGAGAACGCCGTCTGCATTTCCAAAATCCTTGATATTACAGCATTTTCGCTTATATGCCATACCCTTAAAACAGAGTGGGAATAATATAAAAAGAGCTAGAAATCCTTTTTATAAAGGATTTCTAGCTCTTTTCTATCGAAAACTGCACTTCACTACGCCTTTGATTCTTATGAATAAAATAAAAAGTATGTTGATAAAATGTTCATAAATTTCAAGTGTCCTTTCAATTCCTTTGTTTATACTGAAGTTCAATGAGACGATGGCTTAGTTATTTCACTTTAATCCCAAATATCTGTTAAATGGATAGTATCACTTTTAGGTCTAAGAGTTATGTCATTAATAAAATCTACTGTAATAGTAATTGGCATAGTAATCGCAGTTCCCGAAATAATACAAACGCCTTGAGAAAGAATTGGCAACATAGACTTGGAAATTCTATCCAATGTAGAGATACAATTATCTATAATTTGTAAATCTTTTTCATTAACAAGCTTATGCAAAAAGAAATTATGAACTTGCGAAAGAATAGTAGGAGAAATATCAGCTGGTCTTTGACTTGAAATTGTGAGAAAAAAAGAGAATTTTCTTCCTTCTTTAATGATTTCTTCAAAAAGCTCAAGTCGATAATCTTTCCACCCTTCTTGCTCTCTCACTGACTGACTTGAAAGAATGTTATGCGCTTCATCCACAATTAAATGGAAACTTCTATCATTAATAGTATTCTCCTTTTTATGTTTATCGAAGTACATCTTAGTAATAAGTAAAGATACTATCTTTTTAGCTTCTT
Organism: Enterococcus sp.; assembly: GCF_032555305.1. Classification (GTDB taxonomy): domain Bacteria; phylum Bacillota; class Bacilli; order Lactobacillales; family Enterococcaceae; genus Enterococcus_A. Next base: position 870 of record NZ_JAWGOQ010000051.1, read on the forward strand.
GATTAAGTGATTTTAAAGAAACAATCTGCATGAACGGTTGAAACGGTAGTTCCTCAACAAGCTCAATATAGTTTTGAACATTTTTAATTCTTGTTTCAACTCGTTTTAGTAGTGGTTCTATATGTTCTGGAACAGTATTTCCGTATACCATTTCTGAAACAAGTTGGAGATTACATCGCAATTCAAATTCATCAATTAAATTAACATCTGAAGCCTCAATATAATATCTAATGTTATCGATTTTTAATATTCTAGAATTTTCAATACTTAGTGATCCGTTAAAAAATTTATATTCCCTTTCTAAATGAAAGCTGGGCCCATAAGAATGCATTTCTAACCTTTTTAAAGCTTCTAAGCAGTTTTCTAAACCTGGATAAAACTTATCTAAAATATTTAATACTCTATTTAATATATCTCTGTTAGGTTCTCCCGTTACTATTTTTACTATTAACGAAATTATCCAATTAGCTAAAGAATGGCTCCCGCATCCATATCTATTCATATTATTTAACACTCTATGAATAAAAGGTTTCTGCGTTTGTTGAGTAGCTTGAAACAAAATAGATAATATTTCTTCGTTAAAAAAATAATTAACCTGGATCGGGAACCTTTGCTCTCCTTCAGCCGAAGAATTCAATCTATAAATTAGTTTATTCTGCTCGTCATTAACAATTCCAAACGATAACTCTTGGGTATACTCATCGTTAAAGTCCAGAATCAAAAACTTGCTAACTTTTCTCATATTAGGCAGATTATCTAAATCAAAAAGCTCATAATACAACTTATGAAGAGTATTTGACTTACCACTACCTGTATTTCCGAAAATACCAATATGAGAAGCAAAGAAAGAATTAACTGGAAGATTTATTACATTCTGTTCAACCAAACTTTTCCCAATCGGAATCAAATAGTTTTCATTTTCAGCGTAATTGTTTATATATATCAAATTAATATCACTATCACTAGGAATTGAACATGTATTTCCTATCATTGGCAAATAAGACGATCCACTATGAAAGTAATTATTCTTTATATAGCCAATGACTTGCACTTCCAAAATTCTCCTGATGGATTTTTTTGAAAAGCGATTATCAAGATTAATATTCTGTCTGTTTGTATTAGTAATATCCCACATTGATTCAGAATTAATTCTCGCTACTATATTCGTAAATCCTTGTTTAATTAAGATAAAACTATTCACACTAATGTTTTTTACTAACTTCCCGTTTACAATAAAGTTATTGTGATTTGTATTATCATATGTAGCAATTTTATTTGTAAACCCATTTGCTTCAACCACTATTCCAATTTCTAGACTATCCAAAATAATCACCATCTTCATTGACCAGATCAAGAAAATTTTTATCTAAATATTTATTCGAGATTTCTGATTCAAGAATGGTATTCAATGAGTTAAAATCCAAAATACAATACTCATTCTTTTTCTCAGTTTTCACAAAAGAAACAATTTCGTCAAAAACAGTAACGCTCTCAGTACCGTATATAATATTACTTTTTTCCATTTTGATATCATCATATTTTTTCTTATATGATTCTGTATCAATTTCCTCTAAAACGAAATCATTTGGCATCACAAATTGCACATTATTAGGAATAGAATTATCTGTAAAATTAAAATTTGAAATTATCGTATCTCGATTATCATTTGTATAGCAAAAAATGATGACAAGCAAGTTAGGATTATTTAATGATCTTTGCACTATCTCAGTAATATGTTCGTCATAAAAAGAAAAGCCGAAAACAACCAAAGTTGATTGCTCTTTTTCTAATTCATAACTCAACAACCGAAGTAATCCAAAATAGTATTCGTTCACTAAGGTTGATTCAAACTTCTTTTTTGTAGGATATACAATTTGAATTTGCTCCATTTTTTTTGATATCTCTAATAATTCTACTTCAAAACTATCACCTATCAAGTTAATGTCACCTTTTATACTCTCTGGTTCTTCATCATCCAATAATTCTGCTACATCTTCAGCTAGAAGTAGTAAATAGTCCAAATTTTCTTCCTCTTCGGCCAGAAAAGAGTCCATTTCATCAAAAAGAGAGTCTATCATTTGATTTAGTTCGCTTATCTTATCAGTGGTCATTTGAATTTGAATTCTCTTTTTACTATCTTGTAAGGAAGAATATTCTTTCCAATTCACAGACCCATGACACTTTATTAAATTAATTGTAGGCATTTCATTAGAATAGTTATCAAATATCCCTGAATACAACAGAGTTTTGTTAAAATTATCCGTTTGTAAAATACGCTTTATATATCCGTTTGTTCCATCATTGAAATGAACCCTTGGATTATCTTCCAAAATATCGTCAATGGCAGCTTCAATAAAAAGATCATAATTAGTAGTAATAATATTTGCTCTCTTTGGTGATACTCTACTGTTTCTTACTTTAAGATATTCAAGTATGTTATGAATAAATCTTTTATACTGAAATAGAATAGAAAGCATTTGCTTCTCAGTATCACTATCGCTACTTGAAAGTTCATCCTTCAAATATTCCAATAAATACTCATTTTTTGAAATTGATTTATTGTAAAAAATTGACTTAATTAATCTTTTACCGTTCTCATTTATACCATCATAAGTAAGGACATTTTCCAAATTTCCCAAAGATGAAAAAAATGGTGCTGATGCCCCAGCACCTAGTAAAAAAGTAATGTTTTTTTCTGTAAGAACTGTATTCAATAATTCTTTTACTTTCTGGTTCATAACAGCCTCCACTAATTTATTGTATCTATTATCTAATAATATTGAAGAATACACAATGTAGTATCTGCTATTGACTAAAAACAAAGACACGATGAACAATCTCATCATGTTCAATAAAGAAATTAAAAAAACGACCACTTTCGAGCAAGTAAGAACTTTCACTTAGAGATGCTTAAAAACATTGTGACTGTCTCCACTCGAGAAGCCCTTTGGCGAAATCTTAAAATATCCAAGAGAAAACACAAATGATAGAACCTGCACCTGTCGAAATTCAAAATCTTTGGTGGATTACTTTATTCTCAATTGTTCCAACATCGATTCTCTAATAATATACATATTTTAACAGTGTACCTGTATTTGCCCCATCGAAACTGAGGCATCTTTTCACAGGTCTTGAAAAGATAATGGTACCTTTAAAAAATCAAAATTATTCGAATAGAGCAACAAAACGAACCAAAACTGAAGAAATCAAGTATTATTTTTGTTATACTTAATGATATTGATTTGCCAACAGCCAGTATAGTAATTTATTAAATCTTTTGGAGTGAGCATTTTGCGTGATCTAGACTATTCATTATTAACAAGAGTTTTTAGCAGAAAAATATTAAACGACTTTACAAACACTTCTTTAAAAAGCAGCAGTGTTTTTGAAGAGGCTAGAAAAACTTTTATTCCCTCATATGATGGTACTGATTCAGTTGCAAATGACTTTGAAAAGTTATACTCTGTTCTTCACAAAAATTATAGAAATGAATACTATTATAAAAATACTTTGCTGAATAAACTTCTCCTTGGAGTTCATAGTGTTAACACCACTACAGCATTAACCGAGCTACCTATTGGTGAAGCAAAAGCAGACTTTGTTCTAATCAATGGTAAAGCAGTTGTTTATGAAATAAAAACAGAGTTAGATAATTTCGAGAGATTAGAAAATCAAATTATCAATTACTATAAAGCCTTTGATCATGTAACAGTTATCACAAGTGAGTCTCAATTTGAAAAAGTATCTGACATATATGCAAATTCTTCAGTTGGAGTATCTTTACTAACTAAACGAGGAAATATTCGATCTATTGTTCCTCCTGTAAGGCAAGATAATTTTATTGATTTAGGGGTAATATTCGCCATCCTCAGAAAAAGAGAATACGAAGACATTATCATGAATTATTATGGATTCCTACCAAGTGTGTCTCAATTTGAATACTATAACGCTTGTAAGTCTCTTTTTTTAGATATCAAACAAGACGTCGCATACAATTACTTTATGCAGAAATTAAAAGAGCGTCATAAAGTAAATAGCTCCATTTTTTTCGATTTACCGAAATCATTAAAATCTTTGGCGTATTTTAGTGATCTCACTGATCACCAATTACTTCGTTTGAAAAAAAATATTTTATAGGGAGATGAAGAGATGTACTATCCATTTCTAAGAGGAAAGCAAGAAGAACTACTAGCATTAAAAGAATTATTAGTGTCTCGAAAGTTGTCGGAAAAGGTTACTCCTGTGGTCGAATTAGTTAAACTTTCTTCTACATTAGTTGGGACTCTAAATGAATTCATAGAAGCTGGAAGAGATATCTATCTGGTTATGAATCCTATTGTCGGAGAATTTGAAGACAATATGAGCGAAGTGCTATCGGGTAATGAAGATGATGACGTAGCTCGAAGAATACAACGTTTAAATGTAAATCAAGAAAGATTCACCAATTTATTCGATTCGGAATTTGTAAAAGTTGCTCTATACTATTGCAATGATCTTATTGGTTACCTTAACGATCCACGTTTTGAACAAAAAAATGAAATCGCTATCTTACTAAAAGATACTGACGATAATGAAAACTTCGCACAAAGTCAATTTTCTGACAATACTAGAATTAAATTATGCTTCACACCTGAAATCGAAGACGTTATGAATTTTGAAGGAAAAGCAGTTCTTTGGAGAAATCGATTTAATAAAAGAAATAGAAACTCGGATTATCCTGATGATGAATTTTTCTCAAAAGATCACGTGATATATTCTAAATATGGATGTGTTGGTTTTTCTGACTATAGCATAGTAGGTGACGAATATTTAGAAAACGGTTTCAGCCCGTATGCTATAGCTATTCATATAATTTATGAAGAAAATGAAAAAAAACACTTTAGAATACGTCATTTTGTATCTGATACAAACAAAAGTCCTAAAAATCCAGCATTAAAATATAAGGAAGCTGCTGCAAAATTAGTTAAGTGGTGCGAACCGAATTTGAAGTTAAAAACTTTAGGCTATTCAAAACTTAAAAATAATTACGAGACAGAAAATTATCCTGGTCTGGGTAGCGTAAAACGATTTTCAATAATGCATCATTTGGAAACTACTGGTGAAGTTCTTAAATATAATTAATTAACCTATTACCTCTTCAAAGGATACCTTTTAAAAACGAAGAGGTTTTTTCGCTATCTCTAAAACTGCATTGTTTTTGGCTTAGCTAATGGACTCAAAAGAATGGAAGCCGAGTCCTATTGAACCTGATTGCTACACGTACTATAATCAAACTAGTACCAGAAAGGAGCATTACAATGGGAGTAATTATTATTAAAGCCTAGCAAAAGCTTGGCAGGAATGCTTGAAGAGCTTTTGCTGAATCCTAAATTCTACTTTATTAGGAGGGTAAAAGATGGCTTATCAAAACGCATTCGAACTTCTACCAGAGGAAATCGTAAAAGAGATCCAAAAATATGTTAATGGTACAATCCTTTATATCCCCAAGAGGCCAACGGAACGTTTGCCTTGGGGCAGCAAGACTGCTAGTAAAGAGACGCTTAGACGAAGAAATCAACAAATCTATCAGGAATATCAGATGGGAAAGAGTACTCGTGAGCTCGCTGGCAGCTATTATTTGGATATCAAAAGTATCCAACGGATCATTCGCACGATGAGAAAACAATGTTAAGAAAGAGCTTATTCGGGCTCTTTCTTTTTTTATACAAAAGGATGCTCCTCCGCTTGCGAGTCTCTCCTTTATACTAAAGATAGTACGAATGAAAGGATTTGGTTCACATGCGGATGAAATTAATTGCTGGCTGCTAACTGCGATTTTTGCTGAAAGGGGGAGCAACTATGACAAAGCCAAAGGTTAAGCTGGAGGAGCTTCTTCATGAGAAGAAAAAGAGAGCCTTCGAACATTCACAACAACAATCAAAAAGCAAAGTAACGGGTAAACAAAGTGTCCGTCATGTCCAAAACAGACGTGGCCGACCGTTATCGAAATAAGAATAATAAAAATAGCAAGTTGGACACTGATTTTTCAGTATCTAGCTTGCTATTTCTGCTTTCACTCTTGTTCTATTTTTCAAACTTTATCGTAATTCCATTTGGATCAACCACTGTCAAACTGCCGCTCTCATCTTTGGTGTAATCAATCCGATTTTTCCAATGCTTTTCTAACCGATCCAACTCGGCTTGGTCGGGTACTAGGAAACTGAAATAGTCCAAGCCCAAGTCGTTTTCGGTCATGGCCGGAATATTTTTTCCTAACCAGATATTGGACCCGATATGATGATGGTAATCGCCCGTAGCGAAAAATTTGGCTTGATTGCCGAAATTATTTTTTAAGGATAATCCTAAAACTTCGGTAAAATAGTTTTCCGTTTGCATCAAATCCGCTACCTTTAGGTGAACGTGACCGACAATCGTTTCTTTCGGAAATCCGTCCCACGTGCCATCACTAGCAGCGAGGACACCTTCTGCATCCATCTCAAGCGTCACACCAACAATCTCACCATCTGCACGAATATCCCATTCACTTTGCGGCTTGTCGCGATACACTTCGATCCCATTACCTTCTGGATCATTTAAATAAAGGGCTTCACTATAACCGTGATCACTCGCACCGATCACTGGCGCCTTTACTGTTAAATAATGACGCAGAGCATTCCCTAAATCTTTTCGAGTAGGCAATAAAAAGGCTACATGATACAAACCGGTTTTAGGTGTTACAGGCACAGGGTTTTGTACCTTCTGTAATTCAAGTAATACCGCATTATCAACGCCTAGCGTGCTTTGGGTTGCGTTTTGTTCTAAGACCTGTAAACCAATTATTTCTTGGTAAAAGCGGGTCATTTTTTCTAAATTGGCTACCTTCAAAGCCACTCGTCCAATGTGCGCGGTGGCGCTTAATTGAAATGTGGGAATAATTACTGTCATGGGAAAAACCTCCTTTTCGAATCAACGAATCTTTATGATTAATCCCACCTTATCACCTTACTATTTGTAAGTAAAATTACGTGCTCAGTTTTCGCTCAGATAAATCAAAAGAAGGATCGAAAAAACTCCCGCAACATCAATGAGTACGATGATGTTGCGGGAGTTTTCTACTATTCTTTTTGTTGAGATACGACTTAGTCGCCACCTGCAGCAATTTTTGCCTTATTATAAATGGGATATTTGGCTTTTAAATCATCCAAGTTGGCAATGTCTTCGCCTTTTGAATGGAAATTATCTGTGATTCCTAACGCTTGGAAAATGGCTTGTTTATAGGCAATTTCCGCATTCCACTCGACAGTGTCTAAAATGGATAACGCTTTGTGCATCGCCATCATCCCAGTATCACCTGTTGCATTGATTAACACACCGTGGCTGTCCAAGAGCAGCATATGAGGTACCGGCAAATGATTTTCTCTTATATAGGTACTGGTAATCTCAGCCAGATCTTCAGAACAATTCGGTGCAAACTTCATTACAGGAACGGGACCGACTTTTTGTGTGGCTTCCGTTAAATTCGGCATTGGCAGTCCACTTGTAGCCCAGAACATAGCATTAGGCGCATGGGAATGCAACACGGCTTTGATCTCTGGATTCGTATTATAGACTGCTTGGTGCATATTGATCTCTCGTGTCAGACTGCCCACTCCGCTGACTACTTCTCTTGTTACAGGGTCAACTACTAAAATTTGAGCCGCTGACAAATCACCTAAATACGCCTCCGACATCATGGTTGGTGTCATAATGATGAAATCCTTACCATCTTCATCCGTAGCTAGGAAAGAAAAATTTCCTCCCGCTACATTCGTATTTTTTCTAGCAAAAATCAATTGAACTATTTTCGCCAGATCTTCTCTTTCTCTTTCAAATAGCATACGTCCATCAGACATGTAGCATTCCTCCATTACTTTCTTCTAAATAGATTTCCAGAATTCAACGCTTCTTTGGCCGCTTCTCGAACAACCATGGATTCTTTAAGTTTCATTTTTCGTTTTTCATCGTATTCTTTAAACAAAATCGGGTTTCCATATTTATAGATATAGACTGCTAACCCAATGACAATCACATTCAGAAATAGTTGTTGCGTCGCCATAGCCGTAAGGAAAAGAATGACCGCTATAAACAGCAACAAATACCATTTCACTTTACCTTTTTCACTTTGCTTCATAACCATTCTCTCCTTACTTAATGACTCTTTATTCCGCCGTTGCACTTACATTCAATTTTTCTTCTTTTTTCTTTTCTTCATATCGTTTGCTAGGGACTTCTACTTTATTCATGTATTTATACAATAGAACAAACAACCCGATAAAGATGAGGACTCCAGCAATTGCGATCGGATTCTTGTTAAAGGCTTCTGCAAAGAAAATCCGAAATTCAGGACCTTCGATAGAAGACCAGGTAATTGATTGTCCTGATTTAAAGCCTTCGACTGCACCTGTAGATTCCGCTAAGCCTGATAAAATTGGTGCTAGATAAGTAGCAGCATACAGATAAATCGGTAATGAAATGACACCTAAAACCAACATTCTTGCTAAGTTACCACCAGTTAACAACAACCCGCCGACTGCAATCGCGTAATTGATAATCCCCGCTAATGGCAATACTTCATTGCCAGGAAGGATGATTGCGTACCCGATAAATACAGGAACTAGTAAAATAGCGGTGACCCAAATTTCAGAACGTCCCGCCAAAATTGGCCAATCCAGTCCAATATAAACTTCACGATCCTTGAAGCGACGTTTCATAAATTCTGACATTGCATCTGCCAAAGGAGATAACGATTGCATGAACATTTTAGAAATCATTGGGAACAACGCCATTGCTGCAGCTACTTGAATCGCCAAATTCAATGAACCAGAAACACCATAGGCTGCCGCTAATCCTAAGCCCAATCCAATGATGAAGCCCATTACCGAGTTTTCAGAGAAAATACCTAATTTTGATTTCAACGCATTGGTATCTGAACGCTTATTAAAGAATGGAATTTTGTCCATCAACATATTGAACGGTAGTAATAAGACTGCTGATGACGTCATAAAGTGTGTGACCGTCACCAAAGGAATGCCTGTCAAATCTTGAATATGTCGTTGGAACATGTCGCCTAATTTCAATTCTAAAACAACTTGTACAATGGCTGTGATAAATCCAGCGACTAGGCTTCCTGAAACGTAGTACACAAGATAGGCGGTCAAGGCTTTTCCCCAAACATTCCACATATCTACATTTAATGTTTTTGTCCAATTCAAGATCAGTAGTAAGAAGTTCACACCGATCGTTACCGCAAAGAACACAAACGCATAAGACCATGACCAAGTAATACTGGCTGCTCCGGTCCATCCTAAATCTAGTGCCGGCAAGCTTATGCCAGTATTTTTCGCAAGCGCCTCAGATGCAGGACTTACAGCATTTGACATGAAGCCGATGACCATCGACATCCCAGTAAACGCGATTCCTAGTGTAATCGCAGACATAAACGCCTTTTTAAGCTTCATCCCCGCAAGCAATCCCAACACGAGAATAATTAGTGGGACAAAAATTGCTGATCCTAAACCCAATATATAATTAATGATGTCCTGAAATATTTGCATATCATTTTTACCCCCATTTCTTTTTCTATTTAACTAAAGTCAAAATTTCACTATAGATCTCATCTGCACCCATACCTGTTAAAAATGGAATACCTGGGAAAACTTTTACACCAAGTTCATCGGCTTTAGCCAAAACATCTTCATCTGGTTGCGCGATATAAACATAAATACCGGCAGAAGGAAGTTCATTTTGAATGGATTTGTAATCTACCGCTTCCACTGGGTAATCCACGCCATCCTCCTCAAATTTACTTGCGATTTTACTTGCGATCGTTTGACTAGTTGCTACGCCACTTCCGCATGCTACGATTAATTTTCTTTTCATTTCTATTTCCTCCTATATATAATTAAATATTTTCGACAAATAATTGATAAACGGATTGCGGGCAATCGGCATTTTGATAAGCCCCCACAAATGTTTCATCCATAAATAAGTTCATAAAGGCCTGCAATAACCCGACCTGATTTTTCCCATCACTAATCCCTAAGAAAAATAAGTCCCTAACTTCCATTTCCTGACTGTCTCCCATTTGACGACAACCTACAGCATTTTTTAAGCGACAAACGAATACGAATGGCTTCTCTACATATTCTGGATCAGAATGCGGCAAGGCAATATTAAGGTGCTGAGTGATCAAGCCAGTTGGAAATTTTTTCTCTCGATCCGTTATCCCTTGAATATACCCGTCATTTACCATACCTTGTTCTTTCAGTTTTGCAGAAACAATTTTAAATGCTTCTTCTTCTGATGACGCTTCTACTTCCAAATCAATTAGATTTGGATCAAACATTTCCTTATACTCCATTCAGAGCCTCCTTCGATGTGACTTTTTGAAACAAAATGTTAAATTTTTGAAACATAATGTTTTACTTTGTTTGTGATTACATCATAATATTAAATCTTTTGCTTGTCAACGCTTTCTTAAAACAAAGTTGAACATCTTCTTTTACATTTATCTCTTGTAAAACACAAGAATAGTCTATATAATGAGGTGGAACATTCATGTTGAACAAACTTTAACATCTTAAAACAAAAACAGGAGGTATTTGTTCTATGTTGAAACAAGAACGACAACAGAAGCTCTTAGACCTGATTCAACTTCATACGTATCTTTCGATTGTTGAAATCGCTTCCCGTTTAGAAGTTTCAGAAATGACTATTCGCAGAGATATCACCGAGTTGGCAAAACAAAGAAAACTAACCAAGCTCTATGGTGGTGCACAAAAACTAGATATTCTTGAAAAAGAATTGTCTACTGATGAAAAAATCGATACGAATGTCACACAGAAAAAATATATCGGGAAAATCATCAATAGTATGATTCATGACAATGCGATCATTTTTCTAGGTGCGGGAACCACCATTTTTTATGCATTACCGGAAATTCAACGAAAAAATCTATTTGTCATTACAAACAGTCTCATTGCTTTCACCTATTTAAAAGAAAACACGGATTATCGTATTTTATTGACCGGCGGTGAATTCTCACATACTACGGAAGAATTTGTTGGTGAAGTCGCGGTACGATCGTTTGACAACTTAAACATTGATATTGCTTTTGCGGCCACGAATGGGATTTTCGATGACAATGTCACCACCGCTCAATTCGACGAAGGGGCAGTCCAAAATGCTGCTTTTGCCAAAGCAAAAAAAACATGTATTGTTGCGGATAGTTCAAAACTGGGCCTTTCCGATGTCTATACCTTTACCCGCTTAAGCGACCACGACTATTTGGTCACAGACAATGAAATTTCTGATGAATTGGTTGAACATTACAGTCAATACACAACAATACTTAGGGAGGAATTGTAATGATTGTCACTATAACAATGAATCCATCGATGGATTTCGCTTACTTCATTGACCATTTCAAAGTAGGGAGCATGAATCGCTTCAAAACACCTACAAAATCAGTTGGCGGAAAAGGCGTAAATGCCGGACGAACAGCTGCTCTATCCGGTTCAAAAGTGCTGCTGACAGGCTTCTTAGGTGGTGATTTCGGCTCTTTAGTAAATAAATATCTAAATCAGGAAAACCTTTTTGAGCTAGATATGTTACCTGCTAACGGTGAAACTCGCAATGCCATTACTGTGATGCACGATAACAATACGCATACTGAAATTGTTGAGGCCGGTCCAAAAATTTCTGATGAAGAGGCGTTTCATTTATTACGAAACGTCGCGAAAAAGAATAAGCAAGAACCAGTGAACCTCATTTGTATCTCTGGTTCGATCAATTCTGATAATCCACGAATTTATCTAGAAATGCTTACGTATATCAGAGAAACTATTGATCAAACGATTCCTGTTTTCATGGATGTATCCGGCGCTCAATTAGAAGCACTGTTAAAAAGCAAAACCTACAAGCCCAACTTTATTAAGCCGAATGTTCACGAATTAAGTGAGATTTTAAACAAAAACATTTCAACAAAAGAACAAGCTCGGCAAGAATTGAATCACCCTTATTTCGAGGGGATCGAGTACATCATGATTTCCTGCGGCAGCGAAGGCGCTTTATGTAAAGTCAAAGATGATTTCTACGATATTAAAATTCCAACGATTGACATCACCAACACCACTGGATCTGGCGATGCATCCGTCGGCGGGTTCGCACATGCAATTGAACAAAACTTCAAATTAGAAGATGCGCTAAAATATTCGATGGCATGCGGAATGTCCAACGCTCAACACGGTGAGGTCGGAGTAATCGATATTCAAGATGTAAACAAGTTTGTACAAGCAATCCAGGTTCAAAAAATCTGATCGTCAACTTTAACTAGTAAGAGAAATTATGGGTCACTTGATTTCGACCCATGATTTCTACTTTCAACACAGCGTAATCGGTTACGTAACAGCTAAAAAGCGGATGAAAACGATCATCCTCCTCTTTTAAATAGACGTTTCTCGTATGACAATTTCTGGTGTGACTTCATATTTTTGAGGCGCTTTCCCATGGACGCTCACACTTTCCAATTCATTAATGATTAAGTCGCCAGATTTGCGTTTAAATTGATTGATCGTACTTAATCGGGGAACAGAATACTTTCCAAAATTGATATTGTCATAGCCAATTAGTTTAATATCTGTTGGAATGCGTATCCCCATATCCTCACAAGCTCTAATGACCCCGATCGCCATCGCATCATTTGAACTGACGATACCATCAATCGTCAGCCCTTGGGATAAATAGTCCAAGCAGGCCTGATAGCCACTTTCTATATCAAATTCACCGGACAATTTTACAATATGACTTGCATCAAGCTCACTAATCGCTTTTAAGTAGCCTTGATATCTGTCCTGAGAACTTTTCTCCGACTCTGGACCAGATAAAAACGCCAATTTTTTACATTTTCCCGCTTCAATCAAATGTTTCGTAGCTAAATAGCTGCCGTTAACATGATCGACCGCTAACGCTGAATAAGGATGTGAAAATTGGGCCCTATCAATCGTAATCGTGGCTATTCCTCTACTTTCAAGCTTTTCCAAGTCCTCTTCTGTCACAAACAGCGAATTGATAATTGCACCCATCACATAATTATCCGCCATAGACTCTAAATAGTATTCAACCTTTTCTCGGTTGTCTTCACTATTACAAAGATAAATTTGATAACCCTTCTTATTCGCTGAAATCTGAATCGCTTTCACTAATTCGCTAAAAAAAGGATTATCTAGATTCGGAACTAATAACGCAATTAAATTGGATTTTCTTTTTGATAGGCTTTTGGCCACACTACTCGGTCGAAAGTTTAGTTCTTCGACGATTTGCATGACTTTTTTTATCGTTTCCGGACTAGCTTCTCCTTTGCCATTAATGATTCTGGAAACAGTCGCTGTGGATACCCCAGCTAACTTAGCCACATCTTTTATAACTGCCATAAATCCTATTAACTCCTTTACGTAATCGGTTACGTACAAATATACAAACTTTAACAATACTTGTCAACAGCACATCAATTTTTTGCATGCGTCTATCTTGGTAATTGTGTATCTCCGAAAACTATCAGGGCTCAGTGTCAAACTGAAGAAAAATTGAGTTAAAATAGATTGTAGCAACGGAATTAAAAGGAGGTTGAGGCTGTGGAAGATTCAACAGAACAAAGCTATAGACGGTTAATCAATAAAACAGAAGATTACATTGAACAGCATCTCGCAGAGCCAATCTCGTTAAGTGATCTAGCTGAAAATGCACACTTTTCAGAGTTTCATTTCCACCGAATCTTTAAAAAATATTCGTCCGAGACACTGAAAGAATTCGTGACCCGATTCAAGTTGGAACGCGCAGCCATTTTTCTACGTGTGTCCTCTTCGATTTCATTAACCGACATTGCTTTAAGCTACGGCTACAATGATGCAAGCTCCTTCAGCAGAGCCTTCAAAAAGCATTTCGGAGTCAGCCCTTCAACGTATCGGAAACAGCAAGAAATGACAAGAGTTTCAAATAGAAACATGGAATAATGGAGTTATTCCAAAAGGGGGGCACAAAAATGATCGAACCTAAAAGCATCACAACAGAAAAGCTGGAAGACTTGAAAATCATCTATATCCGTTTCAGAGGAAGCTACGCAGCATTTAGAAAGCAGAGCCGAAAGCTGTTCAACGAACTATTTGAATTCGCGACAAAGAATGATCTCATCGTCGATAATGAGACCAAAGTATTGACTATTTACGATGACAACCCATTTATTACCGATGATAAGAATTTACGCACCAGTGTCGCCATGACGATTCCGAAAGATCGAAACGTCCAAGAAACCGGCAATATCTGCTTGTCTAGTATTTCAGGAAAATTTGGTGTTGGACATTTTGAACTATCTGCAAAAGAGTATGGCGATGCCTGGAATTATATGTATCAAGAATGGCTGTTCAAAGACGATCAAAAAGCCCGCGATGCAGTACCGTTTGAATTGTATGTTACTGATCCGCCTAAGAATTTCAAGGATAAGAGTCTTACCGACATTTATATACCAATCAATTGAGAAGAATTGAGAACTAGAAAAAGTGGGATGCAATTATAAATTGCATCCCACTTTTTTCGTCCTTATCATTATGACAATTATTAGATATAATTGAATTGATTAAAACGAGTTCTTAAGGGGGAAATAAAGATTTATGACAGACAGTTATGGAAAGAAACCGACTATTTTTATTAGTTCAACTTGTTACGATTTGAAACAAATAAGAACTGATATTAAAAGAACTTTGGAAGATGAAATGGGTTTTGAAACACTTTTATCAGAATACGATTCTTTTCCTCTAGACCCATCTTTAGGGACCGTAGATACTTGCTTAAGAGCTGTTGAACAACGAGCGGATATTTTTGTTTTAGTTATCGGTGGAAAATATGGATACAAAACTGATAATGGAAAGTCCGTAACAAATCTGGAATACCTTCAAGCCAAAGGAAAAGGAATTCCTATTTATACTTTCGTCAATAAATCTATTATAAACGCACTACCTTTATGGAAAGCAAATCCTGACGGAGATTTTTCCTCTTTAGTTGATACAAATGACCTTTTTCATTTTGTTGATGAATTGAGAAATAAAGACAATATTTGGGTATATGAATATGAATTTGCTCAAGAAATATGTAATAAAATAAAAAATCAGTTTGCTTATCTGTTCAACGATTCTTTGAAAATTAGAAATAAGTTTGCTCAATCTAAACTTTCGCCACGAATTTTAGATCAAAGTCCAGAAGCCATTAAACTTGTCTTAGAGAAAAATACTGCTTGGGAATTAAAATTCTTCTTTCAAGTATTTTGGGATCAATTGAATTTATTGGAGGACTATAAAAAGGATTTAGAGTACAAAGTATTTTTGAATCCAGGTAATTCTCTAAGTGAACCTTTAGAAATTATAAGTTGGCTGACCTATAAAAATACTGTACTACTACAAAACGTAGAATCAATGACTTCACTTATTAATATTGCGTTCCCTTTGGCTCTTGGCGAACCCGGAAAAACCTCTGATTTAGATTTCTTAACATATATAGCGGTACGTTTGGCAAAATTGTATCAAAAGGTACTAGAGTGGGAAATTGATTTACAATCAAAAGATGTACCCGAAGAAGCCGTTACTATGGTGCGAAGCTTATCATCAGCAAGCCAAATCGTTTTAGACAGCATTGAAAAATTGTCTTCTGACTCAAAAGAAAAACTAGCAAAAGTTCCAGCGATTATTCCAGAAGGAGAAAAATATATACTTGATTTAAGCTTGACATTTGATTCGCCTGATTTATCTGAATTTAATACAGAATTTGAGGCATTCACCAATGATGTATTATATCAATAAACCATTTCGACACACTGCTCAAATTACGGAGGCTATGTTAAGATACTCGCGATCAAGTATCTTAGCATAGCCTCTACTATTTCATCAAAAAATTGAGGTCGCATTTATTTTAAGCCAAGCATAAACTTAAACTCGTTTAATGCTCTGTACATATTTATACTGGTAAATGAATGGAGGGAATTAAAATGAAGATCAATAACCACTATGTTCCTAAAACCTATCTTAAGCAATGGGCAAAAGGTACTAAAATTTATGAATATGCTTTGCTTGTCTCTCATGAGAGAGTTCCAAAGTGGAAAGAGGCTTCTATATCAAGAACTTCAAGTGTCAATTCCTTATATATATATTATGATAAAGGTGAAATGAACGATGAGATGGAGGATTACTTTTCTGAGGAATTTGAAATGAAATATACATCCTTCATCAATAAGGTAAACACATATTTACCCTTTGATGAAAATGATAATGAGTACGTTGCTAAGCTTATTGCCAGCCAATATTTACGTACATTAAGCGGTTTTCATCGTATCCAAAAATTCATTGTAGAATCTTTTCCTAGTACTATTGAAGAGATAATAACTGATATGGAAAAAGAAAATCACGAAACTGAAATTTTTACAGTAAAAAATGAAAGCAAACAAAACAGCCTTATTCCATTAAATCTTGATTTTTATGATATAAGTCAAGAAAAAGCAGCGTTAAAAGTTGAAACTTATGCCGGAAAATCTTTATGGATATTCGCTATGAAACACATGCTTAGTTCCACTTATAAAGTTTTAAACGAAATCTCTTGGTGTGTTTATGATGCTCCTACAAACTTTTCATGGGTTACAACTGATGATCCTGTAATTTTCCTAAACTATTACGGAAATGAAGGCTACGATTTTAATGGGGGCTGGGGAAGAAAAAACACAAACATCATATTTCCTCTATCTCCAAAAAAATTACTTTTTGCACAGATTGGTCAAGTACCAAAAGCATCTTATAAGACGGCTACTTATTCATTTGCAAACACCATACAAAAATATATCGTTGAACACGCCTTTTCGAAAATTTATTCTGAAGATAAGAATAATAGAATCACTAAAATAAGAAAACGAACTGCTGATAAAAAAAAATTTAATGAATTCTATGATTCAGTCAAGAGATTTCATGAAAGTTATATTGAGAATGAAGTGCCTTACTTAAGTAAGAACTAATCCATAAATTTAGATTTTCTACTGGCTATAAGATGCTTTGAGATATTCTATTATTCATAAAAAGATTCTTTTTAACATCTAAATTTAGTATTATTTGTTTTCCTGAATAATTCATACAATCACTTTCAATAACGAACAGCACCAAAAAGAAAGATTTTCAGATCGTATCGTTCAATTTCTACTGAAAAACAGGAAAATTG
>NZ_JAWGOQ010000052.1:0-17102 GCF_032555305.1 Enterococcus sp.
CGTATTCTTAGGAGGAGAAACTTTATGAAATCACAATCATTGTCGCAAGTTCAGCTTTTTGTCACTAAACGACCTCGGTTAGAAAAGAACATCGAAAAAATTTACGCAGATTCACAGGATACGGACACTGTTATTCAGTATGTGGCTGCTGTGCTGATTCGACATGCGTTGTGCATTTCTGATTTCTCTTTATTTTGTCAGGGTCTTGTTAAAGAGATCCTTTTATTTGCCGAGCCGACAGAGGTGCTGCAGAAGCTGGCGCCATTGTTTCGTGACTATTTTGAGAACGGCAAGGAATGGGAACAGGTTACTCACCGGCTTTATAAGAAATCCAAGATATATCACCGTTATAACAATCGGGTTAGCGAGTGTAAGAAATATTTGTTTGCCAAGACAACGCCGGTTGAGGAATTGAATGGGCAACAGTATAAACTTGTTTCGACCTTTGAGGATGCTGTGGGGAAAATCCATACCTGGAGTTTGCGAGATGCTGATCCGAATGCCTCAGCCATGAAGATCAGTGCTGTTTTAGAATTAATGTCTTCATTGACTATTTTTGAAAAGGATGGAATCCGGCGTTTTGTTCAGCTGGAGAACTCTGAGATCCACAACTGCACGCGCTATATCAAGATCAAAAAAGGCGAGATCGTAGAGGAGTCTGGCCCGATTTTGACCAGTCAAGAAGTGGTAGGAGCTGTGGATGATTCTGCCATGCAGTTAAGCTCAGAGATCGCTTCATTAAGCGAAGAAGAAAGATTAGCATTAGTGGAAATGCTTTTGCCGGAAGGAGTCGTCTTAGCTGATACCCGTTTGACTGAACCGGCGATTATCATGTCAGAAAAAGAAGCGAGCAATGAAGGGACAATTGTATCTGAAAACGCTGTCGCTGCATCGCAAGAAACTGTACCAACTGAAGGGAAGGAGACTCCCACTGTCAAAGAAACACCAAACGCAGTCGAGAATTCTGTTGCTGAGAAAACGCCTACGCAATCCGATCACAAAAAGTCTAATAGTGAGAAACAAGAAGTAGTAGAGGAAAAACAAGAACCGCAGAAAAAGAAGAAAAAGGGGGAGAAAGGGAAAAATAATTCGAAAAAAGGGAAAGGGAAAGATCGTAAGCGTAGACGGAGAAAGTAATTAAGTAATCGAGCTAAGCAAAATCACTGTTATTGTGCAGCTTTATTTGTTGTGGGCAAATGGTTCCTTAGAGCTATATGGGATACCGCTTGAATAGCTGAACGACCATACATTTCTATTGGTTGGTGTATGGTTGTTTGGCTTTTTTACGTGTAACTATTTGGTGTAATCTGTCGACCACTGAAATCCTAAAATTCCTGTAGTTACGACAGCATGTAAAAATTATTGAGATAAAAAGGTTTCTGCTTGAAACAGCCGTTATGTTTGCTTAATAATCTCAAAACAAAACTGAGGTCGACAGAAAAGGACTACTAGAACCTAGTGGTAACAGGTATAATTTAGGGTGGGATCTGAATCTAAAATAGTGGAATGTAAATCTTTATGTTTCTGGTAAAGATGGTGATTTCGATCTTGTCTAAATCTAAAAATAGTGGAGTGCAAAATCGTCAAACAGACACCCAGAAGCAGCACACTTTCTCATTCAACCACCTCAAAGCACTTTCCTTCACTGGAAGGTGTTTTTCTTTCGCCTTCATTCATTTATTTCTAAACTCCGCAACTTTCATCCGAAACCAACAAGATCTTTGCTAAAATTAACAGTAACAGAATTATATTTAACGAGGATGCCAGTCCAGCTTTCAGCAGTGTACTCGAGGCTAGGCCAAAAAACTAGTTCGTGAATAATACTAGGGAACTAGTTGGCTGGTTTACGCCTTGAACATCGGGCTTATTTTTCTGAAAAGAATGAATACATTAAATTGAAAAAGGAGAAATCCAATGCAAGAGAAAATCAGAGTATTGATCGTTGATGATGATCAGGAGCTTTGTTCGATTATTGAGCGTTATTTGAAGAATGCCGGCTATGAGGCGCGGTTCGCTCATACGGGAGCTAGTGGATTGAAGCAGGCGCTAGCGGATGATTATCATTTGATTGTCTTGGATATCATGCTGCCGCAAATTGATGGATTGAGTATTTTAACGGAGATTCGCAAGCAGAGTGTGGTGCCGGTATTGATGCTGACGGCTAAGAATGAAGAGGCGGACAAGATTCGCGGGCTGCAACTGGGGGCGGATGACTATTTGACCAAGCCTTTTAGTATGGCGGAGTTGATGGCACGAATCGACTCGTTGGTTCGTCGTTACACGAGGTTTAATCGATCTGCGAGTGCAGATGAGGTACTAAAGTTAAACAGTCTATCACTTGATGTGCAGACGCGAGCTGTTTTATTGAATGGCGAGTTGCTGGAACTGACGGGAAAAGAGTTTGATCTTTTGTATTTTCTGGCTGCTCATAAGGGTCAGATTTTTACCAAGCGGCAAATCTATCAGCAGGTTTGGGGCGAGGAATATGCCTTTGATGATAACAACATCATGTCCTTCATCAGCAAGCTGCGGAAGAAGATCGAGCCGGATGCTGCTAAGCCGTTTTTCATTCAAACGGTTCGCGGGGTCGGTTATCGCTTTAATCAGGAGGGATAAGGATGCTGGTTATGAGTATTATTTGTGCGTTATTGGCTATCGTATGTCTATATTTGATTGCGCGACTTCAAAAAAATAAGCAGCAGATCAATCAAGCGATGGCTGTTTTGGCTGATATTAGCGAGGGAAATCTTGATCGAAAAATGGTTGTGGACGAAAGCTCTGACATCGCGGAGCTGTGTTTCCGCATGAACACGATCGTTGCTGAAATCAAGCTGCAGCTGAGCGGTCTACAGGTCTCAGAGAGTGAATATCGTAAGCTGATCACCAGTTTGTCCCATGATGTTCGAACGCCTTTAGCCTCCTTAATTGGTTATTTGGAGGCAGTCAATGATGGGCTAGTTTCAGAAGAAGAAAAGCCCTACTATTTACGCTCTTCTCAAGCCAAGGCCTTTGAGTTGGAGAAGTATATTGATACGCTTTTTGAATGGGTTAAGCTTGAATCTGGGGAACGGCGCTATCATTTTGAAACGGTCGATATTTGCGAGCTGCTGCGGGAAATTATCAGTGAGTGGATTCCCCGAATGGAGCCGCAATTTACCTACGACATTCAAATTCCGGAAAAAGAGCTTGAGTACACCATCGACATTGCGGCATTTCGTCGGATCGTCGACAACTTGCTGGAAAACAGCTTGAAACACAGTCAGGGGAATAAAATCAGTATTAAGTTATCGGAAAAGAACCAGCAATTACAGCTTGAAATCGCTGATAACGGCAAAGGCATCTCGGAACAGAGTTTGCCGCGGATTTTTGATCGTCTTTATAAGGGCGACGAGGCAAGAGGTTCAAAAGGGAATGGCTTAGGGTTAGCGATCGTCAAAGAATTAATTGCAGCCCATCACGGAAAAATCAGTGCCAGCAGTCGATTAGGCGAAGGAACAAAATTTCTCTTAACACTGCCAGAATAAACCAGAGAAAAACAAGGATTCGGCAAGGTTAGGACAAGGTAACGTTGTTAAGCTAGAAGTATAGAAAGGATGGTCGCTATGGAAAAATATAGTATCAAAACTGCGGCTTTGTCGAAACAATACAACGATCAAGCAGTGGTCAAGAATGTTTCAATGACTGTTCCCAAAGGCAAAATCTATGGTCTGCTGGGACGTAATGGCGCGGGAAAAACAACGATCATGAAAATACTACTAGGTTTAGCAACGGCTAGCTCTGGCGAATGTCAATTATTTGGTCAATCGCCGAAGGAGCACCCTGAAGTCTATTCACGGATAGGGAATATTATCGAAACACCCAGTTTTTATCCTTATTTATCAGGACCAGATAATTTAAAGGTATTCTCCAAACTAAAAGGGCAGACGCAAAGAAATAGTGTGGACAAGGCATTGAAGCTAGTTGATCTGAATCATGTCGACCACAAACGCTTTGCCAATTATTCACTGGGGATGAAGCAGCGTTTAGGGATCGCCAACGCACTGATGAATGATCCAGAGTTATTAATCTTGGATGAACCGACGAACGGACTAGATCCAATTGGGATCGCTGAGATTCGCCAGCTGTTGAAGGAATTGGCGGAGGTTCATGGGAAAACGATCCTGATCTCCAGCCATCAGCTTTCGGAGATCGAGCAAATTGCGGATATCATTGGTATTTTGCATAATGGCGAGCTGCTGGAGGAATGTGATATGAGTCAGATAGCCCAGCACAATCAACGTCACATCAGTATTACCGTTTCAGATGTACATCAAGCTACCCGCTTATTGGAGGAAAATCTGCATATGTCCAATTATCAGGTGGAGGAAGGTAATACGATCAAGCTTTTTGATTTTACGTTTGAGCCGCAGGAGATCAATCACTTGTTTGGGAAGAATGGGATTGAAGTCTCCAGCTTGTTTATTGGCTCCAGCAATTTGGAAGAACATTTCCGGACAATTACGGGAGGTGTTGGCATTGCTTAATGTAATTTCTGCTGAGTGGATGAAATTGAAACGTAATCGGATTTTTGCAGTATGTACGTTGCTGACTTTTCTTGCCTCGGCATTTATGGTTTTTAAAGATGCTGTAATTGTTGAGGAACCTTTGCCAACCTATCAACTTTGGTTGACGACTGTCTATATAGTGGCTGGCGCGATATTGCCGATCATGAGTGGATTTATCGTCACATTTTTAATGCAGCGGGAATATGAAGATCGTACGATCAATAATGTATTGACAGCACCAACCTCCAGACTTCGTTTTCTTTTAGGAAAGCTTACGATTTGGTTGATTTGGTATGTGGGAACATTGGTCGGTATTGTAGCCATTTATACGGTTGGCGGTTGGTTAATTTATCCGACTACCTTTGGCATAGCAGGTACCAAGGTTTTAGTGTTTACGCTGCTTAAGTATCGACTGTTAGGATTTATTGCCGCAATCCCATTGCTAACAGTGAGTGTCCTGCAACGAAAATTATTCTATCCAACAATTATGGTGGCCTTGGCTTTTACTGGAATTGAATTGTTTGCGACACTTATGCCGCTAGAATTCGCGCGTGTCATTCCTTGGTCGGCAGTGGTTGTTCAAAGTATAGTTGAATTGCCGTTGGCCGATGATGTATTGACGTTAGGAATCATATTTTTGACTGGAATAATTGGTCTTGTCACGGCTTATTTATTGCTAAAAAAACAGGATTTGTAAAATAAAGCTTCAAGTGTATACATCTCACTCCTGAAAACGATATACTTGTAGAAAAAATGGGAAAGAATTATTTTATTCTGCGTTTAAAGGAGGAACAATGGAAAATTCAGTGATGCAGCAGCGCATCGAAACGTTTAAAGCGTTCGGTGAAACGTTAAAGGGTGCGAAAGTTTATTTTCGCGAAGATTGGGAAGTACTCTACTTTGAACTACAAGGCAAAATGTTTGGAATGATGAGTGATCAGGCTAGCGAGGATGCGATCATTACGCTGAAAAACTTGCCGGAAAAGAACGAAGAACTGCGTGAAATCTATTCTGGAACGGTGATTCCAGGGTATTACACGAACAAAAATCATTGGAACTCAATCAAGTTAGCCAGTGAAGAATTGAATGATGAGGCTATCGAGCAACTGATCGGAGTATCCTATCAATTGGTATATCAAAAGCTGACGAAGAAACAAAAAGCCGAAATTGAAGCCTAAAAAATGGCGCTGCTCATCAAGCAGCGCCATTTTCATTTTTTTTTCTCCGACCAATGCAACGCAAGGTAATAACCGGTAATACCCATACCAATTAAGAAGCAAGCGGCATCGAAACTATTGACATCTGGTTTAAAGAGCGCGTAGATGATCACAACAATCAGCCAATTCGCAACTCCCCATAACACATTTGTGGAGGCAGAGGCTGGTTTTTTCCATGGAACATCCCATCTTTCAGCGGTAATTCCTTTAACAAAATGAGGAACCCCATTGGCAAACACCATGCCCAGAACTATACAAATAATCGAATCCATCGTAATCTTCTCCTTCTAACGTGTTCAACCTGTAGTATACCTCTTTCGTCATTTTTTTTCCGCTTATTTTTGAAATTAATTTTGGCAGGCTGAGCAGAGGATTTAACAGTTCCCAGATTTTGATGTTAAGGTAGAAATGGAGAGTCGCTTAGGTGACTTAGGCAGTATTTAATTAAGGGAGGAAATTAGTGATGAAAGCACCATTGATTACGATGAATGACGGCCATCAGATACCAGCCGTTGGACTAGGTACTTACCAGATTCGCGGTGGAGAAGGGCTTGATCAAGTATTGACGGCAATCCAAGACGGCTACCGTCTGCTAGACACCTCCACCAACTATGACAGTGAAGGAATTGTCGGAGAAGCGATTCGCCGTTCGGGGATTCCGCGCTCGGAATTTTTTGTGACGACGAAGTTACCCGGCAAATATCACCATTATGAGGATGCCCTGATGATGATCCAAGAATCGTTGTTCCGCATGGGCTTAGATTATTTTGATTTGTACTTGATTCATTGGCCTTTACCAAAACGCGGCCTATACGTGGAAGCCTGGAAAGCGATGATAACAGCGCAAAAATTAGGCTTGATCCGTTCGATTGGCGTATCGAACTTTGAGCCTGAACACTTAGACAAAATCATTGATGAAACGGGTGTAACACCAGCAGTCAACCAAATCGAGATCCATCCTTATTGGGTTCAAGAGCGAATGGTGGCGGCTGATGAAGAACGCGGGATCGTAACAGAAGCGTGGAGTCCGTTAGGTCGGGGCAGCGATGCACTAAAGGAGTCCACCATTACTGAGTTGGCTGAAAAATATGGTAAAAATCCGGCGCAAATCATTTTACGCTGGCATGTGCAGCGCGGGATCATCCCGATCCCTAAATCCCGGAATTTGAAGCACCAACGAGAAAACTTGGCGATTTTTGATTTCGAATTGACCCAAACAGAAGTCGAACGAATCAACCTGCTGGAAAAAGCTGATGGTCGAATCGAAGGCCAAGATCCTAATGAATACGAGGAGTTTGAATAGAACCAATTCCCAGCCCGAACTTACCATTAATCAAGAAGTAACTATTTCACCAATAATTCTCTGTTTAATTAAACTTTCTTTTATAAACAATTAAGTTTTTCGTTCAAAAACGTTTTCAACTGTGGCATACTGAAAAGGAATAGGATACTACAAGGAGGACGCAATGAAAAAAGTAGTGGCACTGGTTGGTGTACTGGCGGCGGCGTTTCTATTTTTTTGGTTCAACCAAAAGGGTGAGGTAGAAGAGAAGGCTGTGACACCAGACTTTTCGCAGCCGGAACAAGTCGAACGCAGCGAAGATTTCTTTACCAATCGTGATTTGAATGAGCTGGAAATGGTGGTCTATCCGCGTCACAAAGAATTGATGGATGATCTGACTGGCGAGGGAAAACTAGTTAGAAAAACGACTCAGAAGGAGTTTGTCGGGGCAAAAGCCAACGGCGAAGGGCTTTCTTGGACAGCTTATTTCGAAAAGTAAACGAAGTCGTGATCGAAATCCAACTTCAAATTAAAAAAGACCTTAGATGCCAAAATCGTCATAAGTTTTGGTATCCGAGGTCTTTCTTTGTGCTTTTCCCAGATGATTCAGTAAAAAAACAAAGTCATACTTTCGCGACCAGTTTTTTCCATATCGTCTGACGCAAGGGGGACAGAGGATAAAGCGCATGTCCCATCTCATCTGTTGGCTCCAATGATAGTACAGTGATTACCACATTTTTTTCAGGAATCATAATACAGTATTGACCAAAGATCCCCCACATATAGCTCAGATCATGGATCCCGTCAATCCAGACCTGATAGCCGTAGCCTGCATTTGCTTGGGGATCGCTAGGAATTAATTCTCCGCTCTCAAAATGGGGAGTGAACATATCGTCAATAAATGCTTCGGTCACAATTCTTTTTCCTTTATACACACCTTTATTCACTAATAGCTGCCCCAAATTTCCGACCTCATCAACACTTAATTGCAGTGCATTGGCAGCGATCGTATGCCCCATGGGACAGCTGGTCCATTCTACATTATGGATATCTAAAGGTTCAAAAAGGCGATACCGTAAATACTCTCGTAAATTCTGCCCAGCTTTCTTTTCGATCAGACAGCCCAATATATAGGCATTTGCATTGTTGTATAGGAAGGTTGTTCCGGGCTCATCATCAAATGGCGCATGTTTAAAGAAGTAGCGCACCCAGTCTTGCTCGTGATTTCGTTCATAACCTTGTCTGCGAAGCATCCTTTTACTGATGCCCGTCGTCATGGTCAATAAATCTCTGACCGTGATTTTTAAAGCGTTCTCATTTATGACATCGTAGCTTTCTTCTGGAAAATTATCGGCGATTCGATCATCCAACGTAATCATGCCTTCCTTTATAGCAATCCCTGCCCCGACAGCAGCAAAAGTCTTTGAAATGGAGTACGCTTCAAATCTAGGCTTACCTGGAAATCTAGTCCATTCATCAATAACCTGTCCCTCTTTTCGAATTTGAGCAGCTAAAACATAAAGCTTTTTTTCCTCAGCCTCTTTCAAAAATGCTTCTACCAAGTGTGTCATCGGAACACCCTCCTATTAATTATTGTATAGTTACTTGTCATTCAAGTCAGAACAAAAACATCCTACGATCAGAGCCTTCACATTTATTACTATAGGAGCAGAATATGCGCTGGATTCCAACAGTTATTTTCATGATTTGCTTCAAGATAGCATGAAGGCTGGAGAAAAGTAAATACAAAAAAAGTTGCCTCATCAAAATCATTCACTGATTTTTCGGAGCCAACTTCTTTTAATTATTCGTCATTACTTTTAAAAAGAGCGATGCTTTTAAGGATTGCTATCCTTTTAGCACTCTTCGAAACTCGAGCGTCTACAGATTCACTTGACTAAATTTGCGAGCCGAGATTCTATAGGTCGCCCACATCGCAACGATATAGATCAGAATGCCCACAATCAAGATCGGAAGCTGTTTCATTTGGCCTGCGAACGTGACTGAATCCAGCCAAGTCAGAGCTGGAAAATGGACAGCTACTTCTACAATCATTGCTACTAAAGTCGCAGGGATCAGACCTTTGAGAAAAGAACCTCCAACCTTGTAAACCGTTTTAAAATAAGAAGTAAGAAAGATGAAATTGAAACAGGCAAAAATCATCAAGCCAAAACCATAAAAGGCGACATTTGCTTCGATTCCGACGGGATTTGGCAATGAGAACAGGCGCAGCCGTAAAAAAGCAAAGGGAATCGAGATCAGGATCGTCACCATTTGCGACACTAGTAAAACGAGCCACTTACCTAACACAACCTCTGATCGTTTCAGGGGCAGCAAGGTAGAGTAATAGGTGTCGTTATTTTCCCGAGTGTACAGCAGATTAACAAAGTTTCCGATCAAACTAAAGATAAAGACCATCGTATAAGGATATCCTGGAATTAATAGTAGCGGTCCCATCAGGGTAAAGACGATCAAGTTAGGGTGTGCAGCTAGACGAATCTCTTTATATAGTAAATTAGAAATCATAATGTTTGCCCTCCATTCGTACCATAATATCTTCTAAACTTAGTGCTGATGTTTCATCTGGTTGCTTCAGCTTTTGGAAATAATCGATGAACTCTTTTTTCGGTGCTGCTTTGACTAATTCGCCTTCCTTGATATAAATGATCGCGTCCGCGCATTTTTCTAAATCTGAGGTAATGTGAGTAGAGAAGAGAATGCTTTTATCGCCATTTTTAACGATTTGTTGGAAAATCTCGATCAGCTCCTCCCGTGATACTGGATCAAGTCCACTCGTCGGTTCATCAAAAATAAATAATTTGGCTTGATGGGAAAGGGCTAAGGCAATCAAATACTTAACCTTCATCCCAGCAGATAGCTCTTTGATTTTTTTATTTGGTTCTAGGGAGAAGAGCTTCAAGTATTTTTGATAGGCACCCTCATCCCAATCATGGTAAAAGCGTTTAGTGACTTTGGTAATATCTTTGATCTTCTTCTCTTTATAGAAATCGATGCCGCCTAAAACGACCCCAGTTTTTTGTTTGCAGTCAAGTTCATTTTCCAGAAAAATCTTTTCGAACATCATGACTGATCCATGATCAACGGGAATCAAGTTCAGCAAGGCTTTCAAAATTGTCGTTTTACCAGCGCCATTAACACCGATCAGGCCGATGATCTGACCTTCCGGAACGTGAAAGCTGACATTTTCCAATGAGAAGGTCGGATAGTTTTTTGTAAGCTCGGTTACTTCCAGCAGATTCATCATGATTCCTCCTTTTGTTCAAAAATGTTTTCCATCATATTTCCAGTCATTCGCATAAAGGTTTCGCTGTCGATCAAGGCGATGCCGGGGGCTGAGGGGTTCGTATCACCGAGCACCACCATGGTATCTCCTGTTTCGATCTTGAAAAGATCTCGGGCTTTTTTTGGCAGGACGATCTGTCCGCGAGCCCCTACTGGTACAATTCCAAA
Source organism: Enterococcus sp. (assembly GCF_032555305.1). Lineage (GTDB taxonomy): Bacteria > Bacillota > Bacilli > Lactobacillales > Enterococcaceae > Enterococcus_A. The sequence goes on from NZ_JAWGOQ010000052.1 coordinate 10,515, forward strand.
GATATGTTTGCCAGCAGGCCCAATCGGGATACCTTCGACTTCTTCATTGTGGCGAATCAAGTCGGTCAACGTAACGTCATAGAGATTGGCTAAAGCATCGCATTTCATAACATCTGGCAAAGAATCCCCATTCTCCCATTTTGCAACAGCTTGACGTGACACTTCCAAACGTTCAGCCACGTATTCCAAAGACCAATTATTTCTATTTCTTAATGATCGCAGGTTCGTTGCGATCGGACTATTCTGATTATTCATACTTTTCATCCTCCTTAATTACACTTTAGCTTACTTAAATGGAAAATAGAACCAACTATCGGTGACAAAAATGGTTAGCTTTGGTTCCGTTCGCAAAAATTAAGGTCCTTTAATTTATGAAAGCGAAAATGTTGTGTTTTCAGAAAACAGAGGCATAATGATGGAAAAGAGTTTCAGGAAGGGATATTCGCATGAAGGATCAAGGAAATCGTCATGAGGCGGAGAAGCGTTTTGTTAGTGATTACTTTTTTGAAAAGGGACATTGGTGGAATAAGTTTTATATTGGTCTATTGACGATTGTCGGCTGGATTGCCGTGTTTATCCCGATCTATTGGACGGTTTCATCGACACTTTTAAAGAATGATTCGCAGTTTTATCATGTTTGGAGCGACCGTACCAGTGAAGCGGCCTACTATCACACAGGGTTTCAGTTTCTTGTTTCGTTGGGAATTATTGCAGTAGGTATTTTCTTCCTGACACTCCATAATAATTACCGCATCAAACATCATGAAAAAGTAGAGAAGCTATACGATGATGAAGGATTGCAAGTCAGAAAAGCAGCTTTAAATGGTTTTTATGACAAGCGTTTTGGTTCAGAGGAGGAGCGTCATGAAACGCGCTATTATTCTGTGCCGGAGGAAAAAAATTTAGAGGATGACACTATTCGCGACCTTTATAAGGAGGCAGAACAGCATGATGATTGATACAGGTTCCTCAGCTTTAAATGCAGTATTGAATGTTCTGTTGTTTATTTTAGTCAGCTACCCAGTCCTCGGCGCCTTTATTTGGGTGATCGAAGTCATTTTCTATCGCTTCCTATTCAAAAACAAAAAAAAGACCTTCGAAAAAATCCCTGTGGCTGAAGAACCCTTCGTGACGATCATGGTGCCTGCTCATAATGAAGAAGTCGTCATCGAGGACACGCTGGAATATTTGCTCAATGAAATGAACTATCATAATTACGAAGTGTTAGTTACGGATGATGGCTCGACAGATCAAACACCAGAAATATTGGCGCGTCTGCAAGCCAATTATCCTCGTCTGCGGGTTTTACGAATTGAAAAAAATAAAGGCAAAGCGCATGCCTTTAATATCGGTGTCGGGTTTGCAAAAGGTGAATATATTTTGAGCAATGACGCGGATACGATTCCAGAGGCGGATGCGATTTGGAAATATATGAACTATTTTATGACGGAGTCCGATCAAAATATTGCGGCAGTGACCGGCAACATGGATGTACAGAATCGTTCGAAAATCATCGAGAAGGCTCAAACTGTTGAATTTTCCAGCATCGTTGGTGTGATTAAACGGGGCCAATTAGGCACACTAGGCACGATGTACGCTTACAGCGGAGCGAATACAATGTACCGCAAAGACGCTCTGATTGATGTGGGCTTGTTTCGTCAAGACCGTGCAACAGAGGATATTAGTATCGCATGGGATCAACAATTAAACGGCTGGATTCCGACCTTTGCACCGGAAATCATGTTCTTTATGGGGGTGCCAAATACATTGAAAATGCTGTATCGTCAACGGAAACGTTGGGCTAAAGGCGGCACGGAGGTTTGGCTGACTAATATGAAGAAGGTTCCTTTGCATCCGATCAAATACTTTGAACAGTTTCTATTGTTCGTGGATCAAACCTTTAGTATTTTATGGAGCTTGTACTATTGGCTGTTTTTGGCAATTTTTACAACCATGATTTTACATGCACTGGTATTGGGAGATTACCAACGGCTTTTCCATATGTTTGAACTATCCTTCATCTTCGTGAACTTTGAGATGCTGGCTGGCTTCCTGCAGGTTGCTGCGGCTTTGATCATTGACGACAGCGGACGCAAATTCAAGTATCTGATCTTTGCACCGTTTTATATGCTGATTTATTGGATGATGAACGCATTGACGATCGCCACAACATTTGTGCCAGCGATCAAGACGATTCTAGGTTTCGGTACAGGGACTTGGGTCAGTCCAACACGGGTATCGATCAGTAAGCAGTAATAAAGAAAAATAGAAACGCTCGTTAAGAGTTCGTGGGTCTCAGCGAATTTTTAGCGGGCTTTTTTATTATTTTTATAAGCTGATTAAAAGACATAAGTAAATTAGAGAAGTATAATATAACGACTGTGACGATAAAAACTATTAATTTATTATTATAAATAATATCGAAAGGAATGTTGAAATGAATAAGAGGAACAGGATCATGTTGGTATGTTTGGTAACACTTTCCGGATTTACTTTGCCTGTTGTCAGTCAAGCAGTTGATGTAACTCAAAGCACTGTCCAACTTACAGACAGTTCAGATAAGGAAACTGCTGAGAGCACCACTGTATCGAGTTCGGTAGCTCCCGAAATACAGCAATCATCCACAATTCAAAATACAGAAACTTCTGCTCAACCACAAACGGCAATAGTGAATGGAGAAGTAGTCGAATTAGAGCCCCCAGTCAAAGAAGGCCAGGCAGAAGCAAATGCGACTCAAGCACCGAAGGAAGAAGTGATGCAAGGAAATGCCCGTGCTTTTCGTGCGGCTGTCGCATCTGTTCCGATGTATCGCCTATATAACCCGAATAGCGGCGAGCATTTTTATACTAAAACGACCAGTGAACGGGATCATTTGCGTTCGGTCGGATGGCGGTATGAGGGGATCGGTTGGCAAGCACCTACCAGCGGTAATCCAGTTTATCGTTTATATAACCCGAATGCCGGTGATCATCACTATACGTTAAATGCGGGTGAACGCGACCATTTGAAAAAAGTTGGCTGGCGGGATGAAGGGATCTCTTGGTATTCACCAAACTCAGGAACACCGTTGTATCGTCTATATAACCCAAATGCCAAAGCAGGTTCACATCATTACACACCAATTACCTCTGAACGTGATCACCTGAAAAAGGTTGGGTGGCGCGATGAAGGGATTGCCTGGTACGCAGTAGGCAGCGGTGAACAGAGTCATGAAGATTATCGATTATTGGGCGTAAAAAACTATAATCAATATGCACTTGGCGCGCCAAGCGGCTGTGAAGGGGCATCATTGCTTCAAGCGCTGCAATACAAAGGCAAACTAGGTGGCTGGAGTCTGCGCTCATTCTTAAATACAATTCCAAAATCACCGAATGGCGACCCAAACAATGGCTTCGTCGGTTCACCCTTCGTTGAAAATGCTTATACTTACTCAGCGATTTACCCAGCACCTTTGACTTCATGGGGACAAAAGTATGGAAATGTCCAGAATATTTCCGGTAGTTCAATGAATACGCTAATCAACGAAGTCAAAAACGGCAACCCAGTCGTTGCTTGGGTGACCATCAATTTCCAACCGATTCGCTGGGGGAACTGGAGCTTTGGCGTGGCTGCCAACAATAACCATGCGGTTACCTTAGATGGCTTCAATAAGGCCGGAAATCAGGTTCATGTTTCTGATCCTATCAGCGGCTCATATTGGTTAAGTCGCACGACATTTGAAAATATTTACAACGCCAGAAAATATGCAGTGGTTGTTCGATAAAAATAAGCAAAAAAAAAGCGGCGGCTGCCGCTTTTTTTTATTAGCCTCCCATCAGGAAGTCTAAGATATTCCAACCATCTGATGTTTCGCTACGGTAAAGCTCCGTAAACCCACATTGTTTACAACTGATTGTAACAAATTTTTTATTTTGCACATCAAAAATCTTCGAAAAGTTTCCGCCAGTTGCTTGGAACTGGTCAGAGGTATAGTGCTGACACCCGCACTTATCACAAACATATTGCTTCCTTTCCATCTCTTTCACACTCCTTTTATGTATTAAATTATAGCAAATCTATCGCCGGCTTCATCCGTCTTTAGGAGTATCTATCAAGAAAATTTTTGACAAGCTCCAATTATTCTGGTTAAATAAGAACATACGTTCGTATAGAAAGGATGGTTTCGATGGAGCTGGAAAGAAAAATAGAAATTTTAGCAGAATCTGCGAAGTATGATGTCTCTTGCTCCAGCAGCGGTGTTGAAAATAATACACGATCGGGAACAGTCGGTAGTACGGCGGTTTCAGGAATCTGCCATTCTTTCACACCAGATGGACGGTGCGTGTCCTTGTTAAAGCTATTATTTACCAATGCATGTATCTTTGATTGTCACTACTGCCTTAATCGCAAATCAAATGCGATTCCCCGCGCGACTTTCACGCCGCAGGAAGTGGCAAATTTAACCATGGATTTCTATATGCGTAATTATATCGAAGGTCTATTCTTGAGCTCAGCCATTATTAAAAGTGCGGACTACACGTGCGAGCTCTTGATCAAGACCTTGAAAATTTTGCGCGAGGAAAAAGGCTTTCGCGGCTATATCCACGTCAAGGCGATTCCCGGTGCGGACGAGAAATTGATCGAGGAATTGGGATTTCTGGCGGATCGAATGAGTGTCAATGTCGAGCTGCCTTCCCGCGAAAGTCTGAAATTACTGGCTCCGGATAAAGATCCGTTTGACTTATACAAACCCATGAAGCAAATCACGACGGTAAAAAAAGAACAGGAATTTTTACCAGCAGTTCGGCGCGGACCAAGTTTCGTGCCAGCTGGGCAGTCAACCCAGATGATTATCGGAGCCAGTCCTGAGAGTGATCGTTCGATCGTCAAGATTTCGGAGAATCTATATCAGAAGTATCAGTTGAAGCGGGTGTACTATTCAGCCTATATCCCCGTCAATCAGGATAATCTGCTGCCAGCGGTGACGACTGAACCGCCGCTATTGCGGGAGCATCGCTTGTATCAGGCGGATTGGCTGCTGCGCTTTTACAAATTTACTGCTGATGAAATCTTGTCGGAGGACAAACCAAATTTTAATCTTTATCTCGATCCCAAAGCCAATTGGGCAGTTCAAAATTATCAACGCTTCCCCGTCGATGTGCAGACTGCGCCCTATGATCAATTGCTGCGAGTACCTGGGATTGGTCCAAAAAGCGCGCAGAATATCGTCAAAGCGCGCAAGTATTATCGGTTGCATTTAACGGATTTAAAAAAACTAGGCATCGTAATCAAGCGGGCTCAGTATTTTATTGCCTGCAATCATGAAACACCAGCAGGGCTGATCAAGGACCCCGAATGGGTGATTACATCATTGATCTCTTCAAAACAATATCAGGTGTTGAAAAAGCACAATACCCAATCAACGAGTGAACAGCTGTCCTTATTTGATGTGGAACGTTTCGAACATGCGAAAAGTAGGTGAGGCAAATGCGGGAATCAGCAGAGCATTGGGAATATGATGGCAGTTTTCTCGGCTTCATGACGATTGTTGATCGCAGTTTTCGTGAAAAGGTACTTCCCACCCTGATTTTATCCCCAGAAACAGCAGTAGAAAGTTTATTTTTAGCAGAGTGGGTGGCAACTGATCCCATGCGGGGAGAAAAAATTTATCATCGCTTGCGCCAACGGTTGAGGCCGGAAAATTTTCTGTTTATTCAAAATGGCTTTTACTCAACTCTTGAAGGCAAAGAACGATATTTGCTGGATGCCATCGAGATCGCGTTGCAGACTAAGGATTTACTGGAGAATCATTTGGGACATCCTTCGATCTTGGCACTGCGGAAAAGTATTCGAACCATGCTAGGAGAGAATCATTTGCTAACGGGCTTTGTCCGGTTTGAATATGTTGGCGATGTATTATTTAGTAAAATCAATCCGAAGCATTATGTGATGCCGTATCTATGCCCGCACTTTGCAGAGCGTTATCCACAGGAGAAAATCATGATCTATGATGAGACCCATGAGTTATTAGGAATTATAGATCATGGAGCGATTCATCTGATGGAAAATACCAGCTGTCCCGACTTTGCCGAGGCAAGTAATGAACAGGACATTCGTCAACAGTGGAAAACCTTCTTGCGGGCAGTGACCATCGATGAGCGGGCGAACTACGTTGCGCAACGAAACCATCTGCCGCTACGTTTTCGCGGCAATATGACGGAATTCAAAGCCTAGATAGGGTCTGGTCTATTCTTAGAAAAATAGTTATCAACAGTGGAAAACTTTTTTTAAATTGATTCAGATGTCTAGAACGGTTTTCCACATAGTCATTGAGGATTGATCTCCAGAAGAGCTTTGCTTTTATGATTTTTCTTTTCTGCTTTATAATAGGAACCATTAGGAAGCGAGTGAATCACATGGAAGAAAGAAAAACGCAGAGCTCGATGGCGGTCTTGGCGGCATTGCTAGCGAATGTGCTAGTAGCTGTCAGTAAGTTTATCGGTTACATGCTTAGCGGCAGTGCCGCCATGATGAATGAAAGTATCCACAGTGTGGTGGATTGCAGCAATCAAATCTTGTTATTATTTGGCGATCGCCGAGCGGCTCGCG
>NZ_JAWGOQ010000053.1:0-14161 GCF_032555305.1 Enterococcus sp.
TTTTTGTGTACCCAATAGGTGAAAAATGACTATTCTGCAAAATAGTGATAATATCAAGCTTTTGTGGGTGTGATTTGGAAGTATGAATTATTTAGGAAAAATGCTCTACTAAATGATTCCTTCAAGAAAAAAACCTGAATCACTGTCCATCGTCTAGTTGAAGAGGAACGAGCAAAAATTCTGGCAAAAGAAAAGTATACTAAAACTGAAAATCAAAGCCACTGAGATGACGAGAATGAGTCTATTTCAGTGGTTTTTTGGTGCCATTTTTTTCGTTCAAGCACGATCACCAAACTTTTTGAGCTTTTCCCTTATACTAAGAGCACCAACAAACAGAAGGTCCAGTATTTCGGACTTTTTGGAACATATTTGAAGATCTTTGCTATTATTTCTGAGCATCAAGAGTAAAAAATTAGGAGGAGTAAATATGGACATACAAAAAAGATCTAATCTAACCATTGGACTGACGATTCTTGTAGCACTCTTATTCTTATCGCCTGTCGTAAAAGTTGTTCAGCCGGTCGGATTCCTATGTAATGTTGTTTTCGCTGGACTTGTAGTAATCGCCATGATCTGCTAGGACTCTACGAACTTTTGCATGAGTTAGAACAAAAGGAAAGCTATGCGAACACGGTGAGAAAAGCTGAAGTTCGTTCAAGGATCAAGACTATTTCTCATATAAATGAAACAGGAATCTATGATGCGGCTGTCGTTGATCAGGAAGACAGCTGAATCATCATTCAGCATTTATCGAATTTGGAGACGTGGACACTGCAGGAAATACAGCTATATACCAACACATTGGAACTCATTGATTTTGAAACGCAACTGATCTTTTTTAAACAAATCTCCAACGCGTCTGCGACAAATTCTATGAGCTGGTATTAATGGCCGGAAGGGGAAACGAAGACAAGAGAGTGGAAGCAAAGAAGCTGCTGGAGTTTTTAGAGGCTTTGGATCATCAGTCCTTAGTTAAAGAGCTGGAGATTCTTTTGAGATAAACATACCAAGACTCGCTGATTGAACCTGAATGACACAAGTTCGATCAGCGAGTTATTTTATCCAAAAGAAACAATCTTTATCTTCCTATCATTTAGACTTATTGTAGAGTTGCCTTTGTGTGTAGTATCCTGCGTTGATAAAGAATCAAAGCAGGGATACATCTTTGCACAATTCAACACTTCCCATTAATAGCTATTTACTTATAGGGTTATTCGTAAGACTTTGGTATGATAATAGTGAATTCATGAACGAATAACAAGTCTAGGTTAAAAATAATGGGAATTGGAGTAGTCATTATGAATACTATTCAAGAATGGTTGCGAGAGCTAAAGAAACAAGGAACGTTTGATTTTGTCGGGATTGCCAGTAATGTGGCAAAAGAGAATGAACCTAAGGAGATTCGTTGGCTGTATGTTGTCGGAAATCAAAGTGAAGCCTATAAAAAGATTCGCCTGCAGGTAGGCCGGGGGATCGCAGGGACTGTGTGGAAAACAGCACGTACACAGCTAGATGAAAATATATTTGAACATCCAGAGAAATTAATTGAATATCCGATTGCTAGACTAGAAAAGCTACAGGTAGCACTGGCAACTCCAGTAATGGAACAAGGTGAGGTAATTGCTGTACTAATGATCGGCTGTCGTGAGGAGCGCTCATTCAGCTCGCAGAAACGAGACTGTTTAGAAAATGCTGCCCTTGAATTAGGACCCTTGCTAAAGGAGGAAGGAATCAATGATTGAGTTGCCTAGATCATTATTTCATCTCATTCAAGAGGCGATCTGGATTCTAGATTCAGCAGATGAAGTCATTGCAGTAACCAAACGAGGACAACAACTTGAACAAGACTATCGATTTAACCTGAAATCGATTTTAGAAATTAGTCGTGGCGAAGGCTGTGCATTACATAGTACAAAGGAAGAGTGTTTAAATTGTTCTTTGTCCGAGCAAATTTCGCCAGCGGGATTTCCCTTTGTTTTATTAGACATAAGTGGGAACAAGGAAGAGTTTTGGGGAAGCGTCAATTGTGAAGGTGACTATCAGATTTTAGAAATTCAGGCAAGAAAAACAACAGCTGATGAAGCCTCCTTTTTTGATTACTTGAACAGTGCTCGCGAATATGAACGAAAGAAAATCGCTCAGGATCTTCATGATGGTATCGCGCAAAGTGTCTATAGCTTAATGTTGGAAACACAGGGGTTGAAATGGCTATCTGACGAAGAGCAAATAGAGAAATATAAGCGAATTCATCAGCATTTTTCGGAGGTTTTATCAGAGATTAAAAATATGGCAAGCGAATTACGTCCGCTGGAGATCGACGAATTTGGCTTAGTTCATGCGTTGGAACAGTTTATTGATCGAACAAGTGAGATGACAGGATTTGAGATTGACATGATTATTGATGGAGAAGAACAGAGAATCAACGAAGAAGTTCGAATCACGATTTATCGGATTATTCAAGAAGCTGTGAATAACGCAATGAAGTATTCAGGCGAAAATCAAATGAGCATGCAACTGTCTTTCAGAACGTACGAACTATTCATCGAGATAAAGGATCAAGGCATAGGTTTTGATGTGGGACATCAAAAAAAAGGGTTTGGATTGGCAAATATGAAGGAACGCGCACATTCGATTGGTAGCGAGTTGATAATTAACTCTAAACTACACCAGGGAACGTTTATTCAGATACGGGTTCCTTTGAGAGAGGAGCAAGATAGATGAGAATTTTAATTGCCGATGATCATGTTATGATTCGCAACGCGCTGGCCTTCCTAGTCAATGCACAGCCAGATATGAACGTGGTGGCAGATGCAGCCGATGGTCACGAAGCCTTTATGATCATTGAAAATAGTCCGATCGATATCGTATTGATGGATATCAGTATGCCTCCAGGAGAGAATGGATTACTGACGACCAAACGAATGAAAGAAACCTTTCCTCAGGTCAAGGTAATTATTTTGACTATGTATGATGATCGTTCGTATGTGCGTGAAGCAATGGAGGCACGAGCAGACGGCTTTATTCTGAAAACAGCAAATGATGAAACCTTGACCAAAGCGATTCGCAAGGTCTATGCTGGTGAACGTTATTATGATGGCTATTCCGAGCATGAATTAAGTGAGATCACGTTGGAAAAGGAAGATCCTCTATATGCCAGTCTTTCTAAGCGTGAAAAAGAGATACTACCATTAATTGCTTTGGGCTACAACAATAAACAGATTGCTGAACGGTTATTTATTTCTGTTAAAACAGTCGAGGCTCATAAAGCCAACATTCGAAAAAAGTTAAAGTTAAAAAGCTATGCTAGTTTGTTGCAGTATAGTTTGAAGAATCATCTGGTTGATTTTTAATCGCAATGATCGAATAATAACTAGTCAAAGTAAGGAGCAAAAAAATGATCGGAATTATCTTTGTTTTACATGGACGAAAAAATAAACTCTCTACAGCAAATCTCGCGGTGATCGAGGAAGTCGGAAAAAAGCTTAAATATCCTTATGAAATAGGCCTGTTGGAGGGCGAGTTTCAAACGTTTGAGGATGCGGTGCATTCTTTACTCAACCTGTCAGTTACAAAAATTGTCTTCCTACCTGTTTTACTTTTCCCAGCAACACATGCAAATGAAGACATACCGGATCGGGCGAAGAAACTGCTTGAAGGCAAACTTCCTTATCAGATTTTATCCACTTTAGGCACGACCAAAGCAGTTGAGCGTTTTATCGTTGAACAGATTCACTCTATTGAAGATACTAATGCTGAAGTTCTTTTGATCGCTCATGGAACGTCACATTATTCTGAACCCTCTCAGCAGCTAGAGCAAATCGCGCAACGAGTGGACCAGCGAGTCAGACGAAAGGTTTATTCAGCGGGTTATTACGGAGAGTACTCCTATCAACAGATTCTGAAGGAACATAAGAGTTCAATGATCATTCAACGATTATTTCTGACAGAGGGCTATCTAGCGAAGAAAATAAAAAATGAACTGATTGAACAAAGAGGCACGACTGATATTTTCCTGCCAACCATGCAAAATAGTGCTGCGCTAGTGGCAGCAATCTCTGAGCGTATAGAGGAAATTCAATGTATCCAATCATAATCGACATAAAAAAGTTCCCTGTTTTGATTATTGGCGGCGGGAGAATCGCGACTAGAAAAACAAAAAGCCTAGTCGAGGCAGGAGCTGTTCCTACGATTCTTGCGACTGAGTTCACAGATGAAATTAAAGTGTTAGCAGAGCACGGAAAAGTACTTCTGAAAGAACGAGCTTTTCAGAGAGGAGATACGAGAGGTTTTCAATTTGTCTTTATTTGTACAAACGATGAAAACACCAATCAACAAATACTAGAAGAGACGACTCCGCAACAGCTGGTCAACGACACAACGAAACAGTCTCGAAGTAATTTTTTCAATATGGCAGTGATCAGAGAATCGGATTTCGAAATCGCTATTACGACAAAAGGGAAGTCACCGACAGAGGCGAAACAATTAAAAGAGAAAATAAAAGATTTTTTGAAGTCAGCGACTTAAGGTTGTTGGCTTTTTTTAATATATAGGGGATTCCCTTATATAAAAGCGAGCTAAATTCCTTTATTGTGATGGTGTGAACAAATAGAAGCCGAGGTGGAGAGATTGAAAGAACGTTTAGTAGTTATTGGAAATGGTATGGCAGGGGTGCGTACAGTAGAAGAAATTCTAGAACGTGACGCTGATCGTTATGCGATAACGATCATTGGCAATGAGCAATACCCGAACTATAATCGAATTATGCTTTCAAACGTATTACAAAAAAAGATGACTGTCGATGAGATAATCACCAATCCGATCGAATGGTATCTAGAAAATCAGATTACACTGATTAATGCCGATCCAGCCGTTGGTATTGACAAGGAAGTGAAAACTGTCACAACCAATTCCGGGAAAGTACTGCCTTATGACAAAATTATTTTTGCGACAGGCTCTCATCCATTCATCTTGCCGATTCCCGGCGCAGATAAAGAAGGGGTGGTAGCCTTTCGTACGATCGATGATACAGCTGAAATGCTGGCAGCGGCTGCCAAATATAAGAAGGCAGTGGTCATCGGAGGTGGCTTGTTAGGTCTTGAGGCAGCTAAAGGACTTCAGGAACAAGGAATGGATGTTACGGTCGTTCATTTAGCAAAATGGCTAATGGAAACGCAATTAGATGAAAAAGCTGGGAAATTATTGCAAGCGGAGTTAGAAGATCAGGGGCTACATTTTCTGATGGAGCATAGTACTCAAGAAATTCTGGGAGAAGAACGCGTAACAGGCATGCGCTTCGCGAATGATACAGAGATCGAAACAGACTTGATCGTAATGTCGATCGGTATTCGCCCGGCTGTAGAACTGGCTCGTGAGATCGGCTTAACAGTCAATCGCGGAATTGTCGTAAATGATTATATGGAAACCAATTTGCCAGATATTTATGGTGTTGGCGAGTGTGTCGAGCATAACGGCGTTTGTTATGGCTTAGTGGCGCCATTATTCGAGCAGGGAAAAATTTTAGCAGATCTGTTGACCGATCAGTGTGAGATTAAAGCCTATCAAGGCTCAAAAACCTTCACCTCGCTAAAAGTTTCCGGCGCTGATCTGTATTCAGCAGGGAATATTTTGAATACAGAAGGCATGGACAGCATTGAGGCATTCGACAGCGCCTCTAGAAAATATAAGAAGATATTCTTGAAGGATGGAAAAATTCAAGGAATTGTTCTTTACGGAGAAACCGATGACGGAAGCCGTTATTATAATATGATGAAAAAGGGCCAAGAGATCAGCGAGCTTGATCTGCAGACGATCGCGGTCCTGCAAGCAGTTGGTGAAGGGGCTGGTACGGGTGCAGATGTCATCGAATGGGAAGACGATGAGACCGTTTGCGGCTGTAATGGAGTAGACAAAGGATCAATCTTACGCTCGATTCGCGAGAAAGGCCTGACCAGTGTTGCTGAGGTGGGCAAAGTGACCAAAGCCGGTACATCCTGCGGAAAATGCAAGCCACAGGTTCAAACATTATTGGAATATGAGCTTGGTGACGCGGTCACGACGGCTACTGGCATTTGTTCGTGTACTGATCTGAATCGTGATCAGGTCGTTACACAAATCTATGGAAAGCATCTGACTAGTACGAATGAGGTATTTACTGAATTGAAGTGGCGCAATCCAGAAGGCTGTTCGAAATGTCGTCCAGCGGTGAACTTTTATCTGAATGTGGCTTGGCCGGCGGAGCATGAGGATGAAAGAGATTCTCGTGTCGTCAATGAACGAATGCACGCCAATATCCAAAAAGATGGGACCTTCTCAGTCATTCCAAGAATGCGTGGCGGACAAACGACTCCGCAGCAATTACTAAAGATCGCACAGGTTGCTGAAGCCTACGATGTTCCGCTAGTCAAGGTGACAGGATCGCAGCGAATCGGCCTCTATGGCGTGAAGAAGGCAGACCTGCCAAAAATCTGGGAGGAGCTGGACATGGTTGCGGCGCAAGCCTATGGCAAAGTATTCCGATCAGTGAAGACGTGTGTCGGTCAAAGCTTCTGCCGCTTTGGTACCCAAAAAACGATGGAGCTCGGCATTGAGATCGAAAAGAATTTTGAATATATTGATACGCCTCACAAATTCAAAGTTGGGGTTTCAGGTTGTCCGCGAAGCTGTGTGGAATCAGCGGTGAAGGATTTTGGCATTATCAGTGTCGAAAATGGCTTCCAAATCTTGATCGGCGGAAATGGCGGAACCGAATTGGTCGAGGCACAGCATCTTGTGACGGTCGAGACGGAGGAAGAAGTCATCGATCTATGTGGAGCGATGCTGCAATATTACCGTGAAACAGGGATTTATGGCGAACGCACAGCGCCTTGGGTCGAACGGATGGGTTTCGAAAATGTCAAGACGATTCTGTTAGACCCTGACAAACGTCAAGCGCTTTGGAAGAGCTTAAATGTCGCGATTGCCGCAAAAGGCCGGAAGGATGCTTGGCAGCCAATTACCAAAGACCTTGATTTAAGAGAAAAAATGTATACGATCGAAAAGCCAGAACTAGTGGGAGTAGGTGAATAACTTGTCAAAATTATTAGCAACAAAAAAATCAAAGCTGATCCCGCGGATTGGCCGATCGGTTGTTTTAGCCGATCAAAAGATCGCACTCTTTGAATTATCTGATGGCAGAGTATATGCGATTGAAGACTATTGCCCCTTGACTAAGGGACCTGTTTTAGAGGGTATCGTCTCAGGCGAGTATCTATATGAGCCAATGCGTGAGTATAAGATCTCTCTAATCGATGGAAAGATCCAAGAACCGGATGACGGACAAGTAAAGACCTACCCCGTTGAAATCGTTGAAGACGATATCTATATCGAGGTCTAGCCAATGATTTCCTTTGTTGGCGCCGGCCCCGGTGATCTTGAATTACTAACCGTTAAGGGGAAAAGAAGACTACAGGAAGCCGATGCGGTCATCTACGATCGTTTAGTTAATCCACTGCTGCTATTTTATTGCAAAGCCGATTGTGTGCTGATTTATGTTGGAAAAACCCCTTATCAAAACAGCATGAAGCAGGAAGCCATCAATCAGCTTCTGATTGATACAGAAAAGAAGTATGCCCAGGTCGTTCGCTTAAAGGGGGGCGACCCGGGGATTTTCGGCCGCTTGACCGAAGAACTCGAGACCGTCACTAGTGAGGGAATTTCCTTTGAAATCATTCCTGGGATCACGGCAGCCAGCGGAACGGCTGCTTACAATGGGATTTCTTTAACAGAAAGAGAACGGGCAAGAGCTGTCACTTTCATGACTGGGTATGTAAAAGAAAATAAAATCGCGACTTTTCCAGTCTTAACCAAAGAACAAACGCTCTGCGTATATATGGGAGTCGAGGCATTGCCAAGCCTTGTTACTCATTTGTCTAGCAATGGCTTTTCCCCAAGAACCGAAATCGCCATTATCAGTTGGGGGACCTATGGGCGGCAAAAGAAAGTGATTGGGACCTTATCAACGATTTTACCAATGATCGCTGAAGAAAGGCTCAAAAATCCGGCGATGATCCTGATCGGTGAGGTGGTTTCGGGTGAGCAAAAATTAAATTGGTTCGAAAAACTACCTAAATATGGTCTGCGGTGTCTGCTTGTATCGACCCGTTCGCCAACGATCGACGAGCTGATCCAATATACAAGTGCTGGCGCAGATGTCTGGTGGCACCAGGTAGGTGAAAAACGAGATCTGCGATTCGACAGCATCAGTGACCGGTATTTAGCCGAACAGACCTTTGAGCAAATCATTTTTATGGAACAAGCAGCCGAAGGATTATTTTTAAATAAGCAAAGAGGAGAGTAAAAGTATGTCTTTATCACCAAAAGATTTAGTGGATGAAGCGATCGCAAGAGGCAAGGCGAAAGCGAATTATAGTTTTCTAACTATTGCCGTATTAGGGGTGATGGCTGGAGTATTTATCGGGTTAGCCGGTGTTGCCATGATTCGGACTATGGGTTCTATGCCAAAAGAGTGGGGCACCCTAGTAAACTTATTAGGAGCGGTCGTTTTCCCATTCGGCTTGATTTGTTTACTTCTAGTTGGCGGCGAATTAGTTACAGGAAACATGCTGGCAGTCAGCATGGCGCTTTATGCCAAGGAAATCACTTTGAAGCAATGGGCTCGTAATATGTTTTTAGTCACTCTTTTCAACTTGGT
The DNA here is from genome assembly GCF_032555305.1 of Enterococcus sp. Lineage (GTDB taxonomy): Bacteria > Bacillota > Bacilli > Lactobacillales > Enterococcaceae > Enterococcus_A. The sequence continues at coordinate 8,690 of NZ_JAWGOQ010000053.1, forward strand.
CGGGGCACTGGCTGTAGCCATCTTCTTTGGCTATTTTTCAAATACGTTACAAGGAGCTTTTGTGGATCGTACCATCATGGTAGCCCAGGGCCGTGTGGCTGATGGACCGTTACAGGCGTTTTTATCAGGTATCGCCTGTAATATTTTAGTCTGTACAGGGGTCTATATGAACATGGCGTCACGTGATTTTATTGGAAAAATCTTCGGTACTTGGCTGCCTGTCGCGGGTTTTGTGATCGCAGGCTACCAGCACGTGGTGGCAAATATGTTTCTTATCGCTGCTGGCGTACTTGCCGGGGGCGTCACGATTGGACAATTTGTTGAGAACATGATTTTCGTGTGGTCAGGCAATTTGGTTGGCGGCGGTGTCATTCTGGCGGGTATGTATTTTCTGGCCTTCAAAGTTGGCATGAAGCCAAAAACGCAAGAATTGGAAAATGACGAACCTTCCTCTATAATAGTGGAGGAAAAATAATAGATCGAGGAATCCTATGAGACGATTAAAAGTGGGCACAAGAAAAAGCCCTTTGGCGATGAAGCAAACACAAATAGTCGTGAAATTACTAAAAGAAAAGCACCCGTCATTGGAGATTGAGATCGTCGGACTTTCAACCAAAGGAGATCGTCTGCAGCAGGCACCTTTAACTCAAATCGGAGGGAAAGGTGTCTTTGTTAAGGAAGTAGAATATCAATTACAACAAAAGCAGATCGACTTTGCCGTACATAGCTTAAAGGATATGCCCGCTATTCTCCCAGCCGACCTCATGTTAGCCGCCACACCTAAACGGGCGATGCCACTGGATTGCTTGATTTTAAAGGATCAAAACGTGCTAAAAAGTCAACAAGAGCTCGTTATTGGCACCAGCAGCATTCGCAGAGCCAAACAATTAAGCCTAAGGTATCCCCAGATGCATTTTGTCCCGATTCGTGGGAAGATCGAAACGCGCTTAGAAAAAATGATCAGTGAAAAAATGGATGGGACGGTTTTGGCCTGTGCCGGCTTAGAACGGATGAATTATTTTTCTAACCTGCCAGCCTATCAAATATTGGCACCGGAAGTATGTGTCCCGGCGATCGGTCAGGGGATACTAGGGGTGGAATGCCGAAAGGAAGATCAGAACCTGTCGGCGTTATTAGCAGAGATCACTGATCCTCAAACTCATGAAGCTGCCAGTGCAGAGCGTTTTTATTTGGCAGAAATGAATGGAAATTGTGATATACCAATCGGCGCATTCGCAGAAAAAATTGGGAATACTTGGGATTTTTATGCCTTTTTAGCCGAGGATATGGAGGATCAAGGCAGAAAGATTCATTTGACAGGAAGTGATCCGTTATTATTAGCAAAACAAGCAGTGGGTCAGTTACTACCGCAAAAACCCTGCTGTTGACCCGAGGTGCCGGATTGAACGCAGCGGATGCGCCCTTTTTCGAAGATCGCAACTTTCAAATTGAGCTGCTGCGGCTAACGTCGATCCATTTCAACGAGATACCCAATCAGCAGCTTCAACAATTAAGAGCCAGTCAATGGATTTTCTTCACGAGTCAGACTGCTGTAGAACAGACATTGTTGGTCGCTGTTCCAAGAACAAAGATCGCTGTGATCGGCGCAAAATCAGCGCAGAAAGTCAGAAAATTGGGCTTTGATCCGACATTTATCAGTTCTGTTGAGACTGAAAAAAACATGCACTTACTGAAACAGAACATTTTTTAAACAATTGGAAGGTACATGATCAATAGATACTATTAGAATGAAGAACAAGGAGAGGAAGTGAAAAAACACCTCTCCTTGTTCTTCATTCTTTAATATCTGTCTGATGTAATAAACGTGTCTCCTCAAGATTCATTGAATTTTGTACCTTGAAATTGTAATTTGTTAAATAATTTTTCGAGAATACACCAGCATAAAGGATGTTCAGTAAGAATAAAATTGACTCCTCCGTAGAGAAATTACTGATTTTCTTATAAAGTCGCTCTCTAAAAGAAATTCTTAGGATTGTCTCAATTTCCTGATGGATGTAATTTCCACCATCGCTGGTTACACCAATTAATTTGACTCCTTGACGTTTCATTTGGGGAATAAATTTCATCGGTTCTCTGGAAACATCATTTCCTGAGTAAGAAATCAGGATCGCAGCATCATATTTTGTCAACCCACTTACAGTAATCCCCGTTTCTCCACTCAGAATGACCTCCACAGATCTACCAATCGTATTCATTTTCCGCCTAAAAATATCTCCCAATAAATTGTTCGGACTAACACCTAGAACCACGATTCTACGCGCTTGACTCAGCATTTCTATCGCTCTTTTTAAATGAGGAAGCTCTATTTTGTCTGCGGAATCTTGAATGCTTTCAATTTGGATAGTAGCAATATTTTTTATAATTTCGGCCAAGTCATCTGTCTGATCAAAGGGAATATTAGGGTCAATCTCTGAATAATGAGTTTGTTCGTAGCGAACATCTTCAATTAACTTATTGGAAAAATCTTTCCAGCCAGTAAAGCCTAACCCTTTACCAAATCTAACCAACGCAGATTTGGAAGAATAAGTTTTTTCCGCTATTTGATTAATGGAAAATTAAGGACAAACACTCATTACTTTTGATTTAGAGCACTAGTGTTGCAAAGACTTCCTAATCTATCAAAAGCTTTATGTACAGCTGTCCAACCACAAAAAAGTCCTTTATACTACTCTTGGATGACTTATCCAAGACCAATAAAAAGGACCTAAGCATGGATAAGTATAACTCAAAAACAACCTTTCAGAAATGGTTTTCTGCAATAAATTTAAATGATTTATCAGTTTGATTCTTACAGTAAAAAACTGGACTTCACGACTGCTGGATCGTTTGCACAATGACGGCTATTTCTTTGTGACACGGACAAAATCCAATACGACGATCACCGTCTTAGAACAAATGGAACTCGTGAATCGAAAAACAACAGACGGTCAGATTATCAGTGATCAACACGTCATTTTAGGCAGCGGAAACAATCACATCACAGAACGATTTCGTTTAGTAACGGTTCTGACGAAAGGGCAGCGCCTCTTGCGCATCGTAACCAATCGCTTTGACGTTTCGCCAAATGAAGTCGCCGACATGTATCAAGCACGCTGGCAGATTGAGCTGTTCTTCAAACATTTAAAACAGAATTTGACGATCAATCAAGTGATTCTTACACTGATTGCGACGCTGTTGATCTATTTGGTAAAGATCGAATTGAATTCGACAGCGACCCTCTTTCAGTTGAAGCGCTCCTTTCATTACCTGCGTTTTGAGTCCGCAAAAATCTGGTTAGAACGCCACAGACCTGGGTGATTTCGACTAAATAAGTTGTCGACGCTTTTAAGATTCAGTTGAATACGCACAATAATTTTCTGGAAAAGAGTCATCCCTTGCGTAAGCATTCGATTTTTTGAAAAATTTAGCGAGAGGTCGCTTTCAGATTATTCTGACTATATTTGTGCAACACTAGTGAGTTAAATAGTTTTCTAAACGCACATCGAACACCTCACGATCATCTCTATTATACAGTTTTCAGGCTATTCAAGAAATATTATTGAAAGGAAATCAAATCCCCCTACGTCAATCGCAGGGAGATGCTTGCTCTTCTTCAAAAAATTATAATTGGTCTTTATTTAGTTTGTTTTGCATCGCTTTTACACAATCAGATTCCAGACTAATAATCCCATCTTGGATCGTGACCATCCTTTTTTGCAATGCAAGACAAGTAACTGGTTCAAAATTCCTATCTGAGGGCACACTCAATAAAGCTTGGAGTCTGCGAATCATATTTGAACTGCCATTTCCAAACTGAACAGAGGGAATCGCTTGATTCGCAGGATTTCTGATCTGCTCGCTGATGAGACCGTCTTTGTTCCTGCAAAATAACACTTCCTGTAATCGTCTGGTGGTGGCAAGCCCCCACGAACCATCGATCGCTAGCATGCGTTGTTGCGCAATGTTTTCGTTTAGACTTGCGAAACTCGAGTTTTTCACCCGAAAATAACGCACAGGGAAGCCGGAATAATCGTCACCCCAACCAATCGCTTTAGTAACGGCGATGTTTTGACAGCCTTTTCAATAAGTACAATGCAAGGCGTCACCGTTGACGTCGCTCAAATGTCAGCCGGTATGACCAGCCGATCCTAATGAATCCCCTTCATGTCCCGCTATCCAAAGGTTTCCTCGCCGAACCTCTGAGCGACTGATTTCTTCCAATAAGGTGCCATTCAATTTGAATAGAGTCTCTGTATTTCCGATATAGGAATTTACAGGCAGAAAACCCGCCGCGATCAACGCACGAAAAACAAAACTAGAACAATCCATCGAACGAACACCAAGCCGCTTGGACATGGAGTAACAGACTTTTCCTCGTAAATTCAGCCCATATTGCAGAGCGGTTTCAGTAGCCAGCATCTTGAATTTCCCCTACCAAACGTTGTTATCCTGATCGTCTTGGTCAGGCAACTTTCCAACATCTCGTTCAAAGATCCGCAGCCATTTCTGCAGCCACGTGATCTTCAATCCGAATTCGTGGGCGTTTTCCAGAATCGAGCCAATCTCATAAACAATCAGTAAAGCCGTCCAGATCAGCGCCACGTTGATGGGTAAAGTAATCCCAACGGTTGGTGCTATCTTATCCAATGCCGCAGCGCAGATGATGGTGGAGAAGGTGATAAATTTGGTAAACAGTCCATAAAGATTGATGGAAGAGACCCAAGTGTGATTTTTTAAGGCTTTTACGTATCCAGTCGTGAGATCCAGTCCAACCATTGTCAGAAAAACACCCATGATCGGCACGCTTCCGCCGAATAAATAATCGAGGATACTTCCTCCAGTTACGATTGATACTAGGTTCATAGACATTCCTCGCTTTCTATAATTAGTTGGAAACACCTGCGAGTAAAATCGCAGGTGTCAGTAAAATGTTGTTCTCCTACGCAGTATGAAATTTTCAAAGATCGGATGTAATCGCGAAAAAGCTATTCCCGCGGAATTTCAGTTGGGCCTTCTTTATTTTTCTTTCTGATTTGGTGGAGCCATTGAAGTAGTCCGTTTCGTTTGTTTGTGTCTTGGCTTGAATCAGGTTCAGTCAGTGATACAAAATCTTGTTTCTGCTCGCTATTCTCAATTGGTCGAGGTTGTGGAAGAGCGTCCTTTTCCACTGTTACTTCTAGCTTTTCTGCTGGTTCAATACTAGTTAATCGCTTGAAGTAGCGGCCATAGGGTGTTATTGGTAATACCGTTTGCTTTGGTGCTGCCGGTTTTTCTTCCGGTTTCTCCGCCAAGTTAAAGCAACCAACTTCTTGACAGCTGGCTTCTTTGGCTGGCTTGCCGTAATAGGTAAGACCTTTTGTTTCCGTTTCTGGGTCGAACATCACTGTATCAATGTGAGTCAAGACCTTAGCCGTGATCACCGTATCAAATAGTTTTACGCCGTTTTGTGTACAAATATCTAGTTTTGTTAGT
>NZ_JAWGOQ010000054.1:0-10084 GCF_032555305.1 Enterococcus sp.
AGCCTTTATTTTTTTGTCCTGAATTTCGAAAGAAATCAGATAAAAAGACGTCCCAAACTCAAATTACGAGTTTGGGACGTCTTTTGTCTACAGTCTGAGAGCTGATTTACTCAGCTCTGGGAAATCAATTTTCTACAAAAACAGCTTCAAAAACAAAATCCTGATATAGATGTCTGGTGATGGAGTATTCGAAAGGGGTCCCGTTTGCTAAAGAAACACTCTTTTCAACCTCGATCATATAGTCGCCAACATCAATCCCCAAGATTTTTGCATCAAATTCTGTCGCGAGGACACCCTTCATCCAAACATGAGAGGCGTTAATCTCTAAATGCAGTTCATCGCGAATATAGGAATAAACAGATCTTTCCAAATGCTTTGGTTCTAATCCCGGGATGATCGAAAGGGGCATGAAGGTCTGCTCCAATGAATAAGGCTGCTGGTCAACAAATCGGCTGCGGACGATATTATAGATATATTCCTTCTCATTCAATTGCAGCATTTCAGCCACTTTCTTAGAAGGGAGTTCGATCGAAAAGGTATGAATCTCCGAATCAACATGTTCCTCACCAACGACACTCATTAAACCTTCGCTTGGTCCGAATACCTTAGAATTATGGATCGGTTTCCGCAAAACCTCCGTACCAAATCCGCTTCGGCTATGAAGAACGCCTTCTGAAACCAACATGTCCAACCCTTTTTTGACCGTTAGTTTACTCGTATTGTACTGTTTAGCCAGCTCAGTCCCCGCTGGCAGCTTTTCCCCAATCGCGTAAGTACCGTCTTCAACCTTTCTTTTTACGTCTAAATAGACCTCCATATATTTTGCATTCTTTCTCATTGTCTCCTCCTTGATCACTCAATAAAAGATATAAATAATTATATACTTTTGCGCGGTTTTATCAATGCTTTTACGATTAAAAGAATAAATTATTTTTAAAAGTATATATTTTTAATAAAAAACCTATTCCGTTTTTACGAAAGCGATGTTATGATGAATACGCAATCAAGAAAGGGTCGAACTTAGGGCGACAGTTTTACTGTGTATCTTTGGAACGACTAATGGAATGACTATGAAATAGGGGGATACAATGAATAAACAGCAATTAACATTTCCAGAGAATTTTTGGTGGGGCTCAGCTTGGTCGGCTGAACAATCAGAAGGCCGCGGTGAAACAGGAAAAGCAGAAACAGTATGGGAACGGTGGTATAAAGAACAGCCTTATCGGTTTTATCAAGGAATCAGTTCAGAAACAACGACAGATCATATCCACCGCTACAAGGAAGATGTTCAGCTCATGAAACAAACCGGACATAATTCTTTTCGGGTCTCGATTTCTTGGGCACGGATGTTTCCAGCAGATGGTACAGGCGAAGTAAATCCTAAAGCGATCGCATTTTATCGTGATCTATTTACGGAAATGAACAACAATGGAATCAAGGTATTCGCCAACCTATATCACTTTGATATGCCCGCGGCTCAACAGGATAAGGGCGGCTGGGAATCACGAGAAGTGGTAGATGCCTATGTGAACTTTGCGGATACTTGTTTTAAAGAATTTGGTGATCTAGTTCATCATTGGTTCACTTTTAATGAACCGTTAGGACCAATCTTAGGTTCATACCTAGAAGATTTCCATTATCCAAACATTATTGACTTTAAACGAGGCGCGCAGGCCACTCATTTTACGATTTTGGCTCATGCTAAAGCGATTGCGGCGCATAAAAAACGCGATCTTAATAGTAAAATCGGTGTGATTCTAAACTTGAGTCCAACCTTCCCGCGGAGCCAGCATCCCGCCGATGTGAAGGCAGCAGAAATTGCCGATCTGTTTTATGTACGCAGCTTCTTAGATCCGATGGTCAAAGGGGTATATCCTGAAAAATTAGTTGAACTGCTGCGGGAATACGATCAGCTGCCAGTTGATTATACCGAAGAAGATCTGGCATGTATTAAGGAAAACACTGCTCAAATATTAGGTTTAAACTATTACGAACCGCGTCGAGTGAAAGCTCGTTTGACTGCAATCAATCAAGAAGGACCATTTTTACCAGACTGGTTCTTTGAAAATCATGTGATGCCAGGTCGCCGGATGAATGAATACCGCGGCTGGGAAATCTATGAAAAGGGCATCCATGATCTGTGCATGGATATCAAAGAAAATTATGGCAACATCGAAGCCTTCATCTCGGAAAACGGGATGGGTGTGGCTAATGAAGAACGTTTCATGGATGAAACCGGTCAAGTGATCGATGATTACCGCATCGAATACATTCAAGATCACTTAGCCTATCTTTGGAAAGCGATCAATGACGGCTGCAATATCAAGGGTTATCACTTATGGACGTTCATTGATTGCTGGTCATGGATCAACGCCTACAAGAATCGCTATGGTTTGGTGTCGCTTGATTTACCGACACAAAGACGGACGATCAAGAAAAGTGGCGAATTCTATAAAAAACTCAGCGATCAAAACGGCTTTGAGTACGATGTTGATCGGCTAGTATAATCGATTTGAAAACCAATCTGAAAAGGTTGGTTTTTTTGTTGGAATTTGTTTTTTTACCCGGTTTGATATTGTATCGAGTGATCATCTTCTTTAAAATTTGAACTAGTAAATGACAACTAGGAGGAGCAACGAATGAGTCAAAAAATACTAGCAATCGATATCGGCGGATCAGCGATCAAAAGCGGATTATGGGAAAATGACGAATTAACGGAGCTGCCCAGCTTCGAGACACCAAAAACCTGGGATGAAATGAAAGCGTATTTAAAATCGTTAGTGGAAGAACACCAAATCACTGAGGGTGTAGCGATCAGCGCCCCGGGAGCAGTCAATGCCGAAGAGGGTGTGATTTACGGTGTAAGTGCCGTTCCTTATCTACATCGGTTTCCGATTAAACAGGAATTAGCAGAATTTTTGGGCGTGCCTGTCTCTTTTCAAAATGATGCGAATTGCGCAGCGCTAGCCGAGGTTTGGCAGGGTAATGCGAAAGGGCTAGAATCAGCTGCTATGATGATTATCGGTACAGGAATCGGCGGTGGAGTCGTGATCAATGGCGAATTACGTACGGGCGCAAATCTTTTTGGCGGCGAGTTCGGCTATCAGATCATGAATAATGAGACGCTGGAAACACTGAGTGATCTAGGCAGTCCAGTGGCGATGTCGAAGCGCTATTCAAAGATCAAGGCGGATGAACATGAGTATTCGAGCAAAGAAATTTTTGATTTAGCCGAAGCTGGCGATGAGCTGGCGCAAGAACAAATCGATCAGTTTTATAATGCCCTAAGCATCGGAATCTATAATGTTTTGATCTCGCTAGATCCAGATCGGGTATTGATCGGTGGCGGGATTTCGACGCGGGAAGATTTATTGATGAATTTGGAAAAACGGGTACAGGAGCTATTACTGCAAAAGGGAGCGAAGGAATTAAAGGCATCTATCATGCCTTGTAAATTCTTAAGCCAAGCGAATTTGATCGGAGCGGTTTGTCAGTTTTTGACGGAACAAAAATAAAGGAACCCCCACTTTTCTTACAGGAGAGTGGGGGTTAAATTCTTGAAGGACAAAATAAGAATCTATTATAGCAGTGTCATTTTTCTCCAGATTCACAAATTAACTCTATATGCAGTATCTGCATTAGTAACAATCGAACTTATCGTAAACCAAAATCATTTGAGAAAACAGTGAGTTGTCAAATAGATGAAATGATAAAATGGAAGTGATTAAACAAGAGAAGAGGTCCCACGATGGATAAAAAAGATCTCATAAATGAAAGTATCGACTATATTTTGGCTAATTTTGAGGAACCAATCACAGTTGAAGAAGTAGCAAAGCACCTTTCTTTTTCTAAATATTATTTTTGTCGGATGTTCAAAGAGGTGACTGGTGAAAGTGTCTATTCCTTTATCAAGCGTTTGAAAGTTGAACAAAGTGCGATTGATCTGAAAATTCAAAAAGAGAGACGAATTACTGATATTGGGTTGGATTATGGATATAGTGCGTCTAATTACAGTTCGCTATTCAGGGAACACTATCATATTTCACCGAATGAATATAGAAAAACGTTGGACGCAACAACGATTTCAAATCCTTTTTCTCCTCATAAGCAAGAAGTTTTAGATACATTCGAGGAGTATCAGACGAAGATTGAAACAAAAGATTTGAATGATCTGTATGTTGTTTATGAAAGAGTACTGGGGAATTATAGTGATTTGAAAAATAGCTGGACATCGCTAGTTGAAGAGAGTGCTTACTACGATGGCACTACTGTAATGATAGAAAAATTTTACAATGATCCAGCTGTTGCGATTGATGATCACAGTATTTGTGATCTGTGCTTTATGATTGAAGAGGAAGTAAAAGAAAATAATACAATGATAATAAAGGGCGGCAAGTACGCTATTTTTCCATATAATGGTACGATCGATGATATTTTTCGAGTGATGCAAGGCTTTTTTAGAATCTGGCTTCCAAGGAGTGGCTATAAGATGCGAGAAAAATATGGATTGACGATCTATCGCGAAATCGACTGGAAAAAGGACTATGTACACTTGGATATGTGTATTCCCATCGAATAGAGCAAGAATTCAGAAGTCGGCAGAAAGATTCTTTTTTACAATAAGGTTGTCTAAATCAGATAACTTTGTTGTAGAAGAGAGTCTTTTTTTGAAAGGAGTGGGAGTATGGAAGTGGTGATTCCACCATACACTGGGTGACTATCTTGTGATTTAGGGAGGATGGTGAAGGTGAGGAAGATAAAATGGTTTGTGACATGCTTGAAAGTTCCCACGATAACACGGCATTGTAAGAAATGTAATGTCGATACAGAGTTTTCCTGCTCTGAAAGATTTCGGATCAATGCTCAGGGCAAATACTTAGATGTTTGGTTGATTTATAATTGCAAAAAATGTAAGACTAGCTGGAATTCGACCATTTTATCTAGAATTCATACGAATAAGCTAGACGCCGATTTATTGGCTCTTTTTCAGGAGAATGACTTAACGCTTTCGAAAAAGTACGGCACTGACAAAGCAACATTAAAGAAAAATGGTGTAGTGATCCAAAGTATTGAATACCAAGTTTTAGGTGATTTGTTCGAACTGGACGAAGAGGTAGCCGTGACAATTCAAACGGAGTACCCATTAGACATCAAGCTCTTTACGATTTTGAAAGAAAAACTGAGTTTATCAAACAATGAGTTGCACCATCTAATTGCTAAAGGCAAGATCGTTGGTTCATCGAATAGATTATTCAAAGAGAAACTACAAAATCAGCACACGGTTTTATTTAATCCAAAAAAGGAGTCGAAAATTGCCTAAACTGGGGTCTCATATAGATTTAAAAAGACTATTAATTGAAATCGAAGAATGCTGCGAAAAGGATTTTTTTCGCAGCATTTTTATTTAAATTTTTCTTTTCTCATAAAAGGAAAAGGAGGCTTGCTTATGTCGCCATATTCGTCGGCCTTTAGGTAATCGACTTCAACGTGAGGATACGCATTGAATTCTTCAAGGTGATCCTTCAACATCGGAACTAAGACCAGCAGATCGATCTCGACAGCATGCAAAAATTCTCTAGCTTCTGCCAAAGTAGCGGGATGCCAATCATAGTTTGGGTATAGTTTGGAAATGTTTTGGATCATATCGGCAGTAGCATAATCGTTTGCGGTAAAACCCCAGTCTTTGGCTTTTTCTGATTTATATCGATGAACAACAAGCAACGCTTTTTTCATAAAAATTTCCCCCTTCAGACAAACGCCCCACTGATCTTCTTTTATTGTACCTAGTAAGAGGAGTAAGCTCAAATCTTAAATGAAACGCTTCCCTTATTAAATCGTTGCATTTAGCTGGATTTCTAGAAAAAATTGGCGTAAATTACGAAAGGAACTTTTTGAGAAAGCGAGTGTTTTGTTTGAAGAACTTAGATTTAGCGAGAACGGCATTGGTCGTGATCGATTTGCAAAAAGGCATTATGGGCACTGGAGAATTGAAACCTTACTCAGCCGCAGAGTTGTTAGAGAAAAACAATCAGTTGGCTGATAGCTTAATAAATTCTCCAGCCTTGATTACATTAGTCAATGTAGATCCAACAACGATGCAGTTATTAAATAAAGAAAGAAGCGGTAAAGCGTATGCGAATATTCCAGTGGGGTTTTCTGAATATGTGATGCCGATCGCGGAAGATGAAACTGCTGAAAATGTCATCAAGATAACCAAACACAATCCAGGAGCCTTCTTTGGAACGGATTTGGATTTGCAACTGCGGCGACGTGGGATTGATACGATTATTCTAACGGGAGTAGCTACCGCAAACGGTGTTTACGCGACTGCTTTGGATGCCTACCAGCATGGCTACAAAGTGATTGTCGTTGAAGATGCTTGCGCCGATCGTGATGGCGAGCTGCATCAAATCTTTTTTGATAAGCTATTTGTTAGGTTAGGAGAAATTACTTCTACTAAAGAAATTCTATCTGCGATTAAATCAGAAGATATTTAAAAGAGTCTGACACACCCCAAACGTTCAACGTATTGGGGTGTGTTGCTAAAGAAATAGAAGAATGTATAATTTAAAATGTAAGCGGAGACATAAATAAAAGAGGTGATTTTTGATGGAAAAACAAATAGTAAAGATTTTGCCATTTTTCGAAGCGCGCATTTGGGGTGGCAAACGAATGCTGGAAACGTTCAATTATCAGACAGATATTTATCCGATTGGCGAAGTTTACAATGTCGTTGCTCTGCCTGGTGCAGCGGATTGTCCGGTAGCAGGCACTGATCTGACCCTCTCTCAGCTTTATTCAAAATATCCAGATTGGTTTGATTGCGACACGGAGGAATTGCCGATTCGAGTCAACTTACTAGATCCCTTAGCCGATTTATCGGTCCAGCTCCACCCAGACGATGACTATGCCTTGAAGCATGATAATTCACGGGGGAAACCAGAAGCATGGGTCATTTTGGACACACCAGCCGATGGCAAAATCGAATTTGGCCACCATGCGAGAACTAGAGAAGAGTTTGCAGAATGGGCACATGCTGGTGATTGGGGAAAATTATTGAAATATTTGCCAGCCAAGAAGGACTACTTTATTGATATTCCCGCTGGAACCTTACATGCCATCAATCGCGATGTGCTGACCTACAACATTTCCCGCAATGCCGATCTGACCTATCGTTTGTATGACTATGGCAGAGTTGATCCGAATACTGGAGAAGAAAGAGAGTTGCACATCGATAAAGTATTGGAAAATGTTTTGGTGCCCGATACCTCAGAAGGCTTTGTCTGGATTGAACCTTACCAAAAAGCCGGCTGCGAAATCACGGATTATTGGGATGAGCCGGGATTATACAGTTTAAGCCGGATCAAGACGAAGGAACAAGGTTCTTATTACTTGGAGCGCTTTGCTTTTATCACAATAGTAGATGGAGCCGGTATGGTAAATGAGGTGGCGGTTTCGAAGGGGGAAACAATCTTAGTTCCAGCGGGAATCGAGCAATTGGAATTTACTGGTACCTTGGATATGTTTGTTGCCAGCTATAAAAATGGAGGAAAGTAAGATGGAAACGAAAGAAGTTGCCTACACCGCCGCAATGGAGTTGGCGAAGACCTTGAAGAAAATCGATCAAAGCCAGATTGATCAGTTAGTTAACGGCATCAAGCAGGCCAAACGGATTTTCGTATCAGGTGCAGGTCGTTCACTGTTGATGCTGAAAGGATTGGCAATGCGCTTGATGCATTTAGGGTACGAGGTCTATGTTGTTGGTGAAGTGATAACACCAGCATTTTTACCTGATGATCTATTAATCCTTGCCAGCGCATCAGGAGAAACCACGTCTCTGATCAATACCGCCAGTAAAGCCAGTAAAATCGGCGGGAAGATTATCAGCCTGACGGTGTTTCCAGAATCAAGCATAGGAAAACTATCTGCGGGCGTGATTCGGATCCCAGCCTATACCGATAAGCTGCCTGAAAGTGAAGAGAATCAAAAGGGAATCTTAACCGGCGGCAGTATGTTTGAAGAAGCAGTCTTACTACTGGCGGACTCTTTGATTGTTGAATTGGCGTTAGAGCAGAAAGTACCGACTGATCGGGCGTTTGAAAAGCATGCGAATTTGGAATAGGAGGATAGCAAATGAAATTACAGCTAGCGATTGACGAGTTAACACTTAGTGAAGCGTTGGAAGCCTTGAAGGACATTCATCCTTTCGTAGATATTGTGGAGGTAGGAACACCTTTCTTAATCGATGCTGGGCGAGAGGCGGTTCGGCAAATCAAGAAATATTATCCTGATCTTGAGGTTTTATGCGATGCAAAAATCATGGATGCGGGTGCGTATGAAGCGCAGTTGGCTTACGATGCCGGTGCCGAATATGTGACTGTGTTGGGTATCACGGACGATTTGACGATCAAGGGCTGCGTGGAGCAGGCCCAGAAGCAAAAAAGACAAGTGATGGTGGATTTGATCTGTGTGCAGAATTTTTCTGAAAGAGTTCCGGCAATTGAATCATTAGGTGTGGATATCATTGCAGTTCATACGGGAGCAGATCAGCAGCACGCGGGACGAACACCACTGGAGGATTTAAAAGAATTAAAACAATATACAAAAAAAGTTCAAGTAGCCGTAGCTGGCGGAATCAATAGCGAGACCATTGGTGATTATGTCGCATTAGAGCCAGAAATCGTGATTGTCGGCAGTGGGATTTTGAACGCGGCAGATCCAGTGAAAGCAGCGAAAACAATCAAGGCCGCATTGATGTAGCTGAATAAGTTTAATAACTAACTCCGTTTTTCTGTTATAAGACATGCTTATAGCAATTCACTAGTTGAAGATAAAGGTAGATAAAATCAGCTAAAAGAAAAAACAAAGGAACCGCTGCCAATAATTAATGATACAATAGAACTCGAGAACATCGGGCACGCGAAATTCGTGACTCTGTATGTTGAATAAATCTAAATGATTGTGAGTGAAGCTTAGTGGAAAAATTATTTGGCGGAATCGAAGCCGGCGGGACAAAATTTGTATGCTCTGTGGGAAATAATGATCTTGAAATCGTCGAGCGGGCCAGCTATCCAACGACGACACCAGAAGAAACAATGGAACTAGTGATCGGCTTCTTCAAGAAGTATGAAGAGCAATTAGTCAGTATCGGTATCGGCTCATTTGGACCGATCGATATTCATCGCGATTCCAAGACGTATGGCTATATTACGTCCACACCAAAATTGGCTTGGCAGAATTTTGATTTTGTCGGCACCATGAAAAAAGAGTTTGATTTACCAATTGATTGGACCACCGATGTGAATGCGGCTTGCTATGGTGAATATGTGAAAGGTCGTGGTGATGGTGTCAACAGTGTTGTGTATTATACGATTGGCACAGGTATCGGCGGCGGCGCGCTGCAAAAGGGCAACTTTGTCGAAGGCTTCAGTCATCCTGAAATGGGGCACGTACTAGTCAGCCGCAATCCTGAAGATGATTTTGAAGGCAGCTGTCCTTTCCACGGACACTGTTTAGAAGGAATGGCGGCAGGTCCAGCAATTGAAAAACGCTTAGGACGTAAAGGCCAAGACTTAAGTGAAGACGATCCTTATTGGGAAATCGAAGCGGATTACATCGCCCAATGTGCCTACAATACAACGTTGATGTTCTCACCAGACGTGATCATCTTCGGTGGTGGTGTGATGCAGCAGGAGCATTTAGTCAAAAAGGTTCGTGCGCGTTTCAAAGAATTAGTCAATGAATACGTGAAAACACCAGAACTAGAAGACTACATCGTGACACCAAAGCTGGGCAACAACGCTGGAACGATCGGCTGCTTAGCGTTAGCTAGAGAAGCAAAACTACATTCATAATTAGTAAGACTTCATGAGCTCGTATAGAGTCATGAGGTCTTTTTTAATTCTTTAAGGGAGTATAAAATTTTTACATGCAAAAAGCTTATGAGAGCAAGGGTATCCATGTCCGGCTTCACGAACTAGCTTTTCTACGCATACAGTTACTTCTAAACTGGCGTTAAGAAGAACTAGCATATCGGCAATAAGCAAAAATATTTCGAAATTTGAGAAGCACCAAGTAGGTACCA
>NZ_JAWGOQ010000055.1:0-9545 GCF_032555305.1 Enterococcus sp.
TACAAAGCATACAGATATTCTCTGGATACTTTAGAATCACATGATAAAGGTATTCTTAAACTGGGTACAAAAAACTAAGCCCTCCTAAAAAAGGACATCTAATTATTTGTTCCCGCTATCAAATTGACAGTTTATTTAAGAATACCTTGCCGCATATTTATTAACTCCTTTTAAATAGTCACTTAAATAATAGCACGTAAGAGCATATTTGTAAAGGAATCTCCAATTTTTTATCAAAAAGAGTACATGATTACAAAGTATCTGTAATCATGTACCAATATTTGTTATTTTACAATCTTCCAATTATCTTGTTTTTCTAATATCAACTCAAATTGCGAGATTTGGGTTGCCTTTGTTTCTTGATCTAAATATTTCACAGCGACATTCACGATTACTTGGTTATCTTTTCTGGTAAAGATAGGATTCACCAATTCCTCGAAAACATATTCCTTGTTAATCATAGGTAACACATGATTACTTACATAGTAAGTCAATTCTTTTTCTGTGGCGGTAGGATAGAGCTGGAAGAACGTTTCTAAAAAGCTAGTGATTTCGTCCATCGTTTCTGTATCTACTGTATGGTCACTTTCTAGCTGTTTGGGTTGGTAGTCCGATTTTTGAGGTTTCTTACTCATTGTCGGATTTTTGATAATAACCATATTATCTGATTCATCTATATGGACAACCACATGAAAGCTAGACGATATAGTTTCCTTGTCTTTGTCTTCGGTAATAACTTGTTCAACAGAAAACAGTACCTCAAAGGTGTTCTCATTCACTTGAGAAACCTGCCACACCTGTATATCGTTCACACTAGAACTAGTAGGAATATCCTTACGAATCATTTCTTCATTTAATACCTGCAATTCTTCCGTCAAATAATGGGTCAATTTTTCATTTCGTTTATCAATGGCTTCTTGGGATTGTTGCCACGAAAAGTAGTCTTTCGCAAAGGATTTCACAAAACTTTCTACTTGGTTGGTATCGACAATCTGCTGTTTAATGATTTCTGTTTCACGGACAGTATGAGTGTCAATGGCAGTAAAATTTTTATAGATTCCAAATCCGACACTACCAATCAATAAAACCCATAAAACAAAGGTTAATTTCTTATGCGTGCCAACTTTAATCATCGGAACTTTTCTTTGCTTGCTCGGTTTTTTAGATTTCTTTGGTTTCTCCTTCTTTTCTTTTCGCTCGATTTTTATAATCATTTGATTCATTCCTTTCTTAGTTATGAATAACACGTCTAGCCCCAATCAGATGGTCTTGCCAATAACGACTGCTTAAGTCGCCATAACCGATTGGGTCGCCTGCATGATAAAAGCGATTTCCCTCTAAATATATCGCCACATGAGTCACATATGTGCCTGCATTATAGGTTGAATGAAAGAAGATAAGGTCGCCTGCTTGGGCTTCTTCCATAGAGATTTCTTGCGTAGCGTCATACTGATCTTGGGCGACACGAGGGAGAGAAATGCCAGCTTTGTCATACACCCATTGTATTAAGCCACTACAATCAAAAGAGGTGGTAGGCGACGCCCCTCCAAAGACATAGGGAAACCCTTCGTATTTCAAGGCTTCGTCCATAATGACTTGCACGGTTTCATCATCAAATTCTGTTGGGGAAGTGTCGGTTAGGTATTGTGAAACCAACTGAACATAAAACTGATTTCCATAGTTATATCGCCAACCACCATTCACAGGTATGGCTATGGGATTGGGATAGTCTGCTTTTTGACCACCCGACTTCTCTTTAGAAAACTGTTCGGCTAATTCATAGGTATATTTTTTCCCATGACTCCTCACATAATTTAAAAAGCCACCGCCATAATTATAAGATTGGATAACAGAATCTATATCCACTCCTTGTTGTTCTGCACTGGTTAATAATTCACTGAAATATTTAACCCCTTGTTTGATGGACTCTTCGGTACTCAAACTGTTGGGCGGTAAACCCAAAGATTCGGAACTTTGCATAACATCTTCTGCTGTACCGCCCGATTCCACTTGCATAATGGCTAAGATATAAGAAACATAGTCTTCAATCCCATATTCCTTACCATATTTTTCAATCAACGGACGGTGTGCCAACACTTCTGGTGAAACGGTCACACCGCCTTGTGAAATAGAAGAATCCTTGTTGTTTTCGCCACTGTCCGTATCATCTGCAAAGAAAATGACTAGGAATAATAAGAGAAAAAAGAAGAGAGAGAAGACCACACTACAAATCACTGTTATTTTTAGCTTCATGTTTGTTGTCCTCGCTTATCCGTTCTTTTATTTAGCTTCCTCTGATTGAATTGCTTCGGTGGTGTCTTTTGTTTTTGCTCTTTTTTCAATGGTCGCTGATGATTTTCACGTTTAGTGTTTTGTGACAAAACAGGCGTGACGGTTTGCTGACGCTTGCGAACATGCTGCTGGTTATTCTGAACAGGAGATGATGGGTTTTCTTTTCGTCTTTTTTCTTTTGCTTTATCCAGCTCCAAACGCTTTTGAGCAATGTTCTTTCGTTTTTGCTCCTGCTGGTTCATACGCTGTTGTTTGCGTTGAGCTTTGGTATCTGCCATAGATTGTTTAAAGTCTGTTACATTATGAGTGACATTCTCTTTTCCTTGATGAAGGGCATATTTGACATGGGTTGGTGTCGCCTGTATCTGTTGTTTAGCCTGCTTTCTTTTATTGACTAGACGATTTTTCGTGTCCAATACATGGGCTGTCTTTTCACCTAATCGTTGCCCGATACCGCCTTGTTGCTTTTTCACATTGGAAAGTGCTGTTTCTTTCTTTGGTGTAGTCCGTTCATTTTGACGAGTATGGTTAGCTTTATTGGTTTGATTCTGCTTTGTTGTCATTGTCTTTTGCTTCGTTGACCCTGCTTTTCCACGAAAAATCTTACTCATACTGCGTTGAAATCTTCTGGTTTGTCGATTCATCATTTGACGAGGTCTGCGAAACACTTGTCTGCCCATGTTTTGAGAGTCGTTGCTTTGTAAAGAGAATAGGCTCATTAAATCGCCCAGTTTAAAATAAATCCCTGCAAAGGTCACAATTTGTAAAAACATAATCATGAAAAAGGGAGAACTTGCTGACAGCGAATAAAGCATAGTGGAAATACTAAAGGCAACGGTAATAATCAAGGTAATACCAGCCCTTGTCATAATCACATTAAATAACTTGGTAATGGCATGCCTGCCCATGCCATCAAAACTCGGCAACATACTTAATAGGAAACTGATTGGCAAAAACATAGCGAAAATAATAAATAGCACTTGCGAAAAAATCATGATTCCTGTTAGAAGGAAAACAAAAATCGAGATACCAATATTGAATACAAACAAAAAGAAGACCGTTCCTAATCGGGAAATGGTCTTCGGGAGTGTTAAATAGGTATTGTCATGATCTTCAATTTCTTCAATCACTACATTTTCTCTATCTTCACCATTGTTTGTATCTGGACTGGTAGCCAATAACTTTTCCACACGGTCTTCACCTAAGGTTTCTATATCGGTTGAGCCATATTGAAGTAATAACCACGGTTGCTTGACTTGAACAGAAAATAGGCTATCACGTATCATATCCACACTGTCTTTGCCTTGACTATCCGTATCGGGAAGGACAATCTTTGTCCCAATATCTAAACTGGCAGTGCTCACATCTTTGGAAAAATCATTGATTTTCGCAATATAATCGGGAGCATACGCAATAAAGGAAGCTGATAGAATAAACACCACCACAAAATTTAACACAGCTCGTATAGCTTTGGTCGTTTCTCGTTTCACCAGTCCTGTATAGGCAACGTAGATTCCAACAATCAGAATAAAAAGAAGAAGGAAGCCGACATAAAAACCCGAACTGGAAAAGCCATTCGGTGTAATCCCTGCAATGGTCTGCATGTTCTCACCAATCGCTTGAGACGTTTGACTAATGAAATCCAAGGCGTAGGCTTCTTTGACCAAATAGCCTGTGGCGTTGGAAAGATAAAGAGAAATCGTCCAAATGAAATTGGTAATGGCATACAGTCCATACATCACTGATTGCCCTATGCCGTCACTCCAATTCCACGGCAGCCAGCCCCAGCTATTGTCCACATAATAATCAAGCTGATAATGATTTAAACCATACTTGGAATACTCGTTGCTTGTATCAATGGTTTCATCAACTAAGCCTGTTGCTTGTACTGCATTGCCCAGCGTGCCTAATAAAAGTAAAATAACGCCCACACAAAGGAGCGTTATCCAACTATAGTGAAGAAATTTCTTTTGTTTTTGTGTCATTTTTCCCCCTCATTTCGCACAGGCGGTCTGGTATCAAAGGCATGAAGCAACTCTTCAAAAATCGGGTGAAACTGCATAACCCCTACACGACCATAGATGTCTGAAACTAAACATTGTCCATTTTCTAATTCACGTAAGCGTTTCTGATTGTTTTCATCTTCCTTGTCCACGCCAAAAAATTCTAAGGTCTTTTTGATTTCCACTAGGTCAGTGGAACGAAAGGCGAATTTCAAGCCAATATTATTCTTCATCTTTTCATCTAGTAAATCGTCGGCGTTTTGAGTAACGAAATAGACCCCTGCATTCATGGCACGCCCTGCCCGAACTAAACGCATAGATAGAGCTTTTCCTTGTGCCACTTGTAAAAAACTCCAAGCTTCATCAAGGTCAACAATTTTAAAAATGGAACGGTCAGAGTGGATAAAGTCTAAAGCAAAGGTACTAATGACAATCAGCATTGCCACACTTAATAATTCCATGGTGGTGTATTCTTCAAAAGAGCTATTGGAATCGGGTAAGACCAAATCTGCCACTTGAATAATATTGAGTTGTTTTTCCAAGCTAATGGATTGGGTGACATTGCCATCACTGAATAACAGATGGGCAAAATCATAATCGACAAAGCTTTCGATATGGTCAGCAATACTATTGCTGATGGGTGTATCTTCTTTTCGCAATTCATCAATCACCAATAACAACCCTCGTTGTTCGCTTTGAGTGACACTCCGAATCGCTTTACGCAGGACAGGAAACTTCTCGCTATCTCGGCTGGAAATGCCTGTTAAGAACGTGAGAATATCAATGGCTAGGCTTTCTGAATCTTTCGGGAGTTTTAAGATCACATAAGGGTCAAGTAACCCTTTATTGTCGTTCTCACTCGTGAGATTAACGATATTGATTTCATGGGCAATATCAGGTAAGGTTTCTTTCCATTTGCCACGTTCAGCTTTTGGGTCTACAATGATTGCCTGTCCGCCAAAGAGTACCGAATAATAGACCAGCATATTGTTAGAGAATGATTTTCCGCCACCTAATGAACCAATAAAAGCAGACGCTAACGCATTCGTCACAGAGCCTTTAATTCCTTGACTTGCAAGGCTGGGTTGGAGATAAATATTTCTGCCTGTATCGAGATTGTAACCGACGTAAATACCAGAATTTTCACCAAGCATTTGTGTAGCTCCGAAACCAAGACCAGCCAAAAAATCCGACGTGACATATTGAATATAGTCATTGATATATCGCTTGCTTGAGGGAATAAATTCATTATGCAAGCCTAGCATATCGCCAAAAGGTCGTACTAATTTGATAGACAAATCATCATAAAAATCTTTTACTTCATCACAACGTTGTTTCAACTCGTCCAGATTTTTTGCCGATACCCGTACCACATAGCTTAGTTTGTACATGGATTCTTTGGTTTGGTCTAGGTTGGTTTCTAATTCGTCGACAGATTCTAAAGCGTCCACCACATTGGTACTGGTTTCATTGTCGCTTTCCCATGCGTGACTATCCAAGTCTTTCAATTCTTTCTTTTTGTTGCGAACGGTAGACAGAGCTTTTTTATTAGCAACAATTTCAACATTCATGCTGGTATCAATCGGGAAAGTGAACTGTTGTTGCTGGTAATAAAAAATCTCACTATTGGGGAAATCCAATTCGCCGACGATACTGTTAATCGTAAAATACGCCACATAAGTGGTAGTATCTTCCTGTTCCATCCGTAAGTAGCGTTGCTTTTCTTCGATTAAACAGCGAGTGGGTTTAATAATATCGTATTTCTTTACCAACACTTTTTTATCTTCATATCGTTTGGGTAAATGGTAGTCGTAGTCATCAAAAGGAATCCCTGTTTGACCGTAAAGGTGGGCAATGATATACCCAAAATCATCTTTCCCCAATGGGCGAATGTGAAAGCGTCTGGATAATTTACTTTCTAATAACTGTTCCATTTTAGAAAAGCGTTCGATTTCTGACATAGGCATAGAAACAAAATCGCCCATCAACTTGTGATTCACGCCATGAAAGAATTCCGCAAATGCTTTTTGAATGTCTTTGCCAATATTTTTGACCGATACTTCCTGTTCATTCAGCAAGAGTTTAAAACCAATAAAAAAGCGATAGTCCACTTGATTGTCACCAATCATAGAAACTAACGCTTCGGTCTGTTCATCTATTTTTTCGTAAGCTATCTCTTTTAATCGTCCAGTGATTTCTTTTTTCGATTGTTCCTGTGTCGCTCGAATACTTGATTCGGTTGCTAGTTGCAGGGCATGAATCTTACCATCACGATTTTGGGCAATCAATTGACGGAAATTATCATGAACTTGAACTTTTTCATCGGAACTTAAAAAACTGTAATTATAGGGAATTAATTCATAATAAGCAAATACTTCGCCATCATGATTAAATACGAGATTATCTTCGATATATTTAATGGGGTGTGCCATTTAATTGTTCACTCCTTACAATCGTGATTGATTCATTCATTTTTTCTTTATTTAATCGTATTTGTTTGCCAGCATAGGTTATTTTAGGGCGTAGAGCATAGGTAATAATAGATTTTAAAAATCCATAGGGTTTCTTCCCGTCAAAGGTTTTTTGACACATGAACCAAGTGAGGACAACGGGAATCCCTAAGTATTTGAGTAGTGCTCCGTCAATCAAGGAAAGTGGTGGTAAACTGCCAAAGATTATAACGACAAACAAAGAAACGATAAACCATGTCATTTGTGTAAAGGTTATGGGAAAAGGGAGTTGTAAATCATTAATTGCATAAATCACTTTTTCTACTGACCAAATACTGGTGTAACTTCTTATTTTTTTCATGTCTTCACGTCCTTTCCGTAAAAATAGAAAAAGAGCAATCAAAATAGGTGATTGCTCTATAAAATAATAATTATTTTGTGACTTTTAATTGTTGAAAAATAGTTATTCTGAGTAAATCATCTAAAAGACAGCAGGTATGAAGTAATACCCAATTTAATCTACTGTATTCTGTATAGTCAAAATGAAAGTGTTTCATAAATTTTTGAGCGAATTTTTCTGCTTTTTCGTTAAAACCTTTGAAATCACCATGTCCGATTTTATTTCTCATTTGTCTTAATAATTTTGCTACTTCACTCGAAACCTCTCCATATTTCTTATCAAGATAAGGTATTAGTAATTTGTCAATTTCATTTGTATTCTGATTTGGTTTTAATAATACAAGTTCTAACAAAGTAAAAGTCTTTAAATAATGATTTTGATTATAACTATTATCACTATATATCCCGTTCATAATATAATCTAATTTGTAATAATCGTTTTCCGATTTTAGTATAGAATCAATTCGGTTGCCCATTTTTTTAAGTTCCGTAATGTAGTCGTCTGTAGTCCTGCACCCTTTAAAGTTTGAATCAATTCTAAAACTTAGATTTGATAATATCCTAGTATGCTCTTTAGGATTCATATTACTTGTATAAATGCAGTTCATATGAATACCATTTTGTATATCATGATTTACAAAGTTACTAAAATACATCACTTTTTCAGCGTAATCCTCTTCACAAAAACGACCATCAAAGCAATTGCTTGTCCAATCAAAAAAAGGCATATCCTGATATTCATAGTCAAAGAATAGACATATCATATTATCAACAAGGCATTGAAGACATGACTCAATAGAATCTAAATTATATTTTGTATAGTCTTCAACATTGGCGTGAACGATTTCTTTCAAATAAGATATAGAATATTCTGTTTGAAATGTTTTACCATACCTTTTCAAATTATCTGCCATGTCAACTTTTTGTTGTCGAATTTCTTGTAACATGTCTTCTATAATGCTTTCCTTCCAGTCATCAGAAACATTAGATATATATAGTTTCAATTTATCTGACAATTTTATTTTTGTTATTTTCCCATAAACATCTATTATTACCAATTGAACAATGGGCTATGATACACTTTTCTTGACTATCAGTTACGTTACCGGAAGGAATGAACTCTATTGAGAAAAACATATGATCGTGAATTTAAACTAAAGATTTCACAGGATATCCTTGAGAAAAAAGTAACTACCAAGAAAATTGCTGAAGAATACAATATCTCTCGTCCAACAATTTCCCGATGGGTTTCAGAATATCATCGATACGGAAAAAATGCTTTTGCTGGACAAGGAAAAAGATTACCTGATAAAGTAGATTTCTACATTCTTGAACAGGAAAATAAACGGCTAACAGAGGAAAATGAAATTCTAAAAAAGTTCGACACGTTTGTGAAGCAAAAAAAGTAGTTCGTTTTGAGTTTGTTCACAAACATCATCAACAATATTCAATTCAAACTTTGTGCAGGATTTTAAATGTAAGTAGGCAAGGATATTATTTATGGCGGAATCGTCAACCCAGTAGGACTCAACTTCGCCATAATTTTTTAAAACAGAATATTAAGCGAGTGTTCTACGAACACAAAGGTCGATACGGATCTCCAAGAATCGCTCAACAACTTTACGATGAAGGAATCGAAACCAATAAACGTGTTGTGGCGGTCCTTATGCGTGGAATGAATTTATGCGCAAAAGGATTTCATCGACGCCAATCTTCTTATGGCAGAGGAAAAGCAATCGAAGAAATAGTAAAAGAAAATTTATTGAATCGACAATTTGAACAGAGCCAAATCGATGCTGTTTGGGTGACAGATATTACTTACATTCCTTGTAATGACGGTCGCCTCTATTTGTCCACCTACATTGACTTAGCAACTCGTATTCCACGTTGCTATATGTTGGATTCAAACATGAAAAAAGAAATTGTCATCCATCCATTACAAATTTATAAAGGAGAATTGCCTACGGTAATTCATTCCGATAGAGGTAGCCAATATCGGTCTCTTAGCTATCAAGAGCTGTTGACCGACCACCACATTACACATTCAATGAGCCAACCTGGGACTCCTGTTGACAATGCGGTAATCGAATCGTTTCATCGATCAATCAAACGAGAATTAATCGAACCCAACAAGCATAAAAGTAAAATAGAGATGAAGGTGTTGATTCAAGATTATTTAGAAGACTACTATCCAAACAAAAGAATCCATACAAAATTTATGATGACTCCTCGACAATTTGAGGCGAAAAAAATAAGTAATCTAACCGACTGTTAACTAAACTGTTGCAGGTCCCAATCCTCCTTAAAGTCAAGTCCATAAAATTGTGTAAAATACAGTACACTGTTTTAAAGCTTTAACCTATAGGTTAAAATTGAATATATTTTCTGGTAGAGCTTAGCC
>NZ_JAWGOQ010000056.1:0-8643 GCF_032555305.1 Enterococcus sp.
AAGGTGGCTCTCTATCTCCGATTCGAGTGGCTCAGTTTTTCCCGATTCAGGTGGCTCAATCACGTCCGATGAAGTGGCTCCCAAACTCCGTCGTATGCATCAACTCCTTTTTTCGTGAAACGTATTCATTTATCAAATAATTCTCACTTAAAAATGTGATGGAATTGTTAAGCTTTTTCCATGGAGTTCTGAACATTGATGTAAGTAGACTTTTGATAACAATAAATTGAGGTAGTATATCATTGAGGGAGGAAAGCAATGAAAAACAAAGCTAAATATTTCGTTTTGCTTGCAGCAATACTACTATTTTCAGGTTGTTCGATTAATAAATCTAATGAAGAGCCAAAACTAATTGATCAACCCTACTCGTCAGAAAAATTTGCCTTGGGCACATATATTCGGATTAGAGTTTTTGACGAGAAAAAAGAAAGTGCACTAGACGATGCTTTTGAAAAGATTGATGAACTAGAAGAGAAGATTTCCATTAATAACGATAGTGAAAGCGAAGATATATCCTCTGAAGTAAACGAAGTAAACCAAAATGCTGGTATTAAACCAGTAATTGTCTCTAACGATGTATACAATATGTTCAAAATTGCAAAGCAGTACAGTCAAGAAACCTCTGGAGGATTTAATCTAGTAATAGGATCAATAACTCAATTGTGGCGAATTGGTTTTGATGATGCAAGAGTTCCAGATCAACTTGAAATTCAAGAAGCTTTAACAAAAGTTGACTTTGAAAAAGTTATTTTGAACGAAGAAAATAAATCAATCTTTTTGGAAGAAAGCGGTATGATACTTGATCCTGGAGCAATCGCAAAAGGATTTATTGCAGATGAGGTTGCTAAAGTTTTAAAAAACAATGGGGTTACTTCGTCAATTATTGATCTTGGGGGGAATATTTACGTTTTCGGAGACAATCCGAATAGCAAAAATAAGCTTTGGACTGTGGGAGTTCAAGACCCAAATCAATCTAGAGGGACAGTAGTAGGAACTATTGAAATGACAGATAGAACAATTGTCACTTCAGGCATTTATGAAAGAAACTTGAAAGTAGAAAATAAAGTATACCATCATATTTTTGATTCAAAAACAGGCTATCCTGTGGAAAATGATATTGCAGGAGTATCTATTATTACAACTAATTCTATGGATGGTGATATCTTATCGACGGTACTATTTACTTTAGGGATTAAGGAGGGTTTGCGATATATCGAAGAAAAAACTGATGATAATACTGAAGCAGTGTTCATTAGTAAAGATAACAAGATTTTCGTCACTGAAGGGTTAGAAGACAAATTTACTTTATCAAATGAATCTGACTATAAAATTGGGAAGAAGAAGAGTGATATATGATGTACGAGATCCAACTATTTTACAAGTTCTAAAATATGCTGATGAGATATAGTATATAGTCAGCTAATTTTAAGCTCTATGTCTAGACACGGATTCGGCTGTAAAGAATTGGACCAAAGCTTAATTAAGGTCTAGATTTCATACAAGAGCTAAGTATAAGTTATTTCAGTACTTTGTTATAATGAGGTGATCATAATAAATCTAAATAGGAGATAACATTCATATGGAACTTCGTGTACTAAATTACTTTTTGGCTGTTGTGAATGAGGAAAGTATCTCGAAAGCGGCAAAATCTCTTAATCTCACACAACCAACGCTCAGTAGACAATTAAAAGATTTAGAAGAAGAACTAGGGGTTGTTTTGTTTCATCGTGGGAAATCTAAGATAAGTCTAACCGATGCTGGTGTAAGACTAAAGGCAAGAGCTGAAGAAATTATTACTATAGCCGATAACACTAAAAAGGAGTTTGAAGCTGAAGTAGGTCTATTTGGAGGATTATTACCTTTTGGTAGTGTAGAATCAGCAACTTCAAAAGAGTTAACGGATTTAATTTTTGAGTTTCACAAAAAGTATCCCAATGTTCAGTACTATGTTTATAGCGGAATAGTTGATGAAATCAAAGAGAAGCTAGACAAGGGGATTATTGAGTTTGGATTACTGTTAGAACCGGTAAATATTGAAAACTACAATTATATTCATTTATCTCAAAGAGAACGTTGGGGGGTTGTTACTCGCAGAGATTCTAAACTTGCTAAAAAAGAGTTTATTACTCCAAATGATCTCGCAGGTTTACCTCTCATGCAGTCCAGTCGCCCAATACTTCAAAATGAAATTAATAAATGGCTTTCTTTGAAAGAAGGAGAAACCACTAATACAATTGCGACATTCAATTTAATGTTTAATGTAATGAACTTAGTTGAAAAAGAGTTAGGGTATCTGCTCTGTTTAGAAGGGGTTTTTGAAAGTAAAAAAACTGATTCCCTTTGTTTTAGACCACTTTCACCGGAATTAAGTACGGGATATGTGATTGCTTGGAAGAGAAATAGAATGCTTAGTTCTGTAGCTGAAAAGTTTATTGAATTTGCTAGACATGCTTTTGAAGCATAACCTATCTAGAAAATAGGTATTTTACATAGCTGTTTGACGATGTTAAGATTAACTCAAGTAAGACAAGTACTTGAATTACATCGTTAAACGGCTTTTTGTTGCACTTATTTTTTTCACAGGACTCTAAAGTTAACTCTATATTCAGGGGGAAGGTAAAATGTCAAAGAAGTATGAAAAACTATCAAAAGATATTCTTGATAGTATTGGTGGTTCAGAAAATATTAGTAGCATGACACATTGTCAAACGCGTTTGAGATTTGTTTTAAAGAATAATGAAATCGTTGACAATGAGAAGGTCAAAAATATTGATGGTGTTGTAAACGTAATTGAAAGCGGTGGACAATTTCAAGTTGTTATTGGTACACATGTCGAAGAAGTCTATGAAGAACTAGAAAAAATTGCTGATGTTGGTGATTCAGCAGAGGCGAATACATCTGGCACTAAACAAAATTTTGTAGGGAAGTTTATTGATTTTATTTCTAGTACAATTGCTCCTGTAGTTCCACCGATTGCTGGAGCTGGAATGATTAAAGCATTCCTAGCGCTGCTGTTGCTTTTTAACTTGATTTCACCCGAATCACAAACTTATTATATCGTGAATTTTATGGCTGATGCAGTATTTTATTTCTTACCATTTTTCCTAGCATCAACTGCTGCACAAAAATTAAAAGCAAGTCCTTTTCTAGCGATGTTCCTAGCAGGTATCCTACTTCATCCAAATTTAGGGCAACTAGTTGCCGCAGGTGATCCAGTAGCACTGTTCGGAATTCCAATGCGTTTAGTTAGTTATAGCTCCTCTGTAATTCCGATTCTGATGATCGTTTTTCTTCAATCATATGTTGAACGGTTCTTAAAGAAAATCATTCCTGATGCTATCAAAATTATTTTTGTCCCTATGTTAACCGTTCTTATTGTTGGGACAATAGGTTTGACAATTCTAGGTCCAATTGGTGGTTATGTCGGTGATTACATCGCAATGGGATTTGAGTTTCTAGCAAGCTATGGTAACTGGGCGGTAGTCTTTATGGTTGCAACCTTCTGGCCTTTAATGGTTATGTTTGGTATTCATTATAGCTTAGGACCAATCAGTACAATGCAATTAGCTACTACCGGTCTTGAAAATATTGTCGGTCCGGGCGCAATCATCTCAAATATCTCACAAGGGATTGCGGCTTTCGTTGTAGGTTTCCGTACGAAAAAGACTTCAGAAAAATCAGTTGCTATCTCAACAGGCGTGACTGCTTTGATGGGGATTACTGAACCAGCTCTATACGGAATTAATTTACCAAAACGCTATCCATTGATTAGTGCAATGATTGGGAGTGCTTGTGGTGGATTGTATGCTGGATTTACCAATGTCTACCGTTATGCAACAGGTGCTTCAGGTATTCCTGCAATTCCATTGTATATTGGTGAAGATATTTGGCATTTGTACAATATCTTAATCGCATTAGTTATTACGATTGTTGTAACTGCAGCATTGACTTGGATTTTATCTTTCAAATTTGAGAAAAATGAGACCGAAGTTGTTGAAGAAGTTGAAAAAGAAATTTTAGAAGAAGTATCACAAGGTAAAGTAGGTAGTGAAGTATTATTCAGTCCCTTGAAAGGAAAACTTGTGAGCCTATCGGAAGTGTCGGATGAGGCCTTTTCAAGTGAATCGTTAGGAAAAGGAATAGCAGTATATCCGGTTGATGGAGTGGTAGTAGCGCCATTTGATGGAGAGATATCTGCACTGTTCCCAACAAAACATGCTATTGGAATTGTGTCTGAAAATGGAATGGAAGTTCTAATTCATGTTGGAATGGACACTGTAGCACTAAACGGTGAACACTTTGAAGCTTTTGTGAAAAAAGGCGATAAGGTGAAAAAGGGACAAAAATTGGTAACATTCGATATTGATGAAATTTCAAAAGCTGGTTATTCCACTATTGTACCTGTAGTAGTAACGAACACAAACAATTATTCCGACATCCTAATCAACGAACAGGATGAAATCCAATTTGAAGATAAACTTTTAGTAGCGGAAAGATAACAATCAAGAGGTGAACTTATGAGCTTAAGAGAAGATTTTCTATGGGGTGGTGCTACAGCAGCAAACCAATGTGAAGGTGGATATAACCTCGATGGTAGAGGTTTGGCAAATGTGGATCTTATTCCCTCTGGAGAGGATAGAAGAGCTGTTTTTACTGGGAAAATGAAAATGTTTGAGTTGGATAATGACCATCATTATCCAGCTCTGGAAGGAATCGATATGTATCATCACTATTTAGATGATATTCAACTTTTCGCTGAGATGGGATTCAAAACATATAGAATGTCTATTTCATGGTCTCGTATTTTCCCAAATGGGGATGAGAAAGAAGCAAACGAAGCAGGATTAGCATTTTATGAAAAAATTTTTAAAGAGTGTAAGAAGCATAATATTGAACCTTTAGTTACACTCTCCCACTTTGATATCCCAATGGGATTAGTCAAAAACTATGGTTCTTGGAGAAATCGAAAAGTAGTTGATTTTTACAAAAATTACTGTGAGGCTGTTTTTAAACGTTACAAAGGTTTAGTCAAATATTGGTTAACTTTTAACGAAATAAACATGCTTCAACACGCTCCATTTTTAGCTGCAGGTTTGTATTTTGAAAAAGGTGAAAATGAGGAACAAGTTAAATACCAAGCTGCACACCATCAATTAGTTGCTAGTGCTCTTGTTACAAAAATTGCTCACGAAGTTGATCCTGAAAATAAAGTTGGCTGTATGTTGGCGGGAGGCACAAATTATCCTTATTCATGCAAACCAGAAGACTATTTCTTAGCTATACAAAAAGATCGTGATAACTACTTTTTCATTGATGTTCAAGCTCGAGGCATTTATCCTAACTATGCTTTTAAAAAGCTCCAAAAAAATGGTATTGAGCTAAGAATAGAACCTGAAGACACTCAACTCTTGAAAGACAATACATGCGACTTTGTTTCTTTTTCATACTATTCGTCACGAGTAGTTAGCGCAAATCCAAGTGAGAATGAGGAGACAGCGGCAAATATCTACAAGTCAATAAAAAATCCTTATTTGGAGTCATCCGAATTTGGATGGCAAATTGATCCGTTAGGCTTAAGAGCTTCTCTGAACATCCTGTATGACCGTTATCAAAAGCCACTTTTCATCGTTGAAAATGGATTAGGAGCATATGATACACCTAGTGAAGATGGAGAAGTGGAAGATGATTATCGCATTGAATATATTCGGAAACACATTGAGGCATTTAAGGATGCGGTTGAAGAAGACGGAGTAGATTTACTTGGCTATACTACATGGGGTTGTATTGACTTGTTAAGTGCTACAAAAGGTGAGATTAGTAAACGATATGGCTTCATCTATGTGGATAAAGATGATGAAGGAAATGGCACCTTGAAAAGAACCAAGAAAAAATCTTTTGATTGGTATAAACAGGTGATCGAAAGTAATGGAGAAATTTTAGAATAAAAGTCTAAGTAAGGATGATCAAATCATCCTTACTTTTAAAAATAATATCTGACCTTGAAGTCAGATTTAAGAAAGGATCTTTGGATGTCGAAAGAATCATTACAAAAAGTTTCTATTTTAGCAATTTCATTTATTGTGGTATCAGTTGGTGCGATTGGAGGAAATATTCCTGAAATTGCGAAAAGTTTTCCTGAAGTACCAATGACCATGATCGAGAATTTGGTTACAATTCCAGCTCTATTTATTATTCCATCTGTATTGCTGAGTAACACAATCGCAAAATATATAGGATACAAGAAAACTGTATTGATTGGATTGGGATTAGTCTTTTTTGCAGGGATAATGCCTGCACTTATTGAGAGCTTTCCGATTATTTTCATTGCTCGATGTTTATTTGGTTTCGGTATTGGAATGTTTAACTCTCTAATCGTAGGGTTCATCAGTTATTTTTATTCAGGAAACGAAAGAGCAAAACTGATAGGATTTCAAAGTGCTTTTGAAGGCATTGGTGGTATGACGATTACCTTTTTAGTAGGACAACTATTAAGATTTGGATGGCAAGCCTCATTTTGGGTATATGCATTAGCATTACCTATGTTTATTCTATTTGCGTTATTTGTTCCTGACGTTCCTTACGAAGACATGATTAATCGTAATCAGAAAAAAGCTGCAAAGACTTCACTTACAGATAATGAGAATAATACTAGTCTGATTGGAGTGATCGGCTACATTGCTTTGCTATTTGTTGGAGTCAATATTTATATGAGTACAAACGTAAAAGCCACAGCATTAATGTCAACATTAGGATATGGAGATGCAACGGACGGAAGTACTATTATTTCAGTTGTAGGTATAGGAGCCATGTCTGCTGGTTTTCTATTTGGTAAAACATTAAACGTGCTTAAAAAATACATTGTACCAGTTTCATTTACCTTGATGGGGTCATCCTTATTGATCATTGGATTATCGAACAGTGTCTTTGTTACGGCCATTGGGGCAATACTATGCGGATTCTCATTCAGAACGTTTATCCCTTATTTATTTAACAAAGTGAATAGTTCTCCATCAATAAATGCGGGATTATCTACATCTTTACTTTTAGTCGGATTTAATCTTGGATCAGCATTTTCACCATATGGTATTGCTATTATCGAAAGGTTAAATATCTTTGGGTCAATTAGAGGGGTTTTTTATACAGAGGCGATTATTCTGTTTGTTTTTGCAGCAACCGGATTGGCTTTCATCTCTTTAAAAGGTATAAGAAACAAACAATTGACTACTGTTAATGAAGACTAAGCATTTTCCACATTGATCTGTTCCAAGGAGGATAAAGCTTATGAATATTTCAGAGGTAAGTAAAACAACTGGTATATCTCAAGAGACTTTGAGGTATTATGAAAAAATTGAAATTCTTCCAAAAATTTCACGGTCTAAAGGTGGAATTAGGCAGTATAAAAGAAGTGATTTGGAATGGATTCGGTTTATAAAAGAAATGCGTGTTGTAGGTGTATCCATAGATTCATTAAAAGAATATTTACAGTATTGTAATGATAATCAGGGAGAGAAATGCAAAATACTGCTCGAAATTCAAAAGAAAGAACTTGAGAAAAAAAACTACCAAATCACAAAGGCTCTATTACTTTTGTCCGAAATTATAGAGCAGCATAGTTAGAGTTATATTGGTCAACATTCAACTTTAGGATATTTCTATTGACCTAGAGTTAACTCTAGGGCGTAGAATTAACTTATCAATTAATCAAGGAGGAATTATACGATGGCGAAAAAACAGACAGCAGGAAGAGATAATTTAGGAGAGTTTGCACCAAAGTTTGCCGAAATTAACGACGACATTCTTTTTGGAGAGGTTTGGTCAAGGGAAGAAGAGTTATCTCCAAAACTGAGAAGCATGATCACAATTTCTGCGTTGTTGTCAGGAGGAAACTTTGAACAGCTTAACGCACATCTAAAACTAGGAAAAGAACATGGTATTACTAAGGATGAAATATCTGAAATCATTACACATCTTGCTTTTTACTGTGGTTGGCCTAAAGCATGGAGTGCGTTTAATTTAGCAAAAGAAGTTTTTAAGGATTAAGCAAAAAAATGTAAAGGGAGATCTCATGGAATATAGAATTGGAGAGTTTTCTAAAATTACTGGTTTCTCCGAACACGCATTAAGGTTTTACGAAAAGAAAGGCCTTATCTCACCAAGCAGAAACGAAAGCAATTTAAGAGTTTATTCTGAAGAAGATGTCATTTGGATGGAATTCTTCACACATATGAAGAACACGGGAATGTCTATTGAAGACATGGTTCGATACACTCAACTACGAAAAGAAAATGTTGATAATAATCTTCAAGAGTTGATGAACATTTTAGTTGAACATAGAAAGAAAGTTTACGATCAATACAAGTTGTATGAAAAAAATTTGAAGCTTCTTGATAAAAAGATTTCAATTTATCGAGAGCAACTCGATATGAAACATGGTAAAGAATTGTTTGATAGCTATTACGAAAAAGTCACATATGAAAAAGAAAACAAAATTTAGATTTTTTAAGGAACTGCCTCTTGACCTAGAGTTTTGTCTAGGAAGTATAGTTAATGTCTACTGAATCATTGAATTTTATTGTAACCTCAGTGTTTCAGAGGGATTTCTAGTATAATAAGTGCAAGGGTCTTTTCGTGAAATTGACGAAA
>NZ_JAWGOQ010000057.1:0-8140 GCF_032555305.1 Enterococcus sp.
ACTAACAGATCATTATATCAAGTATAGTAAGGTTTTAACCTTACTATACTCCATTTACATCACAGGAGGGATTCGAACCCCCGACCGTCCGCTTAGAAGTTTAATGAGTAAATTTCACCTAAATACACTCAAATAGAACAGAATAGCTTTATATCAACGATAAGCAGTCCTTCATCGAGTCACTAAAGTAGAAGTTTATGGTAGTAAATTAGCTAACAAATCAATCAAAGTGTTAGCAAGTCGTTAGCAGAACTGTTAGCAGAAAATTTGATATACGTTTAGAGAAGGCACATTCGAAAAAAGGATGTGTCTTTTCTTTTTTTTATCAGAGCGAGCAGATAAAAAATTTTTCGGTTAACAGCACTTAAATATTCGAACCAAGTATAGATATTTTAATATTACTATTCAAGTTGTCTTGTCAGGTGAAATCCACATCTATATCAACATTAATTATATAGTTTCAAAAAAACTAGCACTTGATTGTCATTGTTTAACTGAGTTCATTCCGATATAATTTAAGTAATTAAATTATAATGAGAAGGAAAATGACATGGTATACAAAGTTTCGGCAACAGAAAAACTTAGAAAATCTTGTGCAGTTACTGAAACAAAAGCATTATTATATTTGATGAACTTCCATGAGGAAAAAGATGAAATATATTATTTTGTAATTGATCTTTTTAACGATCTAACAGGAATGGATAACATGTCTGACAAATTATGGGATGTACAATCTAAGGGGGCATCAAATTCTTCACCAAAGGCTGTGGGTAGAGAATTAGTTACACTATATAAAAATTACGTAAGTGATTTAAAATTTGATAATTTCATTTTATTCATGGGAGGAGTTTCGAATACTGTTCGCAAGGATTCTTCGAAAAACATTTTTGGCATCTCAAATGTTCAAGATAAGGCATTGAAGAAAATGAAAGAAGGATTAATTGATGAGTGTGATAAAAAAACATATATCATTGATTCTGATATCGATTTAAAGAAAATCGATGAATTCTTAAAAACTGTTTTATTTGTCATTGATGATAAAGAACCTTACGAGTACGTAAAGGCGATTATTGATTCTCGAGTAAGTATAATACCGAATAATGCGGAACTAACAGGAATTTTCAATGAAATTAGAGATACTCAGTCTGCAAAGAAAAATGGGAAAAACATTGAAGGAATTAGTATTTCATCAGTTGATGAATCATTAAACCATTTACGGCATCTAACTAGTTCAGAGATAAAAACATTCGTCGTTGGTAGAATTATCAATAGAAATCCTTTTGACAAAGGATGCCCAATTCCTTTCATAGAGACTTATCAAAAATTTCCTGAAGAAAAAAGAGAAGAAGAATTGGATAGTTGTAAGTTGGCTATGTCAAGAGCTCTTTTTGATAGGACAAATTATGATGGTTTTTGGAAATTATTCTCAGAAGTATGTAATAAGTTAGTTGCGTATCCAAAAAAGGATATCAATGAAATTTTTTTGATGATTGATCCGGAAACGAGAAAAGGTTGTCCTCATTTTGATGTTCTATCTTTAAAATATTTCATCGCAACTGTCAAGGAAGGAATAAAACAATGATCATTAAGAAGATCGCTCTTGGAAATTCAAAAGAAGCTTATGTAGAGAAATCACTAACAGATAACTTTAACGTTATTTCAAGTGATGATAATAATAAAGGGAAAACGATTGTCATTCAATCATTAGCTTTCTGTTTGGGAAACACACCTGTTTTTCCTTCTTCGTTTGATTACAAGAAATACTATTACGTCGTGGAATTTGAACACAACAATCAAAGCTATTTAATCTGTCGTAGAAAAGATAATTTCATTATCAAATCAAAAGATACAGTGATGATTTTTGATAATGTATCAGAGATGAAAAGGTATTGGTCGAAAAATATTTTCAAATTTCCTCAAATTGTAAAAAATGATGTGTTGAGATTAGCCGATCCGGAGCTATTTATACAACTCTATTTTGTGGGGCAAGACAAGAAAGATACTTCTAACATTGCTAATAAAGGATTTTATAATAAAAAAGATTTTTATAATATGTTGTACTCCTACAATGGCTTAGGTTTTACAGGCATGACTTTAGAGGAAATTGATTCTGCTAAAAGAAAAATAAAATCATTAAAAGAAGAAAAAAAAGTCTTGTTAAAAAAGCATAGAATACTTAATTCCAAAAATTCATCTGTAAATTATTTAAGTCAACACAGTGATAGAGTTGCTTTCGAAGAAAAGGTTAAACAGGCAGAAAAATTAAAAATCAAAATAGGTAAATTGAGAAATGAAAGAAACGCTTCAATCAATAGAAAAGCGAAATATGAAATTACTTTAAAAGAGTTAAGATCATTAAATAGGACGATTCCGACGGGTGAATTACATTGTTTAGATTGTGATTCTAAGAATATTGGGTATACTACTTCAGATTCAATGTATACTTTTGATGTTTCTACTGTTGATGTTCGAAATCAAATCATTGAATCAATTGAAGAAAAAATCTCTTCTTATTTAGAAGAGATAGAGAGACAAACTGCGGAGCTGAATCAATGTCAGAAGTATTTTCAAGAAATTTTGGCTGATGATTCTATTTCGTTAGAGTCGATAGTTCTTTATAAACAGGAAGTTGTTGATGCTTCCGGTGTTGAAGATAAGCTAAAAGAAATCGATAAAGAAATAATGCAATTAAATGATTCTCTTAAAGCAAGTGAAGAAACTAATAAAAAAACTATTGAAAAGCAAAATAGATTTATGAACAAAATAGTTAAAGAGATGAACAGAATTTATCGGAAAATTGATAATACAGGAACTCTGAAATTTGATGATATATTTACAAAAAGTTCGGAAATTTTTTCGGGGAGTGAAGCTACGGAATTTCATCTGGCTAAAATGTATGCCTTTGCCAAGATAATGAATCATCCGTACCCAATAATTGTAGATTCTTTTCGAGCTGAGGATTTGTCAACAGGTAGAGAAAAAATAGTAGTAGATTTGTTTAACCAACTTGAAAATCAAATTATTTTTACTACTACTTTAAAAAGAGAAGAAATAGGTAAATATAATAATTCAAAAATTTTGAACCATATTGATTATAGTTCTCATGCTCCAAGTAAAATTCTCAATAAGGATTATGTAAGTGATTTTTCTAAAATCATGAATCAATTGATGATAAACTTTAATAGTTAATAAAAAGAGCTGTAAAAACAAGCCCAGCCGACGAACACGCCCCAGCGTGGGCGGCGAGCTGGAAGCTTGTCTTTGGGACGCGCTTGCGCGTCCCAAAGCGTTAACCCCCAGTATCTAACTAGGGGGGTAGTAAATATAACATTTCAAACAACATACACGTAGAAACACTTGATACAACAGTCTTTCTACTAAATCAATGAGGTGTGAGGTGAATTTATTTACTTCACACTTTTTTCTATGAAGGAGAATGCTATGAATTTTAGTGCAGTATTGAAAGAAAAACGAACTCAGTATGGTGTCTCACAACGTAAGTTGTCTGTTTTGAGCGGCTATTCTAGAGAACACATTAATCGCGTAGAAAATGAGAAAGAGATACCATCAGAAAAAATGAAAGAGACTCTGCTTAATTGTTTGGAAAGGATGAATCCAGAAAATGATTTTGAGTTGGTCTTTGATTACGTTCGTTTACGATTTGAGAGCCATGATGTTCCGTACATTTGTGAGAAAATTTTGCAAATTAAGATGAAGTATATGATTTATGAAGATTATGCTTTCTACGGTTATATAGCAAAATATGCTTTTAGTGACATTCAAATAATGATATCGCCTGAGGAGGATGCCAAGGGAACACTTGTTGAACTGAAAGGACAGGGGTGTCGAGAATTTGAAAATCTATTAGTTGCTCAGAATCGTTCATGGTTCGATTTTTTCAATACATGTGAAAAAGAAAAAGTCCATTACAAACGTATTGACTTGGCAATCAATGATCGAGTTGGAATTCTCTCCATTCCTTATCTAGCAGAAAAGTGTTCGAAAAAAGAGCTACGGTCTAAATTCCGTTCATTCCGCTCAATTGATTCTGGAAGGCTAGAGGATGAAAAAGAAGCAGCAAGCTCGCTAGGAACTACACTTTATCTAGGTTCTTTGAAAAGTGACATATACTTTTGTTTTTATCAAAAGAATTACGAACAGCTTGTAAAGAATAGTATCGCTCTTGAAAATTCGACCATAAAGAATCGCTATGAGATTCGCCTAAAAGATGATCGAGCGTATTATGCAATACAAGATTTACTGACACATCAAGATTTTGAACAAACAGTTTTTAATATCATCAATACATATATTGTCTTCCTTACTCCTATAGAAAATCAAAATATAAGGAAGTGGACTACTGATCCAAAATGGAAACTATTTCTTGGTAAAGCGAGAGACAAACTCAAATTAACTTCGGAGCCACAGCCTTATGATTTACGACGAACATTGGCATGGCTTAGAAAACAGGTTGCGCCTACCTTGAAACTGTTGCTTTTAATTGATTATGGGAATGGTACAAATAAAATCATGGAAATGATTTCCTCTACTGAATTTTCTCCACAACAAATTAAGAAGTTTGAAAAATTCATACCATTTGACTAATAGTTTCAGCATACGAAAATAAAAATCTCCTCCACACTAAATGTGAAGGAGAAGAAACATGAAACGGTGTTGAATGATTTGAGCCTGTTACTTAGTATGAGTGGCAGCTCATAAAGCATTAAATAATGTGGCTCTAGCAGAGTATGAGATTCTTTCTATCCATATGTTGTGGAGCAATATACGAATTAGGAGAATTTTACTACTCTGCAAAAAAGTATGATAGGAAACCAATAAAAAAACAGCATTGGTCTCCTACCAATACTGTTGCTTAGCCTTAATAAACAGGATATAAAGATATTCCTGAAAATTTTAAACAATTAAATTACAGAGAAACTAGTAATAAAACACTAGATATTTCTCTTGAAATTGAGTAAAATATTTACTGTCAATGGCATTCATTGACTAAGGGCAACTTGATTGGTCATCTAGAGTGACTTAATCAGGGCTTGGTAGACTAGTTGGAGCTAGTAGACCAAGTGCCTTTTTTTATTTAATTACCTATCATACGTGTACTATTTTAAAGAAAAAGATAAAGTTAGTCAATTAGAAAATTTTTCTGGTGAACCTTGACCTGGAGCGTACTTTAGAAGGTATCATTGCTCCTTTAGCGTGCTTGGAATTTTCAATTATTATTTGTAAAATGGAAGCAAACAACTGCTACTGAAATAATTACTTTCAGGTTACAGAATTTTAGCTTTGAGGTAATCCTTGGTAAAACGTATGTCAATCGACTTGCTAACGTTTTTCGATGATCAGTGACAGGGCATGATTTTTTTGAAACTATTTTATTTGGCTCACTACTTTTCTTTTTTTTTCAAATAAATAATCACTGATACATCTGTCAGAATTAGACTAAAAAAACATGTAAGACAAACAATCGCGACTTTGATATCGCTAGAAATTTGAACGATTTTAAATATTAAAAAAAGTATTGATGAAAAAAACATTAAGAAAGCGCCACCTAGTTTATTTGATAAATACCACGCTTTTTTTCCGTAGATATAATAAGCTAAGCCTCTGTACGCAATCCCACCATGCGGAGTTTTAGTACAAAATACGAAAGCCACTAATCCAATTCCAAATATCAACAACGGTACATGGTTTACTTCAGCTTTGTCAATCCAGTTTAATACAAACAAGATGTTACCCCCTTTAATCATTATTTAAATCAATTACTAAATCAGAATGTTCAACAACAAAATTATCATGACTAGAAATTATAATAATTGAATTTTCTTTAATTGTATTCAGGTAGTCCATTATAATAACTTTACTTTCAGTGTCCATATGATTAGTTGGCTCGTCCAAAAGAAGTACTTTAAATGGTTTTACAATACTCCTCAAAAAAGAGATTTTTTGTTTTTCTCCCCCAGAAGCTATTGTACTAATATTATCATCCTTTTTTAAGTATTTTTCTAAACCGAGTTTTTTTATTAGAGCTTTCAAATCACTAGATCCATCATACATCAATAGGTTGGCTTCAAGAGAATCATTTATTACGAAAGCTTCTTGAGTCATATATGATACACACTCATTATGATAAATGTCCGTATCCATCTTTTCAATTTCTATATTATCAATGGATATTGAACCTTCATATGAGAAATGAAGTTTGGAAATAATATCCAGCATTGTGGTTTTTCCACTACCATTTGTACCTTTTAGACAATATATTGAACCCTTAGTGAAAGAGTAGTTAAAATATTTAAGAAGCTCTTCCTCTGAATCGGGAAATTTGATTGAGACATTGTTCATTCTAATTATATTACTACTAACCTGTTTTTGGGGTCCTGATTTATCCCTGTCTAGCGTTGTCAAATCAACAATTCTGTGATATGAAGCCGACATTTCTGCAAATTGAGTAGTAATTGACGGTATAAATTTAATTGAACTAAGCATCATGTTGAAGTAAGAAATAAGAACTGAGAAAATCCCAATAGTCATACTACCATTCATGACAGACATTCCTCCGAAGATAAAAATTATTATTTGAGCGAAAAATGTTAGTAGTATATCTCCAGATGAAAGACTAAACGAGAATATTTTGAATTTTATTAGTGAATCTTTATATGTTGTAAAGGCACGAAATAGAGTACTACTATAATAATCTTGCATCCGGAATATTTTTAAGTTTTTTAAGTTACTCAATTGTAAATATATTTGTGCAAAATAATGACTATAATCAGATTTTAGTCTTCTTTGTTTTACAACTAATTTTTTTTGCAAAAAATAGAAATAAATAATATAAAAAATTAAAAAGGCAAGGATAAATAATGCGATTTCCCATTTTACAGAGAAAAGAAGGATTAATGAAAAGAAAAAGTTAAATATACAAACCAGTAATGAGCTTCCTGTAGATATCACGAAAGTAGCTATTGAAGTTGAATCACTTGATATACACTGACTCAAATCAGCTTTATCAAATTTTGAAATATGATACAACTGGGCTTGTTGTATTTCTTTCAAAGTATCCTCTTGGATATCGTAGATTAATTTTGTTTGAAGTAGAGCTCCTTCAAGTTGAACATAAAAAGCCAGTGCGAGTTGAATTATGACGCATAAACATAATAGAAGTATAAATCTAAGTATGACACGATAATCATTGGATTCAACTAAAGAGTCAATAAAAGTTCCTGAAATTAAAGGAATCAATGCCCCTACTAATGAACTAAAAACATTTAAAATGCTGAAAATTATCAGCTTTTTTTTAATATTTTGAGCATATTTGAGTAAAAAAGCTTTCATTTTAGACCTCCTAAGACAGTTCATTACTTAGTAAATTATAGCATAGTAAATACTGATTTACCTTAACAATAATAAAATGTTGTGTTAATATAGTTTTGTGATATCGTTGATTAAGTATGATGAAGCGAAATGATTATCAAAGATGAACGGTTTTATCAAAATTTTTCACTAAAAACTGGGTTCCAATTATTTAACATAATAAATATAGAAAGGAGAATTAAAATGTCTGAGCAGAATAATATTGGGGATCAAAATATTTATCAAAGTCCCGAGGTAAGTAATTTTTCTGGCACTGATGTTGAACCAACAAGTGGTTCGCTTGCGGTATTTCTTGTTGCTGTATTGACGGTTTTTACTGCATATTGGGTTACTAATGTTAAACCTTGTAAGTGCTACGGCAATATTGCTTAAGGAAAAGAGAAAGTAAAACAAAGGTTGTTTTACTTTCTTTATTTTGTTTTGTTTTGGGAGGGAAGCTGGTTATGTACTATCATGTAAATGAAAGAGATACAAAAAAGGTTATTGATCTACTGAGTGGGATAGAAAACCGCCAAACAAATCAACACTTTTTGAATAATATGAAAGAAGTGAAATCATTTTTTTCTGAGGAAGCATTAGTTCGACATATCTTATATCAGAATGAATTAGAAATTCTTCTTGACAGTGAGGAACAGAATTATATTGGAATGTTTTGTTTGTGGCAAGATAAAGGTACATACAATTGCAACGCAAAAGTACACAACTTAGCAAGCAGCGTAGAATAAAAAAGCCATTGCGAGCGACCTGAAAT
>NZ_JAWGOQ010000058.1:0-7741 GCF_032555305.1 Enterococcus sp.
TTGGAGAATGTTCCGGAAAATAGTTAATGATAGATTGAGGCATTAAGAGCCATTCATGGCGGAAACAACACCGCTTTGCGAATGGCACGTTCAGAGATGTAATACGATGAAAACCCAGACAAACACTCTTAGTTTGTCTGGGTTTTTGTCTATTCAATTGAGAGGACACTATGATTTAAGATCAAAAACAACAGAGTATTATTTTAGTCATAGTGTCTCTTGAACGTCTTAAATCATTGAGTGATTTAGAAGAAATCAATCGTAGCGATATACCCTATTTTGGGAAGAAAAATAGAGAAGGTCGGATCTTTTCTTTGCACAACTATCTCATTTTCTAATGAGCTAGAGAACCTCTGATTATATCAAACAGCGAACCAGACAAATGTATGAGTAGTTGTCTGGTTATTTTCGTATTGTCGCTTCATTGCAAGATATCTTTTCTAATGTTAAAATTATGGTTAATATTTAACGACAGGAGATGTATTGTATGTCTTATAAAGAAATTAAGAAGCATAAATACATGAGAGAAGATACAGAGAAGGAGTTTCATTCAAGATTTGATTCTACTTCGGCAATGAAAACCAGTTTTTATATATCTCCAATTGAAAATGGGGTCAAGTTAAAATCCATGACTCGCGAGTTATGGGTGAATAGCATTCCTGAGATAACCTCTCTGGTCAATGATGTACAGAAGGCTTCACGAGCATTAGTAGAATATGAAATGAAATTATCAAAAAATCAATATAATGAGTTTATTGAGTTTCTTTTAATTGAAGAAATGCAGGCGACGAATGAGTATGAAGGTGTAAAAAGTACCAAACAAGAATTAAAAGAGGCTTTGGATTCATTGCATTCTGAAACATCCTCCCATCGCTTTAAAGGATTATCACTGCTCTATAGTCACGTCGGAAAAATGGACAAAAAAAGGATTTATACGCCAAAAGAAATAAGAGAGATTTACGATGAGCTAGTTTCAAATGAGATAACGGATGAATCAAAAATAGAAAAAGGCAGTATGTTTAGAAAAGATAAGGTAACTGTCGGTGATCGCTTCTCTACAGTACATGTTGGAGAAGATCCGGAACGAATTGCTGATCAATTACAAGAAATGCTCAACTTTTTAAATACCGAAGATAGAGAGTTTTCTTCTATCATTAAAGTGCTCGTTTCTCATTTCATGTTTGAGTATATCCATCCTTTTTATGATGGGAATGGAAGAGTTGGCCGTTACATTCTAGCAAAATATCTAAGCTTTGAACTAGATGCTTTTTCCAGTTTACTAATGTCCAGCAGTGTAGTGTCCAATAGACAAAAATATGAAAAATCATTTGTAATTACTACTGACAAAGATAATTTTGCGGAAGGGACTTTTTTTGTACTTAATCTACTTGATTTGCTTCAGGAGGCCCAGCAAAGAATCGATTACTTGTTAGAAGATAAAATCAGATTAACAAATAGAGTAAAGAAATTTATCGACTATAAAAATCTAACCCCCTTTCAAGATGAAATTTTTTGGATTTACTTCGATCACGGCATTTTTGGAAATGAAACCAAAACATTAACTCGAAAAGACATTCGTAAGCATTTTGCGGATGGGGAGTGGTCAGAACATAAACAAAGAAAAGCGGATACATATCTAGAAGAAGAAGGAATGATCGAACGAGTTGGTGAGAATCCGGCGAAATATAGAATTAGTCCGTATTTTATTAACAGTCTAAAAAAGAGTGATGGCCTTTCTGATTAAGGGAGCTAGTAAGAAAGAGAGAATATTAACCAATGGAAGTTTTAGCGACTTTTCCAATGAAAAATAATCGCCGAATCGAGTTTCTAATTAGCGGCATAGCAGAATTAGAAGAGTATGGGCATTTTACTGACTTGAAGATCATGTATTATTTTGATGGTAAGAAGCTTCAATTGTTTGATGATTTCTTAACAGAAGGAGTGAAATCATTTATCACAGTCTTACAAATGTGTGTTGATGGTGAGATGTCCCTTCCCCAAGAATTTTTTGAGGAAGGAATCGGCTACGAATGGACCAAGGAATGCCATAAAATAGCAGAGGAAAATTTTGATGAGGTT
This sequence comes from Enterococcus sp., assembly GCF_032555305.1. Classification (GTDB taxonomy): domain Bacteria; phylum Bacillota; class Bacilli; order Lactobacillales; family Enterococcaceae; genus Enterococcus_A. Next base: position 2,080 of record NZ_JAWGOQ010000058.1, read on the forward strand.
GATGTAGCAAGCAATTTTTTTATGTGGGAAACAGTTCAAGATCCTATGCTAGTCACTTGCATATACAACTTTAAGGGGAACACTTATTTAGAAATTGCTCCTGAGTACAAGTTCCACTTTATCGATCTGGAACCATACGAAGAGTCTATTTCATATGAAAGCTTTTTGGCTAATTACGAAATTATTGATAGGATAGAGTTAGACATGGCGACAATTACTCAGTGGCATAGTGAAGCAAGTGCAATTATAAATAATCTATAGAATCAGGAGTGATCAAGGTAGACAATATTATATTTGAAAAAATCTGGGAAGACGAAACTTTCATTGAAATGAAGATCACAGCAATTTCGAAATTCTCGACATCTTATCAGACATGCTACGTCGATGAAGGTGAAATAAACCAAATGATCGTTAAAATCAAATTTTATCTGGCTGATTCTTCTCAAAGTGTCTATATTAAGTTCGGAGAGAAAGCAGGGAATTACACGCCAGCTTTTTCAATGAAGTTGATGAGGGCAGATAAACGCGGACATTTAAAAATAGAGGTAGATATTGAAATTGAGGATATTGATGATAGAAGTCATAGATGTAAGTATTTTGTAGAAAGTGAGTTAGGGGCAATGGAAAGATTCGGTCAAAAAGCATCGAGTTTCTATCAGTCGCAAATTGGAACGAGAATTTCTATGTTTTAAACAGATTAAAGTATTAGAATCAAAGTTAAATGAATATGAGGAAACATATCTCAGTAAAAATACAAGCGCAATCGTAATAAAACTTATGATCTATTAAATAATAAAAAAGCTGAACACTCCATATTACATTCATGATATGGAGTGTTTAGCTTTTTTTTGTACTTTTCAAAAAGTCTTTTGAGTCAAATATACCACCTGGTGGCATACCGTATGCAATCCCCATTTCAACTTAATTAAATCACCACAATAGAATAACTCTTTGAAAGCCAGTTTTTATCAATTTCCCAATTATTAACTTTTTTTATTTTTATTTGACACTCTGTCTCACTGCTTTTTACAAAATTAATCCCGATTAAGCATCATTTTATTTATTAGCAAATGATTACTTTATAAAAAAGCCGATCTTTTAAAAAATATCTACAAATTAATGTAATGACATGATATTATATATAATTATAGCGTTATAATAATGGTATAAAGTGGATTTAGAACAAAAAGTCCACTATTTTTTTGTGTTAAATTAAAAAAGTAGATAATTAGCGTCGAGATGTAAAACTAAAAATAATTAAAGTGGATATAATTATAAATATATTTAATGAAAAGACGTTAGAAAGAGGTGGCTATGTCTCCAAATGATTTGTTAATCATCGATGATCGATATAAATGGTATGTTGCACAATTAATAGAAATTAAGCGAAATTCTTACTGTTCCTTGACTCAAATTAGTGAAATATTAGACTTTTCGCCGTATAAAGCAGAGACATACTTTGAGGAGTTAGTCGATGATTTGGAAAAAATAGGGCAGCCCAAGCTGATGGAACTGAGCAAAGGTGGAGAGGTGCTTAATGCTGAACTCACACACCTTTTGATAAAAAAACTTCGGGTTCATTACGTAGAGAAAAGTCCAGCATATCAGATGTTCCATTTATTTATGACAAAAGAAATTAGTTTAGACAGTCAATTGGATCAAGAAAAAATTAATTTAAGTCGTTCAGGTGCCTACAAATATCAAAAAAATTTGAAAAAACTGCTGTCTGATGAAAATGTTCAATTAAAGAAGAACAAATTATTAGGAAACGAATTTCAATTGAGAAATTTTCTATTTGGTATTTATTACGAACTTTTTAACGGCATTAAAAACCCTTTTGAAGAAGCCACAATAAAGCTAGCTAGAAATATCTTGAATTATTTCATTCATTTTTATGAGACAGGATTAGTGAAAACCAAAGAGATTAAATTAATTTTCTTCCTATGCATTTGGCTCACACGGTTAAAATACAATCATGTTATCGATACCGCCTTTATTTCGGTTAAGAAGGAGGGCTTTTTTGACTATTTACACAAATTATTAAGCGAACAATTCTTTTTAAATCCTCAGCAGATCGAACTGGAACTCGCTTATTTTTATTTATTTGTTTATCTAGAAGATATCGATAAATCTTCGCTAATCGATTTTTTACCAACTAGTGTTGAACAGCAAGCAAAACAATTGACCACTAGTTTTTTTGACAACCTAGCAAGTCGGATAGAACGTAATGGAGAGACTCTAGCATTTTCAACCAACGATATTGAGGAATTTCAAAATATTAATCGTAAATGGTTGATTTATCATTTCAAAGAATCAACGTTTATCACAAAAGGTCAGATTCGCTATTTCCAAGAAATAAATCCCTTGCTGGATGAGTTTATTCAAGAATTTATCGAGAAAGCTGAACTGCGCTCACTTTTTTTAAGCAAGCAGGAAAAGACAAAACTTTATTATGATTACTTGTTCTTTGTTATTACCAAAATCCCGATTGAGCGACTGGAAAAGCCACTGCACATCTGTATCGATTTTTCTCATGGAAGAGTCTATAACGACTATATCCGCAGAATGCTCTCTTCGTTACAAAGCATGAATATTCGTTACGAACAAAGACTTAGTACTAAAACTAAGCTATATCTGTCTGATTTTGCGATAGATACATTACCTTGTAAGCAGGTGATCTGGAAGCGACCTCCGACACCAGGAGATTGGAAAGCGTTGGGTGATCTGCTAGTAGGAATTAGAGGAGGAATGGGATGAAAAAACAACTGATAGCAACATTGACGATTCCATTATTCCTAATGTATCAGTCTTGTTTGCCCGTTCTCTATGAAAACTATCGTCTTTCAGCGACAGTGAACCAACGAAGCAACTTTTTTATTGAACAAGGAGAAAACTATAAGCTGGTTATAAAAAATTACAAAACAAAAAGAAAAAGTGGTACTCAAGAAATCGAACAAAGGATTGCCTATCTACAAGAAGCCTATGATCCATTAAATACTACGGGGAATACGGATTTGGGGAATCTTTTAGGTAGTATGGCGGGAACAATCACCTATGCTGCAAAAGAACCCGCCGATTATTTTGAGCATTTCACAATGAACTAGAAGGAGAAAAAGATGAGACAAAAAATATGGGGACTATTTTCAATAATTTTAATCGTATCAAACATGCTGCCGATTGGAGTTTTCGCAGAAACGATCACACAAAAAGGAGCGGTCATTCAAGAAGCTTTATTGAAGCATAGCGATGGAACAGAAATCACTAATGAAAATCCACTATCGTCAGGTGAATCCATTGATGTAGAAATGACATGGCTGATCTCTGGTGAAGAGGCTCTGCCAGCAGCGTTACCAAGTAACTTAATCTTTGAAGATCAAGAAGGAAGTATGAAGGATTCAAAAGGCACGTATGTCGTAAAAAACAATCAATTGATCTTTAGCAAGACAGACGAAGAAGGACCAGTGGTTGCTACAGTCACACTAAAGGCGTCTACTACCGGCAAAGACTTGGTCAATGAACGAGTTGATTTCGGAAACTCAGTGACTAAAATGATTTTCTACTTGCCAGAAGAGGAGGACAGTGATGAGCCTGCCTCGCAAAGAAGTATCACTCCGCAAGAGATAAAAGAAATCAAACCAACGGTTACGAATGTTTTGCTGGAAAAAAGCAATGGCTCAGGAGGTTGGTCACCGATTGAGGAGGGAGAGACACAACTTACTACAAAAGGATTTCGCTTGAGCGTGAATTGGGAAATACCGGATTCGTCTGCTATTCAAGCTGGAGACTATATGGAAATTAAACTTCCATCGATTCTTAGACTGACCGATGTCCCGGCTAGCGCTTTGAATATCAAAGTTGAAGGACAAGATTACCATGTAGGTACGTATGAACTATATACTGTGACGGACGCTTCTGGGAAATATGATTATTCTGTTTTTCGTGTAGATTTTAATGACACGATTGAAAGAGAGAAGATAACGACAATTGAAAATGGTTATTTCAGATACACGGGACTTTTCAATAAAGAATTAACGGAAGAAGAAATTGTAACCATTGGTGATTTCGAACTTCCTTCATTTAATATTGGAAAAAATCCTGATAGGGAAATCAATTTCACTGAAAATTTGTACAAACAAGGCTATCAGTCTACGAATACCAATAGACTACAATGGTCTGTACACGTTAATATGGACGATGTCACTTCCATCTATAAAGGTGGAAAAGCAAGTTCGGAAACCTACTCAAATGCTGTGTTTGTCGATGAGTTGGATGAAGGGCTGACCTTTTTGCGACAACAAGTAGGGTCAGAGGCTGCTCCATTCCCTTATCGAGCATTGGTTCCGATTTATAAAGTATTAGCTGATGGCACGGTGACCGATAGTAGGATAGGATCCGTCTTGATGGCCCACAAGGATTATCATGATGTTACAACTAGTATTAATTTGACTTCGATTGATCGTGCTAAGGAAGATATCAAGAAGCACCCTACAGGAAGCTTCGCCATCTATACGGATGATGTCACCAAAAAAGAAACACTACTAATCCACCTTGGGAAAATTACCGATACGGCTCTCGGCGCAGAAGCAGGACTAGTATTCGACCAGACATGGGAATACATGGAAAATATGATAAACAGAGCAACGAGCATGACAGATGAAGAAAAAGTAGCGACGTTAGCATCCTTGAAAAATTTATACGATGAATCCAATGGTACATGGTCCATTGGTTACACCATTGAGATGCAAGCGGAAGCGGACAGTTCAATTTCTAGCGACCATAAATTCTCGAATACAGCTCATTTATATTATGATAATGGCGACATGACAAGCAATGAATCCTCCGTTGTGTATCAGAAATCTGATGCAGGCGGAGAAGGAAAGGTACCAAAAAACGCTATAGAAATTGTGAAGAGGGATAAAGATACCGATCAACCTATCGCCGATGTTGAATTCGAAGTGGTTAGTTTTGATAATGATCAAGAAGGTGTGCAAGTCGGTACGCTAACTACAGATCCCAATGGAAAAGCAACGTTAGGAAACTTAAAGGTTGGTAAATATAAGATCAAAGAAGTTTCTGGATTGGACAACTATGATCCGAAAATGATCATTGAAAATCAAACCAATTTGACAACAGATGGGGTCTTTGAAATATCTGCCTCTGATACGGCAGGTTTTAGCTTTGAGATTTATAATCAAAGACTTACTGGCAGCGTTGATATAAAAGTGAAGAAAATACTAAATGGATCAGCACTAAAAGCAGGAGATTTCGAATTTACCTTAACAGGTCATGGCGAAAATCAAACGCAAACGAACGCTGAAAACGGAGCCGTGGCCTTTGACAATATCAAGTACGACACTCCTGGAATATATACCTACACCATTGAAGAAACCAAAGGCAATGCAGAAGGAATCACCTACGATCCGAAAAAAGTAACAGCCACTGTAACAGTTAAAAAGGGGCAGGGTGAGCTTGAAACTAGCGTAGTTTACACAGACGATGACGAGGATAACTCCAATACCCCAGAGGAATTCATCAACACGTACGTGAAGCCAAAACCGAAGCCAACGGAGTTAGCGCTGGAGGCGAAGAAAACATTAGAAGGCAAAGATTTATCGGCAGATGACTTCGAATTTAAGCTAACTGGGCACGGAGAAGATCAAAC
>NZ_JAWGOQ010000059.1:0-6628 GCF_032555305.1 Enterococcus sp.
GATTGCCTCCTGGGTATGTTTTTAGTGGTTAAAAACATTGTACCGTAAAGAGGCGTTCATATGGCCTTTTTGCTTTTACACAATTATATGGACTTTATCCTCCTTAATTCAGAACGTATAAAATTATTATAGCAGTATTGCTAGTTTAGAGTAATCCATGTTAATTAGAATACTCAAATACTCCATGAGAGGTGATAAGATAATTTCCCTCTATTTCCATATCACGTCCCAAAGCTTGATAATCAATATAATTTTGTAAATTAGAAGGTACTTCACCAAGTTGTCCTGTTTCTTCCACATAATAACGGGCGACATCTTCCATAGAATCACATTCACTATAACAATGAATATTCTCTTTGTTTTCCAGTAATTCTTCCAAGCTACTAAACCACATGCCTTGAATTTCTTTGAGTTCATTATAAATAGGTGTACCTTCGATTTCTTGAATGGCTTCACATAGACGGTTGATTTCACTAATTGGCGTGTATTCGTCCACATCAAAAGGAAGCTCAAAATCATGTATGGCGTATTCTTCGTAGTTCTCATTTAAACCGATTCTTTCTGCCATTTCTTCCTCATCAATTGGTGGAGTAAACCATGATCCAACTAATTCACCTTCATTATACCGTCCCAAATTTGCCACATAGACTTTCAATTCCAATTCTTATCACATCCTTTTTATAAAATATAGTCAAAAAAAAAGTAGCAATCAGTTAATGACGCTACTTATCAAGGTATCCGCTAATATAATCTGTAACTGTACTTGAAATACCTATTATTAGTTTTGCTTCTCTCTTTCCAATAATATTTGTATTAGGATGTGCAAGTGAATGCCTATTTCTTGCTTCATTAAGAGAGCTAATCATTCCATTTGATGACCTTATCGTTGTCTTCACTATATCAGCAAGTTCAGTAGGTTGAATTTCTTTTTCAATTAATTGTTGTATCCTACTATATAATTTAGATAGATTTTCGTCTCTAGGAACTGTAATTTCATATTTTTTTAGTATTTCAATTAAATATCCATGAAAAGCAGTGTGAACTCTGTCAAAGGCACGTTGATATTCACCATTACTCATGAAAGACTCAGCGTCTTCAATAGCTTGTGAAATCACATCACTAATTTTCAACTGACTAAAGTTAATTACTTCGTAATTCTCTGGAAGTGGTACTAAAATAGTATCCACTAATACATTATCACCTTGTTTATCATATATGGAGCTTGCTGTCTGGGTAAGCAAATCTTTATGACTTTCAAAAAAGTCTAAATCATCAAAAGGAGCTCTTATTTTAAGATAGGTGCAAAGCGTATTCCAATCCCTTTTGTATCCTTTATAATAAGTAAACTCGTTAGTCTCATCTAAAGTTACCTCTGATATTTTCATTTTAGAAACAATCTCGTTACCTCCTTCATAATAATTTGAAGAGCTCTTTCTTTCTAATGTTTTAATTAAAAGAGATTTAAATTGATCATTTGTAAACATATTCATGGATCCTTTCATAACAAAATATATACTTCCTATTTTATCATGAAAAATATCTGTTAAGCACCAATGATTCGGTTAAATAAGTTTAATAACACATCTTTCACGCCAGCTGCATTGAACACAAGTCCGACGGCGATTAAAGCAATAATCAAAAAGCCAATAAGTTTTGAAAATTCTCGTTTAAAACCTAAAAACAGTCCAATGACGACAATCGCTAACAATACCAATGACTGTGCATTATCCAAGAACCAGTTGTACAAATTCTGCCCAAAATTCATGTGATTGTCCTCCTTTCCTTAAGATATTTTTCTCGATAGTAGATATAGCTTTTTACACGCTTTAATAATTGAAAAGGAGTTAAATGCTCTCCATAAACAGTTATTCGACTGGTATAATTCTTATAAAAGCTCACTTTGTAAAAATCATAGGTATAGATGGTATCACCAGCTTGCCGTTTTCCCTCAATAATGAGAGACGTATATTTCCCTGTATTTTGTATATACGCTTGAAACCCTAACTTCTTTAATTCTTCTGTTAAGAGGCTCATGTAATCAAATCCTCCATGCCTAGATGTTGTTGTTCAATTAATTTCTCATGTTTTTCTGTCAGTTTGGCTTCATGAATCATGGTGGAAATAATGGTTGTACCGTTGAGAATATCTAAAATGCTTGCGACTTTTAATGTAGGGGCGACTTGATGATGTAACCAGTTCAATGTTCGTTCAAAAGAATAAGGTTCTGGCTGTATGGTTAGGCGTAATGCTCCACGATTTTTGCCGATAAACCATTCCCAGCGTTCATTGGTTTGCCAATCACTCCGTCGCTTGGTTTCGTCCTTATCGGCAAAGCGAATATAACGATTGATAATCTCAAACGCTGTTTTTTCTGCATTTTGATGTTCCAACAAATCTTTCATGGCTTGAGTGGCTCTGTCGTTTTTCAAACGAATTTCAAAGCGATTCTTTATTTCTGCGTCTTCTAAGGCAATATCATTTTTCACGTATTGCTCATAATCTTTCTCATATATACAGAAATAGACTTCGCTTTTTAATGAGCCAATATAAAGGGTGTTTCCCATGTCTGGTTTTTCATCACGGTGAACCAATTCACCACTGCGATAATTTTTAAAGCTCCGAAAGACGGAAATACATTCTTCCTGTTTACATTTCTTTGCCAATTCTGGAATATTCAAAATCCCTGTTTTATCGTTGATGGCTAAATCCAAGCGTTTGAAAATACCTTTATGTTCCATGCAATCTTGAAAGAAACCATACCAGCTCCGATGTTGAGCCAATAGAAAGTTTTCAAATTGCCGACAGCCTTTTCCTTTCAGTTCTAATAAAACCCCTTTACTTACATCATGAGAGACTAGGACAACAATATCACCGAAACGATAGTGTTCGGGATAAGAATAATAGCCAAAGTCTTCGTGTAGCATATAATCCATATTCAAGCGTAAAACCTCACCGATAATTTGAGACACATCATTGGTAGGGAATCGAATCCGTACATAGTCGAATAACATCTCCAATGGGTTATCGGGATTGAAGCGTTCCAAAGCGTTCAGTAAATCTTCTTTCACCTGTTGAGTAGGGACTGCCTTGCCTGTTTCAATATCCGATAGGTAAGGTCTGGTAATATGAGAAGCAACCGCCAGTTTATTTTGAGAAACGCCATAAGCCAGTCGCTTTTCTTTCAATTCCTTAATCCAAATTTTTTCGTTTTCCATTCGCAAACCTCCAATCTAAAAAAGATGTAAACTATGACCCTTGAGTTTACATCTTTCCTATTTTCCGCAATTCCTTGTACCATCAACATTGGTTGATGAGAATTGCCTGTTTTCAGTTGTATTTGTGCCCCCCTGTTAGGTAGAGGGGGCTAAAGGATTGGCGTGGCTAACGCCACACCAATCAAAGCAAGTCTGAACCTGTACCTTTCACTTCGTGCGGTACAGGCTCAGATTGCTTTTTTTGAATGACTTTTCCTATTTCTCCTAAGAAATCATACCTTTTTGGTACAAGGGGTGTATAAAACTCACTAATCACACTTTTTCCTGTATCCACATAACCTCTTCCCTTGATGGGTTTTAAGAAAAATTGTTTTTGTGTATCGCTTCCAAACATCATACCGAAGCCCATTTCAGACATACGACCCAAAGCCACACGGAAGTTAAAGTTATCTCGAATACCATCACTAAAATATTTTGCGTCTGGACGCTGACAGGCAAGAATTAAAAAGAAGCCTGCTTGTCGTCCGAGCATAACAATTTGTTTGAGTTTATTCATAACTTGTGCACTATCACGACCTAACATATCCATCATCGCCACATATTCATCAAAAATCAGGAAGTTCGCAGGTAGACCAAGATACGCATAATTTTCTCCTGTTTTGTAGTTCGGGTGTTGCTTCATGGTTTCACTACGGGCAATCATATCGTCGTAAAATTGACTAATACATGCCAGCATATCGTCTTTACGGTAATAGACATTATCTATGACCGCTCCTAAGTCTGCCAAATCAGCATTTTTAGGGTCGAGAATATAAAGCTTCGCATTTGTATGCAGGAGAGATTCAATCAATGTGAGAATAAAATAGGATTTTCCACTACCCGTGCCCCCAGCAATTAACATGTGAGGGAGAGAATCAAACTCCCAATAGACCGATTCCATCAATTTGACACGTCCATCTTGAGCTACCACATCTTCAATGCCAATTCGATTGCCAATGGTGTCATAAAGTAGAACATACTCTACATAAGAATCTTTCAACGTTTTTTCCACTAATTCACAATACAAGCCTGTTTCTAGTTTGTTTTCTAAGTGCAAGAGCTGATCTTGATATTTCCCTAAAGTGATTTCTACATGAATATGGATCAGTCCATCTTTCATTCGGTAATACATTTTAGGAAAATGGCGGATTCGTTGTTTGGTTTTCTTGCTGGATAAGTCTTTAAAGAATCCCTCTGATTGAGTTTCTTCGGCTTCATACCAATGGTTTTCTAAAATCATACGAGCTAACTTTTGACGGTGCTCTAACTGTTTTATAGAATCTATGCGATAGTGATAATAGAGCCAGCTGATGAGTCCGCATACAAAAAAAGCAGTGAGAATACTGCTCCAAAAGTATGGCGTATGCAGTTGATAGAAAAATGTATCTAACTGAACTGTTTGCCAATTCACCGATTGTAACGTTCTCCAATGAAAAGGGAGTAGAACGACTAGAAAAACTATCAGCAATGAAATCAGCACAAAATGATAGACCAAGTCCTTATCGTTGGCTTTGATTCGCTTTCCTCTGTCATGAAGCAATGGCATAAAAATCCTCCTTTCCATCTATCAAAATAATTGTGTATTGTAGATACGAGCCTGTTTATCAAAAGTTGGTTGAGAAATGGCTTCATATTTCCGATAAGCGATTCGCTTTTCAAAGCGTAAATCTTTTTCTTTCGGATAATAATGACGTCGATAGAGCGTGTGTCCTAACAGTTTTTTCGCTTCTTTTGTCAACGGATAGAGATAGCGAAACATGCGTCCATTGATTTTCTCAATCCCTTTGTATTCGCAAAATGCCTGGGAAAGCCAATGCTTTTTCTCTACCTGTTCAAAACGAGCATTTTCCTCTAATAAAAGGCGAGCACTTCGAGGGTGTATCTTTTCCCATGACTGTTTATCACGATAGACACTTGTCTTGAAATACCCGCAGTAAAAGAAGTTGGACGCTTGATAGACATAGCCACATTTTCCCTCAATTCCATCTGCCAATGTATATAAAAAATGACAGTCCGTATGTTCTTTCAACCACTTAATTAGAGCTGAAAGAGCTTGACTGCCAAAATAATTGGTTTGATTCATTTCTGGAAGAAAACACATCTTTCCAATTTCTAAATAATCTGTGGTTTGAAGGGAACTGTCGGGAAAGAGTTTGCGTATGGTTTGTAGGGGTTGCGTACCCCAGCCTAATTCCACAACGCCTAATAATTTTTCTTCTGAAAAAATCCCTAGAAAGTATTTACACAATCTAGGGAGTATCTTTGAATAATGGTATTGCCGAATAAAAGAAATGGCTTCATCTTTCGGAATTTCTTTCAAAATCAATGGTGTGTTTGTCATAAGCAACACCTATTTTTCACTTTCGGACGCTTCTTTTTTATATTTCTGATGAGGTTTTGTCTGTCCTTTTAATACAAGATCGTCTGCTTTCACGTACCAATCAACGTCTGCCCCTCGAAAAGTAGCCGTCGCTACGGTATCTGCCACAGGATTGATTAATTCCACTTCTGCGTTGTAGTCAAATTCTTTCAAAGGAACAGAAGCGGGGATACTGACTTGTATCATGCGTCCTTGTCCTTTTGATTTTAAGTCATAGGTACGTTCTTTAATTTCTTCGGAAACCGAACCATCTTCATTTTGAATACGAACCTCACGACGTAAAGCGGAAAATTTCAATGTGCCAAATGTCTGGTCTTTTTCAATCACAATACCTTCTGCTAATCTCATATTTTTTCACCTTTCCTTTCTTAAGCTTTCACCATATCGTCTGCGTGCATAATGTAATTGGTAAATCCTCTATTGCCAATTTTATAACCTTCTGCGGTAATACGTGGGTTGATGAGTCTGACTTTTTCGTCGGATTCAAAATGTTTCTCGCCAGCTTCGGAGGGAAGAATGACAACAATATCATCTGCTCGTTGAATCGTTGAGTATAAATTGTAGCTACGAGAGAGAATAGTTGGTCTGCCATTGACTCGACGTTGTTCAATATTCCCTTCACCAGCATATTCTAATTGACCAAATGTTTTTTCCATATTGGGAATGACATATTTTAATTCCATAAGTGTATCGTTCCTTTCTCACATAAAATATTTTTGGCTTACTTTATTCATTTAAAAATTTGTTAGTATCACAACCTTTCAAAGCATAAAAAATAGACGCTCATTATGAACGTCTATCATTTAAATGAATATTGAGTTTAGAATTCCATTTCGAATTTAATCAGGTCTGCTTAGGTGCAAATACTGCACTTTTATTGCACTTTTTATTTTTTTAAATAATATCTACTGAACAAATCACTTTTCTAGAAGGTTAGTGATCTATCCTTAAATAAAATGAAAAATTGCTGACTAGGAGGAGCACCTAAAAATTC
>NZ_JAWGOQ010000060.1:0-4871 GCF_032555305.1 Enterococcus sp.
TACTATACTTGATATAATGATCTGTTAGTTGACCTCTAAATCTGCTAACAGATTTTTTATTTCCTCTAATTTTCATCGGAAATCTCCGTTTCTGCTAACACTTTTTGCTAACAACCACTAGTTGAAGCATTGGTGTCATTGCATTTTTACTACCCTTCTTAATCTAACGACAACAGTTTTTCTTTCAACTCATCGGGCAATGATTGAATTATATTTAACAATTTTAATGTCTGATCTGTATTCATTTCTTTAGGTGAAGTTTCTTCCTCATAAAATGTTTGTTCCAATTTTTTTGCATTGTGTCTTCGATCTTCATCAATAATATGTGAATATACTTCTGTTACCATGTCAGCTTTTGAATGACCTGTATCGCCTTGAACACTTTTAATATCTCCATTGGTCATTTTGAGCTTATAGGTGGTACTTAAATGTCTCAAACTATGGAATTCCACTCTTGGTAATTTAAACTCTTCACACAGCTTTCTGAGCCGTTTACCAACTAACTTGTTTTCAACCGGTTTTCCATTTTCTGAAGAGATAACCAAATTGTGATCCTCATATTCTTCACCAAAAAAATCTTTCATCTCACTTTGATTCTTTTTGTGTTGAATCAACATCTGAGCAACTGATTTAGGAAGCCAAACAGTTCTCCGGCTTGAATCAGTTTTCGGTGTCATTAATACTAATCGTGTCACATTGTTTTTACTCGATGGAAAAACCTTGATAATATCTCTTTCTTTCAATTCATCGATTGCCTTTTTCGAGACCCTTGTTAGTTGTTTTTCAACGAACAATCTAGTGGTGCCGTTCTCGATAGATTCTTCATCAATGACTAAATTATCCCAAGTTAAACCTAAGACCTCGCCAATTCTAAGCGAACAAGCAAAAGCTAAGTGCATACACAATCGTAATAATTCATCCTCTGTTTTTTCAACAGCTACTTTAAAGGTCTCAATATCCCAGACTTTTCGCTCGTATTCAGGAATAACTGGTAAAGTTGCCATTGTCGCTGGATTCGTTGAATTTTTTGGTAATGTATCCCACGCAATTGCTTGTTTTAGTGCTGAGCGTATCAAATCGTGAATTTTCTTGATATTGGCTGGTGTCAACAATTTATCACTAGACGGTTTATTTCCTGCCGCCTCTTTGACACTTAATAAATCCACATAATACTTAGACAGCATCCTAGTCGAAATTTGATCAATTTTTTTATCCCCAATAATCGGATCAATATAGTTTCTGATCAAGGAAGTTTTATTTCTAAAAGTTGTTACTGACCAATTAGCACGACCATATACATCCACATACTCTTTCAAGTATTCACTAAATGTTACATTATTCGAACTCTTATCCTCAATTTTTAAAGCTGTTTGTGTTAGATTCTGTTCATCGGGAACAATTACTGAACCATTTACTGATTGATAGTACTCAACAAATTTTTTTCGTTGGAATGCTTCAGCTCTGGATAGAAATGTATCCCATTTTTGTCTCCGTTTCTTTTCGTTATCTACATAGCTATACACGACTACTGATTTTTTACTTCTTGATATAATGGTTGCCATTAAAAATCTCTCCTAGTTAAATCATCAGCATCAGCAAAGTCGTTTAACCATTGATCAAAAGATTTTTTTGATATACGTATTGTTCGTCCAATTCTTACATATCTAAAAAAGTTTTCATGAATTAAAGAATAGGCAGACTTATTACTAATGTCTAAAATTTTAGCAATCTCACTAATAGAATAAGTCTCCTTCACTACTTCAGTTTTATCTCCAATAAACATTCCTCCAATGTATAATAGAATTTTATGGTAGCACCAAGAGTATAGCATATTTGTAGAATACGAATCCGCTTAATACCGCGTGGTAACAGGGTTTATTTGTCTTTGCTAGATTTTTGAACTGCCTTTAGAATGGGCGCACAGGATTTTCACCTCCCCCTGTAGTTAGCAGCGAGACACATTTTGAGTGTGAGTATCATTATGATAAGTTGATGTCATGGCACTTGATTTTCAAGATCAAGAGTTGTTTTAGATATTGGTTCGCTCGGCTGAAGCTTCTTGGCGTATCTTTACAATAGCTCGATCAACCTAATAATGTTGTTCAGAAACCTTTATTTAGTTTTCAAAGAGCAATTTGAACCTTCATGAATAAATAAACTTTTGAGTAATGATTTTGGAACTAAACTCAATTGTCTTAATAAAATGTTTAATAAAAAAGGAAAATACAAATACCCATTTTTAATTTGGCGTGCTATATTTTTAACCACTAATAAATAATTTACGGTAACAATGGTCCCATTACTAATAATCATATTTACTTTAAAAACAAAATAAATTTGAAGACATATCTAAAAATCGACAAAATATTTCTTAATCAACTAATCAAAAAAAATATGTTGTTGACAAAGTAATATTGAGTTAATATGTATAGTAAAGACATATATATTAGAAGGGGTGATTTGAAATGAAAAAAAATCTTGTATCAAATAAAGAATTTGAAGTATTAAGCATTTTATGGGAAAACGAGACTGGACTGACAGCAAAGCAGATTCATGAGATTAATCCTGATCTAGTCTTAAGTACTGTACAATCTGTTTTGAAAAAGTTAGTAAAGAAAGATCTATTGAAAGTTGATGAGATTGTTTATAGCGGAACGGTTTTGACTAGAAGCTATATCCCTACTCTTAATAAAGAGAATTTTATCTTAAAACAATTTGAGGAACTTGATATGCCTGAACTGTTGACTCAATTTTTAGGAAATTCAAACAATACATCAAAAACGCTCGAAGAGATAGAAAACGTCATTGCTGCTAAGCGAAGAGGTATGTAATGAATGTAACCTTCACATCGTTTTTAACTACACTACTTATAAGTTCACTGACTGTTTTAATATTGATTTTACTCATAAACAAATTACGTTTAAACAAAGTAATTTCAGCTAATATCTTTATGGGATTGAGTATAATTTTCCTACTTCGATTATTTGTACCTGTAGAATTTTTTTATACTCATGCAATCCCGTCTGATACGATTTTACCAAGATTAAATGAATTTATGAGTAGACAAGTAAATGTGCTGCACAGAAACTGTAGTGTCTGGCAATTGATAGCTCTCATTTGGATTTTGGGAAGTAGTCTTTTTTTGATACGATGGGTAAAAAAATTATATGCCATGCATTCGCTGAAAGTAATGTTAGAAAAAAGTATAATAGGCTCATACAAAAATATTAAGGTGGTTACTGTGGATGCGCCACTATCTCCTGTAGTAATCGGCCTATTTGACCCTCTAATTGTTATGCCTGCCATGAACTTCTCTTCGAATGAAAAACAGTTTGTACTTGAACATGAACTATGCCATGTAAATAGCCTGGATCTATGGATAAAGTCATTTTATGAAGTATTAACATTAATCTATTGGTGGAATCCTGTTATCTGGGTATTCAGGAAACACTTTAACCAGATGATAGAGTTGAAAGCTGATGAATTTGTTACAAAAAAACTAAATAAAAAGGAGAAAATTGAGTACGTTGAAACATTAGTTAAAGTTGGAAAACACACTAAAAATCGACCAATGATGATGCCAGTAATAAATGATTTACCATCATTCAGCTCACCCGTTGAATCGTTACTATTGGAGCGAGTAAATAATATCTTTTATGAAAAGAAAGCAAAGAATGAAAAATTAATTTTTTTTATATCCGGAATACTTGGTTTTTTCTTATCCAGCTGTATCATATTTGAGCCATATATCGAAAGAAAAAATATTGAACATGATTATTTTGTAATTACAGAAAAAAATTCCATATTAAAGAAGATTGGCAAGAATAGCTATAAAATTTATAAAGATGGAAAACCTTTATTTGAGATTACTGAGGAACAACGCGTTAAAGAATATGGAAATTTGAAAATGGAAGATAATAAATAACTATGAAGAGAAAGGGGAACTATAATGAAAAAAATTTTTGCAGTTGTATTTCTAATGATTGGTTTAGGAGCCGCTAGTCTTCCAAATTCTGGTTATGCTCAGGTTACTGGAGATTATTCTACTATTAAACCATTGGCACCTATCAAAGAGTGGAAATACAAATATGAGAATGGTAATTACTATAAGAGATTATATAATTATTCAACGGGAAAATGGGAAGGTCCCTGGATAAAATGTTAAATTTCAATCTAATCTTTCTGAAGTTTTCTTAACTATCTTGTAAGTACATTGACGTGCTATTCTGAAAAAAAGAACTAAAATACGAGTTTGTCTGATATGATGATATTCAAAAAAATATGATACTAAGTGATTTTATTATAAGTGCCCATTTACATCCGTCAAATTTTTAATCCACTTGGTCGCGTTAATTGTAATGAGCACCAAACTCGATAAGATTTGACAAGCTCAAGTTGGATAAAGGAGCTTCCTCTAACGATATCTCAAAATAGCGAGATATCGTTTTTTTATTATACAAATCCATAAATAGACAGTCATTCCATTTAGTAAGCAAGCGTCTTATAGTAAGGGGGGCTGGTTTTCTCCTTCATCCCTAATACTTTCTTAGTCTGAAGAAAGCTAATTTGTGAAAAGGTACTGATTAAATGGTCGCTTTGGTCGTAGCACCTTATAAAATGGATGTTTTTTGATCACGTGCTCTTTTGTTTTGCGGATCAAAAATTGTATTGCTTCAAGGCGCTTCACTGGGAGTGAGATAGCTTTTTATTGTTGTACAAGAGAATTGAGAAGGATCGACTTCAATGGCCGAAAAACTCTTCAAAGAGGACAGACTGCAGACGGCGTTCTCAAAGAGCCACAAAAACGCTGTTTTTGCGCCAGACAAATCGCGTTTTTGTGAGCCAGTTAAATCGGAGAAAAGAGAGCCACT
>NZ_JAWGOQ010000061.1:0-4268 GCF_032555305.1 Enterococcus sp.
ACGCATTATCAAAATCAAAATAATCAAAGGATGATTTCAGGTTGCAGTATTGTGTATTTTTCTTCTGCAATTTTATGTATAAAAGTCTTGCAAAATACATGTTTCTCGAAAATAACTATAGAAGTTCTGTAAGCATCAACTTTATTCATTTAACAAAAGATTCTCTTGATGTTTTTAAGAATATGTTGTCATACATTGAAGAAAGAATGAAGCAGCTGTTTGTAAAAGAAGTTAATAAATTATTAGTTGATTTGGACAGGGAAAATAAATATTTTTCCTTTTGGGAAGGGTTACTTTTAGATTCAGGTTTTTCTCGATGTACGTTGTTAAATTCAAGTAAAGTAGTTACTTATGAGTATTTATTTTAAAAGCATTATTAATAATAGAGGTAACTTGAATACTGACAAGTCAATACTTATATAATTGTTATAACTAAGGCTAAATATGAAGAATATCATACAGAAATAGCATTCTTCATACTTTTGGTAGACCAATAGGTAAACAGTAAGAGTTATAGCTTCTATGTTAATCCTAATCGTAAAAAGATTGCAAAAACATTAATAAACTGACTATCTTAACTTGAGTTGGTGCTTTCCAGAGATCAATTCAAAAACATCTCATAAGTAGTAAATAAATCGCTACTAATAGATAGGTTATTATGAATAAAAATAAAGCAGATTAAGTATTTGCTTCGAAGAATTATATTACAAGGAGTGAGGAAATGAGTAATATTGTCAAAGGACCAATAAGTATTAGTTTCGATATTACTAATCGTTGTAATTTGTCTTGCCTTCATTGCTACAATAACAGCGGAGAAGGAGATTTTTCAACAGAGCTTTCAGATATTGAAGTATTAGATGTTATTAATCAAATCATAGATGTAAAACCATTTAGTGTTTGTATTTGTGGAGGAGAAACACTAGTAAGAAAAGAATTAGTGCTTCAAATTGTAGAAAAATTGAATGCCGCAAATATTAAAAGTTCGATGGTTACAAATGGAATGTACTTAAATGATGATTTCACTAAATTGTTAAAAGAAAAAGGAATCAATAATGTTCAGATCAGTTTAGATGGAAATAGAGCTGCACATAATAGACTACGAAACAACGAAAAGGCCTATGAAGGTGCAATTAGAGGACTTAAATTACTTAAAAAATATGAAATCCTTTCAGGAATTGCTTTTTCACCTACAAAATGGAATGTATCAGATTTTGTAGATGTCTATAAAATAGCTGAAGAAATGAATGTAAATGAAGTTAGATTACAAGATTTAATGCCCATTGGAAGGGCAGAAAAAAACTCCTACATTTTACCGAATGAAAAGGATTACAGGGATTTAAAAAAGATATATAATCAAAAAAAATTGGAGTATTTAAACGGAAAAACAAGTGTTGCGCTTGAATGGGGTGATCCAATAGATCACCTAATCGTTTTCAAAAACCATTTTGGTAGTAAATCATACACTGATAGTATTTGTATATTATCAGATGGCTCAATTACTCCATCAATATATCTTCCTGCTACTTTTGGAAATTTAAAAAGACATACACTTTCAGAATATTGGGAAGCAGGATTGAATAAAATTTGGAAAACAGAAGAAGTAAAAAAAATGGTTTCCGAACTTACGTCAATTTCAGGTATGACTACACCTAGTAACAATACAATGAACAAGGATCACGAAGAAATTAGCATTCTAAATTAAAGGAGTGAAAATACAAAATGAAGCTTAAGAAGAGCATTTCAGAATTCAAGCCATCTTTGGTTGAAGACTATATCCTTTTTCAAAGAAAAGAACGTGATGGATATGTTTCTATTAAGAATATCTCTGAAAGTCATAAGACTGAAATTGTAAATTCGTCATATTACGATATTCTAACAATGTGTGATGGGAATACAAGTATAGAAGATATTATTACAAGTATAATGTCGAAATACAAAGGAGCACCGCGATATCTTGTTGAAAAGGATGTAATAAAGACCATTGAGAATTTGACAATTAATCGTGGAATTGAACCACAAGGGAATCCTTTTGTTAGTGAAGGGAAAGTTAATATTACTGCTAATATAGAATTATCTACATTTTCAACAAACGATTTTTCATTTATGAAAAAATTTTTAGAAGATAGGGTTCAAAATGATTTGTATATATATAGAAATCCGTTTTATGGGGATCTAGCAGTAAATGGATTAATCTATAATCGTGATTTTCATTTGAATAAGATGAGTCTCATCCTTGCAATTAGAAATATTTCTGAAAACAGTTTATGTGGTTTTATGATTTGGACAATACGGAATGATCAAACTGTTGAATTACAATACTATGTAAGAGACCAAAGTGTATCTATTATTGAAAACAAAATTTTGAAGAATTCAATAGCTCTGATCTCAAAAACATTAAGAAAGAGTTCAATAACATATAAGATATTTAGTTTAAATGATGTCTTCGAAGATGAGCAATTTGTCTCAGGTTTAACAAAACTGAGATTCCAATATGTTAATGAGTTAAGAAAGGAGGTTAATAATCGCACCGTTAACGAGTACCAGTTAAATTTTGGAGGTATCTAAATAATGAATGTATTCAATTTGAGAAGTGTATATTTTGAAATTGGTTCGTTATGTAATTTACGCTGTGTCCATTGTTACAACAACTCTGGTAAACCAACCCATAGATTTGACGATAAACAGGTTAAAAAATTATTTGATGAGATATCAAAAATTGGGTGTAATAAAGTGATTATTTCTGGTGGTGAACCTTTATTACATAACAATATTATAGACATACTGAATTTTGGGAAAAGTACTTATGGATTTGAAATTGGTTTGGTAACTAATGGAACCCTAATTGACAATAATCTTGCAAAAAAATTGAGTAGAACTGTTGATTACGTGCAAGTAAGCATTGATGGAACAAGTCCAGAAGAAAACGATGTTGTTAGAGGAAATGGAACTTTTCATAAAGCCATGACAGCAACAAAGCTTCTGACCGAAAATAATATAAAAGTTACAGTCAATTTTGTTGTCACGGGAAATAATACCAACTATTTGTATACATTTTTATCAGATTTAAAAAGAAATAATGTTTTTGCAGTCACTTTCAAAGAAGTCATAAACATTGGGAGAGCAAAAGAAGGTATCTCTACTACAAGTAATCTTATTAAAGATATAGCGGACGAACTCTTACCAATCATGGAAGAAATGCAAGATGAAAACTTCAATATCACTCCTCCATATGTTTCTAATAGCAAATGTCCGTTATATTTTGAAGAAGGCTATACTCCAGATATAGAAATTCGAATTAGTTTTACGGGGGAAGTATTTCTTTGTCAAAAATTTGAAACAGAAAAAATTTTTAGTTTGGGAAATATTCGAGATGATTCATTAATAAGTATTTTGCAGTCACAAAGATATCGTGATTTATTTAATTTGATAGACGTTTCGACTAAGTTCATAAAGAAATGTGAAGGTTGTCTTTTTACAGATATGTGTTTCCGAGAGTGTCCGGCTACTATAATTTCAAATAAAATCTTTGATTATGAAGACCCTTTATGTGAATTAAGACAATTTGGAACATTCTAATCATCAATTCTGAAAATGACTTTAATGGAAAGATTCTCGGTAGTAGATAAATAAAATGACAATAGTAATTATCTTTCTTTATGTAGGTCGTTGTCTAGATAATGAATTAAGGACTATCAGGAGTACTCCTAAAGAGTATTATGATTGTCCTTTTTATATTAGTTTTCAAAGTCAAAGAGTGAAAGCTTCAAAAATGAAATCAAAGTAAAAGGATTAAAAAAGTAGATGAAGTCTAGAAGTATGAGTATTAAATTACTTTATGATCTAATATGAAATTTTATATTGTGTTTTGTTTTAGATTTATTTAAATAATTATTGAACATTATCATATAAACTGAAAAAAGGAAAGTAACAAATATGTGTGACTACATAAGAGTTCAGTTGTTAATCGCTATTCTCTATTGACATTGACGATTTTTCTTTGGGTTTCTTAACATATAAATGAAGATTATCTAAAAAATAAGGAACGGAGCAATTTCGAAAATTTTAAACAAATATGTATATGAATCCATTTCACGCGTTTTATATCAAATTTCACTTTTTTAGAACAGCTATTTTTTTCGCACGATTACTCTTTGTTTCTAAGTGTCTGTCTGCATACGACGGAGTTTGGGAGCCACTTCATCGGACGTGATTGAGCCACCTGAATCGGGAAAAACTGAGCCACTCGAATCGGAGATAGAGAGCCACCT
>NZ_JAWGOQ010000062.1:0-2275 GCF_032555305.1 Enterococcus sp.
CAAGTGGCTCTCTTTTCTCCGATTTAACTGGCTCACAAAAACGCGATTTGTCTGGCGCAAAAACAGCGTTTTTGTGGCTCTTTGAGAACGCCGTCTGCACTTACCCAATCACAGCCATTTCCCATTCCTTCTAAAACTGTTGAATCAATAGGAAATCTCTCGGCAAAAATTCGGCTTGATTGGTATCAATAATACGTCTTCCTGCTGGATGAAACTCTCTCCTTCCATATAACCTCCTGTTGAACAAAAAAGTTCCTATTTCATAATCGTCAGGTGGAATACAAATTGCTTCTATTATTAACAACTTATTTCCCTGCTACTTAATCACTTACCTCACAAGCAGCCATTACTTCAACACCAGCTTCTGCCAATTTTAAGTTCCATGCCTCGATTACAGTCCATGCGTTCTTCACAAAAGTACTATGGGCATCTTTTAATAGTGAGGTTTTAAATCCCCTGGATTTGCTTTCTAAACAAGCAGCCTGAACACAGCCATTAGTGACAAATCCGCAAACATATATCTCCTGTATTTCAAGTTTCTTTAACAATTCTACGAAATCAGGCTCTGTAAAAATATTGCTTCTCTTCTTATTAAAGATAATTGCAGAATCAGGACGCTGAATACTTGAATCAAGTGTCCATGATTTTGCTTCAGCGGCTAACGACGTCTTGTTCGTATGTCTAGTGAAGATAATCGGCTGCTGAGCCTTTTGAAATGATTCAACAACTGAATTTATAGTTGAAATAATTTCAGCCTTCCTGTAAATAGTTCTATTCAATACTCCTACTTGCCCATCTAAAACTAACAGCAATTTCTTTCCCATTCAATCCTCTCCCAGAAGCAAATCCTTTTCGATACATCTATTCTAAACCCTCTCATTACCGGAGAGTCAATCTCGTAACCACGATAGAACCCAATTCTATTCAAAAAAAAGACCCAGCATCTCTGCTGAGTCCTACTAGGGCGAACGATGGGAATCGAACCCACGAGTGCCGGAGCCACAATCCGGTGCGTTAACCACTTCGCCACGATCGCCATGGTACTATTTAATTTCAAATAAAAAACTAAGATGAAATAACATCTTAGCTCTTTATACCGGCGGCCGGGGTCGAACCGGCACGCCCGTGAGGGCACTGGATTTTGAGTCCAGCGCGTCTGCCAATTCCGCCACGCCGGCATGTCAATAAATATTCTAGTACTAAGGCGGTAACCGGATTTGAACCGGTGATGAAGGTTTTGCAGACCTCTGCCTTACCACTTGGCTATACCGCCATTATACTATTGTTTTCTTCTTAGAACAAGTATTTTTCAAGAAAGTTTCTTGATACTTTTCCAAGAAAACTGGGGTAGCTGGATTCGAACCAACGCATGAGGGAGTCAAAGTCCCTTGCCTTACCGCTTGGCTATACCCCAATAATTACAAGGGCGAACGATGGGAATCGAACCCACGAGTGCCGGAGCCACAATCCGGTGCGTTAACCACTTCGCCACGATCGCCATATTAAGAAAACAGGGGCAGCAGGAATTGAACCCACACTAACGGTTTTGGAGACCGCTGTTCTACCTTTAAACTATGCCCCTGAAACAAATGGAGGAGAGTGGATTCGAACCACTGAACCCTAAGGAACGGATTTACAGTCCGTCGCGTTTAGCCACTTCGCTACTCCTCCATGGTGGCGCGGGACAGAATCGAACTGCCGACACACGGAGCTTCAATCCGTTGCTCTACCAACTGAGCTACCGCGCCATATTATAATAGTTTAAAGTTTTTAATTAAAATGGCGGTCCCGACGGGATTTGAACCCGCGATCTCCTGCGTGACAGGCAGGCATGTTAACCCCTACACCACGGAACCGAATGGGGGTTAACGGGTTCGAACCGCTGACCCTCTGCTTGTAAGGCAGATGCTCTCCCAGCTGAGCTAAACCCCCATATTATTTAATTAAATGACCCGTACGGGACTCGAACCCGTGTTACCGCCGTGAAAGGGCGGTGTCTTAACCGCTTGACCAACGGGCCAGTAAAAAAGATGTTACGGAGAGTAAGGGATTCGAACCCTTGAGACAGGAATACCCGCCTACATGATTTCCAATCATGCTCCTTCGGCCACTCGGACAACTCTCCAAGATAGGAGCACAAAGGCCCAATACTCTATGTTTATTATTCTCTCTCGAGAAACTCCGGCAGTAGGACTCGAACCTACGACATCATGATTAACAGTCATGCGCTACTACCAACTGAGCTATGCCGGAAGAATAATCAGCGCGGCGACGT
>NZ_JAWGOQ010000063.1:0-1513 GCF_032555305.1 Enterococcus sp.
ATAACCTGCCGGTCGGCACCGAATGTAAAGTTTGGGAAGAAACTCCGAAATCGGTAGAAAACGCCGATTACGTGGGTTCCGGGATGCAGGTACTTGGAAATGAGGGAGTAGAGGCTTCTGCCAGCAAGGAAAAGCTGGAAGTAACTTTCAAACTCAAGAACTCTACAGCAAAAGCCAAAATCCTGGCGGCTAACCATTACACCCAGGAACTAGGCGCCTTCACCTTGCAGAAGGTTGTTAAAGGAAACGCGGATGAAGCGCAAAATATTAGCGCCTACCGCTTCCAGCTAACCTATAAGGAAGGAAACAATACCCACGAACAAGAGGTAACTCTGTTCCCGGGTGCCTCCAAGTCGTACTGGGGACTGCCACTGGGCAGCCAGGTGCAGGTGAAAGAACTAGGAGCTATTGACAGCAAGGGTAAGTTCATTCCGGTAAACGAGCTGTCCACTGCTAAAGTGAAGCACTCGATTAGCTGGAGTGGTAGCTTGAACGATGCTTCGACTGCCGCTAGCAACACCTTCGCCATTAGTAAGCCGATGACTCACGCGCAGTGGCTCAATAATGGTAAGCAAGGCAATGTGGTGGTAACCGCTACCAACAGCTACCAGCAGATTGAGCAAAAGGGTACCTTCTCGGTACAGAAGACCGCGGTGAAAGTAGCCGGCGAGAGCAAGGACAAGGTTAAGAACCTGCCTACCAGCTACAACTTCACCTATGAGTGCTCTGATGGCACCCACGGTAATATCTCCAACGTCAAACCGGGCGGCACCCCGGTAGTGGCGCCCGCCCAGTTCCGCGCCGGCACTGTCTGCACCGTGACTGAGCAGCAAGTCCTACCAGAAGGCACCAACGCCCAGACCGTAAGCTGGACAGTTGACGGTAAAGGCGCAGGAGTTGGCCCGGCCTCCGGAAAGAGCGCAAAGGTAACCATTGGTTCCGACGCGCAGCATCCGGTAGCCGTGCAGGCTGCCAACGAATACCAGACCCCCGATGAGCCGAAGATTGCTACCGAGCTGAAAGGCGAGGGACGCAATGGCAATATCGACCTGGTTGAGGGCGCAGATCACACCTACACCCTGACCGACAAGGTCAGCTACTGGAACCTGGAGGTCGGCAAGACCTACAAGTTCTCCGGGGAACTGGTGATGCCCAATGCGGCTAAGACCGATGCCACTCGCACCGGAATCAAAGCCGAGAAGGAAGTAACCATTACCACGCCGAACGGGGTAATAGAACTACCGTTCACCCTTACCCAGGAACAGGTAGCTAAGTACTCGACGCTAGTAGCGTTCGAACAGCTAGATCTGAAAGTTAATGGCGGGTTCGAGCCGGTTACTAAGCACGAAGATCCCAAGGACGAGAACCAGACCAAACAGGTTAACCCCTGGATTGCGACGGTACTCACCGATGAGGGTGGCAACAAGCAGATCGATACCACCGGTAAGGCCGATAGCGATCTGGTAACCCTGGTTGACACCGTGAAATACCGGAACCTGGAAGCGGGTAAGAC
>NZ_JAWGOQ010000064.1:0-1254 GCF_032555305.1 Enterococcus sp.
GGGCTGGGCTTAGGGTCTTTCCAGATCTATACCGGTCAGGCTTTAGCCTATCGCCGCGGCATCGCGGTAGCGGTAGAGCCGCTGCTGGCAATGACGGATGCTTTTAATCGGCCAGAATGCGAAGCACTTATTACGGTAGGACCGGGGCAGGTTCAGGAATTTCATGCTGCCTTGGAGCATCGTAGTCCTCTTAAGCGAAAGTAGGCTTATCGCGACTGCCCGATTCTTACGCTAATCACCGCCACCTTGAAATCGATTTCTTGGTGGCGGTGATTTTTAGTCTCTCGCAATGTTTACGCAGGTAAATACCTGATTGTCCACAAATTTTTGTGGCTTCCCTTACTTTTAGGCATTTTGGTTTGACGCCAGGCATCCAGGGCGGTAACTTTGTATTCGTTGCCGAGCGCAGAGGCCGGCGGGAGAAAAGCTTTCCCGCCGCTTATTTTTTGCTCGCGACGGATCCTGGCCGGCCAGTTTGGTTGGTTTGTGGTTTGGTTGTTTGTGTTCTCGATAGTGTGTTTTTTTGTTTTGTTTGTGTGGGATTGAACTGGGGTGCCTGCTGGTTTTGGTGGGTGTTTTGGTTTTTTTCTGTTTTTTGTTTTTTTGATGCTGATGATTTTGGAACGTTTTGTTTTTTGATTGTTGGTGTTTGTTTTTGCTGGATTGTTTTCTGGCTTGAACCGATGTTTTTGGTTTTTGTTGGAGAGTTTGATCCTGGCTCAGGATGAACGCTGGCGGCGTGCTTAACACATGCAAGTCGAACGGGATCCAAGAGCGCTTGCGTTTTTGGTGAGAGTGGCGAACGGGTGAGTAACACGTGAGTAACCTGTCCTTTTCTTTGGGATAAGCTTCCGAAAGGGTGTTTAATACCTTATGTTCTGTCTGCCTCGCATGGGGTGGGTGGGAAAGATTTTTTCGGTAAAGGGTGGGCTCGCGGTCTATCAGCTTGTTGGTGGGGTGATGGCCTACCAAGGCTTTGACGGGTAGCCGGCCTGAGAGGGTGGTCGGTCACATTGGGACTGAGATACGGCCCAGACTCCTGCGGGAGGCAGCAGTGGGGGATATTGCACAATGGGCGAAAGCCTGATGCAGCGACGCCGCGTGGGGGATGAAGGCCTTCGGGTTGTAAACTTCTTTTGCTCTGAACAAGGCGCACCGTGGGGTGTGTTGAGTGTAGGGGTTGATTAGCGCCGGCTAACTACGTGCCAGCAGCCGCGGTAATACGTAGGGCGCGAGCGTTGTCCGGAATTATTG
>NZ_JAWGOQ010000065.1:0-1035 GCF_032555305.1 Enterococcus sp.
ACCACGCGGTCCTAGCGTTACTTTCACCGTGTCGGCCAGGGTGTTTAGCCCTCGCTCCATTCCCCGACGAGCTTCCTCATCAAAAGCAATAATCTTGCTCATATGCTTTTATTCCCTCCATCGCAACGCGATCGCGTCACGCGGTTAGATCTTTGATCCAGCCTTGATGCCCGCGACGGACGAGAACCCTGCGCCGATCCTGTCTCGGAACATTGCCCCCTCATCAAGAACTCGATTTTTATCACTCTCTAGGTTCGAGTGCTAAATACGATTTTGGCACTCTCCTACTCCAAGTGCAAACTTTCGCCCGCTAAAAGGGAAAAATATCCTGACAGAGAACATACCCGCGAAAAACTGGCTAGTAAGCATCTCCTCCTCGCGAAATCTGCGAGGAGTCACCACTTAGCCCGTTATTTAATCAGGTAAATGGCGATATCAGTATCTCCGATTTGATACTTGCCGGTATTGGCATCTTCAACCCGGGAGATTCCGGCAACTTTAGCGGCCTCCTCGGCAGCTGCCCGGTATTGCTCACCACGATACAGCACAGTAGAACCCTCTAAACCGCGAGCCCGCGAGTTAGTGGCTATTGGATTTTCAAAACCTGCAGACTGTAGATCTTGAGCAACCTGTTTCGCCCAACCCGAACGCTTAGAAGCATTAAGCACCCGTACCCGCACATTGGCTTTCTCTGCAGCCGCCACACTTGATTGAGAACTATTTCCTCCATCCGGCGAGGTAGAATCTTCAGGTTTATTAATCTTCGTCGGTTGAGTACTGGGGATAGTGACACTATCACTAGTAGTAGCAGTAGCACTGGCAGTGGCAGTCGACTTAACCTCGTCAATTTTGCCAGTGGACTTCATGAGCGCTACCCCGCCCCAGGCCAAAGCCGGCCCTAAAACCAATACAATCAAAATTGGTAGCAGGGTTTGCCAGCGCCTAATAGGACGGCGATGAGCCCCCGAGGGACCTTCTTCGCCCATCGCGTCGAATTCATCTGGCGGAAACTCTTGTTTGCTCACAAGCCCAGAT
>NZ_JAWGOQ010000066.1:0-1004 GCF_032555305.1 Enterococcus sp.
CTCATTGCTCACCCTTTCTCAGTCGCACCAGTGGTTGACGCTATTACCCGTCGCCAGATAAATGCTCTTTTGTTGCATCCAGGCTTTCAGCCCCTGGATACCCTTCTCGCGGCCCAGACCGCTCTCTTTAAAGCCCCCGAACGGGGTCGAAATCGCAAAAACCTTGTAGGTGTTGATCCACACCGTGCCTGCCTCCAGCTGCTCGCTGAGACGCAGGGCGCGACCGGTATCGCGCGTCCAGATCCCCGCCGCCAGGCCGTACACCGAGTCGTTCGCCTCGTGGATAAGCGTGGCTTCATCGCCAAACGGCATCGCCACCAGCACCGGGCCGAAGATCTCTTCCTGACAGGCGCGGGCGCTGTTGCTCAGCCCTTCGATAATGGTTGGCAGAAAGAAGCTGCCGTTTACCAGAGCGGGATCGGCGGGGATCTCGCCGCCGCACAGCACGCGGCCCCCTTCACGCTTCGCCAGTTCGACGTACTGGATCACGCTCTGGCGATGTTTTTCGTTGATCAGCGGTCCTACATGGACGCCGTCGGTAAACGGATGTCCGACGCGCAGCCCGCGTGTTAATTCCAGCAGCCTCGCCATCAGCGGGGCGTAAATACTCTCGTGGATAAACAGCCGCGACCCGGCGATACACGCCTGCCCCGCCGAGCTGAAAATGCCGTAGCAGATCCCGCGCGCGGCCTGTTCGATATCGGCATCCTCCAGCACGATGGTCGGCGATTTGCCGCCCAGTTCCAGCGAGGCCGGGATCAGTTTTTCCGCCGCCACGTGCGCCAGATGACGGCCCGTGGTGGTGCCGCCGGTAAAGGAAATTTTCCGCACGCGAGGATGACGCGCCAGCGCATCGCCAATCACCGAGCCTTTGCCCGGCAGGACGCTCAGCAGCCCGGCGGGCAGCCCGGCCTGTTCAAAAATCCGCGCCAGCTCCAGCGCCATTAGCGGCGTGGCTTCGGCGGGCTTGAGGATCACCGCGTTCCCGGCGGCAATCGCCGGTG